>CAVUNW010000001.1:0-52746 GCA_963742865.1 uncultured Actinomycetes bacterium
GGCGTTTCTCTGCGGCACACGGTGGCACGGCTGCTAAGAGGCCCTGGCGCGGCTACGGTGCTTGCTGCTGCGGCTGCCCTGGCACCGGTTGCCGGCCTGGGCGCAAGTCGGCAATGACATCGCCAGCGGAGACGTTGTCGCCTACGGCGACCCGGACGGCGGCGACGGTTCCGGCCACAGGCGCCGGGATATCCAACGTGGCCTTGTCAGACTCCAGGGTGATCAGCGGGTCCTTGCCGCTGACCACGTCACCGGCGACCACATGTACCTCGATCACTGGCACGTCGATGAAATGGCCGATATCGGGGACTGCGACCTCGATGACCTCGTAAACCCGGCCAGGCGAGCCGTAGCCCGGTGGCTCGGTCGGCGCGGAGGCCGCGTCCTCGGTGACGTGCTCCCTTACCGGCGCGGCGGCTGGGCCGCCGGACCCCGGCGCGGCGTCGAGCCGCAGGATGAGGTCCCCTTCGGATACCCGGTCACCGACCCGGGTGGCGACTTCACCGGCTGTTCCCGCGACCGGCGCGGGAACGTCCAGGGTGGCCTTGTCGGACTCCAGCGTGATGAGCGGATCCTCGGCGGCTACGACGTCGCCGGCGGTCACATGCACCTCGATGACCAGCACGTCGACGAAGTGGCCGATGTTGGGAACTGTGATATCCACGTCAGGCTCCAGGAGGGAGAAGAAGCGCCGGGAATGGGCTGGGCGGCGGTCAGGGCACGAGCCCGGCGCATTGAGGTTCTCACCAAGGTCCATCCGATCACCCGGGACATGACAGAAACGGCCAGCCACACACGCAGACTACTTACTCTCATGCCGCAAGGGGAGGCGCGTGACGTCGGCGGCGCTTTGTGTCCGATGACAACAGCCGCCGACGTGCAGACGAGATCGTCCTGGCGTGCAGTGCCTGTCCGCTCATGCCGACATCTGCGCAGGACGTAGGCGTAACGCGCGGCGGTGTCGATCTCGCCGGTGGTCGTTCGTGTAGGAGGTGACAGGACCGAATGCCGGTCCGGAGCACGGAAGGAACAGTTCCATGCGCTCGATCGTGGTTACGATGTGGGTCACCCTCGATGGCGTTGTGCAGGGGCTCGGCCGCCCGGACGAGGACACCCGGGGCGGCTTCGCGCACGGCGGCTGGGGCCCGCGGTACAGCGACGAGGTGCTCGGCCGTGAGATGGCCAAGGCCATGGCCAACCCAGGGGACATGCTTCTCGGCCGCCGCACCTGGCAGGACTTCATCACCGCATGGGGACGCCAGACCGACGGCAACCCGATGACCACGCACATGAATGCGGCTACCAAGTACGTCGTCTCCAGGACCCTGGAGAACGCGGATGCCTGGCAGAACTCGATCCTGCTGCCCGGCGACGCGGCCGGCATCGTGGCTGGGCTGAAGGCCCAGCCGGGCCGGGATCTGTCGATCATCGGCAGCGCGTCACTGGTGCGAAGCCTGCACGCCGCTGGCCTGATCGACCGCTACACGCTGGTGATTTGCCCGCTGACTCTGGGCAGCGGCACCCGGCTGTTCGACGACGCCGCCCCGCTGGCCGAGTTCGACCTCAGCGGAAGCGCCACCACCACCAAAGGCGTCATCATCGCGCACTACACCCGCCGGTAAGGCAGGGACCACCTGCACCGGCTCAACGAGGAGCTGTCCGAGAGCGGCGATGAGTTCCGGGGAAACGCTGATGCGGAGCCTGCGCGGCTAGTCGAATTGGCGGGCGCTGGGGTAGCGCTGGCCGCCGTCGATGACGATGTTCGCGCCGGTGATCCACGAGGCCCGCGGGGACAGCAGGAAGGTCACTACGTCGGCGACCTCCTGCGGCTCCCCCAGGCGGCCGAGCGGGAACTGCGTGGCCTGAAAGGTTGCGAAGTCCTCGGGATTGTTCTGGGCGAATGATTCCCACGAACCGCCGGGAAACAGGATCGAGCCCGGGCTGACGGCGTTGACCCGGATGTGGTCGCGTGCCAGTTCCTGGGCGGCGGTCGCCGCCAGCTGGATCTCCGCGGCCTTGGCGGCGGCGTAGGCGGTGCGCGGCGCGGGGCGCATGCCGGTGATCGAGGAGATGATCACCACCGAGCCCTGGTCGCTGGCGCGCAGGTAGGGCAGGCCCGCGCGGATCAGTTCCGCGGCATGCCCGGCGTTGAGCGCGAACGTCGCGGTGAACTCGTCGGCGAGGGCACTGCCGAGGTTGCCGCTGCCCACAGTGCCGCCCGCGTTGGCGACCAGCAGATCCAGGCCGCCGAGCTCGGTGGCGAGCTCCTCCATCGCCCGGCCCAGGGCAGCCGTATCGGTCACATCGGCCGCAGCGGTGGCCACGGGGACCCCGTGGCGGCTCAGGTACTCCGCGGCCGCGACCAGGCCACCGGCGTCGCGGGCGACGAGCCCGATGGCGGCTCCCTCGGCGGCCAGGGCGTCAGCGACCGCCAGGCCTATCCCCCGGCTCCCGCCTGTGATAAGCGCACGGCTGCCTCGCAGGCGCAAGTCCATCGATGGCTCCTTCCGGCACAGTGAGCGACCGCGTTCAGTGCCCCACGGTACGAGGGGGAGCCAGAAGAGAATAGAGGACCTCGGGCGCAAGGTCCGCCCCACCTCCTGCCGTCAGGCTCTGACATTCACTGCATCCCATTCCGGCGAGCCCGCCGGAAATGTCAGCGGTCTCCTCTAGCCTTTCCGCTGTGGAGCCCTCGGACGCAACCCCGCCGCCAGTGGACGGCTCCCGGCATGCCCTGTTCCGCTACCTGACCGCGGACGAGACCGCCGACTACCTGGCGATCATGGATCTGTTCTCGGCGACCCTGCTCACCGACCTGTCCGCCGCCGAGGTCGCCACGCAATTGGCCGAACGGGGCCTGGCCATCGGCCGTGACGTCGCCGAGGCCCGCTGCCGCCAGCTGGTCACCTGGGGCAACCTGGTGCCGTCGGTCCGCGACGCGAAAGTGAGCACGGTCGCGGAGTACATCCGTTCCCGGTCCCGCTACCAGGTATCCAAGCTCGGCGGGCGGGTGCACCGGGAGGCGGTCGCCATCCTGCACGCCAGTGACGGCGCGCGGGAGGTGGCGCGGGAACTGCTCGGCCAGATCGTCCAGTCCCTGGACCGCATCCTGGCCATGCTGGACCCCGGCGAGCCGGACCGCGACGAGCTCGGGCGCCATGAGATCGGGCGCCGCGATATCGACGCCGACGCGCTGGCCGGTGAGGTCACCACGGTGTTCGGCAACCAGCGCCTGTTCACCGACAGCATCCGGGACTTCTACGCCTACCTGGCCGGCATCCTGAGCCGCTATGACCTCGGCGGCGAGGAGTACGCGCAGTTCAAGGAGCTGCTGCTGGTCTACATCGACCTGATCACCGCGGACGTGAACCGGCACGCGCCCGCGGTCTCGCACCGGATCGGCCTGGTGCTGAAGCTCATCGACCCGCTGCTGGAGACGCTGGCCCGGCTGCCCGGGCTCACGCTGCCGGACGGCACGCCCGTCGAGCGGGCCCAGGGCCGGACGCGGCCCGACTGGGAGGAGCTCGCCTACTGGTACGACGCGCACGGCGCGTCCGGCCCGGAGCAGCTCCGCGCGGCCGCGGGGCAGGCGCTCGGCCAGCTGATCACGAACGCCAAGCGGCTGCTCGACTCCTCGGGGACGGGGTTTTCCCGCCGGGCGGACTTCCTCCGGCTGGCCCGCTGGTTCTCCGCGGCGGACGACGAGGGCGCGCACCGGCTGTACGCGGCGGCGTTCGGCGCCTACCCGTCGCGGCACCTGCTGTTCGGCCCGGAGGAACCCGATCCGCGCGTCGGGCCCACGACGTCGTGGTGGGATTCCGATCCGGTACACGTCCCGGTGTCGCTGCGGGAACGCGGCGACCGTGCGATGCGCGGGCGCAGCTCGCGGGTCCCGGACCCGACCGCCGACCGGCTCCGGCTGATCGCGGAGGCGCAGCGCGAGGCCGAGCAGCGCCAGGCGGCCGCGGCCGAGCTCGCGCTGACCGGCTCCCTGCACGGGGCGCATATCTCCCCGGCCGCGCGGAACCTGCTGCTGGATCTGGTGGCCGAACTGCTGGCGCGGCACCGCGAGGAGACCGTCGACCATGACGTCGGCCTGCGGCTGCGCGCGGTCCCCGGCCCGGACACGGTCGTCACCAGCCCCGACGGGACGACGACGTTCGTCGGCCTCAGCCTCGAGGTGTCGGGCATCGGCGAGTGGGCGCCGGCCGAGGAGGCCGCCGGGCGGGAGATCGCGCTGTGACGCCGCGGGTCCCGGCGACGGGGTGTGACGCCGGCAGGCGGGAGGCCTCGCGATGACTCCCCCGCGCGTCTCGACGGCGGGCCTGGACGCGGGTGAGCGGCGGATCGCCGCCCGGCACCTGCTGCTCTCCCCCATCCTGACCGCCGCGCGCCAGCCGGCTGAGCTGGATCTGGTGCGGCGGCACGCCACGGCGCTGATCTCCATGTTCGCCAGCCAGCTCGGGTACGCGCTGATCGTCGAGTCCAGCTTCGCCCGCCTGGTGAAGGCGCCGCTGCCGGCCTCGGCGCCGCCCCGCCCGGCGCGCCGCACGACCGACGACAGCCCCTTCACGCCCGCCACCTACGTGCACCTCTCCCTGGTCTGCGCCGCGCTGCTCGCGCCGGGGGTCGGCGAGCAGATCCTGATCTCGGCGCTGGTCGACCAGATCCGGGCCGACGCCGCCGAGCAGGGAATCACGATCACCGACGGCATCAGCGACCGGCGGCAGCTGGTGACCTCGCTCAAGCTGCTCGTGGCCTGGGGCGTGATCGCCGAGACCGACGGCTCGCTGGCCGCGTGGGGCGAGCGCCGCGAGGACGAGGCCCTGCTCAGCATCAACCGCGCGCTGCTCATTCACCTGCTGCCGAGCCCGCTGCACCAGTTCGCGACGGCCGAGGACACCTGGTCGCAGCTCCGGCCCGAGCCCCCGCGGCGCCGGCTCCGGCAGCGGCTGGTGGAGAACCCGGCGGTGTTCCGGGCCGAGCTCCCGGACGACGAGCTGGACGTGCTGTCCCGGGACCGCAACGAGCTCGCCCGGCACCTGGACGAGAACTTCGGCCTGGTGCTGGAGGTCCGCGCCGAAGGTGCGCTGGCCTACGACCCGTCCGGCGCGCTCACCGACCTGGACTTCCCCGGCAGCGGCAGCGCCAAGCAGGCGGCTCTGCTGCTGCTCGACGAGCTGACCGCGGCCCGGCAGCCGTCGGCGGACTCGGCCGCCGGCATCGACGGCATCCGGCTGCCGGGCGCGCTGGCACCATGGCCGCAGGTCGACGAGGTGCTGAGCGGGCTGGTGGACCGTTACCGCGCGGTCTGGAAGGGCGCGTACGGCGAGTCCCTGGACACGCTGCGGACCGACGTCGTCGGCCTGCTGGAGGCGCTGCGGCTGGGACGTTCAATCGAAGAGGGCCTGGCGATCTTCCCGTTCGCGGCGAGATACGAGCCGCACGTGCGAAGCCTGCCAATTTCTCTTAACGGACCTGCCGAGGAGCCGGACGCCCCGTCCGGGTCATCCGGGCCGAACGGACGGGCCGAGGAGCCGGACGCCCCGTCCGAGCCGACCACCCCGAAGAGCTGGTTCGACGTGCCGAAGGACCGGTCCGCACGCAGCGGCCAGCCCCCAGCGCAGAACGTTAAGAATTGAAAGATAGCCAGATGAGCCAGCCACTCCCCCCTCGCCGCTTCGACGAGCGATGGCGGCTGTCGCGCGCCGGCATCGTCAACGTCTGGCACTACCTGGACAACGAGTTCGACCTCAGCGGCGGCCGGATGATCCTGCGCGGCACGAACGGGTCGGGGAAGTCCCGCGCGCTGGAGATGCTGCTGCCGTTCCTGCTCGACGCCGACCGCCGCCGGATGGACGCCACCGGCGCGGCGCGGGTCAGCCTGGACGAGCTGATGCGCACCGGCGCGCAGGGCCAGGCCAACCGCATCGGGTACCTGTGGCTGGAGCTCGCGCGGCCCGGCGAGTGCCTCACGGTGGGGGCGCTGATCCGGCACAGCCAGTCCGCCAGCAGCACCAAGGTCTGGTACTTCACCACTCCCCTGCGTGTTGGGGGGGCGGGTGCTGGCGGTGCGGGCGCTGGCGGCCCGGGTGCTGGCGGCCCGGGTGCTGGCGGCCCGGGTGCTGGCGGCCCGGGTGCTGGCGGCCCGGGTGCTGGCGGCCCGGGTGCTGGCGGCCCGGGTGCTGGCGGCACCGGCGGCGGGCTGGAGCTGATGTCGGCCGCGCGTGAGCCGCTGTCCCGGGACGCGCTGACCGAGCTGATCGGGGCCGAGCGGATCACCGACTCCCCCAACGTGCACAAGGAACGCATCCGCACCGAGGTGTTCGGGCTGGGCGGGGACGCGGGCCGGGACCGCTTCGACGGCCTGCTGCAGCTGCTGCATACGCTGCGCGCGCCCGACGTCGGTAACCGCATCGACGAGGGCCGGCTGCCGCAGATCCTGCTGGAGTCGCTGCCGCCGCTGCACGAGGAGGCCCTGGCGCGGGCGGGCGAGCAGCTCGACGGCCTGACCGAGACGCGCGCCGCGCAGGAACGGCTCGAGCATTCGGCCCGGCAGGTGGCCACGTTCCTGGGCGTGTACCAGCGGTATGCCGCCGAGACGCTGCGTTCGGTGGCCCGGGACACGCTGGCCGCGGCCGATGCCGTGACCGAGGCCGAAGCGGCGGCGTCGCGGCGGGCCTCGGAGCTGGCCGACCTGGAGGCGGAGGCCGGGCGGCTGCAGGGGCAGGCGCAGCAGCTCGCCGAGGAGCTTTCCGAGATCGACGACGTCCTGAAGGCGATCGAGTCCCGGGAGATCTTCAAGACCGCCGATGACCTCGTGCAGCGCGACCGGGCCGAGGCGGCGCTGGCCGCGGCGGCGGACCAGGCCCTGGCCGGGGCGGAACGGGAGCGGGCGAACCACGCGCGCGCCGTGGACGACGCCGGGCGCGTGCTCGGGGAGCTTCGGGACGCGGCCGGGGATGCGGCCGCCGCTCTGTCCATTGCGCGGGAAAGCCTGGCCGAGGCCGGGCTGCCCGCGGGAGGCCTGCCCGCTGAGGTGCGCGTGATCGAGCAGGACCCGGCTGCGGCGCGGGTCCTGCTGCGCACGTCCCGGCTCGCTGACCAGGAGCCTGTCGTCCGGCCGGTTGCGGCTGTGGCCGAGATCGTTCCGGGCGATGCGGGCGCCGCGGAGCGGATGGCCACGGCGGCGGCCGCCGTCGCGGGCGAGCGGCTCACGCTGGCGCAGCGGCGGCTGGCCGAGGCGCGCCGGCTCGCGCAGGAACAGGAGCAGGTCCAGCGGGTGGAGGCGGGCGCAGAGCACCTGCGCGCGGCGGCGGACCACGACGCCCGGGAGGCGGAGGAACGGGCGGCCGAACGGGACGCGGCCGGAGTCGCCCTGGCGCAGGCGTGGCGCGCCTGGACCGGGAGCGGGGAAACCCGCGAGCTGCTCGGCGCGGTGGACTGGGCCGCGCATCCGGCGGCCGGCCCGCTGATCCTGGACGCCGAGGCGCTGACCGGTGATCCCGGGGCGGGCGGGGAGCGTGGCTCGCTCGCGGGCCTGGACGAGGTGGCCGCGGAGGCGGTGCGCCCGGCCCGGGCCGCGATCGATGTGGAACGGGAGCGCCTGGAACTGGCCGAGCGCAGTGCCGGGGAACGCGAAGGGGCGCTGCGCTCGGAACGCGCTGACCTGGCGGCCGAGCGGGATCCGAAGCCGGCCGACCCGCCGTGGCTGGCGCCGGGGCGCCTGGGTGAGCCGCTGTGGCGCTGCGTCGATTTCACCGATGAGCTGGCGGGCGACGGCCGCGCCCGGCTGGAGGGGGCGCTGATGGCCTCGGGCCTGCTCGGCGCCGTCATCCAGCCCGACGGCACGCTGCGGGCCGCGGACGGTGAGCTGCTGCTCAGCCCGGCCAGCGTGGCCAGTCCGCGGCCCAGTCGTGCGCTGTCGGTCGCGCTGCGCCCGGACGCGGCCGCGCGGCTGCCGGCCGAAACCGTCGCCGCGGTGCTGGACAGCATCGGGTTCGACGACCCGGCGTTCGGCACCACGGTGTCCGCGGACGGAAGCTGGCGGAACGGCCCGTTGCGCGGGCGGCACATCACCGACCGGGCCCGGCACATCGGGGCCGCCGCCCGGGCCGCGCACCGCCAGGAGCGGATCGCGCAGATCGACGCCGAGCTGGCCGGACTCGGCCGGGAAGCCGCGGAGCGGGAAGCGCGCCGCGCCGAGCTCGGCGCTCGCGCGGGGCGGATCGACGCGCTGGTCCGGGGTGCTCCGCGGACGGCGGAGCTGTTCGCGGCGCGCAAGATCGCCTCCGACGCGCGCACCCGGGCTGAGGGCAGCGTGGCCAGGGCCGCCCAGGAGGCCGAGCGCGCCCGCCAGCTGCGCAGCAGGTGGTCGGCGGACATGAGCACGCATCAGGCGACGTGCGCGCACCACGGTCTGCCCACCGGGGCGGAAGCGCTGGAGGGCACCGCGGCCGCGGCCCTGCGCGCGAAGGAACAGAGCGCGCAGCTGGGCCGGGAGTTCGCGCGCCTGGCCGAGCGGGTGCGGCGGCACGGCGAGCAGCTGCGCCGGGCCGATGAGGTCGCGACCGTGCGAGATGACGCCGAGCGGGAGGCCGACGAGCGCTGGTCCGAGTGGCACGCGGCCGCGAGTGAGCTGGCCGCGCAGCACGAGGCGGTTGACCTGCCGCTGGAGCAGGCCAAGCAGGAGCTGGCCCAGACAAAGGCGGCCCGGGAGCGGGCCGACCGGGACTGGCGCGGGGCCGAAAAGGCCGTGACCGAGCTGGGCCCGCGGGTGGGCCAGGCGCGGGCGCTCAGCGAGGCGGCCGCCGGCGAGGTCCGGAAGCAGCTGGCTGAGCTGGTGGCCGCCGGGCAGCGGTTCACCCGATGCGTCGCGCTCCCGGGCCTGGCCGCCGCGGCGACCGACGGTACGACCGCCGGGGCACTGGCGGGGATCGTTCACCCGGAGCAGGCCGGGGAGGTCCGCGCCGCGGCGGAGGGGCTGCTGGCCGCGGTCCCGGCGCCGGGCCAGGCGCCGTCGCTGACGCGGGTCCTGAACGCGTTCCGGGACTTCGACCGGGAGGTGTCCGGAC
Source organism: uncultured Actinomycetes bacterium (assembly GCA_963742865.1). Classification (GTDB taxonomy): domain Bacteria; phylum Actinomycetota; class Actinomycetes; order Streptosporangiales; family Streptosporangiaceae; genus Bog-532. The sequence goes on from CAVUNW010000001.1 coordinate 9,075, forward strand.
AGCTCGACGTGCGGTACACCCTCGACGAGGACAACGTGCTCATCGTCGGGGTCGCGGGCGTCGGTGACGAGCACACCCTGGCCGGCGCGGCCCGGGCACTCGCGGGCCGCGTCGAACAGGGGCGGGCCGCGCTCAGCGAGCGGGAGCGCGCCGTATTCACCCGGTTCGTGCTCGGCGGCGTGGCCGAGGAACTGCGCCGCCGGGTCAACCAGGCCGGCCAGCTCATCGGCGCGATGAACACCAGCCTGCGCGGCATCCGGACCAGCAACGGGATCGGGGTCCGGCTCGGCTGGAAGCTGCGCGACGACTACGTCACGCTGGGCCGCATCCTCGAACTGGTGGCCACATCGGATGCGGTGCGTTCGGAAGAGCAGAACGCCGAGCTGACCGGGCTGCTGCAGCAGCGGGTCGAGCAGTTCTACCTGGCCGACCCGAGCAGCGGCTACGCCGCCCACCTGGCGGCCGCGCTGGACTACCGGCAGTGGCACGAGGTCACGGTGTCGATCCTCGGGTCCCGAGGAGGGGCAGACCCGGCGGCTGTCCCGGCGGGCGAAGCTGTCGCAGGGCGAGACCCGGTTCGTTTCGTACGTGACGCTGTTCGCGGCGGCGGACGGGTATCTGACCAGCCTCGGGGACGACGGGCGGGCGCTGCGGCTGATTCTGCTGGACGACGCGTTCGCCAAGGTGGACGACGGGACCGTGGCCGAGCTGATGGGGCTGCTGGTCTCGCTGGATCTGGACTTCGTGATGACCGGGCACGCGCTGTGGGGGTGTTTCCCCGAGGTGCCGCGGCTGGATATCTACGAGGTCCGGCGCAGCGATGGCAGCTCGGCGGTGACGACCCACGTGCACTGGGACGGGCGGAACCGGCACCTGCGCAGTACGGCATGAGCGCTGCCGTGCCGTCGGGGCGGCATGGGACGGAGGACGTCCCGCTGAGGAGGCCGCGAGCGGCCGGGATGCCGCCGGGGGCGCGGGAGTACCTGCTGGCGGCGTCGCTGGAGTCGTTGTGGTCGGTGCTGCGGGAACGGCTGGAACGCAGCGGGCACGCGGTGCGGGGATTCGTCGCGGTGGAGCTCGACGATGACGGCGCGGACCGGCTGAGCGGGCTGCTCGGGCGGGCGGTCGGGGCCGGTGCGGTTCGGGTGCGGCTGGCGGAGCTTGACGCGGCCTTGCGGGCCAGCGCGGCTCGGCGTGGGCTGGTCGCGGTGGTGGCGGAGCTGACGGGTGGGCCGCTGCGGAACCGGCCCGCGGAGCGTGACGCGGCTCGGGCCGGGCGGCAGGAGCTGTGGGCCCAGCTCGGCGAACTACTGGCTAAGCATGACCTGACGGAGCGGGACTGGGTGGAGCCGTGGACGGAATGGGTGCACCGCGGTGGCCTGCTCACGCGGTTGCCCGCCGCGGCGGCGGCCACTGCGCTGGCGACCGCGGTTCAGGTTCTGGCCCGGGTCCTGGGCAGCGCTCCCCCGCCGGCCGGCCTGGCCGAGCTGGCCAGCGAGATCACCGGCGACGCGCACGGCCTCGACGACGGTGTCCCGGCCGCCCTGGTCCTGCGGGCGCTGGCGTTCGCACTGGGCGTGCCGCCCGCGACGTCGGCGGCGGAACGCCGGATGCTGTGGCAGCACGTCGGGGTCAGTACCGACGAGATCTCCGGCACCGTGATCACGTACGGGTTGCGGCCGCCGGGGCGTGACCGCTGGTCAGCCATGATGCGGGAACGCGCCGATCTGGGACTGGTCACGCACCTGAGTGTGCATGAGCTTCAGCGGGCGGGCGACCTGGCGCCGGCTGGGGAGATTGTCCACGTATGCGAGAACCCGCAGGTGCTGCAGCGGCTCGCGGCGGCTGGGGTGGAGCGGCCGGTGGCGTGCCTGTCCGGGAATCCTTCGGCGGCGGGGATGACGCTGCTCGGGCGGACCATGGTGCGCTACCACGGGGACTTCGACTGGCCCGGGATCGCGATCGCCCGGCGGGTCTTCGAGCGGGGAGCGCGTCCGTGGCGCCTCGGGCGCGACGATTACGTCGAGGCGGTGGAGCGGCTTCCGGCGGATAGCCGGCTGGGGCTGAGCGGACGGGTGGAAGCTACGCCGTGGGATGAGGACCTGGCTAAGGCGATGGCGGCGGCTGATGTGGCGGTACACGAGGAGGCGATCGTGGACCTGCTTCTCGCTGACCTGCGGTAAGGGCTCGATGGCGGCGGTCGGGTCACCCGGCTCCCGGCGGGGTGGGTTCGGGTCCTGAGTCGCCTTGCCACCATTGGTTCAGGCCCGCGAACGTCATGCTCTTACTCGCGGCGATGCTGAGAATGGCCAGGCGGCTGTCGGTCCACACGAAAACGTGCTGGCCCGTGTCGTTGACGAAGCAGCCGAGATCGCCGGCCGTCTGAGACGACGACGCTTGCCGGTAGCTTTCGTGGCCAGCTGCCGACATGCAGTTACCCGGCGGCAACCCGCGGGTTAGGCTCGCGTAGGCGCTCTGCATTGCACCCGGCTCCCGGAAATGCGCGTACTGGACGGATCCGCCGCCACCGAGCGCTCCCGGCTGGCAGACGATCTCGGCGTCCACACCGTCCGAGGCGTTGACCGCGGGCACAGAGATCGGCTTGCATGTCGCGGCGAAGCTCGCCGGCGCGCGCGTGAGCAACTGCTGGGAGGAAGTGGCGGCCTGGGCGACGGCCGGCGCTTGCGTTGGCGCCGCCGTGTTCCCGCCGCTGGCCGCGTTGGCGGCGGGACGAGCAGCGCTGAATATCACCCAGCCGCTGAGTGCGAGCAACCCGCCGCTGACCAGTATCGCCAGCAGCGCCGATACAAAGCTCATCCGCCGGCGCGGTGCCCGCCGGTTGGGGGATGCCTCGATCGCCGCGGTGAGCCGGCTCGCCGTGGCCGCATCGAGGGACGCCCGCCACCGGCCGATCTCCCCGGGGGCGACGCGTGCGAAGAACGCGAGAAGGTTGAGGTAACGGTTGGTGGCATGCGGTTCGCTCATGACCAGCTGCGCCAGCCGCGGCAGCCACCGGCGCCGCACGACGGCGGCCTGGTCGAGTACACCCCTGACGGCGAGGCGCGGCCCGAGTTCCTTGCCAGCGAGCAACCGGTTCATCATCGCCGCGGTCGCCCGGATATCGCCACAGCAGGCCGCTGCGATCTGGTCACCGGACTTCGCGGTCGCCCGGTAGTAGGGGGCGAGAAAGATCTGCAGCAACTTCAGCGAGTCGACCAGCGAGATGACGAGCAGAATCGGCAGCAGCCGTTGGTGCCTGGCCTTCAGCTGGCCAATGTGCCGCCCGATCAGGTAGGTGAGCTCCGCATGGCGCTCTTCGCCGAGCAGGTCAGCCACGAGGGCGCCCTCGATGAGGATCAGGCGGGCACCCAGATAGCTGGTCATGACGGAACCGCCGTCGACCTTGTCCATGACATAGACATCGACGTGCTTCTGGTAGTTCAGCCGGATGCGGAACCTCGTCGAAGACCGCCTGCAGCTCCGGTAGCGTCGTCTCGCTGACGTGTACCGCCCCTCCGAGCAGGCGGGACCGTGCGATCTGCAGGGATAGCCAAATCAGGCCGCCGAATGCGGCAATAACGCCGGCGAGCCCGGCCAGGGCCATCCAGCCCCTGACTGCGTACACAGCCATGGCCGCGAATCCGAAGACAACCGCGGACGACGATAGCGCGATCAGCAGGCGGGAGTGTTCAGCCGGATGCAGCAGGGCGCGGATATCCAGTGGCTCGGCCGGCACTGCGCTGACGGACGGCGCCATCAGGCCGGGGACAGGTATAGGTTGAGTGCGTTCTGCATCTGAATCGGCAGTATTCCAAAATTCGCGGGCAGCTGTGGGCCCGGGCGCAGCCGCAGGGCCCGGTGCGGCCGGCCGGGGAATCGAATTGGTCGTTTCGCCTCTCATCGCCCACCTCCCTGCCCTCACGGAGCAGGGAACGCTCACCCTGATACAGTCCAGAACCGCCCGGACCCCAGGACTGTCGTCCGCCGCTCGCCCGTGGCGCCGGACTGTTGGAGCGTTCAACCGACGGTTATGCTCCCGGCATGGGGGTTCTTAGCCCGACAATGCCTTTTGTGGGGCGGGCCGGGGAGCTTGATCTTCTCGCCGGCGCGCTCCATGACACGCGCCGCGGGCGGACTGTGGCTGTATTTATCAGTGGTGAAACAGGTGCCGGCAAGAGTCGGCTGCTACGTGAGTTCACTGCCGATGCAGAAAAGCAAGGAGTGGCGGTCCTTCAGGGAGCTGCCATTGACGTTACTGAAGACGCGCCATTCTGGCCGGTGCGGGGTGCCCTGCGTGCCTTTCTGCGCGATCCTCGCCACGACTGGGCGGTAGAGCTCCTCGAGCCGTGGCGGGATGATCTGGAGGTGATGCTAGCCGCCGGGCTGCGCGGCATGGCGGGTAGCTCCGCATACTCGGCCTCGACCACCCTTGACATGCTGGTGCAGGTCATCGCGACGCTGTTCTGAGCATGGACCCGTGGTTGTCGTTATCGAGGATATGCATTGGGCCGACCGCTCTACCCGGGCGCTGCTCCTCTATTTGATGGCGAATCTGACCGACCAGCCTGTCCTTCTGCTGAGTACCTACCGCGTCGACGGCCCGGGTGACAGTCATCCGCTTCGCGTTCTGCTCGACGAATTGCAGCACGACCGCCGGGTCCGGTTCCTGAGAATTGCAGCCGCTCAGCCGGCAGTCGGTTTCAGAGCTGGTAGCGGCCACGGATTCTGCCGCATCTCCGGATATGGTCCAGTTCGTGTGGCAGCGCTCGGGGGGAAACGCGATCCTGATAGAAGAGATCATCAATGCGCTCCGGGAGGGCGGCCCAGCGATTGTGCCGCAGACGTTGCGGGACATGGTCCTGCGACGGCTCAGTGTGCTCCCGCCCGCAGTGCAGCATTGCGTGCGTGTCCTGGCCCATGGCGGTGAACCTGTCCCGCATCGTGTGCTGGCCGCAGTGGTGGATTTGCCGGAGCGGGATCTCGTTGATGCCATCCGCGCGGCTGCCGCCGCCTCACTCATATCGGCCGACCGGACCGGAGACGGCTACCGGTTTCGTCACGGCATTATCCAGGAGGTGGTCATTGCCGACGCTCTTCCTGGTGAGCGTATTTACGTGAACCGGCGATACGCTGAAGCTCTTGAAGCCGCGCCAGTCCAGGATTCCGCGAGAGCAGCCCAGATCGCGGGCCACTGGTACAAGGCAGAGGAATATCTCAGGGCGTTTCCGGCCACGGTGGCGGCCGCGGAGGGCGCCGAGCGCCTCCATGGATACGCAGAAGCGAGCAGCCTCTGGCAGCGCGCGCTGCACCTATTTCACCTGCTGCGCCAACCCGAGGTGGGCTTTGATGAGGCCGGTTTGACCGAAAGGGCCGCCTACGCCGCCCACCTGGCGGGAGATAGCGACCTGGCCGTCTCACTGCTCCAGCAGCTGGTGGCTGGGCTGACGGCGCTACCGGACGTGCAGTACGTGCGCCTGCATGACCAACTCGGGCGATACCTGCGCGCAGCAGGCCGGGCCGAGGAGGCATGCATGGTCCATCAACGTGCCGTCGCGGCCCTGCCGGATGATGCCGGCCCGGAACTAGTGGTGACAGGAAAGGCCGGTTACGCGCAGGCGCTTCTCGAGATTGGTGCCTTCAAAAAGTCATCCGGGCAAGCCCGGGAAGCGCTTGAACAGGCTCGGACGTCGGGTCTCAGCACGGCGCAAGCGCGACTGCTGGCCACGCTCGGATTCGGGCTGGCCTACCTCGGCGAGCCCGAGGATGGGCTGGCCACGGTTCGGGAAGGCCTGCGGATGGCGGAGGCCCTTCGCAGTCCCGATGACATCGCATACGTGCATCAGCAGCTATGCCAGTTGCTCTGTGGCCCGCTGAACCGGCCTGAGGACGGTGTGGTGGCAGCGCACCGCGCCATGGTGCGACTTTCGGAACTCGGGCTGGTCCACGGTCCTGGCACGACCATACGGGCGATCGCCGCCAACGCGCTGTTCCGCATCGGGCGCTGGGATGAGGCCACCGCCATGGTTAAGGAAGCGCTTACGGTCCGGCCCTCGGGCGCCGCTGCGATCGAGCTGCGATTGGCGCGCTGCCGCATCCTGATGGCGCAAGGGCAATTTCAGGCGGCCGAGGAGGACCTGTCGCTCGCCGAAGGGCTATTGACCGAGACCGTGGCCCCGCGACTGCAGATCCCGCTGCTGACGTTGCGCGCTGGGCTGGCCATGTGGCAGGGACAACCAGAACGAGCCCGCCATTTTGTATCGGCTGGGCTGGACATCGCCGTCGGCAGATCGGACGACGTTTGGATCCTCGCACCTCTGCTATGGCACGGAATTCACGCTGAGGCAGATCTGGCGGTCGCGGCGCAGGCCTTCGGCCGACCGGCCGACGTCGCTGTCCTGGATGCGCTGCGGTCCCGGATGCGCGCCGAGGCTGATCGCGCCGCCGGGTCGGCAGGCGCCATCCAGGCGTCAGTTGAGGGTTATGTCCAGCTGTGCGAGGCCGAAGTCAGCCGGGCGCTGGGCGAGCCTGACCCCCAGGCATGGTCACGCGCGGCCGCGACCTGGGACCGCAACGGCCAGCCGTATCCGGCCGCGTACGCGCACCTGCGCCGGGCTGAGGCTCTTCTTGGGCAGCACACCAGGGCCGCTGGTGCCATCGAGGCCCTCACCAAGGCCGCCCGGACCGCCCGCACGCTCGGCGCAAGACCACTCCTCAACGAGATCGAGACCCTCGCTATGAGGGCCAATGTGGCCCTGCCGGACGGCGGCCCGGCTGCAGCCACCAACCTTGCCCCCCGTGACCAGCTGCTCCCAGAGCCCAAGATCGGCCCCCCTGAGGCCCCTGGCCGGCAGACTCCGATGGCCTCAGACCCTCTATCGGCGCTGACACCCCGAGAGCGGGCAGTACTCGCCGAACTCGCCGAAGGGCTGACTAACCGCCAGATCGCTCGCCGGCTTTTCATCGCCGAGAAGACAGTAAGCGTACACATGTCACGCATCCTCGCAAAGCTCGGCCTGCAAACAAGAGTCCAGGCCGGTGCACTTATGTATCGCGTACAGCAAGCAGAGCGGAATCCGCCAGACGGTTTATCCCGCCGAGGAAAGAACGGAGTCGTCTAATGCCTGACGTCCCGCTGCCCGCAGGAATTGACAAGATTGCCGTCCCCCCAGAACCCCCCGACGTGACTGGCGTGCTCGAGCGGCTCAGGGCGATCCAGCGCACTTTCCGTGAACCGCTCGCGACCGCCGAGCCCACCGACCTGAAGAAGGCCCTCGCTGACCTGAAGCAGGATGGCCGTGATGGGGTGGTCTGTTTCAACCACCTGTACCGGGTGATTACGGCCGAGATTAATAAAGAAATCAAGGGCGGGACGTTCTTCCTTAACAACGACTTCCTCACCCAATTCGATGTCATATTTGCCGACCGCTACCTGGACGCGATACGCAGATACACAGATCCGGCAAAATACGGCCCGGCTCCGGAGTGCTGGCGGATCGTGTTCCAGTACCGCGAAGACCGGGAGATCAGCCCGATGCAATTTGCCATATGTGGCATCGCCTGCCATGTATGGATGGACCTGCCTATCGCGGTGGTTCAGGTATGCAAGGATACGGGCGAGTCACTGGATGATTACACGCGCTGTGACTACCAGAAGATCAATGAGATCTTTCACATGAAGATTCCTGCACTGCGCAAGTACTTCGAGGACCAGTCCGAGCGAAAGCTCGACCGCTCAATCGTCAAGCGCCTGGCCAACCAGGTCTGTGATTTCATCGTTATAGAGTCCCGTGACCTAGCATGGCAACACGCCAGGGAACTGTGGGAGACGTGGGACCATCCCAACAGCGACGAGCTCACGAAGAAGAAAAACGATCTGGACAATCAGGCATCACATATTGTCCGGATCGTTCTCTGGGGTCCAGTGGACACGAGGGGTATCCTGGCCGTCCCCTTCTTGATTCGTACCGGCCTCGTCACGCTGGTCACGGCAGCTGACGGCGGTGGCGACTCCGACGGTTTAACTGGCCCGCGGCCGCCAGTCCCGGGTCCAGAAGATCGCACTGATCGCGCTGGCGGAGTAACTAAGGTGACGGTTCGCGATACATAGGGATTTCGCCTGATGCCGGAATCCCGCTGCTTACGCATCGTTACTGGTATGTCGAACACGATGTGTGATGACCCGCAAGTGACCAGCCTGGTGACCAGGGCCAGGAACGGCGACAAACAGGCATGGGACAGACTCGTCGAGCGCTACGCCCCGCTGATCTGGTCCGTCTGCCGACGGTACCGGCTAGGCGACGCCGACGCCGAGGACGTCTGCCAGGCCGTCTGGCTGCGCCTGGTGGAACACCTGGATGACCTCCGCAATCCCGACGCGCTCCCGGGCTGGCTCACCACTACTACCCGGCGGGAATGCTGCCGGATCCTGCACGCTCAGGGCAAGCTGGCCGACGGGCAGGTGCTGGAGAACATGCCGGATGAGCAGAACGCGATGGCCGAGCATGACCTGCTCGCGGCGGAACGCAATGCCGCGCTGCGCGAGGCGTTCGCCCGCCTGCCCCAGGGCTACCAGCGACTGCTGGCCATGCTGGTCAATGACCCCCCAGTGCCCTACAGGGAGATCAGCGCCAGGCTTGGCATACCGGTCGGAAGCATCGGCCCCAAGCGGAACCGCTACCTCGAGAGGCTGCGCCGTGACCCGGCAATCGCCGGCCTTATCAGCGCTGAGGCATCGGGCAGCTGACGCGTTCGCTGAAGTTAGCTGACGCGTTCGCTGAAGTTACTCCTGGCGCCGGAGGACTACGACCGAGCGCGCGGCCACCAGGCGGGCCCGGCCGCTATTAAGGGCCTTCCGCTGCCGATTGGGGGCCGAGGTGTCAAGAATCGGTTCCCACCATTCGGCCCATTGCTTGGGCAGCGTCCACCTGGTGGCCTTGTGGTGGGCGTTGAACAGCAGCAGGAAGGAATCGTCTGTCACCCGCTGGCCACGACGGTCGCGGTCCGCGATCGCCTTGCCGTTGAGGAAGAGGCCGACCGACAGGGGATGCCTGGCGTCCCAGTCGTCATCGCTCATTTCGGACCCGTCGGGCCTGCACCAGCCCAGCTCGACAGAGCCGCGGATGGCACGGCCCTGGACGTAGCGCCGCCGCCGGAACACGGGATGCTCCCGCCGCAAGGTGATGAGGTGGCGGGTGAAGCCAAGCAGCTCCTCGTCGATCCGTCCCCAGTCATACCAGGAGATCTCGTTGTCCTGGCAGTAGGCGTTGTTGTTCCCGCCCTGGCTGCGCCCGGATTCGTCCCCGCCGAGGAGCATGGTGGCCCCCTGGGAGAGCAGCAGGGTGGCCAGGAAGTTGCGCTGCTGTTTCCGCCGCAACCCGAGGACGGCCTGGTCGTCTGTGCCGCCCTCGGCGCCACAATTCCATGATCGGTTGTAGCTCTCGCCGTCGGCGCCGCCCTCGCCGTTGGCGTCGTTGTGCTTCTCGTTGTAGGAGACCAGGTCACGCAGAGTGAAACCGTCGTGGGCGGTGACGAAGTTGACGCTGGCCCCCGGGTGGCGGGTGTCCGCCTGGTAGAGGTCGGAACTACCGGTCAGGCGGCTGGCGAACTCGCCCAGGGTGGCGGGCTTGCCCCGCCAGAAGTCCCGCACGGTATCGCGGTAACGGCCATTCCACTCCGACCACAGCGGAGGGAAGTTGCCCACCTGGTAGCCACCTTCGCCGAGGTCCCAGGGCTCGGCAATGAGCTTGACCTGCGAGACGACCGGGTCTTGCTGGATGAGGTCAAAGAAAGCGGACAGGCGATCAACCTCGTGGAACTGGCGGGCCAGTGTTGCGGCGAGGTCAAAACGGAACCCATCGACGTGCATCTCGGTCACCCAGTAGCGCAGCGAGTCCATGATCAGCTGAAGGGTGTGCGGGTTCCGCACGTTCAGGCTGTTCCCCGTGCCTGTCGTGTCGTAGTAGTAGCGCCGGTCGTCGCCAACCAGGCGGTAGTAGGCCGCATTGTCGATGCCCTTCATCGACAGAACCGGGCCCAGGTGGTTGCCCTCGGCCGTGTGATTGTAGACAACATCGAGGATGACCTCGATACCTGCCTCGTGCAGCGTCCGGACCATCGCCTTGAACTCTGCGACCTGCTCCCCCCGCTGGCCGCCGGCCGCGTATTCATTGTGCGGGGCGAGAAAGCCGATCGAGTTGTAACCCCAGTAGTTCCGCAGGCCCCGGTCGATCAGGTGGGCGTCGTGAACGAACTGATGGACGGGAAGCAGTTCCACCGCGGTGACGCCGAGCCCGGTGAGATATTCGGTCGCGGCCGGGTGGGCCAGGCCGGCGTAGGTGCCCCGCTGCGCCTCGGAGATAGCGGGGTGCCTGGCGGTGAAGCCCTTGACGTGCACCTCATAGATGACCGACTCGTTGAGCGGGACATCCGGGGGCCGGTCGTTGCCCCAGTCGAAGAACGGGTTGTGGACCACGGCCTTGGGCACGTGGGCGGCACTGTCGTCGTCGTTACGTGAGTTGCCGTCACCGAAGGTGTACGGGAAGCAGGCCTGATCCCAGTCGACCTGTCCTTCGATGGCCTTGGCGTAAGGGTCGAGAAGCAGCTTCGCCGGGTTGCAGCGCTGGCCCTTGTCCGGCGCCCACGGCCCGCTCACCCGGTAGCCGTACCGCTGCCCAGGCATCACCGCTGGCAGGTAGGCATGCCAGCAGAAGGCTTCGACCTCTTCCAGCTCCACCCGTTGCTCGCCGCCGTCGTCATCGAAGAGGCAAAGTTCGACCCCTTCTGCGACCTCGGAGAACAACGAGAAGTTCGTCCCCGCACCGTCGTAAGCCGCGCCGAGAGGGTAGAAACGACCCGGCCAGGTCTCGATGGCCTCGCTCATATGAGGCTAAGTCCCGTCCCCGCCCGCACCGGGCGACTCCTACCCGATCGTACCGGCGACCATGACCGTACGCGGAAAGCGATAAGGCAACTTCCCGGATCACCGCTTGACAGACGCGATCTATGTGACCGTGCCGCGGCGGCCTACGGGGCGCCGATCCGCTTTTCCTGGCCGCCCCATTCGCGGTCCCGCAGCACGAACTTCTGGACCTTGCCGGTGGAGGTCTTCGGCAACGGGCCGAACTCGATGGCATCGGGGCATTTGTAATGGGCGAGGCGGTCACGGCAGAAGGCGATGATCTCCTCGGCCGTCGCCGACGCGTGGTCCTTGAGCGTGACGAACGCCTTCGGCCGCTCACCCCAGTGCTCGCTGGGGACACCGACCACCGCGCACTCGAGCACCGCCGGGTGAGCCACGATGGTCTGTTCGACCTCGATGCTCGCAATGTTCTCCCCGCCGGAGATGATGATGTCCTTGCCCCGGTCGCGCAGCTCGATGTTGCCGTCGGGATGCCACACGGCCAGGTCCCCGGAATGGAACCATCCGCCGCGGAACGCCTCGTCCGTGGCGGCCTCATTGGCGAAGTAACCGCTCATCACGATGTTCCCGCGCATGATCACTTCACCGATCGTCTGGCCATCGTGCCGGACGTCGTTCATGTCCTTGTCGACCACCCGCACGAGATCGGACGATATGTACGCCTGGCCTTGCCGCGCCAGGAGCTTCGCCTGCTGGCCGAGCGGCAGTTCCCGCCAGCTCTGCTGCACGGGCGACACCGTGATCGGACCGTAGGTCTCGGTCAGGCCGTAGACGTGCACGACCCGGAAGTTCAGCTCGCTCATGCGGCTGAACAGCGTCGGTGACGGAGGAGCGGCAGCCACCATGGCCGTCACGGGCCGCTCCAGGCGATGCGCCCGCGCGTCGTTGACGACCATCAGCTGCACGGTGGGAGCACCGTTGAAGTGCGTCACGCCTTCGGTGCCGATCAGGTCCCAGACACGGCCGGCATCCACGGCCCGCAGGCACACGTGCCGCGCGGCCACCGACGTGACCGCCCAGGGGAAGCACCACCCGTTGCAGTGGAACATGGGCAGCGTCCACAGATAGGCCGAATCCGCGGACAGGCCGGCCACGATCACCTCGTTCAGGGCGTTCAGATACGCCCCCCGGTAGGTGTACTGCACGCCCTTGGGCCGCCCGGTGGTGCCGGACGTGTAATTGATCGAGATCGTCTCCTCCTCGTCCGCCAGCTGGCTGGGCGGCATCTGCGGGGAGGCGTGGGCCAGCAGGTCCTCGTACTCGGCGCCGCTGGTTTCCGCTCCGGCGCCGCTGCCTTCCGCGCAGCGGATCACCGTCACGCCGGCCAGGTCGAGCGGCGCGACGAGGGGCTCGAGCTCGGTGGCCAGCAGCAGGTACCGCGCGCCGCTGTGCTGGAGGATGTAGGCGACCTCCGGGCTGGACAGGCGGTAATTGATGGCGACCAGCACACCGCCCGCGGCCGGCACCGCGAAATGGGCTTCGAGCATCGGTGCCGAGTTGAGGAGCAGCGTCGCTACCCGGTCGCCTTTGCGCAGCCCGGCCGAGGTGAGGGCGTTCGCGAGCCGCCACGAACGCTCGGCGAACTCACGGTAGGAGTACCGGCGCTCGCCGTCGACGATCGCGACGTTCTCCGGGTACATATAGGCCGCACGGCTGAGGAAGTCGACCGGGCTCAGCTCGGTCCGGTACACCTTCGGGCGCGTAGTGTCCGGTGCGGTGGGGCCGGCTGCGTGGTGTCCGGTCCGGTGGGCCCGGCCGGGCCAGGCCTCAGGCTTGTCATCTTCTTGTTCCCCCTGGCTGGTTAAACTCGCTGCCTCTGGAGCCTCGAAGAGGACACCGGATCGCGATTTCCGCGTGAGCTGCGCATGTCTCCTCCACGCTCTTTCTCCGCGGGAAGTGCTGTCAGTCTTCCCGCCCCTTGGCCCCGGCTTCCTAGATGTCGGGTCCGTAGCCGGCACTGCTCAGCATCCGGCGCAGGTCGACAACCGTCTGGGTGTCGATGTCCTTCTGCGCGGGGACGTCGAAGAACTCGCTCTCAGACCGGACAGTAACGGCAACCATGCCATCGTGGTGCTCTACGACCGAGCCGATCGCCTCCAGCAGCGAGACCACGGCGTGCCACTCGATGTTGTGGCTCACGGGATGCTGGAAGATCTGGCGCAGCGTGTTGCGGTGATGGTTGTTGAGGTGCACAGGCTCTGACATCGAAGTCATCTGGGCTCCCCTCTGCCCGGCCACTATAGCCCGGAGCCGTCAGATACACTCGGTAGCTGCCATGGATGGTTTCGCGCTCACCTACGAAAGCTTCGATCCGGCCGAGGAAGGGCTTCGGGAGGCGCTGACCTCAACCGGTAACGGCTACCTCTGCAGCCGCGGCACCGCCGAGTGGGAAGACGCCGACGGCGTGCACTACCCCGGCACTTACGTGCACGGGGTCTACAACCGCGAGACGACGATCCTCGGCGGGCTGCCGGTGCTCAATGAGGATCTCGTCAATCTTCCCAACTGGCTGGTGCTCAAGCTGCGGATCGAGGGCGCAGAAGCAATCCAGCTGGCCGATGTTGAGCTGCTTGAATACCGCCACCAGCTCGACATTCACCGGGCGGTGGTGACCCGCGAGATTCGCTTCCGGGACGCCGCCGGGCGTGAGACGGCGCTGCGCAGCCGACGATTCGTGAGCATGGCCAATCCGCACCAGGCCGGCATCGAGTGGACGCTGACGCCACAGAACTGGTCGGGCCGGGTGGAGGTGATCTCGGCGATCGACGGACGCATCACTAACCACGGCGTCGCCCGCTATCTGGAGCTCGAGGGCCGGCATCTCGATCCCGTCTCGCCGCGGACGTTTGGCGCGGAGGTCATCGCGCTGAAGACCCAGACGCGGCAGTCGAACATCTACATCAGCCAGGCGGCGCGCACACGCGTCTTCCGGGGAAGCGAGCCGCTCGCCGTTGAACGCGCCCTGTACCAGATGGAGGACTACATCCAGCAGGTGCTGGCGTTCGACGTCCGGCAGGGCGCGCCGACCAGGGTCGAAAAGATGCTGACGTTCTCGACCTCCCGCGATGCCGCGACCAGCGACACGCTCGCGAAGGCCGGGACATCGGCGCTCCGGCGGCCCGGCTTCGAGAAGGCGCTCGAGCGCCATGTCTCTGCCTGGGACGAGTTGTGGCGGGTGTGCGATGTACGCGTGCGCCGGGACGAGCGGGTCCAGATGCTGCTGCGGCTGCACGTCTCCCACGTCCTCCAGGTCTGCTCCCGGCATACGGCCGACCTGGACGCCGGACTGCCCGCGCGCGGTCTTAATGGCGAGGCGTACCGGGGGCACGTTTTCTGGGACGAGCTGTACGTATTTCCGTTTCTGAGCTTCCGGATACCCGAGGTCACGCGCGAACTGCTGATGTACCGTTACCGGCGCCTCGACGAGGCCCGGGCGGCGGCCCGTGAGGCGGGCTTCCGCGGGGCGATGTTCCCGTGGCAGAGCGGCAGCGAAGGCAAGGAGGAGACCCAGCGGGTGCACCTCAACCCGCTGTCCGGGATCTGGGAGCCGGACCTCAGCCGCAACCAGCGCCATGTGAACGCGGCCATCTTCTACAACATCTGGCACTACTTTCAGGCCACCCGGGATCTGGCTTTCTTGCGGGATTACGGCGCGGAGATGATGGTGGAGATCGCGCGCTTCTGGGCGTCCATCGCCCAGTTCAACCCGGACCGTGAGCGTTATGAGATCCGCGGGGTGATGGGCCCGGACGAGTTCCACGAGAAGTACCCGGGTGAGGAGGAGGGTGGCCTGCGCAATAACGCCTACACGAACGTGATGGTGGCGTGGCTGTGCGAGCTCGCGGGCGAGGTGCTTTCGCTGCTCCCGGCGAGCAGGGCCGACGCGCTCCGCGCCCGGCTCGGAATCTCCGAGCAAGAGCTGAGGCTGTGGCAGGACATGAGCCGGCGCATGTTCGTTCCCTTCCACGGTGACGGGCTCATCAGCCAGTTCGAGGGCTACGACGCGCTCGAGGAACTCGACTGGGACGGCTACCGCGCGAAGTACGGGAACATCCAGCGACTCGACCGGATCCTGCACGCCGAGGGCGACGACCCGAACCGCTACAAGATCGCCAAGCAGGCCGACACCGTGATGCTGTTCTTCCTCTTTTCCCCGAGCGCGCTCCGGCGGCTGTTCGAGCGCCTGGGTTATGAGTATCGCGGCGACACCGCGGCCCGGAACATCGCCTACTACGACCAGCGCACGTCGCACGGCTCCACGCTGAGCTTCGTCACGCACGCGGGGGTACTCGCCGCCCTCGACCCGGAGAGTTCCTGGGAGCGCTTCCTGGTGGCGCTGAACAGCGACGTGGGGGACATCCAAGGGGGGACGACCAGGGAGGGCATTCACATGGGCGTCATGGCCGGGACGCTCGACCTCATGCAGCGCGCCTATGTCGGCATGGAGATTCGCGACGACGTTCTTTACTTCGAGCCGAGGCTTCCCGGTCCGATCGAGGAGGTGTCGTTCGCGGCGCAGTTCCGGCGGGCGCCGTTCCGGGTAAATCTCAGCCGGGACAGTCTCACGCTTGCACTCCATCCGGAGGGCGCGAGCGGGCCGATCAAGGTCGGGCTCGGGGGCGAAACGCGCGAACTCTGCCCCGGCGAGCGGTATAGATTCCGGCTGTCCCCGGCTATGCAGGCCGGAGAGCGCAGGGCCAGCCGCTGAAGGGGAGGACGCGTGGCGACGTTCCGGGGAGCGATTTTCGACGTCGACGGAGTGCTCGTCGACTCGCCGCACGAGAAGGCATGGCGTGAGTCGCTGCGCCAGCTGATGGAGTCGGACTGGAGCGACATCCGCGACCAGACGAGCTGGTCGCCGGAGGCGTTCACGTCCCGCGTCTACGAGCAGCAGATGTCCGGCAAGCCCCGGATGAGCGGCGCGCGGGCGGCACTGGCGTACTTCCACGTCCCTGATGACGACGGCAAGCGTCTCGCCGAGTACGCCGATCGAAAGCAGGCGATGGTAATCCAGCTGATCGAGGCCGGCGACTTCACCGCGTACCCCGACGCGCTGCGCTTCATCATCGCCGTCAAAGACGCCGGGATCAGGGTGGCGGCCGCCTCCTCCTCCAAGAATGCCAATCTGTTCCTGCGGCAGATAAGGCTCGACACCTTCGCGCAGGACCAGGGGATCGTGTCCGCGTCAGTGCGGCCCGGGCTGACCCTGCTCGAGTTCTTCGACGCCGACGTGTCGGGCCGGGACTTCGCGCACGGAAAGCCGCATCCCGAGATGTTCCTCACCGCAGCGCATGAGCTCGGGACCGCACCCGAGGACTCGATCGTGATGGAGGACGCCGCGGCGGGCGTCCAGGCCGCCAAGGCTGGCGACATGGCGGCGATTGGAATCGCGCGCGCCGACGACGCCGGGCTCCTGGCCGCGGCGCACGCCGACATCGTGGTCACGACGCTCGACGACGTCGACCTCAGCGCCCTGGCCAACGGCCGCCTGGCCACCAAGAAGGCCTAGGAGAAGATCATGACCGACGGACCGGACTCACCCGCCCAGCTCAGCTTCGAGCGCGATGTCCGTCCGCTCTTCCGCGAGAAGGACCGCGACTCGATGCGGAGAGCCTTCGACCTCTGGTCGTACAGCGACGTGCGGGCGCACCAGGACGCCATTCTCGCGCAGCTCCGCAACGGGACAATGCCCTGCGACGGCCGCTGGCCGCCAGAGCAGGTTGCTGCCCTCGAACGCTGGATCGCGGGCGGGTCGCTGCCCTGAGCGAAATAGCGGCCGCGACCGGCATCGGTCGGCTCTAGGACGCTCCGGTCGCGAATGCGAGCATGGCTACCTCCGCTACCTCAGTCATCACCCACGCCCCCCTGTTGCCCGTGCCCGATGAGGGCACCACGAACCCGCGCCCGGCACCGGTACAGAGCCAGCGCCGGCCCTTCCAGATACATCCTGCCGCCGCTTTTCGCCGAACGTCTTCGGCCAAGAAGACCAATGATCGCTCTGGTCCACGGCCTGAGGCAGCGATCTCAGGGCGCGCTTGCTTCGAGCAGCTGGACGGGCACATCGGCGGGATATGCCTCAATAGTCCGGAGCCAGCATTCCGTCGCCATTGCGGCGTCGAATTGCGGTGCCGCCTTGACCGCGCCGAACCGGGCGCGGGCAACCGTGGTCCGCCAGCGCTCCGGGTCCACCCAGCCGCGGGCGACCAGCCGGGAGTCCTCCGTGAGCAGGCGGAACCAGGCGTCATTGTGCATCAGCGTGTGCTCGCGGAGCCGCTGCGCGCTGCCCTTGGTCGAGCGGGTTCGGATGCTTACGGGCAGCCGATCGGCGAGAGCACGGCGCTGCAGCACACGATCGCCCGTCGGGCCGTGCCGGAAGTCCGGGGGCACGCTCAGCATGTACTCCACGAGCGGCCGATGGAACAGCGGATGCCGGGCGTCGACGCTGGTGGGCAGCCGGAAGCCGGGCGACTGCGCGAAGGCCTGGTCGTAGACCTCGTCCCAGAGGTACTGCTGGCTGGGCAGGCTGACTCTGGGCGCGGTCTCCCGGCCGGGGTGCTCGCGGGCTGCACCGTCACCGGCGAGGGTGGGCCCGAGCCACGCGGGCGGGCCATCGCTTCGGGCGTCGATGCTCTGGCGCCGCAGGTGCCGCCAGGCCGGGCGGGCACCGAAGTGGGCGAACCAGTACGTCCAGGGACGCTGGTCGACCGTACAGGCCCGCCAGCTTCGGGCCATGCGGATCGTATCCAGGAGCCGGCCGGCCGCGAGCGGATCGGCAATGTGGAAGGGCGGTATCCCTCCGCTGCCAAATATCAGGTCGCCTGCCATACCGGTCATGATGACGTGGGCCCCGGCGCGCGCCAGGATCTCGGAGTATGCCGCCTGCAACGCCTCAAGCAGCACGCCGCCGGGCTCGCCGACAAAGCTTGCCGGCAAGGCCGAGTACGGCGGGCACCGGTCGAAGTCCAGCTGGTGCCAGCGGACGCCGAGCGCGTTCACGGCCTCGCGTGCGTGCGGCTCGTCGTCGCCGGCAAAGCCCTGGCGGCTGACGACCGTCAGGGCCTGGACGCCGGGCCGCAGCCGGTGGGCGGTGGCCAGCACGCTGGTCGAGTCGAGACCGCCCGAGAGCTCACATAGCACCTCCCCGTCCGCCGGCAGCGAGGACGCGACAGCATCGTCGAGCAGCGTACGCAGCCGTTCCTCAGCCTCCCCGGCCGGCGGCCGTTCCTGGCGCAGGGGCGGTGACCACGGCCTCAGCTCGCTTCGGCGGGACGGCTCGATTGTTACCGTGACGCCCCGGGCTAGCCGCTCGATACCCGCGAACGGCGTCCGCCGCCTGGTGCGGTCCCCGCGCGTCAGGTAGTCGGCGAAGTACGCCTCATCCAGTGTGCTCGGCCGCAGCAGCGTCACCAGCGCCGCGAGATCCGCCGACGCTACCAGGCGCGTCCCGCTCATGGCGAAGAACAGCGGCCGTATGCCGAGCGAGTCCTGCGCCAGCACGATACGCCGCGCCGAAGGATCGACGACCGCGGCCGCGTACTGGCCAAGCAGGTGAGCGCTCAGCCGCTCGCCATGGCGCCGGTAGGCGCTGCGGAGACGGCCGAGTCGATCGGTCCCCATCACCTCGTGCGCGAGATGCCCCGAAATGGCCGCGAACAGTCCTTCGGCGCACCGGGGCCGCGGGCTCCCCCATACCCGGAAGGTCTCCAAGTCGACAGCCAGCAGGAAGCCGGCGTTCGGGCTGTTCATGCTGCGAATGCCTAGGAGATCGTCACGATCGGGGTGAACTCCGAGACCCGCTCGGGCCAGTCAAGCACCAGGTCCGCCCGGTGCTCGACCCATGCGTGGGCAGCGAACGGGTAGCGGCGGACGCCAATGCGGTGACAAGCAGGGATGCCACAGCGACGCAGGAAGGCGAACAGCGCCAGTGAGCGCGGCAGGCAGTCATCGGGCCCAAGGCGCGAGAGCATGAAATGCTCGGCCCGGAGGAAAGCCTTCATCGCCAGGGCGAGCGCCGTTGCGTCGGATCCGCTCACCACAGGGCGGCGCGCCAGCGAGCCGGCCCAGTCATATGCGCGCGCGAATCCGCGTAGCCGCACCAGTATGAAGGCCTGGGCCAGGCAGACGTAGGCACCAGGGACCGAGAAGGGGCGCCAGGCACGCGCCGCTGCCCGGCCACGGCGCCTGGCGGGGCGCGTTCGGTCCTGCCGGGGCGCTGTCAGCCATCCACGCCGGTGCACGGCCGCCACCAGGTCGTCCATGCCGTCGCCCGCCGGATCCCCGGAGCCGGCCAGCCGTAGCCACTGGCGCGAGGCTTCCACGTCGAGCCCAAAGTATTCACCACGCCGGGCATCGAGAATGATCACCGCGTCATCGACGCACACCCAGTGCAGATGCGCCGCGAATTGGTGCGGGGAGGGCTCCACTCGACCGGCGAACGCCTCGCCTTGGCTAGGCTCGCACGTCCTGGGGCGGCTGAGGCGGTGGCGGCGGCCACGGGTTGTTGTACTGGTTCGACGATCCGTCGGCGCTGCTGCCATTGGGCAGCGCTCCCGTCAGGGCCGACACGTCGCCAAGCGGCACGAACGGGTCCGCCGCTGCCTGGTCCCCGGCGTGTGAGGTGCCACGATTCCGCCGGCCGCTCCCCATGAGAGCACTGAACCTCAACCTCATCACTCAACCCCCCTGAGTCTCCTGTCGTAGAGGTTACAGAAATAAGCTGGTCACCGCTAGTATCCCCCGTCCCTCGCCGGGTCAGCCGATTCCGGCCGCGAAGATGTGCATCGCGGTCTGGCCCTGCGTCGCCCCGTCGCTGACGTCGGGCAAGCGTGGGGCGGCGGCGACCGGGCCTGCGAGTGGTGTCCGCAGGACCCGACTTTGTATTTATCCGCACAGATATACTTCGCGCGGCTACCCGCGTAGCTGCGAGAGCGGGTGATGTGCAGGTCTGCTCATCCGCCGGGCCGGTGCGCCCGCCAGCTGATCGGCAGCCGGCGGAGAGGGCGGTGAGCGTAACTCCACGGCGACTGATGCACCCCTGTCCCTTGGGCCCCGGGCCCAATAGAGTTGACGGTCTATGCCGTGGTTCAACGTTGCGGTGAGAGAACATGCGTACACCGGGCGGTTCTACAGCGAATCGTCCAGGCCGAGTCGGCCGAGGAAGCGCTGCAGGTGGCCGCCGAGCATGCCGCCGCGCCCCAGCCGCTGCCTGGTCCCGAGCCCCAGCAAGAGTCCGACGTCCCGGTGACGGGGCGCACCCGCACCGGGCGGCTGGATACCGGCGTCGTGGAAGCCGAGCGCCGCGAGGAGGCGCGGCCACCGGCCGCCGGGCAGGCCGCCGCGCCCCAGCCGGTACCTGGTCCCCAACCGGTACCTGGTCCCAACCGGTACCTGGTCCCCAGCCGCACCTGGTCCCCAGCCGCTACCTGGTCCCCAGCCGGTACCTGGTCCCCCGCCGGTACCTGGTCCCCCGCCGCAGCGAGGGTTCAGCGTCGTGGTGAGAGAACAGGCGCACGCCGGGCGGTTCTACAGCGACATCGTGCAGGCCGGGTCGGCCGAGGAGGCGCTGCAAGTGGCTGTCGCGCGGGCCGCCGCGCCCCAGCCGGCGCCTGGTCCCCTGCCGCAGGCGGTCGCCGCAGGCGAGCCGAGGTGTGCCGATGTCTGGATGTACTCCCTGTTGCACTGCGAGCTGGCGGCGGGACACGATCCTCCGCACATGGCGGTCGCACAGGGCTACGGACGTCTGATGAAGTGGGTAAGAGACGATCGCGGCATCGCTCACGCCCTGCCAGATCCAGTCACCGGCGCCCGCGCGGTTTCCCCGATCACGCCGCGATCGCCCGTTCCGGTACGGGAGCCTCCCGAGGCGCCTCTCACGGGAAGCGGCTCATCAAGTCGCCGGCCTTCCACCGTCGACGGCAACAAACCCCGCCCCCACTCGCGACCAGGCTCGGAGCCAAGCACCGAGGGCTGACTGGTCCCGGCGTCGCGCAAATGCACCTGAATCCTGTATCAGGGCGGCACCGGCAGGCTCTGCCCAGGAGAGGTCATACCGCGGGCACGCCGTGAGATGGATTCGCGGCGCGGCGGCGGCACGGGGGATCTTCCGGCTCGGCCGGAACGGGGGGACGCTGATGCGTATCTTGCTGGTGGCCAGCGCCTACAACAGCCTGACGCAGCGAGTGCACGCCGAGCTGGCCGACCGCGGGCATGAGGTGTCGGTCGAGCTGGCGCTCGGGGATGAGGTACTGCGCGACGGGATTCGCCGATTCAGCCCGGATCTCGTCATAGCGCCGATGCTGACCGCGGCGATTCCCGCGGACATCTGGTCGGCCCGGCCGTGCCTCATCGTCCACCCGGGACCCAGCGGTGACCGCGGGCCGTCCTCACTGGACTGGGCGATCATGAGCGGCGCCGGACGCTGGGGTGTCACCGTGCTGCAGGCGAACGCGGAGATGGACGCCGGCGACATCTGGGCCAGCGCGGAGTTCACGATGCCCGACTGCTCGAAGAGCTCTGCGTACCGCAGCGAGGTGGCGGACGCCGCGGTGCAAGCGGTGCTGCTAGCCGTCGCCCGGTTCGCGGCCGGCCGCTGGCGGCCGGAGCCGCTGGACTACAGCCGCCCCGATGTCGTCGGGCAGCACCGTCCGCCGTGCCGCCAGGCCGACCGCAGGATCGACTGGTCAGCCGATCCCACCCCGGTGGTGCTGGCCAAGCTGCGAGCTGCCGACTCCAGTCCCGGCGTCCTGGACGTTCTCGGCGACGCCGAGTACTACCTGGTCGGCGGGCACCCCGAAGACGAGCTGCACGGTGAACCCGGGACGATCCTCGCCCAGCGAGACGGCGCCATCTGCCGGGCGACCACCGACGGAGCGGTCTGGATACCGCAGCTGCGCCGCCGCCCGGCGCCCGGCGGCCCGAAAACCTTCAAACTGCCGGCCACCCTGGCGCTGCGCGGCTCCCTGACGGGCGTGCCCCAGGCCCCGGTGCCGCTGGCCACGCCGCCGGGCCTGGCGCACCTACCGGCAGATCAGCTATCGCGAGTCCGGCGGTGTCGGCTACCTGGAGTTCTGCTTCCCCAGCGGGGCGATGAGCACCGGTCAGTGCCGCCGTCTGCTCGCCGCCTACCGGCACGCCCAGGGCCGCCCGGTGAAGGTCATCGTGCTCGGCGGGCCCCGCGACTTCTTCGCCAACGGCATCCACCTGAACGTGATCCAGGCCGCCGAGGATCCCGCCGAGGAGTCCTGGCGGAACATCAACGCCATGGACGACCTGGTTGAGGCGATCTTGACCAGCACCGGCCAGCTCACCGTGGCGGCGCTGGCGGGCAACGCCGCCGCCGGCGGCCTGATGCTCGCGCTGGCCGCCGACCAGGTTCTGGTGCCGGGCCGGCGCGGTCCTCAACCCGCACTACCGGCTGATGGGCCTGCACGGCTCGGAATACTGGACCTACACCCTGCCCCGCCGCGTCGGCGCGCACGAGGCCGCCCGGCTCACCAGCGCGTGCTTGCCGGTCAGTCCCGCCGCCGCCCTCCGGTCAGGCCTGATCGACCGGGTCATCGCCGCCGACGCGGCCAGCTACCGCGCGCAGGTGGCGGCCCTGGCCGAACAGCTGGCCCGGAGCCCCGGCTACCGGGCGCAGCTGGCCGCCAAGGCGCGGCAGCTCACCGCGGCCGAAAAACATCGGCCGCTGGCGGCCTACAGGGCTGAAGAGCTAGCCATCATGAGCCGCAACTTCTCCGGGCCGCCCGAACCATATGCCGGGCTGCGCCAGGCCTTCGTCTACAAGGAAAAGCCACCGCGCACGCCGCCCCACCTCGCCCGGCACCGGACCCATCTCCGGCCCAGCCATCCCGGATGGTCCCGGGCACACCAGACAGCCACCGTCCTGGCCCGATAGCCGCACAGTGCGCCGCGAGCGGCCAACACGCCGGGCTGGCCACGGCCGCAATCAGCCCCAGGGGCGCGCGTGGCAGGGGGCAACGGCAATCCAATCTGCCTCGCTACTTTGCTAGCGCCCGGCATCCGAGCCCGTCGCGGGGCGCGCCTGCGATTGAAAGGCACGCCAGCTTCGTTCCCACTGCCCGTCTCGCGGCGTGGCGAATGCGAACCTGCGGAGCAGCCCAGCCAGCGACTGTTCAGCCTCGCGATCCACGGCGGCCCGGGACCGCTCCGACTCATACGAGGCCGTGTCCACCCAGTCGGTTGGACCCCAGATGCAGACATCGATGCACTCCTGCGGAGCATCAACGCCGCCGCAATCCTCGCAGCGCCAGACGATCACGGTCTCAGCACGTACAGGCAGCTCATCCTCGTGGTCCCCGGCTGCGGGCCCGGAGCGTCGCAGCACCGAACGCGCCGACTGCTGAAGCGCCTCGTATGCGGCCCGCCACTCACCCGGGCCGGGCTCCGTGCGCGCCAGTCCCCTGACGACCGCCCGGAACCCCTCGATGCGACCACGGCGGGCTGCAGCGGCCGCCGTCAGCTCGTCGTAATCGCTGCCGCTGACGAGCTCGAGCCTGCGCTCTCGGCAGGCCCCCTCGCAGCTCTCATACTGTCTCATCGCCCCGCAGCCGCTGCAACCCGGGATCGACAGGCGACGCGGCGGCTCCACGGAGTCAATATACGTTCGGCGCTACCGGTCGGCAGTTGGCCAATGCCCGGCCCGGCTCCCCCGGCGGCCCTCCCCCGGCATGGGCGCGCCTAAAGGAGCGCGGCGCGGGCGCTTTCCAGGTCATCGGTGGCAATTACGACCTTCACGCCCCCGAACGTGGTGTAGGCAAGGTCGACGTTGACAAGTCGCGCGCGCCGATGCGGGTACCTGGGCAGCTGGGGCGCTTTCACCAGGTGACCGGAAAGGCGGCTAGGCCTCGCATCATGGTTCCGGTGTGCCACGTCAGCTCGTTCTCGGGCACGGCGATATGGAGCCCAGGGAGCCGGGACAAGATCGTGCCCAGCGCCACCTGGAGCTCCATCCGGGCCAGGTGGGCGCCCAGGCAGTAGTGGGGCCCGTAGCCGAAGGCGACGTGCGGGTTCGGGTCGCGGGTGAAGTCGAGTTCCCCGGCGTGGGGAAAGACGCGCTCGTCGCGGTTGGCCGAGCTTCGGGAGCACAGCACCGGCTCGCCGGCCCGCACCACCACCTGGCCGAGCTTAACGTCGGCCGTGGCTACCCGGGGGTTGAG
Organism: uncultured Actinomycetes bacterium; assembly: GCA_963742865.1. Taxonomy (GTDB): domain Bacteria; phylum Actinomycetota; class Actinomycetes; order Streptosporangiales; family Streptosporangiaceae; genus Bog-532. The sequence goes on from CAVUNW010000001.1 coordinate 33,171, forward strand.
GGCGCTGCCGAACACGATGAACCGCAGCATTTCCTCGACCGCGGTTGGCAGCAGCTCCGGCCGCGCCTTGAGCTGGCGGAGCTGTTTGTCGTGGCTGAGCAGCGTGTGCACCATGTTGGTGATCTGGTGCGCAGTGGTCTCGTAGCCGCCGACCAGCAGCGCCATGCCCAGGAAGAGCAGTTCCGCTTCGGTCAGCCGGTCGTCGTTATCGCGGGCCTGGACGAGCCAGGTGAGCAGGTCATCGCCGGGCTGCGCGCGGCGCTGCGCGAACAGGCCGTCGAGATAGCCGGCCAGGCGCAGGTAGGTGTCCTGCACCTCCTCGGGGGTGGACGTGGCCGTCGAGACGATCGCGTCGGTCCAGCCGCGGAAGGTGTGCCGGTCGGCGCCGGGGATGCCGAGCAGCTCGCAGATGATGATCGCGGGGAAGGCGAATGAGAAGCTCTCCACCAGGTCGGCGGGCGGGCCGGAGGCGACCATGTCGTCGATCAGGCCGGAGGCGATCTGCTGCGCGCGCGGACGTAGCCGCTCCACCCGGCGGGTGGTGAACGCCCGGCCGGCCAGCTGGCGGATCCGGGTGTGCGCCGGCGGATCCATGCTCATCACGCTCTCGGCAACCTGACCGAACTCGACCGCGCACTCGCGGGGATTGTCCCGGTTGATGGTGGCTGCGCGGCTGAACCGTGCATCCCCCAATACCGACTTGGTGAGGTGATAATCGGTCACCAGCCAGGCCGGCGGACCGTAGGGCAGCTGCACCCGGCAGGCCGGCTCGGTACGGCGCAGCTCCGCGTACTGCGGGTCGGGGTCCAGCCGGTTCCGGCTGAACGGGTAACGCCGGAGCGTCCGGCTGGTGATGTCGCTGTCGTGCGCCACTTCGTTCCTCACCGCCAACTTCGGGCATGACGTGAGCCCCGCTGATTGTAAGCCGCTCCGTATGCGAGCCATAGTGGCGGCCTGGCCAGGACAGCCCCGCGCCGCTAGCGTCGATTCCAGGCACCCACCGAAGAAGGCGATCGACATGGCACGGACCACCACCCTGCGAGATTTGATGGGACTGAGCGATCAGGCGCCTGCGCTCCGGGAGACAACGCTGATCATGATCGATTGCCAGAACACCTACCGCCAGGGCATCATGCAGCTGGCAGGTGCCGAAGCCGCGCTGGCGGAAGCGGCGCGCTTGCTCGCCCGCGCGCGGGCGGCTGGTATTCCGGTCTTCCATATCATGCACGACGCCGGGGAGGGTTCCCCCTATGACGTGCATGCCGAGATCGGGCAGATCAGCGATCAGGTGGCTCCTATCCCGGGCGAGCCCGTCATCGTCAAGAACTACCCCAACTCGTTCGTCGGGACAGACCTTGACGCCCGGCTTCGCGAAGCACCCGGCCGCGAGCTAATCCTGGCCGGGTTCATGACGCACATGTGCGTCAACTCGACCGCGCGCGGCGCCTTTAACCTTGGTTACCATCCAACGGTAGTCGCCAGCGCCACTGCCACCCGGGAGCTGCCCGGACCTGACGGTGCTGCGGTACCGGCGGCGGCACTGCAAGCGGCCAGCCTCGCCGCGATCGGCGACCTCTTTGGCGTTGTCGTGAGCAAGCCCGACGACATACCGGACTGATACCCGACCCGCCGGTACTGGCGAACTCGGACGGCCCCGCCCGCCAGCAAAGAGGCAAGCGGGGCCGCCGTTCAGACCGGAAGCGTGACCGCTCCTGGTCCGGCCGCTAGCCGGTCACTGGCCGTGGACGACATACGTCGGCGCGGACCGGTCACCGGATGGCACACCGGTGAGCAGTGCCACACGAGAGCTACTCGATCAAGCGGCTGGAACCGCTCGTCGGATACACCCGGCAGATGGACCTGCGGCAGGCGACCGAGAACCTGCGTCAGGGCTCGTGCCGGCTGGACAGGTTCGGCTGGCCCGCGCCGGTGCGGGCGGGTTCCTGCGGGCTGCACCAGCTGTCGCTGGGCGTGCAGGGCGGTGTGGGTGCGGGTGCCTGGCCGAAGCTGCGCAGGACGATGATGATGGCCGCCGCCACGATGGCGGCTGCGAGCCCGGAGGTCCAGGCACTGGCGTCTACCGTGCTGATCAGCTGGGAGATGAGGCCGGTCAGCAGGGCGGGCAGCCCCAGGCCGACGTAGGCGGCGGCGAAGAACGTGGACACGATGGCGGCCCGGTGCCGCGGGTCGGCCAGCCGGGTGAGCTCGCTCAGGCCGCCCCGGAAGATAAGTCCCACGGCGATGCCGCCAGCGACCGTGCCGACCAGGAACAGCCACAGGACCTTGGCGAACAGCGCCGACTCCAGGACGGCCAGGCATACCAGCAGCAGCGGCAGCCCGGCGGTCACACTGCGGCGGGCGGGCAGCGGTGCGGAGACCGCCTGGCTGATCGCGGCGATGATGAAGATCAGGAAGGACGTCGCGCCGATCAGGGCGAGATTGCGCACACCGAGGATGCCGTACAGGAAGACGGGCACCAGGCTGCTGAAGAGCCCGAGAACAGTGAACGCGGCGAACACGCCGAGGCATGCGCCGAGCATCACGGCCCGCATGCCGGGCGGGACGCCGAGGTGGGGCCGCAGGCTGATCGCCCGGTCGGGATGGCGGACCGTCTCGGGGATGACCGCGATCGCGGCGAGCATCAGGGCGCAGACGCCCAGGTAGGCCCAGAACACGCTGCGGGTAGGCAGGGCCACGTATTCGGCGAAGATCCCGGCGATCAGCGGCCCCAGGCCCAGGCCGGTCATGTTGCTGCCCGACGCGGCCACCGCGGCGGCCCGGGCGTCGCCGCGCGGCTGGAGCTCGGCCAGCGCAGCGCTGGCGGTGCCGGTGACAAACCCCGCCGCCAGGCCGCTGATGATGCGGGCCACGATCAGCAGGCTTATGCCGGACGCGGCCAGGAACAGCGCGGTGCTGACCGCCGCGCAGCCCACCCCGATGACCAGCACTTTCCGGCGGCCGATGTGGTCGCTCAGGTCCCCCAGAGCCAGCAGCGCGAACAGCGTGCCCACGACATAGGCGACGAACACCACGGTGACCCCGAGTGGGCCAAAGCCCATCTGCTTCTCATACAGCACGTACAGCGGGATCGGCAGGGTCCCGCCGGTCATTATGGCCAGCAGCACCCCAGCCGTGAGGTAATAGCCGCGGCGCCTAGCCGAGATCGAGGCGCCTCCGGTTGTCGCGTTCGTTGTGCCGTTCATGTCACAACTGCTTCGGGGCCGACTGCTCGCACATCATCGTGCAGCCGATCAGGGTCATGGCGTTCCTCCCTGCTGCTCCAGCGCGCGCGTTACGACGGTCAGGTCCTGGTCGCCGAGACCTTGATCAACGGCCTGCTGCCATTCGTCAGCCAGGCAGCCGAGAGCGGCGAACCGGTCGTCACCGGCCGCCTGGAGCGCAAGGTGCACGTCCTTGAGCGCGAGCGACAGCGCGAACTGGGCCGAGAACTCGCCCTTGGCGATCCGTTGCAGCTTGGCTGCCTGCCAGGTGGACACGAGCGGGCCGCCGCCAAGCGCGTCCACCACCGTCTCGGTCTCAAGACCCAGCCGGCGGGCAAGCGCCACGGACGCGGCCACCGCTTCTGTCGCGAACGCGAGCCAGGTGTTAGCCACCAGCTTCAGCCGCGTCCCGGCCCCGGCCTCGCCGACCCAGATCGTGCGCTGGCCGAGCGCGCCGAACAGCGGCGCGACACGCGCGCGCGCCTCGCCGGGTCCCGACGCGAAGATCGTTAGCTGGCCGCGTTCGGCCGGATCCTTGCTTCCCGACACCGGCGCGTCGAGGAAAATGATGTCCGGACGCTCAGCACCGGCCATGGCCGCGACGCGATCAGTCCCCGCCACGCCGATGGTGCTCATCTGGGCCCAGATCGCGCCCGGGACCAGGGCAGCGAGCATGCCCTGGTCCCGGGCGACCGAAATGACAGCATCGGCGTCGGTCACCATCGTGACCACGATCCCGGCTCGCCGCGCCGCGTCGGCGGCGCTCTCGGCGACTTCCGCGCCGAGCTCAGCCAGGTCCCGGGTCGCCGCTATCTCGCGGTTCCAGACAATTGTCGGGATGCCAGCGCGCAAAGCACTGGCCGCCATCCCATGGCCCATCGCTCCAATGCCGAGCACCGCAACGGGCTCGTCCGTCCCTGCCATCGGTCTCCCCCTTTCAGGGGGTGTAGTAGTTGCGGGTCCTGCCAGCATCACGCTCGCCGGGCCGGCCGCCGCTTCTGGACGCATCTGCCTTTGGCCCCGACCGGGGAGAAATAATGCTCTTGGCGTGCTCGTCCGGACGAGCCGTGGTGCCGGTCAAGGCAAGGGCCTGAGTCTCCTCTAGTCTCCTCGCCGCACATCAGGTTCGAACGCCGGGCTCACCCGCTGAAGTACCCCCTGGCTGTTGCGGTACACGGCAGGCCGGGCGACGGGGTTGAGGGGCTTTGCCGCACCGGCATCTGCCGATGGGACGACCTATTACTCCGAGGACGGCAAGGAGTCCGGCTGCCGTACCTGTGCGGCGTTGGGCTTAGCCCTGTCCGCCGGTAAGGATCTCGCGGGGATCGAAGGCCACCCGGATCCGGGCGATCTTGCCGTCCCGGACATGGCTCCAGTTGGCCGTCGGGGTGTGCCGCAGGCCTGGGCCGCCAGCTTGATGCGGGCGCCGAACTTCTGCGCCTGCAACGCCGCGCGCGCCGCCAGTTCCTCACCGGACAGGCCCCGGCGAGGAAGCCTGAGCTCCTCACGGCGGCCGGGACGACCTACCTCAACAGCAAGCAGTCATCTTCTGCTACGACTATGTCATGCAGGACCCTGCCGATACCCAGCCCGGCCCGGACGCCGACGTCGATCTCAGCGCGGAGGCCGCCAGCCGGTTCCTGGCCGCAGCCGGCCTGGTCGTGGATTCGGCCAGCGGAACCCGCGTGGCCGGGCACATCGACCTCGGGCCAGATCACCACACCCCGTGGGGCGTGGTGCACGGCGGTGTCTACACCACCGCCGCCGAAACCGCCGCCAGCCTCGGCGCCAGCCTGGCGGTGCGGGATCGCGGGCAGTTCGCGGTCGGTGTGCACAATGCGACCGATTTCCTGCGCCCGGCCACCTCGGGCCGCGCCGAGGTTATCGCCGAGCCCCTGCAGCAGGGCCGTGTCCAGCAACTGTGGCTGGTCATCATCACCGACGAGCGCGGCCGGGCGCTCGCACGCGGCCAGCTCAGGCTGCAGAACGTTCCGCTCCCCGGCACCGGCACAAACTGACAAGCGCCCCCCGCCGGGCAGAGCAGCCGTCTTGTAAGCGACCTGAGCCACCGGAACATGCTGGGCTGCTGACCTGGGATATGTGTTGGCCTAGCATTGGCTGGTGAAGTCGCCCATCCAAGAGATCCTGCGGAGGCTGGAGGCACGGAACCGGGTTCAGGCGGCAGTACGGGCTACGAAGGAACGATGGATGTAACCGGTGCTCAGAGGAAGATCGAATCCCCCTTGCCGGCGCAACAGCCCGCCGCGGTCATCCAGGACCAGAGTGCCGTCCAGCCGGGCGCTGGGAGATGTGGGTCTTTAGCCCCTGGCTCGTCGGCTGTCATCCAGTAAAGGCTGCAGGTGCAATACATCAATGCTTTCCGGCGGTCGGGGGCGATGACGGCAACGATTGCCCGACGTGGGTGGGCAGGCTGGCGTGCGATATGCCGGGGAACTGTACTCGAGCGTGCTGCGGCTGCCCGCAATCCTGCAGATGCGGAGGTTCTGGTACAGGAAACGCCGCATCGTGGACCGGTTTGCTGACCGCACCTGCACATGAGCGGTCGTGAAAACAGGCCCTGCGGCAACGCAGACCTCTCGGGGAGGGCGGCGTGAGCACAGGGAGCGAGGCCAGCGCCTACGCCCTGCTGACCGACGGCACGACGATTGAGATCCGGCCTGCGCGGCCGGGCGACTTCGACGCGGTACGGGACATGCACGCCAAGATGTCGCCGGACAACCTTTATCTGCGTTTCTTCGGCGTGAGCGCGCTTGCGGCCGAGCAGGAGGCGCGCCGGATCTGCCGCGAGCCCGCACCGGATCACGGTGCGCTGCTGGCCGTGCTGGACGGCGAGGTGGTCGGCTGCGGCAGCTTCGAGGTGACCGATGATGGCTCGCGGTCCGCGGAGGTCGCCATGGCGGTCGCCGATGTCATGCACAGCCGCGGCGTCGGCACGCTGCTGCTGGAGCACCTGATCTCGCTGGCCCACCGCCGGGGGGTCCGCGCGTTTACCGCGGAGACGCTGGTCGAGAACGCGCTCATGCTGCAGGTATTCGCCGACGCTGGGCTGCCGGTGCACCGCGCGCTGTCGGACGGCGTGTACGAGCTGACGTTTCCGCTGCCCGCCGACGAGGCCGACGCCGCCCTCGGCATCTACCGTGACGCGGTCGCCGAACGGGAGCGGTCCGCTGACGTGGCGAGCCTGCGGCACGTGCTGGCTCCGGCCTCGGTCGCGGTCATCGGCGCGAGCCAGCGCCCCGGCTCGGTCGGGCGGGCCATCCTGCAGAACATCGTGACCGGCAACTTCCCCGGCCCGGTCTACGCGGTCAACCCGAGCGCGGCCGAGCTGGACGGCGTCCCGATGCGTGCCGTCGGCCGCCGCGCTGCCCGGGGAAGTCGACCTGGCGGTCGTCGCGACGCCGGCGGCGGCCGTGCCCGGTATCGCCGAGCAATGCGGGCAACGGGGGGTCAGGGCCCTGGTGGTGATCACGGCGGGCCTGGACGGCGCGGCCCGCATGGAGCTGCTGGGGATCTGCCGCGGCCACGGCATGCGGCTGGTCGGGCCGGCCTCCTTCGGCGTCGCCAACACCAGCATGTCCCTGGACGCGACGCTCGCGGCCCGCCATCCCATGCCGGGAAGCGCCGGCCTGGCGCTGCAGTCCGGCGGCGTCGGCGTCGTGCTGCTGGAGCACCTGTCCCGGCTGGGTGTCGGGATATCCTCCTTCGTCTCCCTCGGCGACAAAGATGACGTCTCCGGCAACGACATGCTGCTGTGGTGCGAGTCTGACCCGGCGACCAAGCTGGCCGTGCTGTACCTGGAGTCGTTCGGTAACCCACGCAAGTTCGCGCACACTGCCCGCCGCGTCGGCCGCGCCAAGCCGATCCTGACGGTGAACGTGGGCCGGTCCACGGCGAGCTGGCACCTAGCCGCCGCGCGCGCCGCGGCGGCGGAAGCACCGCTGCTGACCAGGCAGGCCCTGCTCGAGCAGGCGGGCGTCATCGCTGCCGCTAACCTCGGCGAGCTCGTCGACACCGTGGCGCTCCTGGCGTCGCAGCCGGTACCCGTGGGGCCCAGGGTCGCCGTGTTGTCCAATACCCGCGGCGGCGGGATGCTCGCCGCCGACGCGTGCGGCGACGCAGGCCTGCAGGTCGCCGGCCTGGCCGGGGATACCCGGCGGGCACTCCGGGACATGCTCCCCGCCGGTGCCGCGGTGGCCGGGCCGGTCAATACCACCGCGGAAATCGCGCCCGGAATCTTCCGCCGGTGCCTGGAGATCGTCGGCGCCGACCCGGGCGTCGACGCGGTGCTCGCGCTGACGGCCACGACCGCGACGAGCGACCTGGTTCCCGAGGTGCGCGCCGCGCGATTGCCGGTGCCGGTCGCCGCGGTGGTGATGGACCAAGTTGAAGTGGTCCGGCTGCTGCGAAGCCCGAACGAGGACGACCGTGCCGTCCCCGCGTACGCCTACCCTGAGTCCGCCGCCCGCGCCCTCGGCCACGCCGCGCGCTACGGCAGATGGCAGGCGACCCCGCCGGGCCGCGTACCCGACCTCGACGGCCTGCACCAGGACCGGGCCCGGGAGCTGATCGCCGGCTTCCTCGCCGGCACCCCGGCGGGCGGCTGGCTGCCCCCGGACCATGCCGCGGAGCTGGTCGCCTGTTATGGCGTGCCGCTAGTCGACTGTATGACCGTCACCACCGAAGAAACCGCGATCGCGGCGGCGCGATTCGGCGGCCCGGTGGTGCTCAAGGCGGATGTGCCGGGCCTGGTGCGCAGGAGAGATGCCCGTGCCGTCCTGCTTGATCTCCAAGGTGCGGGTGAGGTCCGGCGCGGATTCCGCTCGCTGCGGGAGACCTTCGGTGACCGGCTGGCCGGCGTTATTGTCCAGCCGATGATCACCGGCGGTGTAAAGGTGATGATCAGCGTGCTGCAGGAGCAGGCGGTGGGCCCGCTGGTGCTGTTCGGGCTCGGCGGCGAGGCCGCCGACGCGCGGACTGACCGCGCTGCCCGGCTGGCTCCGCTCACCGACGCCGACGCCGACGACCTTATCCGCTCGATCCGCGCCGCCCCCCTGCTGCTTGGGCGCCCCGGCGCCCCAGGCGCCGACATCGCCGCGCTGCGGGACATCCTGCTGCGGATCTCCCGGCTGGCCGACGACCTGCCGCAGGTCGCCGAGCTCCATCTGAGCCCCGTCATCGCCCGCCCCGACGGCGCCCAAGCTGTCGACGGCCGCATCCGCATCCAGGCCGCCGAGCCCGCCGACGCCTACCTGCGCCGGCTGCGCTGACACGCGGTGAGTGCGGTAGGGCCGGCCGGGCCAGGCCTCAGGCTTGTCATCTTCTTGTTCCCCCCTGGCTGGTTAAACTCGCTGCCCCTGGAGCCTCGAAGAGGACACCAGGGTTCATGATCCCGGCTGGATCAAGCTCTCTCTTGGCGGCCCTGAGGGCATCGGTGAACAGCTCCGGCACTTCGCGCAGGTACCAGCGGCGGTGGTCCCGCCCGACGGCATGGTGGTGGGTGATCGTCCCGCCGAGCGCGAGGAGCGCTTCCGAGGCGGCCGCCTTGATGGCGTCCCACTGCTCCAGCTCGTGACCGGCCCGGCCGGGCGCGTACACCGTGTAGTAGGGCGCGGGGCCGTCGGGATAGACGTAGGCGAACCGGCATGAGATCGCGCCGGGCACGCCGCATGCCTCGCGCACCGCCTCGCCCACGGCGCGCAGAACGCCTTCGTGGAATTCGGCGAACCGGTCCCAGGTGACGGCGGTTTCGAAGGTCTCGCACACGAGGCCCAGGCGGGCCACGGCGTCCCGCAGGTGCGGGCCGTTCAGGAAGGCGGTGCGCCACAGCATGGCGGCATCGCTCCCGCCCTCCTCGACCTCGCCCCGGTGCCCGGCGCAGATCTCCAGCGCGCGGGCGAGCCACGGGCCGACCTCGTGGTCGGCGGACTCGAAGCCGAGGACCAGGATCGAGTGCGACCCGTCGGCGCTGCCGGACAGCAGCGCTTCCTCGTGGCTGAGCAGGCGGCAGTTGCTGGGGTACAGGCCGGACTGCGCCAGCTCGCGGGCGGCCGCCACGCCGTCCTCGAAGCGGGTGAAGTACACCGACGCCCCGGCACGGAACCGCGGCCGGGACTGGAGGCGCATCCACGCCTCGGTGATGACACCCAGCGTGCCCTCCGACCCGGAAAACAGCCGCTCGGGGGAAGGGCCGGCGCCGGAGGCGGGCAGCCTCCGCGTTTCGAGCACACCGCGCGGCGTCACGACGCGGACCGCCTCGACGAACTCCTCGATATGGGTGTGCAGGGTGGCGTAATGGCCGCCGGAACGGGTGGCGATCCAGCCGCCGAGGGTCGACCACTCGAACGACTGCGGGAAATGGCGCAGCGTCAGCCCATGCGGCTTCAGGGCCGCCTCCAGATCGGGACCCAGCGTCCCGCCCGCGATCCGGGCGGCGCGCGAGGATTGATCGACCTCGAGGACGCCGCGCAGATTGCGGAGGTCGACGCTGACCGCGCCCCGGTAGCCTGCGCCGACGTCGGGCTCGACACCGCCGACCACGCTGGAGCCCCCGCCGAACGGAATCGCCGCGGCACTGGTGTCGCTGCACCAGTCCAGGATCGACGTCAGCTCCGTCTCGTCGCGCGGAAAGGCGACCAGGTCGGGCGCGTGCGCGTAGTCGCGGCGGAACGCCCGGATGAGATCACGAAATGACCGGCCGTAGGTGTGAGCCGCGCGCTCGTACGGGTCGTCGCTGAAGGCTGCCTCGAGCGAGGCCGGCGGCGTGAGTCTTGGGGGCGGCAGGTTCAGCTGGTCCACTCGCGGAGGTTCCTGCGGGTGCATGTCCTGGATGCCGAACCGCTTCGCGAAGGTGTGCCCGAGCTGGTCCACCTCACTGGCGGTCAGCCCCTCGTCTTCGCGGCCCCAGCCCCAGAACTTTCGCCGTGCCGCTGGCTCGGTCACGCGGTCAGTACTCATGGACGCTCATAGCTCGTAGCTCATAGCGGAGCTGTGCGCCACCGGTCGCGCTGGTGTCTCTCATTGCGGCTTCCGTGTGAGCTGCACATGTCTCCTCCTCCGTGCTCTTTGTCGTGCTCTCTCGGGGGAGGATCGGGTGTCTCCACGCTACGAGCGGAAGCCAGTATCGGCAAACATCAGCGCAAGCGGCACCATTTCCGGCAGCCAGTCGAGCTTCTTCCACGTTGTTGACGTAGGCCTTGTCACTGCCGCCGATGAACAATCTTGGCGTATGCCGCCGCCTCGTGCGGGCGTGTCCGCGCGTTCAGGGGATGTGCGACGGAAAAGGGGCGGGCAGTATGCCCACTGGACGCTGAGCAGTTCGCCGAGGAGGCGCCGCATGTCGAAACCACCGCTGCCCGAAGCCGCCGTCACCATGCTGGCCAAGCCCAATCCGTCCGTCATCGCGACCCTGCGGCCGGACGGCCAGCCGGTGACCGCCGCGACCTGGTACCTGTGGGACGACGGCCGGGTGCTGGTCAACATGGACGAGGGCCGTAAACGGCTGGAGCACATGCGCAACGACCCCCGGGTTACGCTGACCGTGCTCGACGCCGACGACTGGTATACCACCATCACCCTCATCGGGCACGTCAGCGAGCTGCGTGAGGACACCGACCTGGCCGACATCGACCGCGTGGCCCGCCAATACATCGGCAAGCCATACCCGCAGCGGGACCGGCGCCGGTTCAGTGCCTGGATCAGCGTCGACCGCTGGTACGGCTGGGGATCGCTGAAGGACAGCAGCCAGCCCGGCTGAGGCACGCCCGGCCGCAGCCAATCATCGGGCCACCGCGGTCCGGGCCTGATCGGCACCGACGGCACCTCCGGCGTGGCGACCGTGTGGCCCTCGTTCGGCATTGACGTGCTCTCGGCCCTTCCCCTTACATCGAGTGCCGGCCCGGCTACATGCAGGTCTATGACTGCTGAGGAAGGGGCTGGAGTATCCCTTCGCCTGGCCGCATCAGGGAACGGAAATGGCGGACTATGCCCCGTACGACCGCAGGGTCGCGGACGATGACGCCCAGCTCCAGGTTCAGCGCCAGCGCCTTGTCGGTCAGGTTGGCGCTGCCGAGGAGCGCGATGCGCTCGTCCGCCGCGACCAGCTTGGCATGCAGCGCCGCCCGCGAGGCGCCGACGGCGGGCCGGCGGGCAGCAGGCCAGGCCCAGAACGTAACATCTTGCCGGATGGCCTGGAAGGCGGCGGCTGCCCCCACCGGACCGTGCAGGGCACCACCCTCCTCGGCCGTGGTCTCCAGGACCAGGTCGATCCGCACGCGACGCTGCGCGGCCCGGGCGAGTTCGTGCACCACCTCGGTGACGCCGAATGCGGCGAAGCTGACGATGAGCAGCGACTCGCGGCAGTCGTTCAGCCAGTCCTACAGCGCATCAACGAGCTGGCGGAAAGCCCCCGGTGACGCTGGCCCTGCGGACTAACATGTCGACTCGATCTGTGCGGGGGATCGCCACAAGCAGCGGCAGCGGGCACAGACTTCGCTATATGCAGACGGCAAGGAAGACTGGATGCCAGAACGAGTTTCCTGTCCGATCGACGCGTACATGCTGCTTGAACGCGACGGCAAGCTGCTGATGCTACGGCGCGCTCCTGGTGCCTATGCCGCTGGCCTCCTATGTCCGCCCTCGGGCCACGTCGACAAGGGGGAAGACGCCGCTCACGCGGCAATCCGTGAAACGGCCGAGGAAAACCGGCATTCAGCTGAAGCCTGGACAGATCCGATCCGTCACGGTCGTGCATCACCGTGGACCCGCAGGCCAGACGCGGATCGGCTGGTTCTTCGCTGCCGAATCAGGTTGGGACGGCGAACCGGTCAATCGCGAGCCAGCCAAGCATGCGGAGTTGGTGTGGATCAATCCCGCTACACCGCCCTACAACCTGGTCGCCTACACGTGGGCAGGGTTGCGCGCATGGCAGGCGCAAACGCCGCACGCGATCCACTTTCAGCGTCCCGACAGCCCCATTCACTACGATCCGCGCCACGAAGACGAGCTGACACTGCTTGCATAGCCAGAGCTACCTGACCTAGTTCAACGAAACCCGCGCTGAGGCGGGGCCATTCATGAGGCGACCTGAGGGTCCGGGTGTAACACCGAGTCGGAAACGCCTACCTTTCTCTTTGGTCAGGGTTTTGTAGCTCTCCGCATATCTATGGACGACCCTACATCTCATGAGATCCTGCAAGGCTCGCCTGATTCCGGCGGGCGCCGACGAGGCACCAGCGGGACTGAGAGAGGCGTCCGTATGTTCGAGGCGGATACCAGCCGAATCAATATTGTCAGAAATGCGGCCGGCAAGTGGGCCGATGATCTCATCGACCTAGGCCGGACAAACACGCTGCTCTATTTCAAGGACACCAAAACTTCCACGCTCGATCTCACGCGGGCAGATCCATTAGCGCTGACGCGCCTGCTTGCCGGGCAGAAGACGCACCTCAAAGCGTTGATCGAAGATCCGGGCGTGCACCAGGCAGCCTGCACACGGGCGCGGAACATCCGCAAGAAGATCGTCGCGTTTGAGGAGGAGCAGGGGATCAACGTCGGGCACCTGGCGCGCGGACTGGTGGGTGTAATCCCGCCCGGCAGCGTAAGTACAACCGCACCCGGCCGATTCCGGGCGCCGCTGCTGCTGCAAGCCGTGACTGTTCACGCACGGACGTCTGCCGAAAGCGATTTCACCCTCGAGGTGACCGACGAGCCAGCCATCAACCCTGTCCTCCTTTACGCACTCGTAAAAGAATGCGGCGCCGATCTCGACTCCGGGGAGCTCATTGAGAAGGTAACGGCGCTGCTGGCCGAGATAAGCGATCCAGCGGAACATGTGCAGGAGTCGTACAGGCTACTCGACGATGCGCTAACAAACAGTGGGCTGTCGATCGAGCTGGAGAGCCGCATCGTGGTTGGGATCTTCAACGGTATCAACAGAAACTCCCCATGGTCGAGGATTGTAGGATCGTCCCGAACTACTTGCCAGCCATGACGTCATCGCAGCGATAGGGCGATCAGCCGGCCGTTGACGCGCTAGAGGAATCCGCGGCCAATGATCCAGCCGTATCCAGCGACGAGATCCCGCCTGCCAGGACTACCTGGTGCACGACACGGACTCTTCTCAGCAGGTGGCTGTGAGCCGCGCCCCTCGGCGGAGCACATGTGCTCATTGACGGGCCACCTGGAACCGGGAAGGCCGACCATCGCCAACATCATCGCCGGGATGGCTGCTCACGGCCGACGTGTCCTCTTCGTTGCAGAAAAGCGCGCGGCCATCGAGGCGGTAACCGATCGGCTAGCCGAAGTTGACCTAACTCACCTGGTTTTTGACTTGCACGACAAACGGATAACCGCAGGCACGTTTCGCCCGGCAGCTTGCGGAAAGCCTCCGACCGGGCGGGAAGCGAACCACCGCCGGACGTCGCGGACCTACAGCGACGACTGGCCAGGCTACGTAGCTGACGTCAGTACGCCATCCTGGGAGACGCACCGGACACGTGAGCCGTGGGGCCTCAGCTACTACCAGGTCCAGAGTGAAAACCTCAGCCTTCCCACCCAGTACAAACGGCAATCCGCTTCCACGGCTCCACACTGCGCGACCTGATAAGGAAAGGCTCGATGATGTCGAGGCCGATCTGAAGGCCTACGTTGACATGGGTGGGCTTGAGAGTCCGCAGAGGTGAGTGGGTCTTCGTCGAACGCGGGCCTCCGTGATGAGGCAGAGTTGCGCCGGGTACTGATCTGCTTGCACGCGACTGGCCAGGGGTCCACCAGATGACATGTTCCGGACTTCGAGGCCCTGGTAGGCCGGGCGGACTCACGTCCGCCCAGAACGATGGCCGGATCGCGCGGCGTCCTGGAGCTACTCAACGGTGTGACCCAGACACTCGAAGTCTTCAACGAAAGGGATCTTTCAACAGGATCTCGAGAGCCTTCTCTTCGCGACCGGCAACCGCTCTTCGCGCAAGCAACATCCAAGCGGGGCGAGTTTCTGGCAGCGGCGTGCGCTGACCAAACAAACGAAAATGCTGGCCCGCGATGGCATGAAATCACGTCGGGCACTCCATCAGGCGTTGGTCCCGGCAGCCGATCAGCAGGCACGATGGCGGACCGTGTCCACGAACGGATCGGGACCCGCGTCGGTCGCCGGCTTGGATGCCGCGATGAGCGCATATGAACGGCTGCGCAACAACCTGGCTGCCGTTGCCATGTGCGCGAGGATCAGCGATCTCGATCGACATCCCGCACGGTAATGAGAACACAATTCGCCATCTGAACTCCGACCGGCAGACTCTTCACCGGATGCCTGAGCTTAATCGGCTAAACGACCGGTTGACGGCGATGGGCCTAGGGACACTATTGGGCGAACTCGCCCCTCGCGCCCGCACAGGTGCGACGACTGCGGCAGCCGTTCTCCGATGGGCGTGGCTGAGCTCGCTGCTGGGTACGTCCGGCTGATTTCCAGCCACTTGAATGACTTCACCGGTGCACGGCAGTCCCGGACCGTCGGCGTGCGTCGCCAAGCTGATGTGGGCCATACGCACACCTGCAGCACGAGTACGCCGTCTGGTCGCCAAACATCTCGCGAGGCCCGTGACGTCCATCCGGACCAGAGCGGCTGATACGAGACCAAGCGGTCCGCAAACGGCGGCACATGCCGATGCGGCGTCTGATCGAGAAGGCTCCGGATGTCCTGCTCACCGCTCGGCCATGCTGGGCGATGTCGCCGGTATTGGTAAGCCGAATGTTGCCCTCTGACCGCCTGTTGACATGGTCATCTTTGATGAGGCCAGTCAGGTGGAACCGCAAGACGCAGTGGCGTCCATCATGCGTGGACGTAGCTTGTCGTAGCGGGCGACCCGAAGCAGCTGCCGCCTACTCCTTACTTCCGTCGTGCGTTGTCCGGGGCTCTCGACACGGAAGACGATGATTTTGGTGAGTACCGGCGGGGATCTCACCATCTATAGTCAATTCTGGAGCGCGCTCAGAGCGTCATCCCGCATCGGTCGCGCCTGAGCTGGCATTACCGCAGCCAGGACGGCGGCTCATCGCATTCTCGAACACCCAGATCTTACGGCAATCTCACCACCTTCCCCGCTGCCGCCAGGCAACCCCCTCTGCGACTGACGTGGTGAATGGGATCGCCCTTCCAGGACAGCAGGGCTCGGCTCCAGAGGGGAGGGATGACGAGGTTGTACGCCTAGTACTGGAGCACGCCGAGAGCTATCCGGATGATGGCCTTGGCGTGATAACCATGAGCCAAAGGCACGCCGACCGGATAGACATGGCGATCCGAAGGCGCGCGGCAGCCGACCTGATCTGGCAGCTTCTTCTCTGAAGAGCGGGGCCCGCGGATGCGGTTTTTCATCAAGAGCCTTGAAAACGTCCAAGGTGACGAACGTAGCGCCATCATCTTGAGCATCGGCTACGCCAAAAGCGCCACCGGTAGCCTCGCGTCAGGATTCGGCGCCCTCAGCAGGGAAGACGGGGACCGCCGCCTACAATGCGCTATCACCCGCGCACGCAAGCGGGTGACCGCGGTGCGAGCTCGTTCCATCCGACGGAGCTTAGCCCGCAAAGGCTCCGGCCACGAAGCACAGGGGCGCCGAATTGCAGGCTCTATGGAATATGCGGCCGACCCGTCCCGAATAGACAAGGGACCGAGCGGCGGAACGGCAGCATTGAATGGATTCGAGAAGAGGTCTTAACGGCCTTGCAATCGGCTGGACTCCCCGTATGGCCGCAGTGGGGTGTGGCGGGTTACCGCATCGATTTCGCTGTCGCCCATCCACGGCGGTCCAGCGAAATGTCTTGCGGTCGAAACAGACGGTGAGCGTTACCACCGAGTCCCGGCCGCTCGGGATCGTGACCGGCTGCGCCAACAGCAGCTAGAACGGCTGGGCTGGAGATTTCACCGCGTGTGGTCCGCGGATTGGATGCACGATCCGGAACACCGAAACGGAAAAGATCGTAGGCGCATGCACGGCAAGCGGTCGCAGACGCCGATAACGGCACCGGTCCGGCACCCAAACCTCACGCCAGGCAGCCGCCGGACCCGGCCGCGCTCGGGAAACCGTTCCTGACCGCGGCCCCCGACCGCCGGTTCCTCGCGGACCAAGAACATCAAGGACTATTCGGACCAGCAGCTCGTTGATGTCTGCCTTTGGCTATTGCGCGACCGGCTCCAACTCGCGCGCGAGGATGAGATAAAGCAGGCGAAATGGACCAGCTCGGCTTCCAGAGACAGGGCAGCGCCATCGTCAGCCGTCTGAGTAATGCGCTCAGCCGGGCCCAGAAGCTATTCGACCACGTGGACGGGGAATGAGATGCATCAGAAGACCGTAGAACGTGCGGCCCGGATCATCTGCGACATCGACGGGTCGTTCGAGCGGAGCGGTCGAACTGGAAAGCCTCATCCGCGCTTCCGGCTGGCCCGACCCACCCGAATACGACGGAATCCCCTCGCATCCCTTGGCTGATCGAGGTCATACAGGGAGCGGGCAGAGGACACTGCAGCCGTTGAACGACTCTTCTGCCAGGTATGCGATCCGGTCGAAATACGACGACGGCATCGCTTCGGCGCAAGTCGTCATGAAAGAACTGAACCACGTACTAGCCTCGAAAGCATGACAATTTCTCTTCTGGCAGGGCACGCCTGTCATGGGCAAGCTTAGCCCGGACGGGAATCACGTCTTTTACACCGCTCCTGAGCAACTCGACACCCGGCTGCACGGCATGATCACTGATCGGCGGCCGCCGAGTGGCTCTTGGCCAGTGAAGAGACCCAGATCTGCCAGAAAAATGGCGCTTTCACTTTCGCCATTGTCGGGATAGGGAGTTTCGTCGAATATCTTCTGCTTTCGGTCCTGCAGCAATGGGATGAGCACATCAAGGCAAATGGCTTCCGCGACGACCGCGGCAGGCTCACTGAACGACCATCTCTTGACCTGCTCATCCGCACAGCACACGCCAGGGGCTGGATTGACTAGACGCGAAGGATTTCCTCCATCAGGTACGCGAATACCGCAACCTTGTACACCTGAGACGAGCAATCCGAAACCGGACTAACGCCAGATGCCGACACGATAATGATGTGCTCGGCGCCCGTCCGTGCCGTTCTCAACGACTTGGAGGCGACGATAAACAGCCGTCGGCCTGGACAGTAAGACATATCATGTGGGTCTCGGGCTACCTGCCGGAACAACCCGGAGTTCAAGGCCGTGACCGACATTGCGGCACCCGCCCGGCCAGTGATCAGCGCTCCCCATGATCAGCGCGGCCGATACCCCGGCTTTCCCCGTGATGAGCGCACCGCTGCAACGCTTTCCCTCCGCGACTCCTACCTGCCGATCTAGGGACCACCCGGGACCGGAAGACCTTCCCACCGCGGCCGGGGAGATCCTTGAGCTCATCAAGGCCGGGCGCACGTGTCGGTAGCGCTGGTCCCTCGCACGCCGTCATCCACAAACTGCTCGGCAAGGTCATCTCACGCGCGCCGACGAGCTAGGCGGCACGCCCGCACATCGGCCCAATGTCCTGGCCAGGACACGTCGTACCTGCGTCCAGAGGTGGCCGACCTGGAGCATGGTGCGCTGGAGAGCGGGCTGCGGGACGGACACCTGGACATCGCCGCCGGCACGGCCTGGCTCTGGCCCGCGAGCGGTTCCGGGGCGGCGTGGACCACATTCTTCGTCGAGTATGCCGACCCCGGGACTATGCCGACAGGGCGGGGCAGCGCCGGGAGCCTGCCTGATCGGCAGGGCTTCCGGGCCCCGGCCGGGTGCGGAGATCGGCATAGTTCCGCGTCTTCAGGACGGATGCTTTCGCCTGTCGGAGCACGGTGCTCCGGGTGGGAGGACAGAAGATGTCCGGGACACGGAGGGAGCCTGGCCCGGGCTTGGCCCGTTCGTGGACGGTTACCGGTCGAGGCTGCTGGAGCTGGGATATACGCCCGGCTCGGCGAGGAACGTGCTGAAGGAACTCGGCAAGCTGGGCCGCTGGATGGCTGGCGAGGAGATGGATGCCGCGCAGCTCGGCGCCGGCCGGATCGAGGAGTTCCTTCAGGCACGGCGGGCCGCCGGGGATCAGCGCGTGCCGGGGGTCCGCGGCTCCGCGTGGCTGCTGGACTACCTCAGTGACGAGGGGGTTATCGCCGCGCCGGAACCCGTGCCGCAGGCACCCCTTGACGAGCTGATCGGCTGGTACCGCCGGTGGCTGGTCACTGACCGGGTGCTGGCTCCCGCGACGGTGCTCCGCTACGAGACCCTAGCGCGGCGTTTCCTGGCCGGGCGGGTCCTGCCTGGGCGCCGTCCGCGCGGATAACCTGTCAGGGCGGGATGCTACCGGGTTCCTGCTCGGGGAGTGTGCCCGGCTCTCGGCCGGGGCGGCCAAGGGCCGGGTGGCCGAGCTGCGGGCACTGTTCCGGTTCTTGTATCTGCAGGGCCTGACCCCGCGGTCCCTGTCGGCCGCGGTGCCGCCGTCGCCGGCTGGCGGGACACGACGGTGGCCGGCATGACGGCTGGTGAGGTGGAACGGCTGCTCGGCGGGTGCGACCGGTCCCAGCCGGCAGGCATACGCAACTTCGCCATCCTCATGCTGGTGGCGCGCCTGGGCCTGCGCTCGGCGGAGGTGTCACGCCTGGAACTCGGCGACCTGGACTGGCGGGCGGGCGAGATCACGGTCCGCGGCAAGGCCGCCGCAGGACCGCCTGCCGCTGCTGGCCGATGTCGGCGAAGCCATCGCCGGCTACCTCGCCGCCAGCCCAGAGCGGGCGGGCACCCGGCGGGTGTTCCTCACTGTCCGCGCCCCCGCCGGCCGATCCGCCGGACGCGTCGGCAACGTGGTCAGACGGGCGTGCCAGCGAGCTGGGCTGGCACCGGCCGGGGCGCACCGTCTCCGCCATGGGCTGGCCACCGAGATGCTGCGCCAGGGCGCGACGCTGGTGGAGATCAGCCAGGTTCTGCGTCATTCGGACCTGGCTACCACCGCCGTTTATGCCAAGGTTGACCTGGCCCGGCTGCGCCAGGTCGCTCAGCCGTGGCCCGGGGGAATCCGGTGAGCGCGCTCGGCCAGGCGGCCGGGGAGTACCTGGCGCTTCGCCGTTCCCTCGGCCACCAGCTCGCCGACGCCGGACGGCTGCTGCCCCGCTTCGTCGCCTACCTGGACCGGGCCGGGGCCGAGACGGTCACCATCGAGGCGGCCCTGGCCTGGGCGCAAGAACCACAGGCCGATCCGGAACAACCGTCTGGGCCCACCGGCTACCCCGTCGCCCGCGGCTTCGCCCGCCATATGGCGGCATCGACCCGCGCACCGAGATACCGCAGGCCGGAGCCGTGCGG
>CAVUNW010000002.1:0-130713 GCA_963742865.1 uncultured Actinomycetes bacterium
ACCCTCAACGCGGCGCGAGCGCACGGGCGTGCGTGAAGCCGCCGGACCCGCTCACACGGCTTCAGGCCCTTGCTCTAAACGGCCCTGACCCTGGCCTACATCACGGTCCACTTGACTCGTGCTCGCAAGCCAGTGGATAGACAGCCGGGCAGCATGCGCATAGCGACCATTCGGGCGCGGAGACGGACGACAAAGATGGACGATTGCCTTACCGCTCAATCAGGCGGCTCAGGGTGCGCCTACGCCCCACCGGCGGGTTACGTCTCGTAACCGCAGGCAGCTGCCGGGCAGTACGTGTCGCCGCGAGCGCGCTTGGCGGCAGCCAGACCTGACCGGCGCGTGCACGCGTTGATCGGGCCCGCCGGTAAATGCGTTGCCGCATGCCGACGTTCGGTTCTACGATGGCCGCGCCGCGGCAAGGTACATCCTCTGTATCAGGAAGGAGGTGCTCGCGATGTTCGCTAATCGTCAGACGCCTCCAGGAGTTGCTCTCTAGCGAGCCTGGAGACGAACTGCGGGAGCCCTCAGGAATCTGGCTCAGCCCGAGATCCTGAGGGCGCTTTCGATCACCAGCCAGACTCAGCCACGGCGTTGAGTGCTTGGATGCCTGGTGTTTGCACGGCGACGGATTCCGGCACTCAAGTTTGCATGATCGAAGACCGTGGCGCGGACAGCCAGTTGCCGCCCGGCAGCACAGCTAACCTAACGCCCTGTTATGTGCCCCTCGGACGAGGATCGCCGTGGTTCGCGTCGCCGTACCGAACGGCGGATCTCGAGCCATGGCCGCGGCCAGCGATCGTCACGCAGCGCGACTGGTGTTCCAGAGCGAGAGCCGTTCTGATTGCGGAATCGGCTGGCAACGGAGCCCCACCTGGTATCGCGTCACCAGGGCTCGAGGCGCGGCGCGGCTCGCGCGGCCAGGGCCGCCGCGACTTCCGGCGGCACTGGCACGTTCGAGCCCTCGAAGCCGCGCAACGGCCGGAACGATCGAGCTGAACGTCCCCGACCAGCTCCGACCTGAGCAGCGGCGGACGGATGCGGTAGTCGAACCGGATGTCGGTCCGCCACCGGAAGTGCGCGGGGTCAGATGGCTGAACGGGGTGCTCGTAGGTCTGCGACACGATCGTCGCGACGTAGTAGAGGCCAGGGTCTTTCGACCCCACGACCTGCAGCCAGACCCGGTCGCCGACAGACATCCGGTCCCGGTACCGCGGCGTGCCCCACCACTGCCGTCGGGACGCGGCCACCGAGGCGTCCAGGTCGTAGTGCCGGGGGTTGCCCTGAAAGATCCAGTCAGCCATGGCTTCGCAGCTTAGGTCCATCTAGGCAGGCGGCCCAGCAGCCGGGCAAAGACAACGGGCAAAGACAATGTGCCCGGCGTCGCCAGACAGTGCGCGGATCATGCCGTTCTGCGCGCCCCGAACGGACCGGACCGGAAGGGACTGTTCCAGTGCATATCGGCACGGATAATTGCGCACCCAGCGCTGACCGGGCTCGGTGACTGAGCGTCATTCGACCTCAGCGCAGCCCTGCTGGCGGATCAGCCGGCTGGACTGGAAGGCTGGGCTAGCCGGGCGGTCAGGCGCTGGTCCAGGCGGCTGGGTGGCGACCGAGTGGTCCTGCCGGGATTTGCCAGCCGGCGTTGACGCCGGTGATGGTGGCGGGCGGGGGCACGCGGCGGGCCGGCCCCATGCGGTGAGCGTGCCCGTGAGGGGAAAGCCTCCCGGCTTGGGCATGGCCTGCAGGTCACTGGGCGTGGGCAGTGACCATAGCAAGTTGGCCGTGTCGGCGAGGGAAGCGCGGATGCGGCTTGCCGTGGACTGCGTGAGCCGCCGGGTTAGGGCGCGGCCCACGGCCGCGGCCAGCAGTTAGCCGGTCGCGTGGTCGAGTGTCTGGACAAGCAGCGGGACCGGCTGGTCCCGGCCTGCCCTGGCCGCGCCGGCTGCGGCGATGCCGCAGCTCATCTGCACCAGGCTGTCGAAGCCGCGCCGGTCCCGCCACGGCCCGTCCCATCCGTAGGCGTTGAGCGAGGCGAGATTCAGCGCGGGATTCAGGGCGGTCAGCGTGTCGTCGCTGTAGCCGAGCCGGGCGAGCGCGTCCGCGCGCAGCCCGCTGACAAGCACGTCGGCACCGGCGACGAGATCCTCGAACGTGCCGCGGTCGGCTGCCGTGGTGAGATCGAGCGCGGCGGTGCGCTTCCCGGCCGTCACCTCCGGCAGGAGCGCGGGCACCTCTGCGAAGTCCGGCGGGTCAATGCGCAGCACCTCCGCGCCGTAAGCGGCCAGGAACTTCGTGCATACCGGGCCCCGATGACGCGCGTCAGGTCTAGCACGCGCACCCCGGCAAAAGGCTGCTCGCTGGCGGTGACAGCCCGGGTCGTCCCGGCTGGCGGCCTGCGCTCCTCGGCGGTCAGCGGCGCAGCGTCCGCCGTCGCCCCGCCCTGCGGAGACACCAGCCAGGTCTGGCGGGTATGCATGGCCGCCGCGCACCCGCCTGCCGCGACGACCGCGGCCTCAAGGTCCGCGGCTTTCCACGCGCCCGCCGCCGCCTGGACCGAGTCGCGGTCGGCTGCGCCGAGCAGTCGCTCGACAGCCGCACGGTGATACCGGTAGTTGGTGTGCAGGCGGATCCAGCCGTCCCCGGCCCGGTAATTCCCGGCGAGCGGATCCCACAGCTCCGGCCGGGACCAGCCGACCGGAGTGAACAGACACTCAGCGGCGAATGCCGCGCACGCCGCACGGCTGTCCACGCTGACCGGCTGCGGGCGCGTCTCGTTCATGGCCGCGAGAAACTCCGCCGCGGCGAGCGCCGCCACAGCCACCGACCCCGTTGCCAGGCCGGTCACGTCGAAGAACGCCGGCCATACGCTGCGCGGCCCGCTGATAGTAAGGACTCCGGCCACGTTCGCGGGACCGCCGACCGAACGCCAGACCTGCGCGGCAATGTCATCGAGCTCGTCGGTCATGCACCGATTGTCGGCCTGGCCAGCCTCCATAATCAAAGTTGAAATCTCGCATTGACCGCTACCCCGATCCGGCAAGGTGTATTCAATGCGCCGGAATCCCCAGCCGGCCACAGAACGACCGTTCGCGCGCGGCCCAGGAGCCAGGCCGACGACTATGGATAACGGCCAGAACGGCGGCTCTTCGCGCAACTGTCACTGGAGTGCCGATCACGCTATGCGAGCAGCGCCAGCTGCCGCTGACCAAGAGGCTGTCTGGAAACCTCTTTGACGAGGCGTGATGTTGAAGGCCTGTTGGCTCAGGCGTGCATCGTGACTTCGTAGGTTTCCAGATGCATATCCGTGAGTCCCGTCGCTGGATTGTGCTGGTCCCGGATGCCGGACGGCCCCGCCCCGGCGGTGACTGCATCCATCTGCTCGCGGGTCTCCCACAGCGAGATGACGACGACCTTGCCGGTCTCGGCGTCGGTGAGCAGGTAATAGCCTTTGAACCCGGGCAGCTGGCGGGCGCCGGGCAGCTGCTGCTCGAAAAGGCGGATGGTGCCGTCAAATCCCTCGGCCCCTGCCTGGGCGCTGATCATGCGCGCGAACATCGCTCTCCTTCGGGCTTGCCGCGGAGCTGCTGGCTCTGGCCGGCTGGTTGCGGCGCGTCGCTGCGTCGGCGAACGGGCGCGGGTCCATGATCCCGATTTGAGACGATCAGGAAAGCAGCGGGGCCCGCGCGTGCCCAGGCTACGCGGCCGGCATGCCGAGGTGCCATGCACTGACCCGCAGGCGGCCCGGGTGGCCCGGACCGGTCAGGCTGGCAGGTAGGCGTTGATCACCGCGATGGTGGCCGGCTGCCGGGCGGCAATACAATGCGGCAGCGCGTTTCCGTCCGGCGGACCGCCACCATGAACTGGCCGTCCGCATACAGTAGCGGCCGGTCTACAACCGCCCAGGTCACCCCGGCGCGCGGCTGAGACCCGCACTGGATGGAGCAGCACACGCGTGCGTAACAGCGGCGATACGCGCCTCGCGAATACTGAGGCGTGATCACCGAGCGTGAGGGATTCACGCGACAGCGGAGCGCGAGATCGCCGAGTATGGAGGCTGGCCCTCGCAGTGGGACGACACAGCTCGAAACTCGCAGAACATCCAATTCGGTGCGGTGCAGTCTCATCTATGAGCGCCTGCCGGCCTTGACCAGCTGGCGCTGGGCGTCGTGTCGGAGCCGGAACCCGGGCCGCGTCCGGAAGCCGGCGTCGTGGCACTCGCGGATGGTGCTGATGTTGCGCGCTGCCGGTTGCCGAATGGCGAGGTATTCGTAGCCGCGTGCCGGCTTCCGGAACGACTCTTCCGATGAGGAGTTGGCCGATTTCCTGACCGCGCCGGCCGGCAGTGACGACCGGTTCCGCCTGCTCGTTCGTCCTGGTTTGAACACGCCCGTCAGTCCCGCGACCGAACCCGCCAGTTCCGCTACCCAGGACGCGATCCGTTTCCGGTGTGGCTAGATAGTCGTCGAAGCCGGTCCCGGGATCGTCGCCGCCGATGGACGGGTCGTGGTAGATCCACCGGTGCTGGTCGGTGAGCTCCACCCATCCGGCCGGCTGGCTAGTCGGCGCCTGTGTAGTCGCGGATCAAGATGTCGGGCATCTGGTCGCTACCCGAGGACACGGAGGGATCTCCACAAGGACGCCCAGGGTGCGGCGGGGCGCGGGCAGGTCCACAGTGGCGCGTCCTGCTCGTCGTCGTTGATCTGAAGGTGGTTGTTGAGGTGGGCGGTCAAAGTGGCCCCGGGGCAGAACCTGGCGACCTGCGATGTGCTGAAGCCGACCGCCAGGGCCGGTGCCGAGCCGGGAGGCGGTCCCCGGTACCAGAAGGCGTTGTGCACGCTGTAGGCGCTCGGGAGGCCGTAGGCATGGCCGTAGTGATCAACGGCGCCCGCTTCGCCGTAGTTGCTGGTCAGTACGACCTCGCCTGGCCGGTAGGCGGCGGCGATCTCCTTGACGAAGGTCGGCCACGCCACCGTCTCGCCCGCGTCGTAGTTGAGGGCCACGATCGGCGTGTCGTGCAGTGCGGTGACGGGAACCAGCGGAAGCGTGATCACCGCGGCGACGACGAAGCTGACGGCGACGACCACGGTGAAGGCGGTCGTGCGCGCCCTGTCCCTGCCCCGGCGGAGCCAATCGGCGGTGGGCTGGGCGCCGGCGCCCAGAAGCGCCGGGTACATCCCGGCCAGGTAATACGACTTGCCTCCGAGGGCGATGAACACGACCAGCAGAAAGACGTAGGCGACGCCAACTGGCCGCCACCGCCGCACCGCCGAATCGCGGAACAAGCGGATCAGCCCGTACACCCACACCGGCGCGACGACCGGACCGAGGTTCAGCAACTGGTCGGGGATGAACACCGCCCGCGGGGTCGACGTGCCCGACTTGCCGGCGGCGATGGACCGGCTGACCGCCAGTTCGGGCCACCCGTGCGCGCCCTGCCAGGCCAGATACGGCGCCCACAGCGAGAGGGCGATGACACCGCCGATCCACAGGTAAGGGGAGCGCAGCACGTGGCGCGGCCCGGCGACCAGGAGGCCCACCATCAGGCCGGCCATCAGAAAGGCGACCAGGTTGGTGGCGAGCAGGCCGATTCCTGCCACCAGCCCGACGAGCAGCCACTGGCGGTTGTTCCCCGTTCTTAGCAGGCGAACCACCAACCAGACAATCCACGCCCAGGCCAGGAGATCGAACGTCGAGGTGCTGAGGAGGTGACCGGTCCCATAGAGGATCCCACCGCTCGCCATCACAACCGCCGCCACGATCTGGCCGTCGCGGCGAGCACCCATCTCACGCGCCGTCAAGGCGGTGAGGACGACGACCAGGCCCGCGGAGATGGCCGAGGGGGTCCGGAGCAGGGTGAGCGATCCGGGGGCGATGGCGCTCATTGCGCGGGCTATCAGGGGGACGAGTGGCGGCTGATCCGGATAGCCCCACGCCAGATGGCGCCCGCAGGCCAGGAAATACAGCTCGTCGCGGTGGTATCCGTAGCGGCCGCCGACGACGATGAGGAGGACGGTCACGAAAGCACCAACGGCTATGACCGGCCCTCGTGCGAAGGGTGCGACCGCCGCTCCGGTCGGAGCCGGGGCGGAAGGTGAGGCTGCGACGCGCGACATGGGCCCTATCGACGCTCCGTCACGAAGCGGCCGAACACCGGCAGGCACAGTTCCGAGGCCGCACGAACGATCCGTGACCGGCCGCTTCCACCACCACCAGCCGCTCGGGCCGCGCCCTGCTCAGCATCTCGCAGCCCATGATACGGCCCATGATAGGAAGTCGCTCATCAGATGGGTTTCTTGCAGTCCTGGCCATGGCAGCGGGCTGCGGCTCCGGCCGTCGCCGCGCCGCGAAAAGGCATTACCGGGCATGACACCCTCGCAGAGCACAGCGGGCTAGCCCTGCCACCGCCGACGGCGCCAGCTTGTCCCCCAGCCCGGCGAGTTCGCCGTGGCTGCGCCGGTAACCCCCGGCCCGGACTGCCCAGGGTCCGGTCCGCTATCGAGCGGGCCGTGCACACCCGTGAAGGCACCGGAAAGAAAAGGGCGCTCAATGGTTGCACGTCCGTGGCCACGGCAACGACGGCGGTTCACGCGACGTCGCAGAACGTAACCGACATCCAGTTATGCATCGCCGCACTGGCCGGATTCCCATTGCGAACTGTCGTACCTATCGGCGGATCTCGCGCGGGCCCGTAGCACAGGCCAATTACGCTGCGTGACTCAGGCCTTCGCCGGGGTGGGCCCCGGCAACGTCTTTCTGGGCGGACGACTTCTGCCGAGACAGCGAGCTTAGTGCAAGGTCTCCGCGGACGGTTACCGGGATGGCAGGCCGAGCGCTTCGGGATGGGCCCGGCGGTAGTGCTCGGTCAGGACCTCGCTGAGGCTGCCAGGCCGGTACGCGACGCTGCGGCGGCAGATTCTGCAGCTCTTGACGGTGCAGGTCCAGGGTCTTACAGATCTACGTCGTGGAGCCGCTTGTCCTTCGTGAACGTCCTGGGTCGCCCCCTCAGTGACCAGACCTCTATCCTGCGCAGAGCTGTCGCGCCAGTCAGCTCTGGCGCAGATCGCGTGAGGCCCCCTCTCCTCGCGCTCCCAGCGGCGTCAGAACAGTGCGTCGCGCAGAGGGTCTCTGAGCTCGCGCTGCAGGGACTCAAGGTGATGATGTGTCCGTCAAGATGCGTGTCAAGGTACGTTGGCCCATCAGGCTCATGACCGGGTTGCTCTTGACGTAGTACCAGACCGCTCCCATCGCCTGCTCGAACGCCCATGCCTTGCCGCGCTCCCATTCGAGGTCGTCACACGGTCACGTAGATGACCGGGATCCCCGCGCTGCGAGCCGCCTCAATCGCCGACGCCAGCCGGGGCAGGTACTCGGTATCCCCGCCGAATCGCTCGACTATGCTCCCCTGCACATCCATCACAAGCAACGCAGTCGACGTCACCTAACCACTCTCCCCATCAGCTCGCTCTCCCGAAGGCGCGTGTCAATGGCCCGCAGCGCGCCGCGCAGCCGGGAAAACCCTACTCCGGGGGCACGCCCGCGCCGCCACGACCTGGAGTAGCAAGGTCGGTCGCCTGATCAAGTCACGCTTCCTCCAGGGGTCTCTCACTCAGTAAGGCTCGCCGGAGCAGCGCGGACCGAGCGCCTGACAGCAAGCCATGACGAACGCCCCACCGAGCCCAGAAGTTCCAGGTCAGGCCGCCTAACGCAGTTTTGGCATCCCACAGGTCAGCGGGTCGACGATGCCGGCTGGGACGGGATCAGGCCCTGGCCGCCCGGGGCCGAAGGCCCGCCGGAGCCGGGCCAGGTAGCCCAGCGGGACGCCGGCGGCCGCCCGGCCGGCGCGCTGGGCCGTGATGAGCTGGCCGAGCAGCGCGGCCAGCGGCGGGCCCTCGTCGGCGAAGACCCGCAGGTGGCCCTGCGGGCAGGCCAGCAGCAGCGCCCCGGCCAGGACGGTGACCGCCGCCGCCTCCTCGCCGCTGGCCGCCAGGGCCAGCGCCCGCAGCGCGCCGATCTCGATGAGGCTGCCCGCCCGGTCCTGGGCGACCGCCGCGGCGTGAAGTCGGTCCAGCAGGGCCAGCGCCTGGCCGGGCCGGTCCTGGGCGAGCAGGACCCGGGCCAGCACCAGGTGCCCGGATTCGCGGGCGTAGGTCGGCTCGTCGTCCGGGCGCAGGCCGTTCTCCGGCGGGAAACGGGCCGCGCCGGGCAGGTTGCCCTGGGCCAGCAGCAGCCGGGCCCGCTGGGCCGGGACCGGATTGAGCAAGCCGGCCGGACCCGGTGAGGCCTGTCCGGCCTCGGTGATCGCCTCCAGCGCCCCGGCCGGATCGCCGGTGGCCTGCCGGATCATCGCCAGCGCGGCCAGGCCGTTGGCCAGCGGGGTGGTGTGGACGAACTGGCGGCACAGCGCGATGCCCTTGCTCGCGTGCCGCAGGGCGAGGTCGAGTTCGTCCCGCTGGTAGGCGATCTCGGCCAGGCCCACGTAGCCCGGTCCCGCCGCCGGCGGCGGCCGGCCCGACGTGACCAGGCTGTCCAGCGCCCGCTGACAGGTCAGCACGGCCGCGTCCAGGCGGCCCTGGGCGCGCCGGACCAGCACCAGCTCGTACCAGCGCCACGCGGTGGTCGTGAGATGGCCTGCCTCGCGCCACCCGGCGACGCTGGACATGAAGGCGCGTTCGGCCTCGGTGAGCCTGGCCACGCAGCCATTCGGCCACGGCCAGGAATCCGTGCGCGGTGGCGCTCAGCAGCCGTTCTCCGGGATCGATCTCGGCCAGCATCTGCGCGGCGAACGCGGCCGTGGCCCCGGCATCGCCACGGAACTGGGCCAGAGCGCCGCGGTGCAGCGTGGTCAGGGCCGGGACATTGACCAGGAAGCTGGCCGCCGCGCCGCCGACTGGCTCGAAGGGCTCATCGGCCCAGCCCGGGGTCGCGCACTCAACCGCGTCAAGGAGCGGTTCCACCACCTTGAGGTGGCCGCTGGTGGCGGCCATGATTGGCTGCGCCAGCAACAGCCGGGGGCGGGACCTGACCACCTCAGCGGGGAGGACCGAGAGCCACCGGTGGATGGTCGCGGCCTCGCCGCGGATGTTGTAGACCACGTTGAAGTGCTGCTCGATGATCCGGGCCGCCCAGGCCGTCTCGCCGGCGGCGGCCGCGTGGCCGATGGCCTCATCGGCCATCGCATGCTCCTCGCACCAGGCGGCCGCGTTGCGGTGCAACATCGGCACGCGGCCGGGTTGTTCAGCCTCGAGCCGGGCGTGGAGCAGGTCGGCGAACAGGTGGTGGTAGCGCCACCAGCCGCGCACCTCATCCAGCGGGACCAGGAACAGGCCCGCCCGCTCCGCCTGCTCGAGCAGCGCCTGGCTGCCCTCGCGGCCGGTGACGGCGTCACACAACGGGCCGGACAGCCGCGCCAGCACCGAGGTCTCCAGCGAGAACGTGCGCAGCTGCGCGTCCTGCCGCTCGAGCACCTCCCCGGCCAGATAGTCCAGGACATACCGGTGGCTGCCGGTGAACGCGGCCACGAACGCGGCGGCATCCTCGTGCCCGCGCAGGGATAGCGCGGCCAGCTGCAACCCGGCCGCCCAGCCCTCGGTCCGGGCCGCCAGCGCCGCCACCGACCCATCCGGCAGGTCCGACGCAGCGTGCCGGAGCAGCTCCGCCGCTTCGGCGGGGGCGAACCGCAGCTCGGCCGCGCGTATCTCGGTGAGCTGGCCGCGTGCCCGCAGCCGCGGCAGCGGCAGCGGCGGATCGCTGCGGCTGGCCAGCACCACGCCTATCCCGGCCGGGCGGTGCTCGGCCAGGAACGCGAGCGACTGGTGCACCTGCTCCGAGCCGATCACGTGGTAATCATCCAGGACCAGCAGGGCCTCCTCCTCCCCGGCCAGGTCGTTGATCAGCGCCGTGACCAGCCCCTGGAACGACGACGGCGCGGGCGGGCCGAGTAGCGGGGCCACCCGTTCGCCGGTCCCCGGGCGGGCCCGGTCCAGCGCGGCCACCGCGTGGCGCCAGAACCGGGCCGGGTCATTGTCCCCCGCATCCAGCGACAGCCACGCGATCGGGTGCCCGCAGCGCCGGGCCCAGTCCGCCAGCAGGACCGTCTTGCCGTACCCGGCCGGGGCACAAACCAGCACCAGCCCCCGCGCCAGGCCCTCATCCAGCCGTGCCAGCAGCCGCGGCCGCGGCACCAGGCCCGGCCGCGACACGGGCATGTACAGCTTGGTCGCCAGCAAGACATCCCGCTCCGGGGCCGCCACCGTCGGCTCACCCATCGCTAACCTGTACTGCTCAACGCCTCCGCGACCCTCCGCACCGCCGCCAGAAGGTACGATCCTGAGCCGGCCCGCCGCATCCCCCCGGCGCGGCCCTGATCCGGCCATTCCATTACCCAGGCCGAACCGCTTTCCCCTTCCCCGTGCTCTTTAGCTCCAAACAGCCATCGCCGACCCGGGGGCAGTTTGTTGATCAGGGCCGTCACTAGTGATTCGAACGACGGCGGCGCGGGCGAGCCGATCAGTGTCCACGGGTCATGACGGCCGCCCGCGCCGTGAACCCGCCGGGCCCGTGCCTGTGAGGCGGGCGGAACACCACCGTCCGTTCGGAATGAAGGTCTTTGACCGAACGGACGGTGGTATCACCCGCACGACCAGCAGGCCAGCGCGAGCCGCAGGCTCGTGGCCTGGGCGAGCAGGCCGATGGAGCGGGCTGACGATGAAGGCGCCGTAGCCGGCGCCGATGGCCCCGGCCGTGGCCGTCGCAGTGACGGCCGTGAGCAGCCTGGGCCTGATCCCTTGACGCGGGCCCTCCAGGCATCGTCGGCGCTTTCGTGCCGCAGCCCGACGGCGAGGATTCCACCCGCCATGTCCACTTTCGGATGACGCCCGCCGCAACATCGCGTCATAGCGTTCTGAGTGTCCGGATATCCACGCCGAGGGCGACGGTGAGATGAACACGGGATACCTGATCTACCAGTACCATCGCCGCGACCGGCCGGCCAGCGCGCCGATCCTGCTGCACTTCCATGGCGGCGGCTTCTACTCCGGCAACAAGGCCCGCGAAGCCCGGCCGCTGATCCGGCGCCTGACCAGTCGGCGCGGTTTCGTCTGCGTGAGCGCCAACTACCGGCTGCAGCCGCGCGTGACACTCGCCGACCAGGTGGCCGACGTGCGCGACGCGATCGCCTGGGTACGCGTCCACGCCGCGGACTATGGCGCCCAATCCGGCACGCTGTACGTCACCGGCAGTTCAGCCGGGGCGAACCTGGCGATCCGGGCCGTCTGCGAGGGCGAGACCGGCATCGCGGGCCTGATCTGCCGCTACGGCTACTACGGCGACCTCGCGCCGCGCGGCGACATGCCACCCATGCTCGTAGTGCATGGCGAGAAGGACATGTTGATACCTGTGGCGGACGCGCGCGCCTTTGTGGAACGGGTACGCGCCGTATCGAGCCGCCCGGTCATCTACGCCGAGCTACCCGGTGCGCACCACGACTTCGACATGTACGAGTCCATCCGGTCCGCCGCGGTCAACCAGGCAGTGGAGCAGTTCACCGCGAGGGTCAGCACTTCCCCGATGTGAATTTTCAAGACTGGCGGCCCGTGACCTGATCACGGCGATTGAGCCAGAGCCGTGACGAACATGGTGGCCATGACGATCACGCGTGGTTCACGCGGACGCTGGCGGCCGTTCCCGGCTGACCGCGTCGACCAGCAGCGTCGCGGCCACCGTCGCCCCGTCGGTGCGGATCGCGCCGTCGCCGCTATCTGGCGAGCCGGCCATCGCCGGCAGGGGCGGCGCGCTGGGCTGCTCGCGCATGGCCGGCCGCTGGCCCGCGTCCAGGCGGGGATCGTCGTAACTGAGCGTCCCGCCGGCCGGAAGCCCCGGTCGGGTGGACGGCGCGCGACGCCGGGCGCGGCGCGCCTGGCGGGCCAGGCGTTCATTTTCTGCTTTCGCGTGTAGTTCCCTGATGTGGTCGGCGGCGAGTTGCCGCATGATGACCGGATGCATGCTCTCCTCCTGGTGTGTCCTGCGCAGCCGGCCGGCCGCGTGCGGTGGTCAATCTGGATCGAGGTGGCGTACCGAGATCAGGAACAGCCCGAGGTCGCGTACCTTGGTCAGCAACCCGTGCAGGGCGGCCTGATCGGCGACCGGGCCGCAGATGACGGTTTCCTCCCCGTCGCTGCTGACCTCGAGGTCCTCGAACCAGGCGGTCCACCGCCCGTCGAGGATGCCCTTGACCCGGATCTCGTAGCGCGAGTTCAAGCCCATGTACCGTCCTTCGGTTTAGGTCCGTGGATCTGCACGCTACGAACCCGGGACGGGATCGGCGTCACCCGAAGGTGGCCCATGCGGGTGGAATCTTTCCGCGACGGCGCCGGCACGATGGTGCCGCCCGCGATCAGGGCCCGGAGTTCAGGGCGGCCGGCTCACGACTACGATGGGATGTTCGGGCAGCGACGCAGGATCGCTGGAGGCGCCGATCGTGCAGGTTACCGATGGTGAGCCGGCCGCAGCCGGGGCCGCAACGTCGGAGCGCGATGTCCTGCTGGCCACCAAGCTGAACGTGCCCGGGTTGCGGCCAGATCTGGTGCCGCGCCCGCGGCTGGCACAGCGGCTGGAGGAGGGCCGGGGACGAGGACTGGTCCTGGTCTGCGCGCCGGCCGGGTACGGCAAGACTGTCCTGCTGGCCGAGTGGGTCCGGCGCGGTCGGCATCCGGTGGCCTGGCTGTCGCTGGATGCTGGCGACAACGATCCGGCCAGGTTCTGGCGGCATACGGTGGCCGCGCTGGACCGGGGACGGCCGGGGATCAGCGAGCGGATGGGCCCGCTGCTCGGGCCTCCCCCGCCACCGTCGTTCGAGCCGCTGGTGACGGCCCTGATCAACGAGGTAGCCGGCCAGCCTGACGCAGACGAGGCGCTGCTGCTGGTCCTGGATGACTATCACGTGATCAGCTCGCAGCTGGTGCACTCCTCGCTCGGGTTCCTGCTTGAGCACCGGCCGCCGGGGCTGCACCTGGCGCTGACCAGCCGCAGCGACCCGCCACTGGCCCTGGCGCGGCTGCGGGCCCGCGGGCAGCTGACCGAGCTGCGCGCCGCGGAACTGCGGTTCACGCCCGGGGAGGCGGCGGCGCTGCTGCAGCAGGTCGCGGCTGCGCCCGGCGCAGCGCGGCCCGATGCGCCGCTGCCTGACGCGGTCGCCGCGGCGCTGGCCGCGCGGACCGAGGGCTGGGCGGCCGGGCTGCAGCTGGCCGGCCTGTCGCTGCGCGGACAGAACGACGTCGACGGCTTCGTCGCCGCCTTCACCGGCAGCCACCGCCACGTCCTGGACTACCTGGCCGAGGAGGTGCTGGAGCGGCAGCCTGGCCGGGTGCGTGAGTTCTTGCTGGAGACCTCGGTGCTGGAGCGGCTGTCGGGGGAGCTGTGTGACGCGGTCACCGGCCGGCCTGGCAGCCAGGCGCTGCTGGAGCAGGTCGAACGGGCGGGGCTGTTCGTGGTGCCGCTGGATGAGGTGCGCGGCTGGTGGCGCTACCACCACCTGTTCGCCGACCTGCTCCGCGCCCGCCTGCAGGCCGAACAGCCCGGCCGGGTTCCTGGCCTGCACCGCAACGCCGCCGCCTGGTACGCGGAGCGTGGGCTGGCCGATGACGCGATCCGGCACGCGCTGGCCGCCGGGGAGATGACCTGGGCCGCCCGGCTCATCGAGCAGCATTTCAACGAGGTCTTCTACCTGCGCGGCGAAGGGGCGACGTTTCATCGGTGGCTTTCGGCGCTGCCCGCTGGCCTGGTCCGGTCCCGGCCCCGGCTGCTGGTGGCGCAGGCGTTCCTGGCATCCCACGGCGGCCGCGGGGCGACGGTGGAGCCGCTGCTCGACGCGGCCGAGCATGCGTACGCGGGCGCAGCGGAGGAGCCGTTCGAACCCACCGTCGGCCGGGCTGCCAGCATGTTGGTGAACGTCCCCGCACTGATTGCGCTCTCCGGCGCCTATCTCGCCCAGTTCCGCGGCGACGCCGAGGCCACGGCAGCATTCGCCTCGCGAGCCCTGGCCGAGAGCCGCGAGGGTGAGCGGATGCTGGTCTCCGTCATCCAGTGGAACCTGGCCGTGGCTGAGTGGCTCGGTGGTCGGCTCCCGGAAGCCGAGCGCGCCTTCGTGTCCACCATCGCCCTGTGGCGGGCGGCCGATCTGGTCGACGAGGCCTGGGGCTGTCACGACCTCGGCCAGGTTCAGCGTGCCCTGGGCCGCCTGGACGCGGCGGTCCGGACCTGCCAGCGAGGGCTGGATGGCATTACTGTGCCCGGCCGGCCTCAGTTGCCGGTCGCAGGTACCGCGTATGTGGGCCTGGGCGAGGTGGCCTACCAGCGGAACGAGCTCGGCACGGCGCTGCGGCATGTCACCAAGGGCATTGAGCTGTGCCGGCAGCTCGCCTGGCCCCCTCCGCTCGGCCAGCGGCCTGGTGAGGCTGGCGTGGATCCGGCAGGCCACGGGTGATCCGGCCGGGGCCCTGGACGCCATCGGCGAGGCCATGCAGGCTGCGCCAGGGCCCGCCTGGCTTGCTCAACCCGGTCCCGGCGCAGCGGGCCCGGCTGCTGCTGGCCCAGGGCGACCTCGCCGCAGCCGCGCGCTGGACGGAGGAGGCGGGCCTCGGCCGCGGACGACGAGCCGGATTACGCCACGGGAACCGGGGCATCTGGTGCTGGCGCGCGTCCTGCTGGCCCAGGCCCGGCCCGGTCCGGCGCTGGCGCTGCTGGACCGGCTGTACGCGGCGGCGGTCGCGCAGGACCGGGTCGGCAGCGTCATCGAGATCGGCGCGCTGCGGGCGCTGGCGCTGGCCGCCGGCGGCGAGGCAGACCGCGCGGTGGACGCGCTGGCCGACGCGCTCACGCTGGCCTGCCCGCAGGGCTATGTCCGGGTCTTCGCCGACGAGGGACCGCCGATGGCCGCGCTGCTGGCCCGGCTGATCGCGGCCCAGCGGTCCGGCGGGGCGGCCGCGGAGGTCCCGCTCGGCTGCCTGGCCCGGCTGCAGCGCGCGCTTGGCGCGCAGGACGTCGCCCCGGATGCCGGGCGGGGCAGCGTCACGGCGGTGCCGGGCCTGGTCGAGCAGCTGACCAGCCGTGAGCTGGAGGTGCTGGCGATGCTGGCGGCAGGCCGGTCGAACCAGGCCATCGCGAGCCAGCTCGTGGTCACCCTCGACACCGTCAAGAAGCACGTCAGCCACGTCCTGGGCAAGCTCGGCGCGGCCAACCGCACCGAGGCCGTCACCCGCGCACGCGAGCTCAGCCTGATCCCCTGACGAGGAGCGACGCTGCCGGCGCTCCCAGCTGGACAGGCGCACGCAGCAGCGTCGTTCGGGAAAAGAATCCTTTATCCCGAACGGGCTGGTGCTACGGTCCCCGCCTCCGGGGGCCTCACGAGCGTCTCGCGCACGTCGGCACCTGGTGCCACCGCCGCCTGCGGAGATTCCACCGGGCATGTCCACTTTCGGGTGACGCCCGCCACCTGAGGTTCCTCCTACCGTCGTGGCAAGACCTGTTACCCATGCGGATCCAGGCGCGGTGCAGGGATCCCCGCACCAGACATTAAGGAGAAACAGGATGTCCGTAACACGGTCCGCTTCGCGGTGTCCTGACCGGCGGCGGGTAACCGTGACGGACTTCGCCCAACTCGCCTGGGCTGCCTTCTCAGCGGTGTCTCCTGGTTCACCTCAGGGGTAAGACGCGTGCGTCAACTCCGATAACGGGCCTCAGCCTGCTGGGCGGCCTGCCGCGCGGCCTTTTCTCCGTGATGATCGCGCCGCGGGTGAAGATCTCGCCGCCCCAGACCCCGTGCGGTTCACGGCGTTCGACCGCGCCGGTCAGGCAGACCTGGCGGATCGGGCAGGGCTGGCAGTATGCCTTGGCGAGCTGTAGGTCGGCCGGCAGGTCCGAGAACCACAGCTGCGGGTTCTCCCGTCGGCAGGGCAGCGGGTCATCCAGTGCCTTTGCCTGCGTCGTCAGCAAGACGAGGGAGCTGGCCATGATCTGCTACCGCCCGGGACCGGCGCGGCGGGGTTGTGGCGGCCGGACCGCACCTGGCCGGCACCAGGACGTGCTGCGACGGGCGATCCGGTGGGCGTGCACGATGTCCGGGTCGCGCGGGTCGACGGCCAGCGGCTCTTGCCGCCCGCCGGCCGATCCGCGATGGCGCTTGGCCTTCTGGATCTGTTTCACGTTCGGCCTCCTTACCGATAGGACTTGCCGCTAGCGCTGCTGTCATCGACGCTGGGCAGGTCTGTGAGCCGAAGGTAACCAAGGCCCGGCACGCGGGGCGTCACCCGAAAGTGGACATGCCGGGTGGAACTTCCGCGGCGGCGAGAGCACGGAAGTGCCGTCCGCATTCGCGCTCGTCGTACGCGGTTGCTGGCGGAAATACCGGGCAGGGTGGGGGATATGGCTGAGCCGCCCTTCGCGGCCCCATCGGAGGTGGCCTCCGAGCGAGATGTTTTGCTGGCCACCAAGCTGCATGTGCCCAGGCCGCGTCCGGACCTGGTACCGCGCCCGCGGTTGGCGGAACGCCTCGACGAGGGCCTGGCGCGTGGGCTGATGCTGGTCTGCGCCCCGGCGGGGTACGGCAAGACGATCCTGCTGGCCGACTGGGCGCGGCGCGGCCAGCAGCCGGTGGCGTGGCTGTCGCTGGACGCCGGCGATAACGACCCGGCGCGGTTCTGGCGCCATGGTGTGGCCGCGCTGGACCAGGGCCGGCCGGGGCTCGCCGAACGGGTGGGGCCGCTGCTCGGCCCGCCCGCGCCTTCATCGTACGAGGGACTGGTGACCGCGCTGATCAACGAACTGGCCGCCGAGCCGGATGCGGGCCAGGCGCTGCTGGTACTCGACGACTACCACCTGATTGACTCCGAGGCCGTGCACGAGTCGCTCGGGTTCTTGCTCGAGCACCGGCCGCCGGGACTGCACCTGGTGCTGGCCAGCCGCAGCGACCCGCCGCTAGCGCTGGCCCGGCTGCGGGGCCGCGGGCAGCTGGCCGAGCTGCGCGCCGCGGAGCTGCGGTTCACCGCGGACGAGGCGGCGGCGCTGCTGCGGCAGGGGGCGGCCGTCTCCGGCGTGGCCCTGCCGGATACGGCGGTGACGGCGCTGGCCGCCCGCACCGAGGGGTGGGCCGCCGGGCTGCAGCTGGCGGCCTTGTCGCTGCGCGGGCAGCCCGATGCCGCCGGGTTCACGGCCGCGTTCACCGGCAGCCACCGCTTCATCCTGGACTTCCTGGCCGAGGAGGTGCTCGAGCAACAAAGCGAGCAGGTGCGCACCTTCCTGCTGGAGACCTCCGTGCTGGAGCGGCTTCAGCGGCGACCTGTGCGACGCGGTCACCGGCCGCACCGGGAGCCAGGCACTGCTGGAGCAGGTGGAGCGGGCGGGACTGTTCCTGGTGCCGCTGGATGAGGTGCGCGGCTGGTGGCGCTACCACCACCTGTTTGCCGACCTGCTGCGCGCCCGCCTGCAGGCAGGAACAGGCCGACCGGGCGGCGCACCTGCACCGCAACGCTGCGGCCTGGTGCGAGGAGCACGGGCTGGCCGACGACGCGATCCGGCACGCGGTGGCCGCCGGGGAGATGACCTGGGCCGCCCGGCTGATCGAGCAGCACGCCGACGCGCTCATCTACCTGCGCGGCGAGGGGCCGACTGTGCAGCGGTGGCTGGCAAAGCTGCCCGCCGACCTGGTCCGGTCCCGCCCGCGGCTGTTGCTGGCGCAGGCGGCCTTGGCAGACGCCAGCGGCCGCGTGGAGGCGGGGAGACCATGCTTGATGCCGCCGAGCGCGCGTCCGCAGATGCGGCCGGGGAGCCGTTCGAGCCTACTGTCGGCCGGGCCACCAGCATGCTGGTCAACGTCCCCGCGGCGATCGCGCTCGATCGTGGTTATCTCGCCGAGCTCCGCGGCGACGCCGAGGCCACGGCCGCGTTCGCTACACAGGCCTTGGCCGAGCTCGGCGAGGGCGAGTGGATGCTGAAGTCCATCGCCCAGGGACTCCTGGCCGCGGCTGAATGGCTCCGCGGGCGGCTCGCGGAGGCCGAGCGCGGCTTCGCGCCCAGCATTGCTGGGTGGCAAGCGGCCGGCCAGTCACCATGATCGCCTGGGGCTGCCACCACCTCGGCCAGGTCCAGCGCGGCCAGGGCCGCCTGGACGCGGCCGTCCGGACCTGCCAGCAGGCGCTGGAGAGGAGCGCAGTGTCCGGCCGGGCCGCCGCTGGCGGTCGCGGGCCCCGCGTATGTGGGCCTGGCCGAGGTGGCCTACCAGCGGAACGAGCTCGACACCGCCCTTGACCATGTCACCGAGGGCATCGCGCTATGCCGCCAGTTCGTCTACACCACGCCACTGGCCGGCGGCCTCGCTACGCTGGCGTGGATCCGGCAGGCCACCGGCGACCCAGCCGGTGCCCTGGATGCGATCGGCGAGGCCATGCAGGCCGCGCCGGTCCCGCCCGGCCTGGTCAACCCGGTCCCGGCACAACGGGCCCGGCTGCTGCTGGCCCAGGGCGACCTGGCCGCCGCCGCCCGCTGGACGGAAGACCGCGGCCTGACCGCGGACGACGAACCGGACTATGCCCGGGAGCCGGGGCACCTGCTGCTGGCCCGGGTGCTGCTCGCCCAGGGTCGGCCCGGCCAGGCACTCGCCCTGCTGGACCGGCTGCACGCGGCAGCGGTCACCCAGGAACGGACCGGCAGCCTCATCGAGATCGGCGCGCTGCGGGCACTGGCGCTGGCGGCCAGCGGCGAGGACGCCGCCGCGGTGACCGCCCTGGCCGAGGTGCTCACGCTGGCCTGCCCGCAGGGCTATGTCCGGGTCTTCGCCGACGAGGGACCGCCGATGGCCGCGCTGCTGACCCGGCTGATCGGGGCCCAGCGGGCCGGCAGGCCGCCGCCGGGGTCCCGCTCGGCTGCCTGGCCCGGCTCCAGCGCGCCTTTGACGTCGGGCACACGAGGCCGGGCCCCCGGTCCGGCACGGCCCCCGCGGCGGTGCCGGGCCTGGTCGAGCAGCTGACCAGCCGTGAGCTGGAGGTGCTGACAATGCTGGCGGCCGGCAGATCGAACCAGGCCATCGCGAGCCAGCTCGTGGTCACCCTCGACACCGTCAAGAAGCACGTCAGCCACGTCCTGAGCAAGCTCGGCGCGGCCAACCGCACCGAGGCCGTCACCCGGGCGCGGGAACTAGGGCTGATCCCTTAACCGCGGCCAGATACGGACAGGTTCCTCCGGACGGGTCTGTCACGCCGCCGCGGGAAGCCGGGAGAGCGCCCGGCGGCGCGGAGGAGGAGTGACCAGGCCGCCGGGCAGGATCTCGCCCATGTCATCGAACACGATCACGCCGTTGCAAAGGAGGCTCCACCCCTGCTCGGGGTGAAAGGCCACGGTGCGGGCAGCGTCCCGGTCCGGGCGGTCAGCCGGCGGGCACGCGGGTAGATGGGGACACATTGGCCTACCTCCGTATGGAGCGGCGACTAGTCGGGGCTGGGGTCCCAGCGGAAGCGGCGGACGGCGATGAGGGTTCCTGCGGCGCCCCAGGCCAGCAGCACTCCGAGGTCTTTCCAGTCGAACCCGATGTGCTGGGCGAACGGGCCTATCAGGGCCAGGTTGAACGGCCGCACCGGCAACGCGCCGGAGATGCGGTTCAACATGTCGGAGTGAATCGGCATGTAGGTGCCGGAGAGGAAGACCAGAGGGAACAGGACCAGCTGCACGACCGCCGGCGCGGCCTCGGAATTGCGGATGAGGGAGGCCACCGCGACGCCGAGCGCGCAGAAACTGGCCGCCCCGAGAACGAGTGCGAGCGCGATCGCGGGCCAGTGGGTGGGCAGCGGCGTCCCGAAGGCCGAGCCGATGCCGGTGATGAGCACGACATCCACGGCGCTGACCAGGATGCAGTGGGCGAGCAGCCCGAGGAAGTAGGTCCAGGCCGGCAGCGGTGTCGCCCGCACTCGCTTGAGGATACCGTTCTGCCGCCGCGTCGAGAGCACGATCGCCAGCTGGCTGTAGCAGGCGCCCAGCACGGATGTCGCGGCGATCGTCGGCACGTAGTACTGCAGCGCGGACAGCCCGTAGAAATAAGAGCTTCCGCTGACGCCGCGGAACAGCGCGCCGAAGATCGTGATGATCACCACCGGGAACAGGAAGGTGAAGAAGGCGCTTTGCGGGTTGCGCCAGAACGACAGCTGCTCGTAGCGGATCTGATGCCACAGCAGAGGGAAGACCCGGCGCGGGGCCTGGTGGTGGGCGAGGCTCACCATGGATTCCTTTCCGTCGCGTGCTCGGGTCCGTCGTGGTCGGTCAGCCGCAGGTAGATGTCCTCCAGGCTGGGCCGGTCGACGTTGAGCTGGCCCAGCACCGTGCCGTGCCGGAGCGCCCAGCCGGTCAGCTGGTGCAGGGTCCGGGTCGGCTCTGCGGTCTGCACGGTGACCAGGCCGTCGGCTGGCACAGCATCGGCTGGTAGGTCGGCTGCCGTGTACCCCACGGGCAGGGTGAAGCGGATCCGGGCCTGGGCGGTGTCACGGCCGCCGATGGTGGCTGGCGTCCCTTCCGCGACGATCTGGCCGCCGGAGATCACCGCCACCCGGTCGGCCAGCGCCTGGGCCTCCTCCATGTAGTGCGTGGTTAGCAGGATGGTGGTTCCCTCGCCGCGCAGGTTGCGGACGATCTGCCATGCATCCCGGCGCGCGTTCGGGTCGAACCCGGTGGTCGGCTCGTCGAGGAACAGCAGCTCCGGGCCGCCGATCAGGCCCAGCGCCAGGTCCAGGCGCCGCTTCTGGCCACCGGAAAGGGCCCGGACCTTCTGCCGCGTCTGCCCGGCCAGGCCGACCAGCGCGATCACCTCGTCCACGTCACGTGGTGCCGGGTAGTAGCCGGCGTTGCGGGCGATCGTCTCGCGGACCGTCAGGTAGGGCTCGACGGCGATATCCTGAAGCACCAGCCCGATCCGCTCGCGCAGTGCCCGCCCGTGAGATCGGTCGCCGGGATCAAGGCCGAGCACTTCGACCTGTCCGGCATCGCGGGTGCGGAATCCCTCGAGGATCTCCAGGGTGGTGGTCTTGCCGGCGCCGTTCGGCCCGAGCAGCGCGAAGATCTCCCCGTGCTCGACGGCGAAGCTCGTTCCGCGCACGGCCTGCACCGCGCCGTAGCTCTTGCGCAGCCCTGCTACCACCACCGCGCTGGATTTAGGCGATCCAGCCGGGCCCGCGGCGTACGCGGTCCTGCCCGCGGTAGCGGTCATGTGCGTACGCACCGCACCTCCACGGTCAGGTCGAGGTACCGCCCGGCCACTCCGCGATATGCGGTCACGCCGAACTCGGTCCGGTCGATGCGCGTGCTCGCTTTGGCGTTGAAAGATCCCGGTGTCACCGCGGTCTGCTCGATCGACAGGGTGACCGGCATGGTGACATTGCGCACGGTCAGCGTGCCGGTCAAGGCCGGACTGTCCACGCCTTCGGAACGAAACGTGATGACCGGGTACCGGCCGGCGTCGAGGAGGCGCTCCGAACGGACGTTGTTGTCCCGTTGCCCGTTCGCGGTGCGGAAGCTTGCGGGGTCGATTTCCACGTAGGCGCTTGAGCCGGTGAGCGGCTCAGCGACATCGATCGTCCCGGCCCGGATCGCGAAGCTGCCGCGAACCGGCGCGAGCCCGAACAGGTGCCGGGTCCTGAACGTGACGGCCGAACAACTGGTGTCGATCTCGTACCGGCCTGGCCGGGGGGGCACCTGCGTCTCGGGTGTGCCGATTGTGGCGCCGACGGCGCCGGTCTTGGCCTGGGCGGCCCTGAGAGCGGCCATTCCTTTCCTCCCGATGAGTGGCGTGCGTTTGCGTCCTGTGCACGCTAGGGCGCCAGCCAGCCCCCGACGTCACTCGAAAGTGGACATGCCAGGTGGAATCTTGCAGCAGGCACCGGGGCACCAAAGTGCCGATCAGCCCGTGCCAGGACCTGTCCTGACACCAGCGCCTGCGAGCCCGGCGGGAGTTGTGCCCCAGGCACCACGCCTGCGCCAGGCCGGTTCTGCACATTTCGATCCCCCCGGCCGGTCACCGGCATCGCGCCGGGGCCAACAGGGTGCGGTCATACTGCTGGTCGGGGGGTCAGGCTAAGCTCACGGGCCCGGGCGACGGCCTCGGTGCGATTGGCCGCGCCGAGCTTGCCCAGCACGTGGCCGACGTGCTCTTGACGGTGTCCAGGGTGACCACAAGTTCGCGGGCGATGGCCTGATTCGGCCGACCCGCCGCCATCATTGTCAGCACCTCAAGCTCGCGGCTGGTCAACGGGTCGACGATCCCGGCAGGGACGGAATCAGACACGGGCTGCCCTGGGCCGAAGGCCTGCTGGAGCCGGGCCAAATAGCCCAGTGCGACGTCGGCGGCCGCCCGGCCGGCGCGCTGGGCCGCGATCAGCCGGCCCGGCAGCGCGGCCATCGGCGGGCCCTCGTCGGCGAAGACCCGCACATAGCCCTGCGGACAGGCCAGTAGGAGCGTGGCAGGCCAGCCCGGTCGCCCACGCCAGCGCCGGCGCGCCGCCGATCCTGCTGATGCACGGGGCCGTGGACGACATGGTGCCGTCGGCGCAGAGCGTCCGGCTGGCCAAGGCGCTCAGCACGGCCGGGGCGACGGTCGATCTGGAGCTCGTGCCGGGCGCGTCGCATTTCTGGAACGGCGCGGGCGATGTGAACGGCATTGTCCGGCGCTCGATCGAGTTCCTGCGCGCGTTTGGCTAACGGCGTTTCTCGTTATCGGTGGGCGGGCTACGGGCAATCGTCGGCTAAGAAGTCAGCAACAGCACCCGCAGCCGGGCTAGGCACCGGCTGCGGGTGGGCCCGATGCTGCCGATCGGCAGCCCGATCTGGTCGGATATCTCGGCGTAGGAAGCCGGCGGATCGGCCATCAGCAGCTCAAGCATTCGCTGCCACCGCCGGGGCAGTTTGGCCACGGCGTCGCGAACCATTTGCGTGCGCTCGGCGGAGAGCAGGCCCTCGTCAATTTCCGGCACAGGTGCGGCCGCCGCCTCGAGGACCGTGTCATCCTGGGCCAGCATCACCCTATTGTGGGCCGCGAGGCAGCGCAGGCACTCATTCCGTGCGGTAGCCGCCAGCCAGGCACCCACCCGGCCCGGCTTCTCAAGCTTGTTGATGTGCGTCAGCAGCCGCAGCCACGTCAGCTGGAAGACGTCACCCGCATCGCTCTCGACGAGCTTGAAATCCCTGGTAACGGCCCATATGAGCCGTGAATACTGGTCGACCAGACGCTCCCACGCCCAACGATTCCCCTCGGCGGCTCGCCGCACGAGCTCGGCGACGTCGAGCGCTTCATCGTTCTCTTCTGCCGGCAATGGCCCTGGCCTGCGCGGATTCTGTCCGGCCGGCGGCGGCTGTGGTTTCGCCCACGTAGCCACGCTGCAGTTTGGGAGTAGCGGTCCCGGCACGCCCATCGTTGCAGCTGGGTTGCGTAGCTTGCCTGGCCGTGGCGACACACCGGCCGAAGCGCTCCTCATGGAGCTGCTCGGGTCGAAGGCCGCCCGCGAAGAGCGCCCGGCGGACGGCCCGGGCCAGGCCGGGGCAGAGGCAAACCTGGACCGACGGCACGGCGACCGCCAAACGTGTGCGGGAGTGGCTGTGATCACAGCCACTCCCGCACACGGTGGATAGACATCGCGCCCTGCTCATGCGCGGGGCAAGTCCGATCCGTGCGCCTGCGGCGCACATCCGCCGCCCGGAATCCGGCTATCGGCTGGGGAGCGATCGCGGTAGCCCGAACCACGGCAGCACGCTGTTGTCGAAGCGGGTCAGGGCGCAGATCCGGTCGCCGGTGAGGGTGAGGACGTAGAGGCCGGTCCCGTGGCGGATGCCGCTAGGCGCGCGCAGGTAGGCCCCGAACGCCGGCTGGCCGTTGGCTCGCGTCGGCACGAGGTCGAACCTGCGGCCCGCGCCGAACAGGCCGGCGCAGAAGCG
The DNA here is from genome assembly GCA_963742865.1 of uncultured Actinomycetes bacterium. Lineage (GTDB taxonomy): Bacteria > Actinomycetota > Actinomycetes > Streptosporangiales > Streptosporangiaceae > Bog-532. The sequence continues at coordinate 23,956 of CAVUNW010000002.1, forward strand.
GGCCACGACGTCCCGGCCTTCGTATTCGAAGGGCATCGGCGGCATCGACATGAAGACGTTGTCGGTCAGCAGGGCCACGAGCGCACCGAGATCGGCGGACTCCCATGCGCGGACGAACTTCATCACAAGCGCGTCCTCGGCGGGTGAGCCGCAGGCGGGAGGCGGACGCGGCCGGCGGCCGGCGGCTGCTGGCGCTGCAGGCTGGTACGGGCCCGTTTGAGGGCGCTGTTGACCGATTCGACGGTCAAGTCCAGCATGCCGGCCACCTCGCTGGCGTGGAATCCGAGGACGTCACGCAGGATGAGCACGGCGAGCTGGCGAGGCGGCAGGACCTGCAGGGCGGTGACGAAGGCCAGGGAGATGGCTTCGGTCTGCTCGTAGCGGGCCTCGGGGCCGAGCGGCACCTCGATCGCCCCCTCCAGGAGGGCGTCGGGAAACGGCTGCAGCCATACGACCTCGCCGAGCCGGTTCGGCTCGGGCGCTTCAACCCCAGGCACATCCCACTCCTTGGCCGGGTGCTGGTGGGCTGCGCGGCGCGCGTCGAGGCACCGGTTGGTGGCGATCCGGTACAGCCAGGTGCGCAGCGAGGCCCGCCCCTCGAACCCGCTGAGGCCTCGCCAGGCGGTCAGCATGGTGTTCTGGAGGGCATCCTCGGCGTCCTGGAGGATCCGAGCATCCGGTAGCAGTGCACTGGAGCTCTCGAAGGCACGGCTCGGTCAGTTCCCGGAACGCGTCGCCGTCCCCGGCCCGCGCCCGTGAGATCAGGTCGGCTGCTACCACCCTCGCGTCACCTTCTTCTTCCCGCACCTGGCCGCACTTCCATCTTGTATAGGCGCGGGCCGGGGGACGAACTGGGCGGTTGGCGGGCGCCCACTTTTCCGGCGCGGCAGCGCCTGCATCTTCGACGGCTGAATCAGCTCCAGGACCAGGGGCTTAGGGAAGAAGGTCTGGCACTCATTCATGAGCACGCACCAGGGCTGACAACACCAACCAGAAGGAGAATCAAAATGGGAAAGATCGTGATCAGCACGAACGTCTCGCTCGACGGAGTCGTCCAGGACCCGGACGGCGAGGAGGGCTTCCGGCTGGGCGGCTGGTTCGGCCAGTCCGGGGGCAAGGACCTCGAAGAGTGGGCCAAGGTCGAGCTCGAGGAGGCGCTGGGCACCGAGGCCCTCCTGCTGGGCCGGCGCACCGACGAGTGGTTCGCCACGCGGTGGGCATCCCGGACTGGCGAGTGGGCGGGCAGGCTGAACAGCCTGCCCAAGTACGTCGTGTCCTCGACCCTCCAAGAGCCCAGGTGGAACAACTCGACGGTCCTGAGGGGCAACGTGGTCAGCGAGGTCTCGAAGCTGAAGCAGGAGCTAAACGGGGACATCGTCGTCTACGCCAGCTATCAGCTCGGGCGCACGCTGATCGAGAACAACCTGGTCGACGGGCTGCGGCTGGTCGTCTACCCGGTCGTGCTCGGGGCCGGCGAGCGCCTCTTCGGCGAGACCAGCGGCCAGAAACCCCTGCGCCTGCTCGATATCACGACCATCGGTGACGGTCTCGCCTTCGTCACCTACAGGTTCGTCCGGGGCCCAAAGGATTAGCGTCCCGGTAACCGCATAGCGGAGCGCCGCCGAAGAGCCCCTGACCTGAACGTTACAGCAGGTCAGGGGCTCTAAGGCAGCAAGATTCTTGCCGAACGGACGTGACTGAGGCGCGAGCTCGCGGCCCAACGGTGAGGTCGTCGGAGCGCCCGGCTTCGAGCCGCGGCCACTGGGCGATGGGGCGTCCGCCCGGCCACTGCGCCCACTCTGACAGTGGCGGCCAGGCGGGCGGGCCGCCGTTAGTCCGCGTGTTGGAGCACTGCTGCGGCCAGCCGGGGGGCGAGTCCTCCCACGCCTCCTGGCGCCCGTACACGGTCAGGTCCATGAGCGCGTAGCTGTTGTCCATGACCTCGACGCCGCGGATGGTGGTCCAGTAGGTCTCGAAGACCCGGTCACCGTCGCGCAGGTAGCACACCAGGTGCATCCGGCCGATCTGGCGCCCGGCCAGGAGCGCGCCGAGGGAGTCCTGGGCCGAGTACCAGGGCATCTCCCAGCCCATGAAGTCGCGGTAGCGGATGCTCTCGCCGTAGGGTCCCTGGCAGAAGACCGCGAAGGTGATGTCGCGGGAATGCAGGTAGGACAGCTCGCGTGACCTGGGTGGTGACCCAGGTGCAGCCTTCGCACTGCTCGGCCGCCGGGTGGCCGGGGTGCCACATGAAGTAGTAGGCGATCAGCTGCCGGCGGCCCTCGAACGCGTCGAGCAGGGTGAGGGGCCCGTCCGGGCCGGTCAGCGGAGTGGCGGCGTCCACCTCGACCATCGGCAGCCGCCGCCGGGCCGCGGCGATCGCGTCGCCCTCGCGGGTGTGCGCCTTCTCCCGGACCCGCAGCGCGTCCAGTTCGGCCTGGAAGGTGGCCCGGTCGACGGCCGCGGGCAGGCCCGGTGCGCGGGTGGCGCCGGCGCCGGCCCGCCGGGGTTTGCTGATTCATCCTTCATGACTGTCTCCTTGGATGGGAGGGTTCGAGCCTTCGCTTTTCTTTGCTTCTGCGTGCGCCGCTTCGGCGAGCCGTTTGATCGCGCCGAGCCGCCGGTCCCATTGCGCGGCGAGGTCAGCCATGGCCCGGGTGGCCTGGTCGAGACGGTCGGCGTCTACCTGGTAGAGAACCTCCCGGCCCTGCTTGCGCCGGCTGACCAGCCCGGCCTCTTCGAGCACGACCAGATGCTTGGAGACCGCCTGGCGGGAGAACGGGCACGTGGCCGGCCAGCCAGCTGGCGCTGACCTCACCGTTGCTGACCAGGAGGTCGAGGACCCGGCGACGAGACGGGTCGGCGATGGCCGACCACAACTCGTCATCGGCCTGCGCTGTCATCCCGGTTGGCGCTTCGCGAGCATGCGGGCGAGGCGATCCAGGTACTCGGCCCAGCCGCCCCGGTGCTCGTCGGCATAACGCTGCTTTCTCCGCGTCGGGCCAGGCGCGCAGCTCGTGGCCGCTTTCGGCCACGCGAAGACGGGTCCGCTCGTCGCCCTCCGGCGTCAGCGTGAACTCGACGAGCATCGAGTTGCCCGCCACCGGCTCCTCCCCGCGGGGATGGTTCCAGCGGAAGGAGAAGCGAGTCGGCGGATCGACCGTCTCCACGACGACCGGGCCGCCCTGGTCGCCGAACTCCATGAAGCCATGAGCGCCGGGTTCGACGACGAGTTCCACCCGGTCGGCGAACCACTGGCTCATCTGATCAGGCTCGGTGATGGTGCGCCACACGACCTCCGCCGGCGCCTCGATCAGCACCTCCCGCTCAATCACGAGGTCTGCCATCAGCTCACGTCCTTTCCTCTCCCTCGAACTGCAACCACGGAGCGCACGGTCATCGCGACTCGTCACTGCAACCTGGTGCATGTGCGAACGTGCAACCGAAGGTTGCACATCACGCGGATATGCAACCATTGGTTGCACATCGCGGAGAAGTGCACCTTGGTTGCACATCGAGAAGGAGGAAGACATGCAGAACGTCCAGACATGCCGCGGACCAGCCGCCGCCCGGGCCAGCGCTGGCGAGCCTTCGCCCTGCTGGTGGTGGCCTACTTCATCACCATCGTGGACTTCACGATCGTCAACGTCGCCCTGCCGACCATCGGCCGCAAGCTCCACTTCCCCGAGTCCGACCTGCAGTGGGTGGTCACCGCCTACGGGCTGACCTTCGCCGGCTTCCTGCTCCTCGGCGGCCGCGCGGCTGACCTCCTGGGCCGGCGCCGCCTCCTCATGGCCGGCCTGGTCGTCTTCACCTGCGCCTCGCTCGGTGGCGGTCTCGCCACCTCGGACACCTTCCTCATCGTGATGCGGGGGATCCAGGGACTCGGGGCGGCGCTCGTGCTCCCGGCCGCGCTGTCGATCGTGATGAACATGTTCTCCGAGGGGGCCGAACGCAACAAGGCGCTGGGCATCTGGGGCGGGGTCGGCGCGCTGGGCGGGACGGTTGGGCTCCTCGCCGGCGGCATCCTCACCACCTACGCCGGGTGGCCGTACATCTTCTTCTTCAACGTCCCCATCGGCGCAGCCGCGCTGGTTCTGGCGCCCAGGCTGGTGCCCGAGAGCCGTGTGGGCAGCGCACGGCGGCGCTACGACCCCTTCGGCGCCGTCTCGATCACCGCCGCCCTGCTGGTCTTCGTCTACGCCATCTCCCAGGCGCCGCAGGCCGGCTGGGCGGCCACTCAGACCGTCGCCATGCTCGCGGCCGGGGCTGCGCTGCTCGCCGTGTTCTTCGTCATCGAGACGAAGGTCGAGGCGCCGCTCCTGCCGCTGCCGCTGCTCCGGCTGAGCAGCGTGGCCGGATCGAACGCGGTCGGCTTCCTGCTGGGAACGAGCTTCTTCACCTTCGTCTTCCTGGGCACCCTCTACATGCAGCAGGTGCTCGGGTTCTCCGCTCTGGCGACCGGGGCGGCCTGGATGACGGCGTCGGTCACCTCCCTGGCCTGCGCCGGCCTCTCCCAGAAGATCGTGACGCGCACCTCGCCCAAGGCCGTCATGGCCTTCGGCATGACCCTCATCGGAGCCGGGATGCTGTGGGCCGCCCAGGCGCCGCCCAACGGGAGCTTCTGGCGAGACCTGGCCGGGCCGTTCTTCGTGGCCGGCATCGGCACCGCCTGCGCCTTCATCCCGATCTCCATCGGCGCGCTCACCGGCGTCACCGAACGCGACGCGGGAGTCGCCTCGGGCCTGCTCAGCACCTCGCAGAACCTCGGCGGTGCGATCGGCGTGGCGGTCGCCTCGTCCATCGCGGCCTCGCACGTCCGCACGCTCATCCACCATGGCTACGCCACCGCCGCCGCGCTCACCGGCGGGTTCCAGCTGGGCCCTGTGGGTGTGCGGGCTGACCGGACTGGCCGCCGTCCCCGTCGCCTTCGGGCTCATCCGGCGCCGTCAGAAGCCCCCAACGGTGGCGGCGGCACAGCCACCGGAGCTCGTGACGTCCGCAACCCGCTAGAGCGTGTTAAGAAGTGGGGCCTGAGCAGGGCATGGGGACGCGGACGCGGATGCGCACTTCTCTCCCACGACTGATATCAGAGTGGTACGTTGATAATGTGAGTGGGACATACCAAGTAGTGATGGGAGACCGGGGGCGGCTGGTGATCCCGGCCGACCTGCGGGAGCGGGCCGGGCTTGCGGAGGGCACCGCGCTCATCCTGCTCGAGACTCCGACCGGCCTCGTTCTTCTGACCCGTGCGCAGCTCCAGGAACTCGTACGGGCGGATCTCGCTGGCCTGGATCTGGTGGGTGAACTCCTGTCCGAACGCCGGGCGGAGGCCGCCGCCGACGACGCGGCGTGAACGTCTTCGATGCGTCTGCCCTGCTTACTCTCCTGCAGGGTGGGCAGGGGGCAGCTCACGTCGAAGAGGCACTCCGAGACGGCGGTGCCTGTGGCGCTGCCAGCTGGTCTGAGGTGGCGCAGAAGGTCCGCGCGCATGGCCGGAACTGGGACCTGTCCCGGTCGCTCCTGATTAGCTACGGGGTCCAGGTCGAAGCGGTGACTGCCGCCGATGCTGAATGGGCGGCCCGGAGATGGGCTCCAGGAGAGGGACTGTCCCTCGCCGATCGGCTGTGCCTGGCGCTCGGCGACCGGCTGGATGCCGACGTGTGGACGGCGGACCAAGCCTGGGGATCCAGCGGGCGGATACGACAAGTCCGCTGACTGTCAATATGCCGACTGCGCAAGGCTGTCAAGGGACATTAGGTTCTGCCCGGTGGCGGTCATGAATTCTGCCCGCTGATGGCCATGAGTTCTGCCCAGTGGCGGCCATCAGGTGTGCCCGGGTGGTTTATTCCAGGGGCTTCACCCCTTTGCCGGCGGGGGCCTGGGAGGCGGACGCTGTCGCCGGTCGTGACACAGACGTGGGCGTGGTGCATGAGCCGGTCGACGGTGGCACTGGCCAATGTCTTGGGCATGAGCTCGTCGAAGCCTGATGGGTGCAGGTTCGAGCTGACGGCGACCGAGCGGCGTTCGTAAGCAGCGTCGACGAGGCGGTAGAGGCCCTCGGCGGCATCCGGGGCCACCGGCAAAGGCCAATGTCATCAACCACGATCAGCTCCGCGGAAGATCCGCCCGACGGCCCGGGTGACGGTGTCGTCGGCGCGGTGGCGGCGGACCAGTACGCCCAAGTGCCTCCAGGGCGAACCAGGCCACATTGATGCCGGCCTCGACGGCCGCCTGCCCGAGGGCCTCTAGGAAAAACGTCTTGCCCGTGCCCGATGGGCCGCACACCACCAGGTTCTCCCGCCGGCGCACCCATTCCAGGGTGCGCAGGGCGGCCTGGGTCGGTGGGGGGATCGAAGAAACCTTGGTCCCAGGCCTCGAAGGTCTTGCCGGAGGGGAAACTGGCTGCCGTGCCGTCTGTGCAACGCTGATCGTTCCCGGCCGGCGAGCTCTTCGCCGAGCAGGCTGCGTAGCACCTCGGCCGGCTCCCAGCGTTGCGCCCGGGCGGTGGCCAGGACCTCGGGGGCGGCCCGGCGGATATGGGGCAGGCGGAGCCGGCGCAGCAGCGCTTCCAGGTCGGCGTGCAAAGGCGGCGGGGCGGGAGCACGAGTGGTCACCGGGTCACCTCACCGAAGCTGGCCCAGCGTCCGGTGCCCTGGGCCAGGGTGTGTTCCTCGCTGGCGCGGGCTGCTGCCCCTTCCGCGGCGGTGGCCTGATGGGCCAGGAGGGCATCCAGGTCGTGCTCGCCGAACCGCCCGGCCGCGGCGGCCTGCCCCAGCGCCCGGTCCACATCGGCGGCCGGGTGCAGGCGGCTCAGCTGGATAGCCCTGGCCATCTTCGCCCGGACCCGGCTGGCACCGGCCGCGGCGGCCTCGGCCAGCCACAGGCCGGCACCGTCACCGATGGCCAGGAACTCCGCCTCCGCCGCGGTCCGCGGCCGCGGTGTCCTTCCCGCGGGCCGGCCGGTGCGGCGGGGTAGTGCGAGTCCTGGACGCTGGGGCTGCCCGGGCTGGTGACCTGGTGACGGGCGACCTCGGCCGGGCCGTCCTCGCCGGCGTGGACGATGACGATGCTCATCGCCGTGGCGGCGCGCCCAGACCGCCTGGCCGGCGAGCTGGTGCGGCACCGAGTACCGGCCGCCTTCGAACGAGACCATCGACAGGCCGTCCACCTTGCGGGTCACCCCCAGCGCGGCGGTGAACGGCACCGCCGGGACCGGGTGCAGCCGGGACCGCTCCTCAGCCAGCATCTCGGCCGGGACCCGGCGGGTCGCCCGGTGCGGCCGGGCATTGACCTGGCCGCAGAACGCCCCGCAGGCCGCTTCCAGCGCAGCGAAGGACGGGTACTCCGCCAGCAGGTTCGCCGCCGTGGGCACCAGGTCGGCCTTGGCGATCCGGACGGTGGCTTCGCTGCCGCCCTTGGTCTGCGGAATCCGCCGGCAGGCACGTCGCGATCGTCAGCCCGTAGTGACGGGCGAACATTACAGCACCGGGGTTGCGGACCGGGATCCCCGCGACATGCTCGACGGTGACGGTCTTCTCGTTGTCGGTCAGCAGGTAGGTCGGGACCCCGCCGAGGCGGCGCAGCGCGACATCGGCCGCGGCCAGGACCGAGGGCTGGGACTTATCCAGCAGCGGCAGCACCACCCGGAACCTCGACCAGGCCAGCCACAGGCAGAACAAGATCGTGGCCGTCCCGCCGATCCGCGGGCCGTCCCCGAAGTCATACTGCGCCCACATTCCCGGCTCGGGCACCCACGGCCGGAACACCCGCCGCCGTCCCGCCGCCCGGTTCGCCTTGACCTGCGCGACCGCCCGCCGGGTCGTCCGCTCCGACCCGCCATAGCCCATCGCGGTGATCGTCTCGTGCGCCACGTCCGCGCGGATCTTCCCGTGCGACCGCTCCACCATCTCCTCCAGCTTGGCCAGGAACGGGTCAATTACCCCCGGCCGCCGCGCTGGCGCTTCCCCCGGGACACGGCCCGCTTCCCGGGCAGCCACATACCGGCCAACCGTGTGGTGCGAGCAGCCCGCCAGCTCGGCGGCATCCCGCAACGACCCGGTCAGGTCATAAGCAGCAAGAATTTCCATGATTTCCTCGGCAGACTTCACGTGTCCCCTCCCCCGGGGCCCGGCTGAGAACGGATGGCACCGCTCAGCCAAGCCGGGGAGGGGACCCCCGCCGGGGACGCCGCAGGGAACGGTCAGACGTGTCGGGCAGATCTCATGGCCGCCGCCGGGCAGTTCTCATGTCCGCCAGCGGGCAGCTTCATGGCCATCTCCGGGCAGTTTCTCGTGGCCGCCGTCCACAAGGCGTCGCCGGCGTGCTAACGTCGTGGCGATCGTGATCCATCGGCTGGAGGTGAGTCCCATGTACGCAGTATCCGCAGTGGGTGCTCCGCTGCCGTCCACGATCGCGCGACTGAGGTAGTCGCCACCGGGAGCGCCCGCCAGGCAGCTCGCGAAAGGCGGCTCCCATGAACACAGCACCTTTTTCAACTCTGCACGTCACCTCGACGAAGGCCTCCGACGGGCCAAGGTCCGACCAGGATCGGCTGCAGGCCGGCGCCATAAGGCGGGTGCGCGCCGCGGATCAGCGAGCGTTGGTCCTCGGTGGTGGCGGATCGGCAGGCAATGCGTGGCTGATCGGCGTCATTGCCGGCCTGTTTGACGCCGGGCTGGATGTGACCGAGGCCGATCTGATCATTGGGACGTCGGCCGGATCGACGGCCGCTGCCCAGATAACTAACGCTAGCCCGGCCCAGCTGCTGGCCGGCATCCTTTCCGCTGCGCCCCAGCAACGGCCTGGTCCGGCCGGATCCGACAGCGGACGCGTTCCCATTGGGCCGGTGGCCGACCATATGCGGAGGACGAGCGAAATCATCGCCGCCGCTGAGGATGCGGCCGACATGCGCCGAAGACTGGGTGCGGCGGCGCTCGAGATGGATGCCGCGTCGGACGGCTCCGGGCAAACGCGGTGGCGCGCTACGGTCGCCGCTCGGCTGCCCAGTCAGCGCTGGCCGCAGCGATCGGTGCTGATCGTGGCGGTCGATGCCCATACCGGTGAACCGGTCGTGTTCGACCGCCACAGCGGAGTCGACCTGGTGGACGCCGTCGCCGCCAGCTGTGCCAACGGCTTCGGTGTCCCTCCCTACGGTATCGGCGACAGCCGGTACATCGACGGCGGCTACCGGCGATCCAGCGAGAATGCCGATCTGGCCGCCGGATACGGGCGGGTGCTGGTGCTGTCGCCACTTGGCGGCAGAACACGGCGCCGCTGGACTGGGGCATGCATCTGGCAGCAGAGGCCGACGAACTACGCGCCCGCGGCAGCAGAGTCGAAACCGTCCTCCCGGACACCGACTCCCGCGACGCATTCGGCAGCAATCTGATGGATCTGTCGGCGCGTCCGCCCGCCGCCCGAGCCGGTTACAACCAAGGCAGAGCCCTTGCCGAGCAGCTCACCGAATTCTGGCGCTGACGCCCTCGAAATCAGTCGGCTCGGTAGGCGTGACGACACCTGCTCGTGCCTGGCAGGCCGATGGGCGCGACATGTCTCACGCTACCTTCCTGCCCCCCGACCTGGGCTCGAAGTCCTAGCCCGTCAAGCAGCCGGCGGATCAGCAAAGGGGCGCATCGCGGGTCTGCGGTGCGCCCCGGTTGCCGCTGGTCAGCGGCGGCCGTGCCGTTCCTGATGCTCCGGGTGAACGCCTGCCAGCCGGCCGGCCGGAAGGCCAGCGCCGGACCATGCGGATCCTTGGAATCACGGACGTCAACGGTGCGGACGGCTGTGACCACCTCGACGCAGTTGGCCTGGCCGTTGCTGTAGCTCGACTTCCGCCACGGTGGGCGGGGGTCCATAATCATGGTCATCTCCCTGATATCTCTTTCACGCTTTGCCGGATGAGCCGGCTGGAGGCGGATTCGCTGGCTGCCTTGGCCCAGATCTGCTCGAAGGCGTCGCCGAACCGCTCGATTTCGTGTGGCTTGTCCAGGAACAGCGCGCCGGTGTAGCCGTCCTGGTAGACCGTCGGCGGCTCTGATTCGCTGCCGTCGCCTGGCCGCCGCTCTCCGCTGGCTCAACACCGCGTAGCAACGCGGCCCAGTCCCGCCATGAACACCCGGGTCATGCGCCGATTGAAGCCGGTTGCTCGCCGGGGACCGGCTGGCAGATGAGGGCGATGGTCGTGAGGATTCCCTGGCCTTAACGTCGTCGCGCGCGTACCCGCCGTCGACCGCCCGGGCCAGGAGCGTCTGGAGCGGCGGTACCAGCCGGTCCATGAGGTGCTCCGGCAGGTCATCGTAGGCCGGGTCGCCGGAGTGCAGCGCCGAGGCGAGCCCGCGTTGGTGCCGACGAAGTCGGTGTAGCGCTCGATCCAGCCCATGAGCGCCTCCCACGGACGAGCGTGGTCCCGAGCTCGGCCGCGGCCTCGACACACTCGTCGATCTCGTGTTGCAGCACGGCGACGATGAGGTCGGACCGGCGAGGGAAATGCCGGTAGAGCGTGCCGACGCCCACTCCGGCAAGATCCGTGATCTCCTTCGCGGGCGCGTCCACGCCGCTGCTGGCGAACACGGTCTTGGCCGCCTCGACCAGCGCGGCGACATTCCGCTGGGCGTCCGAGCGCTGACGCGGGACGGGTCGAGCCGCCGAGAGCCGGCCCGACCGGGTCGGGTGACATGGTCCTCCTGTTGCTAACCGGAAAGCTATTCCGTATAGTTCCGGAAAGAGCTTCCGCTTAGTGGCAGTGACGTCGGCGGGGGCGTCTGCTCACGTCACGCTACGTCTGGAGAACCTCATGCGATACCGGAACCTGGGCCGGACAGGCATCAAGGTCAGCCCGTACGCGCTCGGCGCGCTCATGTTCGCCACCCGGGTCGGCAACAAGGACCCGGAGGACTCGATCCGGATCATCCACAAGGCGCTCGACGCAGGCATCAACCTCGTCGACACCGCCGACGCGTACGGAGACTCGGAGGAGATCGTCGGCCGCGCGCTGAAGGGCCGCCGTGACAATGTCGTCCTCACCACGAAGGTCAGCCGCCCCATGGGGAGCGACCCGAACCAGCAGGGTGCCTCCCGCCGCTGGATCATGACGGCGGTCGAGAACTCGCTGCGCCGCCTGCAGACCGACCACATCGACGTGTACCAGATCCACCGCCCCGATCCCGATACGGACATCGAGGAAACACTCTCCGCGCTGACCGACCTCATCCGCAGCGGCAAGATCCGCGCGTGCGGAACCTCGAACATGCCGGCCTCGAACCTGGTCGAGGCGCACTGGGTGGCGCAACGGCGCGGGCTGGAGCGGTTCCGGACCGAGCAGCCGCCGTACTCGATCCTGAACCGCGGCATCGAGCGGGAGGTGCTTCCGGTCGCGCAGCAGTACGGCATGGGCATTCTGACCTGGGGGCCGCTGGGTCAGGGCATGCTCACCGGCCGGGTCCGTCGCGGGCAGGACAACGACCTCACCCGCGCGAAAATGATTAAGGTGTTCAGTGACGAGCGGCGCCTGGACGCGGTGGAGCAGTTGATCGCGCTGGCCGGGGAAGCGGGACTGTCGATGCCCCACCTGGCCATGGCGTTCGCGATCTCGCACCCGGCCGTGACCAGCGCGCTGCTCGGCGCCCGCACCATGGAGCAGTTCGACGACCTTCTGGCCGGGGTGGACATCGCGCTGTCCGACGAGATCCTCGACCGGATCGATGAGATCGTCCCGCCCGGAACCGACATCGGCACCCTCGACCAGGCCTACGTGCCGCCCGCGATCCAGCAGACGGAACTGCGCCGCCGCCCGCTCAGCGACCGCTCGGCGGCCTGAGACAGGCGCCTTCGCGGCCGCGTTCGGGACCGCCAGCGGGTGCTGCCTCGACGGGAACCCGGACTAGTCAAGTCAGATTGTGAAGTCTGGATTGGCAAAGTCAGACTATGAAGGCTAGACTTTCAATCATGGTTGATGATCTGGATGTGAACGCTGAAGATCTGCATGTGAACACGGCCTCGGCGCTGCAGGTGAGCATCGGCTTGTTCATGCGACGGCTTCGCCAGTCGTCTGTCCAGGCCGATCTCTCGCTCCCCGAGATATCAGCTCTGTCCCGCCTCGAACGGGCCGGGTCGGCGACGACGAGCGACTTGGCCAGGGTGGAACAGATCACCCCGCAGGCGATGGGGGCGACGCTCGCCGCGCTGGAGGAGCGTGGCCTGGTGGAGCGTCGTCCGGACCCCGCTGACGGCCGGCGGGTGGCGATGTCGGTGACGACGGCCGGTCAGCAGGCGCTACAGAACAAGCGCGGCGCCCGGACCGAGCAGCTGGCGAAGGCGCTCGCGGGCGGGTTCACCAAGCCGAGATCGAGACCCTGAGAGCGGCTGCTCCGCTGATCGAACGGTTGGGGGAGAGCCTCTGATGGCGGCACCTGACCAGGTGCCCAGCACAAACGCGTTCCCCTGGCGGTTCGTGACGCCGCTGTTCATGGGTTCGGCGCTGAACCCGATCAACAGTTCCCTGATCGCCACGGCGCTGGTGCCGATCGCGGCCGCCGTCCACGTGTCGGTGGGCCGGACCGCCGTGCTGGTCTCGGCGCTGTACCTGGCCAGCGCGATCGCCCAGCCCACGGGGGGCAAGCTCGCCGAGGAGTTCGGGCCCCGCCGGGTGTTCCTGGCCGGCATCCTGACCGTGCTGGCGGGCGGCTTGGTCGGAGGGTTCGGCCAGGACCTGACCACCTTGGTCGTGGCCCGGGTCCTGATCGGGGTGGGCACCTCGGCCGGTTACCCGTCGGCCATGCTCTTCATCCGCCGCCGGGCCGAGGCGGCCGGGCTGGACGCGCCGCCGGGCAGGGTGCTCGGTGGCCTGATGATCGCCGGCGCGGCCACGGCTGCGGTCGGCCTCCCGATCGGCGGGGTGCTGGTCGACGCCTGGGGGTGGCGGACCACGTTCTTCATCAACGTGCCGTTTGCCGTCCTGACCCTGGCCATGGCCTGTTGCTGGATTCCTCGCGACACGCCAGCCGCCGGGTCGAGAACCGTTCGGCAGGTGGCGGCCCGCCTCGACGTGGCCGGCATCGTCGGGTTCGCCGGCGCGATGACCGCCCTGCTGGTGTTCCTGATGGGACTGCCGCACCCGGATTGGATCGCTCTCAGCCTGGCCGTCGTGGTCGGTGCCGGCCTGGTGTGGTGGGAGCTGCGGGCGAGCCACCCGTTCTTCGATGTGCGCCTGCTGGCGACGAACCTGGCGCTCACCCGAACCTACCTGCGGTTCGCCCTGGCCACCCTGTGCGTCTACACCGTCCTGTACGGCCTCACCCAGTGGCTCCAGGCGGGCCGGGGTATCTCGGCCGAGGAGGCCGGGCTGCTTCTGTTGCCCATGAGCGCAGTGTCTGCTGTCCTCATCTGGCCCCTGTCGAGGCGCAACCTGGTCCGCATGCCGCTGGTGGTCGCGGCGGTGTCCTGCCTGGCGGCATCCGCCGGGGTGCTCGCGCTCACCACGAGCACCCCGATCGTCTGGATCGTGGTCGTCACCCTGGTGTTCGGGGTCACGCTCGGTACGAGCATCAGCGCCAACCAGACGACGCTCTACACCCAGGTCACCGCCGATCAGATCGGCACGGCGTCGGGCCTGTTCCGGACCTTCGGCTACATCGGCTCGATCGCCTCCTCCGCGCTCATCTCCATCGTCTTCCACACCAGCGTCACCGACCACGGCCTGCACGTGATCGCACTGATCATGGTCGTCGTCAGCGCCCTGGGACTGGTCCTTGTGCTCGCTGACCGCACGATCATGTCGCAGGCCCGGGTCGCGACTCGGCCCGAGCGCATCCAGCCCGGCGCCGGCCGAGAACGGCGTGCCGTCGCACTCCTCCCCGCAGCAGGCCTGAAGAAGTACAACCGCGTCCATGAATGCCGCTAGCGATACTCGCGGCCAGAGGCAGGTCGGCGACCTCCTGCTGAGCCGGGCCCATCCAGCTCCCACCGGTACACGCGTCAAGACCCGAACTGGGCCCGGCGCACATGTGACTGCACTATGCAGTCAATGATGATAATATGCATTCATGAGTGCGCTTACCATCCGAGACGTGTCCGAAGACGCCGTACGCACGATGAAGATTCGCGCGGCTCAGGCCGACCAGTCTTTACAGGCTTACCTCCGCAGCTTGATTGAGCGCGAGGCCGCCAGACCCACTGTTGCGGAGGCTGTAGAGCAGGCCCGGAGGCAGGCGACCGCTGACATCAGCACCGACGACATCCTCGCCGCAATCGACGAGGGACGAACCGGACGTTGACCGTCATCGACTGCTCGGCCATGATCGAACTGTTGGCAGCGAAGACGCAGACAGGAGATGCAGTCGCTCGCCGGGTGACCGCAGCGCAGACCCTGTATGCGCCGTACGTACTCGACGGAGAGGTCATCTCAGCGCTTCTCGGGCTCATACGCGGAAAGAAAATCTCGGAACAAGAAGCCGACGCCGCGCTCTCCAACTACCGCGTGTTCCCGTCGAACGGCAGGACGTGCTGCCCTTGTGGCCTCGCTTGAAGAGCCTTCATGGCAACCTGTCCGCCTACGACGCTCAGTATGTCGCCTTGGCCGAAGCCCTCCACGTCCCCCTGATCACCGCCGACGCGCGGGTCAAACGCAGCGGTGTAGCACGATGCGAGATCGAAGTCTTCGACGTACACACCTGACAGGCGGAATTTGCAGGCCGCCGCGCGTGGCTGGTGGGGCGGCTGGGGCTCGAACCCAGGACCGGCGGATTATGGAAGCCCGGCCCGGCGCTCCAGGGTGCGCTGCCTGCACGGATACCACGGAGTCGTGCCGCCGATGGCGTTATTACCTCCAGGTGATCAGCGCGTGCCAGCGCCCAGCGAGAAAGGCCTTTCGAGGAGAACCGAACGTTGCTAACCGCCGAGCCACTGGATCTTGACTACAAGCACGAGATCATCCGGCTGGTACACCAGGAACGTGACCAGGCCCCCGCCGTCCGGGCCGAAATGCAGTGAGCGTAGGCATAGAACGTCATCACGCTCGTCGCGGCGGCGCTGGTGCGCGCCGGATCCACGATCACGACCGCATCCATAAATGCCGCTAGGGATGCTCGCGCGGCCGGAGGCAGGTCGGCGAACTCTTGCCGGGCCGGGCTATCCAGCTCCCACCGGTACACGCGTCGACACGAACCGGGTCCCGAGCTCCTTCCGGCTCATCCGCTGTTCCGCAGGCGGCGGGCCCTCGTCTCGGTAGGTGTCGATGCGAGCTAGGAGCTCCCGCTTTGCTTGGGGGTCACGCCAGGCGTCCGCCTCGAACCACCAGCGCTTGACCGTCTGCACCAGCGGGTCACGTCACCTTGCTCGCGGGCCTGTTCGAACGCCGCATCCAGATCCTCGTCGTACCGCTGGAGGATATCGCCGTCGGCGTTGGCGGCCAGCACGGCCCGGATCGCCGTGGGCGTGCAGGCCGGGCGAGGCAGGACCTGAGGTTGCCTGGCATGCGGCGCGGTCATCAGCAGCGCTCCTATAGGTCTCCGTTTCGCCCAGCATAAGCGCGTCCGCCGACAGACAGCAGCCGCATAACATTCCCGGCGCGCGATTCTGTGGGAGGAGGCGACCCGGCCGCCATCGTCCGCTATTGTCCATGCATCCCGGATTCCGAGGGCCGTGCAGGCCACGGACAGGGAGCGCGCATGGGCATGCACGGGCCGGGATGTTTAAACACCTGTACCAGCTAAGTTACGTGGGGCGGCTGGGACTCGAACCCAGGACCGGCGGATTATGAGTCCGCTGCTCTAACCGGCTGAGCTACCGCCCCGCTCCGGGACGGTTGTGCCCGGCCCGGATCGGGTGCACATTACCAGGAAACGGGGCATGCCTCCGGGCTGGGCGGCCATCGCCGCCCTTGACAATCACCAGGTATGGGCGAGGACCATCGGGTATGCCGGGATCTTGAACCGGCCCGGCGGGCCGCCGTGACGCGGGCACCCGGAAGACGCTGCACCCGAGAGCCGAGCACCAGAGAAAGGTCCCGATGGAGGTCATCGAGTTCCGCCCGGAGCGCGAGCAGTACGCGTTCACGTTCGGCGGCGTCGCGCCCGTCCGGAAGATCCAGCCCGGGACGGTGCTGCGGCTATGGACGGATGACGCATTCTGCGGCAGCATCCGGCAGGTTACGGACATGCCGAGCACGGCACTGACCATGCCGTTCGTGAACCCGCAGACCGGGCCGTTCTTCGTGGCGGGTGCCGAGCCCGGCGACACGCTGGCGCTGCACTTCGTGGATCTCACCCCGGCCCGCAGCTTCGGCGCGTCCTGCACGATCCCCCTCTTCGGCGGGCTGACCAGCACCGACCGGACCGCGACGCTGCAGGATCCGCTGCCGGAACGGACGTGGATATACGAGGTCGACCGGGAGCAGAACACGGTCGCGTTCCAGGCCCAGGCCAGCGACCTGCGGGTGGAACTGCCGATCAACTGCATGCTGGGCACGGTCGGCGTGGCCCCGGCGGCCGGGGAAGTGCGGTCCTCGCTGGTGCCGGACACCTTCGGCGGGAACATGGACACGCCGGAGATGGCCGCCGGCGCGACCTGCTACCTGGCGGTCAACGTCGAGGGCGGCCTGTTCTCCGTGGGTGACGGGCACTACCGGCAGGGCGAGGGCGAGGCGTGCGGCACCGCGGTGGAAGGCGCGATGGACGTCACGCTGGTGGTGGAGCTGATCAAGGGAGGCGCCCCGGCCTGGCCGCGCCTGGAAACCGACGAGCACCTGATCGTGGTGGGCTCCAGCCGTCCGCTGGAAGACGCCTGGCGGGTGAGCCAGGTCGGCATGGTGATGTGGCTGATGGAGCTGTACGGGCTGGACCGGATGGACGCCTACCAGCTGCTGTCGCAGACCAGCCTGGCCCCGCTGGCCAACGTGGTGGACGCCAACTACAGCGCGGTCACGAAGGTACCGAAGGCACTGCTGCCCGCCGCGGCCGCCTACGGCGGCGTGCACCGGCAGCTGCGGGAGACCGCCGCGACCATCAGCCTCTGACGAAGGAGCCGACAGTGGATCTGGGTCTTGAGGGGCGCCGCGCCCTGGTCAGCGGCGGCACGCGCGGCATCGGGCGGGCGATCGTGGAAACGCTGGCCGCGGAGGGAGCCGCGGTCGGGTTCTGCGCACGCACCGAAAGCGGCGTCTATGACGCGGTGAGCACGCTCAGCCGGAGCGGCGGCACGGTGCTCGGTCAGGCGTTCGACGTGGCCGACGCCAACGCCGTCCAGGGCTGGGTCGCCGCCAGCGCCGACCGGCTCGGGGGCCTTGACATCGTGATCGCCAACGTCAGCGCGCTGGCCATCCCGGACGAGCCGGCCAACTGGCAGGCCAGCTTCGAGGTGGACCTGATGCACGCCGTCCGCCTCGTCAACGCGGCCATGCCGCATCTGGAGAAGAGCGACGCCGCCTCGATTGTGACCATCGCTAGCGTGTCCGGCCGGGAGATCGACTTCGCGGCCGGACCGTACGGCACGTTCAAGGCGGCCCTCATCCACTACACCCAGGGGCTGGCGTACCAGCTCGCGCCGAAGGGCATCCGGGCCAACAGCCTGTCCCCCGGCAACACCTACTTTCCCGGTGGCGTCTGGGAGAACATCGAGCAGAACAACCCCGAGCTGTTCGCGCAGGCCATGGGGCTGAACCCGACCGGGCGGATGGCCAGGCCGGAGGAGATCGCCCGCGCGGTGGTCTTCATGGCCAGCCCGGCGGCATCCTTTATATCCGGCACGAACCTGGTCGTCGACGGGGCGCTGACGCGCGGCGTGCAGTTCTGACCCAGGCGGCCAGCCGCGGGGCCCGGCGGATCGCCGGGCCTTGTGACGCAGGAACGGGGCGCTGGACTGGGGCGCCGGACTGGGGCGCCGGACTGGGCGCTTGGTCAGACGCCGGGCAGGTGCGCGGCCACCACCGCCGAACGGCCGCTGTGCACGGCGGCCAGCGCCTCTTTCAGCACTCCGGGCAGATCGGCCGGGTCGGTCACGTTCGCGGCGAAGGCCCCGCCGGCGGCCGCGGCGATACCGGGCAGGTCGGCGGCGGGCTCGAAGCTGACGTTGAACTCGTCGGCCGCGGCCGCCGCACCGTCGGGATGGACGGCGAGTGTCGAGTTCTTCGGCGCGCGCCAGCCGCGGTTGTTGTAGATCACGGTCAGCGCGGGCGTCTTATACCGCCGGGACACCCACTGCGCGGCGCTGGGAACCCCGAACAGGTAGCAGCCGTCGCCCACCAGGCAGACCACCGTCCGGTCCGGGGCGGCCAGTTTCGCGCCGACCGCGCCGCCACCGGCCCAGCCCAGCGAGCTGGCGCCGCTGCCGATCAGCGAGCCGGGACGGTTTGCCCGCATGTGCTGGCTGATCGCCTGGGAGTTCGTGACCGCCTCGACGAGGACGAGGGCCTCCTCGCCCCCGAGAGCCTCCCGGACGCACGCGGTGAGGTACTGCGGGGTGATGGCGCCGTCATCTGACGGCTGCTCCTGCTCGGCCCACTCCGCCCGCTGGCGGTCGTGGATCGCCTTGTTCTCCGCTCCCCGGGCGGCCACCACATCGTCGTCGACGAGGCCGTTGTCCCGGACAAAGGCATTGATCTGGGCCAGGGCCACCCGGCTCGCGGCGGCGGCGAACCTGCGCGCGGGCACATGCCACAGCGGCAGCTGGTCCTTCAGCGGGTCCGAGTCGATGCAGTAGATCACCGCGCCGGCGGCGGGACGGTTGACCGCCGGAATCCACGGCACGTCGGAGTCGGCCACCAGGATGACATCGGCCTGGGCCAGCAGCGGATTCTGCGTCGAGGTGTGCCAGTGATAGCCGTGATGCATCGGATGACTATCGGGGAAATTGACGTGGCTGGGGGACGCTTCGATGACCGGGATGGCCAGCGCCTCGGCCAGCTGAACGAGCTCGTCCACGGCCGCGGGGTCCCTGCCCAGGTAAGAGGTGACCACCAGGGGCTTGCTGGCCCGGGCCAGGGCCGTGGCGATGTCGGCGGTTACTTCCGGGGAGAGCGCCGCCGGGGCCACCGGCGTGTAAAGGCCGGGCTCGAGGGCGTAGGGCTCGACCTGTTCTTCCATGGTTTCGCGCGGGCCCACCAGGTAGACCGGGCCGGCCGGGGCGCTGCGGGCGATCTGCAGGGCGCGGAACACCAGTTGCTTGACGTTGCGCCCGGTGCGGATCTCGTTGTCGTACTTGGTGTAGTTGCGCAGGATGCCGCGCTGGTCGCGGACGTCCTGGAGCCAGTGGATGAACTCGTTCCGTCCGCCCGGGAGCTCGCCGTCCATGGTGAAGGGGGCGGCGCCGGCGAAGATCAGGACGGGGATCCGGCCCCGGGCGGCGTTGTGGACGGCACCGCCCAGGTTCTGGGTCCCCGCGTCCACGTGCACGAGCACGGCCTGGGGCTCACCGGACACCGCGGCGTAGGCGTGCGCCGCGCTGAGGGCGACCATCTCGTGCGGGCAGATGATCAGCTCGGGCAGGTCGGCCCGGCGGCCCTCGGCGCGGACCTGGGCGAGCGCCTCGATCAGGCCCGGGTGGTCGCTGCCGAGGTTGGCGAACATGTAACGGACGCCGGCCTCCGCCAGCGCTTCCAGAAATGCGGTGCTCGTGCTGTAGTGGCGATCCCCCATGGGGGGCGGTCCTCCGTCTCGGCGAGGGGTCCCGGGGCGCAGGACAACGATGGCCAGCGCGGGATGGTGCTCAATTTACCGGCAGCCCGGCATAACCCGCAGACCGGGGCGGGGCGCCCCGGACCGGGTTTTGCAGCAGCCAGGCAGTGTCGGCTGGACTAGTAACGGCCGGCGGCCTGCACGCTCATCGCGTGCTCGACCAGGGTCACCAGGGTCGCCTTCGTCGACTCGCGGTTACGCGCGTCGCACGGGATGACGGGCACGTCCGTTGAGATCGCCAGCGCCTCGCTCACGTCCTTGGAGCGGTGCGGGAACTGGCCGTGAAAGCCGTTGATGCCGATCACGAACGGCAGCCCACTGGCCTCGAAGTAGTCCACGGCGGGGAAGGAGTCGGCGAGCCGCCGGGTGTCGACCAGGACCACGGCCCCGATCGCACCCTGGATGAGGTCGTCCCACATGAACCAGAAGCGGTGCTGGCCGGGCGTACCGAACAGATAGAGGATGAGGTCCTTCTCGAGCGTGATCCGCCCGAAGTCCATCGCTACCGTGGTGGTGCTCTTGTCCGGGACGTGTGACAGGTCGTCCACGTCGGTGCTGGCCACCGTCATCTGGGCCTCGGTGGTGAGCGGAGTGATCTCCGACACCGAACCGACGAACGTGGTCTTGCCGACGCCGAAACCGCCAGCGACCACGATCTTCACCGAGGTCATCGCCGCCGGAGCACCCTGCGGCTGAGCGACGCTAGATCTTACGGAGTCCACTAAGTACCCTTTCGAGCAGATTAAGGTCTGGGCGCCCTTCCGCGTCCTCGCGCTGGTGGATGCGGACCAGCCCGTCAGCCCCCATATCCGCGATGAGAATTCTAGCTACACCCAGCGGCAAGCGCAGGACAGCGGAGATCTCCGCCACCGACCGCCAGTCCCGGCAGAACTGCAGGATGGCCTGGCATTCGGGCGCCAGGACGGATAGGTCACGCGGCTCATAGACCGTCGCGGTCACCAGCGCTTCCACCTGGAGCTGGTAGCGCGGCTGAGTGCGGCCGCCGGTAACCGTATACGGCCGGACGAGCCGGCCGACGGCTTCCTCTTCGCTGGGGCGCTGCGGCCCACCCCGGCGGGACGCCGCGCTGTCCCAGGAGCCGGACCGGCTTTCCCAGGACGGCCCTGATCCAGAACTCCACGATGATGATGATGATGATGATGAACCCGACCGCTCTTCCCACGCCCCCGGCCGGTTGTCCCACGCGCGTGCGGGGGGTCCAGGAGGAAGCGGGCGGTCGTCACCCCGCCCCGGGCCCGCCACCGTGTCCTCCGATCACCGTCTGCCGTCCCCAGGGATCGACGCCTGCATGACGCCTCGGGTGGCCGGCGTCAGAACCCGTCCGGCCCGCTCCACCAGGAGCGTCATCTCATAGGCCACGAGGCCCAGGTCACACGTTGATGCCGCGAGGACGGCAAGGCTGGATCCGTTGCTGATGGCCATGATCACGAGGACGCCGCGCTGCATCTCGACGACGGTCTGGACGACCGCCCCGCCCTCGAAGACGCGGGACGCGCCCTGGGTCAGGCTGGTCAGCCCGGATGTAACGGCGGCGAGCTGGTCCGCGCGTTCCTGCGGGAATCCCGCCGAGAACGCCAGCGGCAGTCCATCGGACGACACAACGACCGCGTGAGCGACGTCGGGGACGCGCTCGACGAAGTTGGTGATCAGCCAGCCCAGGTCCTGTGTCGGACGACCCGGCGTGCTCACTCGTGTCCTCCTCGCCGCCCGATCGTTCGGGCTCTGCGTTGCGATCGCTTGCTCACTAGCACGATATGCCGTTCATGCGGGGATCTCATCCGTCCTATGGCTCCTCGGTCTTAGGTGCGGCCGCGCGCGCCTCGCGCACGCCCCGCTGGAAACTCGCCAGCCTGTTGCGGACTTCGTCGGCCGAGCGCGAGGGGCCCTCGCTTCCGCTCGCCGCAGCCGATTCACCGACCGATCCGGGGACGAGATTGGCCCGCGGCACACGCCGCGGGAGGCCTGCGGTCGTGGTGGCTCCCGTCGACGGCGTGGCGACCGTTTCGGCCACCCGCCAGCCTTCGTCCGCAGGAGAGTGCCAGGATCCCTGATCAGGTACCCGGGCCTGATTCTGTTCGGTAGCGTGCGTCGTCCCGCTGCGCCGGAACCAGTCCGACTCCAGCGTGTCAAAGATCGGCAGGCGCTGGTCGTGCCCGTTGTCGGGCGGATTCGGCACCCGCACACCGTTGTCATCGCCTCGCGGCCCGAGCGGAGTGCCGTTACCCGGTGCAGCAGGCCCGTTTCCGGAATAGCCGCCCGGCTGAGTGCCCGGCCCGGCAGGCGTCCCCGCTGCGGGTATCCCGCCGTTCGTCGGCCGGAAGGGCATATTGAAGCCGTTGCCGTTGCCGTTGCCTGCCGGCGCGGCTGGACTCTCGGGACCTGCAGGGGCCCCCGGGCCGGGCGTGAAGCCACGGCCCGTGCCCTTGCCGGGCCGGCCGCAGGGCTCACGGGCTGCGGCCCGGTGCCGGGCCGCTGCGGGAGACCGGACGGCCCCGACGGTGAGAAACGCGGCATGCGGGCCGCGGCGGCGGCCTGCGCGGCCGCACCGCCCGTCGGGCTGAGCCCGGGACGCGAGGGCAGAGTACCCCCGCCCCCGCCCCCGGCGGCCGGCGGGGCGGACAGCGACGGCGTGGGCCCGTAGTCTTCCACCTCGAAGCGGCGCAGCCGGCCGAGGGGCGCGCCCTCCTGAGCCGCGACTGTGTCCGGCAGCCAGACCAGCGCGGTCAGGCCACCGTTAGAGGCGTGCCGGAGCCGGACGCGGACCCCGTGCCGGGCCGCGAGGCGGCCGACCACGAACAGGCCCATGCGCCGGGATACGCCGACGTCCACCACGGGCGGGTTGTCGAGCCGCCAGTTGGCGTGGCCCATCTCCTGATCGGAGATGCCGACACCGCCGTCGGTGATGTCGAGGAGCACGCCGCCACTGGTCAGCGGCTGCCCGGACACGGTCACCTGGGTGTCCTCCGGGGAGAACGTGGTCGCGTTCTCGACCAGCTCGGCGACCAGGTGCACGACGTCGTTGACGGCCTGGCCGACCACCGTGATGCCCGGCTGGACGTTGAGCACGACCCGCTCGTACTGCTCGATCTCGGAGATGGCCGCGCGGAGCACGTCCACCAGCGGGACGGGCTGGCTCCACCGCCGTGACGCTTCGTGGCCCGCGAGGACCAGCAGGTTCTCCGAGTTGCGGCGCATGCGGGTGGCCAGGTGGTCCAGGCGGAACAGGCTGCTCAGCCGGCCCGAATCCTGCTCGCCCTGCTCCAGGGAGTCGATCAGCGAGATCTGCCGCTCAATCAGCGACTGGCTGCGCCGGGACAGGTTCACGAACATCGCGTTCAGGTTGCCGCGCAGCATGGCCTCGTCGGCCGCCAGCCGGACGGCTTCCCGGTGAACCTGGTCGAAGGCCCGCGCCACTTCACCGATCTCGTCGGTGGAGGAGACGGCGATGGGCTCGATCTCGACGCTCTCGTCGGTGCCCTCGGTCTCGCTGAGCCTGCGCACCATGTCCGGGAGCCGCGTGCCCGCGATGTCGAGCGCGTCCTCCCGCAGCCGGCGCAGCGGGCGGATCATGGACCGCGCGACGAACGTGGTGATCAGCAGGACCAGGATGAGCAGGACCAGCGTGATGACGCTGATGATGACCGCGGACCGGGTCGCCGACGCCTGCAGCGCCCGGCTGCGGGTGACGATGTTGTTGACCAGGTTGGCTTCCACGGTGCGCATCTTGTCCACCGTGAACGTCATGTTGTTGTACCACTGGCTCGCGGGGTTGACCCCCGCCGGCACGGCGCCGATGCTGACGCCGTTGTTGACGCTGGTCGAGGTGGCCACCTGCTCCTCGAACGCCGCCTGGTCGACCGCGGTACCGCTGACGATGTTCTGGAAGAGCTGCTGCTCGGCCAGCGGCGCCGAGCTCACGAAGTCCTGCTCGGCGGCAGCCTGCTGGGCCTGCGCGCTCTGCAGGACGCTCAGGCCCTGCGGCGGGAACTGGTGCGCGATCAGCGCCGCGTACAGCGTGCCGCGCTGCTCAGAGGCCTGGTTCTCGGCCCGGGCCAGCGCGGTGAGGGTGATGATGTCGTTGGAGAGCTGGGCGTCGTTGGTGCCGGTCCCGGCCAGGTTCGTGAACGACAGGAGCTGGACGATGGAGTTGGTGTAGTCCTCGATCAGCGGCAGGGCCGGGATGTTGCCATTCGGCGGCGTCGACGCGTCGCGCAGGTGGTCCAGGTCACTGATGCGGGACAGCACCGCGTTGAGGGACTGCCGGATGGCCGGGGAGTACGCGGGGCCGATGTTGTTCGCGTCCCCGGTGACCTGCTGGGCGGCCTCGTCGGTGGCGGCCCGCTGGTTGAGCAGGGCGGTGAAGAGCGGGTCCGTGCCGGTCGGGTGGCCCGAGGCGATGTACCCGGCAGTGAGGTCGCGCTCGTCTTCCATGCTCTGCGCCAGCCGGATGATGTTGCTGTTGAGCACGGCGAGCATCTCGGTCCGCTTGAAGGCGACCGCGCTGCTGGCACCGGAACTGATCCGCAGGCCGCCGAGGATCACCGCGGCGAGCGTCGGGATGATGATCAGGGCGAGCAGCCGCCACCGCACCCGCCAGTTGCTGAGGGCCAGCCGCGAGCGGCCGGTCCGGGCGGGAGCCGGGGCCGCGTCGTCCGGGCCGCGGGGCCGCCGGGGCCGCCGGTTCCAGGCGAACCGGGAGAACCGGGAGAACCGGGGACCGCCGTCAGTGTGGCCGTCCCCCCGCTACCGTCCCCCGCGGTTTCAGCGCCGGCTACGTGGGCCCCGTTGGATACCCCGGGTCCCTCGCTTCCATTGCGCTGGCCTGCCACCGGACGCCTACGCACTGCTTTCGCACCTCACACGAACAGGGGTTCCGAGGACAGCCTTCGGGCCTCTAGGGCAGAAGCCTCTCAACATCGCACCCCTCTTTCCCTCACATCGTTCACCGCAGGGCTAGCGACTTCCGGACGACGATGGCCATGCTGACGTCGGGTCGCAAAACGGGTAAGGACATATAATCATCTTCCCCTGGCCACCCACGGCGTATTTCCCAGTAATTCTGCCCAAGGTTGCGGTAGATGGGACCAGGGCCCGCGGCGGCCGCTGGGCGGCCATTCGGGCCGGGCCCATGGATCCCCGGGTGACCTGGGACGTTCCCGGGCGCGGCCGCAACCGCCGTCCCAGCACCATCGTTGTCACGGCACAAGCCCGCCGGTTCGCCCAGTGAACCACACAAGGGCAAAAATGGTTACGCCCCGTAAAGTAACTTTCCGCAGCCGGTTAGGGACAGGCAGGCACACAAGGAGGCTGAATGCCGGAATGAGGGGCCAGGCAAACCTATGCCCGGCCACCATAGTGACGTTCCGTGCGGCTCCTGGCACGGGCCGTAAATAGCTGGCGGCAGAGGGCAGGCGGAGC
Source organism: uncultured Actinomycetes bacterium (assembly GCA_963742865.1). Classification (GTDB taxonomy): domain Bacteria; phylum Actinomycetota; class Actinomycetes; order Streptosporangiales; family Streptosporangiaceae; genus Bog-532. Next base: position 49,062 of record CAVUNW010000002.1, read on the forward strand.
GTAAATGACCGGCGACGGGCGAAAGATGGCGCGGCCAGGAGGCCGGTCATTGGCCAGGAGCGGCGAACGCATGGTTAGCGAAGACGGCCATCGCGCTTGTCCGCAAATGGCGACAACGCGACCATAATTTACGTCGGCAACATCAGTGCGGGCGCAAATTTACACGCGGTGACAATAGCCGGCGTGACCGAAACACGCGTGACGGCCGCCATCCTGGCCGCGCCGGTCACGCCGGGGCGCACTGAGCGGTCGCGCCCAGTGGGGGCGACGGCTGGAGGGCAGCCCCGGCCCGGCACGGGCCGGGCGCACATCCGGCACTTCGGGCGGCACCGCGGTCCCGGCCAGGACGCGCAGGGCGCAACGAAAGTTCCCGGCAGCACCGGCAAGCCTGGCGCGGGCCGGCCGGAACCCGCGATGTGACCCAAAACCGGCAGCATCCCGCGGGGCCAACGGCCGCGCAGGTCCCGGCGGTCCCGCCGCATCCGCCCCTGACCTGCACCGACGAGAGACAGCCGGCTGTTCGTGAATTCCCCACCGGCCTCTCGCTGCACTGATACGGTAAGGACCGGCCGGTACGAAAAAGTCCCGTTTCATCTCAAGCCTCCTGTTTGACTTCCCCGTCACCCGAAGGAGCACCATGAGGTTCCCCCGCGCCGGGCGGGTATCCCTGGCCGCCGTCGGCAGCGTCGCGTTGGCGCTGGCCGCTGCCGCGTGCAGCAGTTCCAGCGCGGGCACGTCGTCGGCCACGACCTCCGCCCACCTGGAGAAGACCAGCATCACCGTCGGCGCGCTCCCGGTCGTGGACAGCGCCGGGCTGTACCTGGCGAAAAAAGAGGGCTACTTCCAGCAGGCCGGGCTGAACGTCACCATCGCGCCCATCGCGGCCAGCCCGCTGGCCATCCCCTTTATGGAGGCGGGCAAGGTCGACATCGTGGCCGGGGCGAACTACGTGTCGTTCTTCCAGGCGCAGGCGGCCGGCAAGGGGCCGTTCAAGGTGCTCGTGGACGGGACCGCGTGCAGTGCCGACAGCTTCCAGCTCCTCGCGGCGCCGGGCTCGCACATCACGTCCGCGGCCGGCCTGGCGGGCAAGCGGATCGCCGTCAACGTGAAGAACAACATCCAGACCATGCTGACGAACACGGTTCTGCAGACGGCCGGCGTGAACCCCGCGACCGTGCACTACGTCCCGGTGCCGTTCCCCAAGATGGCGCAGGCACTCGCGGCCGGCCAGGTGGACGCGATCAGCGAGGTCGAGCCGTTCATCACCGCGTCCGAGCTGGGCAACGGCGACCAGCCGGTCATGTCCACCTGTACCGGGCCGACCGCGAACTTCCCGATGTCCGGGTACTTCTCGACCGCGAAGTGGGCGCAGACGTACCCGAACACGGCCCGCGCGTTCCAGGCGGCCATGGCGCGGGCGCAGGCCCTGGCGGACGCCAGCCGGTCGGCCGTGGAGCAGGTCCTGCCGGACTACATCAAGAGCGTGACGCCACAGGTGTCCGCGGTCGTGAACATCGGCCAGTTCCCCACCGCGCTGAACGAGACGCACCTGGCGCGGGTGGTCAGCCTGATGATTGACGCTGGTCTGGTGACCAAGCAATTCTCGGTTGCGCCACTGCTGTTCCACTGACGCGCCCGTTCCGCTGACGGGTTTGGGCGGTTCCGCGAGACGGTGCACGTGCGCAGGGGAAACCAGATCAGCCGTCAGGTTACTTCCAGGTTAAAAAGGGCGCGCCGCAAGCAATTATGAAACCAGGCTGCAGGTAACCAAGAACACAGCCGGCGCTTTATGGCGCGCTCGACCGGCCCCGATCCGCCACGCAAACGCCGTCGGCGGCGGGTCTGCGGCCAGGCACAACTACTACAGAGTAGAAGTACCTAACCGAGGGTAACGGTATCCGTGAAACTGCGGACCTTTGCATAACGTCGGCCACCCCCGTTAACCGGGGTGCGCAATGCTTGGTAATAATTGTGACGCGCCAGAGCAGGAGACCATCGCTTTGGCGCGGGGGGCCAGCTATATCGCCGGCCGCTGGCCGCCGGCGCGCCAAATAACCAGGAACGGCCGAACAGCCGTTATCACGTTAGGAGCGTCAATGAGGTCTCCTCGCCGCCGGGTATCGCTCGCGGCAATTGCCGGGGCAGCCGCCGCCTTGCTGGCCGCCGGCTGCAGCAGCTCAGGGTCGTCGAGCCCGTCCGGATCCGGTTCGTCCCCGGCATCGCCGTCGGCCAGCGCCCTGGAGCAGTCGCACATCACGGTGGGCGCCCTGCCCGTCGTCGACGACGCGGGCCTCTACCTGGCGAACAAGCTCGGGTACTTCAAGCAGGAAGGCCTGACCGTCACCATCGCGCCGGTAACGCAGAGCACCCAGGCCATCCCGGACATGCTGCACGGCAGCATCGCCATCATCAGCGGCGCCAACTACGTTTCCTTCTTCGAGGCCCAGGCCAAGGGCACCGTCTCGTTCAAGGTCCTGGCCGAGGGCGTGACGTGCCAGCCCGACACGTTCGGGGTCGCGGCGCTGCCGTCATCCGGCATCAGCAAGCCGGCGGACCTGGCCGGCAAGACGATCGCGGTGAACCTGCTCAACAACATCCAGACGCTCACCCTGAACGCCGTGCTCAAGGCGGATGGGGTCAACCCGTCGTCGGTGCACTACGTCGTGGTCCCGTTCCCGAACATGATCGCGGCGCTCAAGGCCCACCAGGTCAACGCGATCAGCGCGGTCCAGCCGTTCCTCACCGGCGCGGAGGCCGCCGACGGCGCCCAGCAGGTCGTCTCCTCCTGCGACGGGCCGGTGGCCCACATGCCGATGTCCGGCTACTTCGCCACCCAGACCTGGGCCCAGCAGAACCCCAACACCGCCCGCGCGTTCCAGACAGCGCTGCTGAAGGCGCAGGCCTACGCCAACGCGAACCCGGGGGCGGTGAAGTCGATCCTGCCGACCTACATCAAGATCACCCCGCAGACGGCAGGCCAGGTCACGCTGGGCATGTACCCGAGCACTCTCGATCCGGCCCAGCTGCAGCAGGTCATCACGCTGATGAAGAGCGGCAACCTGCCGACCACCGGCCTGTCCGCCAGTTCCCTGCTGTTCCACTGAACCGCCTGTGTCGCACACGAGCGTGACCGCTGACGCGCCGCCGGCTCCCCGGGGCCGGCGGCCGCGTCAGCCGGCCCGGAAGGCCCGCGCCGCCCGGTGGGCGCGCGGGCTGGCCGGGGTCGTCATCTTCGGTGTCATCGCCGAGGTGCTGGGGCTGACCGGGGCCATCCCCCAGTCGGTCCTGCCGCTGGCCTCGACCGTCCTCGGCCACGCCGTCCAGCTGCTGGGCAATGGCCGGTTCCTGGCCGACCTCGGCGCAACGCTGGAGGCGTGGGCCGTCGGGCTGGCCCTGACCATCGTGGTCGGGGTCCCGCTCGGTGTCCTGCTGGGCAGCCTGCCCGGGGTCCGCGTGGCCACCCGCGCGATCGTCGAATTCCTCCGCCCGATCCCGTCGGTCGCGCTGATCCTCCTGGTCAGCCTGGTGCTCGGGCCCGGACTGCGGATGTCGGTCACGCTGATCGTCTACGGCGCGATCTGGCCCGTGCTGTACAACACGATTGCCGGGCTGGACGACGTCGATCCGGTGGCCAAGGAGACGCACCGGGCCTTCGGGTTCTCCGGGTTCGACACCATCCGGATGGTGTCGCTGCCGAGTGCCGCCCCGTTCATCGCCACCGGCATCCGGCTGGCCTCGTCGGTGGCCATCATCCTCACCATCGGGGCGGGCTACATCACCGGCCGGATCAACGGGGCCGGGCTCGGCGCCTTCATCGCCGACTACAGCTCGGGCGCGGGCAACCTGCCTGTCATCCTGGCCGCGACGATCTGGGCGGGCATCCTCGGCCTGGTCCTGGACCGGGCGATCCTGGGGGCCGAGCACCGGCTGCTGCGCTGGAACCACACCCGGCTGGCGGAGGTGTCATGAGACGCAGGCCCCGGCTGAGCTGGCTGTGGCGCTGGGTGGTGCTGGCCGTCGGCGTGGGCGCCTGGCAGCTGTGGGCGTCCGGGCGCCACAGCCCGTTCTTCCCGCCGCCGTCCGCGATCCTGGCGCGGATGTACCACCTGTGGTTCTCCGGCCCCGCCGCGCACCTCTTCCTGACCCACGACGCGATCGGCAACCTGCTGCCCAGCATCTGGCGAACGCTGGCCGGGCTGGCCATCGCCACCGTCATCGGGATCCCGCTGGGGATCGCGCTCGGCCGGTCCCGCGCCATATCGGGCTACCTGGAGCCGCTGCTGCAGTTCGGCCGGGCGCTGCCGGTGGTCACGATGGCCCCGGTGTTCCTCGCCCTGTTCAAGATCGGCAACCAGATGGAGATCGCCACGATCGCGTTCGGCACGATCTGGCCGATCCTGCTCAACACGATCGACGGGGCCAGCTCGGTGGATCCGGTACAGCTGGAGACGGCACGCGCCTTCCGGCTGTCGGCGGCCCAGCGGCTGACCCGGCTGATCATCCCGTCCGCAATGCCGAAGATCTTCACCGGGTTCCGGCTGAGCCTGTCGCTGGCCCTGATCCTGATGGTCTTCTCCGAGCTCGTCGGGAGCAGCAACGGCATCGGCTACGAGATGCTGAACGCGCAGAACGCCTTCGACCTGACCGAGCTGTGGTGCACGATCGTGCTGCTCGGCATCCTCGGCTACCTGCTCAACGCCATCCTGAACGGCGTGCAGCGGTCGGCGCTGGGCTGGCACCGGGGTGCCCGCGGGGCCGAGGCGGGTTAGGTGTGCCGGTCACAGGCCGAGCAGCCGCTCGGCGTTGCCGTGCGCGATCTTCTCCCGGTCCGGCTCGCTGATCGGCGCCGCGTCCAGGAAGGCGCGGCCACGCAGGTTGCTGGCGAACGGGTAGTCCACCGAGAACATGATCCGGTCGGCGCCGAGCACCGTGAGCGCGCACAGCAGCGGCGGGTCGGTGAAGTAGCCGCTGGTGGTGATGTATATGTTCTCGCGGAGATACTCGCCGACGCTGCGCTTGAGGCTGGTCGCCACCGGGGTCAGCCGCTCGTCCGCGCGGGCCAGCGAGAAGGGCAGGTTCTCCCCCATGTGCCCGATGATGACCTGCAGGGCCGGGAAGCGGTCGAACACCCCGGCCAGGACGAGCCGCAGCACGTGCAGCCCGGTCTCGGCGTGCCAGCCCCAGCCGGACGTGGCCAGGGTGGCACTGACCGGCGCCTCGAGGCCGGCGTAGTAGGCCTCCATCACCTGCGCGGTGGGATAGGTCGGGTGCAGGTAGATGGGGACGCCGAGCGCCTCGGCCCGCTCGAAGATGGGCCGGAACGCCGGGTCGTCGAGGAACCGGCCGCCGGTGTGCCCGTTGATCAGCGCCCCCTTGAACCCGTGGCCGGTCACCGTGCGCTCCAGCTCGCTGGCCGCGGCCTCGGGGTCCGGGGTCGGCAGCGTGGCGAAACCCGCGAACCGGTCCGGGTGCGCGGCGACCGCCTCAGCGAGCTGTTCGTTGGCGTCACGGGCGAGAGCGACCGAGGTCGCGGGGTCCAGTTCCTGGGCCGCCGGGGCCGTCACCGAGAGCACCTGGACGTCGATGCCCGCCTCGTCCATGTCGGCCAGGCGGCGCGGCCCGAGGTCGATCAGGTTGTCCGACAGCGCGCCGGACTGGCGGCCGGACAGGATCGTCCGGTTGGCGTCGCGCAGGGCGCCCGTCCAGAAATGCTCCTCCAGGGTGATGACACGCACGGCTTCTCGCTCCCCTTTCTCCACGGCCGGAATACCCCGCATGGTGCGACACGCGTACCCACGTCCGTTCGGATGCGATTGTCCCTACCCACAACGCGCCGTTATGCGCAGAAATCGACGGTCACTGGCGCGGGTCTTCTCCGGCTTGCGCACCTTTGAATAAACACGACGGCATGGCACCGTGGTGCCTGAGCGCCCAGTAAACGAGGCGGAACTTACGTGCTTGAGGTAACGGATCTGACCCGGACGTACGGCCACGGCGACACGGCCCACGTGGCCATCGAGGGCGTGTCCCTCAGCGTGGCCGACGGCGAGCTGGTGAGCATCGTCGGACCGTCCGGATGCGGGAAGTCCACCCTGCTGCGGTGCGTCGCGGGCCTGCTCGCGCCGACGTCCGGCCGGATCGAGCTGAACGGCGCCGTCGTGGAGCGTGTGCCCGACCGGCTGTCCGTCGTGTTCCAGGACTACAGCCGGTCCCTGTACCCGTGGCTCACGGTGCAGGACAACGTGGCGCTGCCGCTGCGCCGCACCGAGCGGAGCCGGAAGGCCCGCCGGGCCGCGGCCGACGCGTCGCTGGACGCGATCGGGCTGCCGGGCGTGGCCCAGAAGTACCCCTGGCAGCTGTCCGGCGGCATGCAGCAGCGGGTCGCGATCGCCCGCGCGCTGGCCTGTGACCCGATCCTGCTGCTGATGGACGAGCCGTTCGGGTCGGTCGACGCGCAGACGCGGGAAGACCTGGAGGACCTCACCCTGCGGGTCCGGCAGGAGCGCGGCATCACCATCCTGGTCGTCACGCACGACATCGACGAGAGCGTCTACGTCGGGGACCGGGTCATCGTGCTCACCCCCGGCCCGGGGCGCATCCTGGCCGACCTGCCGGTGAACCTGCCGCAGCCGCGGGACCAGACCGCGACCAGGGAGATGCCCGAGTTCGTGAAGCTGCGGGCCGAGGTCAGCCGGCTGGTCCGCAGCCGGACGGCGCCGGCCTCGCTGCCCTCGGCGTCTTAGTCCGGCAGGCGGGGCCTCCGGCGGTTCAGTCCGGCAGGCCCAGTTCGCGGGCGATGATCATGCGCTGGACCTCGGACGTACCCTCGCCGATCTCCAGGATCTTCGCGTCGCGGTAGAACCGGCCGACCGGGAACTCGTTCATGAAGCCGTAGCCGCCGAAGACCTGCGTCGCGTCCCGCGCGTTGGCCATGGCCGCGTCCGAGGCGGTCAGCTTGGCGATCGCCGCCGCCTTCTTGACCGGCTGCCCGGCCACCATCCGCGCCGCCGCGTCGTACCAGGCCAGGCGGGCGGTGTGCGCGCGGGCCTCCATGTTGGCGATGGTGAAGCGGATGGCCTGGAACTGGCCGATGTTCCGGCCGAACGCCTCCCGCTCGGCGGCGTACCGCAGGGACTCATCCACACAGCCCTGGGCCAGGCCGGTCGCGAGCGCGGCGATCGCGACCCGGCCCTCGTCGAGGATGCGCAGAAACTGCGCGTAGCCGCGGCCCCGCTCACCCAGCAGGTTGCCCTGCGGCACGCAGCAGTCGGCGAAGGACAGCTCCCGGGTGTCGGAGGCGCACCAGCCCACCTTCGAGTAGCGCTGGCCGACGGTGAAGCCCGGGGTGCCGACGGGCACGATGATCGAGGACAGCTCCTTGTGCTGCCCGTCCGCGTTCCCGGTGATCGCGAGCACCGTGACCAGGGCGGTGATGTCGGTCCCGGCGTTCGTGATGAACGCCTTGCTCCCGTCGATCACCCACGCCGCGCCCCCGTCCCCCGGCCGGATCCGGGCCCTGGTACGGAGCCCGCCGGCAATGTCGGTGCCGCCGCCCGGCTCGGTGAGCCCGAACGCCGCCAGCCGGGCGCCGGAGCACAGGTCCGGCAGCCAGCGATCGCGCTGCTCGTCCGTGCCGAACAGGTAGAGCGGCATGGCGCCCAGGCAGACGGCCGCCTCCAGGGTGATGGCGACCGAGGAGTCGACCCGGGCCAGTTCCTCCAGGACCACGCCGAGCGCGAACGTGTCGCCGCCCATGCCGCCATAGGCCTCCGGGAAGGGCAGGCCGAACAGCCCGAGCTGGCCCATGCCGGCGATAACCGGATAGGGGAAGGCGTCCCGCTCGTAGTAGTCGCCGATGACCGGGGCCACGGCCTCACGGGCGAAGGCGGCGACGGTTTTGCGCAGTTCATCGTGTTCGGGTTCGAGCTGAAAGCCGATCATTTTTCCCTCGTTCCGCCTGGGCGCGTGGCTTGCCCGCGACTGACCTCGCCTGTTTATCCGCGACTGACCTCGCAATTTGCCTTCGGCCAGCCGGTCGTGGACAGATGCGCCGGATACTTCGCGATGCTACTTCGCCGGCAGTCTGCAGCAGAGGGGCGGCCATTGAGACCAGTTTGGGTAAGGTATGGAGGACGCGTTCCCTCCCGTTAGGCCTGCCTCGTGCTGGCTGAAGGGCCGGGCCGGATGGCCCGTCGGGGGCCGCGTGCATTCGGCAGACCGAGCCTGAGATCAGCGAGAGCCGGTTATCGGCGCTCCTGGGCCGCCGCGGAGGACGAAATGGCCATCCTGACCTGCCCCAACTGCGCCGTGCGGGTGCAGCCGGAGGACTTGATCTGCTTCCGGTGCGGGGCCAACCTGCCGCGCGCCGAAGCGAGCGAGGAAGACCTGCCGACCCCGACGGTCTCGCAGAGATACCTTTCGCGCCACGATGACCGCGCCGCCGGCTGCCCGAACTGCGGGGCGCGGATCCCGGACCCGTCGGACCTGTGGTGCCTGGAGTGCCGGGCGCCGCTGCCCCAGACCGGCCAGCGCCGCATCTCCCCCGTGGTCCTCCGGATCGCGTTCCCGACCGGCAACGTGGAGGTGCCCGCCGGGACGTCGCTGCTGCTCGGACGGGATCCGGCGCACTCCCTGGTGGCCGCGGCGTTCGCGCGCTTCGACAACGTGTCCCGGCGGCACGCCACCGTGACCGTGGACGACGCGGGCCGCGCGGTGATCCGGGACGAGGGATCGACCAACGGCACGTACGTCAACGACGACCGCGCCCTGCCCGGCACGGAGGTCCGGCTGGTCGACGGGGACCGGGTGCGGCTCGGCGCCGACGTCACCGGCGAGGTCTACCTGCCGCGCCAGGAGATGGACCCGGCCTACCTGAGCCGCAACGACCGCAGCATCTGAGCCCGCCCCCGGGAGCCCCGGCGGCGCTCGGGGGTCAGCGGGGCGTTCTCCGCGGGTGCCCGGCGGTTAACCCGGGGTGAATTCGCGGTGCCTGCTCCCGGGGAGCAAAATAGGAGCCGGACGCAGGGGGCATACGGCCTCCGACTGCGCCGTCAAAGGGGGCCGGCCAGGTGCCGCACGTAGGGCTGGGGTGGCAGCAGGCTGCGCTGCTCGCCGTGGGCCTGACCGTGCTCGCCACGGGACTTATCCGGACACGCCACGCTCGGCTGGTGGCCTCGGGGCGGTTCGCCGGCGAGGCCGCGCTGCTGCTCGGCCTGTTCGCGCTCTGGATGTACGCGGGCTCGTTCGCGCTGCTGCCGTCGTCCGGGGGCCTGCCCCGGGGACGCTGGCTCTGGCACGCCGAGCGCCTGCTGCACCTGCCGAGCGAGGTCGCGGTGCAGCATCCCTTCCTGCCGCACCCGTTGCTGGTCGAGGCGTTCAACCTGTACTACGCGGTGCTGCACTTCCCGGTGCTCATCGGCACGCTGATCTGGCTCTTCGTCTGGCATCGCGGGCACTACCGGCACGTCCGTACGACCGTGGTGCTCGTCACCGGCGCGTCGCTGCTGATCCAGTTCGTTCCGGTCGCGCCGCCGCGCATGCTCACCGGCACGGGGCTGGTCGACACCGCAGCGCGTTACGGGCAATCCGTCTACGGGTCGCTCGGGATCGACGCGGACCAGTTCTCGGCGATGCCGTCGGTGCACGTGGGCTGGGCCGTGATCGTGGCCATCGCGGTGATCACCGCGTCGCGTCACCGCTGGCGCTGGCTGGCGCTGCTCTACCCGGCCCTCACCACGCTCGCCGTCGTGGTGACGGCCAACCACTTCTGGCTGGACGGGATCGCGGCGGCATTGCTGGTGGCGGCGGCCCTCGGGGTTCAGCGGATGGCGGGCTGGCTGCGCGTGCTCTGGCTGACCCGGTCCGGCCACTCCCCCGCGCCGGCTGGGCCTTCGGAGGAAAAGGACCGCGCGGGCTCGACCGCTTGTTAACAAATCGCGTCTGTGATGTTCCTGCGCGGCGTGAGATCATCTCGCCATACCGAGGCAACCGTTTGCACCGAGAGCTGCCCCCGCGTCCCGGCTTGCTGGCTGCCGGACAGTCCACCGGGCTCTCCGGCCGGGTACGATGTCACCGCCGCGATCCCGGTAGCGGCCCGGCCGGAGCCAGCGTCCGCCAGAACGCCTCAGAGAGCCGTGACCTTCCGCTCAGCAGATCAGACGATCCCATGGGAACCGCTCGGCTCACCATTGGCGAGCGCCGATATGCAAAAAGGCAGCCAGCCGCCGCCATCTGAAAAGGCGCCTCCAGTGCTAGAGCCGGTTTCCAATGAAGCGCCACGGGATCGTCAGCTAAAGGGAAGCCGGGGAAGGCACGCTAAGCCGAAGCAAGGGGCAGGAGTTAAGGCATATCAACGCAGGCCGGTTCCGTTCAGCTTCGTTTAGATGATCGTGGCCCGACTGTGGCCAGCGCGGGCAGGACATACGCGCGATCAGTACCTGAAGAGCAGCGGGCGGAGCGGGGCGCCGAGCAGGTTCATCAGCCTGGTGCCGACGGGCTTCGGTGCCGGCGGGTCGTAGTGAAGGAAGTGGTAGCCCAGCCGCCAGGCCAGCAGGCCGTCGGTCGCGATCTGGTCACCGATGACCGCGCCCGGCCGGGGCAGATCACGGTAGGAGCCCGCCCGCAGCGGTTTACCGCCCGACCGGACGTAGAACGCCCGCACCTGGCTGCGGCGCCGGCCGCGGGCCGGGTTGGCGGGCAGAGTGCGGCGCGAGTTCGTGACGAACCCGATGACCTTCACGCTGTCCAGGCGCGACAGCTCATCCGCCCACCAGGAAACACCGCGGCTCAGCTCGCGGGGACCGCTGTTCCAGTCCGCGACCAGCGGCTCGATGTCCAGGATGACCGTGCACGGCGCCAGCTCGGCGACCCGCGACAGCACCGCGCCCGCAGTGCCGAGCCTCGTGTAGCCGGTTCTCGGGTGGGAGGACATAGTCGCTCATACAACTCCCCGGCCGTTGTCGCCAATCCCGCCAGGGTTCCATGATCAGCGGGGGTCTGGGACAGGAGTGGCGGGAGAGGGGTCAGGTACGGGCGGCTCGGGGCGGCCTGGCTCGGCGCCGGGGCCAGGAATCAGCGCTCGCTGTCCAGGGCGGCCATCTGGGGGGTGTCGTAGCGGTCGCCGGCGACCTGGGCGGGCGGAACGGCGGCCTCGATGGCTGCCACCTCCTCCGGGGTCAGCGTGATGTCGAGCGCACCGAGGGCCTCCCGCAGCCGGTCACGCCGCTTGGTACCGATCAGCGGGATGATGTCCTCGCCGCGCGACAGCACCCAGGCGAACGCGAGCTGGGCGGTCGTCGCGCCGCGGTCGCGGGCGATCCGCTCCAGCGCCGCGAGCAGATCCATGTTGCGCTCCAGGTTGCCCGTGGAGAACCGGGGCATCCGGCCCCGGATGTCGCCAGGCCCGGACTGGCGGGCGGTGTCCCGGTTGAGCAGGCCGCGCGACAGGACGCCGTAGGCGGTCACGCTGATGCCGAGGTCGCGGACTTCTGGCAGGATCTCGGCCTCGATCCCGCGACTCATCAGCGAATACTCGATCTGAAGCTCCTGGATCGGGGCCACCGCGGCGGCCCGGCGGATGGTGGCCGGGCCCATCTCGGATAGGCCGATGTAGCGGACGTAGCCCGCCTGGACCATCTCCGCGATGGCCCCCACCGTGTCCTCGATGGGCACGCGGGAATCGAGCCGGGCGGGCTGGTACAGGTCCACGTAATCGGTGCCGAGCCGCCGCAGCGAGTAGGCCAGCGAGTTCTTCGTCATCGCCGGGCTCGTGTCCTGCCCGATGAAGGCGCCGCCCGGCTCGCGCTGGCCGCCGTACTTGACCTGGATGAAGACACGGTCCCGGGGAATGCCGCGCAGCGCCTCGCGGAGCAGCATCTCGTTGTCGCCCATGCCGTAGAAGTCGCCGGTGTCCAGCAGGGTGACGCCCGCGTCGAGCGCGGCGTGGATCGTGGCGATGCTCTCAGCATCGTCGGCGGGTCCGTACGTGCCCGACATGCCCATCAGCCCGAGGCCAACCCGGGAGACTTCCGGTCCGCCGCGGCCCAGCGTGGTCGTCTGCATCGCGCTCCTTCGCCGCACGCTGTTGTTGGCTGTCCGCCTGTTCGGCAGCCAGTTCGCTAACCAGCAGCAGACTATGAGGGCGCGCTACGTCCCGTCCGGCCGGGTATTAAGTCGCCGCGCCGTGGCGGTAAGCCGGTCCGCGTGATCACTTCCGGCGAGCCGGGCGGCGCGGGCAGTACGTCGCGGGCCAGAGCGTGCAGCGCGTCGATGCTGGCCGGGGCGCCGGGAGCAGAGGTGAGCATCCGCACCCGGTTCCGGCCCTCCCGCTTGGCCTGGTATCGGGGGGATGACCGGATAGCCCATGGCGGGCAGGGTCCATCAACACTCCTAGGCGGGATCCGTTTCAGGGAGGGGTAAGCAACGGAGCGCACATCTAAATGTTCCGCATTGTCACGACGCCTTGTGCAATCTGTCAAGTAACAGTCACAGATAGATACATCATACGAATTGGTCAACGCTGCGTATTTGCCTGATAACCTGCAGGAATCAGTAGCCCGGTCCGGGGCAGAAATCTGGCACTGGCCGGGATCAGGCGTCGGGGGTGTTCCGGCTCCGGTGGCGGGCGCTGCCGATCGCGATCATCGCGGCGGCCGCGGCGCCGACGGCCCCGCAGACCACGATCACCTCGGCGGGCGGGAAGTGTTCCGCCGCGGCGCCCGCCAGCACCATGAGCACGCCCTGGCCCAGGCTCATGCCCCCCTGGGCGAGGCCAAACGCCTGGCTGCGCTGACCGGGCGGCGCCGCGCTGACGAAGGCCGCGGCCGCGGCGAGCTGAAAGCACGCGAACACCCCGGACAGGGCCAGGATCGTCAGCGCGAACGGCAGCCGGGGATGGAAGGCGAAGAGCACCAGCACGCCGCACGCGGCGATGGCCAGCGGCCCCATCCATCGCAGCCGCCGGCCGGGGCTGACCAGGCGGCTGAAGGCCAGGGAGCCCACCATGGCCCCGAACGCCCCGGCCGCGAGCACCAGGCCGACGGTGGCCGAGCCGCCGCCCAGCGACCGGGCCAGCGGGACCGCGATCCCTTCCGGGGCGTCGTAGAACGCGGCCAGCCAGCCGAAGAGCATCGGCGCCTGCAGGGCGGGATGGGTGAACACCAGCCGCACCCCGCTCAGCAGGCCCGCGACGGGCTGCCGCCGGGACGGGCTCCGGCCGCGCGCAGCGGGCCGCCAGCACGTCCAGAACCGGACGATCACCGCCGACAGCACGAAGGTCCCGGCGTCGATGATCAGCGCGGTGCGCACGCCCAGGAAGCTGACCAGCGTGCCGCCCACGGCGAAGCCGATGACCTGCGCCAGCTGATTCGTGGTGATCGTGACCGCGGTCCCGAGGACGAACCGGTCGCCCGGCAGGACGTCGGGGAACACCGCCGCCCGGGCGGAGCTGAACGGCGCGCCGACCAGGGTCACGGCGAAGAGCAGGACGACGAGCGCGCCCACGGGGATGCCGGACATCGCCATGATCAGGACCAGCAGGCAGCGGATCAGGTCACAGGCGATCATGACCTGGCGGCGGGGCAGCCGGTCGGCCAGGCCGCTGATCGCCACGCCGCCGATGAACGTCGGCACGATGCTGGCCGCGTAGGTCAGGGCGGCGAGCAGAGCCGACCGGGTCCGGTCATAGACCAGGACGGTCAGCGCGACCCGGGCGAGCTGGTCACCCGCGACCGAGAGAATCTGCGCCAGCCATAGCGCCCGGAACTCCCCGACGGCAAAGACATCGCGAAAAGCTGTCCGGGGAACCGGGTCCTTCTCCGCGAGCCTGGCCCGCACATTTCCTACGATTTCGTCCTCCGTGCGAACTTCTATCACGATAGGGCGTTATCACATCATGACGGACAGTTGCCGTATCCGGCAATGACGGCCGGCCGACAACGTTTCCCGGCGGCACTGGATAGCTCTCCTGTCACGCCGGATTTCCCAGATACCTGGTGATGTGTGCCCGCATGGCGCCCGCAGGCTCTCCGGCACCGTACTGTTTGAGGTTGAGCCTGCCCCCATCCAGACAAGACCGGACGGCCGCATGGAACCCGACCTGACCGTGCTCGCCAGTTTGCGCAAGGCCGTCGAGGCCATGCCAGACGATGTGCCCCTCCGCGTGCATCTCGCCACCCTGCTGCTGCGGGCCGGGCAGCGGGACGAGGCCATCAGGCACGTGGGCGCGGTCCTGCAGCGCGATCCGGGCAACGGGGAGGCGCTGGCGCTGCTGCAGCAGCCGCCCGCCTCCGGCACCGGGCCAGGCGCTCCGGACCAGGCGGTCTCCCCGGAGACGGACCGCCCCCCTGCGGCCCCGGGCAGCCCGGACGAGGGGCGAGGCGCGCCGCGCGGGCAGAACGAGGGACACGGCAGCTCCGGCGGCCAGAACGGGCCGGCGGGCACGCGGCCGCCGGGACGGGCCGGCCAGGCTCCGGACTTCGACTGGTCCCAGGCCGAGTCCGAACTGCGGGACGTCCTCCCGCCGATGTTCGTCGGCGGCGACGCGAGCGAGACCGAGGCGCCCGCGGAGGCGGTCGATTCCTTCGACGCCGAACGGTCCACGCTCAAGCTCGCCGACGTCGCCGGGATGACCCAGGTCAAGGAGCGGCTCGAGGCGGCGTTCCTGGCCCCGATGCGCAACCCCGAGCTGCGCAAGCTGTACGGCAAGAACCTGCGCGGCGGCCTGCTGCTGTACGGGCCGCCCGGCTGCGGGAAGACGTTCATCGCGCGCGCCGTGGCCGGCGAGCTCGGCGCACGGTTCATGGCGGTGTCGTTCGCCGACATCATCGACATGTTCGTCGGGCAGAGCGAGCGCAACATCCACGAGCTGTTCGAGATCGCCCGGCGCAATGCGCCCTGCGTGCTGTTCCTGGACGAGGTCGACGCGATCGGCCAGAAGCGCAGCCAGCTCCGGAACACCCCCATGCGCAGCGCGGTGAACCAGCTGCTGCTCGAGCTGGACGACGTCGACGGCGGCAACGACGGGGTGTTCCTGCTCGCCGCGACCAACCACCCGTGGGACGTGGACAGCGCGCTGCGCCGTCCCGGCCGGTTCGACCGCACGCTCCTGGTACTGCCGCCCGACGGCACCGCGCGGGAGGCCGTGTTCCGCTACCACCTGCGGGAACGCCCGGTGGCCGGGGTCAACCTGGCCCGGCTGGCCAAGCTCACCGACGGGTACTCCGGCGCGGATATCGCGCACATCTGCGAGACCGCCTCCGAACGCGCGCTGATGGACTCGATCCACCGCGGCGAGGCCCGCATGATCGGGCAGCCCGATCTCGAGGCGTCGATCGCCGAGGTCAAGCCGTCGCTCGGGGCCTGGTTCGACACGGCGCGGAACGTCGCGCTGTTCGCCAACGAGGGCGGCGCCTACGACGATCTGGCGAACTACCTGAAGAAGCGCCGCCTGATATGAGCGTGGTCCCGCGATGATCGAGCTCGGGCAGGAACTCGCGCGGGCCGACGCCATGCTGGACATGAAACGGTACGACCAGGCCTGCGGCCTGCTGTCCCGGCTGGTGGCGGCGCAGCCGGAGAGCGCCCGGGCGTGGTGCCTGCTGGCCCGCGCGCATCTGGGCGCGGGGCGGCACCAGCAGGCCGTCGACGCGGCCAACCGCGCGGTGTCGCTGGACCCCTCGGACGAATGGCCGCACCGGCTGGCCAGCAACGCGCTGCTGCACACCGACAACTACCCGGAGGCGCTGCGCGCGGGAATGGAGGCGCGCCGGCTCGCTCCTGGGCACTGGCAGGCCCATATCTGCGTGGCGCAGGCGGCGCTGGGCGCCCGGCGGCTCGATATCGCGACCGCGGCGGCCAGCCAGGCGCGCAGCCTCGCGCCGAACGAGCCGGACGTGCACTTCCTCTCCGGCAAGGTCAGCCTGGCGGCCGGCGACCTCGACTCGGCGCGGGCACACCAGGAACGCGCGCTGGCGCTGGACCCGGCGCACAGCGGCGCGATGAACGAGCTCGGCCGGATCCGGCTGCGGCGGCACGACACCCGGGGCGCGGTCCGGCACTTCATCCGGGCAGCCCGGGTCTCCCCCGCCGAGAGCGTCTACAGCCGGAACATCAACGTGGTCATCGTGCGCACCGTGTCACGGATGATCTACCTGTTCACGCTGGCCGCCCTGCTGCTCATCTGGATTCCGGTGGTCGCCCACCTGGGCCGGTTCCCGTTCGCGATCGGCCTGACCGCACTCGGCGTCCTCGCGATCGCGAGCTTCGCCTGGATCGTGCTCCGCCTGCCCCCCGAGGCGCGCCTGCTCGTCCGGCGCACGCTGCGCGGCCGGCGGGCCGCCGCGGCGCTGGCCGTGGCCGTGGGCGGCGTCGCGGTCGCCTTCGTCGCGGTGGCGCTGGTCCCCGCGAACGAACTGCCGCAGGTCCTGCCGGTCGCGGTGATCGCCACCCTCGGCGCGCGGCTCGGCGCGTTCGCGATCCTGCGCGGTGCGATCAGCAAGCGCTGATCCGGCGGATTCCAACCTGGGCCCGCGGTCGCGGCGTCCGGCTGGCAAGCCGGCCGCCGCGACCGCGCACGTCAGACCAGGACGCGGCGGGCAATCGTCAGAGGAACGTCACGCGGGTCGCTTCCTCCCTGCCTTGGGCGAAACCTGCACGGGCGGCGGGGACGCGGGTCGCCGGATCCATCTGGTTCGTGCCCATTGCGGCCCGGGAATCGGCGTCCGGTGTGATTACCTCGACGCGGCTGCCCTGCTTGCGCAGGGCCTCGACCTCGCTTGCCAGGTCCGTGCCCCATTCCGGGTCTCTGCGCAGGCCCTCGAACTGGCCTGCTTGCGGTGGTGTCTGGCTCCGTCCGCCGAACGGCGAGAGCACCACGACGTTCGCATAGCCCGAGGCAAGGTCGGCGTTTTCGCCGGAGCGCACGCCACCGTTGATGTAGCGAGTGCCGTTGATGCTGTGCGTGGGTACCATACCGGGCAGCGCGGTGCCCGCGGTGACCGCGTCCACCAGGTCGACGCCGGAATCGCGGTCGAACGCAGCCAACTCGCCAGTATGCGCGTCGACGGCCACCACGATCATCGGCCTGTCCGGCCATTCAGGGCGAGGCAACCGGGCGGCGACCATTGCCCGCCGCTGTCCCGCCGCCGCAGGTCCGAGTATGGAGTCGCTCTCCAACCCGAACGCGCCCATCGCACGTCGTAGATCGGCCGCCGAGGTGGCGGCGGCGCCGATGGCCCTCATCCGCTCGAACACCGTGGCCATCGGCAGGGACGCCGGCAGTTCCCGGCTCTGCCCGACCGGTCGAACCGGCTCGGACAGCACCGAAGCCAACAGTTCAGCCGCTGGTATACCGCTGCGCACCCACGCTGCCGTGGTGGAACCGGACGAGGTGCCGACCACCAAATCGGCGGCCTCTGTCAGATCGAGACCAGCCTCGGCCAGACCTGCGATGACACCGATCTGCCACGCTTGTCCGGCAGCCCCACCACCACCGAGAACCAGAGCAACATTGTGAACCATAGGTTTCGCCTTCCAGGAGTGCCTTGTTATCGAGGCGCTCCCGGCGATACCTACGTCAATCGCCCGACCGTGACGCAAGAGGGAGCACCCACATCGATACAGCGTTCATGGGTCTCACCTCCTCGGACGGTGTCACGGTCGGCTCAACCTACCAGCCCGATGCGATCCCGCCCACCCCTTTCCGCCACGTGATCACGACTCCAGACAGGCCCTAATACGCTGTACGGCGCGGCACCGCGGCGTTAAGATATATCGCGATTGTTGGCCAGCGGGCCGCGCGGGGGCACGGCCGGAAGGGACAACTGTGGAACCGCTCCGTGACTCCGCTTCCGACGCGGATCTCCTGCCGTCTGCGCACAATGCCGAACGGACGTCCGCTGGGACTCCATCCCTGCGCGCGTCGAACAGGGAACGGGACGCCGTCGCCACCCGTCTGCAGGACGCGTTCGCCGAAGGGCGGCTCGACGACGCCGAATTCGACGAGCGGATGCGCGCCGCGCTGACGGCGAAGACGCACGCGGACCTCGACGTCCTGCTGGCTGACCTGCCGGACCGCGCGCCCAACGCGGTGGCCTCCGTCCCGGCGGCGCGCCCAGCAGCCGGGAGTCCCGGACGGCTCGCGGTCGCCTGGAAGGGCTCGGTCCGGCGGGCCGGGCGGTGGCGGGTGCCCGAGCGCTACACCACCGTCGTCTACAAGGGCAGCGGCGAGCTCGATCTGCGCGCCGCCGAGCTGCTCAGCCGGGCCACCACCATCGTCGCGGTCGCATACAAGTCGCAGATCACGCTGCTGGTGCCGCCCGGAGTCCGGGTCGAGATGACCGGGTTCGGCATCACGCAGGGCCCCGCTGATCCGGCGGACGACGTGCTGCTCGCGCCGGACGCCCCCGTGCTGCACGTCCGCGGGGTCGCCTACAAGGGCGCGATCGTGACCGCGGCCCGTCCCGCCGGGCGCCCGCAGCTCGCCTGACCGGCCCGCCGTCTCGGTTCTAGGCGGCCAGGCCGCTGATCCCGTCGCCGACGAGCTTGGCCGCGATGATCAGGCAGAGGACGCTCATGATGACCGCGTTGTGCTGGCTCATCCAGTCCTTCAGCCCGGCCAGGATCTTCTCCGAGCGAGCGCCCAGGGCGAAGTAGATGCCGACGGGAATGCCGACGCCGAGCGTGCCGATGAGGGCGAAGACCGCGTAGGCGATGGCTTGCTGCCCGGCGGAAATACCGGTCTGGGCGATCGTGGCGGCCCCGCCGACCGCCAGAAGCAGGTTCTTCGGGTTGGCGCCGGATAGGGCGGCGGCCAAGCCGAGCGCCGCGACCGGCCTGATCTTGTCGATCGAGGCCATCCATTTCGGCATCTGCGGTTCCTCGCCGCCGTGCGGCCGGGAGCGGAACTGGCGCGCCGCGACCGCGAGGAGCAGCACGCCAAAGACGATCTTCACCCAGCTCACCCAGGTCGCCGGGGTCCCTGACTTGCTGGCCCCGGCCGGCCCGGCCAGGGTCAGCACGATGGCCCCGATGATGCCGAGCCCGATCAGCCAGCCGAGGACGAAGGCCGGGCCGTTCACCCTGGCCCGGTGGCTGGTGAGGATGAGCACCACGGCGATGATCGGGATCGGGCTGAGCGCGATCCCGACCGCAAGGGGCAGCGATCCCCCGATGGCCTGACCCATCATCCCTCCTCGGCCAGCCGGGCAGACTGGGGCCGGACCAGGCACGGTTCCGTCGCCGGGCCGGCGGTGGCCAGGCGACGGCGGTGCCGATGTCCGGGAAGATCCCGCAGGTTGACCGGCCCCGGCTCAGCGGGCCGAGAGCTCATCGCGGCGCGCTGTCCGCGGCCCGCACGATGCAGCGGAATCCCAGGTGCGAGGTCGAGGTGTCGATCGCCTCGCCCTGCCGCGCCGCGGGCCGGTAACGCAGGCAGTAGCTCGGCGCGCACAGGTGCGAGCCGCCCTTGATCACACGGCGCGGGATACTGGCCCCGGGCTCCCCTGGCACCAGGCTCGCCTCCGCCGAGGCGACCCGCGGATTGCGCGGGACGCAGCAGCCATGCTGGGCCTGGGCATCGGCGGTGACGAAGTAATCGCTGGTCCACTCCCAGACATTGCCCGCCATGTCGGACAGTCCGTAGCCGTTGGCGGGGAAGCTCCCGACCGGCGACGTCCACTCCCATCCGCCCGTCCCGAGGTGCTGCCAGGGGAACTGCCCCCGCCAGGTGTTGGCCATCAGCACGCCCCGCGGGGCGAACTCATCACCCCAGCAGAAGACCGCCCTCTCCAGGCCGCCGCGCGCGGCGAACTCCCATTCCGCTTCGGTCGGCAGTTCCTTGCCGGCCCATGCGGCATACGCCTCGGCGTCCTCGACGGCAACGTGCGTGACCGGATGGTCGTTCAGGCTCGCCAGGGTACTGCCCGGGCCCCGCGGGTGGCGCCATTGGGCGCCGGGCACATACCGCCACCACTGGCTGACGTCACGCAGGTCCACGGGCCCGTCGGTGGCATGGAACACGAGTGATCCGGGCCGCAGCAGCGCTGGATCAGCATCGGGGTATTGCGCTGGGTCCAGCGCGCGTTCGGCGACGGTCACGTACCGGGTCGCTTTCACGAAACGGCGGAACTCGGCGACGGTGACCGGGTGGTCGTCCATCCAGAACCCGTCGACCTCAACGCGCCGTACCGGCCGCTCCTCGGGGTAAAAATCCGGCGAGCCCATCAGGAAGCGGCCGCCGGGCACCCACACCATCTGCTCGGCGGGCGCCCGGCCCGGCGCCTGAACCTCAGGAATCATCTGGTGCAAGGTCCCCAATCCGGCTGGGACGGGGTCACATCGACGTTGATCGTTCCGCGGAAAGGCCTCGCCATCAACACTCCTGTTCACCCAACCAACCTCGGCCGGACCTGGGTACCGGCCATCAGGTCCCCGGCACGGGGCCGGGCCGCACGACCGCCAGGCCCGGGCGGGCGCCCACCGATGACACCTGAGCGGCATCCCTGCCGATTGTGGCACGGCGGGACCACCGTGCCTCACCCGCGGCGGGTGAAGGACGTGACGGCTGGTGCCTGTTCGCGCCTCCGGGCGCCCACCAGGGCCACGAAGGGATCTTTGCGGTCCTGTAACGATGCCGGTGGTTAATTCGGGACACGCCGTGCGGGGTCCGTGATCTTGATGGCATGGCTTGGCAGTGTGCCGCTGCGGTCGTCCTTCCCCTCGTCTGGCCGCGGAATCGGGTGTGTGGTGTCGATGCGGGCTGTGCCGTGGCCGGAGCCGGATCCGGTGATCGCGGCGGCGATCCGGGCGAAGTACGGGCGGCGGAAGGCGCCGCTGGCGGTGACGATGCGGGACCGGCTGGGCCAGTGGATGGCCGATGAGGCGTTCGCGGCGGCGTTCGGGGCCAGGGGGCGCCCGGGGTGGCCGCCGTCGCGGCTGGCGGTGGTGACGGTGCTGCAGATGGCGGAGAACCTGACCGACCGGCAGGCGGCGGAGGCGGTCCGGACCCGGCTGGACTGGCAGTACGCGCTCGGCCTGGGCCTGGATGACCCGGGGTTCGATCACAGCGTGCTGAGCGAGTTCCGGGCCCGGGTCACCGGCCATGAGCTGGAAGAAACGGTGCTGGACGCGCTGCTGGCCGCGCTGGTGGCCGGGGGCCTGGTCAAGGCGGGCGGGAAGCAGCGCACGGACTCTACGCACGTGATGGCGGCGGTCCGGGCGCTGCACACGATCGAGCTGGCCGGGGAGAGCGTGCGGGCCGCGATGGAGGCGCTGGCCGCCGCGTGCCCGGACTGGCTGGCGCAGCGGTTCTGCGTCAGCGACTGGACCCGCCGTTACGGTGCGCGGATCGATTCCTGGCGGCTGCAGGCAGGCAAGGCCGAGCGGGACCGGCTCACCATCGAGTACGCCCGGGACGGGTACGCGCTGGTCGCGGCCTGCTATGAACAGGCCGCGCCGCCCTGGGCGCGGGAGATCCCCGCGGTGCAGATGCTGCGCATGATGCTGGTGCAGAACTTCACCCGTGGCCACGACGAGCGGGGGCGGGAGGTGATCAGCGGGCGGGAGCCCGGGCTGGAGTCCGGGGTCCCGCCTGCCCATCTCAAGATCTCCTCCCCGTATGACACCGGTGCCCGCTGGGGGGCGAAGACCGACCTGCGGTGGCTCGGCTGGAAGCTGCACATCTCCGAGACCTGCGACGGGCCGCCCGGCTGCGGCTGCCCCCGGGACTGGGGCGCCCCGGCCCCCGGCCGCTGCGCTCATGACGTGCGGCCGAACCTGATCACCCACGTGGCCACCACCGACGCGACCGTGCCCGACTCGGAGATGACCATCGCGGTCAGCGCCGCCCTGGCCCGCAAGAACCTGGCGCCCGGCCGCCACTACCTGGACTCGGGGTATGCCTCGGCACGCAGCATGCTGGAGGCCGCCCGGCTATCCGGCACCACCCTGGTCACGCCACTGCTCGCCGACACCTCACGGCAGGCCCGGGAGAAAAGCGGCTATGACCGGTCCGCATTCACCATCGACTACGGCGCCCGCACCGCCACCTGCCCGCAGGGCAGCACCAGCAAAGGCTGGTATCCCACCCGCTGCCGCGGTAAAGACGTCATCATCATCGAGTTCCCCGCCGCAGCCTGCCGCCCCTGCCCGGCACGCCAGCTATGCACCTCAGCTCGCAAGGGCCGCCAGCTGACCATCCCGCCCCGCGAGCTGCACGACGTAATCATCCGCGCCCGCGCCGGGCAGGTCAGCAGCGACTGGCAGCAGGACTACGCCCGCCGCGCCGGCGCCGAGGCCACCATCAGCCAGGCCGCCGCCGTCACCGGGATCCGGCGATCCCGCTACCGCGGCCACGCCAAAACCCACCTTGAGCACGTCTATTGCGCCACCGCCCTGAACCTCTACCGCCTGGACGCCTACTGGAACAACACCCCCATCGACCGCAAACGAACCAGCCACCTGGCCCGCCTCGACCTCAGCCTCCGGCTCGCCGCTTTACCAGGCGAATTAACCACCAGCATCCTGTAACGACCGCAAAGATCCCATTGCGGCGCGCGCCGGGACTTCGGGGAAGCGCCGGGGCTTCGGGGAAGCGCGCCGGGGCTTCGGGGAAGCGCGCCGGGGCTTCGGGGAAGAGGTGTCCGCGGCTTCGGGGAAGAGGTGTCCGCGGCTTCGGGGAAGAGGTGTCCGCGGGCGGGAGCGCTCCTGCGCACGTCCGTTAATTAGATTAATGAGGCCGGGTGGCGGAGGGGCCGGCGTCACGAAGGGTCAGGTGGCGGAACCGGCGGCGGCGCCGGTGATGCGGTCACCCCAGCGGGCCAGGTCCGCGTCCAGGTCGAGCGGGGCGATCATCGCGCCCTTGCGCAGTTCCTCGTCCCAGTCCTCGGCGGGCACCCGCCACATCACCTCGAACTCGATGCCGTTCGGGTCCTTGGCGTACAGCGACTTGGAGACGCGGTGGTCGCTCTGGCCGACCAGCGCCCCGGCGGCGCGGAGCTTCTCGCGCGCGTCGGCCAGATCGGCGAGCGTGCCTACCTCCCAGGCGAGGTGGTAGAGGCCGAAGTGCGGCTCGGGGTCCGGGAACTCGGCGTCGCCGAGGGCGAACAGGCCCAGGTCGTGGTCGTTGGCGGAATCCGGGGGCGCGCAGGAAGGCGGCACGGCCGGGAATCTCGGTGCGTACTTCGAAGCCGAGCGTCTCGCGGTAGAAGCTGACCGTACGGGCCAGGTCGCGGATGTAGAGCACGGCGTGGTTCAGGCGGCGGACAGGCATGGTGGCTTCCTTCGATCCGGGACCGTCCCTGCCAACGAGATCAGCGCCGGTGTCCCCGGGTCAAATCCCGGCGGGGGCGTGAAGGGGCGACGGCGGGGCAGGGCGGCGCGAAGCCGGGTCGCGGGTCCGGCAGGCATTCGACCAGGCCGGCGATCATGATGCGGCCGACCGCCATCACCCGCGGGCGGGTCAAGATGCAGGCGGAACGGGTGACGCGTCCTAAGGCGGAGCGTGGGCCGCCCGGTCCCGGGACAGGCCGGGACCGGGCGGCGCCGCTCTCCATCGGGCGGCTGAGCCAGGAACAGCTGGCAGCCAGTTAGCTGCCGAGCTGCCCACGGCGCCGCTGCTCGCGCAGGCGCCGCCGCTGGGAGTCGTCCAGCATCAGGTACGCCGCGGTCGGGATCGCGATCGCCGCGGCGATAACCAGCACGGCGAACCACCAGGGGATGATCCCCAGCAGGATCAGGCCGACGATGACTCCGCCGATTGCCCACTTCATGTGGGGTGTCATGTTGTCTCCATCCATCCGGGCTGGGACGCGGCGCCCCGGCTTCTTTCTGGCTAGCCGCCGACGCCGCGCTGCCCGTCACTAGAAGAACGACCGGCCGACCTGCCAGATTCCACGATGGCATCTCGGCCGCCGCCCGGCCAGGAGGCTGACGCCACCCTAACGCCGGGGGTTATCCCCATGGGCGGGACGCGGGTGAAGACGCCGGGGCCGGGGACGCGGGTCGGGGGACGCGGGTCGGGGACGCGGGAGGCCGCAGGTGAGGCTCGGGGGACCGCAGGTGAGGCTTGGGTGACGGCGGTCACGACGATACGCAATGATGGGTGCGCGCGACATGGAGGACCTAGTGACGATCTCGATGCCGGTCGAACCGGACGCAAACGAGCTGCTCAGCCGGGACCCGCTGGCCCTGCTCATCGGCATGCTGCTGGATCAGCAGGTGTCGCTGGAGCGAGCCTTCAGCGCGCCCTACAACCTGGTCGGGCGGCTGGGGCACGAGCCGACCGCCCAGGAGCTGGCCACCTGCGACCCGGAGGCGCTCGCCGCGGTGTTCGCCGAGCGGCCCGCGCTGCACCGCTACCCGAAGTCGATGGCCGCCCGCGTCCAGGCGCTGTGCCAGCTGATCGTGGCCCGGTACGACGGCGACGCCGCGCGGGTCTGGGGCGACGCCACCGACGGAGCGGACCTGCGCAAGCGGGTCGCCGAGCTGCCCGGGTTCGGCGCGCAGAAGGCCCAGATCTTCGTGGCCCTGCTCGGCAAGCAGCTGGGGGTCCAGCCGGCGGCTGGCGGGAGGCGGCCGGAGCGTTCGGTGAGCCCGGCACCTACTGCTCGGTCGCGGACATCTCCGACGAGGACTCGCTGGCCCGCGTCCGCGCCTACAAGCAGCAGCTCAAGGCCGCGGCCAAGACGGCGGCCGCGCAGCCCGCAGCGGGCCAGGGCGCCACCGGGAAGAGCGCGGCGGGCAGGGGCGCAGGGCGGCCGGGAGCGAAACCGGCGAGGGCGACCGCCAAGAATCGCTAGGGCTCCCGGAAACGGGGACGAATCCCGGGCGCCAGCCCGGGCACGGGACAAACCCGGGCGCCAGCCCGGGCACGGGACAAACCCGGGCGCCAGCCCGGGCACGGGACAAACCCGGACCCACCCCCCGGCGCCAGCCCGGGCACGGGACAAACCCGGGCGCCAGCCCGGGCACGGGACAAACCCGGGCGCCAGCCCGGGCACGGGACAAACCCGGGCGCCAGCCCGGGCACGGGACAAACCCGGGCGCCAGCCCGGGCACACCTTCACGGAGCGAGGAGAAGCAATGCCGCTGTTCGGGAAGAACCCGGGCGACACGGGTGCCAGCTGGGAACCGCAGGCCGCCGATTCCCGGCTCGCGCAGACCGCCGGCGCGGAACCGGGCGGGGTCTTCACCTCCGACCTGTCGGTCAGCGAGTACGTCCTGCTCGGCGAGGCGGGCTTCGAGCCGCTCGGCTTCGTGGTCGGATCGTCGATCTACCACGTCGGCATCCAGGTGGGCCGCTGGTCCCAGAACCAGGAACTGCAGATCCTCAGCCAGGCCATGTACAACGCGCGGGAACTGGCCATGTCCCGGATGCGCGCCGAGTCGGACCACCTGGGCGCGGACGGCATCGTCGGGGTCGAACTCCGGATGCAGATGTACGCGTGGGGCCAGGACGTGCTCGAGTTCGTGGCCACCGGGACGGCGGTGAAGGCCGTCGCGGGCACCGGCGCGCACCGGGCCCCGGACGGCCGGGCCTTTACCTCCGACCTGTCCGCGCAGGACTTCTTCCGGCTGCTCGCCGCAGGCGCGGTGCCGGTCGCCTTCGTGCTCGGTACCTGCGTGTACCACATCGCCCACCAGTCGGCCCTGCAGGCACTGCGGCAGGCGGGCCAGAACCAGGAGATGGTCCAGTTCACCCAGGGCGTCTACGACGCGCGGGAGCTAGCGCTGTCGCGGATGCAGGCCGAGGCGACGTACGCCAAGGCCTCCGGGATCGTCGGGGTCAACGTGGCCGTCTCGAACCACGTCTGGGGTGAGCACGCCACCGAGTTCCTGGCCACGGGCACCGCCATCCGCCGCCTCGCCGACGAGCACCGGCTGCCCGCGACCACTCCCAAGCCCACGTTCACCCTGGGCCTCGACGCCTGACCAAGACCCGGCCCGCGATCCGGGCGCCGGCACGCGTCACGGAGGAACTCCCGCAGGCCAGGCCGAGACCAGTCCACTCGTCCCGGCCACACGAAACGACCAAGAAAGCAGCAGCGCCAGGGAGGCGGCCCCGCTGCACGGAACATTCACCGTCCGCGCATCGCCGGCGCCAGGGCAACCCCGAAAGAAGGACAACTCCCGTAGGCCGCGCCGAGTACCAGCCCCACTCGTCTCCGGCCGCGTCCACGACCACGGAAGCAGCGCGACACCGGCGACAACATCAAGGACGCTCCCGGAGCCCAACCATCTGTTTAGCTCCAACGAAATGGGCTCTTTATTTAACGGTAAATAGAACAGTAGAAAGTGCTGCCACAATTGCGCCGACAGCGGCTATCAAAGCCGCATATATGGTGCTTCTGTTCCCTTCATAAGATGCCGACTTTGTACTTGATTCACTGGCCGTTGATTCACTGGTCGCAACTTTTCTACGTATTTTGACATTTACAAGATGAGAGTCCTCTAGCTCTATATGTGGTCGGCCGTCGGATACAAAGGATACAGTCCACTTAGACTTTGATTTCAGCAGTTCCGGTCCAATAAAGATCGAGTTACCGTCAACCCGAAGCCCTGGAGGGTTGTTATCAAGATCGAGAAACGTTCCTGTCTTTCGCGCGTGGTAAACCTGGAACCGTATTGGGCGTTCTTGATCAAACGAACTTGAGTCAATGTCGTGCCTTCCGGCATTTTCGACAACGAGCCTGCCAAGATATGGGTCATTCACTCTTTGCCCCAAAACACGAACTTCAACAGCTCCACGAAACTGTGCGTCCGGCTGCGCCATTAGCGGCGTTGCTTCGCTATGCCACTGAATGAGCCGATTCGGAGGGTTTAGCGCACGCCTACCATAAAAGGCCGCGACAGCGACGCCTATAAGGGCCACGACTATGCCGCCGATCCCCAAAATGTCAGCCGTTGACATGCTCATGCTCCCGCCAATATAGCGTTATATGCATTGCCGATAGTATCGGCAGCATGCCTATATACCATGCCAACTCTAGCCAGACACCCCAAAGTCCTGAGCTGCTCAATTGCGTTGGCGCGTACATGTTTCTTCCCGTGCGTACGCGGGCCGCTCGCCACCCTGCCATGCCGCTGCCGTGACCCTGGGTCTGGGGTAAGTATTCGGAAGTCCTGTGAGAGGGCATGCTGACTGCAGGCGTGAGCGGTTGACGACGGCTGCGTCGGCGGAGGCGGTTATCCCGGGGATTTATCCGGCGGGCGGAGGCTGTGCCCAGGTGCGGAGGTGTTCGGGGCTGGCGTTCCAGGGCAGGAACCGTTCCAGTGCAGGCCCGGTGAGCGGCTTGCCGCCGTTGCGTCCGCATTCGTCGAGGTAGGCGGTGAGATAGGTCAGGATGTTGAGGCCGGCCATCTGGGCGGTGCCGGTGACGGTCCAGATCACGGCGGCGTTCCGCGCAGTGTCGCCGTTATGGGAGCCGCGGGCGTTCTTCCTGGTCACGACTGGGCCTCTGATCATCCGCTCCGCGGCGTTATTGTCCAGCGACACCATCGGGAAATCACGGTGCGCGGTGAGGCCGTCCCATTCGCGGTCCAGGGTGGCGAGCGCCTTCTTCGCGGGTTCCTGCAGGCCAGGGGCTTGCATCTGCTTCTTCCGCGTCTCGCCGATCACGGCGATGGCGTCATCCCAGGCGGCGTAAGACGTCTTCCAGCCGCGCTGCGGCGGCGTGCCTTCTCCTGCGGCGCGGGCGCGGCGGCGTCCTGCCAGGCGGCCATGAGCTCATCGTGGGCGGCGTACAGGTCCCGGATCCGGCTCCAGCCACGCATCCGTCCAGTACCTCAGCTGGACCGGGCTCGCGTCGCCGGCCCGCACGAAGTGCCGTCTTACGTGGGCCCAGCAGTAAAGATTGACCAGGCCGTCCGCTTTCTTCCCCGCGGACTGGTAAACAGCGTAGAAGTCGCTGGAGATCACCAGCCTCCGCGGCCCGCCGTCCTCATCCGCCGCGAGCTGCCCGGTCTCCTCATCGATCCCGGCGTGCCGGGCCAGCACCGCCCCGGACCGGGATGGGTCCATCACGAAGCACACGGTGTCCGGGCCGATGAACACCCACAGCCACCACTTCGCCGGCCCGTCCCCGTCGCGGGGGGCGAAGACCCGCCACGTGGTCTCGTCCGCGTGCAGGTGCCACGAGCCCCGCGACCGCTCCGTGATCGCGTCTGCCAGCGGGACGAGCAGCGCCCCGGCCTGCGCGCACGTGCCCGCCAGAGTGGCGGGCGAGATCTCCGCGCCCTGCCTGCCCAGCCCGGTCACCAGCGAGTTCATGCTCCGCCCCGCGGCGAACCGCTCGGTCAGCAGCATCGCGATGAAGCCATTGGTGAACAGGCCCTTGCCGATCGCCTTCGGCGGGCCGGGCGCCATCACCGTGGCGGGCACCCGGCAAGCGCAGGCCCGCTGGTAGCGGCGGCGGCAGTGCGCGGCCAGCCGCACGATCACCTGCCAGTCCAGCTGCTCCCCGGACAGATGATCCCCCAGCGGCGTGAACGGCTCCCCGCACTCCGGGCAGCAGTACCCGCCGTCAGGGAAATCCCAGAACACCTCGAACCGCGGCAGGCGCGAGTAATCCGCCGCCCCGCCCGCGCCCCCGGGCCGCGCTTCTTTCCCGCGCCGCCCCGCCGTTCCCGGTCCCGCCCGCCGCCAGCGGCATACCATCGCCGCCGGCCGGCGGCCCCGGGCGCGACTTCTCCGACGACCGCCCGAACAGCATCCGCTGCAGCACAGCGAAGTCAGCCCGGAGCTTCTCCAGCTCGGCGTCCCGCTCCGCATCACGCGCAGCCAGCCGCGCCACCTGCTCCCGCAGCAGCGCGTTGTCCTCGATCAGCCCGTCAGCCAGCTCCGACAGCTGCCGGTTCGCCTCCAGGGCCTCAGCCAGCATGCGCTCCGCAGACGGCGCCTCAGCACCCTCCGCATCCCGGACACGCCAGCCGCAACCGCCACGCAGCACAGCAAACACGATCAGCACGGCAAATCACGCACCACGCGCCAGCGTGTCCAGCCCGCCGGTCGTGGGACCCGACGACTCCGTCACGGGATTTCCGAGTACTTACGGTCTGGGTGCCCAACACCACGGCGGACAACCGCGCCGGGATGTTATGGACAGGGCAGGGCGCG
Source organism: uncultured Actinomycetes bacterium (assembly GCA_963742865.1). Classification (GTDB taxonomy): domain Bacteria; phylum Actinomycetota; class Actinomycetes; order Streptosporangiales; family Streptosporangiaceae; genus Bog-532. The sequence continues at coordinate 78,172 of CAVUNW010000002.1, forward strand.
CGGAACGGGTGATACACGGGTGATCATCTCCGCATGTCTTTTCCGAAAAATTGAGCGATGATCACCCGTGTATCTGGCGTTATACGGCCGAAGGGTAGTGATCTGATCTTTGATCACCCGTATAACGCCGAATACTTGCTCATGCCTCCGCACGTCCGCGCGGGGGTTCCAACGCGCAGAACAGCCAGCTATGGGTCACCAGGTGTGCCTGCAGGGTTACATGTTCACTTTGCCGGAGTACAGCAGTCCGTCTGGGATTGTCAGGAGCTGGCCAACAGTTAGATCAGCGCTTTGGACCCTGGATGGCCTCTGACTTGCGCGGTGCCCGCACCTTCGCCGTCGCTGTTGCTGGACCGATGTACCGGATAACGTGCCCAAGTCGCACTCCGCTACACCCCCGTTCCCAGGTTGTGACGACCTTCGGCGGTAAGTGGCAGGGAACCTTCGGCACTATCTGGCAGGGCAGGTAGCGCAGCAGCGGCGGAGAGGTGCACTAGGGGCGGAGTATGCTGCGGTAGACGGCGATCAGCGCGGCCTTCTGCTCGCCGGCCAGGCGCTCGTCGGCGCTGATGGCAGACTCCACCGACGATGCCGGGGGCTCGTCAGCCGCCGCGGCCCCATCCCCGGAGGAAGCCAAGTCGAGCAGGCCCACCTGGGCAAGCAGCGTCTCGGCGGACACGTTCAGCGCTTCGGAGAGCAGCTTGAGCACGCGCACCGATGGCAGGTGCAGGCCCCGCTCGAGCTGGCTCAGGTAGGGATCGGAGAGAGACGTCATCTCAGCAAGCTGACGCAGTGACAGGCGGGCGAGCTTACGCCGATTGCGGATGAAGGCGCCCAGGCATTGCGTCTGCGCGTTCCAGGTACCGGTCACTGTCGCTCCGTAATTTTGTGCTGTTCGCTCTCTGCTCAGGATGGTAAGCGAGTCTGCGGCGAACCGCGATCGGCTCGCCGCCGGCAGTGGACCTATCGCAGGTGGCGGGCCCGGCCCGCCGGGAAGGTGAGGCCTGCTTGGTCTCGCCGCCGCTCTTCTTGGCGCCGGTGTCGCCCTTGCCGGGGAACAGCGGCGTGGTCGCGCGCAGCACGTCCTCGGCGAACTTCCCCTGGCTGGCCAGCAGCCGTTCCGCCAGCTTCCCTGGCTGGCCAGCAGCCGTCCGCCAGCTCGGTCCGGCGGATCACTGCGGCCCGGCAGCCGCGCGAAACCCCGCTTCGTCATCCCCGCGCATCGGTGATCGCCGCCGCCAGCACCGTCGGGCCGCCAGCGACGCCAACGACACAAGCCCGTCCGCTAACACCAGCCCCCGTCCCTCCCCGCCCGCCCGCCGGAATCCAGTCGTGCTAACTAGACTTCGCCTATTGCGTACTATCCCGAGCATCGTTACTATCCCGGTAACCGTGTGACTGCCGTCACAGACGCCGGTAGCCGCGGCGTGTCCGAGGAGGAATGGACATGCCTGTCAGGGATGACTACGTGCGCGAAGAGATCATGCAGGTGGGCGGGACGTCGCTGCGCGTCGCAATCCGGCCGGGTACCGGGACAGGGCCTCCGCTCCTGCTGTGCAACGGCATCGGCATGCGGCTGGAAGCCTTGCAGCCGTTCGTGGATGCACTCGACCCAGCCATCGAGGTGATCTGCTTCGATGCCCCCGGCACCGGCGGCTCTCAGCTGCCGAATCTGCCGTACCGTTTCACCACCCTGGCCCTGCTGCTGCGCGACATGCTGCATAATCTCGGCCACCAGCAGGCCGACGTGCTGGGTATCTCCTGGGGAGGCGGGCTGGCTCAGCAGTTCGCGCTGCTCAACCCGCGCCTGTGCCGGCGGCTGATCCTGGTGGCGACCGCAACCGGGCCGCAGACGATGGTGCCGCCCAACCCGCTGCCGCCGGTGAAGAACCTCATCCTGCGCCGCTGGGGCGACCTGTGGGGCGGAAGCGCGAAAACCGACCCGGACGGGCTGACCAGCGCCCTGCGGAAGGCGCGGATCAGCCCGCTCAGCATGGGTTTCCTGTACCAGCACACTGCCGCGCTGGGGTTCACCACGCTGCCGCTGCTGCCGCTCATCCGCCAGCGCACCCTGGTGCTCACCGGCGACGACGACCCGATCATCCCGGTGGCCAACGGCCGCATCCTGGCCGCGGGCATCCCGCACGCGACGCTGCACGTCTACCACGGCGGCCACGTCGAGCTGGCGACCCGCCCGGGCCTGCTCACGCCCCTGATCACCAGCTTCCTGGCCGCGCCGCCGCACGATACCCGGCGCGCTGACCAAGTACAGACCGGTCGTCATCCCGAACACCAGGGCCCGCGCCAGGTCGCCGACGGCACCGCCGCCGCCGGCCGCCCAGGCCACCGCCGAGGCAGACGCGCTCGCCGAGGCGCTGCAGGCCGCCCGCGCCGCCCAGCAGGCCGCCGAGACCGCCGTCGCCCAGGCCGCCGCCGCGCTCCGCGACGCCCGCGAGCGGGCCGCGGCCGCCCAGTCCGCCGCCCGCGAGCAGGCAGCCGCCACGGCCGCACGGGGTAGGGCCTAACGGCCTAGTCCGGCGGGACATGCGGCGACGGGCATTTGGTGGCCTGGACAGGGGTTACGTGCTGGTCGCGCCTGTCGCTTCCGCCGGTCTGGGGGGATGATGCGGGTAGGGCGGCGCTGACGTGGCGTGTCCTGCTGGAGGGCGTGATGGCGAATCTGAGTTCCGTGCTGGCCAAGGCGGCGGCCGATCACGGCGAGCGCCCGGCTGTGCGCCTGGACGGCCTGGTGCTGAGCTACTCCGGCCTGCGGGACGCCGCAGGCCGGGCGACCGCGCTGCTGCAAGCCCTCGGGGTAGCGGCGGGAGACCGGGCCGCCATCATGCTGCCGAATGTGCCCGCGTTCCCGATCGCCTTCTACGGTGCGCTGGGCGCCGGGGCCATCGTCGTGCCGATGAACCCGCTGCTGAAAAGCCGCGAGGTCGCCTACTACCTCAGCGACTCTGGCGCAAAGGTCCTGTTCGCCTGGCACGAGGCGGCGGATCAGGCAGCCAAGGGTGCTGCCGGGACGGGCGCGCAGGTCATCAAGGTCGATGAGCTCGATCTCACGGCGCTGCTCGCCGAGCTCGCCCCGGTTCCCCAGAAAACGGATCAGGCCGGCGGGGACGACGCGGTGATCCTCTATACCTCGGGAACCACCGGCAGGCCCAAGGGCGCCGAGCTCACGCACGCGAACCTGACCCGCAACGCCGAGCTCACGGCCGCCACCATGCTGAACGTCGGCCCCGGTGACGTGATGATGGGCTGCCTGCCGCTGTTCCACGTCTTCGGCCTGACCTGCGGCATGAACGCGACGATCGTCGGCGGCGGCACGCTGACCCTGCTACCAAGGTTCGATCCCGGTAAGGCCCTAGAGATCATCGGGCGCGACAAGGTGACGATCTTCGAAGGGGTGCCGACGATGTACGCGGCGATGCTGCACCACCGGGACCACGCCAGCGCCGATACCTCGTCCCTGCGGACCTGTATCTCCGGCGGCGCCTCGATGCCCGTAGAGATCATGCGCGGATTCGAGCAGACCTTCGGGTGCATGATCCTGGAGGCCTATGGGCTGTCGGAGACCTCGCCGGTCGCGTCCTTTAACCACCCGGACCGGGAGCGCAAGCCCGGGTCGATCGGCACGCCGGTCGAGGGGACCGAGATGCGTGTCGTGGACCTCGACGGCAGCGAACTGCCCGTTGGTGAGGTCGGTGAGATCGTCATCCGGGGGCACAACGTGATGAAGGGCTACTGGGGTAAGCCGGATGACACCGGTCGAGGCGATCCCGGACGGCTGGTTCCACACCGGCGACCTGGCCAGACTCGACGACGACGGCTACTTCTTCATCGTGGGCCGCCAGAAGGACCTGATCATCCGCGGTGGGTACAACGTGTACCCGCGCGAGATCGAGGAGGCCCTGCACGAGCATCAGGCCGTCGCTGAGGTCGCCGTGATCGGCATCCCGCATGTCGACCTGGGCGAGGAGATTGGCGCCGCCGTGCAGCTCAAGCCCGGCGCGACCGCCACGCCGGCGGAGCTGCGCGCGTTCGCCAGGGAACGGGTGGCGGCCTATAAGTACCCGCGCCATGTCTGGCTCGTCCGCGAGCTGCCCAAGGGCCCCACCGGCAAGATCCTCAACCGCGAAGTGCAGCCACCGCAGAACCTCCTCCAGTAACCGCGAACTCCACGGCCCAGCCAATGAGCCAGCGCCTGCAGGTGTAGGACGAACCCGGACGTGCGTTTCATCGCCCACCTGCAGGCAGCGTCGAGATAGACCCCGGCGGCCTTGATTTACTGCCGCATCCGCGCCGCGAAAAACCACGTCGGCGACATCCAGCTCCGCTACGCCGCCCTGCTCGGCCGGCTCGGCCCCGCTCTGGACGGCCCGGGAAGCCTCGACGGCGCGGACGCCTGGTACTGCATCTTGGAAGGCACCCGCGAGCAAAGTGTGGCCGAAACCCAGGCCATGGCGCTGACCGAACTGGTCGCCTACACCGCCACCACCGCCGACACCGAACGCCGGGCGATCCTGCTGGCCGCCGATGACTACAGCGCCGTGTCCCGCCGGGTGCCGATCAGCAACCTGTATGAGCGGGGCCGGTCCCTCGGGCTCGGGGTGCAGGTCTCCGCGCAGTCCTGGCAGGGATTGGGCCGCGATGACGACGAGCGGTACCGGATCGCCGCCACCGCCGACGGCGGGATCGGGCTGCTGCACACCCCCCTACCCCCAACCGCTGGTGCAGCTGGCGGGCACGCGGCGGGTGCTTGAGTCCGCGCACAAGCTGACCGACGCCACCCCCCAGGCCATCACCGGCCTGCTCACCGACCCCCGCACCGACCACCACCGCTCACCAGCGCAGACTCCCGCGCCCGCCACCCAAGATCACCCTTCCCATTTGACAGCAGACACGGGGATACACGCGATGGCACCTTTACGGGTAAAGGTGGCATCGCGAGACAGTCTGCCCGTAACGAGGAAGCGGGGAGGGGCATGGGCATCGCGACGCCGCTGTCCACCAGCGGCCGGTTCATCGTCGACGTGAACGGACGGCGGGTCAAGCTCGCGGGCGTGAACTGGATCGGGGCCCACATGGACGACGCGGTCGTCGCGGGCCTGGACCGCGTGCACCGGGACGCCCTGGCCGAAACCATCGCCGGCCTGGGCTTCAACTGCGTGCGGCTGCCGTTCAGCCTGCGGATGACGCAGCAGATCGCGCCCGTCCCCGACGCTTACCTCGCTGCGAATCCCGACCTGCACGGGTCCACGCCGATGGAGGTGTACGACGCGTGCGTGGCCGCGCTGGCCGGCGCGGGCCTGATCGTCATCCCCAACTGCCACATGCTGGACGCCGGCTGGTGCTGCTCGAACGACGACGGCAACGGGCTCTGGTACAACGACCGCTGGCCGGCGGAGGCGTTCATGGCCGCCTGGCGGGACATGGCCACCCGGTACGCGTCGCAGCCCCTCGTGGCCGCGATGGACATCAAGAACGAGCCCCGTCCGGCTCGGGTGGGATGGCGCACGCCGATCCCGACCTGGGGCCGCGGGAAGCGGACCGACTTCGCCGCGATGTACACCGCGGCGGGCAACCTCATCCATGGTGTCAACCCGGAGCTGCTGATCCTGTGCGACGGCCTGGGTTACGCCGCGGACCTCACCGGCGTCGCGGCCCACCCGGTCCGGCTCCAGCACGCCGGCAAGGTCGGCTACGGCCGGCATGACTACCCGTGGTTCCACCCCGACCATCAGCCCCGGCAGGCGTTCTTCGATCAGCTGAACCGCGAGGCGGGGTACATCCTGGCCGACGAGGTCGCCCCGGTCTGGCTGGGCGAGTTCAGCACGGACACGCGGTCACTGGCCAACTTCGGCCTGGCACCGCCGTCGCAGGGGAACGAAGCCCGAAACGCCACCTGGTGGAGCAACATCCACGACTGGCTGACCACCAACGACGTCGACTGGTGCTGGTGGGGACTCAATGGCACGCACGTCAGAGGCGCTAACCCGGCGACCGGCCGGCTTGCCTTCAGCCGGGGTGACCGCGCGACGGACGGCCTGCTGACCGAGGACTGGCGCGGCGCGGCCAGCCCGGCGATCATGGAGATCCTGCAGTCCATGATGCCGGCGCGCCTCGGCCCGGGCATCCGCTAGCGTGCTGGACCGGCTGGTGCCGAGCCGCCGGCGGGCAGTGCGTCGGCCCGTCAGTCCGGCGGCCCGGCGGCCCGTAGCCCGTCGCCCGCAGCCCGGCGGCCCGGCTTGCTCGCGGGCTCAGACCTTCTGGACGGCCTTGGAGAACTGGTCGATGATGGCCGGGCAGAAGGCGGGCAGGTCATACGGTGACCGGCTCGTCGTGAACTGACTGTCGATCACGACTTCCTGGTCGAGGACCTCGGCGCCGGCGGCACGCAGGTCGGTCCAGAGACTCGGCCAGGAAGTCATCCGGTGGCCGCGGATCACGTCGGCTTCCCGGAGCGTCCACGGGCCGTGACAGATCGCGGCGATCGGCTTGCCGCTTTGCGCGAACGCCTTGACGAAGCTCACCGCGTCCTTGTTGATCCGCAACTGGTCCGGGTTCACCGTGCCACCGGGCAGCAAGAGCGCCTGATAGTCGTCCACCGACGCATCGGAGACCTGACGGTCGACCGGGAACGTCCCCGCCGACACCATGTCCCACTGCCGGGCCTGGATTTCTCCGGGATGGACGGAAAGCAGGTCGGTTTGCGCGCCCGCTCCGTACAGGGCGCCGCGCGGCTGCTCAAGCTCCACGCGCTCGACGCCGTCGGTGGCGAGGATCGCTACCTTCATGCCCTGGAGATCGTGTGCCATGTCTCAAACTCCTCCGGTCTCGCGACTACGGCACACCTACTGTCGGCGCGCACGGGCCTGCACACATCCCCGAACCTGACGGCAGCCGCCACGCGGCGGGCGCGGCCGCATTAGGCGGTTCCGGGACGCCCGCGAGCGGTCCCGGCGCCCTGGGGTCAGTAGTGCGCGGTGATGCGGCGGGCCGGGCCGTCGATGGTGATCGTCCCGCTGTAGGGCAGCACCCACTGCGGGTCGGTGTGCCCGGAGTCGACGTTGAACACCACCATGGCTCCTGGGTTGTATGTGCCGAGTGCCCGGAGGACCGCCGCCCGCTGGTCGTCGCGGTAGCGCTGGCGCTCCTCCGGCGGGGCGGGATGAAAAAGGCCAGCGCCCTTGGCCAGGCCGACGAGGATGACGGGGAACGGGGCCAGGAGACCGCGCTCACCGAAGTTCCGCAGCATCCGGAACGTCTCCTCGGCCGGAGGCATCTTCTCGGACGTCTCCAGCAGCAGCACGCACCCGGCGTAGTCGCCGGCCTGCCGGATCAGCGGCCCGCCGCGAGGTTCCAGTGCAGGATCTCCAGTTGCCGCCCCAGGTGGGACGGTCACGATGCGGTTCCTCGTTAAACCGTTCCTCGTTGAACCGTGCCGCTCATGGGGCGGGTCAATTGGTTAATGGCCGGCATCCCCGGGAACGGAGACGATCGTGGACGACCCGTACGACCTTCAGCGCTTCGTGGACGCCCAGGACGCGGGCGGCACCTACGGGCGGGCCCTCGCCGAACTGCGGGGCGGGCGGAAGCAGAGCCACTGGATGTGGTTCGTGTTCCCGCAGGTCGCCGGGCTCGGGCAGACCCCGACGTCGAAACACTTCTCGATCTCCTCGCTGGAGGAGGCGCAGGCCTATCTCCGGCACCCGGTGCTGGGCCCGCGGCTGGCCGAATCGGCGCGCATCCTGGAAGACCTGCCTGACCGCGACGCGGACCAGATCTTCGGCTGGCTGGACGCCCAGAAACTCCGGTCGTCGATGACGTTGTTCCTGCGGGCGGCCCCCACGGAAGCCCCGTTCGGCAACGTGCTGGGCAAGTACTTCGGCGGCGAGCCCGACCCGGCTACGGACCGGATCCTCAGCGCTACGAAATAACCGGCCGCCAGCGGGCCGGGCGCGACGGGGATGCGGCCGTGGCCACGGGCGCGGGCGGTTCAGGGCGGGGCCGGTCGAGCCGGTCCTGCCGCTGGGAGCGCATCGGCTCGGCGAGTTCCATGGCGGCGAAGGTGCCCGGCCAGTCGTCCGGGCCGTATCCGGCGCCCAGGTCGCAGTGGTGCAGTTCGACTTCGACGAGCCGGCGGGTCAGGAGCTGGGCGGCCGGGAAGGGTGCCGAGTCCAGGATCCGGACCCGGTACTGCCAGTCTTCCTCGGTCAGCTGCCGGGCGATGGCGCGCAAGGCCATGGCCGAGCCGGCCAGGTCGGCCACCAGGTCCTTGGCCGTCAGGGCCGCGCTTTCCTCGATGCCGGCGTCGCGGGCCTCGGCGCTGGCGTAGGCGGTGCGTTCCTCGCCGGACCGGGCGCCGACCAGCAGGTTGCGCATCGCGTCGGCGCTGCGGGCCACGTGGGCCAGGACGTGCGCGCGCGTCCAGCCCGGCAGCAGTGACGGCTGCCGCAGGTCAGACTCGGCGATGGCGCGGGCCGTGCCGAGCAGGCGCTGGGTCGCGTCATCGATCTGGTCGTTGAGCTGGCGTTGCGCGGCGTCCATCTGCTCACTGTAAGCGGGCGGGGAAATGTCACTGGGTCCGGGTAGAACGGGTTTAGGGAAATTCGCCGGGACTGTGCTGAACCGGACACGGAAATGTCAGAGGGCCGGCGTAGACCGGAGACATGAAATGGGCAGAGATAGCGGGCTGTGAGCGGGCCCTCGGTACGGTCGTGCACGACCGGCTGATCAAGCCCGGTGTCGTGCTGGTGGGCACGACCAGACGGGATGGGTCGGCCCGGATCAGCGGCGTGGAGCCGCTCATCATGGACGGAGAGCTGTGGCTGTCGATGATGCGGACGTCCGCGAAGGTCGCCGACCTGGACCGGGACAGCCGGATTCAGCTGCACAGCATCATCACCGGACCGCAGGCGGCCACCGAGGTCAAGGTCCGCGGTATCGCGCGGGCGGAGAAGAGCCGGGAGGTTCAGCAGCAGTACGCGGCCGAGGCGGCCCGGCAGCTCGGCTGGCGTCCCGTAGTGGGTGAGTTCGCGCTGTTCGCGGTCAACGTGGACGACGTGACCGTGATCGGCTACGACAGCGAGACCGGCGCGCAGTACGTCGCCCGGTGGCCCGAGGGCCAGGAGTACCTGCGCCCCTCGACCACGCCGACCAGCCTCGGTCCGCCGCAGCCGGTCCGCCGCCTGCTCAGCCCGGCGTAGCAGGGCCCACCCCGGCGTGGGCGGGCCCGGCAGGCACGGACTGCGCTGGGCACTGACGGCTAGCCGAGGGCGCGGCGGAGGAGCGGGACGCTCGCCTCGGCCCAGCGCCCGATCGCGGCGCCGGGGCCGGCGAACTCGGGCTCGGTGACGTACAGGCCACGAGCGGGTACGGCCGCGCCCAGCTCGACGAGCAGCGGCCGCAGGTGCACCTCGACCGCGAGGGCGTGGATCGGCGCGCCGCCGGTCATCAGCGGCACCGCGACCGAGCCGGCCAGGCCATTGGACCCGTAACGGTCGAAGAATGCCTTCAGCATGCCGGTGTAGGTGGCCTTGTAGGTCGGCGACCGCACGGGAAGTGAGCCAGCGTTTGGCACGGCAGGCAGGGGTGCAAGCGTTTGCGGCGCTGGCGAGAACGGTACGTTTCTGAGCATGAACATCGCGGAGATTCGGCAGCTAATCCGGATGAAGCCCGTCGAGCGCAACATCGTCAAACGGCGTCTCAATCGCTGCTACAGCGTTACCGACCTGCGCCGGAGCGCCAAGCTGCTGATCCCGCGGCCGGTGTTCGACTACGTGGACGGCGGCTCCGACGACGAGCTGAGCATGGCCGGGAACCTCCGCGCGTTCCGCCGCTGGCAGTTCCGGCCGCACGAGATGGTCGACGTGGAGGGGGTCGACACCAGCGCCCAGGTCCTGGGGCGGACCCATTCCCTGCCGCTCGGAATGGCGCCAACCGGGTACTCCCGGATGATGCACCCGGACGGGGAGATCGCCGTCGCGCGGGCGGCGGGCCGCCGGAACCTGCCGTACACGCTGTCCACCATGGGGACCACCTCGATGGAGGATCTGGCCGCGGCGGCGCGTGCCTTCGGCCAGGACGACCTGTGGTTCCAGCTCTACATGTTCCGGGACCGCGGCCTGACCCAGGAACTTGTCCAGCGCGCCGCGACCGCCGGGTACCGCGTGCTGGCGGTGACCGTGGACACGACCGTCACCGGGTTCCGCGTCCGTGACGAGCACAACGGGCTGGTCATCCCGCCCGAGCTGACGGTGAGCACGATGGCCAGCATCGGCTCGCGGCCGGCCTACTGGATCCGGATGCTGCGCAACCCGGCGATCAAGTTCGCCAACCTGCCGCCCGACTTCCAGTCCGGCACGGTCGCCAGCGGCATCGCCCGGTTCAGCCCGAGCATCACCTGGGACGACATCGCCGTGCTGCGGTCGCACTGGCCCGGCAAGCTGGTCGTCAAGGGACCGCTGGGGGCGGCCGACGCCCAGCGGGCCATCGAAGCCGGGGCCGACGGCATTCAGCTGTCCAACCACGGCGGGCGGCAGCTGGACCGGGCCATCGCGCCCATCGACCTGGTCCCTGAGGTCCGGGAGGCACTTGGCGACGGCCCAACCGTGCTGGTCGACTCCGGGATCCGGCACGGCGCCGACCTGGTGATCGCGGTGGCTCTGGGCGCGGACGCGGGCCTGATCGGCCGGGCGTACCTGTACGGCCTGATGGCCGGGGGTGAGGCGGGCGTGGACCGGGTCCTCGAGCTGCTGGCGGACCAGTTCACCCGGACGATGCAGCTGCTCGGCGTCACTTCGGTCGCCGAGCTGCGCAAGCATGGCCGCGAGCTGCTCAGCCGGCCGTAACGCGCTGGCGGGCGGGCACTCGGGGGAAGCGGGGGCTCAGGACTGGCGGGGCGGGAGCGGGGGGCGGCCCTTGGCGGGACGGGTCGAAGGGTCCGGCGGCGCCACGGCGGGCCGTTCGGCCAGGGCCTGGAGCGCGATGCGGACCCCGGTTTCCAGCTGCGGGTCCCGGCCTGCGGCCCAGTCGTCCGGGGAGATGAACACCTCGATGTCCGGGTCGACGCCGTAGTTCTCCACGTCCCAGCCGTACTCGCGGAACCAGGTCGCGAACCGCGGGACCGTCATCCGGGTCCCGTCCACCAGCAGGTGGCTCCCGCCGATGCCGATCACGCCGCCCCAGGTCCGGGTGCCGACGACCGGCCCGAGCCCGAGCGTGCGGATCGCGCCGGTGACGATGTCGCCGTCTGACCCGGCGAACTCGTCGGCCAGCGCGACCAGCGGCCCACGCGGCGCGTCCATCGGGTAAGTGTCCGGCAGCAGGCCACGGGGCATGTCCCAGGCGATGACCCGGCGGGCCAGTTTCTCCACGATGAGCTCGGAGACGTGCCCGCCGCGGTTGCCGCGCGCGTCCACGATGAGCCCGTCGTGCCGCATTTCGGTGCGCAGGTCACGGTGGAAGTGCGCCCACCCCTCCCCCATCATGTCGGGGATGTGCAGGTAGCCCAGCCGGCCGTCACTCAGCTCGCGGACCAGCGCACGGCGGCCGGCCACCCAGTCCTGGTAACGCAGCCGCCGGTCATTGCGCAACGGCGTGACAACGACGCGGCGCGGGCGTCCGCCATCACGGCGGACGGTCAGCTCGACCGGTTTGCCCGCGGCCCCGACGAGCCGCGGGCCCGGCCCGGCGATGGGATCCAGCGGCTGCCCGTCCACGGCGAGCAGCTCATCGCCCGGGGCGATGGCCACGCCGGGCGCGGCGAGCGGGGACAGCGCCTTCGGGTCGGAGGACTCACCGGGCAGGACGCGGGTCACCCGCCACCGCCCGTCGGTGTCCGGCGCCAGGTCGGCGCCGAGCAGCCCGACTTGCGCCGCGTGGCCGCCGCGCCGGGGGCTGGTGCCGTCGCTGGCCGCCATGACGTACGCGTGCGAGGTGGCCAGCTCCCCGAACACCTCCCACAGCAGGTCGGCGAAGTCGCTCGCGCCGCTGATCCGGTCCAGCAGCGGGCGGTACTCGGCCAGCACCGCGTCCCAGTCGACCCCGGCCATGTCGGGCACCCAGAAGTCGCGGCGCATCAGGCGCCCCGCCTCCTCATACGCGTGACGCCACTGCGCGGCCGGATCGGCCACGAAACGCGCCCGGGACAGGTCGACGGTGACGTCGTCGTCCGCGTCGTCCCCGTCCTGCTTGCGCCCGGACGGCAGAACGCGCACGTCGTCGCCGTCCACCACGACGATGCGGGTGCCGTCCCCGCTGACAGCGAACCAGTCCAGCTCGTCCACCAGCTCGGCGCACTTCCGCTTGGCCAGGTCGAAGCGCTCGAGGACCGCGCGCGGGCCGTCGTCGTACGGATCGGCGGCGTTTTCCCCGAGCACCCCGGACACCGGCTCGCGCAGCCACGCCAGGCCGCCCTTGACCGCCTGCAGGCTCGAGTACCGGGCCTCCGGAACCGGGACCCGAACTACGCGGTCCGCGAGGCCGTCGGTATCGACTCGCACTGACGTCCGTTCCGGATCATCGTGATCTTCGTCCTTGTCCGCCGCGCCCGGATCCACCGGACGGCCCTGCGGCAGCGGCGCGAACGGCGACGGCGTGCTGGCCGCCAGCGGAACCAGGTACGGCCGGCTCCCGAACGGGAACGACAGGTCGAAGAAATGCGCGTCGTACACGGGGTCGAAGCTGCGCAGCGACAGGAAGGCCAGGTAGCGGCCGTCCGCGGTGAAGGCCGGGTCGGTGTCGGTGAACCGGCCGTCGGTGACGTCGGCCACTTGCGCGTCGCGACGGCGGGCGATCCGGATCCGGCGCAGCGGCTGCGGCCCGGGCTGGGACCACGCGAGCCAGGCGGAATCGGGTGACCAGGACAGGCCGGTGGCCCAGCCGTCGTCGGAGGCCGCCAGTTCGGTCACGTCGCCGGAGCCGATCTCGGCCAGGAACACCCGGCCGTCACTGGCCGCCGCCGCCACCGCCGTCCCGTCCGGCGCCGCGGACAGCTCCACCACGCTGCCGAGCTGCCCGTCGGCCAGCGTGACCAGGCGCGGCCCGGCCCCTTCCTGGGACACGCTCTCGTCCGGGGACGCGGGCTGGTCCGCGGACGGGGGCGCGGGGACGGTGACGACCAGCGAGTCCTGGCCGGTGGCGTCGCTGATCCAGGCGGCCCTGCCCGACGGCCCGAGAACCACCGGCAGCCGCGCGCGGGCGTCCGGATCCACGGCCAGGGCGCGGGCCGGGCCGTCCCGGTGGGTCAGCCAGTGCGCGGTGCCGCGCACCTCGACCACGGATCCCTGCCCGGTCTGGTCGCAGGACAGGGACCCCAGGTGATCGGCGGCCGAAATGAGCCGCGGGACGCGCGCCGCCGACGGCGACCCGGACGTCAGCTCGACCCGCCGTGGCCCGGCGTCCAGATCATCGAGGATCCATACCTCTCCGGCCACGTGGTAGACGACGCGGGAGCCGTCGCTGCTGGGGTTCCGGGCGTAGAAACCGTCGTGATCGGTGTGCCGGCGCAGGCCGGAACCGTCCAGCGCGCACGAGTACAGATTGCCGGTGCCCTCGTGGTCGGACAGGAAGACGATCCGCATCCCGACCAGCATCGGGCTGGTGATCTGGCCGGATAGGCCGGCGAGGATGCGGGTGAAGCCGCCGGCCCCGTCCGTCCGGACCCACAGCCGTCCCGACGTCCCGCCGCGGTAGCGCTTCCAGTGCGCCGGTTCGTGCTGGGTGCTCGTCAGCAGCACGGTCACCGGGCCGCTCATGGCGATGTCCCCGGCCGGGCCGAGCTCCAGCCGCCGCGGCGGCGCTCCGGTCACGGGCACGGCGTGCGCCCAGGTCAGGAAGGCGGCGGCCTGCCCGGTGGCGCTGATCGCGAGGATCTCCCCGTCGGCATTCCAGCCGGTGATCTGGGTCTGGCGGTCTCCCCAGTAGGTGAGCCGGCGGTAACCGGTGCCGTCGACGCCGGACAGGTAGATTTCGCTGGCGTCGTCGCGGGCCGTGGTCCAGGCCACCGCGCCGCCGTCCGGGGACAGCCGCGGGTAGCTCACCGGCGCGCCTTCGGCGGACAGCCGCCAGGCACGGCCCCCGGCGGCCGGCGCGAGCCACACGTCGTCGTCGGCCACGAAGGTCAGCAGGTCACCTCGAAGGTGCGGATAACGGACGTAACCAACAGAAGTCACCGGCTCATCGTAAGGCCCGGCTTCCGCGATCCCCGGTCAGCGCGGGCGCGGGTCTGGGGCAGCCAGCGCCGGTGACCCGTTACAGCCAGCCGCGTTCCTCGGCGATGCGCAGGGCCTCGGTGCGGTTGCGCCCGCCCGTTTTCTGGATGCAGGCGGAGAGGTAGTTCCGCACGGTGCCCTCGGACAGGTAGAGCTTGGCGGCGATCTCGGAGATGACCGAGCCGTCGGCGGACGCCGTCAGCACGTCCCGCTCCCGCGGGGTCAGCGGGTTGATGCCCTCGGCCAGCGCGGCGGCGGCCAGGTCGGGGTCGATGACCCGCTCCCCCGCCAGTGCCTTGCGCACCGCGGTGGCCAGCCGGTCCGGGGGCGAGTCCTTGACGATGAACGCGGACACGCCCGACTCCATCGCCCGGCGCAGGAAGCCGGGGCGGCCGAACGTCGTCAGGATCACAATTTTAACGTCCGGCTGTACGCGGTGCAGCTGGCCCGCGGCCGCGAGGCCATCCATCCCGGGCATCTCGATGTCCAGCAGGGCCACGTCGATGTCGTGCTCAGCGGCGGCCCTGACCACCTCATCACCCCGGCCGACCTGGGCGACGACCTCCATGTCGGGCTCGAAGGACAGCAGCGCGGCCAGCGCCTCGCGGATCAGGGTCTGGTCGTCGGCGAGGAGCAGCCGGATGGTCCGGGTACCGTCGGCCGCCTGGCTCTGATCACGGCCGGGGTCGCTGGTGGTCACGAGGGCACGTTAGCGTCCACCGGGTCGGCCACGCTTCCTTCCGGCGGGGCCGGCTTGGGCGGGAGCGCGGCGGGCACGGTGGCGACCAGCCGGAAACCGCGGCCGTCGCGGCCGGTGGAGCTGACCGCGAACCGGCCGCCGACGGCGGACAGCCGTTCCGACATGCCATGCAGGCCGGTGCCCGCCGGCAGGGAGCCGGAGGGGGCACTGAGCCCGCGCCCGTCGTCGCTGACCTCGAGCGACAGCTCGCCCGAACGTTCCGTCAGCCGGATCCGGCAGCTGGCCGCGCCGGAGTGGCGGATCACGTTGGTGGCCGCCTCGCGCAGGCACCAGGCCAGCGCCGCCTCGGCGTCGGGGTCAAACGTGCCCGAGCGCATGGTCAGGGCCGGGTCGTCGTCGAGGCTGATGCCCGCGGCCTCCAGCGATGTGCGCGCGGTGATGATCTCGATGGCGAGCGTCGGCCGGCGGTAGCCGCTCACGGCCTCCCTGATGTCCTGCAGCGTCTGGCGGCTGACCCGGCCAATGTCGGTGATCTCGTTCCGCACCGGGTCGAGTTCGGCGGACTCAGGCATCCGGGCGAGGCGCTTGGCCGCCAGCTCGGACTTCAGCGTGATCAGCGACAGCGACTGGCCGGTCAGGTCGTGCATGTCCCGCGCCAGCCGGAGGCGTTCCTCGTTCGCCGCGAGCCTGGCCACGGTCTCCCGGGCCTGCCTCAGCTCCTTCATCAGCATGATCTGCATCCGGAAGCCGATCATGGCCCAGCCGGTCAGGAGCACCGGCAGCATGACGATCCAGTAGCTGTCGGCCGACGCGTGCGAGATCCGTGACATCAGCAGATACCCGCCGGCGACCGCGACGACCGCCAGCACGGCCGCCCGCCGGCCGGGAATGACGAAGCCGGTCGCCGCCGACACGTAGATCCACATCGACGTCCAGTCCGACCCGTAGAACGCGCAGGCGAGAACGGCGATCGCCGCAATGACGGCGAGCCCGAGCCGCGCGTGTGACGGCCTGCTTTCCCAGCGCCCGAGCACGAGGACGTAGACGACGCAGAAGGCAGCCGCCAGGACCACGCCTCCGGCGATCCACCCTGCGCTGTGGCCCCGGTGGAACAGGGCGGCGACCGGCGCGACGAGATAGACGAGCCAGATCAGCGAGAAGAACCAGCGGGCCGCGTTCCCCTTCCAGGATGGCGGCTGCCCGCCGAGGGCCGTCAACGTCAGGCTCGGCCTGCGGCCGTCCACGGCGCAGGGTTCGGTACGGTCGCTGCGTGCCATCGCTGCCTGCCTCCTCACCAGCGTTCCTTCATGCTGCCACGCCCGGAAGGGTGGCGGGGCCCCCGCAGGCCCGCCACCCTCCGGTTCCGTCCGCTCCCGCGTCCACGGGTGCTCAGGCTTCCTCGCCGGCCCTGCTCAGACCGTCTCGGCCGTGCCCCGCACGGCGAGCACGGCAAGGACGATGAATCCCGCGAACCACGCGAGGATCGTGAGGTACGCCGAGACGGGCACCGCGTGGTTGCCGATCAGGTCCGTGCCGATCCGGGTGATCTGATAGGTCGGCAGGACATTGCCCACTTTGGCCAGGAAGCCGGTCAGCGCGAACCAGAGGCCGCCGAGGATGGACATCACGAAGTACACGAACATCGCCATGGGCTGCACGGTGTCCGGCATGAACCGGTAGCCGAGGGCGACCGCGAGAGCCGTGAAGGTGAGCGAGCCGATCCAGATGGTGGCGCCGACCGCGAACCACTTCCACAGCTCCATGTGCACGTTGCCGTAGAAGCGCCCGAGCAGCAGGACGATGACGATCGACGGCACGGTGATCGCCATCGACGCGATGATCTTGCCGACAACGTAGGCGTTGGCCGGCAGTGGCGTCAGCCGTAGCTGGCGGACCCAGCCGTCCTTGCGCTCCTGGGAGATGCGCTGCGCGTTGCCGGTCAGCGCACCGCTGAACGCGCCGATCGAGGCCATCGCGATCATGTAGTAGGCGGGGTAGGCGACGCCATAGGCGTGCACGTTCTTCACCGACGGCGCGATGACCAGGTAGAGCACGACCGGGAGCCCGACCGAGAAGAGGCTGTACCGCTTGTTCCGGCCGAGCCGGCGAATTTCGGCGCGGGCCAGCGCGAGGGTGCTGCTGTTCATGTCAGATGTCTCCTTGTTCTGCGCGTAGCTGAGGGTGCCCGCGATCTGGTGTTTAGCGGCCGTTCCGGGCGAAGCCGTCCGATGGCTGGACGCTGTCACTGGTGGCGCTGTCACTGGTGGCGCTGTCGCTGGTGGCGCTGTCGCTGGTCGCCGGGGCGGTGCTGTTGTCGTCCTCGGCGGTGATGGCGATGAACGCCTGCTCCAGGCCGAGGCTGGACACCTCGATCTCGCGCGGCCGGTAGCCCGCGTCCAGCAGCGCGTACAGGGTGCGGTCCGAATCCGACGACTGGATCTGCACCAGGTCGTGCCGGATCTCCACGTTGACCAGGGCGGGCAGGCCGAGGAGGAACGGCTCGTCGATGCGGTCCAGGCGGAACGAGATCCGCCTGGCGCCGGCCCGCGCCTTGATCTGGCTCGGCGTCCCGTCCGCGAGCAGCCGCCCCTTGTTGATGACGATGATCCGGTCGGCGGCCTGGTCGGCTTCCTCCAGGTAATGCGTGGCGAACAGCAGCGTCCGGCCCTCGGCGACCTCGGCCTTCATGTTGGCCCAGAACGCCTGGCGGGTCTCGACGTCCATCGCCGTCGTGGGCTCGTCGAGCACGATCAGGTCGCATTCGCCCACGATGGCCAGCGCGAACCGGACGCGCTGGGTCTGGCCGCCGGAGAGCTTGTCCACCCGCTGGCCGGCGAAACCGTCGATGCCGGCCCGCTTCAGCGTCTGGTCCACCGGCAGCGGCCGGGGGTGGAACCCGGTCACGAGGGCGACGAGCTCGCGCACCGTCACTTCCGGCATGAGGCCGCCGGACTGGAGCATCGCGCCGACCCGGCCGGCCTTGATCGCGTGGTAGGGGTCGGACCCGAACATGCGGATCGTTCCGCCGGTCGGCTTGCGCAGGTTGAGGAGCATGTCCAGCGAGGTGGACTTGCCCGCCCCGTTCGGGCCGAGGAAGGCGACGGTCTCACCGGGCCGCAGGTCCATGGTCAGGCCGTCGACCGCCTTGACCTGCCCGTAGTACTTCCTGACGTTCTCGAAGGAGACCACCGGCGCTCCCGATGCCCTCGATGCCCCCAGCAGACCCTGAGTCATTCTGTTTCCTCCCGTGTGAACCGCTCGGTATGTGCATTGGTCGAGCCGGTACCTAAATCACACCAGCGGCGGCCGCGTGGCGGCAGTGCCGTGCATCCTGGGCCCGTCATGACATGTGTCATGCCGCGGAAGGTGACACGTCAGGCGAGAAATCCCTGGTCAGAGAGTTACCAGGCACGTATGCGCTGGTCAGGCGCGGCAGGGACGAGCGCCGGCCAGGGAGGCTGGGCAGCGCCGGCCAGGCGGTGGAGGGTCAGCGGCCGACGGCGTAGCCCTGCATGCCGCGGGGGTTCGCGGCGGCATGCAGCATGCCGTCGCGGCGGGCCACGGCACTGACCCGGCCCAGCGACCAGGGCGGGTAGACGGCCACCTCGTGCCCGCGCCGGCGCAGCTCCGCGATGACCTGCTCGCCCACCCGTTCCTCGACGTCGATCGTGCGCGGCGCCGACTCCCGCGGGTAGAACGACGACGGGAAGTGCCGGGTGTGAAACTCGGCCGCGTCGATGGCCTGCTGCAGGTTCATGCCGAAGTGCACGTGGTTGAGGAAGAAGGCCAGCGTCCACTGGTCCTGCTGGTCCCCGCCGGGCGTGCCGAACGCGAGGTACGGCTCGCCGTCGCGCAGCGCGAGGCCCGGGGACAGCGTGGTGCGCGGGCGCTTGCCGGGAGCCAGCGTCGCCGGCAGCCCGGGCTCCAGCGTGAACATCTGCGCCCGGGTGCCCAGGCAGAAGCCGAGCGCGGGGATGACCGGCGACGACTGCAGCCAGGCCCCGCTGGGCGTGGCCGAGACGATGTTGCCGAACCGGTCGGCGACGTCGACGTGGCAGGTGTCCCGCGCCGGCCGGCGCGGGCCGGCACCGTCGGCTCGCCCGTGCCGGGATCGAGGCGCGGCGCCAGGCCGGGGCCGAGGCCCGGGTCACCGCCCGCGCCGTACCTCCGGGCCGGGGCGTCGCTGGTGCCGTCGGTGTGGCCGAACGGACCTGATGCAAAGCCCGGCAGACGTGGCTGCCGTCCGCCCGGGGCGCCGGGCACCAGGTCCGCCGACGCGGCCGGCCCGATTAGACGGCGCCGCTCGCTGGCGTAACCGGGTGAGAGCAGCTCCTGAATGGGGACGTCGGTGAACGTCGGATCGCCGTACCAGGCCTCCCGGTCCGCGAAGGCCAGCTTGGCGCACTCGGTGACGGTATGGATGAAGCCGGCGCTGCCCGGGCCCATCGCTTCCAGGTCGAACCCCGCCAGCAGCGCGAGTTGCTGGAGGAACACCGGGCCCTGGCCCCAGGGCTGGGTCTTGCACACGGTCAGGCCCGCGTAGTCGAAGGTGAGCGGCGTTTCCGTGCCCGGCCGCCAGGCGGCGAGGTCGTCGTAGGCGAGCAGGCCGCGGTTGGGCCGTCCGGTCGCGTCCATGACCTCGGCGAAGTCCAGGTAGCCGGCGAGGGCCTCGGCGACGAAGCCCTCGTAGAAGACGTGCCGGGCCGCGTCGATCTGCTCGTCCCGGCCGCGGGCGGCGGACTCGGCCTCATCGAGGATGCGCTGGTAGGTGGCGGCCAGCTGGGGGTTGCTGAACCGGCTCCCCGGCGCGGGGACCTGGCCGCCGGGCAGGTACACCTCGGCGGAGCTGGGCCAGTGGTCGCGGAACAGCCCGGCAACGCTGCCGATGGCGCTGCTCAGGGCCGGGACGACGGGGTAGCCCCCGCCCGCGTAGCCGATGGCGCAGCTGAGCACATCGCGCAGGCGGGCGACACCGTGGTCGCGCAGCAGCAGCATCCACGCGCCGAACGCGCCCGGGACGCAGGCCGCGAGCAGGCCATTCCCCGGTATCAGGTCGATGTCGAGGGCGGCGAAGGCCCCGGGCGTGGCGGCTCCCGGCGCCGGTCCCTGCCCGTCGATGACGAACGTCTCGCCGCGCCGGGCGTCGAAGCCGATGATGGGGACCTCGCCACCGGGACCGGACAGGTGCGGCTCGACGATCTGCAGCACCAGCCCGGCGGCGACGGCCGCGTCGAAGGCGTTGCCCCCCTTCTCCAGCACCGCCAGCCCGGCCGCCGAGGCCAGCCAGTGGGTCGAGGCCACCATGCCGAACGTGCCGGCCAGCTCGGGCCGGGTGGTGAACTCGCTGGCTGCCGGCATGCATACCCTCCAGGTCCGTTTCGCGCTTGTTTGCGCTCCCTCATCCCTACCCACCACGACCAGGAACAAAGGGTCCAACCGCGGAACGCGCCCGAACGTCTAAGGGGCAGGGCACAGGAACGATTGAAGGGCGGGGCACGAGAAGGCGCGCGCCGGGCGTGTCGTCACGCTTAGTAAATATTTCGGGGATGCAGCGATACATTGAGCAGCTGAGTCGCGGGGCGGCCAAGAAACACCGGGGAGAAGAGCTTCAGGTTTGCGCCGAGCCTGCCTGGCCAATACGAAGGGTATGCGGATGATCACACTTTCTGTCAGCGCGCGGCGGGGCCTGGCTGCCGCCGGGCTGGCCGCCGTGGCGGCTACGGCGGCCGGGTGCGGGTCGTCGGGGAGCAGCACGCCATCGCCGTCGGGGACTCCGTCTTCGGCCGCTAGCTCCGGCTCGGCCAGCACCAGCGCCCCGGCCAGCACGCCCGCCTCCGCCCCGTCTCACTCCGCCGGGCCCGGGCTGGCCGCGTGCAACACCTCGGCGCTTTCGGTGACCCTGGCCAGCGATCAGGGCGGCGGTGCGGCCGGCAGCACGTACGTGCCGATCAACTTCACCAACACCACCGGCACCGCATGCGCCCTCTACGGCTACCCCGGCGTCTCGTTCGTCACCGGGCCGGGCGGCAGCCAGATCGGCGCGCCCGCGACGCGCGCGCCCAACGTCTCGTCCATTTCGGTGATGGTGGCCTCACACGCCACTGCGCATGCCTGGCTGCAGCTCGTCCAGGCAGGCAACTACCCCGCCTCCACCTGCCATCCGGTCACCGCGCACTGGCTCAAGGTGTACCCGCCGGGCAACACGGCGGCGTCCTACATCGGCCATTCTTTCCCCGCGTGCTCCTCGGCCAAGGTCAACATCCTGACGGTGATGCCGGTACGCACCGGCGCGGGCGTGCAGGGACAGGTCCCCTGACGGCCATCCCCCGGCCGGGCGCACGCTGACCGCCCTGCGACTTGGCCCGGTCCGCTGATCCCGGCATCCGGCGGACCGGTAACGTCGGGGGGCATGGATGGCAGTGAACTGGGCCCGCGGGTACGCGCGCTCTGCGATCTCAGCGTGTCCGAGGCCCGCGAGGCCGCCGGGCGGCACGAGTACGACGGAATCATTCAGGACCTGTCGCCCGGGGGGGTGCGCCGGGGCCTGGACGCGCTGGCCGCCGCGCGCGAGGCCAGCCCGCCGCTGGAGGATCCGTACGACGAGGCGCACCTGGAGGCGTTCGAGGACCACGCCCAGGTCGTCTACGGCCGCCTCGAACTGCACCGCAGTAACCCGCTGCTGCACCTCGGCGAGATGGACGTCGCCTGCTACGACCGGGACTACGCGCCCGAGAGCGAGCGGAAGGCGGCGCGCATCGCGCACCTGAGCCAGTGGCCGCACGCCGCGGACCATGCCATTCAGGCGCTGGACCGGCTCAGCCGTCCCGTCGCGAACTCGCTGGTCGCCGCGGTGCGCGGGCTCTCGGCGGGGATTCCGCCCGGGACCGAGCCGGCCATCCGGGACGCGGCGCTGGCCGCGCACGCGCGGCTCACCGGCCACGTCGAGCACGCCGCCGCCATCGGCCCCCCGGACGTGGCGCTGGGCCCGGAGGCGCTGACGGCCCTGCTCAGCAGCGCCGAGGCGATTCAGGTGGACCTGGGCCGGCTGGCGGAGGAAGCCGATGCCGAACGGGACAGGCTGCTGAGCCGTCTCGGTGAGGACTGCGCGCTGATCGAACCCGGCCGTCCGCCCCTGGAGGTGGCGCGGGAACTGGTCCGCGATCACCCGGACGCCGCGGGCGTGATCGAGGCGGCGCGGGTGTCGACGCAGCAGGCCATCGACTTCACCCGCGAGCGGAACCTGGTGCCCTACACCGACGGCGAGTGCCTGGTCGGCCTGGCCCCCGAGTCGCGGCGCTGGGCGGTGGCGATGATGGCGTGGAACGCCCCCGGCGAGCCCGATGGCCCCTCGTGGTACTACATCACTCCCCCGGACGAGTCCTGGGCCGAACGGGATACCGAGGAGTGGCTGGAGATGTTCAGCGCCACCACGCTGCCCGGTATCACCGTGCACGAGGTCGCGCCGGGACACTTCTCGCACGGCCGCGCGCTGCGGCACGCGCGCGGTGACGTGCGGCGCACGCTGCAGTCGTCCGCGTTCATCGAGGGCTGGGCCCACTACGCGGAGGAACTTTGCGTAGAGGAGGGGTTCGTCGGCGGTGACCCGCACTTCTCGATCGGCGTCTGGCTGGAGGCCCTGGTCCGGGTCACCCGGCTGGCGTGCGCCATCGGCGTGCACACGGCGGGGATGACGGTCGAGGAGGCGGCGCGCCGGTTCGAGGCGGACACCCATCTGGCCGGGCCCGCGGCGCTGTCCGAGGCCAGCCGGGCCACCTTCGACCCCACCTACGGCCGCTACACGTGGGGCAAGCTCGAAATCCTCCGGCTCCGCGAGCGCGCGCGGAAGGAATGGGGCGCCGGTTTCACGCTGCACCGCTTCCACAGTGCGATGCTGAGCCTGGGCGCGCCACCGCTCGGCCTGCTCGGCACCGCCGTCGACCGCGGCTAAGCGCCGGCGGTTGGCCGGGTGCCCGCGATCAGCGGCACCGGGCGGGTGGGCGCCGGGCGGGTAGTGGCCGGTCGGTCCGGCTCTCAGCGGCCGGCCGGCTGGCACCACCGGTACCCGTGTTCGGGGCGGCCGCCGCTGCCGTAGCGGAGCCTGATCTCGACCCGCCCGATGTCGTGCAGGTGGCTCAGGTAGCGCTGCGCCGTCGCGCGGCTCATCCCCGTCACCTCGGCGATCTCCGCCGCGGACATGTCACGGTCGCCGGACTCCAGCAGCCGCTCGACGGCGTCCAGCGTGTGAGCGGACCGGCCCTTGGCCCCGGCCATCTGGTCGGGCGCTCGCAGGGCGCCGAAGACGCGGTCGACGTTGCGCTGGTCGGCTTCCCGGAGCGCCCCCAGGCGTGAGCGCATCTGCCCGTAGGACAGCAGCTTGTCCCGCAGGGCCGGGAAGCTGAACGGCTTGAGCAGATAGTGCAGGGCGCCGTTCTGCATGGCCGCGCGCACGCTGTCCGCGTCCTTGGCGGCGGTAATAACGATCACGTCCACCGGCGGGTGCCCCTCCCGGCGCAGCCGCGCCACCAGGTCAAGACCGTGCTCGTCCGGCAGGTACAGGTCGAGCAGGAGCAGGTCCGGGCGCAGCCGGTCGACGGCCTTGACGGCTTCGGCCGCTGAATGCGCCTCCGCGATCACCTCGAAGCCGTCCACCTTGGCTACGTAGGCGGCGTGGATGGCGGCCACGCGGAAATCGTCATCGACGACGAGGGTGCGGATCATGATGACGCGGGTGCCTCCTGTTCCTTGGCAGCCCCCTGTTTCTCAGCAGCCCCTTCTTCGTCAGCAGCCCCCTGTCCCTCATCCCCCTGCCCCTCAGCATTACTGGGCAGAAGGCAATTTGGCAGGACCGCGGTGAACACCGCTCCCGCGTCGTGGCCGACGCTGATCATCCCGCCCCGGCTCTCGACCACCCGCCGGACGAGGGCCAGCCCCAGTCCCCGCCGCGCGCCGGTGACCGAGGACTTGGTCGTGACGCCATCCATGAAGATCGCGTCACGCATCTCGTGCGGCACGCCGGTCCCGGAGTCGCGCACCCGGACCAGCAGGTCCTGCTCGACGGCGACGATCGTCAGCTCGACCCAGCGCGGGCCCGGCGCCGGTGCCTGGGCCGCGGCGTCGATCGCGTTGTCCACCAGGTTCCCGACGACGGTCAGCACCTCGCTGACGTTCCCGATCCCGCTGCCGACGTAACTGTCGTCCATCACGCTCAGCGTGACGTCGCGCTCGTCCGCCAGCGACACCTTGGCCAGAATGAGCGCGGCCAGCTTCGGCTCCCCGATGGCGGCCTGCAGCCGGTCGGTGAACTCCGTGCGGGCCGCCGAGACCTCGGTCACGAACTGGACGGCCTCGGAATAGCGGCCCAGCTCGACCAGCCCGACCAGGGTGTGCAGCCGGTTCGCGAACTCGTGGGACTGGGCGCGCAGGGTCTCGGTGAGCCCGATCGCGTCGTCGAGTTCCCGTTTCAGGCTCTCCGATTCGGTCCGGTCCTGGAACGTGACCACCCAGCCGAGGTGATGCCGGTGCTCGTGCCGGATCGGCATCCGGTTGGCCACCAGCACGCGCTCGCCCTGCAGGACGAGCAGATCGCTGCCGTCGACCTCGCCGGTCACCACGTCGGCGAGCCGGCCTGGCGGCAGAAGCTGCCGCAGCGGACGCCCCACGAAGTCCGGCGGCAGCCGCAGCAGCTGCTGGGCGAGGTCGTTAGCCAGCACGATCCGCTCGTTCTTGTCGTATCCGAGCACCCCTTCGCGGATGCCATGCAGCATGGCCTCGCGTTCCTGCAGCAAGGCGGCGATCTCGCCGAGCTCGAGGCCGAAGGTCTGCCGCTTGAGCCGGCGCGCCAGCGCGAGCGCCGCGAGCACCCCGACCGCGAGCACGGCCAGGAAGTACGCCGCCAGCTCGGGCAGCGCCTTGGCCAGCTGGCCGGCCACCGTCGTGGTGAGGAACCCGACCGCTACCTGGCCGATCAGCTTCCCGTGGCTGAACATCGGCGCCTTGCCGGTGGCCTCCACGCCGAGCGTGCCGTGCTGGATCCCCATCCATATCTGGCCGGTGCGGAACGGCTCGGATGACCACGGCTCGGGGTCGTGATACCAGACGGGAGTGCCGATCAGCTGGGGGGTGCGGTGCGAGAGCCTGATGCCGTGGTCGTTGGTGACCACGACGAACGCTGCTTTGGTGCTGTGCATGGCGGCCATGGCCATGCCCTGGATGGCACCGTGCGGGCCGATGCCGCCCGGGTCGCCGGCCGTGACCGCCTGCTGCAGGCCGGGCTGGGAGGCAAGACTCTGGGCGACTGCCAGGGCCCGCTGCTCGTATTGCTCGTTGAGCTGCCGGTTCAGGCTCCAGTGCACGACCGCGAACCCGGCGGCCATGGTGACCACCAGGATCGCGACCTGCATGATGACAACCTGGGAGGACAGGCGCTGTCGCAGCAGGCGCCGCATCCGAGCGTTCATGGCTTCCTTGCCGCTGTCCCTGCCGCCGTCGCGGCATGTGCAAAGTGTTTCCGCAGTGTAACAACGGCTCAGCGCCTGGCGAAGGTTGTCAGGCCGTGCGCAAAACGCGCAATACCAGCAATATGGGCAGCGGCCCGCGGGGACGGGCCCGGCCGGACCGGCCGGGCCCGCCGCCACGGGAAAACTACTTCGTGAAGCCTTCGAGCTTGTTGGCCGCAATGGCGTACTGGTTGGTGTAGGTGACCGGGATGTTCACCGGCTTGGTCACGTTGCCGGCCAGCTTGTCGATCGCGAGAGCGGTGGCGGGCCCGCTGGCGGGCATCATCCCGTCCGGCAGGAACTGGCCCTTGTCCTGCGCCAGGGCGGTGATGTAGTCCGCCTTGGTGGTGAGCCCGTTGGACACGTACTGAGGCGGCATCTTGTCGGCGATGTCGGCGGCGCTGTGCGCGGCGATCCAGTGCATGGTCGCGACCAGCGCATCGACCACCTTCTGCACGGTGGCCTGGTGCGAGGTCACCCAGTCGGCGCGGGCCAGCACGCCCGCGGCGGGGTAGGCGCCGCCCAGCCACTGCTGCGAGCCGCTGGTCGTGCCGAGGTTGATGACCGAGGTACCGATCGCCTGCTTCTCGATCGCGTTGACCGTGGGCTGCGTGGTCATGCCGCACGCGATCCGGTTGTGCTGCAGGGAGGCGACGAACGTGGGGCCCGCACCGACGCCGACGCGGGTGAAGTCCTTGGTCGTCAGGTGATACCGCGCCGCCAGGTAAAGGGTCAGGTTGTCGGTGCCGGAGCCGATGTCGGTCACGCCGACGCTCTTGCCCTTCCAGTCCGCCGGGGTCTTGACGCCGGAGCTCTTGCCGCACATGACGCGCTCGCCGGGCGCTCCGCTGAGCTGGACCACGTCGACGACGTCCTTGCCCTTCTGCTGGAAGTCGATCGTGTGCACGTACCAGGCGCCCGCCATGTCGACCTGACCGGACACCATGGCGGTCTCGGCCCCGACGCCACCGTTCTGCTCGGTGGAGAGCTGCACGTTGACGCCGTACTTCTTGTAGAAGCCCAGGTCCTGAGCGAGCTGGTAGGGCAGGTAGATCTGCTTGTCGATGCCGCCGACCATGAGCGAGACGGTGGGGGTGCCCGACTGGGCGCTGGACGTGCTGGCATTCGAGCCGCCCGAGCTGCCGCACGCGGCGAGAGTTCCTACGAGAGCCGCGACACCGGCGGCACCGGCGATGATTTTTCTGTAGCGCCTGGACATGGGGGTGGATTAAGCCGCGTTTCCATTGTTTTGTGCGTTGTGCTCAAAATGAATTCGCGTTTAAGGCGCGAATGGTCTGATGGCTGGCCGCCCGAGCGCGCACGAGCCGGCGGCTGGCCAGGGCCGTGGGCGGTAAGGGGACGCCGGTAACCTCCCGGCGCAGCCGAGGCGCTACCGTGAAGACGTCAGCGCACGCATGGCGGCAAGGACTGTGGGCAAGGGCAAGGACAATGGTGTTTTCAGGCCGCGCATCCGCGCGGGGCCGATCGGTCGGCCGGCGGGCAGCAGCGGCGCTCGTAGCCGCATTCGCGCTGTTCACGATGCTGGCGCTATCCGGCTGCGGCGCGGCAAATGTGAAGATCGCGGTCGCCAGCGCGTACATCCCGCAGCCGACGACACCTGGCACGACCGTCGCTTACCTGGATATCCGCAACAACGCCACGACGACCGACCACCTGATCTCGGTCAGCACGAGCGTGGGCGGCCAGGTGAGTTTCCTCGCACCGGACGGCCTGCGCGGCGGCACGATGATCATGAAGCTGGTACCGGACATCGCCGTCCCCGCTGACAGCCTGATGCGGATGAACCCCAACAGTTACCGCCTGCGCATCACCGGGGCCGGTCACATGCAGGGCGGCAAGGACGTCATCCTGACCCTGAAGTTCGCCCACGCGGGCACGGTCAGCGTGGTCGCCCTCGTCACCGATCCCGAGTCCGGCGGCGGCAGCTACTTCCTCAACTGAGGCCGCTCGCCTCCGCGGACGCGTGCTGAGGCGGGCGAGCGGGTTGCCACGGCGCGGGGCGGATACCCCCTGCGAGGCGGGCGCGGCGTACTGCCGGGCTCGCGGGCGGAAAAGCCGCGGGCGGGGAGGGCGTTACCGACGTCCGTTAAGAAGAAAAGATCTTTCCTCGCTGGGGGGCGGGCAGATGACTGGCAAGCGGGCGCGGGTGGCGGCATCCTCCGGGGTATAGACGATGAGGCGCATGCCCGGGAGAACCGAGACCTCCAGTTCGCTGACGGTGAACCTGAGTACTCCCGCCTCGGGATGCCGGAAGATCCGCAGGCGCAGCTGCGGTTCGGCTACCTCGTGGCGCGCCCACAGCTCGGCAAACTCCGGGCTCAGCTCGGCCAGCGGCGGATGTCCTCTTCCCATTCCGGGTCACCGATGCTCCCGGCGTAGTTCGAGCGCAGCCGGGCCACCAGGTAGGGCACCTCGTCGTCGTAGTTGACGAACTTCTCCCGCGCCGACGGCTCGGTAATGCCGCACCACAGCAGGTTCCGGTGGATGCACGGCATGGAATGCCAGTCACGGAAGACGGCCTGGTGCCCGTCATTGGATTCCAGCACGTCGAACCGGCCATTGACGAGGACCGCCGGGCACGGGCTGAACGAGCCGAGGATGTCGAGCACGGCGGGCGGAACGACGGGCGAGTCGGCGAACGAGCGCACCGGCGTCGCCTCGGCGAGCCGGTACAGGTGCTCCCGCTCGGCCTGGTCAAGATGGAGCGCCCGCGCCACCGCGTCGAGCACCTGCATGCTCGCGTTGATCGGGCGGCCCTGCTCGAGCCACGTATACCAGGTGATGCCCACCCCGGCCAGCAGGGCCAGCTCCTCCCGGCGCAGCCCGGGCGTACGGCGGCGCGGGCCCGGTGGCAGCCCCACCTGCTCCGGGCTCAGCCGTTCCCGCCGGGCGCGCAGGAACTGGGCAAGCTCGGCCCGCCGGCGCGCTTTGCCCCCGGCCCGGCCGACTGCCGCTCGGCGGTGGCCGGTTACGGCTCCGCCGGTTACGGCTCCGCCGGCTGCCGCTCGGCCGGTCGCGGCGGCACCTGGACGACTGGCGTTATGGCGAGTCTCCTGAACGACCATGAGCCTCCTCCCGCCCCGGGGCGAGCTTCTCGGCACGACAGCAACATAACGGGGGGTACTGACATTCCGGCCGCCTCGCCGGGCGCGGGCTTAGCCAGGTAGTGCCAACACCAGCATCAGCAGGCTCTCTCCTCCTCCAGGCCCGGTCCCGCAGGCTCGGATCATGACCACGACATCCGAATCCATCCTGCGGGAACCCGGCACCGCGGCGGGCGCGGGCCGGGGGCGCTGGATCATGCTGGCGGTCCTGCTGGCCGGCCAGTTCATGGCCCTGCTCGACGTCACGATCGTGAACGTGGCGCTGCCGACCATCGGCCGGACCCTGCACGCCTCCGGGGCCGAGCTTCAGCTCGTCGTGTCCGGCTACACGGTGAGCTACGCCATGCTGCTCATCACCGGAGCGCGGCTCGGCGACCTGCGAGGACGCCGCCAGATGTTCCTCGCCGGAATCATCGTTTTCACCCTCAGCTCGGCCGTATGCGGGTTCGCGCCCGGCATCACGGTGCTCATCGCCGCGCGGTTCGTCCAGGGTGCGGGCGCCGCCGCGACGATGCCGCAGATCATGAGCGTTATCCAGGCGCGTTTCGCCGGGCCGGACCGGGCCCGGGCGCTGAGCGCCTATTCGGCGGTGCTGGCCTCTGGCTTCGTCGCGGGGCAGGTCCTCGGCGGCCTGCTGGTGAACGCGAACCTGTTCGGCAGCGGCTGGCGCCCCGTCTTCCTCGTCAACGTCCCCATCGGCCTGGCCGTCCTGTTCGTGGCCCCGCGCGTCATCCCCCGCGACGCGGCGGGCGGCACGCGGCGCATTGACGTGGCCGGGCTGGCCATCGCGGTCCCGGCCGTCTTCGCGATCGTGCTCCCGCTGATGCTGGGCCATCAGGAGCACTGGCCCTGGTGGATCCTCGCCTGCATCGGCGCAGGCGTGGTCCTGGCGGCGGCGTTCGTCGCGGTGGAGCGGCGGATCGCGCTGCGGGGCGGCGATCCGCTGCTGAACCTGCGCGTGCTCCGCTCCCCGGGCTCGCGTCCGGCCTGGTCGCGGTCGTCATCCTGATGGTGACGTACGGCGGCTTCCTGTTCGCGCTGGCGCTGCAGCTTCAGGGCGGCCTGGGCGAGAGCCCGCTGCGGGCCGGCCTCACGTTCGCTCCGTGCGCGCTGGCCTTCGGGATCTGCGGCTTCTTCTGGCGCAGGCTGCCGGCCCGGGTCCACCACCTGCTGACCCCCGTGGGCTGCCTCGTCGCGGTGGCGTTCTACGCCGCGCTGGGCCGGGACCTGGCGTCCGGCACCCGGGGCGGGCCGCTGCTGCAGGTGATCCTCGTAGTGCTCGGCGCGTCGCTGGCACTCGGATTCAGCCCGCTGGTGACGCACGCCCTGCTGCACGTACCGGTCCGGGAGGCGGCCGACGCCAGCGGCCTGTTCACGACGACCTTGCAGCTGGGGCAGGCGGTGGGGGTGGCCACGTTCGGCAGCGTCTTCCTCTCACTCGCGGCGCGCCCCGGCCCGCACGCCTCGGCGCACGCGCTGGCGGCGACGCTGTACTGGCTGGCCCTCCTCCTGTTCGTCGGCGTCCTCGCCGCCATCCCCCTAGCCCGCACCACCCGCCTCTCCCCTCGCTCCTGACCCCGCCCGCCTCCGCGCCGCCCGCCGTCAGCTCGGTTTGGGCAGAGTTTTCCGCAAATGCTGCGGAAAACTCTGCCCAAATGAGGTGCCGTCCGCACAGGAGGGGGGCCGGTCGGAAGTTATCCACAGGAGGGGAATTGGGGGTCGCGTGGAATCGACGGAGCAGCCAGGCTGAAGTTGTGCCTATAGAACTGCCTGGAGAGTGTCGCGAGCTCGTGGGATTGCAATGCGGGGTAATTGGTCGCCAGCAGGCGCTCTGCTCGGGGCTTCGGCCGGACACCATTGAGACCCTGCTGCGAACCGGGCGCTGGCAACGGATGCGGCGTGGCGTGTACGCGACCTTTACCGGAGACCCATGCCGTGAAGCACAGATGTGGGCAGCGCTCCTCCGTGCCGGGCCAAATGCCGTCCTAAGCCATCAGACGGCCGCGGAGCTCTTTGGCCTCGTTGACCATTCAGCCGGCCCATCCACGTCATGGTCCCGCGTGCCACTCAGCCAGGGCGGATTTCCGGAGTGGTCACCCACCGCGTCGAACGGGCCCGGAATGTGCGGCAGCCATCACTGAGGCCGCCTCGAACTAGAATCGAGGACACCGTGCTTGACCTGGCTGCCTCGGCCAAATCCATTGATGAGGCGTTTAGCTGGGTCTTCCGTGCGACAGGAAAACGGCTGACCACCGCTGAGCGAATCCGGCACGAAATAGTCCCACGGCAGAAAATGCGCTGGCGCGCCGAAATGCTCTGTTGCCTGGATGACGTCGACGATGGGGTCCGGTCTAATCTGGAGTACCGCTACGTCCGCGATGTAGAGCGCCCGCACGGGCTACCGCACGCTGCCCGCCAGGCACAGGTCATTCGCAACGGACAGACTTGCTATCTCGACAATCTCTACGAGGGCCACCTCGTATGTGTCGAGCTTGATGGGCGCTCGGCTCATCCTGCCTGGGAGCGCTTCCGGGATTTCCGGCGGGACAATGCGGGCGCCGCCGCCGGGATCATCACCCTCCGGTACGGATGGGGGGACGTCACCGGATCCCCCTGCCAAGTCGCTGGTCAGGTCGCTGCCGTTCTGATGCGGCGGGGCTGGGACGGCGCCGCCCGGCGCTGCGGGCCCTCGTGCGGGCTCCGCTGACGCCGGACGGCGCGCTTGAGGAGGGTTAGGCCCGAGGGGCGGGATCGGGATCGGGATTGGGGACGAGGGACGGAGCGGGGGTGGGGCGGGAGGAGGTGAGGCGGCGGAGGGGGTGCGGGAGGTACCAGGTGCGCTCGCCGAGGAGGGCGAGGGCGGCTGGGACGAGGATGCCGCGGACGATGGTCGCGTCGATCAGTACGGCGGCGGCGGTGCCGATGCCGAGGATCTTCAGGTCGATCAGCGGGAGCGTGGCGAAGATGGAGAACACCGCCACCATGATCAGCGCCGCACTGGTGACGACGCCGGCGCTGCTGGAGATGCCGCCGGTAACGGCCTCGCGGGTGGTGGCGCCGCGGGCGCGCAGCTCGCGGATGCGGCTCAGGATGAACACGTGGTAGTCCATGCTGATGCCGAACAGGAACACGAACATGAACAGCGGCACCCAGGAGATGATCCCGCCGAACGAGGTGAAGCCGAGCAGGCCCTGCAGGTGGCCGTCCTGGAAGATCAGCGTGACCAGGCCGTAGGCGGCCCCGACGGACAGCAGGTTCAGCAGGATCGACACCAGCGGGATGACCAGGGACCGGAACGCGACGAGCAGAATCACGAACGCCAGCAGGGAGACGAGCCCCAGGACGATCGGCGTACTGGTGTGCAGCTGGCGGGTGAAGTCGTAGTTCGACGCGGTGTCGCCGGTCACCGCGAAGCGGACGCCCGGTACCCGGCCCAGCGTCGCGGGCAGGATCTGGGTGCGCAGCGTCTGCAGGGCATGGATGGACGTCGTATTCGACCCGTTGCCGGCCAGCGGGACGTTCACCACCAGCGCGCGGGCCGGTCCGCTGCCGGCGGCGGTGGCCGTCACCGGCTCGCGGATCGCGCCACCGGCCGCCGCACGCCCCTGCAGCGCGGCGACCGCGGCCTGCACCCGCGAGCCGGTGACATTGGCGCCGGTCACGACCACCTGGGCCGGGGAAGGCGTCTGCGGGAACGCGCGCTGGATGGCGTTCGCGGTCTGCACGACGGCCAGGCTCCTGGGGGCGTCGATGGCGGGCTGTCCCAGCCGCATGCCGAGCGCCGGGACAGCCAGAGCGAGCAGCGCGACCGCCGCGGTGCCGCCCCAGGCGGCGGGATGCCGGACGACGCGGCGCACCAGTGCGGCCCACAGCTTCGACGGGCGCCCCGCGGCGCGACTGCGGCCGAGGAAGGGGATCTTGCCCCAGTCGGCCCGGTGGCCCAGCCAGGACAGCAATGCGGGCAGCACAGTGAGCGAGCCGGCGACCGCGATGGCGACCACGGCGATGGTGCCGAGCGCGACGCCGGTGAACTCATCGATGCCGGTCAGGAACAGCCCGGCCATGGCGATCATCACGGTCACCCCCGACACCAGGATGGCGCGGCCGGAGGTGCCGGCGGCGACCCGCAGCGCCTCGGGGAAGGACGCGCCCCGGGCACGTTCCTCACGCTCGCGCCGGAGGTAGAACAGCGAGTAGTCGACGCCGACCGCCATCCCGACGATCAGCACGACCTCGGAGGTCGCGGTTCCGACCGGGAGCCAGTGGCTGGAGATGGTGACGAAGGCGAGGGCGGCCATGACCGCGGAGACGGCGAGCAGCACCGGGATACCGGCCGCCATCAGGGCACCGAACACCACCAGGAGCAGGATCAGCGTGATCGGCACGGAGGTGGCCTCGGCCTGGCGGAAGTTCAGTGACTGGCTGATGGCGCGGCTGATGCTGCCGTCCCCGGTCTCCGCGATGCGCAGGCCAGGATGACGCGCCTGCACGGCGGCGACCGCCTGCTGATCGGCCGCGACCAGCTGGTCCGCGTTGCTGTTGGCGTGCGGTATCCGGAAGGTGACCAGGGCGCTGCGGCCATCCGCCGATACCAGGGACGCGCCCCCCGCACGGAGCGGTGATTTTATGCTGCCCGCGTCCTGGGGCAGGGCGCTCAGGGATGCTGCCACCTCACGCGCGGCCTGCTGCATGCTCCCGCTGCGGGCGAACGTCTCGCCGGGCGTCCGGGCCTGAATCAGTACTGTCTCGGCGGCAGAGCCGTAGTTGGGGTCGGCCTGATGCAAGGCGCGTTCCGCCTGGCCGGCCTGACCGGGATCGTAGTTAGGCAGGTTCCTGCTACCCATCAGCTGGCTGATGGCGAAGACCGCCGCGACCATGAAGAGCCATCCGAAGACGGCGGTCTTGCGGTGCCGGGCACTCCACCCGGCGACGGCCTCCACGCGCGGCCGGCGGACCCGACGTCGCCGATGATCGCTGTGAACTGGATCGATTTCAGGCAATACTGAACCAAACGACTGGCGCATCATGGCCTCTTTCCCGGGAGTCTGGTGCTAGCGGTCGTTGCCCCGCCTGTGAGCTGGACCCTCACGGGCGGGGCACTGTGTCTTGACCGGATAACTGTCTTGACCGGATATGGGTCGTTAGCGGGACGGGCGGAGCTCGCGGCCGTGCTCGGAGGCCGGAACGGGCCCCGGCCGCGACTGGGTGTGAACGCTTGCCTGTGTCACCGAACTCGGGCGAGCGGTCACGCCGGCCCGCCCGGGCGCGGAGTAGGCCATCATCACGAACGACACGATCAGGATGACCACGCCGAGCCCGGCGGTGATCCAGGTCGTGTTCAGCCGTGCGGTGAACCTGCTTCGACCGTAGGGGCCGGGCGCCGTGAATTCGAGGGAGTTATCCCCCGTTTGCGGCAGGACCGTGCAGAGCGGCTGGCACATCGTGACCTCCCCGGGTGCCTCGCGATTTCCGTCGCTAGCCTTCTGAGCTAGCGGACTCGGCGCCTGATTCATTTGGCGGGGCGTTTTCCGCACCTATGATCTGGACTTTCATTTCGATGTGGACTCATCGGTCCGGCCTCGATAGCGCGCCAGCGGACCGGCGAAGCGGACGCGGGAGGCACGGAGGCCGGGACGGCCGGAAGCCTGCGGGAAGGCCGGGCACGGGCCGCGGGAAAGCCGGGCACGGGCCGCGGGAAAGCCGGGCACGGGCGGGCGGCGGGAAGGCCGGGCGGCGGCTGTGGGAAGGCCGGGAGGCGGGCGGCTCGGGATTCACAGGATTTACGTGACAAACGTCAGTTGCCGCTGGCCATCTCAAGACATATCGTGGCTTTACCTGAACAGCTGCTACGGAGGCATCATGGCTACGGGATCCAACATTCGCGTGGGGGACGCCGAGCGCGACGCCGTTGCCACGCAGCTGCGTGAGCACTACGGCGATGGCAGGCTCACGCTGGACGAACTGAACGAACGGCTCGACCAGACCTTGCGCGCGCGCACCGGCGCAGACCTCAATGCAGTCACGCGGGACCTGCCGCATCTCGGCAGCTCCTGGGCCGCCGCAACCGCCGGCACAGCCGCGCCCACGGGCCAGACGGGCCAGCTCCCGCCGGGTGGTCAGTCACAGTGGGGCAACCGAAGTGACCAGGGGAACAGCTTCGGGGCGCGGGGCCGCGGGCTCTCCGGGGTGGCGGCCATGATCCCGGCGCTGCTCGGGGTGTGGGCCTTGCTCATGGTGGCCGGATTCCTCGCGTTCGGGCCTGGTGGCGCCCGGCCGATAGCGTTCGTGCTCTTCTTCGCCGCGCTCGCCATGATCCGCAGGATCTTCTGGCGCCGCCGCGGACGGGCCTACGGACGGGGCTGCGGACGGCGCTGGTAGCAGTCCCGTAACACTCGGGACGTTACAGGCGCCGCCGGGCGACTTATCGTAGAGGGGAACACCCTGGTCCTGGCGAGCATGGGAAGCCTGTGACGAATCGAAACGACCTGCGTGCCTCAGACGCCGAACGCGACTCGACAGCGGCTGCGCTGCGCGAGCACTTCGTTCAAGGGCGGCTGACGCTCGAAGAACTGCGGGGGCGGCTCGACACGGCGCTGACCGCGCGAATGCGGAGCCAGCTCGACAGCGTGCTGTCCGACCTGCCGTCACGGAAGGACCGGGCGGCCCCAACGTCCCCGGAACCATCCGAGACGGTGTTCCCGGCCAGATACGCCGCCGTGGCCGTCCTGATCATCATGATGGCGGTCTGGCTGGTGCTGGCCGCCTGGTTCTCCCAGCGCGGTTACGGCAACTACGGCTATCCGCAGCACTGACGCCGGCTCCGGCGGGCCCTGAGCGGGGCCGGGCTCCGGCGCGCTCGGGGATGCGCGCCGGAGAGACGACCCCTTACTGACGGGCGGCCGTGCGCAGGGGGACGACCAGGTAACGGAAGTCAGGCGTGCCCTGGCCCGGAGGGCTGCCCGTGATGACCGCGGGGCGGGTGGGGCTGGTGAACTCCAGGCGGATCGAGGTACCGGCCAGGGCGTCCGCGGCCGGCTCCGGGCCCAGCGGACCGGCACTGGCTGGCCCGGCACTGGCTGGCCCGGCACTGGCTGGCCCGGCACTGGCTGGCCCGGCACTGGCTGCCGTCGGCATCTCCTCCCCCGCCAGCGACCGGCTTCCCACCTTCCGGCCGGCGGTCTTCCGGCCGGCACCCTTCTGACCGGCGGCGGACTCGCCTGCCGCTGGCTGGTCTGCGGTGATCCCCGGCGGCGGCTCCGCAGCGCCTGACCGGCTCGCGGCCGGGCGGCCTGCTGGGCGGCCGTCTCGCGGGCAGTCCCGCCATCGGGATCGTCCAGGCGCAGCGCCGCCGGGGTGCCGGCCGCGATGATCCCGTCGAGCAGGAAATGCGGGCTGAACGCGATGACGGGCTCCGGGCCCTCGAATTCCGCCCGGACCGTCTCACGGGCACGTGCCCGTCCCTGCGTCTCCGCCTCGATGGTGACCTGGCCGGCGCCGAAGGACAGCCGTACCGCGCTGCCGCGCTCGGCGACGAGCGACACCCGGCGGACCGCCTCGGTGAACGGCCCGGCGGGCATGTCCGCCCGGCACGCGAGGTCGGCCGGGAACCGGGAGCGGTACTTGATGTACTCCCCGGCGATCAGCCGCGTGGTCAGGCGCCGGCCGCCCGCCTCGAAGCCGATCATGGCGTCGGCCCCGCGGGGGGCCGCACCCGGGCCTCTGCTGGCCGGTCCGTTCGCAGGCGCGCCGGCGTCTGCATCACGTCCGTTAAGCAAATTCCGGACGGGACTGGGAGCGGTGCTGGAGATTCCGTCGGACCGCAGCCTGATGGTGACCGGTGTCCCGGGTGCCATGGTCCGGGCGGCGTCCGCCAGCGTCCTGGCCGGGACGAGGTACTCCCCCTTGCGGTCCGGCTGCGCCGGTTCCCACGGCAGTTCACGGACGGCCAGCCGGTAGCGGTCGGTGGCCGCGAGCGTCATCGTCTCGCCGTCGACCTCGATGTTGACGCCGGTCAGCAGGGGCAGGGTGTCATCGCGGCTGGCCGCGGGCGTCACCTGGCTGATGGCCGCCGCGAGCACGCCGCCGTCGACGGTGCCCGCCGTGTACGGGAGCTCGGGCAGGTCGGGGTACTCCTCCACCGGGAGGGTGACGAGCGTGAATGACGCGCTGCCGCAGGTCAGGCTGACGCCCTCGGGGTCGTCGGCGAACTCGACCGGCAGGCTGGGCAGGCTGCGGGTGATCTCCGCCAGCAGCCGGCCGGGCACGAGCACGGTGCCGGGCTCGGCGATCTGCGCGTCCACGTCGACGCGCGCCGAGACCTCGTAATCAAAGCAGGACAGGGTCAGGCCGTCGTCCGCCGCCTGCAGCAGCAGCCCGGACAGCACCGGGATCACCGGCCGGGCCGGCAGGGCGCGGGACGCCCACCCGACCGCTTCGGCCAGGACGTCGCGTTCAACCTGGAACTTCATCGCCGGTACCTGTCCATCGCCGCATCCATCGCCGCATCCATCGCCGCGGCGGGCCGCGCGTACCGGCCTCGTCGCCGTTCGTTCTTCCTTCTCATGCACGCATACTGACACGCGGCACCGACAGCTCGGCCCGATCGAGGCCGGGAAAACCCGGTAATACCGGTACAAAACGGTTCGCTCAGCGCGAAACCGCTGGCGGCCCTTCCGTTCGGGCTGAGCTCCCCGGAAGGGCTAGGGAAGGCCCCTCAGAGCAGGTCGGGAGGGACGGACGCCAGGGTGGCCTCGATGGCCTTCGCGAGGGCCCGCGCGGACTCCGGCGTCAGCTCCACCGCGACCCGGGCCGACGGGCCCTGGCCGGGATTGAGGAAGTCGATGTTGAGACTGTGCCCGGCGGCCGCGTGCACCGGGTGGTCGAAGTAGACGCTGGCGTCGGTGAGCCCGAACCAGCCGCCGGCGCCCTTCCCGCTCCCGGTCACCTTGATCTGCTCGGTCAGGTACGTGCACATGAGGCGCTCCTCCCGGTGCTCAGGCGGCCAGGTAGCGGCCGAAGAAGTCCCAGATGCGGTTCCAGCCGTCGTTCGCGGCCTCGACGCGGTAGCTCGGCCGGTTCACCGCGAAGAACGCGTGCCCGGCGTTCTCGTACGTGTGGAACTCGTACGTCTTGCCCTGGGCCTTCAGTTCCTGCTCCAGTTCCTGGACCTGCTCCGGCGACGGGTGGGTGTCCTCCGCGCCGAACAGCCCCAGCAGCGGGCAGGACAGGTCCTTGGTCAGATGCACGATCGGGCCGACCTTGAGCGGCATCCCCTCGGGGGGAGTTCCGACCACGAACGCGCCGTAGCAGTCCGCGGCCGCGTCCAGCGGCAGGCTAACCGCGGCGAGGAACGACTGCCGCCCGCCCGAGCAGTAGCCGATCGTGGCCACCTTGCCGTTGGAGTTCTCCAGCGACCGGAGGAACTTCACCGCGCCGTCGACGTCGCCGACCAGCCGCTCATCGGGCACGCCGCCGCGCGCGCGCGCGGCGGCCGCGGCGTCGTCCGGGCTCGCGCCGGGCGCCTCGCGGGTGTAGAGGTTCGGGCAGATCGCGTTGTAGCCGCCGGTGGCGAAGGTCCGCGCGATCTCCTTGGTCTGCGGGTCGTAACCGGGCATGTGATGAATCACCACGACGCCGCCGAACGGGCCGGGGCCGAGCGGGCGGGCGTAGTACGCCTCGATCTGGTCCCCGCCGTGCCCGGCGATGCTGATGGTTTCGGCCATGATGGCGTCGTACATACGAGATCCTCTCGGTGGCTGACTGCCCGCCTCGGCGTAGTACCGCCCGGTACGTTACGCCTGGCCAGCCGGCCGCCGTGCGCCAGGGCCGGCGCAGGCGGCCCGGCACGGCGGGCGCGGGCGGCCCTCTTGTCAGCGCCGGGGCGCCCAGTGGCAGACTCCTGATCATGACCTACATCGCCGCTGATGACCGTTACGAGAAAATGCCGTACCGCCGCTGCGGGCGCAGTGGCGTCGACCTGCCCGAGGTCTCGGTCGGGCTGTGGCAGAACTTCGGGGACGATCGCCCGGTCGACACCCAGCGGGCCATCCTGCGACGCGCCTTCGACCTCGGCGTGACGCACTTCGACCTGGCGAACAACTACGGGCCCCCTTACGGCTCGGCGGAGATCAACTTCGGCCGGCTGATGCGGGAGGACTTCCGCCCGTACCGCGACGAGCTGATCATCTCCACCAAGGCCGGGTACGACATGTGGCCGGGCCCGTACGGCGACCACGGCTCCCGCAAGTACCTGCTCGCCAGCCTGGACCAGTCGCTGGGCCGGATGGGCCTGGACTACGTGGACATCTTCTACAGCCACCGGTCCGACCCGGATACGCCGCTGGAAGAGACGATGAGCGCGCTGCACACGGCGGTTCGGTCGGGCCGGGCGCTCTACGCCGGGATCTCTTCTTATTCTGCCGAACGGACGTCCGAGGCGTCGGCCATCATGAAGCGGCTCGGCACCCCGCTCCTCATTCACCAGCCGTCGTACTCGATGCTCAACCGGTGGATCGAGGAGGACCTGCTGGACACCCTGGAGCGCGAGGGCATCGGGTGCATCGCCTTCTCGCCGCTGGCGCAGGGCGTGCTCACCGGGAAGTACCTCGGTGGCGTACCCGAGGGCTCGCGGGCCTCCCAGAACGGCTCGCTGAGCTCCGACCAGCTCAGTGAGGAGACGCTCGCGCACGTCCGGGCGCTGGCCGAGATCGCCCGTCGGCGTGGCCAGACGCTGGCGCAGATGGCGATCTCCTGGGTGCTTCGGGACAGGCGGATCACCTCGGCCCTGATCGGGGCCAGCAGCGTGACGCAGCTGGAGGAAAACCTGGCCGCCGCGCAGAAAACCGAATTCAGCGAGGAGGAACTGGCGGAGATCGACAGGAACGCCGTGGACGCCGGGATCAACATCTGGGCGGCATCCAGCGCCGAGTGACCCGGCGGCGCCGGGGCCCGGGCCGGATCGCCGGCCGGTCGCGGTGCGGGGGCGGCGATAAGGAGGGCGGCGCGGGCGTCCGCACTTAATTCGTTTGACCGTCTCGGGTGCTTTGGTTGACTGGAGCAGGCACGCACCGATTATCCAGGTCAAGCGGCCTGGGTCCGGCTTCGCGGGGCTGGCCTGGCCTGGGCGATAAAGAGCCGGGCCTGGGCGATAAAAGATTTGATTTCCGGCGGCGATCTTCGTATGGTTGAGCCACTCAACAGTTGAGCGGCTCAAGGATCAGTTTAACCGCGGCGGAACGCGAGGGACGCAGGAATGTCAGACCCCCGTGCGAGGCTTCGGCCAGGAGGTGGGTGCGTGCCGGACAGGTCA
This sequence comes from uncultured Actinomycetes bacterium, assembly GCA_963742865.1. Taxonomy (GTDB): domain Bacteria; phylum Actinomycetota; class Actinomycetes; order Streptosporangiales; family Streptosporangiaceae; genus Bog-532. The sequence continues at coordinate 118,023 of CAVUNW010000002.1, forward strand.
CGCGAGGACGAGCTCAACCTATGCATCATGGACGCCTTGTCCGAGGTCGTGAAGCGAGCGGCAGCGTTTGGCCAGGAGCTCGCTCAGGGTTTCGGGCTGTCCGTCAGCGACCTCGTGGGCCTGCACAAGCTGAAGGAGCCGATGACCATGAAGGAAATGGGGCAGCGCATGCACTGCGATCCATCCTTCGTGACCGTGGTGACCAACGGCCTGGAGAAGCACGGTCTGGCGCGCAGGGAGACGAGCGAGAAGGACCGGCGAATCAAGAACGTGGTCCTGACTGCGGAGGGTGTCTCGATGCGGGAACGGCTGGAGAAGGAACTCGCGACCCGGATGCCGTGGGCGAACGCCCTCGACACGAGCGACCGTGAGTGCCTGCTGACGATCCTGCGGAAGATAATCACCGCGGCGGACGCCGTGAGCGCCCGCATGGCAGACCCCGCCCACCCGGGTACATCGTGGCCCGTCATCGACGACGAGCCCGCGACGACGGGAGGCGACCCTGCCGCTAACAGATAGGGGCGGAAATATCTGCTGCCCACCGGCTCTTCAAGTCAGCAGAAGCCTCCAGGTTCCGCTCCGGCTCGCAAGCTAACGGGACGTAGAGCTGTCACAGATGACGGCCCTCCAGCGTCAATAAGTACAGCGTCAGAAGTACAGCGTCAGCAAATCGGGGATTCGCTTCGGATGCGCCGCCGGGCCCGGCACGTTGTGCCACGGCCTTAGTGCACCGCGCCCTTGAACAAGACTTACGCGTCATCACACAAGGGAGAATGACTTGTCCGCCACCTCACGCGATACCGGGCGCGGGGCTCGAGCGGCAGGCTCGCCACCCGGCGAACCGTCGCCGAGCCTAGCCGTCGAGGCAGTCGAGGAAAACGTCAGGACCAGGAACGGCACCGGCAGGGCGGTGGCCGCACAGGACCAGCGACCGCGGCACCTGGGGCTGGCCCTGGCCGTCATCGCGACGGCGCAGCTCATGGTGGTGCTCGACGCGACCATCGTGAACGTGGCCCTGCCGCACATCCAGCACGCGCTCGGCTTCTCGGGCAGCAACCTGGAGTGGGTCGTGAACGCCTACGCGCTCGCGTTCGGCGGCCTTCTACTCCTGGGCGGCCGGACCGGCGACCTGCTGGGCCGCCGCCGGGTCTTCATCGCCGGCATCCTGCTGTTCTCAGTCGCCTCGCTGGTCGGCGGCTTCGCCACGAGCCAACTCTGGCTGCTCACGGCGCGGGTGGCGCAGGGAGTCGGCGGAGCCTTCGCCGCCCCCACCGCACTCTCGCTGGTCGCCGTGACGTTCCCGGAGGGGCGGCCGCGTAACCGGGCCATGGGGGTCTACGCGGGCATGAGCGTGGCGGGCGGCGCGGTTGGCCTGATCCTCGGCGGCGTGCTCGTCAACTTCGCCTCCTGGCGCTGGGTGCTGTTCGTAAATGTCCCCATCGGTCTCCTGGTCGCGCTGGTCGCGCCGCGGGTGCTCGGTGACTCGGAGCGCCAGCGCGGGAAGTTCGATCTGCCCGGCGCGATCACGGCCACCGCCGGTCTGACCCTGCTCGTCTACGGTCTGTCCAGCGCCGCGACCAGCCCGAACGGCGTGTCGCACTGGGGTGACACGAAGGTGATCGTCTCCCTCGCCGTCTCCGCCGTGCTGCTGATCGCCTTCGCGATCATCGAACTGCGCAGCAAGCACGCGCTGCTGCCCATCCGGGTGCTGCAAAACCGGAACCGGGCGGGCGCATACCTGATCATGCTTTGCGTCGGAACCGCGATCTTCGGCATGTTCTTCTTCCTCACGATCTTCGTGCAGACCGTGTGGGGGTACAGCGCGCTGAAGTCGGGCGTGGCCTACCTGCCGATGGTCAGCATGATCATGGTGGGGTCCATTCTCGCGTCGCAGCTGGTGGCGCGCATCGGTGCCCGCCCGCTGATGCTGGCCGGTTCACTGATGGCCGCCGGCGGCATGTTCTGGCTGTCGCGGCTCAACGAGCACAGCACGTACGTCAGCGGCTTGCTCGGCCCGATGCTGGTCACCGCGCTCGGCATGGGACTGCTGTTCGTGCCGATCTCGCTGGTCGCGCTCCACAAGGTCCCCAACAAGGACAGCGGCGTCGCCTCCAGCCTGGTCAACACCGGGCAGCAGATCGGCGGCTCGATCGGGCTGGCCCTGCTTGGGACCGTCGCGTGGAGCGCGGTGTCCAACAGTGTCAGGAGCCAGACAGTGGCGGCCAAGGCGGCCGCCGCACACGCCGGGGCGGCCGCGCATCCGCTGACGCACGCCAAGGCGGCGGCGCTTCAGACATCCATCTACAATCACGCGCTGACGGTGGGGTTCTCACGCGGGTTCCTCGTCTCCGCAGGAATCGCTCTGCTCGCCTTCGTGGTCACGGTGATTACGATCCGGGTCACGCGCGAGGACCTGGCCGGCGTCAATCCCATGAGCGCCCCGGCCTAAGACAACCACCAGCACGGGGTACGAAGGGGAGGCTCCCGCGACGGGAGCCTCCCCTTTCGTGCGCGCGGCCGGGGTGCGGGCCGCCTTTACTCCGTTGTCACCGCCTCCAGGACGTTCAGCCGCGCGGCGCGCCTGCTCGGCGAGATCGCGGCCACGACGCCCGCGAATCCCGCCAGCACAGCCAGGACCAGCAGCTGCTCGCCGGGGATCACCAGGTGGGTGACGCCCTGAGCGTGCAGCGCGGTGATGATCGCCCAGCCGAAAATCATCCCCAGGGCCAGGCCCTCGAGGGTGCCGAGGAGGGAGATGATCACCGACTCCCCGCGGACGATCGACCGCAGCTGTCCCCGGGTCGTACCCACGGCCCGCAGCAGGCCGAGCTCACGGGTCCGTTCGTATACCGAGAGGGCGAGGGTGTTGGCGATGCCGATGAGCGCGATGCACACGGCCAGCCCGAGTAGCCCGTAGACCAGGTTGAGCATCTGGTTTACCTGCTGCTCCTGCTGCGCCCGGTACTGGGCCTGGTCCAGCAGCGTGACGTTTGGGTAAGAGGCCAGCACCCCCTGAATGGCGTGGCGACCTGCGGTCGCGCTCACGCCGGGAGCGAGTTTGACGAAGACGGCAATATCGAGGGGGTGGGGGAAATTGGCCACAGCCGCCAGGGGGAGGACGAAATCACCCGCCAGGTTCCGCACGCTGTAGATGACCTGCACGGTGTAGATTTTGCGCCCCGCGCTCGGGAACGTCACCACGACCGGGCTGCCGATCTTCAGCTGCCTGCTGCCCGCGACCTGGGCGGACACCGCGATCCCCGAAGAGCTCATATTCGCCAGCTGGCCGTGGCTGACCCCGATATTGAACAGCTGACTGGCCTTGACCGGGTCCGTGGCCACAATCGGGGTGGCCTTGCCGTAGAGCTGCACGATCCCGGAGCGGAATCCCGCGGTGGTGCTCACCTGCGGGAGCGCGTCCAGCGACCGTTCGAGGCTGGGGCTGAATCCGCTGGCGCCTCCCGCGATCCCGCCGCTGCTGACCACAAAGTCGGCCCGCACCGCAGAACCAATGATCGAATCGACCGAGGCCTTGGTGGACGAGGCGACGATGGTCATCAGCGATACGAGGGTCACGCCGACCATCAGCGCCGCAGCCGTCGCGGCGGTGCGCGTCGGATTGCGCATCGCGTTCTGCTGGGCAAGCTTGCCGGTCGCGCCGCGCATCGCGAGCGGAGCGCCCAGCAGCCGGCTGACCGGGCGCGCGACGAACGGCCCCAGGATCGCGATGCCCACGAACACCGCCGCCGCGCCGGCGCCAACCAGCGCGACCCGGTTTCCCGGGTGGGCGAACAGGCCCCAGCCCAGGACCGCCGCACCGCCGGCCGCCAGGACCGCGCCGCGGGCCATGCGCCCGGCCGAAAGCTGGCGCGGCTCGGCCGCCACGTCCTGCATGGCCGCGACCGGCGGGATCCGCGAAGCACGCCGGGCGGGCGAAAGAGCCGATACCAGCGTGATCACGGTGCCGACAGCGAGACCAACGATGATCGTCCGTGAGTTGATGACCAGGCCCGTGGCCGGGATGTTGAAGCCGAGGGCCGCGAGGGCCGCCTTGAGCGCGATGGCGAGCCCGATCCCCGCGCCGAGGCCAGCGGCCGACGCCACCACCCCGATGACCAGGGACTCGCCCAGCACCGAGGCCATCACCTGGGCACGGCTCGCGCCCACCGCACGGAGCAGGGCCAGCTCGCGCATCCGCTGGGCGACGGTGATCGAGAAGGTGTTGAAGATGACGAACGATCCGACGAAAAGGGCGATGAAGGCGAACACGAGCAGGAAGACGCTGATGAAGCTCAGCGCCTGGTGGACGCTGTCCTGTGCCTCCGCCGTGATGGCCTGGCCGCTGACAACTTCGATCTTGCCGTTGTGAATGACCGCTTGCAGGCGGCTCACGAGCTCCGATTGGGTGACCCCGGGGGCCGCCTCGATGTTGATGGCATCCACCTTGCCGGGCTGACCGAGCACCCGGGCCGCGGTGGCCGGGGTGAACGCGGTGATCGAGGCGCCCAGCGGGCTATCCGCGCTGCCCCACGTGACGATGCCGGTAACGGTATAGGTGGCCGGTGGCAGCTGGGTGAGGACGACAACCTTGTCGCCGACCTTGAAGTGCCCGACGTCGGCGGAATGCTTGTCGATCACCACCTGGGACCCCGTACGGGGGGGCTCACCGCCGGGCTGCATCCGCAGGGGGTTAAGGGCGGCCACATCGGTCCAGGCCTCCCCCAGTGTCGGCGGCCCGTTGGCGGCCACGCCGATGGGCTTGCCGTTACGCCCGACCAGCTGGGCGTAGCCCTCAATACCGAGGCTGGCCGCCTTCACGCCGGGCACCTTCAGCACGGTGCTCAGGAGGCTGCCGTCGATCCGCTGCCGCTGGTTGGTGAAGTTGACGCCCGGGTTGAAGGGCTGCTTGGCCCTGACGACCGCACTGGTGCCCTGGTAGACCTGACTGTAGAGGCCGTCGAACGTGGCGTTGATGGTGTCGGTGAGGACGAACGTGCCGACGATGAAGGCCACACCGAGCAGCACCGCCAGCGCGGTCAGAGCGTAACGCAACTGGTGAGCGACGATCCCCTTCACGGTGACATGCCACATGGTCAGCCTCCCTCGTCTCCCAGCGCGCGGATGGCGTCGAGGACCCGGTCGGCCGTGGGGTCGGCCAGCTCCCGGACGAGCCGGCCGTCGGAAAGGAAGAGCACCCGGTCCGCGTAGGCGGCAGCGCGCGGATCGTGGGTGACCATGACCACGCTCTGCCGGTACTGGTCGACGGCCTGGCGAATCTGGGTGAGGAGCTCGGTCGCCGACCGCGAGTCGAGGTTGCCCGTGGGCTCGTCGGCGAAGATCAGGTCCGGGCGGGTAACCAGGGCCCGGGCCGTCGCGACCCGTTGCTGCTGGCCGCCGGACAGCTCGTTCGGACGATGCCCCAGACGGTCGGCGATCCCGAGGGAGCGCACCAGTTCCTCGACCCAGGCCCGGTCGGGTTTCCGGCCGCCCAGGGTAAGCGGAAGAACGATGTTCTCCCCGGCGGTCAGCGTGGGTACCAGGTTGAAGGCCTGGAACACGAATCCGATCCGCTCGCGGCGCAGCAGGGTCATGGCCTTGTCCCCCAGTGAGCTCAGGTCGGTCTCGCCGACCAGCACCCTTCCTGAGGTAAGGCGGTCAAGGCCCGCCAGGCAGTGCAGGAGCGTGGACTTTCCGGAGCCGGACGCTCCCATGATCGCGGTGAACTCGCCGGCAGCGAAGCTCGCCGAGATCGCATCCAGCGCCCGTACGGCTGTCGCACCCTGACCGTAGACCTTCACTCCGTCCACGATCCGGGCCGCGGCAACCCCTTCCAGCGTGCTGGTCGCTTGCTCGCCGGGGATCGTCATCCTCATCGGTCCGGCCCCTTCACCCACGACTCCACGGAGCCTGCTCTCCGTGAGGCCTGCCTTCAGGTTTTTTCATGATCAATCGGGCGTCGCAGAGGCCTAGGTCCTGATCCGAAGGAACCACCGGCCGTCGTTGCCCACCCTTTCGGCGGGGAAGAGTCCCGGCGAAGACCTCTCACCGCAGGGCCGAACGGCCCTCCTCAGCGCGCGAACCTAGACTGACCTGGTGGCGTCAATCAAAGATCCAGAGGTCCATTCCTTCCTCACCGAAGGCACCCGGACCGGGAAGTTCGCCTACCTGAGCGCGGCGGGGCGACCGCTCGTGGTCCCGATCTGGTACATCGTCGAGGACGAGGACCTGATCTTCAACACCGGCAAGGACACGGTCAAGGGCCAGTACCTCGCCCGCGACCGCCGCGTGTGCATCTGCGTCGACCTGGAGGAAGAGCCGTACGGGTTCGTCCAGGTCCAGGGGCAGGCCGAATTGTCCGAAGATCCCAATGAACTGCTGCGCACGGCGACCGCGATCGCGGCGCGATACGTGGGACCGGACCGTGCCCGGGAGTTCGGCCAGCGCAACGGGGCGCCGGGTGAACTGGTCGTCCGGGTTCGCCCGACCAAGGTGCTCGCCTACTTCAACATGACCGCCTGAGCCGTGGATGGCATCGTCCCGCCCGGGGCGGGGCACATCCTGACCGCGCGCGGCAGCGTCATGGCGTTCAAGGCGGTCGCGGCGCAGACGGGCGGCGACTTCTCACTGATGGAGCGGACGCTGCCGCCGGGCGGCCGCAGGCCCCCGGCGCACCGGCACGTCAACTGCTCCGAGGCGTTCTTCGTGCTGGACGGCCAGATCGACTTCGCGCTGGACGGGACCGGGCTGAGCGGCGGACCGGGCGACTTCCTGCTGGTCCCGCGCGGGGCCGCGCATACCTTCGGCAACGCCGGGACCGGGCAGGCCCGGCTGCTCGTGCTGCACGCCCCGGCCATGGACGCCTATTTCGAGGAACTGCACCGGCTGTGGTCTTCCGGGCAGCCGCCGCCCACCGAGGAGGAACGCGCGCTGATGGCGCGGTTTGGCATGGAGCCAGCCTGAGGCAGGTTCGGCTGCGCGCCTATCTGGCCCCCGCAGGCGTAGCCGATCGGCGGTCAGGCCGCCGAGCTGGCGGTCTCGCAAGCGCGGCGGGCGAGCTCGGCGCCGTAGTCCGTCCAGATGCCCTGGCCCCAGTAGCGGTAGCAGCTGGTTTCACAGGCCAGCAGATAGAACAGCGCGCGCTGGTAGCGGGGGTCGCTGGCCAGGCACGCCTGGGGTCAGTAGGTGCTTGTTGAAGAGCGAGCTCGCACGCTCCATCGGCGCCAGCACATTCTCGTACCCGCGCATCCATGAGATGTTGCTGGTCCAGCTGCCGCCCTCCATGCTGAACCGGTCGTCTTCGGCGCTGAGCTCGCCGATGACCGCGCCGAGCCGTTCAGGTCCCTCGCCGGGCTCGAAACGCTCCCACACCCGATGCTGGAGCAGCGGCTGCAGCGGTGGCAGGTCCTCGCGGCCGATCCCCAGCCCAGCCAGTGCTTCGAGGTACTCGGTGACGTTCACAGCGGGGGTGGGCGACCCCGGGCACTCCCTCATGACCTCGAGGTATTTGGGCGGGAACTCGTTCATCATGACGCCGCCGTTCTCGCCGTCGGCGATCTGGGTGACCAGCGGCGGGACCCGCCCGGCCAGTTCAACGGGCCCCAGGCCCCTGGCCTCGTAGTAGGGCTGCATCTGGCCCACGAGCTTGGTATCGCTGCCCTGGGTCTTGACGACCGCGATGATGCTGGCCGTGTTGCCGTGGGAGTCTGTGCACACGAGCCGGTGCGGCAGATGCGGGCGCCCGACAGCGCTGCCGCCGGGTTGTTCCACGGTGTGTTCCTGGACCAGCACCCACTCGTAGCCGCAGTCAAGAAGGTTGCGGACAAACTGGTAGGCGACATCGGGCTGGTTGGGCAGCGCCATCTCGGCCGGGGAGAATCCCCGGATACGCCCGAGTGCTTCCAAGCCGAAGATGGCAGCGAAGTGGTGCTGCCAGGCGCGTACGTGCAACCGGTAATCCTGGGCCGGCGTCGATGGCGCCACCGCGTGGCCCCAGGTGGAACCGAGCCACTCGGTGGTCTGGCGGCCCCGGCTGTCGTGCGTAAGGTATCCGAGCGCGTCGAACACGTCGCTCAGACCCATCTGCCGCATTCCGTGCAGCAAGGTGCCCGAGTAGTCGAGCATCACCCGGGGCTGGCGGCCTTCACCCAGGAGCTGGGGAATGAACTCGCCCATGCGCCGGTAGCACCACACGAACACCGGGGCGTTGTGGTTGTCAGCGAGGTCCGGATGGTCCATCATCCACGCCAGGTTGCTGATGATCGCCGCAGAGCGCAGGTCGTCGCCAGCGGCCGGGATAAGCGGCTGATGCATGTGCAGCGCCACCGCAAACGTGCTGTCGGCGCGCTCGATGTCCATACCGCCCGGAAACACCGGGCGCTGCCGGCCCGCTTCGATGGCCTCGCTGATCAGCGATTCCTGCCCGCACAGGCTGGGCAGGCCATCGACGTATTCCGCCCGGGTGTCCATAAGGCTCGCCTCCCGGCGCCGTCAACGTGATCGCGACCTACTTCGCGTTCCGCTGGATCGACAAGGTAGGCCGCCGCCCGCTGGCTCTGTAGGGCTACGCGGGCATGGCGGTGTTCATCCTGATCGCGGCCGCCGGAGTGGGATTCCTGACCGGCGTCCCGAAGACCGTGGTGGTGATGGTCGGCAAAACGGAGCCTCAGCCCGAGCCTGCGCAGGACCGAGAGGAACCACAGTGTGGACGCGCCGGTTCCGGCGACGACGAGCGCGACGGTAGCGGCGGTCGAGAGCATCAGGAACACTTTGACCGGCGCGGTGACCATCATCACCGCCAGGCCAACCGTGAGCAGCAGGAAGATACCCGCCCACAGCCAGGTCGCCCCCTGGAAGAAGCGGTGCAGGCCCGGGTGATGGGTGGCCGGCTGCCGTAGCGCGACCACCTCGGCAGCCAGCCTGGCAACGAGCGGATTCGGGCCGCTCGCCGTCCGGGCGAACAGGACGCACATACAGAGATTCGCGAGTGGGAACTGCAGCAGGAAGAGCCAGAGTTCGCCGGTGGCGAGTACCAGCGCGGTCTGCAGCGTGAGCACCACAGCAGAAATCGTCAGCAGGCTGGGCACAGATCCGGTCGCGACCTTGCGGATGACCGCGGTGAGCCAGATGGCCACGAGTCCCGCCACCAGGCCCGCGTCGCGGCCGTCGAGCCAGGCGGCAATCACGTAGGCGGCCACGGGCAACCCCGCTGACTCGGTCAGGTTCCAGCCCGCCGTGAGCGCCAGTCGTAGCGGCCTGGGGACTTCCAGGTCCTCAGCCATGCAGATGCTGGCAGCCGGGGAAGACTCAGCATTGCCATTACGTGCTCTCGCTATGGCTGCGGTCATCAGTGCCGCCTCGCAGAGCTAGAAAATGCAGCGAGGCGATCTGGAGACTTGGCGTATGGTCCAGACCCGATCGGGAACTCGTTCAGGCTGCCTGAGCAAGTACAGATACCAGGATACCTCCCGGCATGTAAGACCGCCGCCAGAGCCCGTGGACCCTTCCATTCGCCGACTAAGCGAAGGAGGAATCCACAGCGTCGCCTCATCGCCCCGGTGTCAGGTCGCGGTAGCGAGCCTCAATCAGGCAATAGAGGCGATAGCAGAAGAGGCCGCACGCGAGCAAAGCCAGCAGCCAAGCGCCGCCGGCGCGGGGGAGCTGGCCACCGAACGGAAACCGCGTCCAGCCCCTTCACCTGCTTGGCGCTGGACAGCACCGCCGCCTTGATGATGAAGAAACCGACCAGCACCAGCACGATGGAGCGCGCGATGCAGCCAAACGCGCCAACCGCCCGCGTGAGGATGGCCAGCGCACGAGACATGTGCTCTGCGGTGAACCGCTCCCGGAAGTCGAGCCAGACCGACCGGCGGCCCATTTCCACGGCAGCCGCCATGATAAGGAGCCCGGCCAGGATCAGGAGCAGCTGGCCCCATCCCGTTCGCAGCACGGTTGCGGCCACGTCGATGTCTTGTCGCTGCTCCGACTGCGCAGTCTGCCTCGGCGGGCTTCCCACCAGAAGGCGGGCGGTGGTCAGGCAGAAGGCTGAGTACAGCAAACATCCCCATGACGACACCGCGCGCTGACGCCATCCGGCGGCCGCGCTTTCCGCGCGGGCAGGCCGGAACACCGCCTCGAGGAGCTGGGTGAGCGCGTACGCGCCGAGACCAGCCACGAGCAAGACCAGCGGGATCCGCCCCCATGCCGGAGCGACGGCCGCCTGCACAGCCCCGGCGCTGCTCGCGGGCGCCCCCGCTCGCCCGCGCGCGGCGAGGGCTAGACGGAACGCGAGGTAGCCGACCAGAAGGTAAACGGTGCCGCGGCAGGCCAGACCGAGCCGGGACCCCGCACGCAGCCACACGCCGGACGCGCCCCGCGCCATAGATAGCGCAGCAGCCTCAAGTGACGTCCCGGCTGTCCTGCCCGCCCATGAACGTTCTTCAACGGACGCCTCGCTTCTGCTAAACAGTATGCGCGGTTCGTCCCGCCGGCGAAGTGCCGCGTCTGCGGCTGGCGGTTATGAGCAATACCGCCGTCCGTTAAGCGGACCAGCGTCCCTGCCATGCTCATGGCGTCCCCAGACAAGACGCCCCAAACTAGAACATCCCCTGGCACCTTCAGCCCGATCAGGGACCAGACGATGGCCGTGTGCCTCACCCTGACGGGTGACAGGCCCAGCTCTTGCCGTGCGGAAATGCGTTGCTGTCGTGGTTCAGGCGTGCACCTTCGGCGTGGCGCGAGCTCGTGCCGCAGTATGAACCCTCCGATGATCTCGAAGATGCCCATGATGATAAACCAGATACCGAGCAGCACAGCCAGGACGTTCAGCGAGGAGGTGGGGCCGACACGACCACGATCCCCGCGATGAGGCTCACCACCCCGAAGACGATCCACCAGACCCTGCGCTCGCCGGCACCGCCGGAGATCCCCCGATCAGCGCGGCCAACCCCTGGACGATCCAGGTGATGCCGAGGGGGGCACGATGATGCCAAGGATCAGGGTCAGGACTCCGAGGAACAACGTCGCCTGCCACGTTCTCGCCAGTACCCCTGGCGTGCGGGGGCGGAGATGTACTCGCGGAACGTGAGTACTCGCCGGAAACCATTGACACTCCCTATTTCGCTTTTCCGGACGAGCGAGCCAACCGGTATCTCTCACCTCGCGCCGGATCGCTGCCTGTGCCACGCAGGCTCGCACTCCGGCAGGCGACCCGTCATCACCTACCGGACCGATTCACCTAGGTGGAACTGCTGCCAAAGACCGGCCCGCGAGCCGTCTGAGCGCTAGCAGCGAGGCACCTAAATGAGACGGTTTCTCAGCCGCGGGTTGGGTCGGCGAGGAACGCGAGAAGTCTTGCCCGGTGGCGCTGCGCCATCTGGACCCCCCGCCGATGACTGGCGAACGAGCAGACGATTGCCACCGCGCAGGCGATGCCCACGCCCAGGCCAAGGTCATGGTCGGGCAGCTTCGCCGAGAGACCGTGCACTGAGGTGAAGCCCCACAGCAGGAGCAACGGGGTCATCAGGGCGACGGCCAGCCAGGGAACCAGGACGTAGGGGGTGACCGCGAGCGTCAGCCAGCGCCAGAGCATGCGCCCTAGCGGCCGGCGATGCTCCCACCGGACCCGCAGCGGCATGGGGTGGTACGGGCAGAGGATCCCCCCCGCGCCGATATCCCGAGCGCGACCGTGCCGAGCGTGGCATAGGGAGGCCGCAGAGCCCGGCCAAACTCTGCCCGCACAGCGTCACGGAAAGTACGGGGCGGCGATACGACATCGGCGTCAGGCACGGGCCAGACCATCAGCCGGAGGGGCAATCACGGGTCGGGTTGGACTTCAGCGCGCTGGCCGAGGCCTGGCGGATCCCCCCCACGCCGCTCATCTGTGCTCGCTTCCACGGCACAACACCCTCGATCTCGGTCTCCAGCGAGAAACTCAGAACCGTCCTGATCAGGACGATCAGCCCGAGAACCAGGACATTGTCGAGAGTGGGTGCGACGGCGACCGTGCGGACAAGGTCGGCCGCCACGAGGATTTCCAGCCCGAGCAGCAGTGTCCCGCCGATAGCCGTGCGCAGCGCCAGATAGCCCTTGGCAGGCTGGCCTGACCGCCGCCACGCCACCACCGCCAGCACGAACGCCCACACGATGCCGATTACCAGGACCGCTGCACCCAGTGCCTCGAAGCCCTGGGCGACATGATCCATCACCGTGGTGAACGTCTCGGCCGACGGCTGGGCAGAAGGTGCTGCGAGGATCATCTCAGCGTTCCCAGCATGCGCCACCCTCAGTCAGCCCGGCACGTCGGGCCTTTGGAATGCTGCGGACTCGGCAAAGTTCAGTACGATCACCGCTGACGCGCTCAAGGCGCTTTACCGTAAACTGGTCCTTGACTCGGGCCTGGTCCTGTTGCTGGGCCTACCAGACCGATCGCTCGTGCATCGAGCCGCCGCGGGCGATCAGGTAGACCAGCACGCCAATCAGCGGGATGAACAGCACGAACAGGAACCACAGGGCCTTGCCCCAGCCGGACAGGTCAGGGCTGCGGAAGATGTCAATGAACACCGTGATCAGGATCCAGAACCAGATCACCCACAGGAAGATCTCGAGAATCGTCCAGAAAATGTTCAACAGCGGATAAGAAGATGATGCAGCTGCGAGTACCATTCGTGCTCCTTAGCACCGGGGAGTTGCCGTG
>CAVUNW010000003.1:0-126429 GCA_963742865.1 uncultured Actinomycetes bacterium
CCGGCCATCGGCGGTGGCGAGGCCGACCAGGTGCATCCGGTCGAGCTGGTGGCGGATGTTGCGCCAGGTGTCGCCTGTGGTGTCTCGGTGACCCGGATCAGCAGCAGCGCGAGCCAGCACAACTGGACGAGCTGCGCCCGGATTCGGTCTTCCCGGTAGTGGAACACGGGGCGCAGGTCCAGGTCGCGGATTTGATGTCCGGAAGCCACGCTCAAGGAGCAAGTCAGACTGCATACATAGGCGAATCAGGTGCCGGGGATCCTCCTGTTCTAGGGATCGACGGCCTGCTGACGGTGGTCGCGGATGTCCGGCGGCTGCGCGAGGTGCAGGCTGGGACGGATGTCGGAGGTGGGCGGTGTCTGGAGATGCTGCCGTGTCCCCTTGAGCTGCGGGTGACAGCTGTGCCGGCGTCGGAGGCGTTCCCGGAGGTGAACCGGGCGGTCGTGAGCCGTCTGCTGGGCCTGCTGGTCGAGCGGATGGTCCGGGAGACGGGCGACGGGAACGGGGGTGAGCGCGGTGAGCGTCGCGGCGAGGCTGCCCTGGGAGCGGGCGGAGGGCAAGGTCCAGTCCTGGCATCGTGACCGGCTGGCAGTGGTCTATGTCCGGCAGTCCACTGCGGCCCAGGTTCAGGATCACGCTGAGTCGACGCGGTTGCAGTACGGGCTGTCGGAGCGCGCGGTCACGCTGGGGTGGGCGCCGTCGCGAGTGCTGGTGATCGACGAGGACCTGGGGCACTCGGCTTCGGGGGCTGATGCGCGGCCGGGCTTCGCGCGGCTGGTCGCGGAGGTGGGGCTGGATCACGTGGGCATCGTGCTGGGCATCGAGATGTCCCGGCTGGCCCGGTCGGGGCGGGAATGGCATCAGCTGCTGGAGTTGTGCGCGCTGTCCGGGGCGCTGCTGGGCGACCTGGACGGGGTTGATGACCCGGCCGAGCACAATGACCGGCTGCTGCTGGGGCTGAAGGGCACGATCAGCGAGGCGGAGCTGCACCTGATCAGGCAGCGGATGTGGTCCGGGCGGGTCGCTAAGGCCCGCCGCGGCGAGCTGGCGGTGCCGCTGCCGGCCGGGCTGGTGCGCCGTCCTTCCGGGGAGGTAGTGCTGGATCCGGACGAGCAGGTGCGCGGCGTGGTCCGCCTGGTTTTCGGCCTGTTCGAGCGGCTGGGCACGGTCGGCGCCGTGCTGGGCTTCCTCGCCGACAACCGCATCCAGCTGGGAGTCCGGCTGCGTGAGGGGCCCGGGCGCGGGGAGCTGGCCTGGCGCCGGCCCAGCCGGGCCGGGGTGACGAACATGCTGCGCAACCCGGCTTACGCTGGCATCTACGTCTATGGCCGCAGCACACTGGACCGCAGGCGGCGCCAGCCGGGGGCCGTTCACCGGGCGGGTCCGGCGGCCGCGCGAGCAGTGGGCGGTGTTCCTGCCCGGGGTGCTGCCGGCCTATATCAGCATCGAGCAGTACGAGCGGAACATGCAGCGACTGGACGCAAACCGGTCCCGCGCGCAGAGCCTGGGCGCGGTGCGCGATGGCCCGGCCCTGCTGGCCGGGCTGGTCGCCTGCGGCCGGTGCGGCAGCAAGATGACGGTCCGCTACCAGCGCGGCCCGGGCGGCAGGCTGCACCCGGTCTACGTGTGCGGCCGGGCCAAGGCCGATTACGGCGCCAGCCAGTGCCAGCAGCTGGCCAGCGGCTGCGTCGACGCGCATGTCGCCGGCCTGCTGCTGGCGGCGGTGGCCCCTGCCGCGCTTGAGGTGTCGCTGGCCGCGGCCGGGCAGGCCGAGGCCCAGCGCGAGCAGGCCGGCCGGATCTGGCGGCAGCGCCTGGAACGGGCTGATTACCAGGCAGAGCGGACCCGCCGCCAGTACCAGCTGGCCGAGCCGGAGAACCGCCTGGTCGTCCGGCAGCTGGAAAAGGACTGGGAGGCCGCCCTGGCCGAGCGGCAGCGGCTGAGCGAGGAGTACGACCGGTTCGCCGCGGCCCGCCCCCGGACGCTGACCGCCGCCGAACGCGACCAGATCCAGGCCCTGGCCGCTGACCTGCCCGCCGTCTGGAACGCCCCCACCACGACCGACGCCGACCGCAAGCAGCTGATCCGGCACCTCGTTGAGCGGGTCCGCATCACCGTGCGCGGGACCAGCGAGGAGGTAGACGTCGAGGTCGTGTGGCCGGCGGGCACCGCACGGCGGGCCGGGTCACCCGGCCGGTCGCGGCCTTGTCCCAGCTGAGCTACTTCCCGCAGCTCCGGCAGCGTGCCGCGGAACTGGCCGCTGCCGGGCGCACCGCCGCCGAGATCGCCGAGAGCCTCAACGCCGAGGGACTGCGGCCGCCCAAGCGCGCTACGGCCTTCACCCCCAGCTCGGCCGGTGACCTGCTCGGCGCGCTGGGCCTGCAGCACACCCGGACCCCGGCGTCCCGGCCTGAACTCGGCGAGCATGAATGGTGGCTGCGCGACCTCGCCTCGCACCTGGGAATGTCCAAGGTCACCCTCGATGCCTGGATTCGCCGCGGCTGGGCTGATGGCCACCTGCACCCCGAGGCACGGCTCATCGTCGTGCGCGCTGACCCCGCCGAGGTCGAGCGGCTCCGCGCTCTGCACCAGGTGCCCCGCGGCCAGCACAACCGCCGCCCCTGGCTAACGAATCAAGCCGCCCTCATGAACACCGAACGGGAAGGAACCGACGACAATGCCGACGAGCCGCGGCTATGACAGCACTGCGGCTTGCTCTTCTCGACGTATTTGAGGTTCTTGTAGGCGGTGACCACGGCGGCCGCGTCGAGTCCCCGGCGGGTACCGGGGTGCGGAGCACGTAGAACCCGTCCAGGGCGGCCTCGGCGTCGATCTGCGGCCTGGCGCTGCACGGCCAGGGTGGTGTCGGTGATGGTGACGGCGAAGTGCTTGCCGGTCTTGTACCTGCTGATCACCTTGCCGACCTCGATCCCGATCGGCCCGGCGCCGGTGAGCCGGCCAGGTGGGCCTGGACCCGGGCGATGATCGGGGCGAGCAGCTTCTCGGTGGCGGCCAGCAGGTCCTCCCGCTTGCGGGCCCGCTCGGCGGCCAGGACGGGGTTGCGGCGGGCGACCAGCCGCTCGCCGGGGAAGTCATCGGAGGTGATCTCGGCCAGGTCCTGCTGATCGAAGAGGCTGAGCTGGAGCGGGCCGCCGTCGGCGCCGGCGTCGCGGAGCCTTCCTCGCCGGCATGGATGTAACGCCCACCGCCCTTGCTTGAGGGTAACGGACTCGGGTTGGCGGCGCACGGGCGCGGCTGCGGTCGGCGACCCACACCAGCCGGTGCAAAGGTTCCAGCCGCCCAGGTCGTCCTTGACCTTGCGGATGATCTTCTGGTCCGCCGTGTTGCCGGGGGAGGTCCAGCAACGCACCGGGATCCCGTCCCGGGTGACCGCCATGGACGATCACCACCTGGGGCAGGTCGTCACGGTGATCCTTGGAATGCCCCAGGCCGCCGTTGTTTCCCTTCTTTCCCTCCGGCGGCTCGTCCTTCGTCCCCGCTCGTCCCGGTCCTGCTTAGCCTCTGGCTCTAGCCCGGCGGGCCACCCCCAGCCTCCCAGTAGGTCGAGGTCGAGTCGACGAAGACGTATGTTGACGTTCGAGGTCCAGCAGATGGGCGACCGACTCAGAAGATCCTCGCCCTCTGGCGACCTCATCGGAGCGCGTCCAGCAGGAAGTCCATCGCCGCGGTAGGCGGCGTCGTCGGCTGACACCCCGGGAGCAGCCCTCGAGGGGAACACCCCGCTCCGCCACCATCCGCGCCGGCCGGCCAGTTTCGAGGCCGGCTCCAGCGCCCGCTGCGCCCACCAGCGCGAACACCACCCGCTCGGTGGCCTCCCCGTCTCAGCCTCGCCCGGATCCCACGGCCGCCCTGAGCGATCGTCGGCCCCATCCGCAGCCGCTCCCCACAGCCGTGGCCAGCACCCACGCCCCGCCTCATCCGGTCGCGAGCTCGAGCACCTCGACCCCTCTCCGGCCGTTTGCGTGCAGCCACCGCCTGGGCCGGGTCCAGGAACCGGGAGATCGAGGCCACAAGCCGGGGACGAGCGCGGCCCGGTCCACCCTGGTCGGCGCGGCCGAAGTTGTGGATCACCTTCGCGACCGGGCTGCCGGTCACTCGGGTGCCGCTCGTTGTGCGCCAACTGAAGGTAGGACACCACCGAGCCGTCCTTGTTCCGGCGCCGGGTCTCCCGCAGGTACACGCCTACAAGTCAAGTCGTCTGCGCTGACCAGAACAAGCGACACGCCGGATCGCGTGTGCCTACACCAAATCGCCCTCAGCGCACCCTCCGAAGCCTGCGACCAGCAAGGACGTCATCGATCAAGCCCCGATCTGCCTACGATCTTCGGAAGTCCGGCCAGGAGCTGACACGACAACTGAGTCCCCGCTGGGCGCGCGGCAGCAGACCCTGGCCGGTGCGGTGGCGAGGGCTGGGCGATGGCGCTGATTTGTCCGGCGGATGGGCCGGGGGTGCCGGGATCGGCGGCGGCTCCGGGGCTGGATAAGAACTGTTTAAGCGCCGGGTGGTAATACGGCCTCCGGCGGGCTGATGGTGATGGTGACGGTGCAGCCGGGGTGCAGCTTTTGCAGCTGGCGCTCCAGGTATGCCTGCTTCTGGTCGGGGGATTCCCGCCGGGTGTGAAGTCGGCGCCCGGCTCCTGGTAGGGCGTGCCGGACTTGAGTACCTGGTAGGCGATCTTGAGCAGGGTGTGCGCGATCGCGGTGATGGCCTTCTTCTTCGCGCCGGGGTTCTTGTCCCCGCCGAAGCGGCGGACCAGCCGGTTGTACCGGGCCTGCAGCCGGCCGCGGACCCGGATCGCGGCCCAGGCGGCCTGGATCAGCATCGGCTTGATGTAGGTGCCGGCGTCACCGGTCCGGCCGTGCTTGCGCTTGCGGGCGCTGATGTTGTTGCCCGGGCACAGGCTCACCCAGGAGGCGAGCTTCTTGTGGCTGGAGAAGTGCAGGTGCGGGGCGGGGCCGATTTCGCCCAGCCACGCCCAGCCACGACGTCGCCGAAACCGGGGAGGCTCTTGAGCAGGTCCGCCTCGCGCTGCCAGCGCGCGGCCTTGCCCGCGATCCGCTCATCCAGGTCAGCGACCGCGGCGTCGAAGCCGGTGATGCGATCCCGGTGCAGGCGGCACAGCAGCGCGTGATGGCCGGTGAACCGGCCGGTCAGCGCCATCGACAGGTCGGCCAGCTTCCCCGCGGCCCGCATCCGGCCTTTAGCCAGGTCCGCCAGCACGCCGCCGCGGCGCTCCCCGTCGATCAGCGAATCGATCATCGCCGTGGCCGACGCCCCGGTTATGCTGCTGGCAACCGAGCCGAGCTTGATGCCGGCCGATTCCAGCGCCTTAGCGAGCGGCTGGATCTCCGAGGTGCGGGCCTGGACCGTCTTCATCCTGTACCGGGTCAGGTCCCGCACCTCCTTCAGCTCCGCCGGCGGATATACGACCCGCGCAGCAGCCCGCACCCAAACAGCTCCGCCAGCCGGGCGCAGTCCGTCGCGTCGGTCTTGTGCCCGCGCAGCGCCTTGGCGTGCGCCGGGTTGATCACCGCGACCTCGGTGAAGTCCTGCTCGGCTAGCGCGTAATACACCGGCTCGGTGTAGACCCCGCTGGCCTCCATCACCACGTGCGTGACACCCCGCCGGGGCAGCTCGCGGGCCATCTCCTGGAGCACCCCGTAAAACGTCCGGAACTCCAGGATCTCCGTCCTGCGGGTCCACGGCTTGTCTCCAGGGGACCGGATCGCGACCTTGATCATCTCTTTGTGCACGTCGATTCCCGCGACGCGCTCGTGCAGCACTTTCATCTGCGCGGCCACCTCCTGCAGCGGTACCCCCCACCGGATGGGAACGGGCGCGCCGCCCGCCAGAGCCCCGGTCAGTACAGGAGACTGACACACGCGCACGCAGCGGCAACGGGGGTTACCCGGCAAGGGGCTCCGGCACCAAACTTAAGTACGGCCTCGAACGGCCCAAGCGAAACCGGTGACGACGAGCGGCACGCTAGCACCACGGTGCACCTTCCGCCCCGCCGGCCGCTGCCCGATCACGACAAAGACCCTAGCCACCTGTGACCCGCACCCCGCCGACGGGGCGGGAGGGGACCCAGTTGTCGCATCCCACGGCAGCGCCACGCAGTGGCGAATGAATTCTTAAATGTCAAGCGGCGAGCTTGTTTTCGCGGTGGGGCCGCGCAGGGTGCGACAAGGACCCGCAGGGTTCCGGCGGATCCGCTTGACCTTGCAGGACGCGGCGTCGGTCTCGACGAACAGGCGTCGTCATCCTGGTGGAACCACACAGGGGCCCGCGGCCAGACCACAACCCGGCGGCTGCGGGCCTGGCCTTCTGCCAGGTCCAGTCGGGTGATCCTGACGACCGCAAGCGGCTCCGGGCGTCGTCTTCCCGTGGCGTCCGGCGGCTCGCGGAATCCCGGGTCAGCCTGCGGTCAGGGCTGCGGCGCGCTCCTGGCGGAGTTCGGCTGGTGCCGGGTCCGGTTTGGCGGCCAGCTTGCTGGGCCACCACATCCACCGGCCGATGTCTAGGTTCAGGGCGGTGACGAGCACGGACCGGACGACGATGGTGTCCAGCAGGATGCCGAACGCGACCGCGAAACCGAGTTCGGTCAGGAACGTGGACGGGATGGTGGCGAGGACGGCGAACGTGCCGGCGAGCACGAAGCCGGCTGAGGTGATCACCCCGCCGGTGGCGGCGAGCCCGATGATCGCGCCGTGCCGGGCGTCGTGCTTGATCGCTTCCTCCCGGACCCGGGTCATCAGGAAGATGTTGTAGTCGATGCCCAGCGCGACCAGGAACACGAATACGAACAGCGGGAAGCTGGTGTCCGCGCCGCCGAAGCCGAACACGTGGTTGAAGAAGAACGCGCTGACCCCCAGGGCGGCGGCGAACGACAGTACCACCGTGGCGGTCAGGATCAGCGGCGCCACCAGCGCCCGCAACAGCAGCATGAGGATGATCAGCACCACCGCCAGGATGAGCGGGATGATGAGGTTACGGTCGTGCGCGGACGCGCGTGCTACGTCGAGGTTGACGGCTGTGGCGCCGCCGACCAGGGCGCTGGCGCCGGGGACGGCGTGCACCGCGGCCCGCACCCGGTCGATCGTGTCGTACCCGGCCTGGCTGTCCGGCGGTGCGGTCAGCGTGCCCTCCAGGTAGGCATAGCCTCCCCGGACCGCCGGCGGCGTCACGGCGGCGATCCCCGGGGTATGGGCGAAGGCGGACCGCAGCTGGGCCGCCGTGCTTGGGTTGCCGATCACGATGACGGGCACGCCCGCGCCCGCCGGGAAATGCTCGGCGAGCACGGTCTCGCCCGTCACCGAGTCGGGATGCCCGCGGAAGCCCTGCGCGTTGGTCAGGCCACTGGCCTTCAGCCCGGTCAGGCCCAGCGCCAGCACGCCGAGGATCACGGCGGTGGTGATCCATACCGGCCGCGGCCGGGAGGCGATGCGCCAGCCGACCCGCGCCCACATCCCCCGGTGGGTCGGCTCGGCCGAGCCGTAGGTGGGCCGGTACGGCCAGAAGACCCCGCGGGGGAAGGTCACCAGCAGGGCGGGCAGCAGGGTGATCATGACGAACATGCCGACCGCGACGCCGATCGCGAGCACCGGCCCGAGGCTCGCGGTCGAGTTCAGGTCCGCGGCGGACAGCGTCAGCAGCGCCACGACCACGGTGGCGGCGCTGGCGATAATCGCCGGGCCGGCCCGCCGCAGCGCTTCGGCCATCGCCGGGTGGCGGCGATCGTGGCGGCGCAGTTCCTCCCGGTACCGCGCGACGATCAGCAGCGCGTAGTCGGTGCTCGCGCCGATGACCAGCACGTCCAGGATGCCGCCGCTCAGCCCGGTGACCGTCAGGCCAGCATGCGCCGCCAGCAGGTAGATCACCGCCTGGGCGATGATTAGCGCCACCCCGGAGGAGATCACCGGCAGCAGCCACAGGAACGGGCTCCGGTAGGTGATCAGCAAGATCACGATGACGACCGCCACGGCCGAGTACAGCAGCGAGCCGCTGATGCTCTTGTACACATTGTTGCTGTCGGCCGCGCCCCCCAGCGGGCCGGTGATGTGAGAGACCAGGCCGTTCGCGTTCGAGTTGGTGATCGCGCGGATGGCATCGACGGCCTTGTTCGCGTCGGAATAGCCCTTCGAGCCCAGGTTGACCTGGAGGATGGTCTCGATGGCCTTGCCGTCCGCCGACACGATCGGGCCCACGATCCGGCCGGGCACAGCGCCGGGCACCCCGGCGAACCTGCGGGCGTCCGCGGCCGCCTTGGCCCGGTCCGCGGCGGTGATACCCGAGGCACGCACGTAGACGACGACCCCGGTGTAGATGTTGGGTGACTGGAAGCGTGACTGTACGTCCAGGACCTTGGTCGACTCCGCGTTGCCGGGCAGCCAGTACTTCGCGTCGTTCTTCTCCGCACCCATGAGCTTGCTGGACAGCGGGGCCATGATCACGAGCACGACCACCCAGAAACCCACCACCACCCACTTGGTCCAGCTCCCGGCCGGGATCTCTGCGATCTTTCGTAGTCTGCTCATCGCTTCCTCCTCGGGCTCTTCCTGCGGTCAGGACCGGTCACCGGGCCTGTCTTCGTCAAGCTCAGCCATCGGGCTGGTCCTGCCGGGCACCAAGGTGAGCACGGCGATGACGCGCGCCAGCGGGAACGGGCAATGTCATTGATGTTACGGACCAGGGTCCGGGCCAGCGGCCCCAACAGGCACAGGCACCCGTGCTCAACCGGTGCGCAGACGCGCTGCATGGAGCGGATCGAGGCTGCCAGCCGCGTCTCCCGGCGGACCGCCTCCCCAGCTCCACTAGGCCGGCCGGTCCGGCTGCGGGCGGGGCGGTCATCAGCGGCACCGCGACCGTCACCTCGCCGCCGGCCCGGGCACGTGCCGACTCATGGCGAGGATCCGCAGCGCCGCCGTCTCTTGCTCACCCGGGGGGCCAAGGACGGGGTAAGCGTGGTCACGGCGAACTCCCTTCCGCTCCAGGGCGCGGAACGCAATTCGCACAACCTTCAACGGTTCATCGTGCCTGCGCCTAACCGCACACGGGCGGGTCGCTGTTCCTTCCGGCCATCGTTCACCCCGCACAGCCCAGGGCCCAAGATGCCGAAGGGCCCCCCGGCATGAAGGCGAAAGTCCCCTGCCCGCCGGCTCCTGCCGCTCAGCGTCGTAGACGACGGCCCCCGCTGGTTCCGGACAGCGCGGCCGTGGCACCGGATCCTGCCGGCCACCAGCTACTGCCGTCCGGCTCCCAAGGCCCCGGCAGCGCGGCCCTGTTCAGTGACACCTGGACCTGGAACTGCACGACACGGACCCGGCTCCAGCCGGCCGCCTGCATGCTCGCCGAGCTGCCGTTCAGCTGGTGCGGCTGCGCGCCGCGAGCCAGGCGCAGGTCGCATCGGCGTCCGGGGTGGACCCGGCGACGGTCTGGCGCTGGGACCAGGCGCTGGCCGCGGGCGGGGTGGCCGGGCTGGTCCCGGCCCGCAAGGGGCCGCGGCGGGCCTCGAAGCTGACCGGCGAGATGGTGCGCGGATCGCCGGACTGGACACGGCGGGCAAGAGCCTGCCCCTGAACGCCGCCGCGACCGGGGTGTTCACGTTCAGCGTGCGCAACGCGCTGGGCCGGATACCGCCCCGGGCCGCCGGGCCGGGCGCCGCCCGCAAGGATGCCGCCGGCGGTGACGATGACGCCGGCCGGGAGGCGGCCGGGGAAAGCGCACCTGGCGAGCACGACCGCGCCCGGGCACGCCAGCGGGAGCCGCTGCCGGTGCTGCCGGACCCGGTGCCCCGCGGCGGCGAGCGGGCGGCCGCCCGGTGGGGACCGCTCGGCGAAGGCGCCGAGCCGCCACGACCTACGGCAGAGCGCCCAGGCGGTCACTCGCCCGCCTGACCGGGCTCAGCGGTCACGCTACGTGATCGAGGGTGACGCCGCAGGTCCTGGACGCCGACAACCCGCCATCAGGCAGCGGTCCCCCCGCTGCCGCCAACGCGATCACGCGCGATCCGAGCGACGACCGGACTCGGCAGCACCCATGCAGCCCGGTCCGGCAACCGCCGCCAAGCGCACTCGCTGCGCCCGTGCATGCCCCGGGCCCGGCCCGGCGATTCGCGCGCCGTGTTCCGCCGATCGGCACGCTTCCGCGACTTCACGGCGACCCGCCCATGGCCGCGTAACCGGGCGACCCTGACCGGATGAGCGACCGGGTACAGCCCGGCAGGTTCTTGCGATGCATCCGGAAACGCCCGCCTGCACGACGACGGCACCGCGCAAACGCCAGGTGAGGACCACGGTCCTCCGTGGCGTGCACCCGTCCCCGCACCGACCAGGCCATTTGTTCCGCCGGGAACACCGCTGACCCGCAGAACCACCCGACTGCGAGACCATCCTCACCGGCACGGCCGGCAACGGTGAAGACCGCAAACCCGGCCGACGGACCAAGATCCCCACAAACCCCCACAACCGGAAGCCCGTCAAGCCCGCGGGAACACCGTCACTGCTCATGCATTCACGCATGTCAGAGGTCATAAGACTGGCTCCCGCGATAGGACTCGAACCTATAACCTGCCGGTTAACAGCCGGACGCTCTGCCGATTGAGCTACGCGGGATCGCGTGGCACCGGGGGCGCGAACCAGCCAGCGTGACTGCCCTGCTGGGCAGCCCAGCGTGTCTCCCGCTGTGCCGACGGCCCGCCCATCCGTGCCGGGTCCTAAGAGTAGCGTATCCGGGGCATGGCCGTGCGCAGCGTCCCGCCGAAGGGCAGGCCGGTGCCCGGATTCCCGCCTAGTTAGCGAGACTCGCGCTGGTGGGAGCCGGTGGCAGGCCGTGCGGGGCGGCTCCGGAGCGGTGGTCCTGCTCGCGTGGCTGCTTTCCGGTGGCATGGGCGAAGGAGTACGAAGGTTGTTAGCGGGGAAGTCAACTAAGCACGACCACATGGTTAAGAGAGGCACATAATGCGGTATCGAGTCACGCTTGTCGCCGGGTTCGCCGCTGGGTATGTCCTCGGCGCGCGTGCTGGCCGGGAACGTTATGAGCAGATACGACGGCTGAGCCAGCGCGCGGCGGAAAGCCCCGCGGTACAGAAGGCCGTGGGCACGGTCGGCTCGAAGGCGACCGAGCTGGGCAGGACGGCCAAGGACAAGGCCTCCGAGAAGATGCCCGGCTTTGCCCAGACCGCGATGAGCAAGGCCAGTACGATCCCGGGCCTGCGCAATCGGGTGAACGGCTCCACGGACTACGCCAACGACGGCGCGGACCTCTACAACCCGCCGCCGGCCACGGGGACGGACATGTACCCGGACGGCACCTGACACCAGCTGGCAGCCAATCCGCCCGGTAGCCGCGGGTGCGGCCGCCGGGCGGATGAGCATGGCCGGGACGGGCCGCGCCCGCGGCCGTCCCCCGGGCACTAATCCAGGTACTCGCGCAGCATCTGCGCGCGGCTCGGATGACGGAGCTTGGCCAGTGTCTTGGACTCGATCTGGCGGATCCGCTCCCTGGTCACGCCGAACTCCCGGCCCACTTCCTCCAGCGTGCGGGGATGACCGTCGGTCAGGCCGAACCGCAGCTGGATGATCCGCTGCTCACGCCGGGACAGGTCATCCAGGACGCGCTCCAGCTGGTCCTGCAACATGATGAACGCCGCGGCCTCGATCGGCACCACGGCGTCCGCGTCCTCGATGAAGTCGCCCAGATCGGACTCTTCCTCCCCGATCGGCGACTGCAGGGATACCGGTTCCTGGGCGATGCGCTGAATGTCAGCCACCCGCTCCGGCTCGATGCCCATCTCCGCCGCGATCTCCTCCGGCGTCGCTTCGCGCCCGAGGTCCTGGTGCAGCTGGCGCTGGACGCGGGCCAGCTTATTGATGGTCTCCACCATGTGCACGGGCACCCGGATGGTGCGCGCCTGGTCGGCGATCGCCCGGGTGATGGCCTGCCGGATCCACCACGTCGCGTAGGTGGAGAACTTGTAGCCGCGGGTGTAGTCGAACTTCTCGACCGCGCGGATCAGGCCCAGGTTCCCTTCCTGGATCAGGTCCAGGAAGACCAGGCCACGGCCGATGTAACGCTTGGCGATGGACACCACCAGGCGCAGGTTGGCCTCGATCAGCCGCTGTTTCGACCGCTCCCCCTCGGCCACCAGGAGCGCCAGGTCCGCCGCCTCGGCGCCCTGCAGCGGGAAGCCGCCGCGCAGTTTCTCGTCCGCGAACAGGCCCGCCTCGATCGACTTGGCCAGCTCGACCTCGTCTTCGGCGGTCAGCAGGGGCACGCGCCCGATCTCCCGCAGGTAGATCCGCACCAGGTCGCTGGTGGCGGCGGGCCGGCCCAGATCCGCCTCCCCCGCGGGTCTGGGTTCCTCCACCTCCTCGCGGGGAGCGTCGATAAGCTCGATGCCCTCATCACCCAGCATCCGCACGACATCGCCGAGCGCATCGGGTGAGAGTTCGTGGCGGTCGAGAGCGGTAGCGACGTCCGCCATGGTCAGGGAACCCCGTTCCCTCCCAAGCGCCACGAGATGAGTCATCTGTTCGGCCAGTGACGGCCCGCTTGTCAGTACGCTGAGGCTCACGTGAACCAGTGTGCGACACGAACCCCCGGTTACGGGGGACCTAATTTTGTCACCTTCCCGGTAGTTACGGTGATAACTAGCTGTCCGTAACCTGCCCCGGTAGGAATCTGGGCCGTTATGCCGCCGCCGCACTGAGTGACCGCGCGGCCGGGGAAACGGCTGACGCGTTAGGCCCGGGGCCTCTCGGCACCGGCGGCGCTCCGCAGCTAGGCTCCGCCGCGTGCTGCCTCTAGGCGCCGGCGGCGCGGTCGAGCAGGGCCTTGCGCCGCTGCTCCAGTCCTACCAGGTCGCCGAAGAGCTGGTTGTAGGGCACCTGCTGCTGGACCGGGTTCATCCGCTGCAGCTTCGACTTCACCGCGCCGATCTCCCGGCTCACGGCGAGCTCCCCCACCCGGGCCAGGACTCTATCGACGTACCGGACATCCGGTTCGCCGTTGGCCTTGAGCGGTTCCACGGCGAGCAGGGTGATGAACGCGCGGGCCCGGTCGTTGGGCGCCTCGTCGCGCAGCCGCGCCGCCCATTCACGGCCGCCGCCGGCCACGCCTGTGCCACCCGACTCGGCGATCAGCCGGAACACGGCCGCGTGCACGGGCACCGTGAACGCCTCGGCACCGAGGGCATCGAACTCGGGCCCGCACAGTCCCGGCCGCTGAACCGCGAGCTTGAGCGCCTCGCGCTCGACCTGGACCACGGGATCGGAGGGGTCATATCCCGCTTCGCCCAGTACGCCCGGCGAACCGGACGGCTGCCGCTGGCCGTTCCCCTGGCCCTCGCGGGCGGGCGCGCCGTTCCCGTTGCCGTTCGCCCCGTAGGGACCGTGCGGCCCGGCGGGCCCGGCCGGGCCGTGGCCCGCGGTGCCGGGGCGCGCCGCATCCCGCCGCCCGGATCGCGCGCCACCGCGCCCGGCATCGCCGCCCGGGCCGTCGCCCGCGTGCGCCCTGACCCGGGACAGCACGAAGCGCTCGTCCATCAGGCCAAGCCAGCGGTCGAGGTTGACGGCATAGCGCGACCGCAGACCGGAATCCTTGATCCGGGCCACGATCGGGGCGGCCTCATCCAGCGCCGCGATCTGGCCCTCGGTCGTGTCCAGGTCGTGCTTGGCCACCACGCTGCGGATGGCGAACTCGAACAGCGGCACACGCCGCGCGACCAGGTCGCGGACGGCGGCGTCGCCGTGGGCGAGGCGGAGGTCGCACGGGTCGAGGCCATCGGGCTGGACCGTTACGTACGTCTGGGTGACGAAGCGCTCCTCCATGCCGAACGCGCGCAGCGCCGCCTTCTGCCCGGCGGCGTCGCCGTCGAACGTGAAGATGACCTCACCGGCGGCGCCGTCGGTATCCATCACCAGGCGGCGGAGCACCTTGATGTGCTCGTCGCCGAACGAGGTGCCGCACGTGGCCACGGCCGTCGGGACCCCGGCCAGATGGCAGGCCATGACGTCGGTGTAGCCCTCGACGATGACGGCCTGGCGCCGGTGCGAGATCTCCCGCTTGGCCAGGTCGGCCCCGTAGAGCACCGTGCTCTTGCGGAAGAGCGGCGTTTCCGGCGTATTAAGGTATTTCGGTCCGTCCTCATCCGGGTCGAGCTTGCGCGCACCGAACGCGATGACGTCCCCGGACAGGTCGCGGATGGGCCACATGAGGCGGTTGCGGAACCGGTCGACTGGGCCCCGGCGGCCTTCCCGGGCCAGTCCCCCGGCGATAATCTCCGCGTCGGAGAAGCCCCGTGCGCGCAGATGCCGGGTCAGGTCCTCCCACGCGGCGGGCGCGTAGCCGACGCCGAACTTCTCCGCGTCGGCGCGCTCGAAGCCGCGCTCGGACAGGAAGGCCCGTCCCGCCGCGGCGCCGGGCCCCTGGAGTTGCTCCTGGTAGAACTCGGCCGCGGCCCGGTGCGCGTCCACCAGCCGGCGGCGCCGGCTTTGCTCCTGGCCGGGCACGTACCCGCCTTGCTCATAGCGCAGGTCGATCCCGGCCCGCCCGGCCAGCCGCTCGACCGCCTCGATGAACGTGAGACCGTCGATCTTCTGCACGAACTTGATGACGTCTCCGCCTTCCCCGCAGGCAAAGCAGTAGTAGAGGCCGCGCGCGGGGGTGACGTTGAACGAGGGTGTCTTCTCGTCGTGGAACGGGCACAGCCCCTTGAGGGAGTCACCGCCGGCGCTACGCAGCTGCAGGTACTCCCCGATCACCTCGTCGATCGGCGACCGGTCGCGGACGACCGCGATGTCCTCGTCGCGGATCCGGCCCGCCATCTTCCGCCTCCGCTCTGCGCCCACCCGGAGCAGCACGTCGTGGGCTATCTCCAGACAAATTATCGCCCCCGAGGGCCCCGGCTTCCGGCATTCCGGCTCGCGCGCCGGCTTCCGTTGGGCTCTTCGGCCGGGCCGCGCCCGCCGGGCCCCTTCGCTCGATCAGCGGGCTGAGTCTAACCGCCGCGCGACCGGACCGGCGCACCGATGCTGCTCCGGTGCTGTCCCGCCCCGTAGCCTTGGATGTCATGGTCTCGCCCGAACTGCTGGTCCTGTGGGATGTCGACCACACGCTCCTCAACGCGGGCGGCCTGAGCAGCCACCTCTACGGCGTCGTGTTCGCCGACCTGTTCGGGCGCGAGCTGCCGCAGGTCGCCCCGATGGCCGGTCGCACCGACCGGGCCATCATCGTGGAGACGCTGGCCATGGCCGGGGTCCCTGACCCGCGCGGGCACGTCGACGCGTTCATGGCGGGCCTGACCCGGCAGGCCCCGGCCTACGGCGAGCTGGTCCGGCAGCGCGGCCACGCCCTGCCGGGCGCGGTGGCGGCGCTCAC
This sequence comes from uncultured Actinomycetes bacterium, assembly GCA_963742865.1. GTDB lineage: Bacteria > Actinomycetota > Actinomycetes > Streptosporangiales > Streptosporangiaceae > Bog-532. The sequence goes on from CAVUNW010000003.1 coordinate 15,401, forward strand.
CGCGCTGGCCGCGCCCGCGCCAGCACCGCCGAATGGCATCGTGCGGGTCCGCCAGTCCGTCCTGACCGGCAATATCCGCCCGCTGGCCGAGGTCAAGCTCGGCGCCCTGGGCCTTCGCGGGTTGCTGGAGCTGGACATCGGGGCGTTCGGCGACTCACACGAGGTCCGTTCCGAGCTGGTGCACGTGGCCCGGTCGCGTGCCGCAGCGGCCGCCGGGGCTGACTTCAGCGGCGAGGCCACCGTGCTGGTCGGGGACACGCCGCTGGACGTGGCGGCGGCGCTGGCGACCGGAGCGCGTGCGGTGGGCGTCGCGACCGGCAGCTACTCCGAGGCGGACCTGGACGCCGCCGGTGCCCACGCCGTCCTGCGGGACCTGACCGACACGCCGCGGGTCCTGGCGGCCATCCGGGGGCCGCATGGGCGGTAGCCAGCAGGCCGGGGCCGGGCCAGCGCGAGACAGGAGCGTGCAGCGGAGAGCCGGGCCGGCGGCGAGGTCCGGGGCCGTCGTCGCGGACGGCGCGGACGGCGCGGACGGCGCGCGATGGTAACGCCGTCGCCGGCGGCGGACCGGGCGGTCCTGGCGGCGAGCATCGCCCGGTTCAGCCGCGCCGAGGTTGCCGCGGACGGCCTGAAGGCCGCGTCGGTCACGCTCTGCGTCGTCCTCGATGAGGACGTGCCGTCACTCCTGATCACCCGGCGGGCGGCGGGCCTGCGCAACCATGCCGGCCAGTGGGCGCTGCCCGGCGGGCGCCGGGACCCGGGCGAGTCCATCGAGGACGCCGCGCGCCGGGAGCTACTTGAGGAGACCGGCGTCGAGGTCGCGGCGGACGATGTTCTCGGGCTGCTGGACGACTACGTCACGCGATCGGGGTACGTGATGTCCCCGGTAGTCGCCTGGGGCGGGCCGGCCAGCCCCGCGATGAGCGGTTCGGCGGCCGAAGTCGCGCAGATCCACGTGATCCCGCTGGCCGACTTCGACGTCGCACCCCGGTTGCTGCGCATCCCCGAATCGGACAATCCGGTCATCCAGCTGCCGCTGCTCGGCGGGTACCTGCACGCGCCGACCGCGGCGATCATCTACCAGTTCTGCCAGGTCGCGCTGCACGGCCTGGCGACCAGGGTGGCACACTTCGAGCAGCCCGTCTTCGCCTGGAAGTGACGGTGCGGGCGACCGAGTGGCACCGGGGGGCGCAGCGCTGGCTGGGGCCTTGCCAGCCGCGCTGGCGGAGGACACCGGCGATCTGCGTGGCCACCTGGCAGGGCTGTCCCGTGACGTCGGCCCAGCCGTATCGCAAGGTGATGATCCCGTCGGCAGCACCGGCGTTGTCGCGGCGGTAATCCCGCCAGCGCTCCCCGGACGGATGCGCGGCCCGCCCGTCGAGCTCGGCGCAGACGAGGTAGTCCTCGTAAAGGTTGTCGAGGTAGGAAACCCGCCCTTGGCGGATGACGCGGGCCTGCCGCACCGCGCGCGGTAGCCCGTGCGGGCGTTCCACATCGCGGACGTAGCGGTGCTCCAGGTTCGAGCGGACGCCGTCGTCCACATCGTCCAGGCACGCCGCCAGCTCGGCCCGCCATCGCATCTTCGGACGCGCAGCCATGGCCCGCCGGATGCGCTCGGCATTCGTCAGCCATTTCCCGGTGGCGCGGAAAATCCAGCCGAACGCCTCGTCAATAGAACCGGCCGTCATGGCGAGATCCAGCACCGTCTCTTCGATCCGGGTCCGGGGCGGAAGCAGCGCGGGATGTCGCGCGTCGCATGCCCGCTCAACCCACCACAAGCAAGACAGCAGCGTTGCAACCACCCCCTGACTCCAAGCAGAAAACGCTGCCACGAAGGGGTCCAAGCCGGGCGGGGTGGGCACAGGAGGAGGCGGGTGGGCACAGAGGGGAGCGCTCAGGAGGGGGCGGTGGTGCGGCAGAGGCGGCGGTGCCAGGCGATGGCCGAGGTGTCGGTGAGGGAAGCGATCTGGTCGATCACCACGCGGCGGCGGGCGGCGTCGGAGGGGGCCGCGTCCCAGGCCGGGTGGAACACCGGGTCGAGCGTCCGCGGCGCGCCAATCTGGACGGTGGCCGCGAGCTCGGCGATCAGCTCGCGTTCGCGGGCCTGCGCGGCGGCCGCGCCCGCGCGTGTCATCACGTAGTGCGCCGCGACGGCTTTGAGCAGGGCGCATTCCAGCCGCTGGGTCCGCGGGACGACGAGGTCGCACGCGTAACGGGTCAGGCGAGTGCCCCCGTCCCGGGCACCCCCGCCGCGGGCGCCGCCGTTGACCTCCCCGCAGGCGGCGCGGGTGGCATCCTGGGCGGCGACGCAGAACCGGCCGACCAGTTCGCTGGTCAGGTTCTTCAGGGCAGCGAGGGCGTCGGGGCCGCCGTCGAAGCTTTTCGGCCAGCAGTCCAGGGCCATCAGGTCGTCGAACACCGTCGTCAGCTCGGCGATCGTGACCGAATCCGGCGGACAGTACAAGCGCTGTGCGACCTGGGCCACCGATGCCCGTTCGGACGCATCATGCAGCTGCGTGAAGGTGATGAGACCGGCGTGCAGGCCATCCTCCACGTCGTGCACGGAATAGGCCACGTCGTCGGCCCAGTCCATGACCTGCGCCTCCAGGCACCGGCGCCGTCCCGGGGCACCCTGCCGGATCCAGCCGAAGACCTCGGCGTCGTCGGCGTAGTAATTGAACTTGGGTGGGGCGGGAACGTCGCCGAACGACAGATGGGTGCCCCGAGACAGGTGGGGATCGAGTGGCGGCTGGGACGCGCTGAGCTGGGGGGGCTGGGACGGGCTGAGCTGAGGGAGCTGGGACTGCTGGGGTGGGGCGGGCCAGGGGTACTTCAGGATGGCGTCCAGGGACGCCCGGGTGAGGTTCAGGCCGGCCCCGGGCACCTTGGTCTCCAGCCGGGTGAGCAGGCGGAGGGTCTGCGCGTTGCCCTCGAAGCCGCCGCAGCCCGCGGCCAGTTCCGCCAGGGCCATCTCGCCGTTGTGGCCGAACGGCGGATGGCCGATGTCGTGCGCCAGGCAGGCCGTCTCCACCAGGTCGGGATCGCACCCGATCACGGAGCCGATGCCCCGGCCGATCTGCGCGCACTCCAGCGAATGGGTCAGCCGGGTACGCGGGAAGTCCGCGTCGCCGACCGCCACCACCTGCGTCTTGGCCGCCAGGCGGCGCAGCGACGCGCTGTGCAGGACACGCGCCCGGTCCCGCTCGAACGCGCTCCGCCCGGCCCGCTTGGGCGGTTCAGCAACCCAGCGGGCCGTGGCGTGCGCGTCATAACCGGTCTCGCCCCAGACCAGCTCGCAGCTCTGTGTCTCGGACGTCAGCTCACCTGCTGTCGCTACCGCCCGCGCTGCCCGCGGCGGCCCGCTCGGACTCGACCTCGGCCCGGCCGGCCTCCAGCCGGGCGACCGGCACCCGGAACGGTGAGCAGGACACGTAGTCCAGGCCCGCATCGTGGAAGAAGTGCACCGAGTCCGGGTCGCCGCCGTGCTCACCGCAGACCCCGACCTGGAGATCCGGCCGGGTGGCCCGGCCTTCTTCTACGGCTAGGCGGACCAGCCGGCCCACCCCGTCCCGGTCGATCGTCTCGAACGGCGACACCCCGAAGATGCCGAGCTGGATGTAGCGGCTGAAGAACGCCCCTTCTACGTCGTCGCGGGAGAAGCCCCAGGTCATCTGGGTCAGGTCGTTGGTGCCGAAGGAGAAGAACTCGGCCGGCTGCGCGATCTCCCCGGCGGTGAGCGCGGCCCGCGGCACCTCGATCATCGTGCCGATCAGGGTGTGTACCTGGGTGCCGGTCTCCTGGTCGACCTGCTCGAGGACCCTCGCGGTCCGGTCGCGGGCGATCTCCAGCTCCTGCACCGCGCCGACCAGCGGGATCATCACCTCGGGACGCGGGTTCCCACCGGCCTGCCTGCGGTCGGCCGCGGCGTGCGCGATCGCCCGCACCTGCATGTCGAGCAGGCCCGGGATGACCAGGCTGAGCCGGACCCCGCGCAGGCCGAGCATGGGGTTCTCCTCGTGCAGCCGGCGGACGGCATCCAGCAGCTTCTTGTCCTTGTCGGTCGCGTTGTCACCGGCCAGGGCGACCCTGACCGACAGGTCGGTGAGGTCGGGCAGGAACTCGTGCAGCGGCGGGTCGATCAGCCGGATCGTCACCGGCAGGCCGTCCATCGCCTCGAGGATCTCCACGAAGTCGCCACGCTGCAGTGGCTCCAGCGCATCCAGCGCCGTCTGCTGCTCGGCCTCGTTCTCGGCCAGGATGAGCCGCTCGACGAGCTGGCGGCGGTCACCGAGGAACATGTGCTCGGTCCGGACCAGGCCGACGCCGGCGGCGCCGAACCGGCGGGCCCGCGCGCAGTCGGGGCCGTTGTCCGCGTTGGCCCAGACGCCGAGCCGGCGCTTGGTGTCCGCGTGCGTCATCAGCGCGTGCACGGCCGCGACCAGCTCGTCGGACTCCGGCGCCAGACCGCCCTCGAAGTACTGGACGACGGGCGACGGCACGACCGGCACCTCGCCGAGGTAGACCGCGCCAGACGTGCCATCGATGGAGATCACGTCGCCTTCGGAGACGATGACGCCGTCCGGGGCGGTGAAGCGGCCACCGCGGACGTCGACCTCGAGCGCATCGGCGCCGCAGACACAGGTCTTGCCCATGCCGCGGGCGACCACGGCGGCGTGGCTGGTCTTGCCGCCCCGGCTGGTCAGGATGCCGCGTGCGGCGATCATGCCGTGCAGGTCGTCGGGGTTGGTCTCGCGGCGCACCAGGATGACGTCCTCGCCCTGGTCGGCCAGCTCCACGGCGCGCGCGGAGTCGAAGACGACCTTGCCGACCGCGGCGCCGGGCGACGCGCTGATGCCCTGGGCGACCTTCTTCGCGCCGGTGCCGGTGTCGAACCGGGGGAACATCAGCCGGACGAGCTCCTCGCCGGTGACCCGCTCGAGCGCCTCGTCCATGTCGATCAGGCCCTGCTCGACGAGCTGGATCGCGATCCGGAACGCGGCGGCCGCGGTGCGCTTGCCGACGCGGGTCTGCAGCATCCAGAGCTTGCCGCGCTCGATCGTGAACTCGATGTCGCACAGGTCCTTGTAGTGGTTCTCCAGCGTCCGCATGATCTGGATGAGCTGGTCGTAGGAGGCCTTGTCGATCCGCTCCAGGTCCTGCAGCGGCACCGTGTTGCGGATGCCGGCCACCACGTCCTCACCCTGGGCGTTCTGCAGGTAGTCACCGTAGACACCCTGCTGGCCCGTGCCGGGGTCGCGGGTGAAGGCGACGCCGGTGCCCGAGTCCTCGCCGAGATTGCCGAACACCATCGCGACGATGTTGACGGCCGTGCCGAGGTCGGTCGGGATGCGTTCCTGGCGGCGGTAGAGGACGGCGCGGTCGGAGTTCCAGGAGTTGAACACCGCATTGATGGCCAGGTCCATCTGCTCCCTGGGCTCCTGCGGGAAGTCGCGCCCGGTGTGCTCACGCACGATCTGCTTGAACGCGCCGACCAGCTGCTGCAGGTCGTCGGCGTCCAGGTCGAGGTCGTTCTTGATGCCCTTGGCCTTCTTGGCGGCGTCGATGGCCTGCTCAAAGGCCTCGCCCTCAATGTCCAGCACGGTCTTGCCGAACATCTGGATCAGCCGCCGGTAGGAGTCCCAGGCGAACCGCTCGTTGCCGGCCTGCTTGGCCAGGCCCTCCACCGCCCGGTCCGACAGGCCGATGTTGAGGATCGTGTCCATCATGCCGGGCATCGAGAACTTCGCGCCGGACCGCACGCTGACCAGCAGCGGGTCGGCCGAATCGCCGAGCTTGCGGTGCATCGCCGACTCAAGCTGGGTGAGGTGCTCGGTGACCTCGGCGTCCAGCTCGGGTGGCGTGGTCCCGTCGCGCAGGTAAGCACGGCAGGCCTCGGTAGAGATGATGAAACCGGGCGGGACGGGAAGACCAAGGTTGGTCATCTCGGCCAGGTTCGCTCCCTTGCCGCCCAGCAAGTCCTTCTGGTCTTTACTGCCTTCGGTGAAGTCGTAAACGAGCTTCGGCACTGAATGCTCCTCGTGCGGTGTAACTGATATGCATCTTTATTGCTTCGGAGCCTACCGGTCCTGGGACAGGCGCGCAGTGGGGCGAAGGTCCCCACCGGGAAGTGGTCTAGCCTGCCGGGAATGAAGGGACATGATGAACGGAACGAACGTCGGATTGCTCCATCCTGGTGAGATGGGCGCGGCCCTCGGGCACTGCCTCTCCGCCCGGGGGCACAGCGTGCTGTGGGCGTCGCAGGGCCGCAGCCCGGACACCGCCGAGCGCGCCGTCGCCGCGGGGCTGACCGATACGGGGACGGTGGCGGAACTGGCCCGGCGGGCGGAGGTCGTCCTGTCCGTCTGCCCGCCGCACGCCGCGCGTGCGGTGGCCGAGAGTGTCCGGGGCTTCGGCGGTGTATATGTCGATGCCAACGCTATTTCCCCGCAGACGGCCCGTTCGGTAGCAAATATCGCTGGCCACGGCGCGGCTGAAGAGTCCGGGGCCGGCGAGAGCGGGGCCGGTTACGGCGGGGCAGGTGAGTCCGAGGGCCGGCGGAGAGCGGAGGCCGGCCAGAGCGGAGGCCGGCCAGAGCGGAACCGGCCAGAGCGGAACCGGCCAGAGCGGAAGCCGGCCAGAGCGGAACCGGCCAGAGCGGAGCGGTTTTCGTCGACGGGGGGATCATTGGGCCGCCGCCCCGGCTCGGGGAAGCACCTGACGCGCCGGACGGGACCCGCCTCTACCTGTCGGGCGAGCGGGCGGCGGAGATCGCGGGGCTGTTCGCGGGGACACCGGTCGGCGCGCGGGTAGTCGAGGGCGGCGTCGGCGCGGCGTCGGCCGTCAAGATGGCCTACGCCGCGTGGACCAAGGGCACCGCGGCGCTGGTGCTGACCGCACGGGCGCTGGCGCGGGCGGGGGGCGTGGAGGACGCGCTGCTGGCCGAGTGGGCGCTGTCGCAGCCCAGCCTGGCCGGGCGCTCCGAACGGGCCGCGGAGTCGGCCGCGGCCAAGGGCTGGCGCTGGGACGCCGAGATGACCGAGATCGCCGCGTCGATGGCGGCCGCGGGGCTGCCGGACGGCTTTCACCTGGCCGCGGCGGAGATCTTCCGACGCGTTCCCCGCGCGGAGTCCGCGACGGTGGACGAGGTCCTGGCGGCCCTCATGGGCTAGGTGGGTGCTGTCGGCGCCTTCAAGATCAACCGCGCTATTTGTATGCGAAAGTGGCTGCAGGAGCAGCCACTTTCGCACACAGAGCCGAAGGGAGATGGCCCGGTCCGCGGGACCGTCCGGTAGCTGGGGTAGCGGGGGTCAGCAGGGCGGGAGGCGCTCCCCCAGGTACGCCTGGAGCTGGTCGATGCCGATCCGCTCCTGGCGCATCGAGTCGCGTTCCCGGACGGTCACGGCCTGGTCCTCGAGGGTCTCGAAGTCCACCGTGACGCAGTACGGGGTGCCGATCTCGTCCTGGCGCCGGTACCGGCGGCCGATCGCGCTGGCGTCGTCGAAGTCGGTGTTCCAGCGCTTGCGCAGCGCCGCGGCCAGGTCCCGGGCCTTGGGCGAGAGGTCGGCGTTGCGGGACAGCGGGAGCACCGCCACCTTGACCGGCGCGATCCGGGGATCGAACCGCATGACGGTCCGCTTCTCCAGGTTGCCCTTGGCGTCGGGCGCCTCGTCCTCGGAGTAGCCGTCCAGCATGAACACCAGCGCGGCGCGGTCCACGCCGGCGGCCGGCTCGACGACGTAAGGGACGAACCGCTCGCCGGTCTCCTGGTCCAGGTAGGACATGTCGACCCCGGACGCGCGGCCGTGCGTGGTCAGGTCGAAGTCCGTGCGGTTGGCGATGCCCTCCAGCTCGCCCCACTCCGAGCCCTGGAAGCCGAACCGGTACTCCACGTCGACGGTGCGCTTGGAGTAGTGCGCGAGCTTGTCCTTGGGGTGCTCGAACAGCCGCAGGTTGTCCTCGCGGATGCCAAGGTCCTTGTACCAGTCGAACCGGGTGTCGATCCAGGTCTGGTGCCACTCCTCGTCGGTTCCGGGCCGGACGAAGAACTCCATCTCCATCTGCTCGAACTCCCGGGTGCGGAAGATGAAGTTGCCCGGGGTGATCTCGTTACGGAACGACTTGCCGATCTGGCCGATGCCGAACGGCAGCTTCTTCCGCGAGCTCTGCAGGACGTTCTTGTAGTTGATGAAGATGCCCTGCGCCGTCTCCGGGCGCAGGTAGGCGAGCCCGGACTCGTCCTCGACCGGGCCGAGGTAGGTCCGCAGCAGCCCGCTGAACATGCGCGGCTCGGTGAACGTCCCCTTGTTGCCGCAGTTCGGGCAGGTCAGGTCGGCCAGGCCGTGCTCCGGCGGGTGGCCGTGCTTTTCCTCGTACGCCTCAATCAGGTGATCGGCGCGGAACCGCTTGTGGCAGGACTGGCACTCGGTCAGCGGGTCCACGAACTCGGTGATGTGGCCGCTGGCCTCCCAGACCTCGCGGGCCAGGATGACGCTGGAGTCCAGGCCGACGATGTCGTCACGCTCCTGGACCATCGAGCGCCACCACTGGCGCTTGATGTTGTTCTTCAGCTCGACGCCGAGGGGACCGTAATCCCAGGAGGCCCGCAGTCCGCCGTAGATCTCGCTCGACGGGTAGACGAACCCCCGCCGCTTCGACAGGCTGACGATCGTATCCATGCGGTCACTGCGTGCTGCCATTCTCGGTCTCCATCCGGCTGGCGGTCGGCGTCGTGGCGGTCCGTGGACCGGCCTCCGCATGGCCCTTCAGCCGGCCACGACGACAGCGGCTGCAGGTCCGTCCGCATGGGGCCGGGCAGGCCGGCTGGCCATGTAACGGACTGTCCCGGGTACCGGCGCCGCAGGGGCGCCCCCGTTGACACGCGCGGGCACGGGGTGAACACCGTGCGAGGGAGGCGCGGTGGCCCAAGCCTAGGGCCACCGGCCTCCCAATGCGAATCAGATCCGGAGCAGGCCCCCTGGTCAGGGCCCGGCTACGGCCCCACCAACCAGGTCGGGGCCGCTGGAGGGCCACGATGGGATCATCGCGGCCACTGGGGGACCACGATGGGATCATCGCGGTCATTGGGCGGGGCGGGAATGCCGTTCACCGGGTTCGGGATGGCGCCGCCATAGCGGCGGTCCCGGCTGGCGTAGATTTCGCAGGCCTGCCATAGGTGGCGGCGATCGAAATCGGGCCACAGCGTGTCCAGAAAGACGAGCTCGGCGTAATGGGATTGCCAGAGCAGGAAATTCGAGGTCCGGTGCTCACCCGAGGACCGCACGAAGAGGTCGACATCGGGCATTTCCGGTTCGTCGAGGTACCGGCTGATCAGCTTTTCGTCGACCTTGTCCGGCCGGACCTTTCCCGCGGCGACATCGGCGGCGATCGCGGCGACCGCGTCGGCGATCTCGGCCCGGCCCCCGTAGTTCACGCAGAACTGGAGCGTGAGAACCGAATTGCCGGCCGACATCCGCTCGGCTTCTTCCAGTTCGCTGATAACGCTGCGCCACAGCCGCTTGCGCCGCCCGGCCCACCGGATCCGGACGCCCATCTCGTTGAGCAGGTCGCGGCGCCGGTGGATCACGTCGCGGTTGAAGCCCATCAGGAAACGGACCTCGTCCGGGGAACGCCGCCAGTTCTCGGTGGAGAAGGCGTAGGCGGACAGGTACGGAATCCCCAGCTCGATCGCGCCCATGATCACATCGAGCAGCGAGGATTCGCCTTCCTTGTGGCCCTCGGTCCGGGGCAGGCCGCGCCGCTTGGCCCAGCGTCCGTCCCCGTCCATGACGATGGCCACGTGGCGGGGAACCAGGTCGCGCGGGATGGCGGGCGGGCGGGCGCCACTCGGATGAGGATCGGGCGGCCGGACAGTCACACACGCTCCACATGACGCAACGAACGGATCGAATGCTCCAGGTGCCACTGCAGGTAAGCGGCTACCAGGCCGCTGCACTCTACCTGCTGCCGCCGCTCGCTCTGATCCGCGCTGTCCCAGTCGCCCTGGAGCAGCGCGCGCATCAGGGACACGGTGGCCGCGCCGGGGGACGCCGCCCCGGCCGGCCGGCAGGACGCGCACACCATGCCACCCGAGGGAATCGCGAACGCGGGCAGCCGGCCGGATGTCCCGCACCGGGCGCACTCTTCCAGCGCCGGCGCGTAACCGGCCACCGATAGCGACCGCAACAGGTAGGCGTCGAGCACCAGCCGGGGGTCGTGACTGGCCTCCGCCAGGGCCCGCAGCCCGCCGACGAGCAGCAGGAACTGGCGCAGCGACGGTTCCTTGTCCTCGGGGGTGAACCGCTCCGCCGTCTCCAGCATCGCGACGCCCGCCGTATACCGCGGATAGTCCGCCGTCAGCGGCGCGCCGTACGGCCGGATCACCTCCGCCTGGGTGATCACGTCGAGCGACCGCCCGGGATACAGCATCAGGTCGACGTGCGTAAACGGCTCGAGCCGCGCGCCGAACCGGGACTTTGTGCGCCGCACGCCCTTGGCCACGGCGCGGACGCGGCCGGTCTTCCGCGCCAGCACGGTGATGATCCGGTCGGCCTCGCCGAGCTTCTGCGTGCGCAGCACGACCCCGTCATCCCGGTACAGCTGCATAGACGCATTCTCCCGCATCGGGCCGACAATTGGGGCGCGCCGCGTGATCCGGAACTCTCGGGATCACGACGGCAAGAGCAGGACGGCCTGCAGCGCGAGGAACAGTTCTGCCGTTGCCTGCGGGTCGGACGGGGATCGGCCGGTACGGCGTAGCTGCCGACATTGCGCTCATGGGCCGCGCAGACGTTGCCGCCGGGAGCACTGGCCGCGCATCAACCACCGCCATCACCGCGGTGAGCCTTCCTCGGGGAGCAAGCCGTGCTGGACCGCGAACAGTGCCGCGGTGGCCCGGCTGGACGCGCCGATCTTGGCGTAGATGTGCTCGACGTGGTTTCCCGCCGTCTTCGGCGCTATGACGAGCCGCGCAGCGATCTGGCGGTTCGACAGGCCGCGCGCGACCAGGATGAGCACCTCGACCTCGCGGGAGGTCAGGCCCGAGACGCTTTCCTGCGGCGCGGCAGTCGGTGGCCTGCTACCCCCAGCACGGCGTCGACCGCCGCGCCGTCGAAGCGGCCGCGCGGACCTCGGCGCGCATTTCCGTGGCCGCCTCCTCCGCCGGACGTGCGGGGCGGTGCGGCCTGAGGCTCGCGCATCGACTGATAGGCGTCCGCGGCCCCGAGCACCTGGGCCGGGCGGGAGATCGCGCCACCGGAAAGCCCACGGGGATATCCGCTGCCGTCCAGCCGCTCCCGGTGCTGGACCGCGATCTCGCCCAGCGGCGCGAGCGCCGCGGACTGACGCGAGCATGCGCTCGGTCAGGTAGGGATACAGGCGGACACGTTCCCATTCACCGGCACTCAGCCGCCCCGGCCGGTCCCAGATCGAGTTCGACACGCCGAGCCGCCCGAAACCGTGCACGAGACCAGCTCTTCGCAGCAGCAGCACCTCCTCAGGTGGCAGCCCGAACCTCGTCCCGGCCTCCCCGGCCAGGTTCGCAACCGCGACCGAATGTCCCAGCGTGAACGGTGACTTGAGGTCCACGAAATTGGCGATCGCGCCCAGCGCGCGGTCGAGTTGCCCGGCCACGAGCTCAACGGCGAGCGCCGGCTCGGACGCGATGACGGCTGGCCACGCCGGCACGTCATCGAGGCCGCCGAATATCTTCTCCGGCCCGGTACAGACGAGATCCGCGAGCCCGGGATCGAACTGCCGTCCGGCCTGCCTGCGGGCAAGCGCCGTCGCGGCGGCCATCCCGCCCACGCGGTGCGCAACCTCCATGAACTCCGCGAGCTGAGCGATCCTCGCCGCCACCGGCACGGCACCGGCCTTCAGCGTTCCCGGCCAGCCGCGGCCATCCCACTGCTCGTACGCCGCGCCCACCGCGTGGCGCACCTGATCGGGAAGATCGAGCTGCTCAGCCAGCGTCCGCGCGAGCGCGGCGTGCTGGGAGATCATGCCGTCCAGCGCACGGTGCCCGGACAAGGCGAACTCGAGCCCGACCCGGAACCTGTGCAGCGGCGGGTTACCGGCGCCGACCAGCCGCATCGCGGCCAGTGTGCCGCGCACGCTGCCCAGATCGTGCCGGTACTTGCCGGATTTGAGGGTGATGTCGTCGCCGAACCATTTCGCCTGCTCGTGCGCGTCCGCGTGGCACCCGACATTGACCAGGAGGGCGGTGTAGTACACCGCCGCCCGGTCATGCTCGTCCAGCCCGGCCTGGTCAGCCAGCCGCAGCGCGATCAGGCACTGCCGCAGGACATGCTCCATTGGCTGGCCGAACCCCAGGTCCACGCCGAGCGACAGCGCCGCGACAAGCTCAGCCAGCCGGACCCGGGAACAGCCCGTCCCCCGCTCATCACCAAAGCGTAAACCGCACGGGCCCCGGCAGCACCCGATCGGGCCGGGCTTCCCGCCCGGGACCTGGGGATTCGGGTGTACGGGAAGATGAGGGGTTTGCCTCATGCGCTGGGGCCGGCCGCCTTGTTAGGTTCGCGGCCCAGAAGCTCATCCCGGGCTCAGTTGCCGCGAAACGAGGCCACCATGACCCTCCGGACCAGGTTCTTCGCCATGACCTACGACCGCCAGATGGCCAAGGCGGAAAAAGCGGGGCTGCGCGCCCTCCGTACCGGCCTGCTCGCCGGGGCCGCCGGCCGGGTGCTCGGAGATCGGCAGCGGGACGGGGGCGAACCTGCCCTGCTACGGCCGCGCCGTCGAATCCCTGACGATGACCGAGCCGCAGCCTCCCATGCTCCGCCGCCTGCAGTGCAAGGTGCGCGAGCAGGCCCCTGACACCAAGGTCCTGCGCGCGCCGGCGGAAGACCTTCCCTTCGAGGACGGCAGCTTCGACGTAGCGGTCTCGGTACTGGTGCTGTGCGGAGTTGACGATCAGCCCCGGGCATTGCGGGAATTGAGGCGGGTGCTCCGGCCCGGCGGCCAGCTCCTGTTCCTTGAGCATGTGCGTTCCGGCGACCCCGGCCTGGCCCATTTCCAGGACCGGATGAACTGGCTAAACCGGTCTGGTCGTCTGCTGTGACTGCAACCGCCCGACGCTGGATTCCATCCGGGAAGCGGGCTTCACCGTCACGCGGGCCGAGCACACCGTGCTGCCGAAGGCCCCGAAGTTCGTGCGCCCCGCCATCATCGGCAGCGCAACCGCACCCGCTGATCGGCCCGCCGGTTCTCCGCGCCAGCACGCGCCGGGGGAACCGTACACGCGGTCCAGTCCGCAGGGCGGACAGGGCGCGGTACGTCCGTTCGGCTGAAAAAGAGCGGCCGTCAGCCGATGGCAGTGCCGAAGAGATGCCCGATGCCGTAGGTGAAAGCGAGCCCGAGCGCGCCGCCGATGACGACCCGCAGGACGGCGCGGCGGACGTTGCTGCCGCCGATGCGGGCGCTCAGGGCCCCGGCCAGGCCGAGAGCGATGAGAACGGCGATGAACGTGACCGGGACCCGCAGCGATGCCGGGGGCAGCAAAATGGCCAGCAGCGGCAGCGCAGCCCCCGACGTGAACGACAGCGCCGACGCGCCCGCGGCCTGGAAGGGATGAGCGAGGTCGTTGGGGTCGATGTGCAGCTCGGCGTCGAGATGGGCGGCCAGGGGATCCCGGGCGGTGAGCTCCTCGGCGACGGTCCGGGCGGTCACCGCGGACAGGCCCTTGGCTTCGTAGAGGGCGGTCAGCTCGGTCAGCTCGTCCTGCGGGCTATCCGCGAGCTCGCGTTTCTCCTGGGCGAGCTGCGCGAGCTCGCTGTCGCGCTGGCTGGAGACCGATACGTACTCGCCCAGGGCCATCGACACCGCGCCGGCGACCAGCCCGGCCAGCCCGGCGGTGAAGATGGGACCGCGGGACGAGGTAGCGCCGGCGACCCCGATGACGATGCCAGCGACCGAGACGATGCCGTCATTGGCTCCCAGGACCGCGGCCCGCAGCCAGTTCAGGCGCCCCGCGCTCCCGCCCGAATGGGCCTCGGCGGAATGGGTCTCCCGGCCGTCGGCGGCCGCGTGGACCTGAGCCGCGGACGGCATCTCCTCATCGGCACCCATGGCTGTCGGTGATCCCCTCTGCTTGCGCGGCAAAACCTTCTGGCGCGGTCAGCTTCGACACGACTGTAGATGATTGCGCGCGCTGCCAGGGATCGGACAATGGGAGGATGAGCAGCCGGAGGCAGCGATGAGCGTACCGGGCGGGCCGACGCGGCGCGTCGCGGCGCACGGATTCGGGATTGTGGGCGCCGGGACCATCGGGGCGTTCCACGCCTCGGCGATCGCGATGGTGCCGAACGCCCGGCTGGTGGCGGCCACCGACAGTGTGCCGCCCCGCGCCCGGGACTTTGCCGCCGAGCATGGCTGTGCCGCCGAGCTCAGCCTCGATGCCCTGCTGAGGCGGGATGACATCGATGTGGTGGCGGTGTGCGTGCCCAGCGGCCTGCACGCCGAGGTGGGCATCAGGGCGGCGGCAGCCGGGAAGCACCTGGTGATCGAGAAGCCGATCGACGTGCGCCTGGACGCCGCCGACCGCCTGGCCGAGGCGGCCAAGGCAGCGGGAAGCGTGATGACGGTGATCTCCCAGCATCGTTTCGATCCCGGGCTCATCGAGCTGCGCCGCCTGATCGATGACGGAGCGCTTGGCCGCCTGCTGCTGGGCCAGGCGACCACGAAGTGGTATCGGGGGCAGGCCTACTACGACAGCGCGGACTGGCGCGGCACCTGGGCCATGGACGGCGGAGCCCTGATGAACCAGGGCATTCACTACGCCGATCTGCTGGCCTGGTGCATGGGCCCCGCGGCCGAGGTGACCGCGATCACCGCTCGCCAGGCGCACGAAATGGAAGCCGAGGACTGTGCGCTGGCCATCGTGAGGTTCGGCTCCGGCGCCGTCGGGACGATCACCGCCAGCACCGCTGTCGTCCCCGGCTTCGCCCAGCGCCTGGAAATCAGCGGTACGGAGGGCACCGTGATCGTCGAGGACGGCGTGGTCATCTACCAGGGTTTCGGCAGCGACCTGGCCGGCCAGGAACTGACCGGCGGCAACGTGGCCACCGGCGTGACGGTCCCGGCCGTCGCCGCCAGCGCTGCCGGCCTGGACGCCGCCCCGCACGCCGCGCAGATCGCCGACCTGCTCGCGGCCATCGACGAGGGCCGCGAGCCGCGGGTGACCGCGGCCGACGCACGCACCACCCTGGAGCTGGTCTGCGCGGTCTATCAGTCGGCGCGAGAGGGCCTGCCGTCATTCTCCCGGCGCGCCGCTCGGACGAGGCCGGGGAGGACCACGGGACCCATGGGGCTGTGAGGCCTGGCGGGGGCGACGGGACCGAAGGGGGCACGAGGTGACCGTTACCCTCAGCGGCTTCGCCGACGAGATCTCGGCCGACCTCGACGAGCAGCTCGCGGTGCTGGCCACGCATTCGATCACGCACCTGGAGCTGCGCAGTGTGTGGACAACGAACGTGGCCGACCTCGATGACCGGCAGGTCGCCGCCGTCCAGCAGGCACTGATGAGGGCCGGGGTCACGGTCTCCGCGATCGGCTCACCGATCGGGAAGATCAGCATTGATGCGCCGCTGGCACCGGAACTGGACCGGATGCGCCGTATCGCGGACATCGCGAACGAGCTCGGCACCGCGCTCGTGCGCGTTTTCTCGTTCTTCATCCCGCCCGGTGAGCCGGAGAAGTTCCGCGGGCCGGTCATCGACCGGATGGCGGCCCTCGCCCAGATCGCGGAAGAGCGCGGCCTGGTCCTGGCGCACGAAAACGAGAAGGAAATCTACGGGGACGTCCCGCAGCGGTGCGCCGACCTGATCGCCGCCGTTGGGTCCCCGGCGCTGCGCGCCACCTTCGACGCGGCGAACTTCGTGCAGTGCGGCGTCGTCCCGCACGCGCAGGCCTATCCGCTGCTGCGGCCCTACCTCGTCTACTTGCAGGTCAAGGATGCGCTCGCCGCCACGGGTGAGGTTGTCCCGGCCGGCCAGGGCGACGGCCAGGTAGGCCAGACGCTCGCCGCCCTGACCGGCTCGGGGTTCGCCGGTTACGTGTCGCTGGAACCGCACCTGGCCGCAGCCGGGCGCTTCGGGGGCTTCAGCGGGCCCGCCGAATTCGCGCGGGCGGCGGACGCACTCAAGGCCCTCCTGGCCGGCCTGTCGGTTCCCTGGCGCTAACCCGCTCGGGAGGCCCGGCCGCCTGGAGCGGTGCGCCACGGGGACGGTGCGTCCCCGTGGTGCTCCCAGCCGGCGGCCCGTCCGGCAGCGGCCCGTTCGGCAGCGGCCCGTCCGATCAGTGGCGGGCGCGGTTGACGGCGGACAGGACGGCGCGCATGGAGGCGCTGGTGGTGTCGGCGTCGACGCCCACGCCCCACAGGGTGCGGCCGTCGATGTCGCATTCGACGTACGCCGCCGCCTGGGCGTCCGACCCGGCGGACAGTGCGTGCTCGGTGTAGTCGAGCACGCGGGTCTTGATGCCCACGGCGGTCAGCGCGTCGCAGAACGCCGAGATCGGGCCGTTGCCGGACCCCTCGATCAGCCGGGCCTCGCCGTCCGCGCGCACCTCGGCCGTCAGCACGTGCTTGGACTCGACCACCGAGGAGGCGCGGTGCCCGAGCAGGGCGACCGGGCCGTCGGCGAGGTACTCGGCGGAGAAGAGCTCCCACATCTCGGTGGGCGTGACCTCGCCGCCACCGGCGTCGGTACGCGCCTGGATGACCCGGGAGAACTCGATCTGCAGCCGGCGGGGCAGATCCAGCTGATGCTCGGCCTTCATCACGTAGCGCGACGCCGCCCTTGCCGGACTGGGAGTTCACCCGGATCACGGCCTCGTAGGTGCGGCCCACGTCCTTCGGGTCGATGGCCAGGTACGGCACGGCCCACGGGTAGTCCGCGAACGGGACGCCGGCCGCCGCGGCTTCCGCCTCCAGCGCCTCGAAGCCCTTCTTGATCGCGTCCTGATGGGACCCGGAGAACGCGGTGTAGACGAGGTCGCCGGCGTACGGGTGGCGCGGGTGCACGGGCAGCTGGTTGCAGTACTCGACCGTGCGGCGGATCTCGTCGATGTCGGAGAAGTCGATCATCGGGTCGATGCCCTGGCTGAAGAGGTTCAGCCCAGGGTGACCAGGCAGACGTTGCCGGTCCGCTCGCCGTTGCCGAACAGGCAGCCCTCGATCCGGTCCGCGCCGGCCATGACCGCGAGCTCGGCGTCGGCCACCGCGGTGCCCCGGTCGTTGTGCGTGTGCACCGACAGGCATACGTGCTCGCGCCGGGAGAACTGGCGGCTCATCCACTCGATCTGGTCGGCGTAGACGTTCGGGGTGGACCGCTCGACGGTGCACGGGAGGTTGAAGATGATCTCCCGTCCCGCCTCGGGCTGCCAGACGTCCAGACCGCCTCACACACCTCGATGGCGAAGTCCAGCTCGGTGTCGACGAAGATCTCCGGGGAGTACTCGTAGCCGAAGTCGGTGTCCGGCAGGAGCCGTTCGGCGTGCCGGAGCACGGAGATCGTGCCGTCGACGGCCAGCGCCCGGCACTGCTCGCGGTCCACGCCGAACACGACCCGGCGGAACAGGGGCGCGGTCGCGTTGTACAGGTGCACCGTGGCCCGCGGCGCCCCGACCAGTGACTCGACGGTCCGCTCGATGAGGTCGTCGCGGGCCTGGGTCAGCACGGAGATCTGCACGTCAGCGGGGATGCGGCCGCCCTCGATGAGCTCACGGACGAAGTCGAAGTCGGTCTGGCTCGCGGACGGGAAGCCGACCTCGATCTCCTTGTAGCCCATTTTGATCAGGAGGTCGAACATCTTGCGCTTGCGCGCCGGGCTCATCGGGTCGATCAGCGCCTGATTGCCGTCCCGCAGATCGGTGGACAGCCAGCGCGGAGCCTTGGTGATCGCGTTGGCCGCCAGGTCCGGTCCGGGAGATCGACGGCCTGGAAGGGCGTGTAACGGTGGCACGGCATGCCGCTCGGCTGCGGCTGGATGGCGGCGGCCCCGATGGACCGCTGGCGTACGGAAGGCGGCGAGATGGTCCGCGCGCTTTGTTTAACGTGCTCATTCGTGGGCGCAGGCGGCTGCTGCGGATTCATGATGGATGCTGCTCCTCGTCGAGGCTGCGGAGGATCCGGCCGGAAGCCCGGCCGCGATCTGGCCAGCGGTCACGCGAAGACTCCGCGGCGAGGGAGCGGGCCTTAACGGCCCCCGCCGCGGCTGCTAAGGAGGAGCAGCTCGCGCAGCATGATGAAGTAAGAGTATCAGCTCGGGGGGACGACCCCCCGGACTGTGCTGGCCCGGGGGGACGACCCCCGGAACCCCCGCTGCGCTTCGCGCCCCGCTGGGGTACTTCGCCGGCACACCGGCCGCTCGCCGGGCCGGAGGCCCGGGCTCGCTGGCCGGTTGGGCTTCGCCCACCGCCGTAAGCCGTACACATGGCCGTTCCGCACGGCCGTAAAACCAGGTGCGGGCGGGGCCGGGAGGGTGTTTTCCTGGCGGCGTGCGTATCGAGAAGATTGACGCCGCAGCCGATGTGGATGCGGTCCGTGCTTTGTATGGCGTCTACCGCGCGGGAGCGCCGGTGGACGAGGCGGGCAGCCCGCCCATGTCGCTCGCGGTATTCAGCGGGCTGACGAGGCGGGGCTGGTGCGACGAGCCACACGAGACCTGGCTGGCGCGCGCAGAGCCCGGAGGGCCCGGTGATCCGCCCGGCAGGCCCGGTGATGAGGTTGTGGGTGGCTACACCCTGGAACTGCCGGACCGGGAGAACCGTGACCGTGCGGGGCTCACGCTCCGGGTGGCGCCGGCCCATCGCCGGACGGGTGCCGGCACGGCACTGCTCCGGCACGCCGCCGACCGCGCCCGCGCCCTCGGCCGCCCCACGCTGACCAGCGAGGTACAGGCGGAGACACCCGGCGACGCCTTTGCGCGCGCCATCGGCGCCACCGTCCAGCTGACCGAGGCCCGACGGACGCTGGACGTCGGCGCGATCCCGCCGGGGTACCTGGCCGAACTGCGCGCGTCGGTCAAGGCCGCCGCGGATGGTTACACCATCCTGGACTGGTCCGGGCCGCCCCCCGAGACCTGCCTCGGCGGCGTGGCCGACCTGAACCAGGCCATGGGGGACGCGCCGCACGGGGCGGGCGAAGAGGTGCTCAGCTGGGATGTGACCCGGGTCCGCGAGGTCTACCGGCTCGAGGCCGCGATGGGGCTGCGGCACTACTCGGTCGCGGCGCGCGAGGAGGCCACCGGGGAGCTGGCCGGGCTGACGGAGCTGTCGGTCGACCCCGCTGACCCCGAGTGGGGCCATCAGGAATTGACGGCGGTGGTCCGGGCGCACCGCGGGCACCGGCTGGGCTTGCTGCTCAAGGTGGCCATGCTCGAGCAGCTGGCCGACCGGGAACCCCGGCTCCGCTGGATCGAGACCTTCAACGCCGATTCGAACAAGCACATGATCGCGGTCAACGAGGCGCTCGGCTGCCAGGTCACCGGGCACCTGCAGTCCTGGCGGCTCGCGGCGGGGGCGGCGGCGTAGCAGGCGGCCGGGGAACGGCGGCGTAGCAGCGGGAACGGCGGCGTAGCAGCGGAGCACTGGCGGCTGGACGGCTGAGAGCGCCGTCGGGGGCCGGCGGCCGGGAGCTCAGTCGTAGAAGCCCAGGCGGCGGAGCTGCTTGGGGTTGCGCTGCCAGTCCTTGGCCACCTTGACGTGCAGATCGAGGTAGACCCGGGTGCCCAGGAGAGCCTCGATCTGCTGGCGGGCCCGGCTGCCGACGTCCTTCAGCCGGGCGCCCTTGGTGCCGATGACGATGGCCTTCTGGCTGGGACGCTCGACGTACATCTCGGCGTGCACGTCGGTGAGGTCTTCCTGGCCGGGGCGAGGGCCCATCTCCTCCACGATCACGGCGATCGAGTGCGGCAGCTCCTCGCGCACGCCCTCCAGGGCAGCCTCACGGATCAGCTCGGCCACCATGTCCCGCTCGGGCTCGTCGGTCAGTTCGCCTTCCGGGTACAGCGGGGGCCCTTCGGGCAGGTGCGACACCAGCACGTCGGTCAGTACGTCGAGGTTGTACCCGGTGACGGCGGACACCGGCACCACGTCGGCCCACTCCCCCAGTTCAGACACGGCCGTGAGCTGCGCGACGAGCCGCTCCTGAGTGACCTCGTTGGTCTTGGTGACGATCGCGACGATGGGCGTGCCCTTGATCCCGGCAAGCTCGCGGGCAAGGTACCGGTCACCGGGGCCGATCGGCTCGGAGGCGGGAACGCAGAAGCCGATCACGTCGACCTCGGTGAGCGTCGAGCGCACCAGGCTGTCCAGCCGCTCGCCCAGCAGTGTGCGCGGCTTGTGCAGCCCGGGCGTGTCCACGATGATCAGCTGGGCGTCCGGCCGGTGCACGATCCCGCGGATGACCCGGCGGGTGGTCTGCGGACGGCTGCTGGTGATGGCCACCTTCGCGCCGACCAGCGCGTTCATCAGGGTCGACTTCCCGACGTTCGGCCGGCCGGTGAAACACGAGAAGCCCGAGCGGAAACCCGGGCGCGCCCCGGCGTCCGCGGCCTCCTGCGACGACATCACCCTCCGATTCTCGCGCATCCGGTGAGCCGAAAGACCAGTCGCCCGCTGGGCCGCGCATCGTGGCCTGTTCCTGGGGAGTTCGGGATACTAAAGTTGCGTTGCTACCGTTCGCGCTGCGGTGGGGGCATCTGATGGCCAGGGGCGGGCTACTAGAGCGCGACGGCGTGACCGAGGCCGTCGCCGGACTTGTCGGCGCCGTGAGCACCGGTCGGCCCGGAGCGCTCTTTGTGGTCGGCGAGGCCGGGCTGGGGAAGACGGCCCTGCTCGGGCGCGGATGTAGCTTGGCCGCAGCGGCCGGGCTGAGCACGGGTTTTGGCCGCGGGCATCCGATGGAGGGTGCCCTTCCCTTCGGCGTGCTCGTCCAGGTCCTGGATGACGTCGGCGGCCATGGGCTGCTGCGGGAAGACCGGCCCGGTGCGACATCTGGCGATGACCGCGCCTCGCGGTTCTTCAGCGTGCTGCGCTGGCTTGAGCGCCGGGACGGCCAGCCCACGCTGCTGGTCGTCGACGACCTGCACTGGGCGGATGCTGACTCGCTGGCTCTGGCTGTGTTCCTGTGCCGCCGGATGTCATCCCTGCGGGCCGGGCTGCTGGCGAGTCTCCGGCCGTGGCCTGTGGTGGCCCTGGAGTCGGCGATGGGCCTGGCGCAGGAGGGCTGCGCGCGGCTGGAGCGGCTCGCGCCGCTGACCTCTGGGGCGGCCACGTCGCTGCTGGAGACCCGGGTCGGCCGGCCGGTTCCGGCCGAGGTCTCCCGGCGGGCGGGGCAGCTGTGCGCCGGGAATCCGCTGCTGCTGGAGCAGATGGCGATGGCCATCGGGCGGGGCGAGGACGTGCCGGACACGGGCGGAGCCAGCCGCAGCATCGTCGGTGAGGGCCTGCTGCTCGCCCGCTTCGCGGGACTGCCAGCGGCAGGGATGCGCTGCGCCCGGGCGGCGTCCGTGCTGGGCACCCGGTTTGTGCCCGGGATCGCCGCGCAGGTGGCCGGGCTGGACGGCGCCGAAATCGATACGGCCCTGGAGTCGCTGGGCCGGAGCGGGCTGATCGTGGAAGGCCCGGGACCGGAGGCCGCCTTCATCCACCCGCTGTTCCGGCAGGCCCTGTACGACGACCTGGGTGCGGCCCGGCGCGCCCAGCTGCACGCGCGCGCCTTCACCGTCTTCGCGGTCCGCGGCATGGACGCGGCCGCAGCCGAGCACGCCATCCAGGCCAACCTGGCCGGTGATATGGACGCGGTTGCGGTGCTGGAGCGGGCGGGTCGCGCGGCCCGCCGGTCCGGCGCCCTGGGGGTGGCCGTGGCGCGCCTGGATGCGGCGGTGGCGATGGCCGCCGGGCGGGCCGGAACCGATCTGCTGCTGGCCCAGGGCGAGGCACGGCTGGCGGGCGGCCGGCCGGACCGGGCGGCCGATGTCTACCAGGAGCTGCTTGAGCGGCCGGGGCTGCCGACCAGCGCCAGTGTGCAGGCTTGGTGGATGCTGGGCCGGGCGCGGGCGATGACCGGCGCCCACGACCAGGGTCATGCGGCGTTCTGCACGGCCGCCGACCTGGCCGAGCCGGACGATCCGGGGACCGCGGTGGAGGTGCTGCTGGACGCGGCCTTTACCGCGATGCTCACTGCGGGGCCGGTCCGGGCGCTCCCGGTCGTCAGCCGGGCGCGCGAGCTGGCCGGCGCACGGGCCGCCGGGCTGCGAACCAGGGCGGATGCGCACTGGGGCGAGATCGCCCTGCAAGCCGGCAACCCGGCTGGCATGGCGGCGGCCGAGCCAGGTGCTCCCTGGCTGGGTGACGGCGGCGGGCCGGATGCCCCGGCGGTGGGGTGGAGCCTGATCAATGCCTTCGCCTACAGCGCGCTGCTCGTCGAGCGGCTGACCGACGCCGACCGGGCCTTCACTGAGGTCCGGGCCACCGCCGACCGGGCGAACGACCCGCTGGCCATGGCCATGCTGGCGATCAGCCACGGGTACACGCTGACCCGGATGGGCCGCCTGGACGAAGCACTGACCGCCGTCCGGTTCGGCCGCTCTCTGGTCGAGCTCGTCCCGATGACGGACTCCTGGTCCAGCGTGGGCATCGCCTATATCCAGCTCTACCGGGGCGACCTGGACGACAGCGACCAGTGGTGCCAGCTCGCGCACGCCGCCGCGAGCGCCCGCGGCGAGCTCAACGCGCTGCTGTTCGCCTGGGACGTCCTGGGCCACCGGAAGCTGCGCGAGGGTGCCGTCGGCGAGGCGTGTGAGTTCTACTCCCGGCTGGAGGCCACGGTGCACCAGATGGGCATCGGCGAGCCGTCCCTGCCGCCCTGGCCACGCCACGCGATCAGCGCCTACCTGGCCGCGGGACGAATTTCCGATGCCGAACGGGTGCTGCACTGGGTCCAGATCGCAGCACGCAGCGCCTGCCCTACCGGTATCCCCGGATCGCGGTGGCCGCAGGCCGGGCTCAGCTGGCGGAGCTGCGGGGTGACCGTGACACGGCCCGCGCGTACTTCGGCGAGGCCCTGGCGCTGCATCAGCAGGTGGACCTGCCGGTCGAGCACGCCGAGACGCTGCTCGACTTCGGCGGTTTCCTGCGTCGCTACGGCCAGCCGGCCCAGGCACGGCGGGTACTGGCGCAGGCGATCCAGGTGGCCGAGGGCGCCCAGGCGGGCTGGCTGGCCGGGCTGGCCCACGCAGAACTGCGCGTGGCTGGCGGGCGGCGCCGCCGCCCGGGAGCGCCGGGAGCTGACGGCGCAAGAGGGCCGGGTGGCGGCCCTGGCCGCCACCGGGGCCAGCAATCCGCAGATCGCCCGCCAGCTGTCGGTATCGGTCAGCACGGTGGAGACGCACCTGGAGCGGGTCTACGCCAAGCTCGGCATCGGCTCCCGGCACGGGCTGATCGCGATGGCCGCCGCCCGCGGGGACCTCCCCTGGGATACCGGCTCCGCCGGGGTCCCGGCCGCAGGCCCGCACCCGCCGAGCGCCGATAACAATTAGCGGTCTTCCCGGATGTTCGCGGCGCGGCGCCCTGCAAGACTCGGCGCAGGCACCGTCTCTTGGCTGAAATCTCCTGGCTGAAATCGCGCACAAGACCCACTGGCCAGGCGGTAAGGGGGCTGGCTTTGACATCAAGCCCGCGGCAGAAGGGTAACGAACCCGAGCCTCCAGAGCAGGCCCTGGTCCTGGAGCTCTCCGTCACCGCCGGCGATCCGGTCAGCGGGACAGTCGGCGTCGTCGGCCGGTCTCCCGCCATACCCTTCCACGGCTGGATGGACCTCATGAGCGCGATCAACACGCTCCGGGGCGGCATTCCTGAGACCGCGTAGCGCGGGCCCGCCGGGCAAGCAATCTAAGCCGCTCACGATGATCCGGGGGCGCCTGGCGCAGACTGGCCGATCGCATCCCGGCCTGCCCGGCAAATCGCCGGGCCCGCCTTACAAATCACGGAGTTCCCCGATGTTACGGCGTCCGTGGCTCCTTAGCGTTGGCGGCAAACGAGGACGACGCGAGGGCAGCGGAACGACGGCACGCGGCCGGCCAGGGTACTCGGGGGCACCCTGGGATCGAGCGTGGACGGCCCCGGGCATCCTGATCTGCTGCGGCACGGCGAGTGGCGCAGGGCCTGCCGGATGGCGGGTCACCTGCGCCGCTCGCCGCCGGCTTCGTCCACTAAAGATCCCGGCCGGGTGGTCCGGCTGCGGGGGGAAGGGCGTGAGTGACGTGGAACGATGGCTCAGCAGGTGGGCACCGCTCGCCAGCGTCCCGGCGGCGGCCCTGATCATCGTCGCCTTTGCTACCGGAAACGGCAGCTCTCCGAACAACAATGCGTCCGTGGCGCAGATCGTCAGGTTCTACAGCGCGCACGGCACCGGGCAGAAGGTTTCCGCGCTGACCGGCACGCTGGCCTTCGTCTTTTTCGTCTTCTTCGCCGTGGCCCTGTCCGGCCGCGTGCGGGGTAGCGGTGACCGGGGATGGCTGGCGAACGGCGTGGTCGGCGGCGCGGTGTTCGCGGCGGTCGGCTTCCTGCCGTTCCTGACCTTCTCATTCATCCTCGGCAACGACATCAAGTTCATGCTGCCCAGCACCGCGCAGACGCTCAACGTGCTCGACAACGACTACTTCCTGCCCGTGGTCGCCGGGTTCGCCACCTTCGGCATCGTGACCGGCCTGGCCGTGGTCGTGAGCAGGGCCCCGGCGCGGTGGATGGGCTGGGTGCTGGTCGCGTTCGGGGTCGCGGCGGCCGTTCCGCCGATCGCATTCTTCGCCTTCCTGGCAACGTTCCTCTGGGCGCTGGTAACCGGCATCTGGCTGGCGGTCCAGGCAAAGCCGCGGGCGACCGCGGACCAGCCGGAACCGAGCCTCGCAGCTGCGTAGCACTCCCCATGGAAGCCAGATCAGCTCTGCAGGACGGACGTTTTCTGCGGGGCGTCTGGCGTGGCCGCGAACCGGCCCGGATAAAAGCCGCGATAAATAGCCATTCTGGATTGCCGGACCCTGGCGACAGGTGCATTCTGTCTGTAAACGCGGCTGGTCAAGGGGTGGGGCCATGGGCGGGGAGTTGCGCGTTCGCCTATCCGAAGACGACGCCGACGGTGCACGGCTGGCGGAACTGACCCGTTATCTGCGCTCCGAGCTCCTGCAATTGGACGTCGAGGACGTTACCGCACTTCCGGGAAATGCACCGCCTTCCGGCAGCCGGGCCTTCGGCGCCGCCGAGATCAGCGGGTTGCTGGTCATGCTGGGCCAGTCGGCCAACGGTCTCCGGTCGGTGGTGGCCGCGGTCACGGCCTGGGCTGGGCGTGGTGGCGGTGCCCGCCGCACGGTCCGGCTGGAACTGGACGGTGACGCCCTGGAGCTCTCACAGCCGTCAGCCGCCGACCAGGAACGGCTCATCTCACTGTTCGTCACCCGGCACTCCGGGCCCGGCGCCAGCTGATGAGCGGCCAGCGCAAGGCCCTCATCGTGGCCAGCGACCAGTACGAGCAGGAGGGCCTGCGGAACCTGGTCGCGCCCGCCGCGGACGCCGAAGCGCTCGCCGGAGTGCTCGGCGACCCGCAGATCGGCGATTTCGACGTGCAGGTCGTACGCAATGAGCCGTCGCATGCCATCCAGGCGCAGATCGAGGACCTATTGTCGGAAAGCCGCCCCGACGACGTGCTGCTGCTCCATTTCTCCTGTCACGGGCTGAAGAGCGATTCGGGCGAACTGTTTTTCGCGGCCGCGAACACCCGGCCCAACCGGCTCGGTTCTACCGCGGTGTCCGCCGATTTCGTGCAGCGCTGTATGCGGGCCAGCCGCTCCCGGACCATCGTGCTGCTGCTGGACTGCTGCTACGGTGGCGCCTTCGCCCAGGGTGTCACGGTCCGGGCGGCCGGCGACGTCAACGTGCTGGACAGCTTCCCCACCGACCGGGCCGGCGGCGGGCGCGGCCGGGCGGTCATCACTGCCTCGACGGCCATGGAGTACGCGTTCGAAGGCGAGCAGCTCACCGATGATAAGCGGCGACGGCCGTCGCTGTTCACCGCGGCGCTCACCGAGGGCCTGGCCAGCGGGGACGCGGACCGCGACGAGGACGGCTGGGTCTCCCTCAACGAGCTGTACGAGTACGTGTTCGACGCGGTCCGCGACCGGAACCCGAACCAGACCCCGAGCCGCCAGGTCGACATGCAGGGTGAGCTCTACCTGGCCCGCAGCCAGCGACGGCGCATCCAGGCCGCGCCGCTGCCCGCCGACCTGCAAGCGGCCCTGACCGACCAGAACATGTACACCCGGCTCGGCGCGGTCAGCGAGCTGCAAGCCCGGCTGCAGAGCGACAACCTCCCCGCCGCCACGGGCGCCTACGCGGCCCTGGCCGGGCTGGTGAACGACATCCGCTACGTCGCGGAGCCCGCGACCGCGGCGGCGGCGGGCGCGGCCATCCGGCCCGACCCGGACCGGGTGAGCCTCGGCCGGGTTGGGCCGGGCGCGGCCGTGCCCGCGCAGCGGGTCCGGCTGCCGGGGCCGCCCATCGCGCGAGCCTGCACGCTTCGGCCGTCCCACGACTGGATCCGGTGCGCCCTGACCGCGGACGGATTCGACGTGTCCGCCGATACGTCGCGCACCGGCCGGTTCGAGGGCACCATTGAGGTGAAAGGGCCCACCGGCCGCGCCACGGTCACCGTCGAACTCGATGTCGCGGCAAGCACCGCCGCCCGGCCCCTGAGCCCGAAGCCCGGCCCGGCCCCCGAAGTGGCGGCCACCCCTGCTCCCGCCCCGGACCCGGAAGTCGGCCCGGAGCCTGAACCGGTTGCATCGTCCGCAGCGGCCTCCGCGCCGGAACCGGTCTTCGCGTCTGCGGCGCCCGCCACCGCCAAACCCGTCCCGGTTCCGTCCCACGCCCCCCGCCGTTCCGGCCTCATCCAGGGACTCGCCTTCCGCGACCGGGTCCGCCGATGGTGGCACGGGCCGGACCGGCCTGCTCGCCCGGGTGGGCGGAGCTGTCGTCCTGACCGCGCTGCTCAGCTTGGAGGCGCTGCACCTCGGGCGGGTCGACGCGGTCCAGTACCCGGAGATCCACCCGGCGTACTGGTGGATCGTGTTCATCCTCGCGGTCGCCGGCCTGCTCATCGCCGCGTTCGAGCGGCCGCCCCGCTGGCCGACCACTGTCCCGCACCTGCTCAATTCGGTCTACTTCGTGGTGCTCCCGCTGGTCCTGTTCCGGCTGCAGAGGGACTACTACGACCCCGGCAGCATCGACGGCCCGTCCGCCCTGCTGGAGGGCACGCTGCTCGGCGGGACGATCGCCTACGCGATCGCCGCCCTAGGCTGCGGCATCGCCGTCCTGCGCGGGGCGCGGGACGCGCTGACCGTCACCGGGCTGGTGACGACGGTGCTCATGACGGCCGGCGCGGCGCTGATCGCGATCAGTGAGTTCCGCAGTCCCAGCTTCCTCAGCGTGCCAGGTTGCGGCATCCTCCTCGCCGCCGCGGTTTCCAGCCTGGTGATGGCCGCCATCCTGCTGCGACACCTGCTCCGGCCACGCGTCTCGGCCGGCCGCTGACACGAGGTGCCCGGCGCACCCATCAAACGCTCCCTGATTGCCTACGATCACTAAAGATCAATCCGACTCACTCATCCAGGCGGGGCAGGGCCTCGACACGGCCCGCATGTTCTGGTCCCTCTGGCAGGACCCGTTCCCCGACCACACGTGCACCCTGACCCGCGGGGTCGCCGAGGGAAATGAGGCCCTTCAGGAAGCAGTCTTCAGCGGCACGCACACGGAAACATTCCACACGCCCACCAGTGGCGACATTCCGGCGACCAGGAAAAGCGTGGCCCTGCCCTACGCGCTGGGCCTCACTTATCGTGACGGCAAGTGGTCGGACTTCCCCGCCTTCTCTTCGACCAGGCTGAGCTCATGACTCAGCTGGGCCTCATGTAGATACGCCCGAGGAGGGTGCCGTCGGGGGCGGCGTGGAACACGGTGGCCCGGGGGCCGAGGTCGCGGACGGCCTCGAGGTCGCCGGGGGCGGGCTCGGCCGCATCGCTGACCAGGGCCGCTGCCTCCAGGGCGGACGCCCCGCTGGAGACGGCCATCGCGACGGCCAGGCGCAGCGCGGACAGCTGCAACGAGGGGAGGGCCACGGCGGCCGCCGCGTACGTGCGGCCGGTCTCGTCGCGGACGGCTGCCCCCTCGGCGGCTGCCACCCGGGCACGGGTCGATCGGGCCAGGGTAATGATCTTCTGATCCTCGGGGCCGAGTTGCGCGTCGCTCACGCGGTCGAGTGTAGGGGGACGGGCCCGCGAGGCCGAGGACCCGGGCCCGGCAGGCGCTCCCGGCGGCCAGGCGAACGGTGAGGAAGGGTCAGGGGGACGTCCGTTCAGATTGATCGGTTTGCTCGGCCTCTTGCGGAAGCCGCTCGACGAGGACGGAGCCGATCCGGTTGCGGCGCCCGGACAGGTTTTCGGCGGTCAGCCGCAGACCGCCCACGGTCCCCTCCGAGCCGGCGATCGGTACCCGGCCCAGCGCGTGGGCCAGCAGCCCTCCGGCGGTCTCGACGTCCTCGGCCTCGATCGTGGCGCCGAAGATCTCGGCCAGCTCGGTCACCGGCAGGCGGGCGGTTACCCGGGCCACGTCCGGGGACAGCCACTCGACCGGCGGCTGCTCCTGGTCGTACTCGTCGGTGATCTCGCCGACGATCTCCTCCAGGATGTCCTCGATGGTGACCAGGCCCGCGGTGCCGCCGTACTCGTCGATGACGATCGCGACGTGGATCTGCAGCGCCTGCATCTGGCGGAGCAGTTCATCGATGGGCTTGCTATCCGGGACGTAGGTGGCCGGGCGCATCACCTGGTCGACCATGGTGGTGTTCCCGGAACCGGGATGCTCGTGGCTCCAGGCCACGATGTCCTTGAGGTAGGCGATGCCCACCACGTCGTCCTCGTTCTCGCCCGCCACCGGGATGCGCGAGAACCCGCTGCGCAGGTGCAGCGACAGGGCCTGGTCGAGCGTCTTGTCCCGCTCGATGAACACCATCTCCGTGCGGGGGACCATCACCTCACGGACGATCGTGTCCCCCAGCTCGAAGACCGAGCGGACCATCTCGCGCTCGCCGGGCTCGATGACGCTGCGCTGCTCGAGGAAGTCGACCAGGCCGCGCAGCTCGGACTTGCCGGTCAGCGGGCCCACCGTAGTGCCCTTGCCGCGGGTGAGCACGCTGCCCGCGCCGACGAGGAGCCTCGGTACCGGGCCGAGCAGCACACCGAGCGGGTAGAGCACGGTGGCCGCGCCGAGCGCGACCCGCTCCGCGCCGCGGCGGCCGAGCGGGACGGGGCTGATGCCCACCACCAGGTAGCCGACGACGACCATGACCGCCAGCGCGATCAGGTAACCCTTCCACGTGGCGCCGAACCAGTGCACGAACGCGGCCACCACCAGCACGGTCGCGGAGGTCTCACAGAGGACGCGGAGCAGCAGCAGGATGTTGAGGTAGCGCGGCAGGTCGGCGAAGACGGCCTGGAGCCGGCGCGAGGCGGGACGAGCCGATCCGGTCAGTTGCTCCGCGCCGACGGCGGACAGGCGGGCCAGCGTCGACTCCGCGCTCGCCCACCAGCCCGCCATGAGGACGAGCACGATCGCGGCCGCTATCAGCCAGCCCTGGGGGGACATTACCCCGAACCTTCCTGCCCTCTGAGCTCGCCCGGACCCTCCGCCGGTACGGCGTCCGCGGCGCTGTCCGCGGCCGGGGCGGCAATCGCGGTGGCGGCGGAAGGAGCATCCGCGGCGGCATCCGTCGTCGGGGCGGCGCGGCTGGACCGCCACGAGCGCAGCAGCCGGTCCTGCAGGCCGAACATCTCGGTGCGCTCGTCGGGCTCCGCGTGGTCGTAGCCGAGCAGGTGCAAGATGCCGTGCACGGCAAGCAGTTCCAGCTCGTCCTGGGTGCTGTGGCCGGCGTCGCGGGCCTGAACCGCCGCGACCTGCGGGCACAGCACTACGTCCCCGAGCAGGCCGGGATCGGGGCCGGGTTCCTCCGCGCCCGCGCGGCCGGCGTTGACCCCGCCGAGGTGTGGTGGCCTCAGCTCGTCCATCGGGAACGCGAGGACGTCGGTCGGGCCCGGCTCGCTCATCCACCGCTCGTGCAGCTCGGCCATGGCCTTCTCGTCCACCACCAGCACGGAAAGCTCGGCCAGGGGATGGATGCGCATTTCGTCCAGCACGTAGCGGGCGATCGCGGCCAGTGCGACCTCGTCGACCTCCACGCCGGACTCGTTGGCGATATCAATACTCACCCGGTTCGCGCCGTCAGTGACCGCGCTTCCCCCCTCCGCGTGCCGCGCCGTGCTGGCCTGCGGCCCGCCGCCCGCTCGCACCCGGGCCGGACGGCTCCTCGGCGTCACGCTGCCGGGCGTCGTACCGCTCGTAGGCGTCGACGATGTCGCCGACGAGCCGGTGCCGGACGACATCGTGGCTGGTCAAACGGATAAAGTTAATGTCCGGAATGCCTTCCAGGATGTCCTGGACGACCCGGAGCCCGCTGACCTGCCCGCTCGGCAGGTCGACCTGCGTCACGTCGCCCGTCACCACGACCCGCGACCCGAACCCGAGCCGGGTGAGGAACATCTTCATCTGCTCCGCCGAGGTGTTCTGCGCCTCGTCGAGGATGATGAACGAGTCGTTCAGCGTGCGGCCCCGCATGTAGGCCAGCGGCGCGACCTCGATGGTGCCCGCCGCGGTGAGCCGCGGGATCGAGTCCGGGTCGAGCATGTCGTGCAGCGCATCGTAGAGCGGGCGCAGGTACGGGTCGATCTTCTCGTACAGCGTCCCGGGCAGGAAGCCGAGACGCTCCCCCGCCTCCACCGCCGGCCGGGTCAGGATGATCCGGTTGACCTCCTTGGCCTGCAGCGCCTTCACGGCCTTGGCCATGGCGAGGTAGGTCTTGCCGGTGCCCGCCGGGCCGATCGCGAACACGATCGTGTGCTTGTCGATCGCGTCCACGTAACGCTTCTGGTTCAGCGTCTTCGGCCGGATGGTGCGGCCCCGGGAGGACAGGATGTCAAGCGTGAGCACCTCGGCTGGGCGGATGCCCCGCTCACGGCGCAGCATGGCGGCGGCGCGCTGCACGGCGTCCGCCGACAGTTCGGCCCCGTTCGCCAGGAGCTCGATCAGCTCATTGAACAGGCCGGACACGAGGGCCGTCTCTTCCGGCCGTCCGGTTACGGTGATCTCGTTACCGCGGACGTGGATGTCGGCGGCGAACTCCCGCTCGATGACACGGAGGAGCTCATCGCGCGAGCCGAGCAGGCTGACCATCGACTGGTCAGCCGGAATCACGATCCTCACCTGGGACCGCCCGTTCGTGGGCTGCTCGTCACCGCGAAGATTATTTGAGATATCTGTCAATTGGTCGCTCTCGAAGGTCCGGCGGATCGCCCGCTGGACTGTTCTCACAGGCTTCGCCTATGGTATCCGCCCGGCCTGAGGCGCATGTCACGCTGTCGGACAGCCGCTCCGGCCGCACCGGCCACTGCCGGGGCGGCCAGGCCCGGCGCTACCCGGGTGGCCATCCCAGGCGCCGGCCGCCGAGGACGTGCGCGTGGACGTGCAGCACCTCCTGCCCGGAATCCGGGCCGTTGTTGAAGACGGTGCGATAGCCGGAGCGGTCGATGCCCTCGGCTACTGCGACCTGGTGCACGAGACGGGCCATCTCCTCGAGCAGGCCGCCGCCGGCCTCCG
Organism: uncultured Actinomycetes bacterium; assembly: GCA_963742865.1. Lineage (GTDB taxonomy): Bacteria > Actinomycetota > Actinomycetes > Streptosporangiales > Streptosporangiaceae > Bog-532. The sequence goes on from CAVUNW010000003.1 coordinate 47,171, forward strand.
CGCCGGCCTCGGTGACGGCCGCGAGGTCGACGTAATGTTCTTTCGGTATGACCAATACATGCGTGGGCGCTTGCGGGTTGATATCGCGGAACGCGACAGTCCGTGAGTCCTCTTGCACGATTTCGGCCGGAATCTGGCCGGAAGCGATCCCGCAGAAAAGGCAATCTGGCACACAATGATCTTAGCGGCCCGCCATCCGGCCGCGGGCCGCGCACGGCCGGGCCCGCGCCCGCAACCTGTCCGCGCACGTCGTCGCGCTGGCGTATCAGGACCGGCCCGCAACTTTGCCCGATATGTCTTATTTGGGACTAACGTCCTCACTACGAGACCGTTAGGTCCCTCGGCTGTTCTCGCGGTGTCTTATCTCGTGCCACGCGGATAGGCTTGCGCTCAGAATCCGGGGCGTTTCGTGCGAGAGTCCAAAGAATGCCAGGTTCTACGGCATGTTGGTCTGGCACAATGCGTCTGCGGATTTTGGTCGTCTAGCGTCGGGGAGGCGCTGGGGGGCGACCTGGAGATCGCCAACTCGGGTGGGGTGGGCAAGTTGGGCAGTCACTGCTGTCTACAGATCGAGATGGGCGGGGCTTCGGTAGTGAAGATCACTTATGGCCACCGGTGAACCGGCCAGCAGACCTGCGCGTCCTACATCTGTGACCGAGACCCTCGTGGCCGGTCCCGGAATCGGGACGGCCGGTGCGAAGCTGGAGTTGACGGCCGAGGAGGCTGTCACTCAGCTTTACACGGGCCACTACCGTTCGCTGGTCCGGCTCGCGGTCCTGCTGGTGCGGGACGAGCCGACCGCCGAAGAAGTGGTCCAGGAGTGCTTCATTGCCATGCACGATGGCTGGCACCGGCTGCGGGAGGAAGACAAGGCGCTGTCGTATCTGAAGCAGGCGGTGGTGAACCGGTCCAAGTCGGTGCTGCGGCACCGCAGCGTGGTGGACCGCAACGCCCCCAAGCCCGCGCCCGATATGCCCAGCGCCGAACATGGGGCGATGTCCCTGCTGGAACGCAGCGCAGTGATCACCGCACTGCGCGGGCTACCGGACCGGCAGCGGCAAGCGCTCGTCCTGCGCTACTACGCCGACATGTCCGAGGCGCAGATCGCAGAGATGATGGGGATCAGCAAGGGTGCGGTCAAGAGCCACACCGCGAGGGGGATGTCATCGCTCCGTGCGGTCCTGGAGCAGACTGCATGACCGGAGAACCATCGACATGACCTGGTCTGACGAAGACCTCAGAAGGCTGCTCGCTCGGGAACTGAAAGCCGAGGCAGCCAGGTTCACGCCTGCCGAAGACGGCCTGAGCCGGATTCGCGGGCGGCTGAGGTCCAGGCCGTCCTTCTCACTGTGGGGAGGGCTCCGCGTGGACGCGGAGCGCTACGGCTACCACCTCCGGTACGTCGCCGCGGAGGCCCTAGCGTGGCTTTTTAGGCCTGCCCGGCGGGTCTGGCAGGCACCGCCGGGGCGATCTACCACCACACCTGCCACTGGCGTAACGGCGGCTTCCCGGGGTTCGGACGCGGCGCACGGCGGTCCCTCCGGCGCGCGGCGTTTCGCGGCGGGGGCCGGCTCGGGTTTCCGGGGTGCCTACCAGCGGCTCGGCCCGACCGGGCTGCGGGCCGTCGTCGCCGCCGCGGCCGTCTGCCTGTTCGCCGGGACCGCCCTCGCGGTGCCGGGATTGCGCCACGTGGTCTCCAGCATCACCTCGTCCGCGTCCGGCAACACCACGTCCAACACCGGCAAGGGCGGCGCCGCTAGCAACGGCAATGGTCAGCCGGTCCCGGGCGGCACGAGTTCAAGCCCCGCCTCAGCCGGAAACGGAAAAGGCCTGACGGCCAGCCCATCGCCGACTTCCACGTGCCCTCCGGCGGCCAAGAACCCGTCGAAGGTGAGCAAGTCGCCACAGATCGTGATCCCCTCGGTCGCCCCGACGCCCCCGCCCGCGGTGATGCCCACGCCGAGCGGCGTATCGCCGACAACGACGGCGCCGACACCGAACCCCACCGGCTCGGCCGTACCCACGCCGACCGACACCCCGCCGGCTTCCAGCTCCGGCGCGGGCAGCACGGCGACCCAGAGCGCTTTGATCATCACGGTCACACCGTGCTCTTCGGCGTCACCCAGCCCGCCGCAGGCGGCGTCCGCATCGGCGTCCAGGCTGGCGCCCGCGGCGCCGTCAGCGGCGCAGCCGACGGTCACGCCGAGCCCGGCCGTCAGCCCGGAGTCCTCGACCCCAGCCTCGTCCAGGGCCCGCTCCCCCGCCAGTGGCAGCAAGTCCGTCAAGTCGCCAGCCGCAGGCACGAAGGCTTCGAAAACTCCGGCCCCAGATGCATCCAGCAGTGCCGCCTCCACACCCAGCAGTGCCGCCTCCACACCCAGCAGTGCCGCCTCGACATCCAGCAGTGCCGCTTCCAGCAGCGCAGCCTCCCCGAATAGTCCGGCCTCCCCGAATAGCTCGGTGTCTCCGGCCGGCGATTCCGGGGGTACCTGGGCCCGCGTGCGCGCGGCACCATCACCACCGCGCCTGCTGACGGGCCGACCGCGCGGCGCGGGCTCCTTACCGCGGCGCGCGGGCTCCTTACCAGCGACCGGTGGCGGTCATGAGCACGGCGGCGGCCACCGCGCCCGCCGTCGACGTCCGCAGCACGGATTCCCCGAGCCGGGCCGCGATCGCACCCGCGGCCGTGAACGCCGCCATCTCCGCGGGGCTGATGCCCCCCTCCGGCCCGACGACCAGCACAATGTCACCGCTTTCGGGCACAGCCAGCCGGCCCAGCGCCTGCGTGGCCCCCGGCTCGAGCACGATCGCACCGTCCGCGCCGGCGAGCCGGGCGGCGACGGCGGCTGAGGAAGCCGCCTCGGTGACCTCGGGTATCCGGGCGCGCCGGGCCTGCTTGGACGCCTCACGAGCCGCCGAGCGCCACCGCGCGAGCGATTTGGCCGCGCGGTCGGCCGGCCAGCGGGCCACGCTGCGCTCGGCCTCCCACGGCACGACCACATCCACCCCGACCTCGGTCATCGTCTCCACGGCCAGCTCGGCCCGCTCGCCCTTGGCGATGGCCTGCACGACGGTGATCCGCGGCTCGGGGGCGGGTACCTGACGCCGCGCCTGCACCCGGAGCTCGACCTGGCTGCCGCCCGCCGCCGTCACCACGCACTCGGCGAGCAGGCCCTGCCCGTCGGTCACGTCGGCGCGCTCCCCCGGGCGGATCCGGCGGACCGTCGCGGCGTGGCGGCCTTCCGGGCCGGCCAGCACGATCACGTCCCTGCTCAGGTCCGCGCCGTCGGCCAGGAAAACCGGCGCGGTCACCGCGTCACCGGCCGCACCGCCGCGGGCCGCATCGCCGTCGCCCGTACCGCCGCGGGCCACATCGCCGCCGGCTCAGGCACCCGCATCAGGCACCGGCATCAGGCCCGCCTCAGCGGCCGTTGAAGGCGTCGCGCAGGCGGGAGAAGAAGCCGTGCTGCCCCGGGGAGAACTTGCCCGGGGGGGCCTCCTCGCCGCGCAGCTTCGCCAGCTCGCGCAGCAGGTTTTCCTGCTCGGGATCGAGCCGGGCGGGCGTCTCCACCGTCACGTGGATGATCAGGTCCCCGCGGCCCGAGCTGTTCAGGTGCTGGACCCCGTGGTTGTACAGCGGGATGACCTGACCGGACTGGGTACCGGGCCGGATGTCGATGTCGACGGGACCGTCCAGGCTTTCCACCGACAGCGTCGCCCCCAGCGCCGCGGCCACCATCGGGACGGTCACCGTGCAGTGCAGGTCGTCGCCCTGGCGCTCGAAGATCGGATGCGGGCGCTGCGCGATCTCCAGGAACAGGTCACCGGGCGGCCCCCCGCCGGGGCCGACCTCGCCCTCGCCCGCCAGCTGGATGTGCGTCCCGTCCTCCACACCGGCCGGAATGCGCACCTTGATGGTCCGGCGGGTGCGGACCCGCCCGTCACCGTCGCATTCCGGGCAGGGACGGGGCAGCAGCGTGCCGAACCCACCGCAGCGCGGGCACGGCCGCGACGTCACGACCTGGCCGAGGAACGAGCGCGCGACCTGGCTCACCTCGCCGCGTCCGCCGCACACGTCACAGGTCTCCGGGTGGGTGCCCGGGGCGGTGCCCTCACCGGAGCAGGTCGGGCAGACGACGGCGGTGTCGACGGTCAGCTCGCGGGTCGCGCCGAACGTGCACTCCGACAGGTCGAGCTCGACGCGGATCGTCGCGTTCCGGCCCCGGCGGGCGCGGCTGCGCGGGCCGCGCGCCGTCGCTCCCCCGGCCCCGGCCCCGAAGAACGCGTCCATGATGTCGCTGAACGGGAACCCGGGCCCGAAGCCGCCCGCCCCGGCGGGGCCGGCGTCGGCCCGGCCGAACGGGTCCCCGCCCATGTCGTACATCTGGCGCTTCTCCGGGTCGGAGAGCACCTCGTAGGCCTGCGTGATCTCCTTGAACCGCTCCTGGGTCTGCGGATCGGGATTGACGTCAGGGTGAAGCTCCCGGGCCAGGCGCCGGTACGCCCTCTTGATCTCGTCCGGCGCCGCGTCGCGGCGGACTCCGAGGACGGAGTAGTACTCGGTCGCCACTAGCTCTCCATCAGGATTTCGCCGACATACCGTGCCACCGCGCTTACCGCTCCCATCGTCCCGGGGTAGTCCATCCTTGTCGGGCCGAGCACGGCGAGCCGCGCCAGCGTCTCCCCGCCCGAACCGTAGCCGCTGGTCACCAGGGATGTGGTCTGCAGCCCTTCGACCGGGTTCTCGGTGCCGATCATCACCGACAGCAGCGACTCATCGCTGGCCTCGCCGAGCAGCCGCATCAGCACGACCTGTTCCTCCAGCGCCTGCAGAACGTCCCGGAGACCCTGAGAGAAGTCCGGCGCAGCCAGGTTAGCCGTCCCGCCGAAGACGATCCGCTCCTCGTTCCGCTCCTCCAGGTTGGCCATGAGGGTGGCGAACACCGCGGCCGCGTTCGGCCGGCCGGCGGGCGGGACGCTTTCGGTCAGGCCGGCCACGATCCGCGCCGCCTCGGTCAGCCTGCGCCCGTCCAGGTTGGCATTGACGAGCGCGCGCAGGTGGGCGACGTCCTCGTCCTCGCACGGGTCCGGCAGGTCCACCGTCCGCTGCTCCACCCGGCCGGTGTCGGTGATCAGCACGACCAGCAGCTTCTCCGGCGCCAGCCGGACCAGCTCGATGTGGCGGACGACGGAACGGGTCAGCGAAGGGTACTGCACGACGGCCACCTGCCGCGTCAGCTGCGCGAGCAGCCGCACGGTCCGCATCACCACGTCGTCGAGGCCGTACGCCTGCGCCAGGTAGGTCTGGATGGCGCGCCGCTCGGCCGCGGACAGCGGCTTCATATGGGACAGCCGGTCCACGAACAGGCGGTAGCCCTTATCCGTCGGCACCCGGCCGGCGCTCGTATGCGGCTGGGTGATGTACCCCTGCTCCTCGAGCACCGCCATGTCGTTGCGGATGGTCGCCGGGGACACATCGAGGTTGTGCCGGTCGACAAGCGCTCTGGACCCCACTGGTTCGTGGGTGGACACGTAGTCCTCCACAATGGCGCGGAGGACGGCAAGCTTCCGCTCATCCAGCACGTGTCACCTCCTTGGCACTCAAGCTTCCCGAGTGCTAAGTCTATTGTCCCACGGACACATTTGTGCCTGCACTTGTGCGGGCTGGTGCCCGCGGTGGCGCATCGTTATGCCTCACGGACGTGCGTGACGGGTGTTCCCGCGGCGTGGCGCTTCCGGCCGCGGGGGGACGATCCGGTACGGTCCGGGCCTAGCGGAGGTACCGGAGGAGGTGTGCCGTGCGGAGCCAGAGGTACGGGACCGACGTTCTCGCCGCGGGCGGCAGGCGCCAGCGGCGGCCAATTCCGCAGGTAGAGGCGGCGCGCGGGCTGGTCGTCGAGGACGCCGAGGGACGGTTCTGCGGCGCGGTGGTCGGCTGCGACAAGGCCACGGTCACGCTGGAGGACCGGCACGGGAAACGGCGGGTGTTCCCGCTCACACCCGCTGCCTTCCTGTACGAGGGACAGCCGGTGACGCTGGTCCGCCCGGCCGCGGCGGCCCCGGCCACGGCGTCCGCTCCCACGCGGACGGCCTCCGGGTCGGTCGCAGCGCCGTCGTCACGGGCCCGGGTGGCCCGGGCCAGCCGCATCTACGTCGAGGGACGGCACGACGCGGAACTGGTGGAGAAGATCTGGGGCGACGACCTGCGGGACGTGGGCGTGGTCGTGGAGTACCTGGAAGGCGTCGATCATCTGCCGGAGATCATGGCCGAGTTCGCCCCGGGGCCGGGGCGCCGGCTGGGGGTGCTGGTCGACCATCTCGTGCCCGGATCGAAGGAGAGCCGGATCGCGGCCGGCCTGCGCTCGCCCGACGTCCTGATCGTCGGCCACCCGTTCATCGACATCTGGCAGGCCGTCAAGCCGTCCGTGGCCGGGATCACCCGCTGGCCGGACGTCCCGCGCGGGACGCCGTGGAAGGAGGGGACACTGGCCGCCCTCGGCTGGGGCGAGAATACGGCCGCCGCGTGGCAGCGGATCCTGCGCTCGGTGCGCACCTTCACCGATCTGGAACCGGAACTGCTCGGGCGGGTGGAGGAGCTGATCGACTTCGTGACCGAAACCGGGACGAGCTGACCGTGGCCGGGGCCCGGCCACGGACCTGCCGTCCGCCTGCGGTGGCGGCCAGCGAGTAACGTTACGAGTGCACGGGACGACAACGCGAGGGACAATGATCGATCCAGCTCAGCCGCCGGCCTGGGAAAGCGGAGTCCTCCGCGGCCTGCAGGAACACCACGAGGGGTGGGCGCTGGGCCAGCCGCTCCCGGCCGAGCCCGCGCTGATGTCGCCGGATACGCCCGGCTCCGCCGCCATGACCGGCGGCCCGCCGACCGGGGCCCAGGGGAACGGCAGCCAGCCCGGCTCCGCGGGCGAGCCGTCCGCGGCCAGCACCGGGCACGCCGCCGGCCACGACGAGCTCTGGGCCATGGTCTCGTACCTGGGTGCGATCTTCTTCTGGCTGCCCGCCCCGCTGGCCGTCTATCTGGCCAGGCGGAACCGCTCGGTCTTCGTCCGGTCGCACGCGGCGCAGGCGTTCAACCTGACCCTGACCGCGACGCTGTTCGCCATCTCGGGGGGGATCATCTGCGGCCTGCTCGCCCTGAACAGCCCGTGGGCCGCGCTGTTCATCATGGGCCCGGTGCTGTTCGCGTTCTGGATCGTGGTGCTGACCTACCTCATCCGCGCGGCCAGCTCGGCCAGCCGGAACGACTTCTACGAAATCCCCAGCTGGCTCTGCGTGACGGCGCTGCGGTAGACGCGGCCGCAGTCCGGTCACACGGGCTGCGGGCCTTACTACGTGCGGAGTACCCGACAGCCACCCGCGGGAGGACGCCCGGACGCGGCGCCGGGGCCTACGCTGGCCCTATGGACAGTCCGCAGGCGCCGTGGTGGTGGCGGCGCTCGCTGGTGCGGGACGCGATCTACGCCGCGCTCTTGACCGTCTGCATCGTCTTCGGCGCCTACGGCGAAGCCCACCCGCGGCAGGTCAGCGACCAGCTCCCCGCGACCTCCCCGGCGGCGCACACACCCACGGCCGCGCTGCTCCTAGTCGCGGTGGCCGGCCTCGTCCTGGCCCTGCGGAACCGGTGGCCACGGCTGGTGCTCGTCGTGTCGGTCGGCGCCGTGACGGTGTATTCGCTGCTCGGCTACGTCAACGGGGCCGCTCTGCTCGCGCCCGTCGTCGCCGTCTACACGCTGGCCACCAAGGAGACCGCGCGGCGGGCGATCGCCTGGTCGGCGACGGTCCTCGTGGTGCTGATGGCCGCCACAGCCGCGCATAACCCGTTTGGGCCGACCGGCGCTGGCTTCTTCCTCATCCCGGGGCTGATAGCGGTGGCGTGCCTGGGCGGCATCGCCATCGCCAGCCGGCGGGCGTACGTCGCGTCCATCGAGACGCGAGCCGTCCACGAAGCCCAGCGCCGGATCGACGAGGAACGCCTGCGGATTGCGCGTGACCTGCACGACGTGGTCGCGCACACGATGGCGACGATCAACGTGCAGGCCGGCACGGCCGCGCACGTGGCCGCCGAGCGGCCCGAGGTGGCCACGCAGGCACTGCTGACGATCAAGGCGGCGAGCAAGGACGGCCTGCGCGAGCTGCGCGCCATCCTCAACGTGCTCCGGCGCGCCGACGAGGCGGATCCCACCCAGCCCACGCCCGGCATCGACCAGATCGGGGCACTGATCGAGCGGGCCCGGCAGGTCGGCCTGGAGACCACGTTCAGCGTGGCCGGCCGGCAGCGGCCGCTGTCCGCCGCCGTCGAGCTGGCGGCCTACCGGATCGTGCAGGAATCGCTGACGAATACGTTCCGGCACGCCGGGCCGGCGACGGCCGCGGTGTCGCTCACCTACCTGAACGCGGAACTACTGGTCGAGATCACCGATACCGGCCGGGGGCACGCCAGGACCGGTTCCGGACCGGGGGCCGGCGGCCCGCTTGACGGGGATGCCGCGGACCGCCCGCCGGGTTCCGGGCATGGCCTGGCCGGGATGCGCGAGCGGGCCACGTCGGTCGGGGGCACGATCGACGCGGGCCCGCTGCCTGCGAGCGGGTTCCGGGTCGCGGCCCGGCTGCCCGCTCCCGCCGTGGGCGGTTCGGCGGCCCAGGTGAGCTCCGCTGCAGTTGCGGACGGGGCGGAAGTTGTCGATGGGGCCGGAGCTATGGATGGGGCGGGGACTGCGGATGGGGCGGGGACTGCGGATGGGGCAAAGGATACGGATGAGGCGAAGGATACGGATGAGGCCACAGCTGCCGACGGGGCCGAGGGTGCGGAGAGGACCGGTATGACGGATGGAGCGCGGGCGGGGTACCAGACGGCGCCGGGCTCCTCATGATCCGGGTACTGCTGGCCGATGACCAGGCACTGATCCGGGCCGGGTTCCGGGTGCTGCTCGAGGCGGACGATGACCTCGAGGTGGTCGGCGAGGCCGTGGACGGGCAGCAGGCGGTCGACCTGGCCCGCCGGGAACGTGCCGACGTCATCCTGATGGACATCCGGATGCCCGGGGTCGACGGCCTGGAGGCGACCCGCCGCGTCGCCGCCGACGACGATCTCGCCGGGGTCAAGGTGATCATCCTGACCACATTCGAGTCCGACGAGTACGTGTTCCAGGCCATCCGGGCCGGCGCGAGCGGGTTCCTGGTCAAGGACACCGAGCCGGCCGACCTGCTCCAGGCGATCCGGGTGGTCGCGCGGGGCGACGCCCTGCTATCCCCCAGCGTTACCCGCCGGCTGAATCACCGACCTGGCCAGCCGCCCGTCCGGGCCGGCCCCGACCGCGGGGAAGGCGCTGTCCGCGCTGACCGACCGGGAGCGCGAAGTGCTGGCGCTGGTCGCGTGCGGGCTGTCCAACGAGGAAATCGCCAGCCGCCTCTACCTCAGCCCGCTCACGGCCAAGACGCACGTCAGCCGGATCATGACGAAGGTGTCTGCCCGGGACCGCGCCCAGCTCGTCGTGCTCGGCTACGAGACGGGCCTGGTCACACCGGGCCAGCAGGCGCACCGGCCGTAGCGTCACCAGGTCAATGATCGATACACTTTTTATATAGCGCCGACTGCAGGAAATCGTCAAGGAGTTTAACCGGATCGGCGCCGAGCTATCAGAACCGGAGATGACTTCATGGCGGCAGACCGGCTGGACGACCCCGACTATCCCGCCTATACAACCGGCCGGGCGGCCGAGGTACTCGGCGTCCGGCAGGCGTTTCTGCGCGCTCTGGACAGCTCGGGCGCCGTAAGCCCGCAGCGCTCGGCAGGCGGCCACCGCCGCTACAGCCGTCACCAGCTCGCCTTCGCGCAGCGCATCAGGGACCTGTTCGACCAGGGCCACAACCTCGCCTCGGCGCTGCGCATCCTGTCCCTGGAAGATGACCTGGCCACCGAGCGCTCGCGCGTCGCCGGCCTGCGCCGCCAGCTCGGGCGGCGCTCAGCCGGGCAGGACCCGCAGGAAGGCGGCACATCCGGGGACTTACCCTGCGGGCGGCCGGGGCGGAAGCGTTCCCCGGGTAGGAGATACGCGGGGCCCGCACCCGGTTACGCGGCCATGGCTGGGTGCGCCCAATGTCGGAGAGCAGGCTGTCCGGCTGGGCGGCATTGTTCGCTTCCTGGCCGGTAGCCTCCTCCATCCGGGAGCGCTGGCCCGCCGTCAGCTTCGCCTGACCAGGCTCCTGGCCTTTACTGACGTCATTTCCCCTCCTGCCCGTTCCGGAGACCGGTGGTCTCGCGCAGCCTGGCCAGCTCAGCCTGAAGCCGGCGAGTCTCTTCCTGAAGCTGAAGGACGCGGCGGATGCCCGCCATGTTGAGGCCTTCTCCAGTCAGGGCGCAGATCTCCTGCAGCCGGTCGATGTCGCGCCGGCTGTAACGGCGGGTCCCGCCCGCGCTCCGTTCGGGATCCAGCAGTCCTTCACGCTCGTAGATGCGCAGCGTCTGCGGATGAAGCCCAGTGAGCTCGGCCGCGACCGAGATGCTGAACAGGCCCCGCTCGGGATCAGCCCAGCCGTGGTTCACCATGGCCGGTCCCAGGTGACGGCGAGATAGCAGCTGATCAGTTCCGCGAGGAGCTGCAGCCTGAGCTGCTCGTCAGACCTGGCGGACGGCGCTGGGCCTGCGGCCGGGGGGTCGTCTGCCGCTGGCCTTCCGGCGAGGGGGTCTACCCGTACGGGGCCTGCCCACAGCGGCGGCCCGGGCACCGTCCGGGCCTGAACGCGCAACCCTCCGGCCGTCTGCTGCGGACGGAGCGCGCGGTCGTAGGCCGCCCGCCGGGTGGGGTCGCTGAGGACCTGGTAGGCCTCGGCCAGCGCGCGGAAGCGGGCAGGCGCGTCCGCGTCCCGCGGCCGGGAATCCGGATGTGTGCCCCGGGCCTTGCGCCGGTAGGCGTGCGCGATGTCCGTGGCCGGGGCATCACGAGCCACGCCCAGCAGCTGATATAGATCTGGCCCCGGCTCTTCGGGCGGCGGCACGGCCATGACGGTCACCTTCCCTCCGCTGCGCACCGCGCGTTCTTAACTTAGCATGAACGTAAAACTAACCTTAGTCGAGGCTTGTCAGATAATTCTCGTGAATGATATATAAAACCTGCAGGCACGGCAGGACAAACACATCGGCGAGGGAGGCTTTCGGCCATGCTCATGCGTACCGACCCGTTCCGCGAACTCGACCGGCTGACCCAGCAGGTGCTCGGAACAACCGCCCGCCCGGCAGCGATGCCGATGGACGCCTACCGCAAGGGCGACAACTTCTACATTCACTTCGACCTGCCCGGTATCCGGGCCGACTCCATTGACCTGACCGTCGAGCAGAACGTGCTCACCGTGCGCGCCGAGCGCCGCCCGGTGGAGGTTGAGGGCGCCCAGATGCTCGTCTCCGAGCGCCCGTACGGCACCTTCACCCGCCAGGTCTTCCTCGGCGATACGCTCGACGCCGAGAACATCGGCGCGGACTACGCGGCAGGCGTCCTCACGCTGACGATCCCGGTGCACGAGGCGGCCAAGCCCCGCAGCATCCAGATCTCCAGCAACGACGAGAAGCAGGTCATCGCCGGCTAGCAGCCAGCCAGCGAATGCCGCGTGCCCGGCGGGCACGCGGCATTCTCAGCGTCTCAGCCGGTGAGATCACGGATCACGGCGTCGGCCAGCAGGCGGCCGCGCAGCGTGAGCACGACGCGCCCGGCGGCCAGGGCGGACGGGTCCGCGAGGCCGTCCGCCACCGCCTTGGCGGCCGCGTCTCGCCCCGCGGGCTCCAGCTCGCTGACCGGGCATCCGTCGGCCAGCCGCGTCAGCAGCATGACCCGTTCCAGCTGCCGTTCGGCGGGGGTCAGGGTCTCGCGCGCGTGGCCGGGGCTGACGCCGGCGCTGAGCTTGCCGGCGTAGGCCGACGGGTGCTTAACGTTCCACCACCGGGTCCCGCCGACGTGGCTGTGCGCGCCCGGGCCGGCTCCCCACCAGTCGCCGCCGGTCCAGTAGAGCAGGTTGTGCGCGCACTGGGCGGCATCGGACGCGGCCCAGTTGGACACCTCGTACCAGCCGAGCCCGTGTGCGCCGAGGACGTCCTCGGCCAGCAGGTAGCGGTCGGCCATCGCATCGTCGTCGGGGGCCGGGAGCTCACCGCGGCGGACCCGGGCCGCGAGCCGGGTGCCCTCCTCGACGATGAGCGCGTAGGCGGAAATGTGGTCCGGGCCCGCGGCCAGCGCCACCTCCAGCGAATGGCGCCAGTCCGCGTCGCTCTCCCCCGGCGTGCCGTAGATGAGATCCAGGCTCACGTGCTCGAACCCCGCGGCCCGGGCCCAGGCGACACACTGAGCGGGCCGCCCGGGCTCGTGCACCCGGTCAAGGACGTCCAGCACGTGCGGGAGGGCTGATTGCATCCCGAACGAAACCCGGCTCACGCCATTCGCGCGAAGGAGCGCCAAGGTCCGTTCGTTAACTGTTTCCGGATTGGCCTCAACGGTCACCTCGGCCCCCGGCGCCAGCCCGAACTGGCCGTCGATGACGCGCAGCATCTCGCCGAGCTGCTCCGGCGGCAGCACGGTCGGCGTGCCGCCGCCGAAGAACACGGTGCTGACCGGGACGTCGGCGGCGCCGAGCACGCGGCGGGCGAGCCGGATCTCGGCGGCCACCTGGCCCGGGTAGGCCGCCCGCGAGGCACCGCCGCCCAGCTCCGCGGCGGTGTAGGTGTTGAAGTCGCAGTAGCCGCAGCGGGTGACGCAGAACGGGACGTGCACGTAGAAGCCGAACGGCCAGGCGGCCCACGCCCTCGAGGGAGGCGGCGGGCAAGGTCCCGTCCGCGGGGACGGGATCGCCGTCGGGAAGCGCGCCGGGCACGGTCAGCCGGCCGCGCTTTCCCGGCCGCTCGCGATCGTGTCCCACTTCGCGCTGCGCCCGGGCACGGCCGAGAGCCGGCGCAGCAGCTCACGGTCCCCGTAGTAGGCGCGCATCGATTCCGCGGCCGTCACGCCGCCGCCCACCCCATCGCCGGGGCGGTCGAGCACGGTCACGGCATCCCCCGGCGTCACCGTGCCCTCCTCGAGCACGCGCAGGTACGCGCCCGGGCGCCCGGCGGCGGCGAACCGCTTCACCCAGCCCTTCTCACCGGTCCACTGGCGGAACGTGCCGCAGGGAATGCGGGGCGAGGTGATCTGGACGACGGCGGTGCCGAGCCGCCAGCGCTCACCGATCAGCGCGCCGGAGATGTCGAGCCCGGCGGTGACGATGTTCTCGCCGAAGGCGCCGTTCCGCACGTCGCGGCCGAGTTCACCGGCCCACCAGTCAAGGTCCTCGCGGGCGTAGACGTAGATCGCCTGCTCCGGGCCACCGTGGTTTTCCTTGTCGGCCTGGTCGTCGCCGTCGAGGCCGAGCCGGCCGACGTGCACGGGGCCCGCCACGGGGCGCTTATCGATGGCGGTGCGGCCGACCTGGCCCGCCCACTTCGCGTTGACCACCCGGCCCGTGTTGACCGACACGACCTGCCCGTTATCCACGTAGCGCAGGCTAACCGACCGCCAGGACCCAGTCGACCGGATATACCGGCCGGATAAGCCGACGGGGTGAGCTCACCGGGTAACGCGCGGCTTCCGGCGGGCACTCCGCTCGTTGCTTGTCCGTTACTACCGCCGAGAGTTAGCTAGACTAAGAGGATCGCTCCTGGCTGGAGGTTCTGGTGGCAGACCAACCGGCGTTTCGTCCCCGGCCGCAGTACTACGGGCCGCACGGCCTGAGCCGTATGCATCCATCACTGCGCGCGGCGGACGCCGACCGGGAGCAGTTGGTCGATGTGCTCAAGGGCGCTTTCGCCGAAGGGCGCCTCTCCCAGGACGAGTACACCGAGCGGATGGAGCGGGCCTACACCGCCAAGACCTTTGGTGAGCTCTCGGCGCTGGTTGCCGACCTGCCGTCCCAGGTCCCGCACGCATACACGGCCTACCGGACGCCGGGGACCAACTCACTCGCGGTCGCGTCGCTGGTCCTCGGCATCGCGGAGTTCTTCACCGCCGGGATCACCGCGGTCCCCGCGGTCATCCTGGGCCACAAGGCGCGCCGGCAGATCCGGTTGACCGGGGAGCAGGGCACCGGGATGGCGACCGCCGGCCTCGTCCTCGGCTGGGCCGCGATCGGCCTGTTCGCGCTGCTCGTCGCGGTGGCCGTGCTGGCCGCGGTGGCCTTCAGCTCGCATGGCTCGGTCCCGTCGGGCCCCGGCCCCGGCTTTACCAACCCCAACGCGATGCTGATGCCCGTGTACACGCACGTCGGGTCGGCCGCATCCCTGGGGAAGCCCCTGCCGTAGCGGCCCGCCGGGCGGCTTTCGCCCGCCGGGCGGCTTTCGCCCGCTGGTCCGGCCCGCTGATCCGGCCCACCGGGCGCCGGTCCGGGCACGCACGGTCCGCGGTTAGCGCTGCTTCTTCTCGCTGGTGGGCTGGGTGGACAGGGCCGCGACGAAGGCCTCCTGCGGGACGTCCACGCGGCCGATCGTCTTCATCCGGCGCTTGCCCTCCTTCTGCCGCTCGAGGAGCTTGCGCTTCCGGGTGATGTCACCGCCGTAGCACTTGGCCAGCACGTCCTTGCGCAGCGCCCGGATGTTCTCCCGGGCGATGATCCGCGCCCCGACGGCCGCCTGGATCGGCACCTCGAACTGCTGCCGCGGGATCAGTTCCTTCAGCTTCGCGGTCATCGACAGCCCGTACTCACGCGCCTCGTCGGCGTGCACGATCTGGCTGAACGCGTCGACCGGCTGGCCCTGCAGCAGGATGTCGACCTTGACCAGGTTGGCTTCCTGCTCCCCGGCCGGCTCGTAGTCCAGCGACGCGAACCCGCGGGTGCGCGACTTGAGCTGGTCGAAGAAGTCGAAGATGATCTCGGCCAGCGGCATCGTGTACCGGATCTCCACCCGGTCGGACGACAGGTACTCCATGCCGTCCAGCACGCCGCGCCGGTTCTGGCACAGGTCCATGATGGTGCCGATGTAGTCGCTCGGCGAGATAACCGTGGCCTTGACGATCGGCTCGTACACCTTGGCGATCTTCCCGCCGACGGCCTTGCCGTCCATTCCGATCGCGTTGCCCGGCACGATGGCGCCGGGGCCGCCCCCGCCGGGGAAGTCGCTGGGGTTGGTGACGGTGAACTCGTGCCCGGACTCCATGACGACGCGGTAGACGACGTTCGGCGCGGTGGAGATCAGCTCCAGGTCGAACTCCCGCTCCAGCCGCTCCCGCACGATCTCCATGTGCAGCAGGCCGAGGAAGCCGCAGCGGAAGCCGAACCCCAGCGCCGCCGAGGTCTCCGGCTCGTAGATCAGCGCGGCGTCGTTCAGCCGCAGCTTCTCCAGCGCTTCCCGCAGCTCCGGGTAGTCGTCGCCGTCCACCGGGTACAGGCCCGAGAACACCATCGGGCGCGGGTTCGCGTATCCGGGCAGGGCCTCCGTCGCCCCGTGCACGGCCGTGGTCACCGTGTCGCCGACCCGTGCCTGCCGGACGTCCTTCACGCCGGTGATGAGGTAGCCGACCTCGCCGGCGCCGAGGCCGTCGGACGGCTGCGGCTCCGGGGAGATCACCCCGACCTCGAGCGTCTCGTGCGCGGCCCTGGTCGACATCATCAGGCTGCGCTCGCGCTTGGACAGCAGCCCGTCGATGACCCGGACGTAGGTGACGACGCCGCGGTAGGTGTCGTAGATCGAGTCGAAGATCAGCGCCCGGGCCGGCGCGGACGGGTCCCCGACCGGAGCCGGGACCTGGTCGACGATCGCGTGCAGCAGTTCCCGCACGCCCTGTCCCGTCTTGGCCGAGACGCGCAGCACCTCGCCGGGGTCGCAGCCGATGATGTTGGCGATCTCCTCCGCGTACCGCTCCGGCTGCGCCGCGGGCAGGTCGATCTTGTTGAGCACCGGGATGATGTGCAGATCGGCTTCGAGCGCCATGTAGAGATTGGCCAGCGTCTGTGCCTCGATGCCCTGGGCGGCGTCGACGAGCAGCACCGCGCCCTCGCACGCCGCGAGCGAGCGGGACACCTCGTAGGAGAAGTCGACGTGGCCGGGGGTGTCGATGAGGTTCAGCACGTACCGGCGGCCGTCCTCGCCGGTCCACGGCAGCCGGACGGCCTGGCTCTTGATCGTGATGCCGCGTTCCCGCTCGATGTCCATCCGGTCCAGGTACTGGGCGCGCATGTTCCGCCCGGCAACCACACCGGTGAGCTGCAGCATCCGGTCGGCGAGCGTCGACTTGCCGTGGTCGATGTGCGCGATGATGCAGAAGTTGCGGATCACCGCGGGGTCGGTACGGCCCGGCTGGGTGCGTTCGGCCTCAGCCGAACCCGTCGTAGGTGGCACTGGCATCCGTTTGGTGAGAGTACGTTCGGTCGGTCGGGCTGGCCCGGTCCTGGGCGCCGTCCCTGGGCGCGCCGTCGCCGCCCGGGGATCCTCGGGCCGCCGCCGGCGCCGGGCGCGTCCCGGTCAGGGCCGGCCACTACGACCGTCGGCCCTACTTTATGGCAAGCGCCCCGGGCCCTGGGCCATCGGCGTCCTGGCAGCGCCCCCGGGCCCTGGGCCATCGGCGTCCTGGGCAATTGGCTTGCCGCCGGGAGCAGGTCCGCTGAATCATGACGGAATGGGCTGGATCGCACCTGAGGTAACCCGGAGCCACGAGTCGCCCGTCGGGGACGAGCGGTCCACGCTGGAGGCGCTGCTGGACTGGCACCGCGCGACGCTGCTGGCCAAATGCGCCGGCCTGACCGGTGAGCAGCTGGCGCTGCGGGCGGTGCCGCCGTCCAGCCTGTCGCTGCTCGGGCTGGTCCGCCATCTGACGGACACCGAGCGGGCGTGGTTCCGCCGCCGCGTAGCCGGCCAGCCGCTGACGCCCGTATACGGGCCGCCCGCCCAGTCGGAGGCGGCGTTCGAGGAGGCGACCGCGGCCGGGGCGGAAGAGGACTACGCGCGCCTGGTGGCGGAGCAGGAACTGGCCCGCCAGGCCGTGGCCGGACGGCCGCTGGATCAGCAGTTCGCCCATCCGCGGTGGGGCCAGATGTCGCTGCGCTGGGTGTATGACCATATGATCGTGGAGTACGCCCGCCATCTCGGCCACGCCGACCTGCTCCGTGAATGCACCGACGGCGCCACCGGCGAGTGAGGCCGGAAGCGGCTGACAACCCGGGCCCGGCCTGGCCCAGGTACGGTGCGAACGCCCCGCAGCCCCGGCCCGGCCCAGGTACGGTGCGAACGGCCCGGTTTGAGAAACGGGTGCTATCTCGGATATCCTTCGTCGTCGCCTAGTCGCGCCTGGCCGCTCGCGGTCGCGCCGGACGCGGCGTTGTTTGACCAGACCGTATGAACGACCTCAACAGACTTTTAGCGAGGCTTTCGCGTGGCGAATATCAAGAGCCAAATCAAGCGCAACAAGCAGAACGAGCAGCGCCGCCAGCGGAACAAGGCGGTCAAGTCGTCTCTGAAGACGTACGTCCGTAACTTCCGCGAGGCCGCGGAGTCAGGCGACGTGGACACCGCGACCGCGGCCATGCGCAACGCGTGCCGTGAGCTCGACAAGGCGGCGAGCAAGGGCGTCATTCACAAGAAGCAGGCCGCCAACCGCAAGTCCGCGATCGCCAAGCGCACCGCCGAGCTCCAGAACAGCTAGGCCCCGGCCGGGCGCCCCCTGGCGCTGAGCGCGTGCTGCCCGGCATCTCCGGCCAGTTCCTGCTGTACCCAGGGAGCCCTGCGCGGTTCAGTCGCGGCAGGCTGAGAGCTCCCGGGTCAGTTGCGGCAGGCGACGATGCGGCGCACGGCGCGCTCCAGGGCGAAACCGGGGCTGGCCGCTTCCCCCTTGATCTGCGCGTCGGCCTCGGCGACCACCTGGATCGCCTGAGCGATGCCCTCGGGGGCCCAGCCCCGCAACTGCTGGCGGACCCGGTCGATCTTCCACGGCGGCGCGCCCACCTCGGCCGCCAGAGCGGCGCTGTTCTTGCCCCGCGGCGCGGTGCCCACCCGGCCGAGCAGCCGGACCCCCTGAGCGAGCGCGCTGGTGATGAGGACCGGCGGTACCCCGGTGGACAGCGCCCACCGCAGCTGCTCCAGCGCGTCGACCAGCCGCCCCTCAACGGCACGGTCGGACACCGTGAAGCCGCTCGCCTCCGCCCGGCCGTGGTAGTAGCGGGCGACGGACTCCTCGCCGATGTGGCCCTCCACGTCCGCGGCGAGCTGGCTGCACGCGGCGGCGATCTCCCTGAGGTCCGACCCCACGGCGTCGAGCAGCGCACGCAGGCCTCCCTCATCCGCCACCCGGCCCGCCCGGCGGAACTCGGCGCGGACGAAATCGAGCCGGTCCGAGAACCGGGTGATCTTCGGGCACTCGATGACGGTCACGACCCCGGCCGGCTTGCGCGCCTTGGTCAGCGACGTCAGCAGGGCCTTGCCCTTGGCCCCGCCGGCGTGCGTGAGGATCAGGAACATGTCGGGGGCCGGGTTGGCCGTGTACCGCGCTATCTCGTCGGCGACATCCTTGCCCGCGTCCTGCGCCGAGCGGATCACCACCACCCCTCCCCCGCCGAACAGCGACGGGGAGGTCAGCGAGGCCAGTTCGCCCACGGCGAGGTCCTTCGCGGCCACATCATGGATGTCACCCGGCGCGGTCGCCGGGTCGCCGGGGCCCGTTCCGTCATCTGGCGCCATACCGGCGCCGGCGGCCAGCGCCAGCCGGCCCGCGGTGACCAGGGCGCTAACGGACCGCTCAACGAGCAATTCCTCTTCGCCGACGATGATGCTGACCGGGGCGGGGGCCGTACTAGGAGCGCTCACCGGGCTATTTGAGCGTGCGGGCATGCCCCGCAGCATGCCATGAATTCAGCGGTGGTTGCACACCGGCGCGTCGGCCGGGTTGCGCGCCAGGATGAGCCGCGCAGCAGCCGGGTAGGGCGGGCCAAATAAAGGCGGCCAAATAAAGGCGGCCAGATGAAGGCCGCCAGATGAAGGCCGCCAGATGAAGGCCGCCAGGTGAAGGCCGCCCGGTGGCGGCCGGTCAGATGGCGGGCGCGACCGGCTCGCCGCCGCGCCAGATGCGGTACGGCTTGAGGCCGTAGGCCCAGACGAACGCGCCCTCGTGGTCGGCGTCCCACTGCACGATGTCCGCATAGCGCCCGCGGGCCATGGCGCCGCGGTCGGGAGCGCGGAGCGCGTGCGCGCCGCCGATCGTCGCGGCCCGGAGCGCCTCCGTGACGCTCATCCCGAAGTGCCACACGGCCAGCGAGATGACCAGGGACATCGACGTGATGCCGTTCCCGCCCGGGGTGTGGTCAGATCCGAGCGCGACGGCTACGCCCTTGTCGAGCATGGCCCGTACCGGCGACGCGCCGTGCGTCTGCAGGGAGGTGGCCGGGCAGACGACCGCCGCCACCCCGGCCCGGGCGAGCGCGGCCACGTCGTCATCGTCGGCGGCGTGCAGCATGTCCGCGGACGCGCAGCCGATCTCGGCGGCCAGCCGGGCGGCGCCGATGCGGGACTGGCCGCAGGCGTGAATCCGCGGCAGCAGGCCCGACCTGCGGCCCGCGCTCAGGATCCACCGGGCCTCGGCCTCGGTGAAACGGCCTTCCTCGCAGTAGACGTCCACGCTGTCGGCCCCGGCTGCGGCCGCGTCGGGGCACCAGGAACTCACGGCGTCGATGTAGTCGGCGCGGCGGCCGAAGAACTCCGGCGGCACCGAATGAGCGGCCAGGAAGGTCACGTGCATCCGCGGCATCCCGGGCTCGCTCTCGAGCGAGCGGAGCATGCGGACGTCGGCGAGCTCGCCGTCACGGGTCAGGTGATAGCCGGTCTTCGCCTCGACCGTCGTGGTGCCCGACATCAGCCAGGCGTTGAGGCGCTCGCGCACGCCGTTGCAGAGCGTCCAGGGATCGGTCCCGCGGGTCACGGTGACCGTGGACGAGATCCCGCCCCCGGCGGAGTTGATCTCCGCGGCGGTGGAACCGCCCGAGAGCATGCCCAGCTCGGCCCAGCGGTTGCCGGCGTACACGGGGTGGCTGTGCGCGTCGATCAGGCCAGGCGTCACGAGGGCGCCGCCCAGGTTCTCGACGTGGTCGACATCGACGATGTCATCCACCACGCCCGGGATGCCCTGGGGCAACTCGGCCGCAGGGCCGACCCAGGCGATCCGCTCATCCTTCGTGAGGATGGCTGCGTTGCTCAGGATCTCTGACCCTGTCCACAGGCGACCGATGTTGGTCATCAAACGGACAGTCAACGGTAAACCCCTACACATCGGGAACCAGGGGTAGTGGTTCCGTACGTCATGAGCGGTCACCTGCCGTGAGTCGTACGGCCAGCGCCGATGCCGGCACGTACTCCTGGAAGCGGATCGCGCGCGCTTACGTTACAAGGCTGCGCGCGCGCATGCGCCAGCCAACATATCGATTCCGTCACCGTATTGCACCTCAAGGACCTCGTACAAGGCTTTTGGCAAAACACAGCCCTTTCTTTCCGGCCCGCGAGGTTCCGTTCATCATGAACAGGGATGAGCGCCCAGCAGGCCGCTCGCCGCCCGCCTTGCATGGCTTGTGTATCGAGGCCAATGCACGTGCCGACGGCCCGCACTTGCAGGTGCACATGCAGCGTGCGGGCCGGAGATCGCGCCGCGGCTCCCTCCTTGGCAACGCCCTCGGCCGCCTCTGCGGACGGCTACCTGTGCGTAGTTAGAACAATACGATTTAACACGCCAGAAATAGACAAGAACACCGAATCCGGCGCGATTTTTGACGGTAACCCCGCACGCGCCGATGCGCGCGCTTACCGGCAATGTGTAAGGAAATCCGCAAACCCGATCTTGACGGCAATCGTGTGCACGACGGGCACATCACGGAACAAATAATATCCCGTTATCTGCCTGTTAGGCCGCCCGGCGAAAATACTCACTATGAGTGACGGGCGATCGGGCTGGCTTCCCGCCCCGGCCGCGTTAAAGCACGTGAACGAACCGTTAACGCCTGGTTGCCGGGCACGCCGACTGCAGACTGTGGCCGAACACGGGTTGCCATCCGGTGGGGCGCTCCGACCGGACTCGGGCCCGGACCGGTGCTGGACCGTGCTGATCGCCGCCGTCACGCTCGGCCGTTACGCTCGGCCGGCGAGCACTTCGCCGCGCCTGGGCGGCAGATGACGCTGAATGCCGACCGGCTGGCCGTCCGCCCGGGTGGCCGCCGCTTAACGCGACGCATTGTCGCGGCATCGCAGTACGGCGGGCACCGGACGGCTTGTTCATTTATGAGCAATCAGGCCGGTGGGAATTGGCACTAAGTGCGTGCCTCTCACCGGGCCAGGACGCCGGGGCCGGGCGCCACGGCGAACCGCTCCAGTTCGGCTGCGAGCG
Source organism: uncultured Actinomycetes bacterium (assembly GCA_963742865.1). Lineage (GTDB taxonomy): Bacteria > Actinomycetota > Actinomycetes > Streptosporangiales > Streptosporangiaceae > Bog-532. The sequence goes on from CAVUNW010000003.1 coordinate 68,557, forward strand.
CCGGGGGGACGCGCGCCTGCAGTTCCGTTCCGTCGGCACCGTGGCCAACGTGCAGGACCTCACCCTCGTCGTGGGCCCGCGCCACCAGGTCGCCGCGGCTGTAGGGCACCAGCGCCTGGACCTCGCAGTCACGCCGGGGAAGCGCTTCTTCCAGCGCGTCCCGCAGCGTGTCCAGCCCGGCACCGGTCCGCGCGGACACCAGCACGCAGCCGCGCTCGCGCAGCCGGAGGCCTTCCACCACGATGGGGTCGGCCGCGTCGGACTTGTTGATGACGACGAGTTCCGGCACGTTACCGGCACCGATCTCGGCGAGAACCCCGCGCACGGCGGCGATCTGCGCCTCCGGCTCCGGGTCTGACCCGTCGACCACGTGCAGGATCAGGTCGGCGTCGGCGGTCTCCTCCAGAGTCGACCGGAACGCCTCCACCAGCTGGTGCGGCAGGTGCCGCACGAACCCAACGGTGTCGGTGAGGGTAAGTGCCCGGCCGGATGGGGTCCGGGCCCGCCGTACGGCTGGGTCCAGCGTGGCGAACAGCGCGTCCTCGACCAGGACGCCGGCTCCGGTGAGCCGGTTCAGCAGGCTCGACTTGCCGGCGTTGGTGTAGCCGGCGATGACGACCGAGGGAACGTCGCGGCGACGGCGCTGGCCGCGCTGGACCTCCCGCCCGGTGGCCATGCCGGAGATCTCCCGCCGGAGCTTGGCCATCCGCGTGCGGAGCCGGCGCCGGTCGGTCTCGATCTTCGTCTCACCGGGACCGCGGGTTCCGATCCCGCCACCCCCGGCGACCCGGCCGCCTGCCTGCCGGGACATCGACTCACCCCAGCCACGGAGCCGGGGCAGCATGTAGGCGAGCTGGGCCAGCTCGACCTGGGCCTTGCCCTCCCGGCTGCGGGCGTGCTGGGCGAAGATGTCGAGGATCAGCGCGGTCCGGTCGATGACCTTGACCTTGACGACGCTCTCCAGGCGGCGCAGCTGGCTGGGCGAAAGCTCGCCGTCGCAGATCACCGTGTCCGCGCCCACGGACGCCACGATGTCGGCCAGTTCGGCGGCCTTGCCCGCGCCGACGTAGGTCGCCGCATCGGGCTGGCTACGGCGCTGGATCAGGCCCTCGAGAACCTCCGAGCCCGCCGTTTCGGCGAGGCGGCTCAGCTCCCGCAGGGAGTACTCCGCACTGGCCAGGCTGCCTTCGGCCCAGACGCCGATCAGGACCACCTGCTCCAGGCGGAGGGAACGGTACTCAACCTCGGTGACGTCCTCGAGCTCGGTCGAAAGGCCCGCCACGCGGCGGAGCGCCTGCCGTTCCTCCAGGTCGAAGTCACCGGTCGCGGCGGCCGACTCGTGCGGCCCCTTAGACCTCCGAGACCGGTGCGGTCCCTGTGGCCCGTGTGGCTCGTGGAGTCCATGCGCCTGGTCCGGGCCCTCCGGGCCGTGGGGCTCGTTCAAGCCGCCCGGCTCGTTCAGCATGGCCTCGCCGACCTTGTCCAACGTCTCGTCGAACGCGGGATCGGTGACCATCGGGTCCGGCCGCTCGCTGGAAAATGCGGTCATTGTCCTCCAAGGACAGGGCGCCTCTGCGGGCGCCAGATGTAGCTCGTTGTCCCGATAGTGCCATGAGCACTGCGGGTTGTCGCTTGCTTAAACAACCGCTCGGCCCCAGATGTGCCCGCTCTGACCACGCGAGCGTTCGCTTCCGGCGCCGTTCTGGGCACCCCGCACGCCGGGAAGGCCGCCCCCCGGGGCGGACGGCCGCTCCGGGACGCGGGGTGTTCCTGGGACTGCTGTGACCACGGGCAGGCGGTCTACGCGTCGAAGCCATCGTTTACTGACGGCGAGGACCTGGATGCGGGGCGGGAGGCGCCCGCCAGGAGGGGCTAGGACCTGGACGCGGCGCGGGAGGCTCCCGCGGGGAGGGCGCCCGCTCCCGCTCTCAGGGGACGGGGGCGGGAGCGGGGGTGGAGGGGGTCAGGGCGGTCAGGACCGGCGGGAGCTGGCCCTCGTAGACGACGGTCAGGCGGTGCGTTGCCCTGGTGATGGCCACGTAGAGGTCGTGGCCGCCCTTGGGGGACTGCGCGATGATGCCGGCCGGGTCGGCCAGGACCACCCGGTCGAATTCGAGGCCCTTGGCCTGGGCGACGGTCAGCAGGGCGACCGGGGACTCCAGCGCCTCGGCCCGGTCACCGGGGACGGCGCTGGGGATGGACGCGGCCAGTTCGGCCAGGCGGGGCGCCGGGGCGATGACCGCCAGGCGGCCTTCCTCCGCGGCCGTCAGCCCGGCGAGCTCCTCGTCCACCACGCGCGCCACCGTCGTACCGAGGTCGGCCGGGGCGAACTCGGCCGCGAACTCGCTGTCGCCGTACCCCTCGCCGTACCCCTCGTCCGGCTGGCCGTCCGCACCGATGAGCTCACCCTGGCGGAACGCACCGGCCGAACCAGCGCGGATCGCGCGCGGGGACGCGCCCTCTTCGCGGACCGATTCGGGCGGCTGCTCGGCCGGGGCCACGTCGGCGAGGACGTCGGCGGCCACGGTCATGATCTCGGCTGGAGTCCGGTAGTTGACGGTCAGCCGCTCCTCGCGCCAGCGGCCCTTGACGTAGGGGTCGAGCATTTCGGCCCACGACGTGGCGCCGGCGGCGTTCCCGGTCTGGGCGACGTCGCCCACGACGGTAAGCGAGCGGGTCGGCACCCGGCGCATGATCATCCGCCAGGCCATCGCGGACAGCTCCTGGGCCTCGTCCACGATGACGTGCCCGTAGGCCCAGGAACGGTCGGCAGCGGCACGTTCGGCGGTGGTGAGGTCGGGGCCCTCGTCGCGGTTGCGGCGGGCGATGGTCGCGGCGTCCACCATGCCCTCCTCGGACAGGCCGGTCAGGTCCAGCACGCCCTGGGCGTACTCCTCTTCCTCCCGCTGCTGACGTTCCAGGGCGCGGCGCATGGCCCCGTCCGCCGAGTCGTCGGCGCCGAGCAGTTCGGCCGCCTCGTCCAGCAGCGGAACATCCGCCACGGTCCATTCGTCGTCAGCATCCGGAGAGCGCCGGACGCCGGTCAGCACCCAGCCATCGAGGTTCGGGTTCCGCGAGGACCGCTGCCCCGGCTGCTTCCCTGGCCTCGCCGGGCGGCCGTCGGCGGAGGACCACTCCCCCGCCGCCCCGTGCCCGTCGGCGGAGAACTCGTCGGCGTCCGCTCCGGACGGCTCCTGCGCCGGGGAACGGAGCAGTGACGTCCGTTCGGCAGTAGAAAGACCAGGAGCGGCCCGGCGCAGGGCACCTTCCTCGCTGAGCAGGCCGGCGAGAAGCCGCTGCGGCGTGAGGAAGGGCCACAGCTCGTCGAGCGCCTCGCGGACCGGCTCCTCCTCCCATAGCCGCGCGCGGGCGTAGGGGCGGTCCTCGTCATCCAGGCTGCGCCCGAGGACCACGGCCTCTTCCGTCGCAAGGGCGTCGAGCATCTCGGTGACGAACAGCTTGCGCTCCACGTTGTGCGGCTTGCGCATCGCGCGGGCCCGGCTGCGGGCGCGCTCGATCACGGCCACGGGCACCCGCAGCGTCACCCCGTCGATGACGATCTCCAGGTCCTCGCGCGGCACTCGCTGGCGGTCGCGGACCGCGGCCCGCAGCACCTTGACCATCCGCGGATCGCCCTTGACCACGGCGGCCTCGGGCGTGTCCTCCCGCGTCGCGCGGACACCGGGGAACAGCTCACCCATCGAGGACAGCACCACGTCGGTCTCGCCCAGGGATGGCAGCACCTGGCTGATGTAGCGGAGAAAGGTCGTGTTCGGGCCGATGATCAGCACGCCGCGCCGCTCCAGGGTCCGGCGGTGGGTGTAGAGCAGGAACGCCGCGCGGTGCAGCGCCGCCACCGTCTTGCCCGTGCCCGGGCCGCCCTGAACGACGAGCACCCCGGCCAGGGCGGAACGGATCACCCGGTCCTGTTCGGCCTGGATGGTGGCGACCACGTCGCTCATCCGCCCAGTGCGGCCACGCTGAACCGTCGCCAGCAGCATGGCCTCGCCGACCAGGCCGCGCCGGTCCGCCTCGCTCATCTGATCGAGGTCGAATACCTCGTCGTCGACGCCGACCACGGTGCGGCCCCGGGTATAAAGGTGCCGCCTCCGGAGCAGGCCGGCCGGGTCATTCGGCGTGGCCGCGTAAAATGGCTGCGCCGCCGGCGCGCGCCAGTCAATAAGGACCGGCTCATACTCCTCGTCGTGCAACCCGATCCGGCCGATATAAAAGGTATGGGCGTCGGTGTCATCCATTCGCCCGAAACAAAGGCCGCGTTCCACGCCGTTCAGCTGGGAAAGCCTCCTGGCCTGCTCCGCCGCTGCGACCTCGCGCTCCACGCGGGCCGCGAACGTGCCGCCAGCGCCGCCGCGGCCATGCACCTCACGCAGGGCCGCCTCGCTCCGCTGCCGCGCCGCATCCAGCAGCCGGTAGAGCATGGAGACGTAATCCTGCTCCTTCCTAATTGATTCGGAAAGGGCAGACTCTGTTTGACGATCGGGCATATTGTTTGTTATACTTTCCTTCGTCAAGTTAATTGCGCCGAGTTAACTACTCGGGTCCGTTGCACGGACATACAAGCATAACAGATCAGGGCTTTGACTCTGTCATTAGCGCTGTCCGGCTTCGGCCTATTCCACGGCCGGCGGGCGAGCGCCTGGGCGCGGGCCACTCCCGTGACGCCATCCTTCGCGTACGGCGCCGGGCTCACCATCGGTCCCGGCCCCCGCGCGTACGGTCGCGGCCATCAGCCGGGAACGGCGGAACGGCCCCGGCTCCGGGCGGGCGGCCATGAACGGCCCCGGCTCCGGGCGGGGGCGCTGCCGGACCGCGGCTAACCCGGGCCCTCATTGACCTCGCTGCGCCGGCCCCGATAGCGTTACCAGGCCGATACCTGTTACTAGCAGGTAACAAGCCGGCCGTTCCGCGCCCCTACCGGCGCGCGGTGTGAGGCGGCCTGTGTGCGCCCTACCGGCGCGCGGCAAAGGTAGAAGGCCCGCGCCGTACCGCGCGCGGCCAGCCGGGGCCGCCGGTTCCGGGGGCAAGGACCGCAGGTAGGGGTCTCGTACCAGGAGACCTGATCTGCCTAGGATGTGAAGCAGACTGCGGAGGAGAGTTGCTGATGCCGGGCACCGATGGCGTTGAGATCACCGGCCCATCCGGGGATCGTTACGACGAGATTCTTACTCCCGAGGCGATCAGCCTGATCGCGACGCTCCACGGGGAGCTAGCCGACCGCCGGGCCGACCTGCTCGCGGCGCGTGCGCGGCGGCAGGCGGACATCATCGCCGGCGGGAGCCTGGACTTCCTGCCCGAGACCCGGCACATCCGCGAGGACCCGGCCTGGCAGGTCGCGCTGCCCGCCCCGGGGCTGGCCGACCGCCGGGTAGAGATCACCGGACCCACCGAGAAGAAGATGGCGCTCAACGCGCTGAACTCAGGCGCGAAGGTCTGGCTGGCGGACTTCGAGGACGCCAACGCGCCGTTGTGGGACAACATGATCACGGGCCAGCTGAACCTCAAGGACGCGCTGGACCGCACCATCGACTTCACCTCCGCCGACGGCAAGGAATACAAGCTGCGGCCGGACGAGGAGCTGGCCATGATCGTGGTCCGGCCCCGCGGCTGGCACCTGGACGAGAAGCACATCCTGATCAACGGGCGCCGCGCTTCCGGCAGCCTGGTCGACTTCGCGCTCTATATGACGACGAGCGCCCGCAAGCAGATCGCCAAGGGCAAGGGCCCGTACTTCTACCTGGCCAAGACCGAGAGCCATCTCGAGGCGCGGCTGTGGAACGACGCCTTCAACATCGCGCAGGACGCGCTCGGCATCCCGCGCGGCACGATCCGGGCCACCGTGCTCATCGAGACGATCCCGGCGGCGTTCGAGATGGACGAGATCCTGTACGAGCTGCGGCAGCATTCGGCCGGGCTGAACGCGGGCCGCTGGGACTACCTGTTCAGCATCATCAAGAAGTTCCGCACCCGGGGGCGCGAGTTCGTCCTGCCGGACCGGAACCAGGTCACGATGACCGCGCCGTTCATGCGGGCCTACACCGAGCTGCTCGTCAAGACCTGCCACCGGCGCGGCGCGCACGCGATCGGCGGGATGGCGGCGTTCATCCCCAGCCGGCGCGACGCCGAGGTCAACGAGAAGGCGCTGGGCAAGGTGCGCGAGGACAAGTCGCGCGAATCATCGGACGGCTTCGACGGGTCGTGGGTCGCGCACCCGGACCTGGTGCCGATCTGCCGCGAGATCTTCGACGGCGTGCTGGGCAGCAAGCCGAACCAGCTGGACCGGCTGCGCGACGAGGTCAGCGTGAGCGCCGCGGACCTGCTGGCGGTGAGCAAGACACCCGGCACGATCACCGAGGCCGGGCTGCGCAACGACATCAGCGTCGGCATCCAGTACCTCGCGTCCTGGCTGGGCGGGAACGGCGCCGTTGCCATCTACAACCTGATGGAGGACGCCGCGACCGCGGAGATCGCGCGTTCCCAGGTCTGGCAGTGGCTGCACAACGACGTCCTGCTCGAGGACGGGCCCAAGGTCACCCGCGAGCGCGTGGAGCAGATGATCGACGAGGAGCTGACCGCGATCCGCGAGCAGCTCGGTGAGGCGTTCGACGCGGAACGTTTCGGCCAGGCCACCGCCCTGTTCACGGAGGTGGCGCTGGCGGACAAGTACGCCGACTTCCTCACGATCCCCGCCTACGAGCGCATGCCCTGATGGGCGGGGCCGGCCAGGCGGCGGACGCATACGGCGCGGACGGGCTGCCGGTGGCGGAGACCGCGACGGCGGCGCTGATCCCGGTGATGACCCAGATCTGCGGCGCGGGCGGGGTGGTCTCGGACCCGCGGGATCTGGCCACGTACGAGTGCGACGGGCTGACCTCACACCGGACCGCGCCGGGGCTGGTCGTCCTGCCGGAAACCGCCGAGCAGGTCGCCGCCGTAGTCCGGGCCTGCGCCCGGGCGGGCGTCCCGTTCGTCGCGCGCGGCTCGGGCACTGGGCTGTCCGGCGGGGCGCTGCCGCGCTCGGACGGCGTGCTCGTCGTCACCTCGCGGATGCGGAAGATCCTGGAGATCGATCCGCTCAGCCGGCGCGCGATCGTGGAGCCGGGAGTGACGAACCTTTCGGTCAGCAAGGCCGTCGAGCCGTACGGGTTCTTCTACGCCCCGGATCCGTCCAGCCAGGTGATCTGCTCGGTGGGCGGCAACGTCGCGGAAAACTCCGGCGGCGCGCACTGCCTGAAGCACGGGTTCACCGTGCACCACGTGACCGGGCTGGAGATCGTCACCCCCGACGGGGAGCTGGTCTGGCTTGGTGACGGCACGGGCGCGTCCCCCGGGTACGACCTGCTCGGCGCGTTCACCGGGTCGGAGGGCACGCTCGGCATCGCCACCAAGATCGTGGTCAAGCTGACGCCGCTACCCGAGGTGGTGACCTGCCTGCTGGCGGCGTTCGACAGCACCAGCCAGGGCGGTACCGCGGTGTCCTCGATCATCGGGGCGGGCATCGTGCCGGCCGCGATCGAGATGATGGACGCGCTGGCGATCGAGGCGGCCGAGGCCGCGGTGCAGTGCAACTACCCGGAAGGCGCCGGGGCGGTGCTGGTTGTCGAGCTGGACGGCCCGGCGGCCGACGTGGAGAAGGACCGCGCGGCCGTCCGTGAGCTGTGCGAGCAGGCGGGCGCGGGCGAGATCCGGATCGCCGACGACCCCGCCGAACGGGCCCGGATCTGGGCCGGCCGTAAGTCCGCGTTCGCCGCGGTGGGGCGGATCAGCCCCGCCTACATCGTCCAGGACGGCGTGGTGCCGAGGACCGCCTTGTCCAGGGTGCTGGCGCGGATCTCCGAGCTGTCCGCGGGGGCGGACGGCGTGCGGGTGGCCAACGTCTTCCACGCCGGCGACGGCAACCTGCACCCGCTGGTCCTGTTCGACGACAGCGTCGCGGGCGCGGGCGAGGCGGCCGAGGAAGTTTCCGGCCAGATCCTGGACCTCTGCATCGAGGCGGGCGGGTCGATCACCGGCGAGCACGGCGTCGGCGTCGACAAGTCGCGCTACATGACCAAGATGTTCGGCGACGACGACCTGGACACGATGCAGATGCTGCGCTGCGCGTTCAACCCGCGGAACCTGTGTAACCCGGGCAAGGTGTTCCCCACGCCACGGCTGTGCGGGGAGGTCCCCGGTGTCCGCCGCGCGCCGCACCCCGCGGTCGCCGCCGGCGAAGTGGACCTCTTCTGATGGCGGCGGCTGCTCGTTCCTATGTATGCGTAAAGGCCGTGTATGCGTAAAGGCCGGGGCGGCGCGGAGCGCGCTGGCTGGGGCGGGCGGAATGGCTGGGGCAGGCGGAATGGCTGGGGCGGCGGAATGCGCTGGGGCGCGGGACGCGGGCGGCGTGAGGGGCGCAAGGGGCCGACGGGACGCTAGAGGCGCGGGAGCCGAGGGCGCGCGGGATGCAGTCGAAGTGGCGGGCGCGGCGGCGCTGGGTGCGTTCAATTTTCCCGAACGGACGTGGGTGGGGGCATGACGGCGGGTGCGGAGGTCGCCGTGGCGCTCGCGGGGACGGGCGCGGTCGTCAGCGAGGCCGGTCCCGCGGACGCGGTGGGCGGCGTCGCGCCCGCCTGTGTGGCCTACCCCGGGACGGTGGAGCAGGCCGCAGGGGTGATGAGCGCCGCCGCCTCGCTCGGCATGACCGTAGTGCCGCGCGGCAGCGGGCGGACGATCTCGTGGGGGCTGCCCCCGGTGCGCTGCGACGTGATCGCGGACATGAGCCGGATGGACCGCATCCTCGAGCACGCGGCCGGTGACCTGGTGGTGCAGGCCCAGGCCGGCGTCACGCTGGGCGCGCTCAGAAAGGTGCTGGCAGAGAAGGGACAGCGGCTCGCGCTGGACGGCCCGGCGGCGGCGACGGTCGGCGGGGTGGTGGCTACCGGCGCGGCGGGTCCGCTGCGGCTGCGCTACGGCACGCCGCGCGACCTGCTCATCGGGATCACCGTGGTGCGCCCGGACGGCCGGGTGTCCCATTCCGGTGGGAAGGTCGTCAAGAACGTAGCCGGGTACGACATCGGGAAGCTGTACGCCGGGTCGCTCGGGACGCTGGGGCTGATCACCGAGGTGACCTTCCGCCTGCATCCGCTGGCGGCGCTGACCGCGTACGTGACCAGCGAGTACGGCGACACCGCCGCCGCCGCCGAGGCCGTGGTCACCGCGGCGGCGTCCCCGCTGCAAGCGTCGGCGGCGGAGATCGACCGACCGGGGCCGGGCGAGCCGGTCCGGGTCGGCATCATGCTCGAGGGCACCGCGACCGGGGTGAGCGAGCGCGCCGACCGGATGGCCGCGGCGCTCGGGCAGGGCGCGCAGACCTCGCTGGAGGCGCCCGAGTGGTGGGTGCAGCGGGGTGAGGCGGCCGACGGCGCGGGGGGCGGCACGGGGCCGGCACCCTGATCCGGGTCGCGTTCTGGGCGGCGGAACTGCGCCAGGTCCTGGATGCAATCGAGGCGGTCGCCGTGGACACGGGCGTGGCCCCGGCGGTGAGCGGTTCGGGCGGGGCCGGGGTGCTCTACGTCTCGCTGGACGCCGCCGCGGACCGGGAGCAAGTGGCGATGTTCGTCCGGGCGCTGCGCGCCGCGACCGGGCACGGCGGCGCCGAGGATCCCAGCGCCCTGGCGCGCGGCAGCGTGGTCGTGCTGACCGCCCCGCGGGCCGTGCAGTCGTCCGTGGACATGTGGGGCCCGGTGCCCGCGCTGGCCCTGATGCGCGCGGTCAAGCGCCAGTTCGACCCGGGTAACACGATGGCGCCGGGACGTTTCGCCGGGGGGATCTGATTGGACGGGATCTGATTGGACGACAGCAAGCTTCGCGACCTGGCCAATGACTGCGTGCACTGCGGCTTCTGCCTGCCCGCCTGCCCGACCTATTCGCTGTGGGGCGAGGAGATGGACTCCCCGCGCGGGCGGATCCACCTGGTCACGCAGGTCCTGGACGGCGCGGAGCTCAGCCCGGCGGCGGCCGAGCACTTCGACCGGTGCCTGGGCTGCATGGCGTGCATGACCGCGTGCCCCTCCGGCGTCCAGTACGACCGGCTCATCGAGGCGGCACGGTCGTGGACGGATGACCCGGCGCACGCGCCCGCGGTCGCGCCGCCGGGGGGCGTCGCGGCGGGGGACGGCCCGGGCGTTCAGGAGGTCGCGGGGGCGGACGGGCCGGAAGCCGGATCCCGAGCAGGACACGGGGCCGGCCCCGGGCGGGGCCCCGGCGAGGGTGCGGGCCCGAGCGCCGCGCGCGGCGCAGGGCCGGCCAGTGGAGCGCCGGCCAGTGAAGCGCCGGCCGTGGAGCGCCGGCGGAGTGCCGGTCGGCGGGGGACGGCACCGGCCGCTGCGGGACCGGGCGGCGCGCTCGGCGATCTTCGCAGTGTTCCCTTACCCCCGGCGGCTCCGTGCGCTCGCGGGGCCGCTGCGGCTGCTGCAGCGCACCGGTCTGGACCGGCTGGTGGCGCGCAGCGGGCTGCCGGGCCGGGTCTCGCCGGTCCTCGGCGCGGCGATGAACCTGGCCCCGAGGCCGGGCGCCCCGGTACCGTCCGGGAGGCTGCCCGAGCTGGTCGCGGCGCGCGGGGCCCGGCGCGCGGTGGTCGGGATGCTCACCGGGTGCGTACAGTCGGTCTTCTTCCCGCAGGTCAACATCGCGACCGCGCGGGTCCTCGCGGCCGAGGGCTGCGACGTGGTCATCCCCCGCGGGCAGGGGTGCTGCGGGGCGCTGTCGCTGCATTCGGGGCGGGCCGGGGAGGCGGCCGATTTCGCCCGGCAGGCCATCGAGACGTTCGAGCAGGCGGGGGTCGAGGCGATTGTCGTCAACTCCGCGGGCTGCGGCTCGGCGATGAAGGAGTACGCCGACCTGCTGGCCGACGATCCGGAATGGGCGCCGCGGGCGGCCGCGCTCAGCGCCAAGGTCCGCGACTTCGCCGAGTTCCTGGCCGATCTGTTCGAGGGTGCGGGCGGCCCGGTCGCGGCCCGGCACCCGCTGCCGGTCCGGGCGGCGTACCACGACGCCTGCCACCTGGCGCACGCCCAGCGGATCACCGCGGCGCCGCGCGCCCTGCTGAACGGCGTCCCCGGGCTCGAGCTGACGGAGATCCCCGAGGCCGGGATGTGCTGCGGGTCGGCGGGCGTCTACAACCTGCTGCAGCCGGAGGCGGCGCGCGAGCTGGGCCAGCGCAAGGCGGCGTCGGTCCATAGCACCAGAGCGCAGGTGCTCATCTCGGCCAACCCGGGGTGCTCGCTGCAGATCGCGTCCGCCCTGGAGGCGCAGGGCGAGACCATCGCGATCGCGCACACGGCCGAGATCCTGGACGCCTCGATCCGGGGCATGCCCGCGCCGCGGCCGGGGAAGCCGGCCTGAGCCCTAACGCGCCGGGACGTTCCATAGGGTCGGCTGCTCGCCGGACGCGGACGCGATGAAGCCCACGCCGGTCAGGGAACCGTCAGCGGAAGCCGTCACGCCGGTGATCTCCTGGATGCCGGGACCGCCCAGCCCACGTCCGTTAGGCATCTGAATTGTCCACGCACTGCCGTCGCGGCTGGTCCATACGACAACGCTGCGGTGGCCGGGCGTCCCGTCCGTGCCGACCGCGGTGAACCCGCCGGGCATGGGGGTCAGGGCGGTGGCGATCGCGTCCCCGTGCGGCGACGGGAGCGGGACCGGGCGCCACGTGCGGCCGCCGTTCGCGGAGACTTCGGCGAAGGCGCTCTCGGCGCCCGAGGACCAGCGCTCCCCGCCGAGCGCGATCACGTGCGGCCCGCTGACCGCCACCTGCCGCAGGCTGGCGCTGGCGGCTCCGGCGGGCACCTTGAGGGTCGCCGTGTGCCAGGTCCGGCCGTCGCCGGAGGTCCAGACGGCCGGGGAGATGCCCTGGGTGCCGACGGCCACGTACCCGGACGGCCCGGAGGTCACCCCCAGCATCTCCCCCGGGTTGCCATCGGCCGCGCTGCCGGAAGCGGAGCCGCCCGCGCGGGTCCAGGTGCGCAGATCGCGGGACCACCAGGCGGCGGGGGACGTTCCCGCGCTGGTGGTGACGTTGCCGACGACCACGTCAGCCGGCCGGGCCCGCGGCCGCCTGGGCGGCGGCCACGTGAGCTCCGGCGAGCGCGGCCGCGTTATGGCCGGTCTCACTCCAGATCATCCCGTCGGCGGAGGTCAGCAGGATGGGATGCTGCGCCGTGGCGGATTCCGCCTCGCCGGTGGCCAGCCAGCCCGCTGGGCCGTGCACCACGCTGGTGAGCTTCTGCGCGTCCACGGCCGGGGTGGCGGAGGAGGCGGGCGGGGTCGTGGGCGAGGAGCTGGCGCCGGAGTCCGGCGAGGTCGTGAGCGCGGCCATGGATGGTGCGGTGGACGGGGAGCCTGCGCCGGAGGCAGGCGAGGTAGCGGCGGGGGCGGGCGTCAGGGCGAGCGTGTCGCGGTACCAGGAGGAGCCGGTGGCCGTCCAGATGGCGGGCGACCCGCCGGCCTCGCCCACGGCCACCCGCTGGTTACCGGAGACGGCGACGGCATTGGCGCTGAGCTGTGAGATGGACGCGCCCGGAATGGTAGCCACGTCGACCGTCTGTGCGACCTGCCCGGCCGGCGCCAGGGCGAGGTAGGGCTGGTGGCGGCCGAGCGCACCAGTGGAGCCGGTCACCACGACGGTCCCGCCCGCCGTCACGGTCGCTCCGGTCATGCTGGGCGGCGCGGGGCCGAAGGGGATGACGGGCCCCCAGGTCAGGCCGTTCGGGCTGACGTAGGCGCCCAGGGCCCCGGCCGGTCCCCGGCCCAGGGCCACAAAGCCGCCCGCGCCGGCCTGGACCATGCCGAATTGCACCCCGTGGGGGGCGGTAAGCGTGGCCGCATATCGCCAGGAGATTCCGTCGGCGGAGACGTAGACGACCCCGTTGGCCTGGGCGGCGGACGATCCCGGTGAGCTGCTGCCCGGGCGGATCGCGACGAAGCCTGCTCCGCTGGCCGCAATGCCGGCGAGCGCACCCGCGGCGCCGTGGCTGACGGGCACCGGTGCCCACTTCCAGGTCTGGCCGTTGTCTGTGCTCAGCCAGGTCGCGGCGACGCGGCCCCCGGCGGGGGGCAAGACGTGCCCGGCGAGCAGGATGTCGCCGCCGCTGACGGCGGCACTGGTCAGGTCGGCCACGGTGTTGCCGCCCGCGGGCAGCCGGAGCTGCGCGGCCGACATCCGCTGCCAGTGCCGCCCGTCCGGGGATGTCCAGATCACCGCGGTCCCCTCGGCCGGGTTCTGCCCGGCGGCCAGGAAGCCGCTGCTCGTCGCGGTCAGGACCGAGAGCTGGTCACCGGCGTCGGACGGGACGATGCCGGCCGATGAGGCGAGCGTCCACGACTGGCCGGTGGCGCTGGTCCAGATGGCGTCCGGGCCGACGGCCAGCCAGCCGTTCGGGCCGCGCGCGACCAGTTGGGCAGGGTGCCCGGGTGACGGCGCTCCGCCCCCGGGGGCGCTCACCGCCGCGAGACCCCAGGTGCTCCCGTTGTCGTGGGACACGAAGAACTGGGCCCGCGGGATGTCCCCGCCGGCCTGCGAGCCCACGGCGACCGTGGTGCCGCCGTAACTGACCACGCGGTCCATCGTCTGGGCGATTCCCCGTCCCGGCGGGATCGCGTCCCCGCCGAAGACCGTGCCCGCCAGGCGGGCGGCAGGATAGTCGCGGGCGGGCAGGCCGCTGCTGTGCAGGACCGTGTACCCGGAGCAGGCGGCCACGACGGCGAGGACCGCGACTACGGCCAGCAGGATTCCGCGGCGGGGCGTGCGCTCCCATGTCCGCCGCCTCGGGGCGGCTGGGCTGGGCGGGGCGGCTGGGCTGGGCGGGACGGCTGGGCTGGGCGGGACGGCTGGGCTGGGCTGGGCGGGGGTAGCTGTGGCGGGGGTAGCTGTGGACTGGCTACGGCCGGACTGGCCGGAGCATTGCCGTTCGCGCCGGGCGGGAGTGTGTCGTGTGGGAGGGCCTCGCGGGCGGGGACGGGCGGGCTGTCGGCGGGCGCGGGTGGGGACATCTCGTCGACCGGGGCGGGCTGGGTCTTCTTCGGGCCGGGCGCGAAGACGTCGAAGGAGGACGTGGCTGGTGGCGTTTGCTGCGTGGGCGCGGCGATGTCGCTAGTTACGGCGGCGGCGGACCATTCGGCTCCGGCGGCGTGCCACGTGCGCTGGGCGTGCTGCCAAACCGACCAGGCCGATCCCTCGGCCGTGAGGGTCAGGGCGTCGTGACCTCCGGCGAAGCCCGGGTCTCCCGGATGCCCGCGTGACGCCGACGCCTCGTCGCTCACCGCCGGACGCGGCGGTACCGGGGTCAGGAACGGCCCGTAGGGCCAGGGCATGGGGGGCGGAGCGGTCCCGTGGCCGGGCGCGGTGCCCGGAACGGTCCCGTTGGCCGACGGCGCGCCCGGCCCGCCGTCGATCCCGGGGGTGCTGCCAGTGACCGTAAACCCGTGCTCGGCCCGCACGCCCAAACGTGCGTACTCCGCGTCGTCTGTCGTGCTCACCCTCGCCCTTAAGCATTAGGCAGGGGCCACATGGTGACCCTGCGGTCGCATGGCCGCGCAGAATACGGACCTCATGCGCCGCTCCTGCGCCGCCGGATCATCCGAGCTTTCCCCGGCGCTGATGCTACTCGCCCGGAGGGTGGCGGCGAAGGCGCATTGCCCAGGCCGGGCCGGTTCCGTCTGGCCCTGGGGCGGCCTCCCGGCGTCCGCTTAGCAGCGCTCGATCGGGCCGCCTCGGGCGGCCTTCGGGTGGCCCCTCCAGCGGCGGTCGATCTGGCTGCCTCGGGGGTCTCGGGGGCCCGCTCAGCCGCATTCGATCTGGCCGGTGAGGAGGCCGTAACGCTGCGCTTCGGCGACGGTGAGCATGCGGCGGGCCCGGGCGTCGGCGCGGAGCTCGTCGACCTCGCGGCCGGTTACGTCCGCGAGCCGGAAGTAGAGCGAGTCGAGCATGTTCCTCGTCTGTTCCTCACGTGCGGTGACGGCCGTCAGCGGGCCGCCAAACTCCACGGTCGGCTCGGACATCGCGAACAGGGCATTGGGATAGGCGCGGCGCTGCTCGCACACGGCGAGCACACCGAGGGCCGCCCCATTCATCCGCCCGGCGGCGCGGGCCTCAACCGGGACGCCCACCACGTCCAGGACGCCCATCACGGTGAGCGCGGCGGTGAGATCGGCGCCGAGATTCTGCAGCTCGAAACGGATCGGGCCGTCGCCCTCGGCGTCCAGGGTGAGCAGCTGGGCGCACAGCCGGGTCGCCGCCTCGTCGTCCAGATGGCCATGCGCCATCACGATCCGCCGCTCCATCAGGCGGTCGTAAAGCCCCGGACGCTCGCCCGGATCCAGCCATACCCGCGCGGGGGCGTGCACCGGAGCGGGCGCCGGCGGGGAGGGGAAGGCAGGCGGTGCCGGGGACGGCCACCAGGGCGGCTGCCCCGGCCGGAACGGGATCTCGGCGGACACGGGGCTTGCGGGGCCGACGGGGCTTGCGGGGCGCATGGTCATGGGATTGCTCCTTTCGCTGCGGGCGCGGTCAGCCCTGCAGCTTCCACGTGATCTCGGTGCCGAGGGCGGCGGCGTAGCGCTCCAGCGTCGAGGCGCGCACGTCGGCCTCGCCCGACTCAAGCCGGGCCACCGCCGACTGGGACGTGCCCATCCGCGCGGCGATCTCCGTCTGCGAGAGGCCCGCGTCCTGGCGCCGGGCAGCCAGTTCCTTCATCAGCCGGCCTCGGTCCTGCGACATCCGGCGCAGCGCCATCTCGCGGAACCCGGGCAGCAGCGGCAGCCGCCCCGGCTTCTCGCCGGTGCCAACGGGGTCTGGCGCGATGGGAACTTCCGAGGCATCGGGCCGGACTAGCGCTTGGGGGGCATCCGTTGCGGCGCCTGAAGGCGACGGCCCGGTCCCGGCCGGGCTCGCAATGGGCTCCGGCAGGCCCTTGCCTTCCTCGTTCATACCAGAAAGGGTATCTCAAATTCGAGATCTCACGTTAGGTACAGCCTCGTGTCGTACTCCGCTGTGACCAGTGAGACTTCTGCGGCACCTGGGGCAGGGCTGCCCGCGGCTGGCGGGGATTTGGGGCGAGGAGTCCGCGAAAGCAGGGCGCGTAGTGAACGACGCACGGCAAACAAAGCTTGCCGCGACTTGTTCCAGGCTCGACGTCGCCGCCGTCCCCGTCATCCGCTGCGGGTGATGTGGCCGGGCGGCGACAGCAGAAGAGTGAAGGACAGGCGGCAACGACCCAGCCGGTCAAGGCCGCGCGAGAGGAGCCACGATGAGTGAGGTCACCGAGCAGCAGCTTGAGGACATGGAGGCATTGTTCGTCCAGACCGCGGCGAGCATGACCAGCGACCGGGGAACCATCACGTTGCATGGCGTGTCGCCGTCGACGCTGTACTTCGCCGACCGCCCCCAGCGCGAGGTCGGGCACATGATGTCCCGCAGCTTCGTCGACAACTGGACAGCAGGGGACAACAGCTTCGCGGACAACCCCCCGAACGCCGTCCTGTCGTTCGCAGAGCCGGGCGACCGGCTCCCGGAGGATGCGGTCGTGGTCATCCAGGATCCGCGCCTGGACGGGGACGCGCTCAGCTACAGCATCAAGCTCCTCGACGGCACCGTGCCGGCCGCCACCGGGCCATGCGCGCTGTTCATCGACCCGCTTGGGCGTCCGTTGTCACCGGTCTCCGTCGCCGGGATGCACCGGCGCGAGCGTCGCCGGATGCGCTGACCTAAGCCAGGTTTGCCGATGTCGTACGTCTTGACGCTCAAGGGTCAAGACGGCGGCCGCACGGCTCCGGCCGCCTGCACCGCAGGCAGCGGACCGCGATCGCCAACTCGCACGTGTTCACCGCCAACGCGCACTACGTGTTCGCCAACCTGCGCACCTGGGGCTGGATCACGCTCATCATCGCCATCGCGCAGCTGGCCGCCGCCGGCGGGATCCTGGTGGGCAACCAGCTGGCCCGCTGGTTCGCGGTGATCGTGGTCGGGCTCAGCGCCATCGACATGATGTTCTTCCTCCCGGCCTACCCGTTCTGGGCGCTGACCATCATCGCCATGGACGTCGTCGCGCTGTACGGGCTGTGCGCCTACGGCAGCCGCGAAAACCTGGCCGGTCTCTAACCGGGCCCGCAGCGCGGTGACGGCCGCTATGCGCTGCCGTTCACGCAGTCGCACTGAGATACTTGCTCTACTCCGAGGTGCGTCTCATAGGCGGCAAGACCCTCAGCGATCGCAAAGGGCCCGCGGATTTTCTGCAGGCGAGCCGAGACGTGGGAATAATCCAGGTACGGATTGTCGCCGCAGTCGCAGCAGATGAGCTCGAACACGCCCGTATACCCGCCTTCGACCCGCCCGTCCACGAGGCGGGCGGGCTGGCTCCGCAACACGGCGGTACAGCCATGACCGAGCTGGCCCGCCGGAGGGAACACGGTAGCAGCGGCAGCCTCCACCCGCCGCCGCCATTCGGCACGGAGATCAGACGGCCGCGGCGGTGCGGGCACGCCATCCCAGCGGTCCGCAGACCGAGTTTGACCATTGGCAGACAGGTTTTCGCGGAGCATCGGGCCCCCAAACCGGATAGTTGTGGGATACCACCGGGGTCTGGGGCAGCACTCTCATTTGAACAGTTCACAGCTTAGGCACGGTCGTCAACTGACGATTATGGCCGCAAGGTGAAAAAATGGTAAAGGGCGCGCGCACACGTCGCGCCCACCCGTGCGGGCATGTCCACCCCATCTTCCAGCGGCTATCGCCGCTGGACTGGGTGGGTGCTGCCCCGGATGGGGGAGGGTCGGCTGGTTAGACGGTGAAGACGGCGCGGAAACGATTGAGCGCCGTGAGCGGGTCTCCGGATGCCCAGGCCTCCAGGCCGACGACGCCCGTATAGCCGAGGCGATGCAGCGCGGCAGCGACCGCCGGGTAGTTGATCTCCCCGGTCCCCGGCTCACAGCGGCCGGGTACGTCGGCCACCTGGATCTCCCCCACGAACGGCAGCGCGCGCTGCACGAGCCCGATCAGGTTTCCCTCGCCGATCTGCGCGTGATAGAGGTCCAGGTTCATCCGGAGGTGCGGGCTGCCGACGGCTTCGACGAGCGCGAGGGTGTCGGCCGCGCGGGCGAACGGCGTGCCGGGGTGATCGACCGCGGTATTCAGATTCTCCAGCGTGAAGACCCGGCCGACCCGCTTGAGCGTATTCAGACGATTGCGCTCAGTCCGCAAGAAACTCTTACATTGATTTCGGCGGTGGAGAGAGAACAACGCTAATCGGGGAAAAATGCCGATAGCGGCCCGGGCGGGGCGCCACGCAATTCCAAAGCCTCATATCTGCGGAAACAACGCGCCGGATTGCGTTCATTCCGTCGCGTATTTACCGGGGACCGCGTCGCGCCCCGCCGCCGTAATTGAACGATGGCGTCTGGTGAAATGTGCGTTTCGGTGATACGCGTGCCTTCCCTGGCCTGCGCCGGTAGCGCAAACTACGGGGAAGGAATCATGCGCAGGGCTCCGTAACGAGGAGGACCGATGCCGGGAACGTCACCGCGGGGCACCGGGCTGAGACGGTCACTGTCCGTCTGGCAGGCCATCGGCCTGTCGATCGCCCTGATGGCACCCAGCATGGCGGCGAACATCAACCCGCAGGCCAGCGCGGCCACCGCGGGGCGGGCCGTGCCTCTCGCGTTTCTCATCGCGGCGGTGGGCGTGCTGCTGGTGGCCTACACGTTCGTGCGGCTGTGCCAGTACTACCACCACTCCGGTTCGGTCTACGCGTTCGTCGGGGCGACGCTGGGGCCGCGGGCCGGGGTCGTGGCCGGCTGGGGGCTGCTCGGCACGTACACGTTCTACGCGGTGGTGACGTCCTCGGCGGCGGGCATCTTCGGTACCGCGTTCCTGAACGCGGTGGGCGTGTGGCCGCATCCCCCGTCGTGGGCACCATTCCTGCTGGCCGGGGTGGCCCTGGCGCTGACCCTGGTGCTCGCCATCGTCCCGGCCCGACGCGGCACGAACGTGCTGCTGTCGGTGGAAGGCGCCACGGTGGCGCTGATCCTGATCGTCACGGTCATCGTGCTGGTCCGGCTGCTCTCGGGGAACGCGCCGGGCGGACACGGCTTCACACTGTCGGTGTTCGTGCCGCCGCCAGGGACGAGTTTCTCGCCGCTGTTCCTGGCGGTGGTGTTCGGTTTCCTGTCGTTCGCAGGGTTCGAGGCGGCGGCGACCCTCGGTGAAGAGGCGACGCACCCCACCCGGGATATCCCGCGAGCCATCCTCGGCACGGCCATCTTCGGCGGGATCTACTTCGTCGTGGTCACCGCGGTGGAGATGATGGGCTTCGGCACGAGCAAGGCCGGCGTCACCGCCTTCGCCAGTTCCCCGTCGCTGCTGGGCGACCTCGGCACCAGCTACGTCGGGCCGTGGATCGGCGACATTATCACCCTGGGCACCACCATCAGCGCGTTCGGCTGCTGCCTGGCGTCCACGGTGGGCGCGTCCCGGCTGATGTACGCGCTGGCCCGGGACGCCGGCGGGCTCCGTGGGGTCGGGCGCCCGTCGCGCACCGGCGCGCCCGCCACGGCGACCCTGGTGATCACGGCGTTCTCGGCCGCGATCTTCGTGATCTACACCGCGGGCTTCCACGCCACCGCCGAGGAAAGCTTCGCCTGGTCGGGGACCATCGGGACGCTCATCCTGCTGGTCGCCTACGTGCTGGCCACGATCGGGTGCATCATCCTGCTGTTCGTCCGGCGGAAACTGCCGGTGCCCATGTGGCAGATCGTGGTCCCATTGCTGGCCCTGGTGGTGCTTGGTTACACGCTCTACCGCAACGTGATCCCGTATCCGCCGTCCGGCCCGGGCCGCTGGTTCCCGGTCGTGGCCGGCGGATGGCTCGTGGTCGCGCTCGTCGCGGTCATCGTGGCACCTGGCTTCGCCCGCCGGCTGGGGGCCGCGCTAACGGCCAGCGAGGGAATCGGGGCACCCGAGCCCGCGACCGCCGGGGCGTCCACGGAGCTTCCGGCCGGGGGCGCCCCGGGCGACCAGGCACCGCGTGCCTGACGCGGAGGGCACGGCCGGCCCGCGCTCCCGGGCGGCGGACCTGCTCCCGTTCGTCCGGGACTTGCCGCTGGTGGACCACCACTGCCACGGCGTGATCCGCCGCGACGTGGGGCGGCGCGACTTCGAGGCGCTGCTCACTGAGGCCGACTACCCGGACCATGCCGGCTGGACCGGGCAGGAGTGGACGGACGGGGCACTGGGGCCTGTGGAACGAAAGTGGGTGGCGGGTCAGGAAGGACTAACGGAGCAGAAAGGGCCGACGGGGCCAGCGGGTGAGAGGGGCCTGGCGGGGGTGACGCTGTTTGACTCGCAGGCTGGGTTCGCGATGCGGCGGTGGTGCCCGCCGGTGCTCGGGCTGCCCGCGCACACCGGGCCGGACAAGTACCTGGACCGCCGGGCCAGCCTGGGCGCCGAAGAGGTCAGCCGGCGGTTCCTGCGGGCGGCGGGGCTGGCGGCAGTGTACGTGGACACCGGCTTCGAGCCCGAGCCACTGGCCACGCCACCAGAGATGGCCGCACTGGCCGGGGCGGACGCCCGCGAGATCGTGCGACTGGAGCAGGTCGCCGAGGCCGTCGCGGCCGGCGGCACCAGCGCGGCCGGGTTCGCGAGCGCGTTCCGCGACGCTCTCGAGGCCCGGGCGCAGGGCGCGGCCGCGCTCAAGTCGGTCGCGGCCTACCGGGTCGGCCTGGACCTGCCCGCGGCCCGGCCGACGGAGGCGGAGGTGGCGGAGGCCGCGGGACGCTGGCTGGGCGCTGGCGGCGGGACGCCCGGGCGGCTGGCCGACCCGGTGCTGCAGCGCTTCCTGATCTGGTGCGGGGTTGACCTCGGGCTGCCGATCCAGTTCCACGTGGGGTACGGCGACCGCGATGTCGACCTGCACCGGTGTAACCCGTTGCTGCTGACCGCCCTGCTGCGCGCGATCGAGCCCACCGGGACGCCGGTGATGCTGCTGCATAACTACCCGTATCACCGCGAGGCCGGCTACCTGGCCCAGGTGTTCCCGCACGTGTACGTGGACGCCGGGCTGGCCACGCATAACCTGGGCCACCGCGCGGGCGCTCTGATCGCGGAGACGCTCGAGCTATGTCCGTTCGGGAAATTTCTGTACTCCTCGGATGGGTTCAGCCTGCCGGAGCTGCACTACCTGGGGGCGGTGCTGTTCCGCCGGGGGCTGTCGGATTTTCTGCGGACGGCCCTCAGTGACGGCGCGTGGACGGCGGACGACGCCGAGCGCATCGCGCACATGGCCGGGGCCGGCAACGCGCGCCGCGTCTACGGCGTGCCCGGGAGCGAGTCCATGGCGTGACGGGCCACGGGCCTGGTTGCGCTGGGCCGCAATCCAGGTAGCTTGGCAGATGGGCAGCCTCTGACCGCCGGGAGCGACGTTGACCGAGCCCATCACCCTCGAACGCGACGGGCATGTCCTGCTCATCGGGGTCAACCGCGCGGCGAAGCGGAATGCCTTCAACCTGGCGACCATCGAGGCGCTGGCCGGCGCGTATCGAGACTCTCGGCACGGATGACGAGCTCCGTGCCGGTGTGCTGTTCGCGCACGGTGATCATTTTTCGGCGGGCCTGGATCTGGCTGAGGTCGGTCCGGCGGTAGCCGAGCGCGGCCCCCAGGTGCTGTGCGGCTCGCACCGCTTCGACCCGTTCGCCGTATGGCGCGACCCGGTGCCCAAACCGGTGGTCATGGCGGTCAACGGCATCGCGTTCACCCTGTCGATCGAGCTTGCCCTGGCCGCCGACATTGTGATCGCCGCCGATGACGTGCGCTTCCGGCAACTGGAGATCGGCCGCGGGATCATGCCGTTCGGCGGCGCGACCTTCCGGGCGCCCGCGCAGCTCGGCTGGGGTAACGCGATGCGCTTCCTGCTCACGGCGGAGGAGTTCGGTGCCGCGGAGGCATTGCGGATCGGGCTGGTGCAGGAAGTCGTCCCGGCCGGGGCGCACGTCGGACGGGCCAGGGAACTGGCCCAGCTCATCGCCCGGCAGGCCCCGCTGGGCGTACAGGCCACATTGGCCAGCGCCCGCGCCGGACTGGACGGTGGTCCGGAGGCGGCACGTGGCTGCATCGCATCATTGCTACCCGGGCTGCTGGGGAGCGAGGACGCGGCGGAAGGCCTGCACAGCTTCACGGAGCGGCGCGAGGCACGCTTCACCGGCCGCTGACGGTCCCCGCGAACGGCGGGCATCGCGGCCACGCGCGGCGGCCCGGCGGCCCGGCCCAGAGACTGACCCGGGCCGGGCGAACACGGACCGGGGCCGCTGGCGTCAGCCGACGGGCGGGCCGATCCAGACGGTCTTGATATTGCAGAACTCGCGGATGCCCTGGGAGTACAGCTCGCGGCCGAATCCGGACCGCTTGACGCCGCCGAACGGCAGCTGCGGGTAGGAGGTGACGTTGCCGTTGACGAACACCATGCCGGCGGCCAGGTCACGGATGAACCGCTCGTGGTCCTGCTCGTCGTTGGTCCAGGCGTTCGCGCCGAGGCCGAACTCGGTGCCGTTGGCGAGCTCGATCGCGGCCCCGATGTCGCTGACCCGGTACAGCGTGGCCACCGGGCCGAAGACCTCCTCGGTGTGCACGCGCATCTCGGGAGTGATGCCCGCCAGGACGGTGGGCGGGTAGTAGAAGCCGGGCCCTTCGGGAGCCGCTCCCCCGCACAGCACCTTCGCGCCGTTGGCCACCGCGTCGGCGACGAGATGCTCGACGTCGTCGCGCTGCTGCTCGGAGGCGAGCGGCCCGATGTCGGTGCCGTCCTGCATCGGGTCGCCGACCTTCTTGCCGGACATCTGCTCGACGAACAGGCGCTCGAACTCGTCGTAGATCGCGTCGTGGGCGATGAAGCGCTTGGCCGCGATACAGGACTGGCCGTTGTTGAGGCAGCGCGCGAACGCGGCGACCTCGGCGGCCTTCGGCAGGTCCGCGGAGGGCATGACGATGAACGGGTCGCTGCCGCCCAGTTCGAGGACGACCTTCTTGACCTCGCTGCCGGCGATGGACGCTACCGACTGCCCGGCGGGTGTCGAACCGGTCAGCGTGGCCGCCACGACGCGGTCATCGCGGAGGATGGGCTCGATCCGCTTGGAGCCGACGAGCAGCGTCTGGAACGTGCCCTGCGGGAACCCGGCGCGGGCGAACAGGTCCTGCATGAATAGCGCGGTCTGCGGCACGTTCGAGGCGTGCTTGAGCAGCCCGACGTTGCCCGCCATCAGGGCGGGGGCGGCGAACCGCATGGCCTGCCAGAGCGGGAAGTTCCACGGCATGATGGCCAGCACCGGCCCGAGCGGCTGGTACTTGACGTAGGCCCGCGCGGCGCCGACCGCATCGGCGTCGGCGGGCTCGTCGGCGAGGAACTCCTCGGCGTGCTCGGCGTAGTAACGGCAGGCGGTGGCGCACTTGGCGACCTCCTGCTTGGCCGCGGCCAGCGTCTTGCCCATCTCGGTCGTCATCATCGCGGCGATCTGGTCCTGCTCGCCGTCGAGGATGCCGGCCGCGCGGCGCATCCACTGGGCGCGCTCGGCGAAGCTGGTCAGCCGGTAACTGGCGTGCGCCGTCGTGGCGGCCGTCAGGCACCGCTCGACCTCCGGCTCGCCCATTTCCTCAAACGTCTTCAGGGTTTCCCCGGTCGCGGGGTTGATGGTCGCGATCGCCACAAGATCCTCCCTCTGCACCGCTGCGGCCGCTTCGCCGTCGCCGCGCCGTCGCCTGCACCGTCATTGGACGGTCATCGCACAGTCACCGCTCTAGGGCGCCCCTGCCCGGATCGGGCGGGCCACACGTCACGGGCGCGGGCTTGTCAGCCGGGTATGCGCCCTATTTGCCCACGATACGCTCCGCGACCAGTGGCCATCTGGCGGCAGGCCGGGGCACCCGGGGCCTACGGCACCTAAGGGGACGACTCCGGGCCGGCGACCGCGACCAACTGCGTCCGGGACCGCGTGTCGGTCTTCCGCAGCATGCTCTCGACGTGCTTTTCCACCGTGCGGGGCGACAGGTGCAGCCGGGCGGCAATCTCCTTGTTGGAGATACCCTCGGCGATCAGGCGCAGGACGTCAGCCTGCCGGCCGGTGATCCCCAGTCGGGACCAGCGGCTGGGCCCCGGCTCCTGCAGCAGGCGGCGGCAGCGCAGGACCAGGGGCTCGATCCCGTACCGGCCGAACGTATGCGCCGCATTCTCCAGCCAGTGCCGCGGCTGTCCCCAGTCATCGGCCAGCGCCGCCTCGGCCGCGCACAGCCGGGCCAGGTCCGCCCACACGGGATAATGCCGCAGGTCACGGTCCGCGGTGGCCGCCAGCTCGGTGGCCCGGGAATCCGCGCCGTCGCGGCCGGCCAGGATCGCGTCCGCGTAGCCGAGCAGCCCCCGGTTGACCCGGTTGACGGTCAGGCCGACCGCGCGGGCCTGGCTGATCGCAGCCTCCGCTCTCGCATCCCCCTGAACCGCCAGCAGCAGCGGCCACAGCGCCCGGTACGGCGCGGGCCCCTGCTGCGGCAGCGTGTCGAGCAGGGCAACTCCGCGCCCGAGGCCGTCCAGGGCGCGGGCCCGGTCGTCGTTGAGCAGCGCCAGCACGCCGCGTGCGCCAGCCAGCGCGCTGCCTTCGATCTCCGGATCACCGGGCGCCGCGGCACTGGCGAGCGCGAGGAAGCGTTCCATCTCCGCAGCATCACGCCGCAGCGCATGCACCTCACCGAGGAATACGAGCATGATGGCGCGTACCTGGGCCAGCCCGAGGCGGGTACTGATGGCCAGCCCGGACTGGGCGTGCCGCTCCGCCCGGTCCAGCTCGAACCGGAACATCGCGACGGCGGTGAGCTGGAGGTCGATGACGGCCCCGGTGCTGGCCGCGCCGAGTTCGTCGGCGATGCGCCTGGCCTGGACGAGGCGGCCGTCGCCGGCGTGGTCGAACATGTCGATCGTGCCGAGCTCATGCAGGGCGCGCAGCCGCCACACCGCCAGTTTGGTCTCCTCCGCGACCGTGAGGGCCTGCTCGAACGCATCCCGGGCGGCGGCCAGGTCATTTCCGCGCCGGACCCGGCCGAGCAGTTCCAGCGCGTGGCACCGGGTCTCGGCACCCGCCTCTGGTGAGGCGAGCAGGCTCTCGGCGAGGGTGCGAGCCCGGGCGACGTCGCCGTCAGCGAACGCAATCTCGGCGCTGAGGACAGCCGTCTCGGCCTGGAGGCCGGTGTCCGGACGAGCCTCAAGGAGGTCGGCCGCGGCGCCAAGATGCCGCCGCGCGGCCGCCCACCTGGTGCCGTCCACCGCGGCGTGCGCCAGCTTCAGGTGGATCGCCGCCCGGTCGGTGACCCGGCCGGTACCGGCGGGAAGCTGGGTGATCAGGCGGTCGCCGGTCAGCATCGCCTCATCGAACCGCCCCGCCAGCGACAGGGCCTCGACGAGTAGCATCTCGGCTTCGATGCGCTGGCCCGGGTCGGTGACCAGCTCCGCGGCCCGGCGGAGGGTGCCAATCGACGTGGCCAGGGCCCCCTGGGCGAGCGCCGACCGGCCCGAGGTCATCAGCCACACGCCCGCCCGGTCCGGGCAACCAGCCTGGATGGCCAGTTCGGCGGCCAGGTCGCCCCATCCGCCGGGCAGCCCGGGGTGCTCCGCCTCCAGCACAGCCAGCGCCCGGCCGGCGAAGGCGGCCCGTCGCGGCGGAAGCAGCTCGCCGGCCACTGCTTCCCTGGTCAGCATGTGCCGGAACCGGAAGGCATCCGTATCGGCCGCGAGCAGCTGGGACTCGACCCCGCGCTCCAGCGCGCGGGTGACGGCACCGGTGGCCAGACCGGTGGCGGCCGGCAGAAGCCGCCAGTCGAAATGCCGTCCGAGCACCGCCGCGGTCTGCAGCACCCGGCGCTCGTCGTCACTCAGTTGCGCCAGCCGGCCGCGCACCCCGGCGGCGAATGATTTCGGCACGCCGGACGTGGCGAGCGACTCCTCGACGAGAAACGGAATCCCGTCGGACACTTCCTGCACGCGGGTGACGACATCGGCGGAGGCCGACGGCTGGCACGCGCGGACCATGGCGGCGACCTGCTCTGCGATCAGGCGGCCGAGCGGGAAGTGAGATGCGGCGCGGCGCCCGGTCAGCCGGGTGACCATTTCGGCTCCCGCCGGGGAGCCTGGTGCCGGGGAGCCTCGCGTCGGGGCGGTTTCGTCCCGGCAGGTGGCCAGGCAGAGCACAGGCTCGGCCGAAAGGTTGTCGCTCAGGTACTCCAGGACGGCGAGCGTGTCCGGGTCAGCCCATTGCAGGTCTTCCAGCACGATGAGGCAGGCCGGACCGGCGCGGCGGCGCAGCAGTTGGAGCACCGCCTCGCCGCGGACGGCGGCCGAGTATTCACCATGACCGTCGGCGCCGGCGGCGGTGATCGTCGGGACGATCGCCCGCAAGGCGGGCAGCCAGGGCGTCAGGCCAGCGTCTTCCGGCAGCGGGCCGTCGCGCAGCGCTTGCAGCAGCACCTCGGTCAGCGGCCGGTAGGGGATGCTGGACCCAGTGGGCACCGCCCGGCCGGTCAGGACATTCATCCCGCGGGCACGAGCCTCGGCGGCCAGCTCGCTGGCCAGCCGTGACTTGCCAATGCCCGCCTCGCCGGTGAGGAACACGACCCCGCCCGCGCCGCCCCCGGCCGCCGCCAGGGCGGATCGCAGCCGCTCTGTCTCCGCGTCCCGGCCGATGACCACGGGACACAGCAGGTCCACCACCTGATCATTATGCTCCGGCGGCCGGGAGCGGCGGCCTGCCCGAACCGCCGGGACGGAGGCACGTTCCCGCAGGTATGCGAGGCTGACAGGCCGGATTGCGACTGCGGTGCAGGCGACCGGACGGACCGCGCGCGGCCGCTACGTGCCGCCGTCCCGTCATTACGTATGCGCTTGCGTGTTCTCACCGATGCGCGGTGACCGGGCTCCAGCCGACGATAGGCCGGGGCCATCGGGAACCGCTCAGTGGCCACGGCCAGAGGAACAGTCATGGGAACAGGTAAGGAACAGGCGGAGCTGTGGGGCCCGGGGGCACGGGACTGGTCCGACTACAACGAGCCGATGTGCACGCCCTTCTACGAGGCCGTTCTGGATGCGGCCGGGGTCGGGCACGGTACCACGTTGCTCGACGTGGGCTGCGGCGGCGGATTCGCGATGCTGCTGGCCGCCGCGCGGGGCGCAACCGTGTCCGGCCTCGACGCGACACCCGCCCTGGCCGATATCGCGCGCGAGCGCGTCCCGGGCGCCTCGGTGGCCGTCGGTGACCTGGAGGACCCGCTGCCGTTCGACACCGGGTCGTTCGACGTGGTCACGGCGTTCAATTCGGTCCAGTTCGCGGCCGATCCGGTCGCCGTGGTCAAGAACATGAGCCACGTGGCCAGGCCGGGCGGCCTGATCAGCCTGCTGGTCTGGGGACCGCCGGAGCAGTGCGAAAGCGGGGTGATGTTCGCCGAGATGGGGCCGCTGATGGCGCCCGCACCGCCCGCCGCGCCGGGCTCCGTCGCGTGGAGCAAGGACGGCGAACTGGAACGGCTCGCGGCGCTAGCCGGCCTTGTTCCGCTGGCGGTCAGGGACATCCCGAACCCGCTGATCTACCCGGATCTGGCCACCGCGGTGCGCACCCAGCTCAGCTCGGGCCGGCCCGCGCGGCCATTCAGCACTCCGGGCTGCCCGCCACCCGCGGGGCGCTGACCCGGGCCTTCGCGCGCAGCCGGAAGCCGGATGGCAGCTACCGGCAGGAGAACGTGTTCCGGTTCCTGATGGCCCGGGTCTGACGGACTTCGGCCGGGGGTCGCCCGGGGCGCACCCTCGGGGATGGCGATCAGCCGCACCGGCAGGTCCAGGCTGGACAGCCACGACGCGGCCTTGATCAGGTGAGACAGGTGCTCCAGGTTCACGGCGATGTCGTCCCGGCCGCGGATGCCGCGCATGGTCGGAACCAGGCCCAGCGCTTGGTACGGCTCGATCATGACCGCCCCTTTCGGGCGGCGCCGGGCTCCCCCTCCCAGCTAACTCCCGCGCGTCCCATCTGTCACCCCGCCACCGTCATACCGGGGCCGGAATTGCCTGGTCCCGGGTGGTCATGACCGCGAGGCCGGCCGGTCACGGACCGGCCGGCCCCGCGGGCCCCCGTGACGGCCGCGCGGCTCCCCCGGGCCGGCGGCCGCCCGGTCAGTCGGCGAAGAAGAACTGGTTGTCCCCGCCGTTGTAGGTCCACGTGTCGATGGCCGCGCCCGGCCACGGGCTGTCGCCGCTGACGTCGACGTACAGGCCGCTGTACACGTTCTTGATCGCTTGGGTACCAGACGCGGTGAGGCTGAGGCTCGTGGCCCACTGCTGCTCCTGGCTGCCGGTGCAGGGCAGCTGGTAGAGCTGATCGCCGGCAACCCCGTCCGTGGTCAGGCACTGGTTGCTGTTTCCGTTGATGATTTCGTAGGTGTTGGGCCCGCCGATGGGCGAGAACGTCCAGCTCTGGTTGGCGCCCCCGTTGGACCACCAGTCGATCACCGGCGCGCCCGGCTGGGTCGAGGCGCCGGACACGTCGAGCTGCAGGTAGAAGGTGTTGTCCGGGCTGACGTGGGTGGTGAACGCGGTGCTGGCCGAGGCGGTGCCCGCCAGCGCGGTGCCGCCGATCAGGGCGGGCACGGCGAGTGCGGCGACGGCCGCGGTGAGACGGGCGCCACGGCGCGGACGGCGCCCCGAACCCGTGGTCGATCGGTAGGAGGCGGGCATTTTGATACGCATAACGTCCCCCGTTATGTGCGTGGGTGTGCTGTCGGGACGCGACCCTAAGTGGGGGTCACGGGGGGAAATGACGGGCGCAAGGGAGGGGAAACTCGGGGGGCCGCAGGCCACGGCCCCGGGAGGGCCGCAGGCCACGGCCCCGGGAGGGCCGCTGAGGGCCGGGGACCGGGGACCGGGCCGGTCAGCTCAGTGGCCACACGAAAGCGGTAACGATGCACGCCGTTGCGAGCAGCCCCATCGGCAGCCCGCAATAGGTAGCCCACGAGCTGCGCGTCCGCAATTTGTAGTATTCCCCGATGGCCGCGATCCTGGCCGCCGCGCCGCGCAGCTGCATTAGCCGCGCCGCCCGGGCCGCCCTGGCGTCACAAAGGGCATGGACCGAAGCTGTATCTGCGGCGCTGGCAACCGCATCCGACAGTGCCATCACTGTGGCCTCTTCGATAATCATCGATTCGCGCAGGCTGCTGACACAGCTGACGCCGCACGGCAAGTAAAGGTCCTGGTGCGAGTCGATCACCAGGCGCAACTTCCAGAGCGATCTTTGCGGCAGCCAATGGCGCGGCCGGGCGCATTCAACGTCGCCGTAAGACACAGATTGCGGTCGCATAACTTGCAGGATGAGGAACATGGTGGCACCGAGAAGGGCGAGGCCGATCGCCGCCCAGATGACGGCGGCAGTGTGCATCCGGTGCTCCCTCATGCCGGCGAGCGGCGAGGTGCCGATCACCGTGGCCAGCGCGGCCCCCACAACCGTCGCCAGCCATTTCGCGGAATCACGCAGACGGTTGCCGACCGTGCTCCAGTAATTCTCCATACCGGCCAGCGGCGAGCCCAGCGCGTCGATTTCCTCCCTCGACCGGGCTGACCATCCCGGCCAGATAACTCTCTCGGGCGCCCATCGGTGACCGTGCTCGTCCCATGCTTCGCCCGAATACCAGACATGCCGGGTGATCAGGTGCCCGTCCGGCTGGACCCGTACCCGCCAGCTGACCTGCTGGCCGGCATCTGAGGTCCATACGGTGAACTGCCCGGGGCGGAACAGCAGTCTGGGCCATCCGGTCTTCAGCTTCGCCTTCTCCCGATAGCGGGAATCTGGCATATCCGAAGGGCCTGCAGCTGGCCTTTCTGTCATGCCCGGATCAAGCGCGTGTAGCTGACTCGTAGCCGCGATCGCCATGATCCGCACCTTCCTATGCCGCCGATTACCGGAGTTGACCGGTAATCACGATGCTTGGTCTACGACTGCGGCAAGCGGAATGGTTCACGTACGGAAACAATTTCTGGGCAGGCAGAGGCAAGCAACTGGCAAGGACCCGTGGCGGCAGCCCCGGCCTGATGCTTAGGCGGCCAGCCAAGAGCGGGTGAGCGTGCCCTCGGCGACGATGACGGCGGGGCCGGTCAGCAGGGTGGTCTCCGGGGTGAGCGTGACGGTCAGGTCACCGCCGGGGACCCGGATGGCCCACGTGCCCTCCTGCTCGCCGGCGGCATGGGCCGCGGCGACGGCGGCGGCGACCGCGCCGGTGCCGCAGGAGCGGGTCGCCCCGGAGCCGCGCTCGTAGACGCTCATCTGCGCGCTGCGCTCACCGGTCGGCCGGACCAGTTCGATGTTGGCGCCGTCGGGGAACAGCACCGGATCGAGCTCAGGCGGCGCGGCCCAGTCGTCAGCGTCGACGGGCGCGTCCACCATGCAGGCCAGGTGCGGGTTGCCGACCGAGATCCGGACGCCGTCGTACGTGTGGCTGCCAACCGAGGCCTGTCCGGGGCCGAGCACCGACGCGGGGCCCATGTCGACCGTGACCCGGCCGTCGGGCTCCATGCGCACCCGGCGCGTCCCGCCCCGGGTCTCGATCGCGAACTCGGGGCCTTGCGCCAGGCCATGCTCGACGAGATAGCGAGCGAACACCCGGGCGCCGTTGCCGCACATCTCGGCCACGCTGCCATCGGCGTTGCGGTAGTCCATGAACCACTGGGCGGCGAGCCGGCTCTCCCCGATGGGGGCACCGGCGTCGGCGATGGCGCCCGGCGAGGCCAGCGTGGTCGCGGCGGCGGATGTCAGCATGTCGTCGCGCCGGGCCGGCGGCCCGGAACGCGCCGGGGCCGCTCTCGATCAGCGCGGCGGCCAGCACCTCGACCTCGACGACGCGGAGCACCCCGTCGGCACCGATACCGGCGCGGCGGTCACAGAGCCAGGCGGACCAGGCCGGGGGTGAGGTCAAGCTCCGCGTCGGGGTCGGGCAGGATCACGAAGTCGTTCTCCGTGCCGTGTCCCTTGGCGAAGTGCATGTCCCGATGCTATCCGGCGATCACGCCTGGACATCCTCGGCTGGAACGCCGGCGCGAGCGCTCTTGGCACCGATTTCGCCCAGATCCCCGCGAGCCGTCGCAACTACGTGCGGCTCCTGTTCGGGCACACCCTCTCGCACGAGGCGTTGCGCATCCTGGTCTCCTGGATCGCGGGAGAGGCCGGCGTTTTCTATCCGCTCGTGAGACGCGGGGCGCCGATCACGCCGAGCGCCCGGCCCAGCAGTTCGCTGTCGCCAGCAGGGGCGTCGAGCCAGGTGATGCGGGGGTCGCGGCGGAACCAGGATTCCTGGCGGCGGGCGAACCGGCGGGTGGCGCGGACGGTTTCCTCTTGCGCCTGATCGAGGGTCCACTCCCCCGCCAGGTGGCGCAGCATCTGGGCGTAGCCGAGGGCGCGGCTCGCGGTCTTGCCGTCGCGCAGGCCCGCCCGTTCGAGGTCGCGGACTTCGGCCTCGAAGCCGGCCGCCCACATCTGCTCCACCCGGACCGTGATCCGCCGGTCGAGTTCCTCACGGGGGACGCGGACGCCGATCTGCACCGCGGGGCGCGACGACTCGTACGCGGGGAGGGTCGCGGTGAACGGGCCGCCGGACAGCTCGATGACCTCGAGGGCGCGGACGATCCGGCGGCCGTTGCTGGGCAGGATCGAGGCGGCCGCCGCCGGGTCCAGGGCGGACAGCCGGGCGTGCAGGGCGGCGGGGCCGAGGTGGGCCAGGTCCGCTTCGAGGCGCTCGCGCGCGGCGGGGTCGGTGCCGGGGAAGTTCAGGTCGCCGAGGGCGGCCCGGATATAGAGGCCCGATCCGCCGGCCAGGATCGGGACCCGGCCGCGCGCGGTGATGTCCTCGATGACGGCACCAGCCAGGCGCTGGTAGCCGGCCACGTTGGCGGTCTGCCGGACGTCCCAGACGTCCAGCAGGTGATGCGG
The DNA here is from genome assembly GCA_963742865.1 of uncultured Actinomycetes bacterium. Classification (GTDB taxonomy): domain Bacteria; phylum Actinomycetota; class Actinomycetes; order Streptosporangiales; family Streptosporangiaceae; genus Bog-532. The sequence continues at coordinate 100,592 of CAVUNW010000003.1, forward strand.
CACGCCCTGGCGCTCATCCGCGGTGAGCTTGGCCGTCCCGATGTCCATGCCCCGGTACAGCTGCATGGAGTCGGCGTTGATGATCTCGCCGCCGAGGTCGAGCGCCAGCCGGACCGCGAGCGCCGACTTCCCCGCCGCGGTCGGGCCCACGACGGCGACGACGCGGGTCACGTCAACCGCGCACCATCCCGCGGAAAGCGCCGGAGAACGGCGACACGGTCATGGAGGGGACAGCGCGGGCATGCCGAGCGCCACCGGCGCGGGGCGGGATGCTCCCGTAGCGGCGTGGGCTCCGGCCGCCGTCCGTTCGGAATCATCACGGCCCTGGCGGGCCGCCCAGGCGTCACCGGCGCGCGTCCGCCGGACCGCACGCGGCGCTCCGTCGGCGACCAGGTAATGCGGCGCGGCCCGGGTGATGGTCACCGTCACCACGTCGCCGGGCCGCGGCTCGGTGTCCTGCGGGGTGAAGTGGACCAGGCGGTTGTCGCGGGCGCGGCCGGACATGCGGTGCGTCGCGGCGTCCTTGCGGCCCTCGCCCTCGGCGACGAGGACCTCGGCCTCGCGGCCGACCAGCCGCTGGTTCTCGGCCCAGGTGACCTCGCCGACCAGGGCCACGAGGCGGTCGTAACGCTCCTGCACGACCTCGGGCGGCACCTGCGCGTCCATGGTCGCGGCGGGCGTGCCCCGGCGCGGGGAGTACAGGAACGTGAACGCGCCCGCGAACCGGGCCTCCCGCACGACATCCAGCGTGCTGGCGAAGTCCTGCTCGGTCTCGCCGGGGAAGCCCACGATGATGTCGGTGGTGATCGCGGCGTCCGGGATCGCGGCGCGGACCCGGTCCAGGATCGACAGGTAACGGTCCCGCCGGTAGGCGCGCCGCATCGCCTTCAGCATCGTGTCGGAGCCGGACTGCAGGGGCATGTGCAGGTGCGGCATGACATTCGGCGTCCCGGCCATGGCCTCGATGACGTCATCGGTGAAGTCACGCGGGTGCGGCGAGGTGAACCGGACCCGCTCCAGGCCCTCGATCTCCCCGCAGCTGCGCAGCAGCTTGCCGAACGCTTCCTTATCGCCGAACCCGGCGCCGTAGGAGTTCACGTTCTGGCCGAGCAGCGTGACCTCGATGACGCCTTCGGCGGTCAGCGCCCGGATCTCGGACAGCACGTCACCGGGACGGCGGTCCTTCTCCTGGCCGCGCAGGCTCGGCACGATGCAGAACGTGCAGGTGTTGTTGCAGCCCACCGAGATCGCGACCCAGGCGGCGTAGGCCGACTCGCGCCGGGCGGGCAGGACCGAGGGGAACGTCTCCAGGGTTTCGGCGAACTCGACCTGGGCCTCCTCGCGGGCCCGGGCGCGTTCGAGGAGGTCCGGCAGCGAGCCGAGATTGTGCGTGCCGAACACCACGTCGACCCACGGCGCCCGCTGGGTGATGGCGGTGCGCTCCATCTGGGCCAGGCAGCCGCCCACCGCGATCTGCATGCCCGGCGTGGCGTTCTTCACCGGGAGCAGGTGCCCGAGGTTGCCGTACAGCCGGTCGGCCGCGTTCTCCCGGACGGCGCAGGTGTTGAACACGAGCACGTCGGGCGGGGCGTCGCCCGGGGCGCGCTGGTAACCCGCGTCCTCCAGCAGGCCGGCCAGCCGCTCGGAGTCGTGCGCGTTCATCTGGCACCCGTAGGTGCGGATCTCATACGTGCGAGGCGAAGCGTTCATGACGCTAACGAGGGTACGCGCGCCCTGGCTCTGCGGGCGAACAGTCAGCGGGCGAACTCCATGGCGCGGGACTCGCGGACGACGGTGATGCGGATCTGGCCAGGGTAGGTCAGCTCCTCCTCCACCTGCTTGGCGATGTCGCGCGCGATCACCTGGGCCTGGATGTCGTCGATGCTCTCCGGCTTGACCATGACCCGGATCTCCCGGCCGGCCTGCATGGCGAAGACCTTCTCGACGCCCTCGTGCGCGCTCGCGATCTGCTCCAGCCGCTCCAGGCGGCGGACGTAGGACTCCAGCGACTCGCGGCGCGCGCCGGGGCGGCCCCCGCTGATCGCGTCGGCGGCCTGGGTCAGCACCGCCTCGACGGTCCGCGCCTCGACCTCGTTGTGGTGCGCCTCGATCGCGTGCACCACGTCGTCGGGCTCGCCGTACCGGCGGGCGATCTCGGCGCCGATCAGGGCGTGGCTGCCCTCCACCTCGTGAGTGAGCGCCTTGCCGATGTCGTGCAGCACCGTGCACCGCTTGAGCAGGCCCGCGTCCATGCCCAGCTCGCTGCCCATCATCCCGGCGATGTGCGCCGACTCGACCAGGTGCTTGAGCACGTTCTGGCCGTAGGACGTGCGGTAACGCAGCCGCCCGAGCAGCGACACCAGCTCGGCGTGCATGCCGGTGATGCCCAGCTCGACGAGGGCGTCCTCACCGGACCGGACGCAGAGCTGCTCGATCTCGGCCTTGCCGCGCTCGTATGCCTCCTCGATGCGCTGCGGGTGGATGCGCCCGTCCAGGACCAGCCGCTCCAGGGTGAGCCGGGCGATCTCGCGCCGCACCGGGTCGAAGCAGGAGAGCAGGACCGCCTCGGGCGTGTCGTCGATGATGAGGTTGACGCCGGTGACCGACTCGAAGGCGCGGATGTTCCGGCCCTCGCGGCCGATGATCCGGCCCTTCATCTCATCGCCGGGCAGGTGCAGCACGGAGACGACGGACTCGCTGGTCTGCTCGGTGGCGACGCGCTGGATGGCGAGCGAGACAACCTTCCGCGCGCGCTTTTCGCCTTCGGAACGGGCCTGGTGCTCGATGTCCCGGATGATGAGGGCCGCCTCGCGCTTGGCCTGGTTCTCGATGACCGAGACCAGCTCCGTCTTCGCCTGGACCGCGGTCAGCCCGGCGACGCGTTCCAGCGTGGCGGCCCGCTGCTCGTCCTGGCGGTCGAGGTCGGCGGCGCGGCGGTCGAGGTCCTGGTGGCGCTTGTCCAGCTCGGCGGAACGGTCCTCGAGCCGGTGCAGTTCCTTGTCGAGCCGCTGCTCCCGGTCGGCCAGCCGGTTCTCCCGGCGCTCGAGGTCGCTGCGCAGTTCGCGGATCTCGTCCTTGACCGCGCGGATCTCGTTTTCTACCTCGCGGCGTCCTTGGGCGGCCTGTTCGGCGGCTTCCTGGGCGCGGCTGACAATGGACGCGGCCTCAGATTCGGCTCGCGCGCGGATCTCCTCGGCGGCACGGGCCGCCTCCTCGGTGCCAACGGCGCCGGCCGCGCTCGCGGAGCTGGCCACACTGGCGGCCGGGGTGCCGACCGGAGCTTTCAGGGTGCCCGCAGAAGATCGGCGAAAGACGATGACGAGCGCAAATACCGTTGCGAGCAGCCCGATCACCATGAACGCGAGTGCAAATCCGCCGCTCACAGTCACCCCTTTCCGCTCATCAGGTCCCGGTGTCCGGGCACTGCACGTGCGATACCAGGGGTTATGCCCTGGCGCGAGGGGTACTGCACGCTGCCGCGTGCGGCCATTCATAACGGGTCGCTGGCATCGGCCGCTGGGCGCGGCCGGGGCGCTTTATTAAGTTCTGTCTATGATCATCCGCGCAGCGCGGAGTAACACCTCGCTGCCGCGAGGTTAAGCGCAGATAACGTTTTGAGCAAGCTACCGGCACCGAACTATCTTGGCGTGGCGGGCGGCCGCGGCGGTCGCGGGCAGACGTTTTCCCAGGTGAAGCGGGCTTTTACGGGCTACCAGGCGGCGTCTTCGGGCCTGATGTCCGGATCCGGCTCGGCGAATTCCCCGGCGATCTCGGTGTCGTCGGGTCCCGGGGCTCCCTCGGCTTCGAGGGCCTCCCGGACGACGCGGTAGGCCAGGGCGGCGCCGTATCCCTTGCGCGCGAGCACGCCCATGAGCTTGCGCACCCGGGCGTCGGGCGGCTGGCCCCGGGTGGCCGCGACGCGGCGCGCGATGAGCTGGCGCGCGGTGGCCGCCTCCTGGTCGGGATCGACCAGCTCGATGGCCTCGTGCACGTCATCGTCGGCCACTCCCCGCCGGCGCAGCTCGGCGGACAGCGCGCGGCGGGAAAGGCCCCGGCCGTGGTGCCGCGACTCCACCCAGGCCCGCGCGAAGGCCGGGTCGTCGATCAGGCCCGCCTCGGTGAACCGGTCCAGAACCGCTTCGGCGGCCGGCCCGGGGATATGCCGCCGCCGCAGCGCGTCCGCGAGCTGGGCGCGGGTCCGCGGGGACAGGGTGAGCAGCCGCAGGCAGATCGCCCGCGCGGCGGCCTCCGGGTCCTGGGGCTCCTCCGGGTCCTTCGGGGGTCCCGGCGCGTCCCGGGCCCCTGGTGCGCCCAGGGCTCCTGGCGCGCCCGTACCCTCCGGGAGACCGTCGTCCGGGAGACCAAGGGCGGTCTCTTCGTTCGCGCCTTCCCCGGCCGGTGGGCGGCCCCGGCGGGATCGCCCACCGGGTCCGCCGGACCCGGACCGGCCGGACCGCCCGGTCCGGCCGGACGTGGCTGGCTGGCGCCTAGACGGCACCGCCCGGGCCTCCGTTGGCGCCCACACCCTGGAGCCGGGCCGCGCTCGGGGGACGGCCCGCGGCCGCGGCGGCAGGCTTAGCCGCACCCGCCCCCGCCGGAGCCCCGGCCGGAGCGGGGCTGCCCGCCCCGGCGCGCGCCCCGGCAGCCGGTGTGCCGTTGGCCGCGGCCTTAGGGTCGGCGTCAAGCCGCGGGCCGACGCCGAGCTTCTCCTTGATCTTCTTCTCGATCTCGTTGGCGAGGTCGGCGTTGTCCTTGAGGAACGTCCGCGCGTTCTCCTTGCCCTGCCCGAGCTGCTCGCCCTCGTAGGTGTACCAGGCGCCGGCCTTGCGGACGATGCCCTGCTCCACGCCGAGGTCGATGAGGCTGCCCTCGCGGCTGATGCCGACGCCGTACAGGATGTCGAACTCCGCCACCTTGAACGGCGGGCTCATCTTGTTCTTGACGACCTTCACCCGCGTCCGGTTGCCCACGGCGTCGGTGCCGTCCTTGAGCGTCTCGATGCGCCGCACGTCCAGCCGGATCGACGAATAAAACTTCAGCGCCTTGCCGCCCGAGGTGGTCTCGGGGCTGTTGTGGACCATGACGCCATCAACGAAGTAGTTGTGTGACCCTTCGACCTCGATGTCGAAACGGTTCATCGAGCGGGTCGGTGGCTTGACGTGAATGTCCAGCACCCGCGCGGGCACAGGCCGGAGCGCTGGCGGAACGAATTCCGGCTGCACCGCCAGCTGGCCGCGGAATCGCGGCAGCAGCTTGTGCTCCATTGACGGGTGGACGTAAGGTGCGACGATCCGCTGGAACTTCTCCGAGGCCGCAGTGGTGAACTGGAGAACGCTCACCTGCCGGGCCCCGCGCGAGACGACCTTGACGTCGAGCCCGTGGGTGTCCCGCAGGTAGTCGGCCAGCCGTTCCCGCGACCCGAGGCTCATCGCTTCGACGCAGATCTCGATCCGGCCGGTGCCTCCCCTGGTGCGCTCCTGGACTCCCTTGGAGCGGACGGTGAAGCAGCCGTCGTCCATATACCACACTGCGAGCGCGAGCGGCGTGAGGCTCTTGAGGTACTCCCAGCTGAGGTGCTTCTTGCCGTCACCGAAATAGACGGCTTCCTGAAGCTCGCCGAGCTCGGGCAGGGGGGTGAAGTCGGCGAAGACGGCACCCTTGGCGTTCGATGTGGCGCTGTGCGGGATGTTCTCCAGCAGCGACACTTTCCAGTTCAGGTAGGGCGCCTGCGCCGCGCCATGCCCCATGCGGAACCGGGCCCCGGACCGGTCGCGGCGGTTCGGGAAAGGTTCCCATCCCCCATCAGCGACCCGAGAACGACCTGGACCTGCTGCGCGCTCAGCAGCTGCTGTTCGGCGACGATGACGCGGTCACCAGGAATCAGCTCGCCGGCCGGGCGCCAGCCGCAGGCCGTACGGATGAGGTGATTCTCCGTGGCGGCAAACTGCGCTCGCCCGTTCTTTCCGGACTTAGCCACGGTGAACTGGAGGAACCGCTCCGCCCGGCCGTTGTTGTACCAATTGACGATCTTGCGGGGGATGACGCGGTCCGTTTCCGCATCGTAGGAAAGGACCTCTACGTCCATCCGCTGATTGACGATCTTGCCGATCTTTTCCTGCGTGCCGTCGGCCAGGGTGACCCTCGTCGAGTACGACATGCACCCGAACATCACGCCGACCTTTTCGCGCAGCTGGTTGATGAAGATCGCGGTGGTCTGGGCGTGGCTCAGCGCGCCGGTGATCTTGCGGAGGGCCTGGGACATCAGGCGGGCCTGCAGGCCGACGTGGCTGTCGCCCATCTCGCCCTCGATCTCCGCGCGCGGCACGAGCGCGGCGACCGAGTCGACGACGACGATGTCGATGGCGCCCGACCGGATCAGCATGTCCATGATCTCCAGGGCCTGCTCACCGGTGTCCGGCTGGGAGACGAGCAGCGCGTCGGTGTCCACGCCCAGCTTCTTGGCGTAGTCGGGGTCGAGCGCGTGCTCGGCGTCGATGAACGCGGCGATGCCGCCGGCCTTCTGCGCATTGGCCACCGCATGCAGCGCCACGGTAGTTTTTCCGCTGCTCTCCGGTCCGTATATTTCGACGATGCGGCCGCGCGGGAGACCGCCGAGGCCAAGCGCGACGTCCAGTGAGATCGACCCGGTGGGGATGACCTCGACGGGTACGTGCGCCTCCTGGCCGAGTCGCATGACCGAGCCCTTGCCGAACTGCCGCTCAATCTGGACGAGCGCCGTCTCGAGGGCTTTCTCCCTGTCGCCAGCCCGCTCAACGCTCGGCCTGCTATTCGCTGCCATCGAAACTCCCTGTCGGGTTGGTTTGCTCTTTAAGCCGCCGGACGTCTGCCTGCGGTGCCAGTGCCAGACGCTACGCGCCGCCACTGACATTTTGCCGGCAATCGCGCCCACTGTAGGCGAACTGCTGTTCGATCTAAACACGCCACGCCGGTCCGCCGGTCCCGCAGGCGCTGGACTATCCTGCTGTCCGCCTGAATGCCGCATCGGCCAGGTGACACCGGTGAAGGGAACGCAGCATGGCGCTCGATGAGAACACCGTACGTCTGGCCAAGGGCAAGAACCTGGCGACCGTGGTGACGCTGATGCCGAACGGCCAGCCGCAGGCGCTGCCGACCTGGATCGACACCGACGGCGAGTACCTGCTCGTCAACACCGAGCCGACCCGGCAGCGCTCGAAGAACCTGGCCCGGGACCCGAGGGTCACCGTCCTCATCCAGGCCGGCGACGACCCGTGGGACTGGTCCGAGGTCCGCGGGCACGTCGTGGAGACCGTCGGCGGCCCCGAGGCCCGCCAGCACATCGACGAGCTGTCCAAGCGGTACGTGGGCACCGAGTACGGCGCGCCCATCGGGCCGCAGGGCCGGGTCATCTTCAAGATCGTCCCGGACAAGGTCAACACCGCGAAGGGCTAGCGGGCAGGCTGCTCGGCCCGGATCTCATAGCTGGAGGTGGGCGGCTAGGTCCGCACGAGCGGACACTCGTACGCACGTCCGTTAAGAATCAAGGTCTTTGGCACTAAGGTCTCAGCGCAGATTGTCCGGGACGTTGAACGCCTCGGACACCGCGCGCCACACCTTTTTCACGTCTTCGCCATCGGCGAGGGCACGCTCGACGGTCCGGCCGCCCAGGCCGGCGATGACGAAATCCTTGGCCACGCTCTGCGCGTAGACCTCCCCGAACTGGGCGTTCATCCGCTCCCAGAACACCGTCAGCCGCACCTGGACAGGCTACAGCGCCGCCCGGACGGGATTTCCCGGCCGCGGCGGGGTCCCCGCGGGCGCTGCGCGGAGCGCGCTGGATCAGGACGCGGGATGACTTTGTGTGGGCCGTGAGAAAAATCCCCGTGGATGGGTACATACCCACGACGAAGATCGTTTTGTCGGTAACCACGCCGGCCGCGCGGCATCCCCCGGGGCTGCCCGCAGTGACGGCACGATGACGAATTTGCGGAGCACGGATGCCGTCACCTGCGCAGGGCGCCGAGACACCCATCGAGCCCAGCCATGGCGGCGCCCGCCCGGCCCCGGGAGCCGCGCCAGCACCGGCGGGTGGTCACCATCGGGCTGGTCCTGCTCCTGGTCCTGGTAATCCTCGGTGCCGCGGCCGGCATCACCGCCTGGCTCACGCACGGCTTCCGGAGCCTGGGCACGGTCCGTTACCGGCAGGCCGCCGTATTCAGCGTGCGGCTCGGGAACTGCATCAATCTGACGCCGAACGGGACGGTTGTGCACGTCGTGCCCTGTGCGGGCGCGCACGACGCGGAGGTGTTCGGAACGTTCCAGCTCGGGGGGCATACCTGGCCCGGAGCCCCGGCGGTCCAGCAGAAGGCCGCGTCCGGTTGCGCCGCCCGGCTCACCGGATACCTGAACCCGCAGCTCGCCGGCATGAACCTCGCGCAGGCGTACGTGTACCCGGGAAAGCAGGCGTGGGACACCGGTGAGCGAACGGTGATCTGTGAGGTGCGCGCGACCAGCGGGAAGCTCACCGGCTCCGTGCGCAGCGGCGTCTGACCGCCGCCCGGGGCGGCCCCGGCGCGTCCCCGCGGCCGGTTGACAGCCCTTTGACCTGCGGTGTTTCGGCCGTCAGCGGAAGTGGACCCGGTACGTACGGAACTGTCAGAGGCGCGGGGCAAGATAGAAGTATGGCCAGGAACCGGGATGCTGCCGGATCGCTGGAGAATTTCTCCCTCGCGACCCGTGCGTGGTTCACGGCTGTCTTCGAGGAGCCGACCAAGGCTCAGGCGCAGGCCTGGTCGGCGATCGGCAAGGGCGACGACACGCTGGTCATCGCGCCCACCGGGTCGGGCAAGACGCTCGCCGCCTTCCTGTGGGCGCTGGACCGGCTCGCGGCGATGCCGCCGCCCGCCGACCCGAAGCGGCGGTGCCGGGTCCTGTACATCTCACCCCTCAAGGCGCTCGCGACCGACATCGAGCGGAACCTCCGCGCCCCGCTGACCGGTATCCGGCACGCGGCGCGGAATCTGGGCCTGGCCGAGCCCGACATCCGCGTCGCGGTGCGGACCGGGGACACGGCGGCCGACGAGCGCCGGAAGCTGGCCAGCAAGCCCCCGGACGTGCTGATCACCACGCCGGAATCGCTGTTCCTGCTGCTCACGTCCAAGGCGCGGGAGACCCTCCGCGGCGTGGAGACCGTCATCGTCGACGAGGTGCACGCGCTGGCCGGCAACAAGCGGGGCGCGCACCTGGCGGTCTCGCTGGAGCGCCTGGACGCGCTGCGGATGGCCGGGCCCGAGCCGGACGCCGCGCGCGGCCCGGCGCAGCGGATCGGGCTGTCGGCCACGGTCCGGCCGGTCCAGGAGGTGGCGGGCTTCCTGGGCGGCGCGCGCCAGGTCATAGTGGTGCAGCCGCCGAGCGAAAAGCGGCTCGAACTGAACGTGGTCGTCCCGGTCGAGGACATGGCCGAGATCACCGGCCCGCCGCCGCGCCGCGACGGGGGGCCGCCCGGCGGGGCGGACGGCCCGCCGGGGCCGCCGGGGTCCGGCGGCGATCCGGAGCGGCAGCGGTCGATCTGGCCGCACGTCGAGGAGCGGGTCCTCGACCTCATCGAGGCGCACCGCTCCACGATCGTGTTCGCCAACTCCCGGCGGCTGGCCGAGCGGCTCTGTGCCCGGCTCAACGAGCTCGCCGCCGAGCGCGCGGAGATGGCCGCGGAGGAGAACGCCGGCGGCGGCGGGCTCGCCGGGCTCGACGAGCTGGTCGGACGCGAAGGGCCCGCGGGAGCGAACGGGAACGGCGCACTTACCGCCCCCGCCGGGCGCAGGCCCCCGGCGCAGATCATGGCGCAGGCGGGGAGCACCGGGGGCGCGCCCACGGAGGTCGCGCGGGCGCACCACGGGTCGGTTTCGCGGCAGGAACGGTCCGAGATCGAGGAGGCGCTGAAGCGGGGCACGCTGCCCGCGGTCGTGGCCACCTCCAGCCTGGAGCTGGGCATCGATATGGGCGCCGTGGACCTGGTGGTCCAGGTCGAGGCGCCGCCGTCGGTAGCGAGCGGGCTGCAGCGGATCGGCCGGGCCGGCCACAACGTGGGCGATGTCTCGCGCGGCGTGATCTTCCCCAAGTACCAGGGCGACCTGGTGCAGGCGACGGTCGTGGCCGAGCGGATGCGCGGCGGGAACATCGAGGAGCTGCGCGGGCCGCGTAACCCGCTGGACGTGCTGGCTCAGCAGATCGTGGCCATGACGTCGATGGACGACTGGGCCGTGGACGAACTGGAGCGCGTCATCCGCCGCGCGGCCCCGTTCGCCGGGCTGACCAGGCCGGTCCTCGACGCGGTGCTGGACATGCTGGCCGGGCGGTACCCGAGCGAGGAGTTCGCCGGGCTGCGGCCCCGGGTGGTGTGGGACCGGCTGACCGGTGTGGTGCACGGCCGGCCCGGCGGGCAGCGGCTGGCGGTCACCAGCGGCGGGACGATCCCCGACCGGGGCCTGTTCGGCGTGTTCCTGGCCGGCTCGGACGCGCCCGGCCCCGGAGGATCGCGCCGGCATTCGCGCCGGGTCGGCGAACTCGACGAGGAGATGGTCTACGAGTCGCGGGTCGGCGACGTGTTCGTGCTCGGCGCCACCTCCTGGCGGATCGAGGACATCACCGCCGACAGCGTGCTGGTCACCCCGGCGCCCGGCCAGCCGGGCAAGCTGCCGTTCTGGCACGGCGACGCGCCCGGGCGGCCCGCCGAGCTGGGGGCCGCGATCGGGCGCACCTGCCGTGAGCTGTCCGAGGCGAACCCGGACGCCGCCGCGGCCATGCTGACCGAGGCCGGCCTGGACGAGCTGGCCGCCGGGAACCTGCTCCGCTACCTCGCCGACCAGCGGGAGGCCACCGGCGCGGTGCCCGACGACCGGACCCTGATCGTGGAGCGGTTCCGGGACGAGCTGGGTGACTGGCGCGTGGTGCTGCACAGCCCGTACGGGGCGCGCGTGCACGGCCCGTGGGCGCTGGCCATCGCGGCGCGGCTGCGGGAGCGGTACGGCGGCATGGACGTGCAGGCCGTGCACACCGACGACGGGATCATCGTCCGGGTGCCGGACGCCGACGAGCCCCCGCCGACCGGGGTCGCGCTGATCGAGCCCGACGAGATCAGCGACATCGTCACCGCGGAGATCGGCGCGTCGGCGCTGTTCGCGTCGCGGTTCCGCGAGTGCGCGGCGCGGGCGCTGCTGCTGCCGCGGCGGCAGCCCGGCCGGCGGTCGCCGCTGTGGCAGCAGCGGCAGCGTTCCGCGCAGCTGCTGGAGGTCGCGCGGCAGTACCCGACGTTCCCGATCGTGCTGGAGACGGTGCGCGAATGCCTGCAGGACGTCTTCGACGTGCCGGCGCTGGTCAACCTGCTGCGTGACCTGGCCAGCCGCAAGATCCGCATCATCGAGGTGGAGACGCCCACCCCGTCGCCGTTCAGCCGGTCGCTGCTCTTCCGGTACGTCGGCGCGTTCATGTACGAGGGCGACGCGCCGCTGGCCGAGCGGCGCGCACAGGCGCTGACACTGGACTCGACGCTGCTGGCCGAGCTGCTCGGCCAGGCCGACCTGCGCGAGCTGCTGGATCCCGCGGTGGTGGCCGACACCGAACGTGAGCTGCAGCGCGTCGCGCCGGACCGCAAATGCCGGGACCTCGAGGGCGTGGCCGACATGCTGCGCACCATCGGGCCGCTGACGACCGAGGAAGTGGAGGTCCGGTGCACCGTGCCGGAGGCCGCGCCCGGCTGGCTGGCCGAGCTGGCACGGACGCGGCGGGCGCTGGAGGTACGCGTCGGCGGCCAGCCGCGCTGGGCCGCGATCGAGGACGCCGGGCGGCTGCGCGACGCGCTGGGTGTGCCGCTGCCGCCCGGTATCCCGGAGGCGTTCACCGAGCCGCTGCCGGATCCGCTGGGCGACCTGGTGGCGCGGTACGCACGGACGCACGGGCCGTTCGGCGCGGATGCGGTCGCGTCGCGTTACGCGCTCGGCGTGGCGGTGATCGCGGGCACGCTGCGGCGGCTCGCGGCGGCCGGCCGGGTCGTGGAGGGTGAGTTCCTGCCGCACGGGCGCGGCACCGAATGGTGCGACGCCGAGGTGCTGCGGCTGCTGCGCCGGCGCTGCCTCGCGCGGCTGCGGAAAGAGGTCGAGCCGGCCCCGCCGGTCGCGCTGGCCCGGCTGCTGCCCGCCTGGCAGGGGGTCCGGCCCATCGAGGCGCCCACCGGGCGCGGGCCCGGCGGGCGCGGCGGGTATGTGCCCAGGCCCCGGGTGGCCGCCGGCATGACCGGGCCCGGTGCCGTGCTCGACGCCATCGACCTGCTCGCGGGGGCCTTCGTGCCCGCGTCCGCCCTGGAGACCCTGGTGCTGCCCGGGCGCGTCCCCGGCTACTCCCCCGCCATGCTGGATGAGCTGACCGCGGCCGGGGAGGTCGTCTGGACCGGGGCCGGCGGCCTGCCCGGAGGCGACGGATGGCTGGTGCTCGCGCCCGCCGAGGCGGCGCCGCTGCTGTTCCCGGAGCCGTCGGAGATCACGATGACGCCGGTGCACGAGGCGATTCTCACGGCCCTTGCCGACGGTGGCGCGGTGTTCTTCCGCATGCTCCACGAACGGGTCGCCGCTCTGCTCGCGGGGGCGGAAGGGACCGCCAAGGCGCCCTCGGACACGGACGTGGCCGCGGCGATCTGGGATCTGCTGTGGGCGGGTTACCTGACCAACGACACGCTCGGGCCGCTGCGGACGGTCCTGGGTGGCGGGCAGCCGCGCCGTAGCGGCGCCACGCCCGCCGCGAGCCGGAACCGCGGGCTGCGGTCCGGCAGCCGCCGGCCCGTCTACGGCCGGGCGGCGATGCCGTCGCGGACGGGGCCGCCGAACGTGAGCGGGCGGTGGTCGCTGCTGCCGGGGATCACCCGGGACCCGACGATGTACGCGCACGCGCTGGCCCAGACGCTGCTCGACCGGTACGGGATCCTGACCAAGGGCGCGGTCGCGGCCGAGCGGATCTCCGGCGGGTTCGCGGCGGTGTATCCCGTGCTGCGGGCCATGGAGGAGGCGGGCCGGGCCCGCCGCGGGTACTTCGTCGAGGGACTCGGCGCGGCCCAGTTCGCGGTTCCCGGCGCGGTGGACCGGATGCGCGCCCTGGCGCAGCCGCGGCCCGACCGCGAGGACCCGGTGAGCAGCGTGACCCGGGGACGTCCCGCCCCGTACGGCGCGGCCGCATACGGCGGCCGGGCGGCTGGCGGGGACGGAGTGTCCGCCGAGCTCTGGGAGTACGAACGGGACGTGGCCGGCGGGAAGGACGAGACCGCCGGCCTGGCAGCTCGCGGGGCTCGGGCGGGCCTGGAGCCAGCGCGGCCGGGAGCAGCGGGGGGCGCGATGGGCCGGATCAGCGTGCCCAGGTGATCGTGCTCGCGGCCGCCGACCCGGCCAACGTGTACGGCGCGTCGCTGGCGTGGCCCTCGCGCCCGGACGAGACGGCCGCCGGTCACCGGCCGGGCCGGAAGGCGGGCGCGCTGGTCATCCTGGCCGACGGCGAGCTGGTCCTCTACGTGGAGCGCGGCGGGCGCACGCTGCTGTCCTGGACCGATGACCCGCGGCAGCTCGGGCCGGCCGCGGCCGCCCTGGCCGCCGCGGTCCGCGCCGGGGCGCTCGGGCGGCTCACCGTGGAGCGGGCCGACGGCGGCGGGGTGTACGACTCGCCGCTGGCCAAGGCGCTGGAGGAGGCCGGATTCCGCCCGACGCCCAAGGGACTGCGGCTGCGCGGCTGAATCCATCCCGCGGTTGTGACCCGGCGGGGTGAGTGATGGCGGTCGCGGTCTGCGCCGGGGCGCCGGGCTGGAGGCCGGGGGCTGGCTAGAGGCGGCGTAGCAGAGCTTCGGCGTCGGGGCCGCGGTCCCAGTCCACGAACAGGTGATCGTGGCGGAAGCCGGCGATCACGTTGCAGCTGATGCCCGCGCCGGCGAGCACCTGGCTGACCCTGGCCGTCAGGCCGACCGCACTGAGCGAGGAGCCGATCGTCAGGGTGACGCGCGCGGCCGTGTACTCGTACGGCAGGCCGGCGCGGTCGGCCTGGTCGCGGGTGACCACCAGGGTGAGGCCTTCGTCCTCCTGGATGGACGCGAACGGGCGGATACCCGGTGGCGGCTCGGGGACGCTGACGTACACGTAGGGCTCGGGGCGCAGGCCGCTCGATGCCGGTCCACATGTCCGGGGCGGTGTCTGTCCACCGGTGCCGGCCGCTATCGGCCGAGCCCGAAGCCGGGTGCTCCCAGGGGTCGGCGATCCACTTCTCCATGAAGTGCAGGCTGCGGGACCGGAATTCCAGCCGCTCGTAGAAGGGGACGACCGCCTCATTGTCCGGCTCGATCAGCAAGTTGATCTTGACGCACCCCATGGCCCGCAGGCGGCGTTCCAGCTCGCGGACCAGGGCGGTCCCGATCCCCCGCCGACGCGCGTTCGTGCTGGTCGCCAGCCGGTTCAGCCAGCCCCGGCGGCCGTCGAAGGTCCCGAACACGGAACCGGCCAGCCCGGTCCGCGATCCGGGGTCCCCGTCATCCACGATCACGAGGTCCGGGTTGCGGGCCAGGGTGGACTGAAGTTCCCGTTCAACGTATTCGGCCTTGAAGTGGAGGCCCGCCTCGCTCCACAGGGCGGCCAGCGCCGCAGCATCCTCCGGTCGCGCCGATCTCATCGCCATTCCCCCGGTGGTATCACACCGGTAACGGGAACAGCGGCAGGATACGGCCTCGGAGCACCGTTCTCCGCGAGGATGGCCGCGGGGCGGCCCCTCACGAACGGCGGATGGGATCCACGAGCAGGAGCAGCCTGCGCAGGCACATATCCAGGACCAGACCGGCGATCGCGATCGTGATGATGCGGGCGAAGACCAGGCTCGTGTTGAGGTGGCGCGTGCGCGGAGGCATGCGGATCCGCGCCGGTTCAGGAGAAAGCCGCCGCGTAGTCGGTGGCAAACTGCTCGAAGGAACGGGCGGGACGACCCAGGATCGACGGCACATCCTGGCTGAGCCACTCGGCGTCGCCGGCCGCGACCATGCTGAACGCCTGGGCATTCATCTCGGCGACCGGCACGGGGACGCCAGCCCGGATCATGGCTGCCCTGTCGTCCTCGAACTGAGTTCGCGGTACGTGATCGGACGGCCGAGTACCTTCGACAACACCTCGGCGACGTCGGCGTAGGAGATCAGATCCGGGCCGGTCAGCCAGTATGTCTTGCCCGCGTGCGCGGCCGGCGACGCGGCGATCTCGGCCGCGACCGCGCCCACGTCGCGCGCGTCGATCATGCCGATGCGCCCCCTGCCTGCCGACGAGCCGAAGCCGCTGGTCTTCGCGATCGCTGGTGCCAGCGCCAGGACATTCTGCATGTAGGCATTGGCCGGATCGTCGACGCCGCAGCTCAGCTGATCTACGAACGCGGCGCGGCCGGCACCACCCTGGAGGACGTCAAGGCGGCGGCGGAGGTGAGCGGCTCGCAGCTTTACCACTACTTCGCCGACAAGGAAGCGCTCGTCCAGGCGGTCATCGACCGCCAGGCTGACGTGATCGTGAAGAATCAGGAACGTGCCGATCTCGGCACCATCGAAGGACTCCGGGCCTGGCGCGACTCGGTCATCGCCGGGCGAGCAAGGCCGCGGGCCAGGGAGGCTGTCCCCTCGGTTCGCTCGGAAGTCAGCTCGCCGAGAACGACGCCGAGGCCCGGGCCCACGTCGGCGCGGGGTTCGGGCGGTGGTCAACCGCGATCACGGACGGACTGCGAGCCCTGCACGCCGCCGGGCACCTTCCGGCCGCATCAACCCCGACGACCTGGCCGTAACGCTCCTCGCTGCGCTCCAGGGCGGACTCCTCCTCGCGCAAGTCCAGCGCGACACCCGTCCCCTAGAAACCGCCCTCGATACCCTGCTCGCCTTCGCCTCCCCATCATGACCGAGCGCCGTCCGCGCCTGACCGACGGATTTGGGCAGAGTTTTCCGCAGCATAGGGGCGGCGGATCTCGGCGAGGTTGAGACGGATCCGGGCCTGAACCGCCGCCGGAGGCCAGCCGCCTGGGCCACGGCACAGCCCTCGGACAACACGGCCTTCGCTGACGCCAGGTAGCCTGATTCAAACAGGACGGCCCCGAGCAGCCGGAGCAGTTCGGCACGCACCTGTTCATCGGCCGGGCGGGGCGCGAGCGCCCGTTCCAGCCAGTCCCCGGGCCTCCCGCGAGAACCCGCGGGCGAGCCAGAAACCGCCCAGCGCCCGGGCCAGCCGCGGCCCGGCCTCATCGCCCGTCCGCAGTGACCAGTCCAGCGCGGCGCGGAAGTTGTCATGATCAAGCGCGACAGCGCAGCGACCGCACGTTCCCGTTCTGCCAGCGTCAGGAACGTGTAGGCGTGCCGCCGCTGGGCGGCCTCGGTTCCGCCGGTCCCCGTGAGACGGCCGACGGCGTACTGGCGGATCGTCTCCAGCATCCGGTACCGCGTCCCGCTGGCCGCCATCTCCACGGTCAGCAGCGACTTGCCCGCAAGCCGGTCGATGACATCCAGTGCCTCCGCCGGGTTCCCGCCGTTGCATACCGCGGCCGCCTGTGCAAGGCCGAAGCTGCCGGCGAACACCGACAGCTCGACCTGAAGATCTGGCGTTCCCCGGCCGACAGCAGCTCATAGCTCCAGTCGATCGCCGCCTTCAGCGCCTGGCTACGCCGCCCGCCGCCCGGCCGCCGCTGGCCAGGAACCGGAACCTGTCGGCCAGGTGGGTCTCGATCTCCTCTACCGACAGCGTGGCCGCCCGCGCCGCGGCGAGCTCGATCGCCAGCGGCAGCCCGTCCAGCTTCCGGCAGATCCCCGCCACGGTGCCGGCCGGACCGGGGTCCCGGCTCACGCCTCCGCGGGCGGCCGAGACCCGCTCGAGGAACAACCGGACCGCGGGTGCCCGGGCGGCGACATCCGCCTCGGCCTCATCCGGCGGAACCGCCAGGGGCGGCACCTGGTAGCGGACCTCACCGGCGATCCCCAGCGGCTCGCGGCTGGTCGCGACCACCCGTAGCCCCGGTGAACTTCCCAGCAGCGCATCCGCCAGCGTGGCGCATGCGTCGAGCAGGTGCTCGCAGTTGTCCAGCACACAGCAGCCCCGCGGACTGAGCGTTTGCTCTGGTCCTCATAGATCCCCAGGGCAGCGCGCAGGCTGTCCGCAGGCGGAACCCGGTGCGGGAGCGGGGTGGGCGGGCGGGCCAGGCGCCGGGCGCGGGGCGGCCGGCGGCCGCAATGATCCCTTCGTGGTCCTCTAGCGACCGGATGATCCCTTCGTGGCACCGGAAACGTGCTCAATGGCGCCAGCGAGCACGTTATGGGGGTTCAGGCCGAATGGGAAAAAGAAAGACCTGGCCGCCGACTGGTAATCGAACACACAATCCAGCTTTTACAGGCCCTTCACCACAGCATCTGACGGTGCCGCCGCCCGATGTGCCTCCGGGTGCTAACGCGGGTGTACCCGACACTCGCGCACACTGTTATCGTCACCACCAGGACAAAGTTGGTGATCGGGCGCATGAAAGAACCACAGGCTGACAGCTGGCCAGTGTCCCGCTACCCCATGGAAGGCAGCGCCTGCGTGCACCGGGACATCATCGTCACCAGACACGGCGTCGGCGCGCAGCCATCCATCACCCCGGCCACCATCGTGCCAGCCCGCTACCACGGCACCTACGAAGGCGCACCCTGGATCTGCTTCCCCGTCCACGTCCAGCGGCTCACCGAGCCAAGATGGCGCAACTGGGGCGGCAACGAACGCGACTGCCAAGCCTTCTGGCAGAGCCCGCACATCCAGAAGCTCATGATCGGCCGGGGCAACAACCCCACCGCCGCCTACGACAACCTCATCGACCAGGCCTGGCGCGCGTGCCGGCGTTGACCGCGCCGCCCTCGCCCGAAAACCAGACCACACCGTGCCCATGGTTACCGGCCTCACCTACCAGGACGCCGCCGAATGCCTGCGCCACGCCGGATACAAACCCGCCGCGACGACAGCACCTGGCACACCAGCCCAGCCAGGCACCGCCACCTTGCACGCGACGGTGATCGCCCAGCAACCAGCACCAGGCATCCCCTCCAACGCCGGCGTTACCGTCACACTGACCATCAGCACAGCTCGCACCGGCCACCATCAAGAGCAGGTCACTGGCACGTGGAGGTGCGAAGATGTTTGAAAGGTTCAACACGCAGGCACGGCAGTCCGTCGTCCACGCCCAAGAAGAAGCCCAGCGGCTCAACCAGCACTACATCGGCACCGAGCACCTCCTGCTAGGCGTCCTGGACGTGGACGGCAGCGTCGCTGCCGAAGCCCTGGCCGCTCTGAGTGTCAGCCCGGATGACGTACGGCGCGACGTCGAAGCGATCACCGGCCGGGGCGAGGAACCGCCCACGGCTCACATCCCCTTCACTCCCCGGAGCAAGCAAGTCCTGGACCTCTCAGTGCTCGAGGCCATGCAGCTCAACCATAGCTCCGTCGGCACCGCGCACATCCTGCTCGGCCTGCTCCGCGAAGGCGATGGCGTCGCCGGCCGCGTGCTCACCGCCCGCGGCATCGGCCTGGACCAGTTGCGGCGGCACGTGACCCTCCTGGCACGGCGACCTCCGCGCCTCCGCGCTCGCAGGTCACCCCGAGCCACGTGACGGCCGGGAAAACATCACCGCCGGGGAGACCGAGCAGGCCGCGCACGCGATCGAAATCCGTCGGCTCCGCGCCGAGAACGAGCGCCTGCGCGCCATCCTCCACGGCCACGGCATCGACCCCGGACCGCACACCGGTTACCACAACCCCGCCACCATCGTTCCCGCACGGCACCTTGAGCCTCGTCCCGGTGCCCGGGCACATATGCCCGGGCACACAACACCCCCAAGCGGTCCGCACGCGGGGCCACATGCCAGCCCCCGCGCCCGTGCGGGCCGCAACGAAGCGCTACCGCCGCCGGCCTGGCTGGCCATCTCGGTCTTCTTCTGGCCCCTTAGCTTCTGGCATCCCACTTTTACAGTGGGTAAATGGACGTAACAGGAAAGCATTACGTCCCCGTGACTAATTTAGTTCGATCCACCCACGCATAAGTCAAGCGGCAAAACGTACGTTCCGCGTCCCTGGATGGTCACGGTCAGGCCCGTTCGGCGAGGACTTGGAGGGGTGGTGGGCGCTGCCACGGGACACGCCGTACTCGCCCATGAGCCGCGATTCGGACGGGAGCGGCTGGCGGGGCGGAACTCGTTGCGCTCGATCCGCGCCCGCAGGATGGCCGCCAACTGTCTGTACACGGGCACCGGGTCCAGCGGGTTGATCGTCACAGGCAAGATGGTACTGATCGGGCAAAACGTCATAATCGCCCAACTACGTACCTGGTCGTCTGTAAACGTTTTAGACGTCCATGTACAGGCATGAACGAGTGGCCTATGCTGCTGGGAAGCCGTGCCCGGCTGGCCGACCCGTGAGCCGGGCACGGTCCCGCACGGGTCCGCACCGGTCCAGGCAAGGGAAGCTGTGATGGGTCTGCCGTTTGATCAAGTAGTCCGGCAACAGCGCTTCATCAACGACCACCCGGAGTGGTCCATCCACGCCCAGGGCGGAGCCCGCTTCATCGCGGAAAAGGGCGCCAACCAGGCCTGCCACGTGGTGCGCCGCCCTGTCGCTGCGGGAGCTGCTGAACCGGCTGGAAGAAATCGTGGCGGCCCAGTGACCAATTGGGCGGTCCCGGACCGGGACATCCTGCGGCGGATCATCTTCCAGCTCCAGCGCCCCGACTGGCGGGTGCACAGCCCGGCCACCGGCCCGGCGGCGGACGGGAAGTGGCACGCGAGTAACGGCAGCACCGACCTGGCCGCCGACTCGTTAGCCGCGTTGCTGGATGAGCTGGACTGGTTCCACGCCACCTGACCGGCGGCTACCGCCGCCGGGGCCTGCCGGAGACCAGCTGCCGGAACCACCGGCATTGCCGGAGAACCACGCCTTACCCCCGCCCTGCCGGTACCGCCGGATAAAACGTGGTGCCATGCCACCGCCACCGGTCCCCTCCTTGGCAGGCCGCCGAGCCGACGCCGCCCCCCAGACCATCACTCGCCTCCTCACCGACCCCCGTACCGACCAGGCCACACCGCCACAGACACCCGCACCGGCCGCCGAAGATCGTTTTTCCCATTCGGCAGCGGACACGGGGGTGCGCGATGGCGCCCGCCACCTGCTCAGGCCACCAGTTCATGTGAGCCGGGGCTGGCACGCGGTTAAATTGTGGCGGTCCACTCGATCGTTAGACGTCGACCATGCCGGGCTGGGGCGGGATTTTGTCGTCTCCCTATGTGCGGAAACTCTGCCCGAACTGGGATTTGGGGCGCCAGGGGGTCAGGGGACGAGGGGTTCGTTCCATTCGCGGATGGTCCAGTGGCTGACGACTCCGTTGAGGACGAAGGGGTCCTCCTTGACGAACTCTTCGGCGGCCTCGCGGGTGGTGAAGACGGCCATGGCGCTCAACGATGCCTCGGGTCGGTGAAGGGGCCGAGCATGAGCAGCAGTCCGCGCTCGTGGAAGCTCATGTACCAGGCGTGGTGGGCGGGGAAGTGCTCCCGCGCCCGGGCCGCGATGTCGCCGGTTGATTCGTAGAACACCACGTACTTCACGAGCCGTCCCCTGCGGGAGAGGGGTCGGCGGGGGCGTCCGGGCCATCCGGGCCTCGGCGGGCCCCATCCGGGCCGTCGATGGCAGCGGCCAGGCAGGCCAGGATGCGGGCCCAGCCCCTTGATGAATGCGCCGCCGGTGTAGCCGCCGCGCAGGGCGCAGTCGGCGGCGAGCTGCTCGTCGGTCAGCGTCCTCCCAGCCGCGGTGCTCGACGGCGACCCGGGTCAGGGACGGGCCCGAGCGCGGTGAACCGGAATTCCACCTCGGTCGTCACCGCTGTCATGTTCCAGCCCATGACGAACCGCTCCGGCGGCTCCCAGGCCCGCAGCGTGCCCCAGTCCACCTGCGTTCCGTCCGCCCATGTCTCATAGACGCGGCCGCCGGGACGGCGCTCGAACGTCACGTCGCGGACGCGGTCCTGGCCTGCGGAAAAACGGCGTCACCGGCCACCACACGCCGATCGTTCGCACGAAGGCGTCGAAGGTATGGCCAACGTCGCTGCGGACCACCGTGGACTGGCGGACCGGCGGCCGCCCGCAGCGTGGTGACCGTGCTCGCCAGTCCCTGCTCATCTCGCCATGGCGTGCCCTCCCGGGTGTCAGCCGACGTCGGTGGTCCCCCATGCCGTCGCTGATCCCGCGCTCGGCCTCGACCAGCCGCGGGCCAGGTCCAGGGATTCCCCCCACATATCCTCCAGGAACTTCTGCAGGCCTGCCAGCCCCTCGGGCCGGGCCCGGTACAGGCGGCGAGTGCCGTCGCGCCGCTCGATGAGCAGGCCCGCGTGCTTGAGCACGGTGAGGTGCTGGCTGACCGCCGTCCGGGTCACGTCGAAGACCGCGGCGACCTCCCCGGCGGCGAGCTCATCGTGGGCCACGAGCCGCAGGATGGCCCGGCGGCGCGGCTCGGCCAGGGCACGCAGCGCCTCGTCCATCGCCTCGCCGCCGGTCCCGCCATCCTGCGGTCCGCTGCTCACCGGATCATCAGGCCCAGAGGCCGACACGGTTGCCGTCCGGATCGGCGATGACCGCGATCGTGCCGAAGTCGCCGGGGCAGTTCCATCGGCGGCATGACCCGGGAGCCGCCCAGCTGCTCGGCGCGGCTCATGGAGGTCTCCAGGGGTCGTCGACGCGCATGTAGATCTTCACCCCGGCGTCTCCCGGCTCCGTGGACGCCCCGATGCCGCCGCCGATGGCACCCTCCCCCGCGCCGGTGTCGACCAGGGCGTACCCGCCCATGGCCGGGTCGGCGTTGACCTGCCAGCCGAACAGTTCGGCGTAGAACTTCTGCGCGCGCTCCTGGTCCGGGCTGACGACCTCGAAAAACGCTACCGGCTGCCCCATGGCTGCCCTCCTTCGCTCAAGCGTTCGTTTTCGCTAACGTTAGCGATAGCTGACGCAGGGAGTCAAGGGCGCCGGGCGGGATCTGTTACGTGCTCGATGGTTACTTTGAGCACGTTGCGGTTGGGAGCGGACGGCGGTTTTTTTTTTTTTTTAAAAAAAAAAAAAAAAAAAAAAAAAAAAAAAAAAAAAAAAAAAAAAATGCTCTCTGGGCAGGCGGGACCGCGGGCGGGAGGAGTCGCGGGGCCGGCAGCCGGAAACGGCTCCACTCTCCGGGCGGGCGGGACTGCGGAGCGGAGGGCTCGCGGTACGTCCGTTAGAGAGAAATCCGTTAGAGAGAAATATGCGGAGTATGGCGGGAGGGGTCCGTCAGACGGAGTTGAGCAGGTCGATGCGGGCCTGGTCGACGGCGGCGAGCATGGCGCCGCGCAGCACCGGGGCGCCGCTCACGCCGGTGGGGACGACGAGGGGGCTGGCCGGGCAGATGCGGGCCACCTCGGCCGCGACCCGGTTGGCGAGGGCGGCACCGCCCGCCGAGGCCGACGTCGCCGCCGAGAACGACGAGGCCAGGATCGAGGACGACGGAGACCGAGGCGACCCCGATCGCGACGCGGCGCGCCAGTTCACCGAGGAACTCCTGCGCGCGGGCCGCGGTCCCGGACGCCGCGGCGCCGTTCCCGCTGGCCGCGGCGCCGTGGCCGCCGGCCGGCCCGGACAGCCGCGCGGACGGCCTCCTCGGCGGTGGGGGCGGCGAAGCCGAAGACCCCGGCCAGCATGCGGACCACGTTCGCGCCGACCAGCGACTGCAGGCCGCCCTTGGCCGGATGGCGGACGTCCTCCTGCAGCGGCGCCCCGGGTACGGGCAGATAGCCGATCTCGCCGGCGGCCCCGGCGGCACCCCGGTGCACCTTGCCGCCGAGGAAGGCCGCCATGCCGAGGCCGCCGCCGATCCATACGAGCACGAAGTCCTCCAGGCCGCGCGCGGCGCCGACGGAGCGCTCGGCCAGCGCGGCCAGGTTGACGTCGTTCTCGATGATGACCGGGCGGTTCAGCGCGGCGCGCAGCGCGGCGAGAACGCCCTCGTGCCAGTCGGGCAGGTTGATCGCGAGCCGCGGGTCACCGGTCTGGGGGTCCACGACGCCCGGGCTGCCGATGACGAACGCGCTCAGCCGGCTCATCTCCACCCCGGCGGTCCGGCAGGCCCGGTCGACCGCGCCGCGGACCAGTTCCACCGGGTCGGCCGAGCCGTTGGGGTTCACGCTGATCTCGGCGACCACGCGCCCGGTGACGTCGGCCACGCCGGCACTGACGCCATCCAGTTCGACGTAGAGCCCGGCGACGTAGGCGCTGGACGGGACGACGGAGTACAGCGCGGCGTTCGGGCCGCGGCCGCCTTCCTGCTGGCCGACGACCGTGACCAGGCCGCGCTCCTCGAGCCGGGCCAGCATCTGGGCCACGGTCACCTTGGACACCTTCGTCTGCTCACTGATCTGCGTGCGGGTCAGCGGAGTTCCGGGCAGCAGCAGGTCAAGGGCGGCGCGGTCGTTCAGCTCGCGCAGCAGACTCGGCGTACCCGGTCGGCGCTCCATTGCGGTCCCTCTCCTGTCCCCCACGGCCCCATTGCCCGGGTCCTGTGTTTCAATCCGGCAACGGCCCTATCTTATAGGAAAGTTTCCGATTAGTTTTCTCAGTACGGCCGTGTCTCCCCTATCTCTACAGCGTCCCCCCCGGGGGGAAGGAGAGCCAGCAGTGAGACCCAGAAAATCTATCGCCAGGCGCACCGGGCGCCGGGACGCGCCGGTCCCGCTGGGCTCGGCGCGGTGGCGCTGTCCGCGACGGCCGCGCTCGCGGTCGCCGGCTGCGGCTCGGGCTCGTCGGCGTCGTCCAGTTCCGCAGCTCCCGCCTCGCTCACCGTCCACGTGGTCCGAGCTGGTCAGCGACGCGCAGAAGCTGCAGCAGAAGTTCCCCGGCACGTACGGCCTGGGCGCGCCCAGCGACTACACCAACGCGATCGTCAGCTTCATCTGGGGCGCGGGGGGCCAGGTAGCGGTGCAGAAGAACGGCAAGTGGGCCGCCGAGCTGAACTCGCCGCAGTCCGAGGCGGGGCTGAAGTTCTACGCCGACCTGTACCTCACCAACAAGGTCTCCCCCGCCCAGTACATCGGCCAGACCGAGCTGGGCAACCCGGGCGCGACGTCCGGCGGCACGAACAAGGACTTCGCGCTGGGCAAGCTGGACATGTACATCGACGGCCCGTGGGATGAGGCCGCACTCGAGCAGGTGAGCACGAAGTACAAATCCGACTGGGCGGCGTTCCCGATCCCGAGCCAGAATGGCCCCAGCCCGGCACCAGCCTTTGCCGGAGGCTCTGACCTGGCCGTCTGGACGAGCAGCACGTACAAGACCGCCGACTGGGAATTGATCAAGGAGATGGACAGCACGTCCAACGCCACCTCCTTCGCCAACCTGCAGGGTTTCTTCCCTCCGTACACGTCGCAATTGACTGGCGGCGCCTACTCCGGCAGCCAGAACCATGTCCGGTTTCGCCAAGGCCGCCACCGTGACCCAGATCTCGCCGCTGAACGCGAAGAACTGGTCCACCGTGGACCAGACCGACCAGATCATTCCCACGATGATGAAGTCTCTTATGAAGGGAGCGGACTTCACCAGTACTGTTAACAAGGCCAACACCCAGCTGCAGAACGTGCTCAACACCGGATCGTCGAGCTGAGCACGGCGGATGGCTGAGAGGTTGAAAGCCCCCGGCGTGGGGCGGCTATCCCCCCCAGCCGTCGGCGCCCGGCCAGGACAGCGGGCCGGCCCGGGCTTCCCGCCCGGCCGGCGCGCGCGCGGCGGGATCGCGCCAGGGGGCCGGCGGGCGGGCGAAGGCGGCCACGTTCATCCGCCGCACAGGCTCGGGCCCTACCTGCTGCTGTTGCCGTCGCTGATCGGCATCGGGCTGGTCCGGCCGTGGCCGACCATCCAGGTCGGCATCCTTTCGTTCCAGAATTTTGGGCTGGGGCAGCTCTCCGGCGCGCTGCCCCACGCAGTGGGTGGGCTTCAGCAACTTCACGAACGTGCTGACCGACGGGGAGTTCTGGCTCGCGCTGCGGATCACCGTGGTGTTCGCCGCGGTCGTGGTGAGCCTCACGCTTGGCTGGTCGGCACGGCGGTCGGGGTGCTGCTGCACCACCTCGGCCGGAAGATGGCCACGTTCGTCAGCTCTGCGACGCTGCTGGCCTGGGCGACGCCGGTGGTCAGCGCGTCGGTCGTGTTCTACTGGCTGTTCAGCCCGGACGGCGGCGTCGCTGACTGGTCACTGAGCAAGCTCCCCGGCTGGCTGGGCGGCGGCGCGCACTGGACCGCGTTCAACTGGACGACCAGCGGCGCGCTGCCTGCCTATACGGTGCTCACCTTCATCGTCGTCTGGATGGGCTTCCCGTTCATCGCGGTGACCGTGCTGGCCGGCCTTTACATAAGGATCCCCGCCGAGCTGACCGAGGCGGCGCGCGTGGACGGGGTGCAGCGCGTGGCGCTCGTTCTGGACAATCACCTACCCGCTGATGTGGCTGATCTTCCTCGTGCTGCTGCTGCTGTCGATCATCTGGGACTTCGGGGTCTTCACCCGCAGACGTACCTGATCACCGGCGAGCTCGGGAACCGGGACGAATACAACCTGTCCCTCTACGCCTACGACAAGGCGTTCACGATGCCGGCCCAGCTACGGCCTGGGCGCCGCCCTCGCGCTTATCCTCACCGTCATCCTGCTCATCATCACGGTCGGCTACGTCCGCGCCTCCGTCCGCCAGGGAGCGATCTCTTGACCGCACTGCACCGTGTAACTGGAGATCAGGCACTCCGGCGATCCCGTTCG
>CAVUNW010000004.1:0-8061 GCA_963742865.1 uncultured Actinomycetes bacterium
ACCCCCTGACCCCCAGCCACGAACGGACCGTCTGGCCCGATCAAGGGAGTCGACCGGGGAGCCTCCCACCTGCGACAACGCCCTAAAGGCGTCGTGGCCAGTCTGGGGGAGTCGGCCTGCATTTGGCTTCCGTTCCTGAGAACCAGAGGGCCGTGACGGCTCCGGGGGGGCGGCAATGGACAGGCTGGCCGGGCACCTGGCCGGCCTTCCCAGGCACCGGTGTTTCGTGACAGGCGATGACAGCTTCGAGGAGTGTGGGCCGGTGTGCAGCGGGCCGCAGCCGACGCGGCCTGCGGCGGGCACTGGCAGCTGGTGGCGATCCCCGCGGGCCAGACTGCGGGGCCGAAGATGGGAGACTGTACACATTCGGTCCGGAGAGCGGCCGGGGAGAGATTCCTCCCGCCGGGTCACCCTGTCAGACGCCGGGATCGGCCTGGGACCGTCGTCACCCGGCGGATGTTCGGACCGCGGTTACGGGATTCTCCGCACAGGCGTGCAAGCCTCCTTCGCCACCTCAGCATCATGGTGAGCTCGGACCGCATGGAGAACAAGTGCCCGCACCTGAAGTTCACGCGCCGTTCGCGTTGGATAACTGCTGTCCTAGGTTACCTTGAACCCTTGCGATGGACGCGCCGGAAAGTGTGAGGGGGTGTCGCTCCGCCGAAGGCGGGGCGAGGAGCTATGAGCAAATCACCTACGTCCGCGGGGACTGCGGAGCAGGCCGGGCGGCAGCTGGCCTATGGCGAGCGTGCCCGCTCCTACGACCGGGATACCGGCGCGGGCCAGCGCTACCGCGAGGCGATCGTCGAGGCGCTCCCGGTCCGCCCGGGGCAGGTGGTCCTCGACGTAGGATCGGGGACCGGGCTGTGCTGCGGTCTGCTCCGGGAGAAGGTGGGCCCGCGGGGCGGTGTCGTCGGCATTGAGGAGTCACCGCAGATGGCGGCGGTGGCCCGGGAGCGTATCGCGGCCGAAGGCTGGCGCAACGTCACGGTCGTGCAGGCGCCTGCCGAAGATGCTGACATCGCGGTCACCGCGGACGCCGCTCTATTCTGCGCCGTCCACGATATCTTGCAGTCCCCGGACGGGCTGCAGAACGTCCTGAGCGGGCTACGCCCGGGGGCGAGGGTGGCCGCCGGCGGCGGCAAGTGGGCGGCGCCGTGGATGGTGGGAGTGAACCTGCTGGTCAGGATGCTGCACGCGCCCTATGTGCGGAGCTTCGGGGGGTTCGGCCGGCCGTGGCGTCATCTGGAGCAGCTGATCGAGGACGTGCACGTCCGCGAGGTAGCGCTCGGCACCGGCTACATCGTGACCGGCCAGGTGCCCCGGCGGCCCCCGTCCTAGCCGGGGACCCGCCGGGTTCAGGGCGGTGCCCGCCGCGAGCGGCCGCGTCAGGCTGGCGTGCGCAGCACGCTGCCGCGGCCGGGCTCGACCGAGCGGCATGCCTCGAACAGCGCGGGGGCGAACAACTGCGGCGCGCTGACGCAGGCCCCGTGACCGGCGTCTACCTGGTAGACCGATGCGCCCGGGATCGCCCGGGCCAGCTGGAGCTGGCGGCCCGGCGGCACAATTTGGTCCCGGGTCGTGACCACCACCGCGGCGGGGACCGCGACCTGGCCGAGCCAGCTGTCCGAGGTGAACCCGCACACGGCGGGCATGGCCGACACGACCGTGGCCAAAGCGGTCCGGCGCAGCTGCGCGCGGGCCCAGCTGGCAATCGCCGGGTCATTAATGCGGCCCAGCAGCGCCATACCGCATGCCTCCGCGCTCATCAGCTGCACAAACGGGTTCCACCGCAGCGCGGCGGCCACCGCCGGCGCCGCGAGAGCGGCCAGGTCCCCCGCTGGTGACCCGCGGACGCCGGAGGCGGTGGAGCACAGCACCAGGCCGGACACCAGCGAGGCGTGCCGCTTGTACAGCAGCTGAGCAACTATGCCACCCATGGAATACCCCACGGCGGCAAACCTGGGGATATCGAGGACCCCGGCTAGCGCGGCGAGATCGTCCGCGCAATCTTCCAGCCGGAACCGCGCACGCAGGCCGATCCCGTCGCCATGCCCGCGCAGGTCAGCCGCGACGACACGGAAATGACGCGCGAGCGGCGCGAAGACCATCCCCCAGTTCAGCTCCGCCGTACCCGCCACTCCGTGGATCAGCACGAGCGTCTCGGCGCCGTCCGGCAGGCGCACTCCCACACTCGCGTGATCCCGCGGCCGGGCAGTTCCACCCGACGCGTCAGCGGCACCGCCGCTTCCCTAAGCATCCGCGTCGCTCTTCCGCCGCACCGGCCTGGATGTGTCCGTGGTCGCGGACAGCCTGCAGAAGCAGCCGCTGCTGTCGTCATGCCCTGATCCCTTCAAACGGTGTGCGCAGCCGGTGATGCGCACACCGTCCGTATCAGGCACGGTCTGCCCAGCGGTGCTGGCGGCGCGGTTCTGCCGCCCGTCCCGGCGGGGGTCTCGGCCCAGCCGGACGTGGCAGTCATCACGCTGCAGAACGTCAGCCAGACCGCCAAAGAGCCGGAAGTCCCGAAATACGGAGCTCGGAGGTCCCGGAATGCAGGACAAACGTCGGTTGCGCCCGCCACGGCCGGGACGGGACGGACCTGGGTGCTGGCCTGGGCCCGCGCCGAGGGGATCTCGATCCGCACCCTGGCCGCGGCGATCGGGCTGTCCCCCTCACGGATGCACCAGTTCGTGGCCGGTACCGACGGGGGGCAGCACCGGCCGCCAGGCGGGTGCCGCCTGACAGCTCGACCCAGTAGTCGTAGTCGATATACCTGACCGTGGCCAGCTCGGCCGGGGTGATGGCCATCCACTCCCAGCGCACGTCGTGCCGGAAGCATTGCCATCTACTCCGGACCGCGCGGTCAAGAGGAGACGTGCTGGGCAATACAGCTAGGGGCGAGGTTGTCACGAAGCGTGACTCCGCATGCGGCACGCGCGTTATAAACCTTCGGAGCGGCTTCGACTTCGCGTCGTTGATCGCTAGCTGCCGCTCTGGAGTTCCGCCGCAGCCCATGCAGTTGACTCGGTGTCAGCCTCTCTGCCGGGTTGCTAGGCGTATGGGTTACAACGGTGCAGCCACTCCCGCACGTGGCTAATCACGAGATGAGGCTTGTGCGGATGACGGGTAAACATCTGATCACTTCCTCGCCAGATGCACTCCTAGGTATTAATCTCTAGGTATTAATTCTCTAGCGTGCTCTACCTGGGTCTGGTTTAAGAGAGCACCTGGCATTTCCCTGCGAGTGTTGACGAAGGTCTGGGACATAGCCCGTCCGACACCAGGACGCCCGGAACGGAGATTCTGTGGCGTTGGCGACGAGCACCGATACACGCTGCAGTACCCAGGGGTATGGTTGCTCGTCGTCGCAGGGGCAGCGCGCTCAGGGCGGTTGCCCGCCAGTGAGGTCGTCGGTGAGCGGCTTGAGTCGTACTTCCAGCGGCGCGAACGCGGCATGTCGCCGGGTTCAGCGCCCTGCGGGGCGGCGATCATGGTGTCGGTCAGGATATGCCTGGCGTGGCGCAGAGGGGCCATGTCAACTCAACGGCGACCGGCCGTAGCTGCTTATGGGTCTCACGCGACCGGCCTGGACCCGCCTAAACGCCACGCCGCGAACGGTTGCCGGGCCCTGGGTGCCGCTATGAGATGATGGGCAGCGGTGATATGGCTCGTCCTCCAGCTGAGCCGGGCACGGGAACGAGCCGGGGCAGCCAAGAATCCTGGCTGGCCGCAGCCGCCTGGATCGCGGTGTTCTCGGCTTGCGGGCTTCGGCGGGTCTGCTGGTCCTGGTCCGGCGGTGAGCTTTCTCCTGTCAGGTGGCGGCGGTGGGCGATCGCGTGATCGACGTGCGGCGGCTGCGCAAGTCATACGGCGGGGTCGAGCGCCTGCACGGGATCAGCTTCAGCGTGGAGTGCGGCGAGGTCTTCGTTTTCCCCAGAGCGCCGGGACGCCGCGTACTTCGCCGAGGACAAGGACAGGTTCGTCGGCGCGGTCTCGCTCGGTAGTGGTACCGAGAAAGCGCATATGCGCGAAGGTCGCCGCGCGACTATGCAGGAGGTCCGGAACAAACTTGCGGCGCTGCGCGCGGATACGTCGTGCCCAGCCAGAAGTCGCCTTTTGGCTGATGAGCAAATCCGCGGGACGTAAAAGGACGACTAGACCGGAGTTGCCGTAGCTCTGTGTAGATATTGCCGGCTTGAAGTGCTGAAACCTATCGGTGCAGCTATTGCTGTAGCCACGAAATATTGCGTGTCGATCAGGCGCCCGCCGGTTCTTGCACGCTATGATCCGGTTATGGTGGACGCGGCGGGGCGATGCATGTAGCCCGGAACCGGCGGACGTATACGGCGAAGTCCGGAGAGCAGCGAGTGTATGAGTCGGTGCTGGTGCGCCGGACCTACCGGGACGGCAGCAAGGTCCGGCACGAGACGCTGGCGAATCTGTCCGCGCTGCCGGCCGAGGCGGTGTCCGCGATCGAGGCCACCTTGAAGGGCGAGCGGCTGGTGCCGGCCGGGCAGGCGGTGACGATCACCGCCTCGGCGCCGCACGGGCACGTCGCCGCCGTGCACGCCATGGCCGCCAAGCTGGGCTGCCCGCGCTGCTGGGCCCGGCGGGCCGCCAGCGGGACCTGGCCCTGGCGCTGGTCATCTCCCGGGTGGTCCAGCCCGGCCTCGAAACTGTCCACCCTGACCTGGTGGGCCGATACCACCCTGGGAGCGGACCTTGGCGTGGCCGGGGCGTCCACCGATGACATCTACGCGGCGATGGACTGGCTGGGGCACCGGCAGGACGCGATCGAGGCGGACCTGGCCCGCCGCCACCTGGCCCCGGAGCCCAACCCGTCCCGGATGGCGCTGTTCGACCTGTCCAGCTCGTGGCTGGAAGGCTCGCACTGCCCGCTGGCCGCCCGCGGCTACTCCCGGGACGGCAAGAAGGGCAAACTGCAGATCGAGTACGGGCTGCTCACCGACCCGGGGGGCGCCGGTCGCGGTCCGGGTGCTCCCCGGCAGCACCGGCGACCCGGCCGCGTTCACCGCCATCGCGGACGTGGTCCGGGACAAGTTCGGGCTGGCCCAGATGGTCATGGTCGGCGACCGGGGGATGATCACCAGCGCCCGGATCCAGGCCCTGAACCAGCTGGAAGACGGGACCCAGCGGCCGGACCCCTACGAGTGGATCACCGCGCTGCGCGCCCCCGCCATCAGCAAGCTGATGGCCGACGGCGGCCCGCTCCAGCTCAGCCTCTTCGATCAGCAGGACCTGGCCGAGATCACCTCCGATGACTTCCCCGGCGAGCGGCTGGTCGCCTGCCGCAACCCCGTCCTGGCCGCCGAGCGGGCCCGCAAGCGGGAGGACCTGCTGGCCGCCACCGAGAAGCTGCTCGCCCCGATCATCGCCCGGGTAGGCGGCCGGCCACCGGCGCCGGGCCGATCGGGATCGAGGTCGGCAAGGTGATCAGCAGGTACAAGACCGGCAAGCACTTCGCCGTCACCATCACCGACACCACCCTGGCCGTGACACGCAGCGGACCAGATCGACGCCGAGGCCGCCCTGGACGGGTTCTACGTGCTCCGCACCCCGGTACCCGCCGAGGAACTCGACGCGGCCGCCGTGGTCACCGCCTACAAGAACCTCAAATACGTCGAGCGGGACTTCCGGCACATCAAATCCGACGACCTGGACCTGCGGCCGGTGTTCCACCGGCTGGAGAACGCGTCAAGGCCCACGTGCTGATCTGCATGCTCGCCTGCTACCTCACCTGGCACCTGCGCCGCGCCCTGGCCCCGCTCACCTTCACCGACCAGGACCCGCCCCAGCAGGACAACCCCGTCGCTTCCGCCCGCCGCTCCGCGGCCGCCCAGGCCAAGGCCTCCGGCCAGCACGACCCGGCCGGGCAGCCCTACCGCAGCTTCCGCGGCCTGATCGACCACCTGGCCACCCTGACCCGCAACCAGGTCCGGTTCACCGGTACCCAGGTCGCCATCCCAATGCTCACCGAGCCGACCAGCGCCCAGCGGCAGGCCTTCGAGCTCATCGGCACCGCGATCCCGCTCACCTTGAAGTAGCCAGAACGCCACCCGGCCACTGAGATAAAAGCCCAGCTCAGACCGAGATAGCCTACCGAATTGGCCGTAACTTCGGACAAGATACCAGCAAGACGTCCACGCACGTCCATCTGCGGTCCGGGTGCGTAGTAACCGCGTCGCGGCACTTACTTCATCCTGCCAGGTCTGACACTTGCTATGCGCTGGCCCGGCCCGGCCTAGGTGAAATCCGCTTACGCGTGTGTAGCACGTCGTGCTACTGTGTT
Organism: uncultured Actinomycetes bacterium; assembly: GCA_963742865.1. Taxonomy (GTDB): domain Bacteria; phylum Actinomycetota; class Actinomycetes; order Streptosporangiales; family Streptosporangiaceae; genus Bog-532. The sequence continues at coordinate 6,314 of CAVUNW010000004.1, forward strand.
CTACATCGCGGGTGCGCCCCGGTTCGGGAAGGCCCCGGAGCGCACGCCGCTTACCAACTCAACATAGGAGTGATCGCCGCACGGCCATGCCGTGCTCTCTCCGAGTTGCCGACATATCAGCCAGCAGCAAAGGATGGTCAGAATCGATGCGGGACACCACACTCCCGCCCGTGCGAGTCACCGCCGAGTTCAAGGAACGGCTCGCCAGGTACGCCGAGAGCCAGGAACGGGACGTGTCCTGGGTCATCAGGAAAGCCGTAGAGGAATACCTCGCCCGGCCGAAAGCAAGGACGACCAGCGATGAATGATCGCCAGCCCTGGCCACCACGAACACGGTGGTACGCCTCGAACGCGGGCCAGGGCGCGCCAGCCAGGACACCAACCGCCTGGCAGGCAGAAAGGAGGGAGCCGATGGCCAAGATCATGATCGGCAAGTACGAAGGCACGATCTATTCGAAAAGGCGGCTACACCAAGCCATCGAACTCGGCCCCGGCGCGAAAGCAGGCGCCGCTGCGTCAAGCGCAAGGGCAAGACCAAGACCCAGGTCAAGGACAAACTCCGTGAGGCCGTCGCCGACCTGGAGGCGGGCGTCACTACGGACGCGGGTTACACGGTGCAGGACGCCGTGACCGACTTCCTGAAGAAGGGACTCAAGGACGAACAAGGAAACCATCGACAACTACCGCTCGCTCGCGGAGCACAACGTGATCCCGCGGATCGGCGGCATCAAGGTCAAGGAACTGACGGCCGATCACCTTGACGACTGGCTGGAGAGCGCGCCGAGGAACTGTCAAGCGGTCGCTCCGGTTGATACACCAGATCGTGGAGCGCACGATCCGCCAGGCCCAGGCGCGTGACAAGGTACGGCGCAACGTCGCGAGCCTGGTGGATATCCCCGAAGGGCAAGAAGGCCGACCGTCCAAGGCGATGAAGCCCAGGGCAGGCCGTCGCGCTCCTCGAAACCGTCGAGTCCGGCACCCACCGGCTCGCGGCCTACGTGGTCCTGTCCTTGCTCGCTGGCGTCCGCACCGAGGAGGCCAGGGCGATCACGTGGGACGAGGTGATCTCAAGCCGCCGGGTGGCCGTTTACCGGTCGGTGCGGGTCAAGGGTGACACCAAGACCCGCAAGAGCCGACGCGTCCTGAAACTGCCCATCAAGGCGGTTCAGGCTCTCCGCGGCATCACGCCCGCCAGGCCGCCGAACGGCTCGCGGCGGGGGAGACGTGGCAAGAGCACGATCTCGTGTTCTGCCGCGAGGACGGAACCCCGCTGGACCGCTGGCACGTACGAAAGGAGTTCCAGAAGATCACCAAGGCCGCCAGGCTCGGCGAGGCATGGACGCCCCGCGAACTGCGGCACTCGTTCGTGTCCATCCTGAGCGCCCATGATGTCCGGCTGGAGGACATCAGCGACCTGTCGGGCACACAGCATGGCGGTCACAGAGACCGTGTATCGTCACGAAATAAGGGCCGCCCTCACCAAGGGTGCAACGGCCATGAACCGGATTCTCAAAGCCAAGGCCGCGCAGTCCGCGTAGTCCTGGCCGGGAAACCACAACTCCATTGGCTCCCCGGTTGGCTCCCGAAGATCGAAACGAGGGGTACGAAACCCCTCTGACCAGTCGGGACGGCGGGATTTGAACCCGCGACCCCTTGACCCCCAGATACTGGCACGCACACGCGCGCCGCAGCGTACGGCCAGGTCAGCGTGCGCTGAGTCGTCCGCAGAGGTACCCCGTGATGCGCCT
>CAVUNW010000005.1:0-32687 GCA_963742865.1 uncultured Actinomycetes bacterium
GGTCCCGTCTTCCAGCTGGTTCAGGGCCTAGATCCGGGCGCTGGTGATCATCCCCCGGTCGCCGACCATGACCATCTTGGCCAGCCCGAACTTGTTCCGAACCACGTCCGCGATGGCGGTGAACGCGGCCGGGTCACCGGTGCTGCCGGGGAGCACCCGGACCGCGGACTGGCAGGCCCGCCGGGTCGGTGAGCAGCCCGTACTCGATCTGCAGCTTCCCTTTCTTGCCGTCCCGGGAGTAGCCGCGGGCGGCCAGCGGGCACTGCGAGCCTTCCAGCCACGAGCTGGACAGGTCGAACAGCGCCATCCGGGACGGGTTGGGCTCCGGGGCCAGGTGGCGGCGGGCCAGGTCCGCCTCGATCGCGTCCTGCCGGTGCCCCAGCCAGTCCATCGCCGCGTAGATGTCATCGGTGGACGCACCGGCCACGCCAAGGTCCGCTCCCAGGGTGGTATCGGCCCACCAGGTCAGGGTGGACAGTTCGAGCCGGCTGGACCACCCGGGAGATGACCAGCGCCAGGGCCAGGTCCCGCTGGCGGCCCGCCGGGCCCAGCAGGGCGGGCAGCCCTAGCTTGGCGGCCATGGCGTGCACGGCGGCGACGTGCCCGTGCGGCGCCGAGGCGGTGATCGTCACCGCCTGCCCGGCCGGCACCAGCCGCTCGCCCTCAAGGTGGCCTCGATCGCGGACACCGCCTCGGCCGGCAGCGCGGACAGATTCGCCAGCGTCTCGTGCCGGACCTTGCTGCCGTCCCGGTAGGTCCGGCGCACCAGCACCGACTCATACACTCGCTGCTCTCCGGACTTCGCCGTATACGTCCGCCGGTTCCGGGCTACATGCATCGCCCCGCCGCGTGCCACCATAACCGGATCATAGCGTGCAAGAACCGGCGGGCGCCTGATCGACACGCAATATTTCGTGGCTACAGCAAATAGCGTGCACCGATAGGTTTCAGCACTTCAAGCCGGCAATATCTACACAGAGCTACGGCAACTCCGGCCTAGTCGTCCTTTTACGTCCCGCGGATTTGCTCATCAGCCAAAAGGCGACTTCTGGCTGGGCACGACGTATCCGCGCGCAGCGCCGCAAGTTTGTTCCGGACCTCCTGCATAGTCGCGCGGCGACCTTCGCGCATATGCGCTTTCTCGGTACCACTACCGAGCGAGACCGCGCCGACGAACCTGTCCTTGTCCTCGGCGAAGTACGCGGCGTCCTCGGCGCTCTGGGGAAAACGAAGACCTCGCCGCACTCCACGCTGAAGCTGATCCCGTGCAGGCGCTCGACCCGCCGTATGACTTGCGCAGCCGCCGCACGTCGATCACGCGATCGCCCACCGCCGCCACCTGACAGGAGAAAACTCACCGCCGGACCAGGACCAGCAGACCCGCCGAAGCCCGCAAGCCGAGAACACCGCGATCCAGGCGGCTGCGGCCAGCCAGGATTCTTGGCTGCCCGGCTCGTTCCCGTGCCCGGCTCAGCTGGAGGACGAGCCATATCACCGCTGCCGATCATCTCATAGCGGCACCCAGGGCCCGGCAACCGTTCGCGGCGTGGCGTTTAGGCGGGTCCAGGCCGGTCGCGTGAGACCCATAAGCAGCTACGGCCGGTCGCCGTTGAGTTGACATGGCCCCTCTGCGCCACGCCAGGCATATCCTGACCGACACCATGATCGCCGCCCCGCAGGGCGCTGAACCCGGCGACACGACCGCGTTCGCGCCGCTGGAAATACGACTCAAGCCGCTCACCGACGACCTCACTGGCGGGCAACCGCCCTGAGCGCCGCCCGCGACGACGAGCAACCATACCCCGGCAGACCGCAGTGTATTGGCGCCGTTGCCAACGCCACAGAATCTCTGTTCCGGGCGTCCTGGTGTCGGACGGGCTATGTCCCAGACCTTCGTCAACACTCGCAGGGACGTGCGCCTCTTGTACCAGGGACCAGGTAGAGCACGCTAGAGAATTAAGACCTAGAGAATTAATACCTAGGAGTGCATCTGGCGAGGAAGTGATCTAGATGTTTACCCGTCATCCGCACAAGCCTCATCACGTGATTAGCCACGTGCGGGAGTGGCTGCACCGTTGTAACCCATACGCCTAGCAACCCGGCAGAGAGGCTGACACCGAATCAACTGCATGGGCTGCGGCGGAACTCCAGAGCGGCGGCTAGCGATCAACGACGCGAAGTCGAAGCCGCTCCGAAGGTTTATGACGCGTGCCGCATGCGGAGTCACGCTTCGTGACAACCTCGCCCCTAGCTGTATTGCCCAGCACGTCTCCTCTTGACCGCGCGGTCCGGAGTAGATGGCAATGCTTCCGGCACGACGTGCGCTGGGAGTGGATGGCCATCACCCCGGCCGAGCTGGCCACGGTCAGGTATATCGACTACGACTACTGGGTCGAGCTGTCAGGCGGCACCCGCCTGGCGGCCGGTGTGCTCCCCGTCGGTACCGGCCACGAACTGGTGCATCCGTGAGGGGGACAGCCCGATCGCCGCGGCCAGGGTGCGGATCGAGATCCCCTCGGCGCGGGCCCAGGCCAGCACCCAGGTCCGTCCCGTCCCGGCCGTGGCGGGCGCAACCGACGTTTGTCCTGCATTCCGGGACCTCCGAGCTCCGTATTTCGGGACTTCCGGCTCTTTGGCGGTCTGGCTGACGTTCTGCAGCGTGATGACTGCCACGTCCGGCTGGGCCGAGACCCCGCCGGGACGGGCGGCAGAACCGCGCCGCCAGCACCGCTGGGCAGACCGTGCCTGATACGGGACGGTGTGCGCATCACCGGCTGCGCACACCGTTTGAAGGGATCAGGGCATGACGACAGCAGCGGCTGCTTCTGCAGGCTGTCCGCGACCACGGACACATCCAGGCCGGTGCGGCGGAAAGAGCGACGCGGATGCTTAGGGAAGCGGCGGTGCCGCTGACGCGTCGGGTGGAGCTGCCCGGCCGCGGGATCACGCGAGTGTGGGAATACGCCGGCCCGGACGGCGCCGAGACGCTCGTGCTGATCCACGGAGTGGCGGGTACGGCGGAGCTCGACTGGGAGATGGTCTTCGCGCCGCTCGCGCGTCATTTCCGTGTCGTCGCGGCTGACCTGCGCGGGCATGGCGATGGGATCGGCCTGCGTGCGCGGTTCCGGCTGGAAGATTGCGCGGACGATCTCGCCGCGCTAGCCGGGGTCCTCGATATCCCCAGGTTTGCCGCCGTGGGGTATTCCATGGGTGGCATAGTTGCTCAGCTGCTGTACAAGCGGCACGCCTCGCTGGTGTCCGGCCTGGTGCTGTGCTCCACCGCCTCCGGCGTCCGCGGGTCACCAGCGGGGGACCTGGCCGCTCTCGCGGCGCGGCGGTGGCCGCCGCGCTGCGGTGGAACCCGTTTGTGCAGCTGATGAGCGCGGAGGCATGCGGTATGGCGCTGCTGGGCCGCATTAATGACCCGGCGATTGCCAGCTGGGCCCGCGCGCAGCTGCGCCGGACCGCTTTGGCCACGGTCGTGTCGGCCATGCCCGCCGTGTGCGGGTTCACCTCGGACAGCTGGCTCGGCCAGGTCGCGGTCCCCGCCGCGGTGGTGGTCACGACCCGGGACCAAATTGTGCCGCCGGGCCGCCAGCTCCAGCTGGCCCGGGCGATCCCGGGCGCATCGGTCTACCAGGTAGACGCCGGTCACGGGGCCTGCGTCAGCGCGCCGCAGTTGTTCGCCCCCGCGCTGTTCGAGGCATGCCGCTCGGTCGAGCCCGGCCGCGGCAGCGTGCTGCGCACGCCAGCCTGACGCGGCCGGCTCGCGGCGGGCACCGCCCTGAACCCGGCGGGTCCCCGGCTAGGACGGGGGCCGCCGGGGCGCCTGGCCGGTCACGATGTAGCCGGTGCCGAGCGCTACCTCGCGGACGTGCACGTCCTCGATCAGCTGCTCCAGATGACGCCACGGCCGGCCGAACCCCCCGAAGCTCCGCACATAGGGCGCGTGCAGCATCCTGACCAGCAGGTTCACTCCCACCATCCACGGCGCCGCCCACTTGCCGCCGCCGGCGGCCACCCTCGCCCCCGGGCGTAGCCCGCTCAGGACGTTCCGCAGCGCGTCCGGGGACTGCAAGATATCGTGGACGGCGCAGAATAGAGCGGCGTCCGCGGTGACCGCGATGTCAGCATCTTCGGCAGGCGCCTGCACGACCGTGACGTTGCGCCAGCCTTCGGCCGCGATACGCTCCCGGGCCACCGCCGCCATCTGCGGTGACTCCTCAATGCCGACGACACCGCCCCGCGGGCCCACCTTCTCCCGGAGCAGACCGCAGCACAGCCCGGTCCCCGATCCTACGTCGAGGACCACCTGCCCCGGGCGGACCGGGAGCGCCCCGACGATCGCCTCGCGGTAGCGCTGGCCCGCGCCGGTATCCCGGTCGTAGGAGCGGGCACGCTCGCCATAGGCCAGCTGCCGCCCGGCCTGCTCCGCAGTCCCCGCGGACGTAGGTGATTTGCTCATAGCTCCTCGCCCCGCCGTCGGCGGAGCGACACCCCCTCACACTTTCCGGCGCGTCCATCGCAAGGGTTCAAGGTAACCTAGGACACGCAGTTATCCAACGCGAACGGCGCGTGAACTTCAGGTGCGGGCACTTGTTCTCCATGCGGTCCGAGCTCACCATGATGCTGAGGTGGCGAAGGAGGCTTGCACGCCTGTGCGGAGAATCCCGTAACCGCGGTCCGAACATCCGCCCCGGGTGACGACGGTCCCAGGCCGATCCCGGCGTCTGACAGGGTGACCCGGCGGGAGGAATCTCTCCCCGGCCGCTCTCCGGACCGAATGTGTACAGTCTCCCATCATTCGGCCCCGCAGTCTGGCCCGCGGTGAACGCCACCAGCTGCCAGTGCCCGCCGCAGGCCGCGTCGGCTGCGGCCCGCTGCACACCGGCCCACAACTCCCGAAGCTGTCACTGCCTGTCACGAAACACCGGTGCCTGGGCAGGCGAGCCAGGTGCCCGGCGAGCCCGTCCATCCCCGGTCGGCCGGAGCCGTCACGGCCCTCTGGGAGCCAGAAACGGGAGCCAACGTATTCAGACTCCCCCAGACTGGCCACGACGCCTTTAGGGCGTTTCACAGGTGGGAGGCTCCCCGGCCGACTCCCCAGACCGGGCCAGACGGTCCGTTCGTGGCTGGGGGTCAAGGGGTCGCGGGTTCAAATCCCGCCGTCCCGACTATTTTCGAACGTTTCTTCGCCATGTACAGCAGCGGTACAGCAGTACCCGAGGAAGACTCTTAAGGCCTGCATGCGGCCTCTGAGTGGCCGCCATGCGGTCGCCGATCAAGATCACGACATTGGGCCGGGGTCGATTGCGTCCCGGGCGTTTGCACGCGTCGTTCGCCATGAGCACCGGACGTCACTCACGGCGAGCCCCGGCAACGCGGTCCGCAACCATGCCAGCGTCGTGCCGATCGCACAGTTCTTACCGACGCCAAGTCGGGCAAACTTCCCGGGTTTGGCGATCATCGACCCCGATTTCGGTCACAGCTCCGGGGAGAACCCGCAAAACATCGTGCACGCCGAGGTCTTCGCCGCCGCAGTTGTCCAGGCCATCATGGAGTCGCACGTGGCCGCGCACGCTGCTGGTGTGGACCTTCGATGAGGGCGGCGGCTACTACGACCACGTGCCGCCACCTGCGGCGGCCGCACCAGACACCATCCGGCCGCTGCCACCGGCCCGCCACTACGACGGGTTCGCCTCGACGTCTGCTTCACCCATCCGGCAGTGCTGGCCTGCGTCGCCCACGTGCTCGGCGACTTCGCGCTGTCCTCGCTCAACAGCCGTGCTGCCCTCCCGGGCCAGGGCCACCAGGCACTGCACGCCGAGGGGGCACCGGTGGGCCTCGGTCCCTACCAGGTGTGCAACTCGATCTGGCTGCTGGACGATTTCACCGAGGACAACGGCGCGACACGCGTGGTGCCCGGCTCCCACCGCCGCACCGTGTCGGTGCGTGACACGATGCCCGATCCGGCCGCCGCACATCCCGGCGAGGTCAAGCTCACCGCCCCGGCCGGCACCGTTGTCGTCTTCAATAGCCACCTGTGGCACGGCGGCACCCTCAACCGCACGGGCAGCCAGCGCCGCGCGCTGCACTCCTACTTCACCCACCGCGGCAACGCTCAGCAGCTCAACCAGAGAAAGTACATACGCCCGGAGACGCTCGCGAGGATCAGCCCGGCCGCCCGGTTCATCCTTGACGTGTGACAAGCGCCCACGGGCATAGCCGGCACTCGTGGCCGACCTGGCCCTGATCGTGGCTCACGGTCGCCGTCACCGCGCGGACGTCGTGACCCACCCGGCCCCACCACGACCCGCACACCGCCGCATCCACGGCGAGCAGCCACAGCCCGTGCATGGCTACGCTGAGCGCCGCCGGAAGACCACCCGGCGCGACTGCTCCGGCCTACCGGGACCGGCATCCCAGAACGACAAAACGTTGGTTCCCGTGCGCAGGAAAGCCGCCGTGCACCCGACAGGCCGAGCGCACATAGCGGCGGATACCGCGTGTGATGCGACCGTCGAGCTGTCACTGTCTGTAACGAAACGCCGGTGCCTGGGCAGGCGAGCCAGGTGTCCGGCGAGCCCGTCCATCCCCGGTCGGCCGGAGCCTTCACGGCGCCTGTCACCGCGTCGTCGTGAACATCGCTCAGGGATTACGGTCAGGCCTATCCGATTGCTCCGCATCCATCTGGAGTGACGTTCGCTGTTCACAACCAATGAACGCGTAACAGATGGTGACGCAAGTCCCTGCTGCCCGGGACCTTCGCCCGCACATCTTCCCCGGAACCGCGCTAACTTAAGAAGTGCTCCAGGGGAAGTGAACCCGGAGGGTGAAGCGACCCGGGAGTGACAACTGGACGGGGAAACCCGGAAGGTTGCGAGCCCTAGCCAGAGTTGTGACGCTTGGCTAGCTAGGGAAGTGAGGCCCCTGAGCCGCCCGGTGAAAGTCCGGGGACCTGGGGCCCCGCGCATATCCGGGCCCGGAGCGGCCCGCCTCAGATGCCCAGCGAACGCCGGTCCCCGGCTCCGTCCCCCGTCGGCCGAGCCGGCAGCCACAAGGGTTAGTACAGCATGTGCGGGCACCGCGGGCACTCGAAGTCCCTCAGCGCCCTCGCGATGATGCAGATTGCCCGCGCGGCGGCATCGGAGCACCGTCCGTGCCTGCACGGAGACGCACGCCCCATCGCCGCTCGCGGGGCGTCCGCGCGCCGGCCAGGATCGCGTCGTGGGTGCACGACCGCGGCTGGACGTGCCCCGTGGCGCTCAGGCAGCCTGGCGCCAGATGTGGCGGCCCGTGTTAGGGCTACGCGCGGCCATACCGGCCAGCCGGGCAGCGCGAGGTACTCCGGCGTACCGGACGCGGGACAGCCGCATGGCGCATATGACCGCGCGCAGTGCACCTCGGATGCAACTGGCTCGCCGCTGGCGTCGGCGTCGAAATCCTCAGACCCAGATAGCGCCGGGCTCAGCGAGGATGTCCTTGGGGCCGGTCATCGCGATCAGGTCCCTTCCAGGCTGGTTAGCCTGGCAGCTGCCTCGGCGACGCGGCGTTCGAGTTCGGCCGCCTCCTGCTTCTCGGCTTCCCGGCCTGCGCGCCTGGCCTCTTCGATGCTGACTCCCGCTATCTTGGCGGCTTCCTCCACCGGGATGTGTCCCCTGCCGTGGCACGCAGGGCATGGCACGTGCTCGTAGTTGGTCATGATGTCTGGTCCTCCAATGCGTGCGGGTGATCGTGCAGCCAGTTCGTGATGGAACCGGATGAGGCTCATGATCGTGATCAGGCCCTCTCGGTGTCCAGCAGGCTGGCGGGTACCACTGGCCGCCGCGCTTGGTGCGATGACCCTCGGCGGTGAGCGTGCTAACGATTCCGCGCAATGACCGGCCATCGCCGGGCAGGTCGCGGGCTCCCGCGATCACTAGTGCCGCAGCTCACCGCGGGCCCGGACGGCATCACGAGGGAACTCCCTTATCTGGTCCTGCCTATCATGCTCCGCCTCGCCTTGCACGATCGCGATCCCCCGGCGGGACAGTTCCCGCGCCCCGGCCATCCGGTCCAGCGGCACCCCGGCCGCGGTCAGGTCGCCGGTCAAGCCGTGCGGGTGGCAGCACGCAGATCCTCCAATTCTGGGCGAGCGCGTCCTGCTGGCGGGGCTGCCTTGGTCCGGGGGTCAGGGCTGGCGGCCCAGATACCTAAGGAGGTTGTTGTTCCAGATCAGCACGGTGTATTCGCCCAGGTTGCAGCTGCTTGCCGGCGGGCCGAACGTGGGCCCGGGCTTCGCTGGCGGTTGCGTACCAGGCGTTCCGCGGGTTCATCGTGTCGATGACCAGAAAGGTCGCGTCGTGCAGGCCGGGACTGTACCAGGAGTCCTTCGACTCCCAGCGGTACTGCCCGACCCGTCCATCCATGGGCCCACCGGCCGGACCTGGATCCGGCCTGCGCTGGCCAGGGTGATGTTGTTCGCCTGCCAGTAGCCGCCCAGGCCATAGCTGAGATGCAGGGCGGCCAGCCAGCCGGCGACGTTCTGGGCCGCCGCCGGTGACGGCGGCCGCCCAGCGTTATACGCGAGGATCCCCGCGCAGCCGAGGACGGCCGCCAGGACCACGGGGACGAGCTTGCAGGCGATCAGGTGCTGGGCGGTGAGCCGGGCGGCCAGGACCGCTCCGAGCGGGAGCACCGCGATGAGATCCCGGGCGGAGTCGACGCCGGATATCGTGGCGCTGAAGGAGACGCCGGACGCTAGGCCAGCCAGGGCCAGACCCGCCAGCTCCAGCAAGGCGACGAATCGCAGGCCCCCCAGCCAGGTGTCAAAGAAGTCGGCGCTGTACAACAGGAGCACCGACTCGGCCGTCACCCGCAGGTGCTGCGGAATGTCACCGGCCGACACGACCATTATTAACGGGTTGCTGACCGCGAATCCCCCGGCGTGCCGGATGAGGCTGAGGCCACCCTCGGCGACCGGCGCCGACACCAGCGCGGCGGCCAGCAGCCTTAGGTCATAACGGCGCGCCGGATGCCGGCACAGCCGGACGGCGGCCACCACCGCCAGCGGAATGGCGCCGACCAGCACGACGAGCAGCTGCCGAGGCTCGGAAGATCGCGGATGCCCTACACCCGAGCACGCCATCGTAGACGAGGTGAGGAGTGACGCCCCTGGTCACCGCTAGCTCATCTAGCGGTGGGGGTCAGGGGCAGTCGCCGCTCACAGAGTCTGGCCTTCCCGCTCCCTGAGCTGGAGCGGCACCTCGCCATCTGAGCGGCCCCCGGGATCGACCTGGCGGCCGTGCCCGCCCTGTCCCGGTCTGCCGTTCCTCGTTAAGCTCAAAAGGTGCACGTCTGGCCGGGATCGGCTTATCCCCTTGGCGCTACCTGGGACGGATCGGATACTAATTCGCCTTGTTCTCCGAGGTGGCCGAGCGGGTGGAGCTGTGCCTGTTCGACCGCGGGGATCGCAGCGAGACGCGGGTTGAGCTCACCGAGGTGGATGGCTTCGTCTGGCACTGCTATCTGCCGGGCGTCGGCGCGGGCCAGCAGTACGGCTACCGGGTGCACAGCCCGTACGCGCCCGGCCGCGGCCAGCGGCGCGACGTCGGCGAAGCTGCTCCTCGACCCGTACGGCAAGGCCGTCGAGGGCCCAGCTCCGCTGGCACGGGGCCTTGTTGTCCCACCGGCGCGCCAGATGCCATCAACACTCGCGACAGTGCCCCCTTTATGCCGCGCAATGTCGTTATCAATCCGTATTTCTACTGGGGCGATGACCGGCCGCCGCGGACTCCGTATCACGAGACGGTGACTTGAACATCCGAGCAGACGGCCAGGGAACGGAGGTATCTGCCGTGGAGACGTCAGCGGTCCTCGCCAGCGCCCAGGAGCGGGTAGTCGACGAAGCGGTCGCCGCGCTCGAGCGAAACGATCAGGCACACCACGGGGCAGCCAGCGCGGGGGAGCGCCGTCGTTACGTCCGGGATCTGTTCGGGCTCGTCGTCCAGTGTGTGCGCGAGGGCAGCACCGAGCCGGTGATGGCGTCGTCGCAGCAGGTCGCGGCGGACCGTTTCGTGGCCGGTTTCGATATTGCCGAGATCCAGGAAGAATTCAGCGTCCTGGAGGAGGTGCTCTGGCGCCTGGTCGCCGACACCCTGGCCGGCGACCAGCAGATCGAGGCGCAGCGGCTGGTGAGCACCACCCTCGGGGCGGGCAGAGACGCGGCGGCGCGAACCTACGTGGCCCTGGCCTGCCAAGGCGGCAGTGCGCTGGGCGAGCAGCCCGCGGCGCCGAGCGGCCGTGGCGATGCGGTTGGGGCTGGCCTCGCGGGCGGTGCCATCCGGACCGAAGTCCTCGGGCACGTTGGCGTCATCACTCTTGCCGACCTGCGCAGGCGCAACGTCCTTAGTGCCCGGATGGTCAACGGCGTCGTCGCCGCCCTCAGGAGCCTGCAAGCCCAGGAAGCGCGCGCCGTTGTGCTCCGCGCAGCGACGGGAATGGACGTCTGGTCCGCCGGCCAGGCCATCGACGAGCTTCCCCGTGGGGGGCGCGACCCGGTGGGTTACAACGAACCCCTCGGGCAACTGCTCCGGGCCATCCGCACCTTCCCGGCGCCGGTCATCGCCATGGTGCACGGCTCGGTGTGGGGCGGAGCATTCGACCTGGTGCTCAGCTGCGATCTGGTCATCGCCGACGAGACGGCGACGTTCGCCATCACTGCCGCAAACTTGGGCATGCCGTATAACACAGCCGGGCTCCTGCACTGCCTCGGGCGGCTGCCCATCAACCTCGTCAAGGAGATGTTCTTTACCGCCGCGCCTCTCGACGCCCAGAGGGCCAGGGAATGGCTGGTGGTCAACCACCTGGTGGCGTCGGCCGAACTCGAGGGGTTCACCTTCGGGCTCGCCGCCACGATGGCGGCGAAGGCACCCATAGCCATCGCGGTCATCAAGGAACAGCTCCGCGTCCTGACCGACTACCAGCCCGTTGCAGCGCACGTGTACGAACACGTCCAGGGGCTGCGCCGGGAGGCCTACGACAGCAGCGACTATCTCGAGGGCCTGAGGGCCTTCGCCGAGAAGCGCCCACCGGTCTTCCGGGGCACCTGACGCCACCAAACCCAGCGCTCGCGCTGGCGGTTGCCTGAGGGCTGAACCAGGTGTGGGATAGTCGCTGATGACCTGCACCTTGCATATGTCCTGGGACGAGCGGCTGACTGACTATCACTTCGGGCCGGGCCATCCGCTGGCACCGGTGCGGGTGGAGCTGACGATGCGGCTCGCGCACGAGTTCGGACTGTGGGATCAGCCTGGGGTGACCGTGGCCGCCCCGGTCCCCGCAACTGACGCTGACCTGCAGCTTGTGCATGAGGCGCGGTACATCACGGCCGTGGAGGCGGTCAGCCGCTGGGCCGACGACCTTGGTGCCCGCGGTCTGGAGCCGGCCCAGTTCCGCTACGCGCGGACGTTCGGGCTGGGCACCGGAGACAACCCGGTCTTCCCCGGCATGCACCAAGCGTCGGCACTGGTGACCGGGGCGACCCTGGCCGCGGCCCGCGCCATCTGGTCGGGCGCGGCCGAGCACGGGGCCAGCATCGCGGGCGGCATGCATCACGCGATGGCCGCTCGCGCCAGCGGGTACGGCGTCTACAACGACCCGGCGATCGCGATCGCGTGGCTGCTCGAACAGGGCGCCGAGCGTGTCGCCTACGTGGACATCGACGCGCACCACGGCGACGGGGTGCAGGCCGCGTTCTACGCCGATCCGCGGGTGCTGACGATCAGCCTGCACGAGCACCCGGCGGCCATGTTCCCGTTCACCGGCCTGCCCGCCGAGAGCGGCGGGCCCGGCGCGGAGGGGTCAGCGGTCAATGTCGCGCTGCCCGCCGGGACCGGCGATGCCGGCTGGCTGCGCGCCTTCCACGCGATCGTCCCGCCGCTGCTGCGGGCGTTCCGGCCGCAGGTGCTGGTCAGCCAGCACGGGGTCGACACGCACCGGCTGGATCCCCTGGCCAACCTGGAGCTGAGCATCGACGCGCAGCGCGCCGCCCACGCCGCGATCCACGCGCTCGCCCACGACCTGGCCGAAGGGCGGTGGCTGCTCACCGGCGGCGGGGGATATAACCTGGTCCACGTCGTACCGCGGACCTGGACGCACCTGCTCGCCGAGGCCGCAGGCCAGCCGATCGACCCAGGAACGCAGATCCCCGCCCCGTGGCGTGAGTACGTCGCCCGGCGGACCGGCCTGGCCGCACCCGAGCACATGACAGACGGGGCACCTGCGATGTTCGAGCCGTTCGAATCCGGCTACGACCCAGGCCATCCGGTCGACCGGGCGATCATGGCCACCCGCAACGCAGTCTTCCCTCTGCACGGGCTGATGCCGCCGTGACCGCCGGGAACATATCGGGAGGTGCCGTTCCATCGGCACGGGGCGAACGATCATGAACCAATCGGGTATTTCCGCGCCCGCAGCCTATCGGCCGGCCGGGCGCGTCGCGCGACTGCCGGCCTATGGCGAGCATGCCAGCTCCTACGACCGGAGGACAGGCGCGTTCCGCTCCTACCGCCGGGCGATTGTCGAGGCGCTCCCGGTCAGCCAGGGACAGGTAGTGCGGGTCAGGGTGCGCTGGCAGCGCGGACCGGCGGCGTTAGGCCGGCGTGCGCAGCGTGCTGCCGCGGCCAGGCGCTACCGACCAGCAGGCCTCGAGCAGCGCGGGGACGAACAAGTGCGGCGCGTTGATGCAGGCCCCGTGATCGGCGTCCACGTGGTGGACTGATGCGCCCGGGATCGCCCGGGCTAGCTCAAGCTGGCGCCCTGGCGGCACCACACGGTCCCGGTCCGTGATGACCACCGCGGTGGGCACATCGACCTGGCTGATCCAGCCGTCCGAGGTGAACTCACAGGCGGCGTGCATGGCCGAGACGGCGGTAGCCAGAGTGGTCCGGTGCAGCTGGGCGCGGACCCACCGGCCCGTGGCCGGGTCGTCAACGCGGCCCAGCAGCGCCGTGCCGAAAGCCTCGGCGCCCATCAGGCGCAGCATCGGGTTCCAGCCCAGCGCGGTGGCCACCGCCGGCATCGCGCTCGCGGCCAGCTGCTCCACCGGTGACCCGCGGACGTTGGTCGCAGTGGAGCACAGCACCAGACCGGACAGCAGCGCGGCGTGCCGCCGGTACAGCAGCTGGGCCACCATGCCGCCCATGGAATAACCCACGGCGGCGAACCTGTCGATACCAAGGACCCCGGCCAGCGCGGCGATATCATCAGCGCAATCCTCCAGCCGGAACCGTGAACGCAGGCCGATCCCGTCGCCATGGCCACGCAGGTCGGCGGCGACGACCCGGAAATGACGTCCGAGCGGAGCGAAAACCTTCCCCCAGTTCAGCTCGGCCGTGCACGCCACCCCGTGGACCAGCACGACCGTCGCCGCACCGCGCGGACCGGCGCACTCCCACACCCGCGTTGTCCCGCGGTCGGGGAATCCACCAGCCGCGTCAGCGGCATCACTGCTTCCCCCAGCATCCGGCGTTTTCTCCTTGCGCTGCGCCCGGGCTCAGCCCACGCCCGGGCGGATCGGCAGCCACCCGCCGCATGGATGGCCCGGGTCAGGTTGACGGGATCGCGGGAGGCGACCTGGCCCGGCCACCACAGCGCGTGCGACGGTACGGGCCACCACCGCCGCCTGCAGCATGTCCGGGGTCACCGTGGAGGCCCGTCGTCGATCGACGCGTGGCGATGAAGTCCGACGCAGGTGCAGGCGAACCAGCACGACGTCGCCAGCCGGGCCTGGGCCGCAGTCAAGCTGACATCCAGCAGCGCCTCGTCGCTGACGAACATCCCAGCATTAGACCGCACAGATCCCGGCCCAGCCATAGGACCTAGGTCCCCGCCCCTTGGCCAGAAGTCCGTTGGTGATCCGCCGCAGGCAACGCATCGCCCCCCGCGGGCCCTTGCTACCGCGGAACGAGCAAGTCATCGCAGGCCAGGGTCTCGGTCCCGCCCAAGAGGGTCCGAGCGACCGCGGACGCTTGGCTGTACAGCACCCGGGTACAGCAACGGGCACGTATCCGGGCGGATCATGGGGAACTTCTGCGGACTACTGAATGCTTGCTGGCCTGGGCATACGCTGGCATGTGCATGAGCTTGCCAGTATCTGGGGGTCAAGGGGTCGCGGGTTCAAATCCCGCCGTCCCGACTGGTCAGAGGCAACTTCCGATCATGGAATCGGCCTCTGAGTGACTAATTGAGTTACTATCGGCTCAGATGCCGTAGCGCTCTCGCGGAAGATGCGGTCCATCGCTTCGGCCCCTCCGACGATGACGGGCCGGATCTGCTGCCGGTACACGGTCTCGGTGACCGCCGTGCTGGTGTGTCCGACCAGGCGGGCGATGTGCTCGATCGGCATGCCGTCGTCGGACAGCAACGACACAAAACTGTGCCGCAGCTCGCGGGGCGTCCACTCCCCCGCTACGAGCCCGGCCGCCTCGGCGACCTTCCGGAAGTCACGCCGTACGTTGTGCGCATCCAGCGGCGTCCCCACACGGCTGGTGAACACCGGGCAATCGCACTTGGCGCGCTCGGTGTGCCCGCATGTCCGCTTGTCCCATAGCGCGCTGAGCGCGTCCACGCACCGTTGCGGCATGGCCAGAGCCCGCCGGGACCGGCGGGTTTTGGTGTCTCCCCCGGCGCGGACCGAGCGCAGCACCGAGATTGATGGCGGGACCGGCAGGGCCGCATCCAGAGGCCCGGACAGGTCCACGTGGCACCAGCGCAGGGCACGCAGCTCCTCGGTGCGGGCGCCGGTCAGCAGGGAAAGCACAATGTAGGCGTACAACCGTGATTCAGCAGCGGCGTTAATTACGGCCGTCGCCTGGCTGAGAGTGAGCGCTTTGGATGGCCGCCCTTTACGGCCCGTTGGCACATCGCATAGCAGAACGACATTGCGGCGTACTTTGTCCCGTGCCTGCGCATTGCGGATGCTGCGGCTAAGGATGGAATGCAGCAGCCGCAGCGTGCGGGTACTGCATTGGCGTGATTCAGTGGTCAGCCATTGGTCGACGTCCTCGGCGGACAATTCGCGCAGTTTCCGCCTGCGCCCTGGTCACGTGATCGGCTTCGCCGGGGGTCCACATCTGCCGCCCGCTCAGCTGGGTCTGGCGTCTAGGTACCGCCCGCCGCTACCACCCGGCACGGCAGCCGAGCGACCCCCGGATATCAGGACTTCTGGGACCTATCAGACCGGGGACCACCGTGCGATGATTCACACAAAACCGGTCCGTCCTTCCGGGCCGCGGTCAGGAAATTGCGACCGAAGGAGTGCAGCAGCGAGACGGCGGAGACGGCGCCTGGTCAGGCTTGGGGGACGCCAGGAGGCCCGGCTGAGCCCGGGCCCGCGCGGCCCAGCCTCCCCGATCGCATGGCCAGGTACGGGATCTGGCTCGCGGTGATAACGCACATCGTCCTGCACGACCGCGGCTTCCAGGCAACAGTCATTACCGGCGTCATCGGGACGTACGCGGTGGCCAACGTGATCAAGAACAACCAAGCGCGCCCGGTGCGGCGCGCGATCGCCTGGTACGAGGTGAAAGGCGAAGTCCACGACATGGAGGTGCTTCACCGCGGGCGGCGGGCACTGAAGCCGGGCGGTCCAAAGCGCCAGATCCGGGGATGACCCCGGGCGTTATCACGTGGGTGGAGACGGCGATGCTCAAGTTGCTGTACAAGCCGGTGGCCATCGTGGCCGATGGCGGCTTGCTTTCCGGGCTGATCTTCATAAGGGTCTGGAAGGTCGTCGGCCGGGGATCTGACGCGCCTACGCGGATGGATTCAGAGCGGGACTGGGGAGAGATCCTGCTCGAGTCGCCCGATCATCCCGAAGCTGAAGCCGCCGTCCGTACAGCCGGGTGACCCCGGCACGGGCAGGAATGAGCTTACAGTGGCGGCAGCGATGGGTCATCGGCCCGGGTGGCTGCCGGGCTGGCAGTCCCTTGCATCGGTAGCGTGACCGACCCATCTGGCAGGTACTGGAGGTATGACGATGGCAGTTGACACGTTCGTGGCGTATGTCGGCGTGTATGACAACGCCGCCGGTGCGGACGCCGATTATGAGGCGGTCAAGGAGCTGCATACCAAGGCTGGCTTGATCGACGCCTATGACGCCGCGGTTATCGAGCGCCGGGCCGGCGGGAAGGTCAAGATCACGAAGAAACATGAGACACCGACCCGGGTCGGCGGCGTGCTCGGCGGCGGGGCGGGGCTGGCCACCGGCTTGGTGGTGGCCCTGTTCCCGTTCGCCGCGGTGGGCGGGGGCCTGCTCGCGGTCGCCACCGGGGGCGGCGCGGTGCTGGGCGCGGTGGCCGGTCACGCAGCGGCCGGGATGAGCCGCAAGGATCTGAAGGAGCTCGGCGAGCACCTGGACGTCGGCCAGGCGGGCCTGGTGGTTGTCGCGGTGACGGATATGGGGGCGGAGATCGAGCGGGCGATGAAGCAGGCCCGGAAGATAGAGGCCAGGCAGTTGAAGGCCGACTCCGCCGCGATCGAAGCCGACGCGAAGTCCGCTCAGGTGTGATGCCGCAGGACGGCAAGCGTGGCCGCCATCGGGCACGCTGCTCCGGTGCGGAGAACGTTAAAGCGGTAACTCGGCTTGGCCTTTCTCACCGGGGCTCCCGCCCCGGACCCCGGTCCCAGGGAGCTGCGCCCCATGTGTTATCACTCCCCACGCGCAAGCGCGCCGCCCTTCGCGGACCCGCCTGGGGACACCCCAGACCCCGTTTCTCAGGCGTTAGGCCCGGGCCAGCGCAAGACCGGCACAGAGGGTCGCGGCATGATCGCTGCAATACTGCAATCGTCACAGATCTCTCACAGCTTTCTCACGGACTGGTCGGACGGTGCCGGACTACGCATTTATGCCAGACACCTAGCAGGACGCTGACCTGCCAATAGGGATTCTGGCGTACTGGCCGGACATGCATCAGTGATCTACGGATCAAAAGGTCCGTGCAAGTGCGATTGGGCTGCCGATAGTCGGCATGCGGGTGGAAGTGCGGTGTCCTCCCCCGAACCCGCCGTAGGAGTATCTGTGATTCCCGGAACCTGTCAAGACCGTCTGTGACCGGAGGGCAACCGCCTGCTGTGCCCGACCAGCTCGCTGATGTCCTCCAGCCGGACATCGCGCGCGCTGAGGATGGACCCGAACGAGTGCCGTAGCTCTCTGGGCGTCTATTCCCCGCCGAGCCTCGCGGCCATGTGATCTTCTGGAACTCCTTCCGTACGTGCCAGCGGTCCAGCAGTGTGCCGTCCTCGCGGCAAACACAAGGTCGTGTTCCGCCACGCCTCCCCCGCTCCGGCCTCTCGGCTTAGATCCATACCTGGTAGCTCAATCCAGGCGATTGGACAACCAAGCCCAGATCATCGGATGGGCATGATGCCATTGGGCCACCGACGGCCATGGCGCAAAGGGACGCCACCTGCTTAGATTGGGCGCCCGAGCCCGGCCTCTGCCACACTTGGGGGGTGGATCAGACGTCGATCACTGCTGCCGGTGCGATCGACACGTTCCTGGTTCTGCTGATCGGTATCGGGCCGAAGATCGCGCTGGTCCCGTTCCTGGAAATGACGGCTTCCCTTGACCCGGCCACCAAGCGGCGGGTGCAGCGCAAGATGCTGACCACGGCGGCAATAGTGGCCGTGCTGCTGATGGTGCTAGGCGAGCTGTTGCGCATACTGCTGCATTTCACGATCGGATCGCTGTCGATCGCCGGTGGCCTGATCTTGCTCGTGGTGGCGGTGTGGATGGTGCTCGGGCCAGCCGCTAACAGCAGCCACCGCACCGAGGGGAAAGACCCGATGCAGCTGGCGCAGTTCCCGCTGGCCGTGCCCTACCTGCTCAACCCGGTCGGCATCGTGGGCCTGATGACGATCTCCGCCGAGGCCAAGTCACTCAGCGTCTTCGCCGTGGAGTTCGGCATCCTCGTGTTCGTCCTGCTCATCGATGTGCTGGTGTTCCGCTGGGCCAACCGGGTCAGCGAGAAGCTCGACGAAGGCCGGATGCTGGTCACCGAGAAGGTCTTCGGGTTCCTGATCGCCGCGATCGCCGTGCAACTGGTCCTCGACGGCCTGGCCATGGAAGGAATCATCGCGCCCGTCCCGCACTAAAGCGCGTGAATCAACCGGCGCCGAAGCGAAGTCCCAGGGAGATTCGTCCGCGAAGCTCAAGATCGTCTTGATGTCGTCGGGCCTGCGGGTGTAGGCGCCGGCCCACTGGTGGAGCGGTACCTGGCGGGTGATGAGGCCGGCGAGCCAGCCGGGGTCGGCCTGGGCGAGAGCCTGAGCGGCCAGTTCGTAGTGGTGCCGGTTGGCGTTGACCGAGCCGAACAAGACAGAATTCTGCAAGACCATGTTGCGGTTGAGCAGTCCCGGGTCAACGGCGGCCTCGGCGCCGGCCGCAGAAACCCCGGTGAGGCACGTTATCCGGTGACGGACATGCCGCGGGCCTGCTTCCAGCAGCATCTGCACGTACCCGGTGCACTCGATGATGATGTCCGCCTCCGCGGCCGCCTCGCCGAGGTCTCCGCCGTGGAGATAGGTGGCCCCCAGGCGGCGGACCATTTCTGGTTTGCGGCCTTCGGTGACCCGGTCAAGGACGTAGGTCCGGTAACCCCGCTGCGTGGCCAGCAAAGCGGCCAGCAGCCCGATCGGCCCGGCGCCGGTGATCAGTACCGTCTCCGGTGACCACGCCGCGCGGCGGCCGATCTTTTCGATGTGGTCCCAGGCCTTGGCCACCACCGTGGTGGGCTCGAGCAGCACACCGAGGATCCCGAGGGAGGGATCCACCGCGACCAGGTAGTCAGGGTGAATGCGGTAACGCTCGGACGCATAGCCGTGACGGCCCTTGATGCCCCGCTCGGTGTACTGGCCGTTCATGCACATATCCCAGTGCCCCGCCGCGCACGCGGAGCACGGTACGGGATCACGTCGGCGGACGATGCCGACCACCAGGTCCCCGGGGCCGAATCCGGTCCCCGGGGCGGCCTCGGCCACCCGGCCCAGCGACTCGTGCCCAATGATCAGGCGCTGCTGGCCCGGCGGCGCGGACCCGTACTCGCCATCGATAATCTCCACATCGGTGCCGCAGATGCCGATCGCCTGCGTCTGGACCAAGATCGGCCCGTCCTCATCCGGAGGCTCCGGCATGTCGGTGAGCGCGACGGAACCTTCCTGCCCGGGAATAACGGTGATGGCTCGCATGGCCTCACAATAACCACGAAGCTCAGATCTCTTCGATCACCTGCCGGACGCTGGATAGCTCCTCTCAGGTGCCGAGGTCCTGGACGGTTGCCGGGGGAGAAAATGCCGTGGTGACAATGGCCGACTGCGCAAGTTGGCATCCGAGCGAGGCGGCCACCGATCGTACGGGCCTGCAGCCGTCTCGTGGTTGCCGGCCACGAACGAGCCGACGGTCACGGCAGGGGTCCTCCGATCGCGCCGCATCGCGCCGCCAGATGGTCCCGCGACCCTCCTGCAGCCGACCGTGCAGCATGATCTTCAGTGACATCGGGAACATCCTCAGGCCGCCCCCAGAGGGTTCAATGGAGCTCGCCGCGCGAGGCATGGTCAAGGGAGCGGGTCACCCTGCAATTCATCGGTGTCGATGCCGGCATGCCATGAGCTGCGCACAGCTCGTCCATGCACGTGGCGTGCGCCGCGTCGGCGAGCGTCGTTTCCGTTATGCCGGCTAGCCGGTCCCGCCCGGCTGCGCGAGGCGCTGCTGCTTTCTGCGGGCGGATAAGGATGGGGGCGGCGGCCAGGATCACCAGGCCGACGGCCACGGCGAAGATCAGCAGCGTCAGTCGGGGACTGAGGTGCTGCAGTATGATCCCGACCCCGACGACGGGCACCGACACGCCGGCATAGCCGGCGGTGAAGAACGTCGCCAGGGCGCCGGCCCGATCGTCCGGGCTGGCGGTGGAGATCACCACGGTCAGGCTGCCGCGAATGATCGCGCCAATACCGGTGCCGGCGACGATTCCGCCGGCCAGGAACAACGCGAGGCTGGGCGGCGATGTCCATGCTGAGACGACCAGCAGGCACAGGCCGGCGATCATCGGCACGATCCCGGCGGCAAGCAGGCGGCGGGCAGGCCAGCTCGTGGTCGTGGTCTGCACGAGCACGCCGGCGCCGAAGGTCAGGAAGATCGTCAATCCGGTCAGCGCGGGAGAAGGCTGGTGCAAGGGCCCGGCCAGGAACGTCCCCGCGAGCCCGGCGAACAGCCCGCCGACAGCGAATGCCGTGCACACCCCGGTCGTGGCCGCCAGGAACTGGCTGCGCCCGTTCGCCGGCGCCTTGAGCCGCTGCGGGCGGTACTTCGGCCGCGGATGAATGGCCGCGTGACCCTCCGGGGCCACGATGACCAGGCCCACCGCGGCTAGCAGGAGGGCGAGAAAGACGATGAACGGGAGCGTGAGGCCGTGACCCGCATAGCGGGCGAGCAGTCCGGCGATGAGCGGGCCCAGTGCCAGGCCGCCGATGTTCGCGATCGTGGCGACGATCCCGGCCCGGCGCGTCGCGACGCCGTCGGGGCCTGCGTCCAGGTCCGTGACGAAGGCGGTGGCCGTGGCCACGGCGGCGCCGAGAGCGAGGCCTGTGAGCACACGCGCGACAAAAATGCTGGCAAGAGATCTCCAGGTCAGGAAGATAACGGCCGCGACAACGGCGACGGCGAGGGCTGGCAGCAGCACCGCACGCCGGCCATACCAGTCAGACACGTGTCCGGCGAGCAGGAGGCTCACCACGATCCCCAGCGCGTAGACCGCGTAGACGATCGTGATAGTGAGCGACGACAGATGTTCTTGCTGCTCGTAGAGACCGTAAAGGCTGCTTGGGGCGGTCGAGAACGCCGCAACGGCCAGGAATGAGAAAGCGATCGCCCAGAAGCCCGTGCGACGTGACAGCCACGGCAGCGCGCGGCCAGGTGCTCGCCGCCGTGACGCGTCGGTCATGTGCCTGACCTGAACCATGATTTCCTCCCGCGGTCATGCGGTGAACTGATGGCCGCCGTCGACGTTGTACGTCGCGCCGGTCGACGGATCGGACGGTACGCCGCTTGCTCCCCCGCCATTGCCGCCCGCGGCGACGGCAACAGCCACCACCCCCGCAAGCCGTGTCGAAGGTCGCATGAGAAGCTTCCTTACTTGCGGTTCACGACCGGACGGCCGTGGATGCACCGGGGACGAACGGGCGGTCGTCGGGCTGCGGCCCGGCGTGCGGCCAGGATCGGGCGGCGAGCCGGCCGATGGGGATGCGCTGGGCGGCCAGCTGCGGGGCGAAGGCCCGGGTCACCGCGAGGGTTCCGAAGAAGTGGGTGTCCATCTCCAGCCGGATGGCGGCCAGGTCTCCGGTCAGCAGCGAGGATCCGGTTGACGAGCCCGCGTTGTTGACCAGGATCGCCACCCCGCTGGCGGTCTGCGCCGCCGCGGCGACCGAAGCCGGGTCGGTGATGTCCAGGGCGATCGGGGTTACGCCCGCCAGGTCCACGGCCCGCGGGTCGCGGGCCGCGGGCGTAGACGCGGGCGCCCCGGTCGCGAAGTTCCGCGGCCAGCTGCCGTCCCAGGCCACGGTTGGCCCTGGTCACCAGCGCGGTCTTTCCAGTGATATCCATGACGTCTCTCCCTGTGCGTAGGTTTTCGGGCTGCTCACCGAAGGCCGGTCTCGTTTTCGCCCAAGCTGGCCAGCCCTGCCAGGTCGACACAGGTCACGTCGTGCGCCTTGACGAAGACCATGAGGACGCTGCCGCAGGTCCGGCAGCGGACCACGGTGCCAGGAGCCCGCCGGTAGACGACGAGTTCAGCCACTGGCCTGCTGGTGCCGCAGGTGCCGCAGGTGCTGTTCGCGGCGGTCATCTCCGTACCAAAGACGTCGATCAGCAGGCCGCCGATCGCGTTGCCGTCCACTGCGTCCATCAGTGCCCTCCGGGAGGAGGTGGGAGGGGACGATAGGGGTGGGAGACTGGTCCACCTTCGCCGCGTGCCTGGAAGCGCACATCGTCAAAAGTGCTAATTGGTCTTCTCAGGTCCCGCCGAACCGCTCGGCCTTGATCCGTTCGGGTGGGTAACCGAGCCCGATAAGGTTCTCGGCGACTGCCTCGACGAAGGTGGTGGGCCCGCAGACGAACGCGAGGGGATGCTGGCTGGCTGGCCAGACGGTCTCCGCCAGCATCGCGGCATTCACCCGGCCTGAGTAACCGGTCCAGCCGGGCGGCTGGCTGCGGGTCAGCGTGCAGATCACCTGCACGCCGTCACGGTAGTGGTCGAGCTCGCCGCGGTAGATCACATCGGGCAGGGTGCGGGACGAGTACAGCAGCCGGGCCGGGACGTTACTGCCGGTGCGCAGACGGTGCCGCAGCATGGAGCGCAGCGGAACGACGCCCGACCCGCCGGCGAGCAGCATCAGCGGGCTGTCGTCGGTGGGCTCCCACACGAAGTACCCGCCGATCGGGCCGCGCAGCTCCAGTTGGTCTCCGGCCCGCAGTTCGTCGGTGAGGTACGATGACACCTCGCCGTTCTCCAGCCGCTCCACCGTGATGGCCAGCGGCTCCCCGGGCGCCGAGGCAGTCGAGTAGGAACGCTCCGCGGTATAGCCGTCCTCGGCGGTCAGCCGCACGTCCAGATGCTGCCCGGCACGATGTCCGGGCCAGTCCGGCGGCTCCAGCCCAATGGTGACCACCGAGGCCGTCTCCCGGGCGATGGAGGTGACGGCGGCGGCCTGCCAGGTTAGTCGCCGGCGTACCGCTGTCGTTTCCATGGGTCCCCATACATGTGATAGCCGTAGGTCTCCCAGAATCCGGGCGCGTCGTAATCGCGCAGTTCCAGGCCGCGCACCCACTTGGCGCTCTTCCAGAAGTACAGATGCGGCACGAGCAGCCGGGCCGGGCCGCCGTGCTCGGGTTCGAGCGGCGCGCCGTCGTAGCCGAAGGCCACCCATGCTTTGCCGCCGGTGACGTCCTCGGCCGGCAGGTTGGCGGTGTAGCCGCCGTCGCAGAACGCCAGCACGTAGCGGGCCTCGGCCGTCACCTGGTCCAGCAGCGTGTCCACCGGCACGCCCCGCCACTGGGTACCGAGCTTCGACCAGCGGGTGACGCAGTGGATGTCCGCAGTGACGGTTTCGGCCGGCAGCGCCTGCATCTCCTGCCAGGTCCAGAACTTGAGCGTGTCGCCGCCCTGGGTAATCGAGAATGTCCACTCCGGCAGCTGCGTTTGTGGCGTCGGCCCGGCCGAGAGCACTGGGAAATCCGTGGTTACGTGCTGACCCGGCGGTACCCGGTCCTCTTCTCCGGCCGGGACGCGGCTTCGGCCGCGAAATCCGCGCGAAACAGGGCTCATGGCCGGTCAGCTCCTTTCTTGCTACGGGACTGAGTCCGTGGCAGGCAGAATTCCTGCGCCTAAGGCCGTCCACATCGTCAAGGTGGCTAATTCCGCGCGGGCGCCCGCCAGGGCCTCTGGAAGGCTTCGGCAGGTCGGCGGTGAGAGTCATGAGCCGGCTGCCGCTTCCTCGATGACGATGCGGGCTAGTTCGACGCGCGAGGCGATCTGCAGCTTGCGGAATGCCTGGCGCAGGTGGTGGGCGACGGTATGGGTGCTGATGTACATGCGGGCAGCGACCTGGTTGTTGTTCAGTCCCTGAGCGACGAGCCTGGAGACGGCCTGCTCGGTGTCGGTGAGGCTGTTCCAGCCGGCGACGGGCCTGGTGGCGGGCGTGGTCCAGTGGCGGCGGCGGACGCCGAGCTCGCGCAGCCGCCGCCGGATGCGGGCCTGGTCGCGGTCGGCGCCGGTCTGGCGGTATCCGTCGAGGGCGGTTTTCAGGTGCCTGATGGCCTGGTCCCTGGCCGTGCCGGTAAGGAGGATGGCGAGGTCTTCGGCGGCGGAGGCTCTGGCCCATGGGTCGGGGTGCTGCGCCGCGGCCTCGCCGAGAAGGCCCGCGTCGCGGGTGGCGAGACCTTGGCTATGCGCCGCGGCCGCGGCCAGGGCCGGGAACCCCGGGTTGGCGTCGGCGAGGGCCACGGCGGTGCCGGTGACCTG
Organism: uncultured Actinomycetes bacterium; assembly: GCA_963742865.1. Lineage (GTDB taxonomy): Bacteria > Actinomycetota > Actinomycetes > Streptosporangiales > Streptosporangiaceae > Bog-532. The sequence continues at coordinate 24,054 of CAVUNW010000005.1, forward strand.
GTTGGCCAGGGGCTGGTCGCCGGCCGCGAGCGAGGTGCGTACCAGCCAGGCCGCAAGGGCCGGTTCGCCGGCCAGCAGCCCTTGCCATGCCGGGAGACCGGCAGCGGCCTGGCGGATGTGACTGATGGCGGCGGTCGGGCCGTCGCGCGCCTCAGTGATCTGGGCCTGGGCCAGGGTGGTCTCGGTGCGCGCGTACAGGCTGGGGAAATGCGATATCGGGGCGGGGAGGCCGGCGATGTGCTGTGCCGCGGACGCGATGTCGCTGCCGCGCAGCGCGATCACGGCCAGAACGCAGTGCGCGGTCGAGGCGTACCCGTCAGCTCCTAGCGTCTCGGCGCTGGCCAGGGCCGCCTGGCCGGCGGCGGCGGCGGCGGGTAGGCGGCCGTTGGCCACGTGGATGCGGGCGCGCAGGATGGACAAGCCCGCCTGGGCTGGGATGCCGTGCAGCGCCGGGTGGTCGGCGGCGTGCAGGATGCCGTCGGCTTCGTTGAGCTGGCGGAGGTCGACAAGGGCGGCAGCGAGCGCGAGCAACGGCTGGGGATGGCGGGCATCGGGCGAGATCCCGGTGCCGCGGCGGGCGGCGTCACGCAGCAGCCCGAGCGCTTCGCTGATCTGGCCGTTGTCCCAGGCGATGACCGCGCGGGCGGCCAGGGCCGCCGCGGTGGTATGGCCGTCATGCTGGCTGGGGTCGGCAAGGATGGTGTCGGCCAGGGGCCCAGCGAGTCCCGCGCGCGACCCGGTAAGGGCAAGCAGGTGCGCGGTCAGCGCCTCCTCGCGCAGGTCGTGCGGCAGCTGCGGCTGGGCCAGGACCATCTCGGCCTGGCCGGCGGCGTCGCTGGCCTGGCCGCGGGCGCACAGGACCGAGGACAGGACGCACCGCAGCCCGGCTTCGGCAACCGGCGGCAGCGGCTTGGCCAGGGTGTCATGGGCGAGCCGGGCGGCCTGGTCCAGCCGGCCGGCCGCGGTCAGGGCCTCGGTGGCGGCCACCGCGCGTGACAGCGCGGCGGGGTCGGCCGTGGGTGTCAGCTCCAGTGCGCGCAGCGCCAGGTCGGCGGCGGTTTGCGGAGCCGAACGCAGTGTCCGCGCCGCCGCGGTGTCAAGGCCGGCCAGCGACGCGGGGTTCCCCGGATGCGCGGCCTGCAGCAGGTGACCAGCGGCCAGGGCTGCGGTTTCGCCACGGCTGAGCAGGATTTGGCCATACTGGCGATGCAGCGCCCTCCGCGCTGGCCGCGGGATCATCTCGCCGACAGCGCAGCGCAGCAGTTCGTGCCGGAATGAGAACGCGTTGTCAGCGGCGGTCATGATCCCGGTATCCATCGCCTCCTCGACCGTGGGCAGCAACCCGGCCGGCGTTTCACCGAGCATCTCCGCCGCGTCCTCCAGCCAGAACGACGGGCCGAGCACCGCCGCGGTCACCAGCAGGTGCCGGGCCTGCTGGCTGAGGCCATCAAGCCGCCGCTGCGCGACACGGCGCACCCGCTGCGGTAGCTGGGTGGAAACCAGGACAGCGCGGCCGCCGGTGACCCGGACGGCTTTATCGTCGCCCAGGCCGCGGATCAGCTCGGTGAGCAGCGAAGGGTTCCCGGCGGCGCCACCGGCCAGGTCCATCAAGGCTTGGTCGGGCGGTACGCCGAACGCCTCAATGAGCATTGCCGCTACCGCATCCGGATCCAACGGGGCCAAAGTGACCCGGGCGGCACCATCCTTCTCCAGGAGACCAAAGAGGTATTCGGTGTCATGCTGCGGTGTGCTGGTCCGGGCAAGCAGCCAGGCGACCGGGTGGCGTTTCAGGTCCAGCGGCAACGTCCGCAGGGCTGCCAGGGTGGCCGGGCTGGCCCACTGCAGGTCATCCAGGCACACCAGGACCGGAGTTGCCGCGGCCCGCTGTTCCAGATGCGCTCGCATCTGGCTGATCCACCACCCAAGCGCATCTGACAGGTCACGCTGGGGATCATCGGCAGTGAGCCGTGCGAATGGCTCACCCAGCGCCGTGCGCAGCGCGAAGAACGGTAGCACCGTGCCTAGCTGGTCGGCCGCTCCCGCCGCCAGGGAAAACCCGTGCCCTGCTGCGATGCCAACGGCCTCACCCAGCAGCAGGGACTTACCTACGCCCGGCTCTCCCTCCACCAGCACCACGCCACCGACCCCCTGCTGAGCCCGCCGCAGCAGGTCATGGACTATCCGTCGCTCAGGCTCCCGTCCGCGCATAGCCTGATCGCCGACATAGCGTGCCCGCGGCGCAGTTTTCCGGCGCGCTTCCGGCGAGGAGTCACTGATCACCGCTGTCATGTCATTGCCTCTCGCATGCCTGATGTCTGCTCCGCGGGCAGCCGGGGACGGACGGCCAGCAACGCGCCAGCATCTGCCTGCGGGCCGGGCTCCGACGCTGAATCCGCGAAGGCCTCGCGGGCCACCGCCCGCGCCCAGCGCATCCGGATCACCGCCGTTTCGGGATGATCGCCGAATTCCTGCGCCACCCGTTCGGCACAGCCGGAGTAGCCGAAAGCGCGGATCGCCGCAGCGACTGCCTGCCGCACCTGACCCGCGCTGGGCTCATCACCGCGCTGCAGCCACGACGCGAAGACCGCGTCAGCTCGGAAAGCGCCAATGCTCAAGCAGGGCATCACCGGGCACATGGTGGGCCTCCTCGGCGTAATCTCATCGGTCCCGGCGGGTGCCGGCTCGGACGCGAGAGCCCTCTAGCCACGGCTCTCCCGGGCGCTTCCGGACTCGCGCGGATAGGTCCGCTGTAAACGCTACGAATCCTGTAAGCCGATCGAATCCCGGAAGGTCCTTAGTCCTGCCGGTAGCCATAGGGGCCTTGCCCCGGAATGACTAAGGACTTTCATGGATGCGGGAGGCTGGCCATAACGACTAGAAAGAAGCCAGTGATCACGGGGAGGCCCACGCCGGAGGTGGAACGAGCCAGCAATGAATGATGATGACCTACGGCGCGACGTCGCCGCCGAGCTCTCCTGGGATCCCCAGGTGGGCAGCGAGGCGATCGAGGTATCGGCCGCCAGCGGCGTGGTCACGCTGCGGGGGACCGTGGCCAGCTTCTGGCTGAAGCGGGCGGGGGGCAGGGCCGCGGTACGCGTCCGCGGCGTTACCCGGGTCGCGAATGAACTGCGGGTACATATCCCGGACAAAGACCGTCGGAACGACGAGGACCTGCGCGGCGACGTGCTGGAGGCGCTGATGCTGGACGTCTCGGTGCCAATGACCGTCGATGCGCAGGCCCGGGACGGCTTCGTCACCCTGACCGGCACGGCGCAGTGGCACTACCAGCGCGAGGCGGCCGAGTTCCGCACCGCCAACGTCCCCGGCGTTGCCGGTATTGACAACGCCATCAGCTTGACCCAGACCCCCAATGCCCGTGAGGCACGGGACGCCGTCCATGCCGCGTTGCGGCGCGATGCCGCCCTAGAGGCGGACGGGCTCTCGGTCGAAACCTCCTCTGACGGGCTAGTGATGCTGTCCGGCACAGTCAGCTGCTGGGCCGCGCACGATCACGCCGTGGCCTGCGCCTGGTCCGCGCCTGGCGTCACCCAGGTCGACTACCGCATCCATGTCGAGAGCACGCGGTAGCTCACCCTCCGTCCTGCCACGCGGGTATCCCTTCGTGGTCAGGGAAGGTTCGGGCGAGCTGTACCCGGCTGGTGACGCCAAGCTTGCGGAAGATCTTGCGCAGGTGATACTCGACGGTGCTGGCGCTGATAAACAGGCGAGCGGCGATCTCCCGGTTGGACAGGTGCCCGGCGACTAGACGGGCGATCTGCTCCTCCTGCGCGCTGAGTACCGACTGGGCCCCCGGGCCGCGCGGGCGGGCCCGCTCGCCGGTAGCGCGCAGCTCGGCCCGGGCCCGGGCGGCGAACGCCTCCATGCCCATCGCGTCGAACATGGCGAAGGCGGTGCGAAGCTGGTCCCGGGCATCGCGGCGGCGGCGCTGGCGGCGCAGCCACTCGCCGTACAGCAGGTGGGCGCGGGCGAGCTCGGGACGGTGCCGGGTGCGGCCGAGCCGGTCGATCGCCTCGCGGTAGTGTCCCTCGGCGGCTTCTCCCTCGCTCAGCAGGGCGCGGGTGCGCGCCTCGATCCCTAGCCCCAAGTCGGTTCCGCCGGCCCGGGTCGTTTCGGCGAGCAGATCCAGGGCATCGTCGCCAATGCGCGTGTTGCCGGTGCGTGCGGCGGCCTCGACCAGCTCGGGCAACGCCCACACGGAGACATACACGTGCTTGTGCTCGCTGGCTTGCCGGGCTGCGGCCAATGCCTCCTCGTAACGGCTGAGGCCGTTGTAGAGGACTGCGGCCACCCAGTGCGCGACTGTCACCGAGACTCCCTGGCCCCCGGGTGTGGCCTGCTCGATGATGGACTGGACCAGCGGGATAGCCTCGGCTTTCCTTCCCTGGAACGCAGCCAGCATGGTAGCGGCGACGGGCGCGAAACGAGACCCAGTCGCCTCGCAGACCGCCCCGGCTTCGGCGATCAGCAAAGTGGCAGCCGCGAAGTCACCACTCCATACGGTCTCGATAGCCATACGGTTCAGAAGGAACGAGAGCTGGTCGAGCGCGCCGACGTCACGGGCGAGCTGAACCTGCCTGACGGTCAGGCGCCAGCCCGCGTCGTCCCAGAGAGCTTCGTCCGCCACCGTGGCGATAAAGCCCCACCGGAGTATCTCTTCCTCGGGGATGCCTGGGCTGGCAAAGGCGCACGTGGCCCGCCGCAGCAGCGGTGCAGCGACGGTCGGTCCGTCGGTGCCCAGCAGCGCAAAACCGTCCAGCACCAGGTCGACCAGACGCGGCGGGTGCGCTGGCGGGGGGAGGGCCCGGGCGGCGCGGGAGACCTCAAGCAGGTCGCCGGCGCCCGCCAGATATCCGGCGAAGAATGCCGCTTGCCACGCGTCGACGAGCGTCTCGCGGGCCAGGTCGAGGTTGAGCGGTTGGAGGCGCTTGGCCGCCTTCAGCAGCAGCGGGGGAGCGTCGCTGCCCAGGCCGGAGGCGAACGCGATCCTCCCGCGCAGCAAGTCCGCCCGGGCGGCTTGAAACTCGTCCAGCGGCCCGGCCTCCGCCAAGGCGATGAGGTCGCTTGCCTTGCCGAACGCGCCGGCCTGCAGGCTGGCCTGTGCCGCGGCCAGCGTGCGTTCGGTGCGGCGCACCGGGTCGGGCGTCAGGTCCGCCGCGCGTTCCAGGAACGCCGCAGCGGCGGCCAGCCCGCCGCGGGCCTGTGCCCGGCTCGCGGAGCGCGCAAGCTCCGTGGCGACATCCTCGTCGGGTTCCGGCGCGGCCTCGGCCAGGTGCCAGGCCCGCCGGTCCGGGTCAGCGGCCGGGTCGGTCACCCCGGCCAGCGCGGCATGTGCGCGGCGCCGCGTCCCCTCCGGGGCCGCGTAATAGGCCGCCGAGCGGATCAGCGGATGCCGGAACCGCACCCGCGGATGCCACGACACCAGCCGCTGGGTCTCTGCGGCCTCGCCCGCCTCCCGACCGGTCCCCAGCTGCCCGGCCGCCTTCGCCACCAGCGCGGGATCCCCGGTCGGGTCGGCCGCCGCCACCGCCAGCAGCGTCTGGGCGTCTACTGGCAGGGCCCGCACCCGGGACAGGTACAGCTCCTCCAGCCGCCCCCCGAACCGCAGCGGCCAGCCCAGCGGCACCGCCCCCGACAACTCCTCCGCGGTCAGCTCCCCGGCCAGCTCCACCAGCGCCAGCGGATTCCCCGCCACCCCGGCCACCACCTGGGCGCCCACCCGCCCATCTACCCGGGCGCCGGCCGACGTGGCCAGCAGCTCACCCGCCGCCCCGGCCGGCAGCCCGCCGAGCACCAGCTCCGGCAGCCCGGCCAGCGCCGTCGCCTGCCCCTCCCCCTCCCGGACGGTGAACAACATGCCCACCCGGTCGGCGTACAGGCGGCGGGCGATGAATCCGAGCACCTCCACCGACACCTGATCCAGCCACTGCGCGTCATCGACCAGGCACAGCACCGGCTGTCCGGCCGCCGCGTCGGTCAGCAGCGTCAGCGCCGCCAGCCCGACCAGGAACCGGTCCGATGGAGGGCCGTCCACCAGCCCGAACGCCGACTCCAGCGCCTGCCGCTGCGGCCCGGGCAGCCCATCCAGCCCGCCCAAAAACGGCACCAGCAACTGGTGCAACCCGGCGAACCCCAGCCCCATCTCCGCCTGGATCCCGGCCACCCGGGCCAGCTGCATGTCAACAGCCTGCCCGGCCGCCCACTCCAGCAGCACCGTCTTGCCGATGCCCGCCTCCCCCCGCAGCACCAGCGCCCCACTCAGCCCGTCCCGGACCGCCGCCAGCACTCCCTCCAGCGCGGCAGTCTCCGGAGCCCGGTCCAGCAACTCGCTAATCGCTCAGTCCTCCCGCCGGGGCCGCGACGGGCCAGCCGCCCGGGCCGACCCAGTCCGCAGGGCGGCGCACGACCATCATCGCTCACATGCCACCAGGGAACCAGCAGGTCCCAGCCTCCGAAGGCCCGGCCGGAAAGCGTGGTGAACGCAGGAGGCCGCTTCGACCTACCAGACCAAAAAGGAGAACTCCGGCGAATCAGGCTCGGGTGACCGTCATGAGAAATCGTCAGGCTTGATGATGTGCGGCTGCGAAGGTTAACCGAGTCTGCGTATAGGCACCTGTCGAAAGGGGACAAACCCGCATGGGCGTGTGTTAAGCGAGACAGTACGTGGTCAAGCCCTGACCATACCTACGGGTTTTGCTCACGCGCCTGTACCGGGCCGGCTGCGGCCCGTGTCGCAGCGGCTGGCCGCTCTTCCACCAGGAAGCGATGCTCGTCAGGTCCCGATACCAGGGCGGCGCATCCCCCCGCGCAGGATCATGAGGTGATCGCGGGCCAGGGGCGTGCCGCGGCGTGCGAGTGCCGCGGCGGTCGCGTCGAGCGACGCGACCCGCACCACAGCGTGGGTGGCCACGATGTCATTGCTGCCTGTGCCGGGAGGGATCGGCCCGGGCGTGCCCGCGTGGTAACGCAGCAGTTCCATCCGTGGCGCAGGCAGATCGGGCGCGAGCCGGGTGACGCTGACGTGGACGTCGTCGACGTCGTTGAGAGCGTCTTGCTCGGGCCCGCAGTTCTCGGTGCGGGCGCCGGCGCTGAACCCGAATACGGACCCGAAGAACTCCGCGCTGCTGGCCGAGTGGCTAACGGCGATAGCGGTGTGATCGACACCGAGAAAGGGGCCGGCGCCGTCGGCGTTGCGCCACGCTCGCGGCACACGTCCTTCCGGGAATGCGAGCAGTTCCAGCGGGTGGCCGTCATGATCGCGAAACTTGAACGCTGTCACTCCCCCGGAATTATCCGGTAGCCGAACCGGGCCGTTGCGGCTGATCGGCCGGAAACGCCGATTCGCCATGACCCGCTGATGCGCGTCGGTCATGTCGTTCACGACGATGGCCATGTGCTGAAACCACAGGTCGGTGGTGGTGCTGTCAGGCGGATACGGGCGTCCCGCCAAGTCGGTGAACTCCAGTAGCTCGACCCGCTCGCGACCCAGCCGCAACAATGAGCGTCGCCCGCGCGCCGACCGGATGCACAGCACGCCGGTCAGCGAGGGTTCGATGTCATCACGTTGTTCGATGCTGCATCCGAAGGTCTTGACGTAATCATCTTCTGCCCGGTCAAGGTCTGACACGACCAGGGTGACCCGGTTGATCAGCACTGCCCGCCTGGTTGTCATGTCATCATCGGGTTGTCGCTGCGGGCCGCGCGCCCCATGTGCAGCTGGAGGGCGCTGACGACCAGGCCGAAGTGGCTGAACGCCTGAGGGGTGTTGCCCAGCTGGCGCTGCGCGGCCGGGTCCCATTCCTCGCTCAGCAGCCCGACATCGTTGCGAAGCAGGAGCAGGCGCTCGAACAGCTCGATCGCGTCCCGCCGCTGCCCGGACGCGCCCAGCGCATCCACCAGCCAGAACGAGCAGGCGATGAACAACCCCTCGCTGCCCTTGAGGCCGTCGTCGGTCGCGGTGGTCTGATAGCGCTTGACGAGACCGTCTTCGCTCAGTTCGCGGCGGACCGCGGCGATGGTGCCCAGCACCCGCGGGTCCGTGGCGGGGAGGAAGCCGACGCGCGGGATCAGCAGCAGGCTGGCGTCGAGCGCGGTGGACCCGTAGGCCTGGGTGAAGGTGTTGCGCCCGGCGTCGAAGGCGTGGGCAACGACATCGTGATGGATCTGGTCGCGGAGCTGTTCCCAGCGCAGCACCGGGCCGGGGAGGCCGTGCGCGCGCACCGATCGTGCCATCCGGTCGGCGGCGGCCCAGGCCATGACCTTGGAGTGCGTGAAGTGCTGCCGGTCGCCGCGTACCTCCCACAATCCGTTGTCCGGTTCGTGCCAGGCCGATTCGAGGTGATTCATCAGGGCGACCTGCAGTGCCCATGCGTCCGGGTCGGCGGGAAGGCCCGCCTGCCGGGCGAGGAACAGGGCGTCCAGGGTCTCACCCCAGACGTCGAGCTGGAACTGTTCGGACGCGGCGTTGCCGGTACGGACCGGGCTGCTGCCTTCATAGCCGGACAGCCAGGGCAGGTCGACCTCGGGAGCCGGCGCGTGCCGTCAATGCTGTAGAGGATCTGCAGCGCCTCTGGCTGACCTGCTATGGCGCGCAGCAGCCAGTCGCGCCATGCTCCT
>CAVUNW010000006.1:0-145967 GCA_963742865.1 uncultured Actinomycetes bacterium
GAACAAGTAGCCGTGGTCGGGGAGACTAGGGGAATGCCTGACCTTCCGATTCAGTACTTCCGCGGCCGTGACGGCGTTCAGCTCGCCTACCGCGAGCTCGGGGAAGGGTCGGCCGTGGTACTGATCCACGGCTACTTCTCCAACGGCCTCGTCAACTGGGTGAACTACGGGCACGCCGGGGCGATCGCGGCCCGGGGGTTCCGGGTGATCATGCCCGACCTGCGCGGCCACGGCGAGAGCGCCAAGCCGCACGACGCGGCCGCCTACCCGCCGGATGTGCTGGCCGACGACGGGTTCGCGCTGATCGAGCACCTCGGGCTGGCGGACTACGCGCTGGGCGGCTACTCCCTCGGCGGGCGGACCACGATACGGATGCTCGCCCGCGGCGCGACGCCGAACCGGGCGATCATGGCCGGCATGGGCCTGGACGGCGTGCTCAGCGCCACCGGCCGCAACGAGCACTTCCGCCGCATCCTGACCAACCTCGGCACGTTCGACCGGCGCTCGCCGGAAGGGAAAGCGGAAGCCTTCCTCAAGAGCACCGGCGCGGATCCGGTCGCAGTGCTGCACCTCCTGGACTCCGGCGTGGACACGCCCCCCGAGGCCCTAGCCAAGATCGACGTACCCGTCCTGGTGCTGGCCGGCGCCGAGGACGACGACAACGGCACGGCTGAGGACCTGGCCGCCGCCCTGCCGCGCGGGCAGGCCGCCCGGATACCGGGCAACCACATGAGCGCGGTGGCCCAGCCCGATCTCGGCGCCGCGATCGGCGCGTTCCTCGCCGCCACCCCGTAACCGGCGCCGGACGGGCCGTTCCCTGTCTCACTCGCCCCGGATCTCACCCGGATGCCGGAAGGGCCCCGGTACAGGCCCACCGCCGCTTGCCGGGCCTGTACCGGGCGCCCCGGATTCCTGTTGGTCCTGGCTAGTTTCTGGCACGGGCGGTCCGCGCCGCGATGCTAGAAGTCGGCCAGGTTCTCGCGGCTGCCGTAGGCGCACAGCCCGTACAGCGCGACCACGTCGATCGCGATGATGGTCAGTGCCCAGAAGGGATAGGCCGGGATAAAGAACATCATGTCGATGGCGCTGAGCGCGACCACGGCGACGGCGAACCAGCGGGCCAGCTGGTTACCGGCCAGCACCCCCGCCCCCGCAGCCAGCTGCAGAACGGCAATGATGAGCGTGACCCAGCCCCAGGCGCGCAGGTCGCCGATCACGTAGTGCGCGTTGGCGACGAAGACGTGCGAGTTCGTGATCGCGGCGATGCCGTAGAGCATGTTGAAGAAGCCGTCGACGAACAGCAGGATCGACGCGAAGACGATCAGCCGAAAGCCGCGGCCTTCCGCGTGCCGGCCGCCCGCCCCGCTGGCTGGCTTGACGGTTGCAGATGTCATCATGACCTCCCAGGTCAACGTCGCTGGACCCTCTGCCTCCGGTGCTCAGCCCCGACACCGGTCGTGGGCCCATGGCTGACCCTCACCATCACCCGGCGGCGAACGCCCATTCAGGGCCGCAGGTCCTGACGGCGGGGGCCGATCGGCAGGCATCAGGCGGTTGAGGAGCGGCCGTGAGCGAGAGCCGCGTGCTCCTCGTCAGGAGATCCCGAGCGGCTGTCACGCAGGGCCGTTTCGCGCAGGGCCGTTTCGCGCAGGGCCGTTTCACGCAGGGCGGTGTAGTCGCCGGTGTCGCCCAGAACCAGGATGGGCATGGCCCCGAACCTACCGGCCGTTAGCCGCAGGCATAGGGGCGACGCGTTCGAGGACGATGAGGCCGGCGAACAGCAGGACGGCCAGGACGGTCAGGGACGGACCGAGTACGGTCAGCCCGGCCAGGCCAATCAGCAGCCCGATGAGCGCCGAAAGACCCGATCCGCCGGCCGCCGCCGCGCCGACCTGCCAGGCGATGACGTTCTGGGCGCGGGTGCGGCCGATCCGGCCCGGGGTCAGCCCGACCAGGGACGGGAACACCCCGGCCAGCGCGGCGCCGAGGACGGCGAAGGCGGCCAGCGTCGCCGGCGTGCCGGGCTGCCACCAGATCACCGCCGTGGCCAGCACGGCGAGCCCGCTCCCCCACCAGACGACCAGGGACGGCGGAACGGGCCGGGGCAGCAGCGCCAGCGTGATCCGGGCCCCGGTGAGGGCGCCCCAGAAGCCGAAGGTGGCGATCCCGGCCGCCGAGGCGGACAGGCCGAGATGCCCGCGGCAGAAGCTCGCCTCCCACTGACCGGCCGCCACCTCGACGCCGGTGTAGACGAAAAAGATGATCATGCCGGCCGTGACCACGAACGTGGACCGGCGCCGCGACCACGCGTCCCCCGGGTGCGCGGGCTCCGCCGCCTGGCCGTCGGCCCCGCCGCGGGCCGGCGCGGCCGCGGGCCGCGCCCGCGCGTCGCTGCGCCGCTGCACCAGCCACGAGACCGCGATCACCAGATCCAGGACGACGAGGACGAAGTAGGCCGGGCGCCAGGATGACAGCACGAAGGCGGCGGCGACCAGCAGCGGCCCGATGGCCGTCCCCACCCGTACGCGGCGTGCAGCAGGTTCAGCAGCCGCGGGCGCCCCGACATGCCGATGGCCGTAATCGAGTCCGCCGTCCATCATCCCGGCCGCCACGCCGAGCAGGACCGCGACCACGAACACCAGCCAGATGCCCGGCGCCAGCGCGAATCCCAGCCCGCCCAGGGCGGCGCAGGTGCCGGCCAGGGCCAGCAGCGTGGGCACGCCGAACCGGCGGATCAGGGCCCCGACGAAGACGCTGACCGCGACGGAGCCGACCGTGCTGACCAGCAGGATGAGTCCCAGATCGGCGATCGGCGCCCCGAAGCTCTGGCGCATGGACGGCCAGGCGGTGCCGAGCATCCCGTCCGGCAAGCCCAGCACGACGAAGCTGCCCAGGCTGAGCACGTCCAGGCCCCGCCCGGGCCTCATCGCGGCCACGACACCCGACGCCACCTGCCTCCGAGAGGGAACTTCCGGTTGAGACCGGAGGCCAGGCTACGGGGCCGGGTGGCCGGGCCGGGTTCAGGAGGGCAGCTTCCCGGGCCACATCCGCCGGTGCGCCTCGGTGACGGCGGCACAGCGCTGGTCCGTGGCGGGGAGCCGGGCAATGATGCGGTCGGCCGCCGCGGCCAGGCGGCACTCACCGCCGGTGATCAGGGGGCAGGGGCGCCCCGCCCGTGATCCGGGCCGCCGCACAGGCGGACCTCATGGCCAGCCGCCCGCAGCCCGGCTATCAGGCCGTCGTCGAACCAGCTCTTCTGCTCGACCAGGATCCGCTGCCCGGTGACGTCCTCCGGCCAGCCGGGCATGCCCCCGGTGGAGGAGATCTCCAGGCACGCGACGCCGCATTCGTCGGTGGGCTCGGCCAGCGTCCGGCCGTAGCCGGTCAGCAGGCGCAGCATGGCGCCATTGGTGAGGCTCACGACGGCGCGCAGTCGCTCGATGCCGGCCTCACGGGCCCGGTCGACCAGCGCCTCGAGCATGACCCTTCCGAGCCCGGACCGCTGGTAGCGGTCCAGCACGGTTACCGCCAGCTCGGCCACGTCCCGGCCAGTGGGTACGTACCGGGCCTCGGCGACGAGGTGCTGGGGCTCGCCTGGCAGCGCGGCCACGATGCACACGGTGCCCGGCGCCTGATCGATGCGGGAGAACGCGGCCACCTGGGCCAGGCGTGGCCAGGCCGCCGTGGAAGCGGGCCCGGAACGACTCCGGTGACAGCTCGTTCAGCAGCCGGGCGATGTCCGGGGCATCCCCCGGCGACGCCCTGCGCAGCAGGACCGCCCGCCCGTTCCTCAGCTGGTTCCTCCCCATGACCGCCATGGGCGCAGGTTAAAGACATCCCGCCGGCCCGTACAGGGACCAACGGCCCGGCTGGCGTGACTCGGGCCGGCGAGCCCGCGGCCGGTGATATTTTTTACCGAAGGACGGGGCCGGGTTTCGCTGTAGTCGATTATGTGTTTGAATATCGTACTAGGAACAGCGTATACGCTGAGCCTGAGACCTACCCGTCAGGAGAAGAAATGGGTCACCCCGTGGTCGCCGCTCTGCTCGGGCTAGGGGCCATCGGCCTCGCGGGCATGGTCGTCGCCATGGCCTGGAACGTGCACGTGCGCCAGTTCCGGCTGGCGGAGATGATCGGCCAGCGGCACGCCGCCGTTCCCTCGGACGTGCCTGGGCCCTCGGGCGTGCCTGGGCCCTTGGGCGTGCCGGGCCTGCGGGTATGCCGGATCAGGTGGTGAACGGGACCGGGCACGCTGGAGCCGACCCAGGGGCCGCCCTGAGCGAGGGCGCCGAAGGTCCCGCTGCGGCCGGCCCGGCGTCTCCGGTGGTCATCGAGGGACCAGACATGGTGCTCATCGGCGAGCAGGCCCGCTACCGTGCGCGCCTGACCGGCGGCGGCACGGTGGTGTCCTGGGCGGTGGGCGGCGGCTCGTGTCGCAGGCTCCCGACCCGGCCCATCCCGACGAACTGCTGCTGACCGCGGACCAGCCCGGGAACCTCGACCTCATCGTGCGCGTCCGCAAGGGGCTGGCGGAGCGCCGGGCCACCAAGGCGGTCACCGCCGAGGAGGGCGTGGCCGCCCCGGCGCCGCCGTTCACGCTGCGGCTGTTCCTGCAGGGATGGACGCTGGTCGTCGTCGCGGTCCTGGTCATCGGGTTCGCCGGCGCCCTCGTCGCCCTGGGCAGCTTCAGCTCGTCGGAGTTCATCGCGGTGGCCATCCCGCTGCTCGCGCTGCTGGGCATGGCCGCCGTCGTCCGCGGGGCGGGCGATACCCCGGCCGGCCGGGCCGGGAGCGGACACCGCCCCGCCAGCACACCGAGGACCCGTGGTATGGCCTGCCGAACCACTCCTACCCCACCACGCGCGCCGGCGAGCCCGTCAACCACAACTAGGCGGCGTCAGCTAGGCCGCGTTAGCTAGACGGTGTTAGCTAGGCCAGGCGCTGCGCGAGCGCGGCGGCGACGGCGGCCGGGCGCTCCCGGGGGACGAAGTGGCCGGTGCCGGGCAGTTCGGTCCGGTCGTAGGCGCGGGTGAACATGTCCGCGTTGCCGCGGCTGGCGGCGGCGATCTCGCAGCCGTCGTCCATGCCGAACAGGAAGCTGGCCGGCACGTCGATGCGCGGCCAGGTGTCCAGCCGGGCCTGAGCGGCGGCGTACCGCGGCCGGCCCGGAGCCGCCCCAGTGCCGTGCCGGCAGTAGTGCACCACGGTCTCGGCGAACCGCGGGTTGCCGGCACCGCGGAGGACCTGCCGCATCTCGTCCTCGGGCAGGTACAGCGACGGCGACCAGTCGGCCCAGCACCGGCGGATGAACGCGGCCGGGTGCAGCGTGAAGGTCTCGGCGCCCACGTCGGTACACAGCCAGTAGCGGTACCAGGCCCGTTCGGCCTCGGTGAACCGCTCGGCCGCGTTGAGATGGCGCATCGGGCCGTACGCCGTCGCGATCGTCACCAGGCCCTCGACCCGGTCCGGCGCGAGGACGGCCACGGCGTGCGCGGTGCGCGCTCCCCAGTCGTGCCCGGCCAGCAGCACCTGATCGAGCCCGAGCGCGTCGAGCAGGTCGATGACGTCGGTGGCCAGCGCGGCGACCTGCCCTCCCCCGGCTTCGCTCCACTCTTCTGAACGGACTTGGCTGCGGCCATATCCGCGCAGGTAGGGCCGGACGATCCGCAAGTGCGGCGGGAGCAGGCCGACGACTGCATCCCAGGTGGCCGGGACGTCGGGGAAGCCGTGCAGGAGCACCACGGGACGGCCGCCGGGATCACCGTCCTCGAGGTACTCGATCTCGGCGACCGGGGTGTCGATGAGCGGCATGAACGCACCGTACTGCGGTACGCCCATCGGGCCGTGCCCGGGGCGAGGGGCACTCCCGCCCATGTCCGTTAAGTTTCCCGAAGACCGGCAGCGGAGCGGTGATCAGTAGGCCGGGGGGACCGAACGGGGGCGGGCGTCGGGCCGGCTCCAGCCGGGAAAGGTCCAGAACGTGATGTTCCCGGCGGCCGGGATGCACGCTCCGGCCAGGAACTGCCGGGCCCGCGGGCTGAGCCGGGGAGCCTCCGGGCCCCGGGCACCCGCGGGTTCCGCCGCGATCCGGGCCAGTGTGGCCAGGCCGGCGGCGGTGACGAGGACTGCGACGGCAACGGCGACGGCGCCCGCCCCACTCAGCCGGGTCGTCTCGCCCAGCAGCCCGATGCCGACGGCCAGGCTGGCCATGGGGGTGACCACGCTGACCACGGGCAGGGTGATCATCGGCAGGCCGGCCTGGTAGGCGGTCTGGGTGAGCAGGAACGAGCAGGGGCCGCCGAGCGCCAGCGCGTATGTGGCCCAGGAGGTAAGGGTGCCATCAAGCCCGTGGCTGAGGGCGTGGGTGAAGGCCATGGTGGTCACGGCGATGCCGGCGTCGGCCAGCCCGGCGCCCACCGCGAGCAGGAGCGCCCGGCGGCGCCCGGCGGCGACCAGCCCGGCGACGGCGAACGGCACCGCGGTGAGGCCGAGCGCGACCGCGGCGAGCCCGGTGTGGTGCATGCTGCCGCCGTGCGGCGTTCCGGCGTGGATGGCCGGGACGGCGGTCAAGGCGACGAACGAGACGATCCCGGCCACGACGGCCAGGCACGCGGCCCAGGTCCGCCAGCCGAGCCGCCGGCCCGAGAACACGCGCACGGTGGCCACGCTGAAGATGAGGGAGGAGGACATCAGCATCTGCACGATCGTCAGCGGGCCGAAACGCAGCGCGATGGCGTGGGTGGCGAATCCGCTGAACTCCCCGACGATGCCCAGCAGCCACCACGGGCGGCGCATGAGCAGCAGGAGCAGGGACGGGCGGCCCGCCGACGCATCCGGCGCCCCCGCGGCCTGGTGCTGCTGCAGCGCGGCGCCGGTCCCGTAGAGCACCGCGGCGATCAGGGCCGCCAGGATGGCTGTCACTGAAGTCCCCCGTTCAGATAACGACGGAACATCCCGCCCCCGCGGGGGTATTCCGTCGGGCAGATCACGATCACACCCTTGACGTTAGAAGCCGGCGCGGCGCTGGACCATGGGAGTGTCACCCCATTCAGAGAGGGGGTTAACCCCCCTTTTGAGTCAGGGGAGGCAAAGAAAATCGCCCGGCGGCCGGCAGTCGTTTATCGTCAGGTGCGTGAGTGTCGGCACGCACACGGCCCGCGGCTGGCTGTGGGACGCCAGGTGGCACACGTTCCTGAGGTTCGAGGCCTTTCTCTCCGTGGCCATCGGGCTCTCGGTTGGCGTCGGCTGGGCGGCGACCGGCGGCGGCCACTTCTGGCCCCGGTGGGTGTGGTTCGGGCTGGCCGTCCCGCTGGCGCTGCAGGCCGCGATCCGGTGGGGCCTGCGCGCGCCGAAGGGCCGGCGCCTCCTGGCCACGCACTCGTCGGTGTCGTTCGTTCTCGCCACCATGCTGCTGGCCATCTGGCTGCTCGCCGGGGACCGGTACTTCTGGCCAGTGTGGCCGATCGCGGCCTTGGCCATCGTGCTCAGCGGGCACGCCTGGTTCATGCGGAACCGCGAGAGCGTGCGGGAACAGGAACTCGCCGACCGGGTGGACGTGCTGACGCGCACCCGCCGCGGCGCCCTCGACATCCAGGCCGCCGAGTTGCAGCGGATCGAGCGCGACCTGCACGACGGCGCGCAGGCCCGGCTGGTTTCGGTGGCGATGAGCCTGGGGCTGGCCGAGTCGCTGCTCACGACCAAGCCCGACCAGCTGCCCGGCCTGCTCACCGAGGCACGGTCCACGACGCTGGCCGCCCTGGATGACCTGCGGACGGTGATGCAGGGCATTCAGCCGCCCGTGCTCGCCGACCGGGGACTCGAAGGAGCGATCCGGGCGCTGGCCCTCGACGTCGCGGTCCCGGTGACGGTGACCAGCGGCCTGCCCGGCCGCGCGCCGGTGCCGGTGGAATCCGCCGTCTACTTCACCGCCGCCGAGTGCCTGGCCAACGTGATCAAGCACAGCAACGCCACGTCGGCCTGGGTGGACCTACGGTACGAGGCGGGCGTGCTGTCGGTCGTCGTCGGTGACAACGGCGTGGGCGGGGCCAGCCTCGACGGCGGGACGGGCCTGCGCGGCGTGGCCCGGCGGCTGGAGTCTTTCGACGGCATCATGGCGGTCAGCAGCCCGGCCGGGGGGCCCACCCTGGTGTCGATGGAGGTGCCGTGCGAGTTGTCATCGCCGAGGACCTAGCGCTGCTGCGGGACGGGCTGAGCCGGCTGCTGCGGGCGCACGACTTCGACGTCGTGGCGGAGGTCGGCGACCCGGCCGCACTGGCCGCCGTCCTGGCCGGGCAGCCGGTCGACGTCGCCATCGTGGACGTCCGCATGCCACCCACGTTCACCAACGAGGGCCTGGTGGCCGCGATCGAGGCCCGCGCGCGGCGGCCGGGCATGCCCGTCATGGTGCTCAGCCAGTATGTGGAGCAGTTGTATGCCCGCGAGCTGATGTTGTCAGGGTCCAATGGGATCGGTTACCTGCTCAAGGACCGCGTCGCCGACGTGCAGACGTTCGTGGACGCGGTTCGGCGGGTCGCGGCCGGCGGGACCGTGCTCGACCCGAAGGTGGTGAGTGCGCTGCTGGCCCGGCCCGAGCGGCGGGAGCCCCTCGGGCGGCTGACGGCACGGGAGCGCGAGGTCCTGGGCCTGATGGCGGAGGGCCGCTCCAACGCTGCCATCGCGGCCAAGCTCTTCGTAACCGACAAGGCCATCGACAAGCACATCAACAGCATCTTCATGAAGCTCGATCTGCCGATGGACCACGATGACAACCGGCGCGTGCTGGCCGTTCTCCGTTACCTGCAGGATTCCGCTCCGACGCCGTGATCGCTGGCCGCCGTATAAGCCTGACCGTCGCCCGGCTCAGCCGATCCGGCCGGCACGTGAGCCTGACCGTCGCCCGGCTCAGCCGATGAATGCCCGCAGCACTGTCGTCGTGCCGCTTCCGGACGGGCCGATGAATGCCGTGATCTCGTGCTCGTGTATGGACATCGAGACGTCCGTAACGGCCTTGAAGGCGCAGGCGCTGGCGTGTGCAGGCGCTGGCGTGTGCAGGCGCTGGCGTGTGCAGCCTCCCGCGCGGTCTCTCATGCGGGGCGGATAAGGGCGGAAATTAATCTCCCTCATCCGTGCCGACAGGCGCGCGAGGCCGCCGGAATGTCGGACCCCTTCGCTAGTATTCGAACTAGTGATCGATCGACAGTAGCGAGTGTCCCCGGGGAGGTGATCCCGCCCATGTGCACCCTGAACAAGCCCGCGGCGCCGGCCAGTACGGTGCAGGCGCTGGCGATGGTGTCGGCCGGGCTGGGGTATCTGGCCGGGTGTGACGCCGCTGATCTGGGGACCGCCGCCCAGGCGGAGGCGCTGGTGGGGCTGGAGCACGCCGAGGCGCAGCACACCGCGGCGCGGGCGAAGATCCTGGCCGCGTTCACCGCCCGGGACGGGTACCAGGCGGACGGGCACTACGGCGCCAGGTCCTGGCTCCGGGCGGTCACCAAGGTCACGCCGGGGGCGGCGGCGGGGGCGACCGGGTGGGCGCGGCGCCTGGCCAAGCGCACCCGGTGATCGCGGCCGCGCTGGCCGGGGGGCAGCTGTCGGCGTCGTGGGCGCGGCAGATCTGCGACTGGACCGGCCAGCTGCCCGAAGACCTCCGCACCGACGCCGACCAGATCCTGCTCGCCGCGGCCCTCGGCGGTGCCGACCTGCATGACCTCAACGCGCTGGCGCGGGAGATGATCGAACGGGCCCGGACCACCCCCGACACGCGATGATGGCGGGTTCGCGGACCGGGCGGTGTGGCTGCAGACCACGATCGGCGGCGCGGGGCGGCTGCAGGGGGACCTGACGCCGGAGTGCGCGGCCAGCCTGGCCGTGATCCTGGACGCGCTGGCGGAACGAGGCGGCCCGGAGGATCTGCGCACCGCCGCGCAGCGGCGCGCACGACGCGCTGCAGCAGGCGTGCGCACAGCTGATCGGCGCCGGCCTGGACCCCGGCCCGGACACCCAGCCCGCCCTGGCCCAGGTCCAGGTCCATATCGACCTGGCCGCCCTGCGTGGCCTGCCCGAAGGCGCGGGCCTGGAAGCCGGGTGGAGCCTGGCCCGCGCGGCCGCCACCGATCCCGGGTCGGTGTACCTGTCCGGCGCGGCGGCCGAGGCGGCCACCTGTGACGCGGTGCTCACCCCGATCGTGTCCGGGCAGATCGACGGGACCATCCTGGACCAGCTCACCGACCTATTCCTCACCGCCCACGGCCAGGACCAGGATCGCGGCGGCCGGCTGGCCGCCCGGCCGGAACGGCCCGGCCAGATCTCCCCCGCCACCCGGCAGCGGCTCCGCGACACCCTGCTGACCATGAGCATCAGCCTGCTGTCCGGCCCCGGCGGCCTCGCGGCCTGCCTGCGCGCCACCACCCTGGGCGCGCCCTACACCAGCCGCAGCCAGCCCCTCGACGTCGGCCGCAGCACCCGCACCGTCCCCCCGCACCTCCGCAAGGCCGTCATCCACCGGGACCGGCACTGCCAATTCCCCGGCTGCGGCCAGCCACCGGCCCGGTGCGACGCCCACCACCTGATCCACTGGTCCCAAGGCGGCCCCACCGCGCTGGGCAACCTGAAACTCCTGTGCAAATTCCACCATTTGGTTGTCATTCATCGCTGGGGCTGGACACTGGACCTGCCACCCCGACGGCACCACCACCGCCACCAGCCCCGACGGACGCACCCTCCACTCCCACGGACCACCCTCTGGCCGCACCGCGTGACTTGATGCTGCCCGCGTTCTCGGCGAGGGTGCGGCCCTTCCCGGGCGCCGGGTGAGATTGAGCAGCCTGCGGTGTATCAGTTCGCCGGGTGAGTCCTCCAAAGAGGAGAAAGAGACCGCCTGGATGCGCAGCATCCATGGACGACGGAGGGGTTAATGCCCGCGAACAGGTACACACTGAAGCATCACGACGTCGAGGTCCAGTACGACGTCGACATCACCCCGGGAATCCCGGCTCTGACGTACACGGACTCGTCCGGTCAGCGGAGCTTCCGCGACGGCCAGATCACGACCGACGTCACGGCGCTCGGGTCGCTGGTTTCGGTCGCGCTGCGGGAGAGCATCGACACCGGCGGCGAAAGGTTCGGGATCTACCTGCCCGACGTCGACGTGACCAACGGGCCCGCCGAATTCCACACCATCGGTGTCTACGAGACGTTCGGCGGTCCCGACTCGGTTCCGCGCAGGCCGGCCAGTTACCGGTGCATCGAGATGTACGGCACCGCGCAGAACGTGATCCACCCACTAACGCCCGCTCCCTGAGCGGCCAGCGAAGGGCAGGAGCCGAGTGGGGGCGGCTCCTGCCCTTGTTGTTCAGCCACCGGGGGTGCTCTCCTGACCCGTGAGCTCTCGGGCGGGAAAGTCAGTGGCTCGGCTGAGGGCGGCCCACTTCTGGGTTTCGGCGGTGCGGTTGGCCTCTGCGGCCAGGGCGCTGGTGACCGCGTCCGCGCCGAGCAGCAGGCGGCGCGGCGGCTCGTCCTCGGCGAGGACCCGCAGGATCACCTGAGCGGCGCGCGCCGGATCGCCGGGCTGGGTCCCATCGTGCGCCGCGCGGTAGGCGTTCATCTGCCCGACCGTCGCCTTGTAGTCCGGCCCGGCCGGGTACCTCCGCATCGAGGAACCCTGCCAGTCGGTGCGGAACGCGCCCGGCTCGACGATGATCACTTTGATGCCGAAGGGCCTGGTCTCGCTGGCCAGCACCTCGGAGAACCCCTCGACCGCGAACTTGGCCGCCTGGTAGGCGCCCATGCCGGGCGTGCCGCCGACGCGGCCGCCAACCGAGGAGAACTGCAGGAAGACGCCGGAGCGCTGCCGGCGCAGCACAGGCAGGGCGGCGCGGGTCACGTTGACCACGCCGAACAGATTGGCCTCAATCTGAGCGCGGAAATCGTCGCCCGGCATCTCCTCGATGGGGGCGCTGTTGGCGTAGCCCGCATTGTTGGCCACGATGTCCAGCCGGCCGAACTCGGCCACCGCAAAGCCGACCGCGGCCCGGGCGGCATCGGTGTCGGTCACGTCCAGGGCGAACGTCCGCACCTGCTGGCCGTACGTACGCACCAGATCGTCAAGCTGCCGGGCTGGCGGGCCGTCGCGACCACCTGGTCGCCAGCCTCGAGCGCGGCCGTGGCCAGCGCAAGACCGAGCCCCCGGGAACTCGCCGGTCACCAGCCACGTGCGCGGCGCGGCCGCCCGGGCCGCGTCCGGAGATGACTGTGCCATGATCCTTCTTCCGTATAACTAAACGTTCATTTGGAAGGTTAGGCAGCGCAACGAAGCGCTGTCAACTAAACATTTATTTACGCTAGGCTCGGCCGGATGGAAGGGAATGCCGAGATGAGCGCCGACTGGGGCATGAGCACGCCTGCCACCGCGGCGGGACGCGGAGCCGAGGGAGCACCAGACGGCGGACGCGGAGCCGAGAGGGCACCAGACGGCGGACGCGGAACCAGGAGCTCCCCGGCGTCCGCCGCCGGGCCCCGGGTCAGGGACTCCGAGGCCGCGAAGGCCCGGCTACCGCAGGCGGCCACCGACGAGTTCGCTACCTATGGCATCGCGGGTGCCCGGATCGACCGCGGATCGGCGCCGCGGCCAGGGTGAACAAGGCTCAGATCATATACCTACTTCGGCAACAAGGACCAGCTGTTCGATGTGGTGCTGGACACCCACGTAGCGCGCATTCTGGATCAGGTGCCGTTCACTCCCGAGGACCTGCCCGGGTACGCGGGCCGCCTGTTCGACTTCCTGATCGCCAATCCCCACCAGATCCGGCTGGCGACCTGGAACCGTATGGAGCGAACCAGCGGCCGCGCCGGTCCGCCGGAGCTGCTGGCCTCGACTGAGCTCAAGACGCGGGCGATCACCGAGGCCCAGGCCGCAGGGCACATCCCGGGCACGTTCACGCCGGAGGACCTGCTCGTCTTCACGATGGCCCTGGCGACCGCGTGGACGCCCACCTTCCCCATGCCGCACGCCACGGCTGGCACCGAAAACCTCCGCGCGCACCGCGCCGCCATCGTAGAAGCTGTCCGCCGTCTCGTGGCCGGGTAGGCCCAGCCTTCAGGTGGGCCTTGGTCCCCGGAAAAGGTGGAGGTAGCTACACTTCGGGCGCCTGTATACCCAGTATCATACCGGGCAAGATGCGAAGTTCTTAGCACGTCGCGGTCCAGAACGGGGGTACGGCGATGACCATGCTTGAGCTACGGAACGTTTCGAAGGTCTACGGCCAGGGGGCCGCCGAGGTGCACGCGCTGCGCGGGATCGACCTGACGGTCGGCGCGGGCACGATGGTGGCGGTGATGGGCCCCAGCGGCTCGGGCAAGTCAACCCTGCTGACCATCGCCGGCAGCCTGGAAGAGCCGACCAGCGGTTCGGTCTGGGTCGGCGGGTCCGAGCTCACCGCGACGTCCCGCGGCGAGCGGGCCCGGCTGCGGCGCCGTTCGATCGGCTACGTCTTCACGCCGGGCCAGGGCTCATGAGCACCGAGCTCCGGGATCGCCCGGCCGGTCCGGGGCAGGTCAGCGCGCGCGCATCAGGATAGCCGGGGGCGGCCGCGCCGCCACCCGGCGGCCCTTTGGCCGGCATGCTCAGGACGTTAGTCCCTGAGCTGCTGGCGCTACTGGGGGCATCGTGAACACGTGTTCGCCGCTCATGAAGTAGTGGTCGCCGCGCAGCTCGAGGTCGCAGCCGCGCGGCTGACCCATTTCGTCAATCGCGGGGCGCTGCGCACCGCGTCGGAAACCGCCTACATCGACGGCCTGGTGGCCGGGCTGCGGGTGGGCCCGTTCGGCGGACTGCGGGGATTGTCGAAGCTGGTCTGCGTGCGATTCGCGGAGCCGGTCCAGCGGGACAGCCTGATCACGATGCCAATGCGGTGGCAGACCACGGGGACCGCCGGTGAGCTGTTCCCCGTCATGGACGCGGATCTGACCCTGACCGGCGATGGCGAGAGCCAGACGCGAATCCGCCTCGACGGCTCATACCGGCCGCCGTTCGGCCGGGCCGGCGCGGCGCTGGACAGGGCCGTGATGAGCCGGCTCGCGGAGGCGACGATCCGGTCGCTGGTCGAAGGCATCGCTGACGCCGTCGCCGATCCGGTACCCGAACAGCAGCCCGGCAGCGAGGTGGCGGCCCGCTCGTGGCCGGCGATCGATTCGCGAGAAGGCTGACGCGAGCTAGCCGGCGGTGGGGTCGGTCTGGACCGGATAGCCGGCCCGCAGGGCGGCGACGGTGGACGGCGGCGTGATGAGACAAGCCTGGCCACGCCGGGGCCGCGGATGGCGGGGCCCGTAGCCCGCGTCCGTCCAGGTGACCAGCTGGTCGCCGAGGACGAGGGCGGGCCCGCCGGGAGGGGTGTCCAGCAGGACGAACGCCCCGTCGGGCAGGTCCGCCCAGAACGCGCGGTGCAGGCGCCGGCTATGCGTGCCGCGGACGATCCGCTCCGCGTGCAGCTGCCGGTTCATCTGCGCCGCGGACGGCACGCCGGAGCTGTTCCCGCCGGCCCAGGCGGCCTGGTATGCGCGGTAGCTCTCGCGGCGGCATTCGGCGCACGGACGGTGCCCGGCGGCGAAGGAGACCGCCTCGTCGTGGAAGTACAGGTGCGTCCAGCGGTGCGGCAGCCACTGCTCGCGCCAGCGGCCGCGGAACTCCAGCGCGCAGGTGATCCACAGGTCACTCGCGTGGAAGCGGACGATCTCGTGGCCGGAATGCAGGATGCCGCGGTTGCCGGTCCAGGCGCCGCGCAGCGGGATGGCCACGATGTCGCCCATCGGCGTTACCCGGTTCCGTTCCGGCACGCTGGCAGGGTACCGCCGCAACCGGTTGCCGCCGCCAGGCGGCCGGGCAGGGGCCGTGTTATCTTTTAATTGCTATTAGAAGATGGCAGGCGGAGGAGCTAATGACCGACATCCTGGCGGCATCGCCGGAGCTGACGGACCTGCGCAGCGCCGCCCGCCGGATCGCGGAGAAGTACGGGCACAAGTACTTCGTGGAGTGCGCCACCTCGCACAAGGAGCCCACCGAGCTGTACGAGGAGCTCGGCGCGGGCGGGTTCCTCGGGGTCCACCTGCCCGAGGAGTACGGCGGCGGGGGCGCGGGCCTGACCGAACTGACCGCGGTCATCGAAGAGGTCTCCGCGGCCGGGTGCCCGCTGCTGATGATGGTCATCGCCCCGGCCATCTGCGGCTCCATCATCGCCGCGCACGGATCGCCGGAGCTGAAGCGGGCCTGGGTGCCGGGACTGGCCAACGGGACGCGCACCATGTCGTTCGCGATCACCGAGCCCGACGCGGGCTCGAACACGCACGCGCTGGCGACGACCGCGCGCCGGGACGGCGACGGGTACCTGATCAGCGGGACCAAGTACTGGATCTCGGGCGCGGACCAGGCCGACGCGATCCTGGTGGTGACCCGGGACGCGGACAACGACGCCGGGCCAGGAAGCGGCGCCGGCGCAGAGCGGCACACGCCGATGTCGATGTTCGTGGTGCCGGCCGGCGCTCCCGGCCTGACCATGCACGCGATCGAGGCGGAGCTGATGCAGCCGGAAAAGCAGTTCACAGTGTTCTTCGACGAGGTGCCGGTGCCGGCGAACGCGATGGTCGGCGAGGCCGGGAAGGGGTTCCGCGCCGTGTTCGCCGGGCTCAACCCCGAACGCGTCACCGCCGCGGCGATCAGCAACGGGATCTCCCGGTACGCGCTGGAGCGGGCCACGCGGTACGCCCGGGAGCGCATCGTGTGGTCGGCGCCGATCGGCACGCACCAGGGCCTCGCGCATCCGCTGGCCGAGTGCTACATCGCGGTGACCCAGGCGCGGCTGCTGACCGCCCGTGCCGCCGAACTGGCCGACGCGGGCGGCAACTCCGTGGGTAACGGGACCGCCGAGGCGGTCAACATGGCCAAGTTCGCCGCGGCCGAGGCGTCGCTGAAGACCCTGGACCAGGCCATTCAGGTGCACGGCGGCAACGGCCTGTCCCGCGAGTACGGGCTGGCCGACCTGTGGTTCCTGGCCCGGATGCTGCGAACCGCGCCGACCAGCCGGGAGATGGTGCTGAACTTCGTGGCCCAGCACAGCCTGGGCCTGCCCAGCTCGTACTGAGGAGCTAACATTGACGGCTAACACTGATGGAGGAGGGGCATGCCGGCCTGTCGCAGGACGAGCAGGACATCGTCGATACCGTGCACGAGTTCGTCGACCGTGAGGTGCGCCCGGTGGCCCGCGAGCTGGAGCACGCGAGGCGAGTACCCGGAAAAGCTCATCGACCAGATGAAGCAGCTCGGGATCTTCGGCCTGGCCATCCCGGAGCCGTACGGCGACGTCCAGGTGTCGATGCCCTGTTATGCCATGATCACCGAGGAACTCGCCCGCGGCTGGATGAGCCTGGCCGGGGCGATGGGCGGCCACACCGTGGTGTCCAAGCTGCTGGTCACGTTCGGCACCGACGAGCAGAAGCAGCGGTACCTGCCCCGGATGGCCACCGGCGAGCTGCGGGCGACGATGGCGCTCGACCGAGCCGGGCGGCGGCTCGGACCTGCAGGCGATGCAGACGACCGCGGCACTGGAGGTGACGGGCAGATACACGGTCAACGGGTCGAAGATGTGGATCACCAACGCGCGGCGGTCCGGGCTGATCGCGCTGCTGTGCAAGACCGACCCGGCCGCCCAGCCACGGCACAAGGGCATCAGCATCCTGCTGGCCGAGCCCGGTGATGGCCTCACCGTGTCACGGGACCTGGGCAAGCTCGGGTACAAGGGCGTGGAATCGTGCGAGCTGGTGTTCACCGGCTACCGCGCACCGCGGGACGCGATCCTGGGCGGGGCGGAGGGCGCGGGCTTCGCGCAGATGATGAAGGGCCTGGAGACCGGGCGGATCCAGGTCGCCTCGCGCGCGCTGGGCGTCGCCGCCGCCGCGTTCGAGGACTCGCTGCGGTACGCGCAGGAACGAGAGACGTTCGGCCAGCCGATCTGGAAGCACCAGTCGATCGGCAACTACCTGGCCGACATGGCTACCCAGCTGACCGCCGCGCGCCAGCTGGTCCGGTACGCGGCGGAATGTTTCGATGCGGGCGAGCGGTGCGACCTGGAGGCGGGCATGGCCAAGCTGTTCGCGTCGGAGGCCGCCATGCAGATCGCGCTCACCGCGGTCCGGATCCACGGCGGCTACGGCTACTCGACCGAATTCGACGTCGAGCGGTACTTCCGGGACGCGCCGCTGATGATCGTCGGGGAGGGCACCAACGAGATCCAGCGGAACGTCATCGTGTCCCAGCTGATCAGCCGGGGCGGCCTGGCCAGCGGCCCCGGCGGGAGCTCAGGCGCGAAACGGCCGGGCCGGTAGGGTATGCCGGTGCCGGCCCCCACCAGCAAGACAGTGCTCACTAAGACAGTGCCCACGAAATCCGAACGGACCCGGGAACGGCTGCTCCTGGCCGCGGCGACCACGCTCAGCCGGCTCGGATACGCCGGGATGCGGCTCGTGGACGTCGGGGAGGAGGCGGGGGTCCAGGCCCCGGCCATCTACTACTACTGGCCCTCGCGCGAGCAGCTCATCGAGGAGGTCGTGACCGTCGGCACGATCCGGCTGCGCGAGTACGTGGCGGCGGCCCTGGACGCCGCTCCCGGACGCGACCGCGCTGGACCGGCTGGACATCGCCATCGACGCGCACCTGCGGCAGCTCATGTCGGAATCGGCCTTCGCGCACGCGGTTATCCGCAACATCGGCCAGCTTCCGGCCACGATCCGGTCCCGGCAGATCGTCGAGGAACGAGCCTACGCGGCCATCTGGCGCCAGCTCTTCACCGACGCGGTGGCCTCCGGTGAACTCCGTTCCGGCCTCGACCCGGATCTCGCGCAGCCGCTGATCATCGGCATTCTGAACTGGGCCGCCGAATGGTGGTCGCCCAAGCGCAGCTCCATCGACGCGGTCGTCGCGACGGCGCAGTCAATCGTCCGGCACGGCGTCGCCGCGGAGGGCCCCCACTGAGCCCGCGGCACCACTGCTCCGGACGGTAAATTCGGGCTCCCACCCAGGTCCGTTAGGGGAAATTTTTGTTAGCCGGTGCTTGGCCAGCTTGCCGGTCGGGGTGCGCGGCAGGCTGGCGACGAAACTGAAGCGGCGCGGCACCTTGAAGCGAGCGATCCGGGTGCGGAGAAGCCGGCGAGTTCGTCCGCGACCGCCTGGCCGCCCGGGACGCCGTCCGCGAGCTGGACGAATCCCTTGACCTGCTGGCCCATCTCCGGGTCCGGGACGCCGATCACCGCCACGTCGAGGACCTTGGGGTGCAGCGCGAGCGCGTTCTCGATCTCCTGCGGGTAGATGTTGACCCCGCCCGAGATGATCATGAAGGAGGCGCGGTCGGTGAGGAACAGGTAGCCGTCCTCGTCCGCGTAGCCGAGGTCGCCGACCGTGGACCAGTCGCCGGTCGCCGGGTGGCGCGCGGCGGCGGTCTGCACCGGGTCGTTGTGGTACTCGAAGTGCGGCGGCTCCCGCTCCCAGTAGATGAGCCCGACCTCGCCCGGGCCGAGCTCGTCGCCGGCTTCGTTGCAGATGTGCAGGATGCCCAGGACCGGGGTGCCGACGGTGCCGGGCTTCTTGAGCCAGTTGTCCGACGTGACCAGGGTCAGGCCGTTGCCTTCGGTGGAGGCGTAGTACTCGGTCAGCCGCGGGCCCCACCAGTCGATCATGGCCCGCTTGACGTCCGGCGGGCACGGCGCGGCGGCGTGGACCGCCACCTGGACGCTGGAGATGTCGTAGCGCGCCCGGACGTCGTCATCGCAGCTTGAGCATGCGCACGAACATGGTCGGCACGACCTGGAGGTGCGTAACGCGGAACCGCTCGATCGCGGCCAGCGCGGCCTCGGCGCCGAACCGCTCCATCATGACCACGGTGCCGCCGACGGACTGGATGGTGGCGCAGAAGCGCAGCGGCGCGGCGTGGTAGATCGGCGCCGGTGACAGGTAGATGGTGTCGGCGGAGAAGCCGAAGTACGGCACGAACAGCTGCACGTAGGGGTCGCCCGGCTCGTGCACCTGCCGGTCCGGGAGCGGCGCCTTGATCCCCTTCGGCCGCCCGGTGGTGCCGGAGGAGTAGAGCATGTCGCTGCCGCGCGGCTGGTCGGGCAGCGGTTCGGCGGAGGTCGCGGCGAGCGCGTCCGCGTAGCTGCCGAACCCGCCGACGGTGCCGTCCATTGGCCCGCCGAACGCCAGCCGGATGTGCACCGCCGGGATCTCGCCCGCGATGGCCTCGGCCAGGTCGCGCTGGCTGTGCGCCACGATGAGCGCCTTCGCGCTGCTGTCGTTGACGATGTAGGCGACCTCGTCCGGCGCGAGATTGTGGTTGACCGCGGTCAGGTAGAGCCCGGAGCGCATCGCGGCCCAGTAGACCTCGAACGCGGCCAGCTGGTTGTCGCTGAGCAGGGCCAGCGTGTCGCCGCGGCGCAGGCCCCGGCCGTGCAGGTACCGGGCCAGCCGCGCGGAGTTCTCCTCCAGCTCGCGGTAGGTGAGGCTGTCCCCTGCGCCCTTCCCTGGGCCGGCCATCACGGCCGCGGGCTTATCCGGGGTGGTACGCGCAAACGTGCCGGGGAACATGGGGCCTCCGAGGCGGCAGCATCTCTTAGGGCAGCATCTCTCAGGGCATTGTGTACCCGCCGCTGACCGAGATGACCTGCCCGGTGACCTGCCGGGCGGCCCGCTCGGAGGAAATCCAGGTCACCGACTGGGCGATGTCGGCGGCCTCGGTCAGCCGGCGCAGCGGGATGTCCTTCTTCAGGTACTCGATCTGATCGGCGTTGAACACCCCGTCCTGGCCGGCCGCCCATAGGCTGGCCGCGCCGACCGCGTCCGGGCCCTCCGGCAGGACCAGCCCCGGGCAGATGACGTTGGCGCGGATGCCGTGCCGGCCGTGCTCCCTGGCGGTGGTGCGAGCGAGCGCGATCAGCGCGGCCTTGGTCGCCCCGTAGATGCCCTGGCGGATCTGGCCGAACGCCGCGTCGCTGGCGATGAAGACAATCGACCCGGCCCCGGCCCCGCGCATGGGTGGGATCGCCGCCTGGGTGCACGCGACGGCGGTGAAGAAGTTGATCTCCACGGTCTTCTGCCACTTGGCGCGGTCGGTGTCGGTGGCGATGAAGCCGGGGACGCTCCAGCCGGCGTTGTTGACCAGCACGTCGATCCCGCCCCAGTGGGTGAGCAGGACGTCGACGGCGCGCTGCCCGGCACCTTCGGCGGTCAGGTCGCCGATGGCCAGCCGGACGTCGCGGGCGCCCCTGGCCTTGGCTTCGTCCGCGACCCTGGCCGCCTGGACCTCGTCCACGTCGGCGATCACGACGCGGGCGCCCTCGGCGGCGAAGCCGTGCACGATGCCGCGGCCGATGTTGGACGCGCCCCCGGTGACCAGCACCCGCGCGTTCGCCAGGCCGAGATCCACCTCGGTAGCCTCCCTGGGGCGCGTTGACGGCATGTACAGGATAATTTAGCTTGGATTCGAAAATCCAGGGCCCCCAATCTAGAAGCCATGGGGCGGCCGCGGTTCAGAGCGCGAGGGAGCGTGAGGGTGAGCGAAGCGCCAGCCGACGGCGGCCCCGGCGAGCCCGTCCTGCTGAAGGTCGGCGAGGACGGGATCGCGCGGATCCGGCTCAACCGGCCCGCGGCGTCCAACGGGATGAACGTGGAACTGCTGCAGGCCCTGCACGGCGCGATCATGGCCTGCCACGGCGACGCGTCGGTCCGCGTCGTGGTGCTGAGCGGCGCGGGCCAGCACTTCTGCGCGGGCGGCGACGTGCGGACGTTCGCGTCCAAGGGACACGGCCTGCCGGACTACCTGCGGGAGGCGACGGCCTGGCTGCAGATGGCGACGTCGGCGCTGATCCAGCTGCAGCCGCCGGTGATCGCGCAGGTGCATGGGTACGCCGCGGGGGGCGGCGGGTTCGGCCTGGTGTGCGCCGCGGATCTGGTCGTGGCGGCCGCATCGGCGCGGTTCTTCTCCGGCGCGGTCCGGGTGGGGATGGCCCCGGACGCGGGCACGACCGTGACGCTGACCCAGCTCGTCGGGCTGCGCCGGGCCCTGCAGATCCTGCTGACCAACCCGACGCTGACCGCCGCCGAGGCGTGCGACCTCGGCGTGGTGACCGAGGTGGTGCCGGACGATCAGCTCACCGCGCGGGTGGACGAGCTCGCGGCGGAACTGGCCCGCGGCGCGCCGCTGGCCCTGGCCGCGACCAAGCGGCTGGTGTGGGGCGGCGTCGGTGCCACGGTGCACGAACGGCTGCCCGAGGAGGCGCGCACGGTAGCCGAGCTGGCCGGCACCGCCGACGCGCGCGAGGGGCTCGCGGCCGTGCTGGAGCGCCGGCTGGCGCTGGGCCGGGTGCCGCGGACCGGCAGCTACCAGGGCTTCGTGTTCGGCAGCTTCGCCGCGGACGGGCCCACGCTGGCGGAGCACCTGGGCGACGCGGCGGGCGAGCTGGACCGGCTGGCCCGGCTGTCCCCCGAAGGCCGGGTCGAGCTGACCGCCGGCTGGCTGAAGCACCGGACCCGGGCCAACTGGAAGCTGCTGGCCGAGAACGAGACCGACGGCTACCACCCGCAGTTCGTGCACGGCTCCATCTTCGGCGTGACCGGCAGCCCGATCGGCGCGCTGTACAGCGACAAGTCGGCCGCCGTCACCCGGGACCTCGGCGGCGGGCACAGCGAGAACGACCTGCGCCCGGAGTTCCGCGCGGCCGGCGAGCCGATGCGCTGGTTCGGCACGACGGCCGACCGAGTGCCCGGGTACGTGGCTGCGATGCGCGGTGCGTACGGCGCGGACGCCGAGCAGATCATGATCGAGGGCGGCCCGCACGTGATGATCTTCCCGAACCTGTTCGTGGCCGAGATCCAGGTGTTCAACATCCAGCCGGTGGCCGCGGACGAGTGCGTCCAGTACGTGACCGCGGTCCAGCTCAAGGGGGCCAGGGAACTCAACCGGCGGATGGTCTCGCAGTCGATCGGTTCGGTGGGGCCGGCCGGCATGCTGCTCGCGGACGACACCGAGATGTACGAGCGGAACCAGGCCGGGATGGCGGCGCGGCAACCGGAGTGGCTGGACATCAGCCGGGGGATCGCCCGCGAGACCACGGACGCCCGCGGTCACCCGGTCGGCGGCGCGACCGACGAGACCGGCATCCGCGGCTTCTGGGCGCACTACCGGGCCCTGATGGAGGCCTGATGACGATGGTGGAGGCCGGGCCGCTCACCCGGGCGGAGGTGGAGGACTTCCTCTACCTGGAGGCGCGGCTGGCCGATGAGAGCGACTACGACGCCTGGGAAGCGCTGTGGACCGACGACGCGATCTACTGGGTGCCGGCCGGGCGCGCCGACGCGGACCCGTATACGTCGGTATCGGTGATCTTCGACAACCGGAACCGGATCTCGACCCGCCTGAGCCAGCTGCGGACCGGCAAGCGGTACGCGCAGGCACCGCCGTCGAACCTGCGCCGGCTGATCTCCAACATCGAGATCCTCGGCCCAGCCGGGAACGGCGACACCGCCGGGAACGGCGACACCGAGGTCGGGGCGAACTTCCTGCTGATCGAATCGCGCCCGCGCGGCGTCCAGCTGTGGGGCGGCCGCACCACGTACCGCCTGCGCCGGGACGACGGCCGGCTCCGGCTGGCGTACAAGAAGGTCGTGCTGGTCAACCTGGACGAGCCGCTGCCGACGCTCGGCTTCCTGATCTGAGAACCCATGAATATTCGTAACGGACCTGCTGCGGAGCCCACGGGCGGTGCGGACGGCCGCGCGCCCCGGGGCACGGTAGGCAGTGAGTTCGCCGACGTGGCGGTCAGCCTGGACTATCAGGCCAACGGGGTCCGGCTGCGGCTGGAGGACCTGCGCGGCGGCCGGGTCCGCTACCTGGACGCGCTGGAGCTGGAGACGATCATCTGGCTGCCGGATGAGCACCTGGCCCGGCTGCTCGACCCGTCGGCGGACCGCTGGCGCGATGGCTGAGGGAGAACCTGATGAACGGAGTACGTGTATGAGCCCGGCACCCCGGATGAACAGGGCCGCGATCGTCGCGCCGGTGCGCACAGCGGTGGGCCGGTTCGGCGGGACGCTGCGCCCGGTTCCGGCCGAGGACCTGGCCGCGACGGTGGTCCGCGCCGTGGTGGCCCGGTCCGGGATTGACCCGGAACGGATTGAAGACGTAGTCCTGGCGCAGTCGTACGCCAACTCCGAAGCGCCCTGCATCGGGCGGTGGGCCGCGCTGCACGCGGACCTGCCGATCGCGGTGCCCGGCCTGCAGATGGACCGGCGCTGCGGCGGCGGCCTGCAGGCCGTGGCCACGGCCGCGATGATGGTGCAGACCGGGGCGGCCGACGCCGTGCTGGCCGGCGGGGTCGAGTCGATGAGCAATATCGAGTACTACTCGACCTCGACGCGGTGGGGCAGCCGGTCCGGTAACACCGCGCTGTACGACCGGCTGGACCGGGGCCGCGAGCGCTCCCAGCCGGAATGGCGGTTCGGCCCGATCAGCGGGATGATCGAGACCGCCGAGAACGTGTCCCGCCAGTCCGGCATCGGCCGCGAGGCCGCGGACGCCTACGCTGTGCGCAGCCACCAGCGCGCCGCGGCCGCCTGGGCGGACGGGAGGTTCGCCGGCGAGGTGGTCCCGGTGGAGGTGCCGCAGCAGCGCGGGGACCCCGAGACGTTCGACCGGGACGAGGGCGTGCGCGCCGACTCGACCCCGGAGTCGCTGGCCAGGCTGCGCCCGATCATGAAGGACGGGACGGTGACCGCGGGCAACTCGGCGCAGCAGAACGACGCCGCGGCGGCGTGCCTGGTCGTGGCCGAGGACAAGCTGGACGAGCTCGGCCTGGAGCCGATGGCGTTCCTGGCCGGGTGGACCGCGGTCGGCTGCGAGCCCGCCACGATGGGCCTGGGGCCGGTGCCGGCCGTGGCCAAGCTGTTCGGGCGGCTCGGGCTCGGCTTCGACGACATGGACCTGATCGAGCTGAACGAGGCGTTCGCGGTCCAGGTGCTGGGCGTGCTGCAGGGCTGGGGCACCAAGCTCGACGAACTCGACAGCCGCCTGAACGTGAACGGCTCGGGCATCTCCCTCGGCCACCCGATCGGCGCGACCGGCGCCCGCATCCTGACCACGATGCTGCACGAACTGAAGCGCCGCGGCGGCCGGTACGCGCTGGAGACGATGTGCGTCGGCGGCGGCCAGGGCGTCGCGGCCGTCTTCGAGGCGCCGTGACGGTACCCGCCGGCCCCGCCGAGGTCCTGGACCGCTGGCGCTCCCCCGCCCGCGCCTCGGCCGGGGTGTGGGAGGAGCGCTTCGGGTACGAGCAGTACGCGCCGCTGATCCGGCAGGCGGCCGCGGCCGCCCTGCGGCAGGCCGGCCTGGAGATCGCTGACCACGTTGTCCTGGTCTCCCCCAACGCCGCGGTGACGAGGAGGGCCAGTTCCCTCGTGCGCGGGGCCGTCTCGATGGCGGGCTCCCCGGCCGGGCATGCGGGCGCCGCCGACGCCGGGACCGCGCCCGCCGCGTTCGTGTCCATCGTGGGGGGGCGCGCGGATGACGGGCCCGGGCGCCGCGGGCGCTCCGGTCGCGGAGTGGGACGCGCTGGTCATCGGGGCCTGCGCGGGCGGGCTGTTCACCGCGGCGCGGCTGGCCCACCTCGGGTACCGGACCCTGGTCGCCGAGCGGCTGGGCCAGGTCGGCGGGCGCGCCTCTACCGACGACATCGACGGTTTCAAGGTCAACAATGGCGCGATCGTCATCGAGACCGGCGGGATCACCGAGCAGACCTGCCGCGAGGTCGGGGCCGCGTTCGACATCCGCGAGCCCGCGCCGCCGATCCTGTACCGGATCGGCGGCAAGGACGTCGACGTCACCGGCGGTGGCTGGGGCTTTCTGCTGGGCAAGCTCACCCGGCAGGGAGCCAGGCTGCTGAGCGGCCTGGGTGCCGCGCGCAGTGACGGCGGGCTCCCGACCGGCGAGATCTCGACCGCGGACTGGGTGCGCCGGTACACGAAGAACGAGGGCGTGCAGGGCATCTTCCGGAACATGTGCGCGTCGGTGTTCGCGGTCAGCTCCGAGGAGCTGTCGGCCCGGGTGTTCCTCACCTACTTCACCCGCAAGAGCGCGTTCAAGCGGTTCGGCTTCCACCCCGAGGGCACCATCGGCCTGTGGCGCGCGCTGGCCGTGGCGATCACCCGGGACGGCGGCCAGATCCTGCTATCCACCGAGGTCGAGTCGATCGAGGTCGAGGCGATGGAGGCCGTGTCTATCGAGGGGGGCGCGGGCCAGGTGACGCGGGCCGTGCTGAACTCCGGCGGTCAGCGCACCGAGGTCCGGGCGCGGTTCGTGGTCAGTGACGTGGGCCCGGCGGCCACCGTGCGCCTATCCGGGGCGGGCGCGTCCGGAGCGGGCGCCTTCGGGGACGACTACCTCGCCGCGGTGAAGCGGGCCGACCGGCCGTGCGCGATGATCGCGGTCAACTTCGCCAGCACGCAGCGGCTGATCGACGTGCCGGGCATGCTGAGCTTCGCGGCCACCCGGCGGCTCGCGTACATGGCCAACTTCACCGACGTGTGCCCGGAGATGGCCCCGCCGGGCTGGAACCTGTACGTGGCGGCCGGCGTGCCGCAGCCCTCGGTCGGCGACTTCGACGCCACAGCCGAGACCGACCTGATGTTCGCCGACATCGAGGACGTGATCCCCGGCTTCGCCGCGCGCGCCCGGGTGCTGTCCACCGTGGTGACCCGGGACGAGTGGCCGCCGCAGCGCGCCGTGGCCGGCTTCGACCTGCCGCCCGCCACGCCGCTGGCGAACCTGTGGAACGTCGGGGACGGCGTCAAGGAGTACGCGAACGGCGGGACCACCGCCTGCGCCGAGACGGCCAGGCTGGTGGTGGACCAGATTACGGCGCGGTTCCCGCCCCGGTCCGGTCCGGTAGCGGGCGCATGAGAGCCGGGGGCCTGTATTTCGACGAGCTCACGGTCGGCCATGTCTTCCCCGCGGTGGCCGGGGTGACGCTGACCGACGGCCTGGCCGCCGTGCACCAGGCCATCGTGGGCGACCGGCTGGCGCTGAGCCTGGACGCCGAGCTGGCGCGCGAGGTCACCGGCGGGGGCTCGCCGGGGCAGCGCCCGGCGAACCCGGCGCTGGTCTGGGACGTGGCCATCGGACAGTCCACCGTGGCCACCCAGCACGCCAAGGCCAACCTGTTCTACCGGGGCTTGTGGTTCCGCCGGCTCCCGGTCATCGGCGACACGCTGCGCACCACCACCCGGGTCGAGGGACTCCGGCAGAACCGCCCGCGCGAGGGCCGTGCGGCCACCGGATTGACCGCGCTGCGGATCACCACCGTCGACGACCGCGATCGGCCCGTGCTCGACTTCTGGCGCTGTGCGATGCTGCCGCTCCGCGACGCGGCCGGGCAGACCGGTCACGCGGACGATCTGGACCCGGCCGATCTAGAGGCGATTGGCGCGTCCGCGAAGCCGGCATCGCCCGCCGCGCTGCTCGACGGCTGGCGGCTGGACCGTTTTGCGGAGCAGGGATTCTGGCCGCAATACGGCGATCTCGTGCCCGGCGAGGTCATCGAGGTCGACGGCGGGGACGTGGTCGTCGGCGCCCCCGAACTGGCCCGGCTCACGCTCAACATCGCCCGCGTCCACCACGACGAGCAGGCGGCCGGCGGCACCCGGCTGGTCTACGGCGGCCACACCATCGGGATAGCGCTGAGCCAGGCGGCCCGCGCGCTGCCCAGCCTGGTCACCGTGACCGGATGGCACAGCTGCGACCACGTCGGCCCGGTGCACGAGGGCGACACGCTGCACAGCACCGTGGAGATCGAGTCGGCCCAGCCGCTCGGGGCCGGGGGGCTGGTGGGGCTCCGCTCCCGCGTCTATTCCGCGCCCGGGCGGCAGGTCCTGGACTGGCGGTTCGTCGCGGTCCTGGCGTAGGGCGCTATGCCCAGCCTCGCCTGGCAGAACTCGGGCACGAACGCCTCATGGATCGCGGTGCGGTCCTGATCGCGACGAACGACGGCTCCCCCCGGCTCAGTGCTGTCGAGCCCTTCGTCCTTGACGGTGCGCTGTGGCTGTCGATGCTGTGGGGATCGACGAAGGCGGCCGACCTGAAGCGCGATCCGCGAATCCTCGTGCACAACGCGCCATTACCAGCCGCGCCATTACCAGCCGCGACGGCGGAACGCAGTGGCGTCTGCTCTGGGCTGGGTTCCCGAGCCGGGCCGGTTTCACCTTTTCGCCGTGGATATCGGGCAGGCGACGTTCATCCGGTACGACGACGCCACCGGTGACCAGCACGTCGCCATCTGGCCACCACCGTCCGAGTTCATCCGCCGGGGCACCGGCGGGACGACCCTCGGGGACCGCGAACCGGCCACCGACTTCCTCGTGAGCAGCTAGCTATGCCGCGCCCGGCCGCGCCGACCGGTTTTCTTTAATCAAACGTAGACTAGATTTCCGGGGAGAGGCCGCTCAGCCCCTGGGTGGGGGGCCCCTGCGCGCTGCGCAGCCGGGGAGACGTCCGTTCGGCACATATGATCTGATCCGTGCGTAAAGAATCCGCCGGCCCGGCCGTGGCGGAGCCGGGCGGGTCGAAATCCGCGCGGACCAGGGAGCGGATCCTAAACGCCGCCGCCTACGTGCTCAGCCGGAAGGGCTACGCGGGCACCCGCCTGTCGGACGTCGCCGACCAGGCAGAGGTCCAGGCGCCTGCCATCTATTACTACTTCCCCTCCCGGGAAGCGCTGGTCGAAGAGGTCATGTGGACCGGGATCGCGCGCATGCGCGAGCACGTCGGCCGGCTCCTCGCAGCGCTGCCCGCCGGCACCGGCCCGATGGAGCGGATCGACGCCGCGGTCGCGGAGCACCTGCGGTATGAGCTGGACATTTCCGACTACACGACCGCGGCGATCCGCAATGCGGGACAGGTCCCGGACTACATCCGCACCCGCTACTCCGCCGAGGCGGCCAAGTACGGCGAGACCTGGCGCAAGCTGCTGCAGGACGCCGTGCAGACGGGCCTGCTTCGCCCCGAGCTGGACCCGATGGCGGCGCGCATGCTGGTCCTCGGCGCCCTCAACTGGGCCGCGGAGTGGTGGAACCCGCGCCGCAGCTCGCTGGACACGATCGTGCGCACGGCGCAATCCCTGGTCCGGAACGGCCTCTCCCCCGCCGGCGGCGAACCCCGCACCGATGGTCTCTCCCTCGGGGCCGAGTCCTTCGAGCCGGGGGCCTCCGAAGCGGGGGCCTCCGAGGGGCGACCGTCTTCGCCCTGAAGGCTCTGTTCCGGCAGTACCGGTGCACGGGCTGGCGGCCCCGGCACGGGCTGGCGGCCCCGGCACGGGCTGGCGGCCCCGGCACGGGCTGGCGGCCCCGGCGCGGACGGCTCGATTTTCTGAACTGGCGGGCTTTCGGGGCTTTCCGGGGCCTGGTTTTGTCGGACCCCCTCGCTAGTATTCGAACTAGAGATCGATCGACGGTAGCGAGTGTCCCCGGGGAGGTGATCCCGCCCATGTGCACCCTGAACGAGCCCGCCGCGCCGGCCAATACGGTGCAGGCGCTGGCCATGGTGTCGGCCGGGCTGGGATTCCTGGCCGGGTGTGACGCCGCTGATCTGGGCACCGCCGCGCAGGCGGAGGCGCTGGTGGGGCTGGAGCACGCCGAGGCGCAGCACACCGCGGCGCGGGCGAAGATCCTGGCCGCGTTCACCGCCCGGGACGGGTACCAGGCGGACGGGCACTACGGCGCCAGATCCTGGCTCCGGGCGGTCACCAAGGTCACGCCGGGGGCGGCGGCTGGGGCGACCGGGTGGGCGCGGCGCCTCCAAGCGCACCCGGTGATCGCGGCCGCGCTGGCCGGGGGGCAGCTGTCGGCGTCGTGGGCGCGGCAGATCTGCGACTGGACCGGCCAGCTGCCCGAAGACCTGCGCGGCCGACGCCGGCCAGATCCTGCTCGCCGCGGCCCTCGGCGGTGCCGACCTGCACGATCTCAACGCGCTGGCGCGGGAGATGATCGAACGGGCCCGGACCACCCCCGACACCGATGATGGCGGCGGGTTCGCGGACCGGGCGGTGTGGCTGCAGACCACGATCGGCGGCGCGGGGCGGCTGCAGGGGGACCTGACGCCGGAGTGCGCGGCCAGCCTGGCCGTGATCCTGGACGCGCTGGCGGAACGAGGCGGCCCGGAGGATCTGCGCACCGCCGCGCAGCGCCGCCACGACGCGCTGCAGCAGGCGTGCGCACAACTGATTGGCGCCGGCCTGGACCCCGGCCCAGACACCCAGCCCGCCCTGGCCCAGGTCCAGATCCACATCGACCTGGCCGCCCTGCGTGGCCTGCCCGAAGGCGCGGGCCTGGAAGCCGGCTGGAGCCTGGCCCGCGCCGCCGCCACCGATCCCGGGTCGGTGTACCTGGCCGGCGCGGCGCCGAGGCGGCCACCTGTGACGCGGTGCTCACCCCGATCGTGTCCGGGCAGATCGACGGGACCATCCTGGACCAGCTCACCGACCTATTCCTGCACGCCACCCGCCACGACCAGGACCAGGACGGCGGCCAGCCGGGCGCGGGCCAGGGTGACCGGCCAGGCGGCAACGCGAACGGCGAACCGGCCGCGGACCGGGACCAGCCGGACGCCCGCCGCGACAGCCCGCCAGGCAACGGCCCCGGCAGGCGGCCACCAAACGGCGGCCGCCTGGCCGCCCGGCCGGAACGGCCCGGCCAGATCTCCCCCGCCACCCGCCAGCGGCTCCGCGACACCCTGCTGACCATGAGCATCAGCCTGCTGTCCGGCCCCGGCGGCCTCGCGGCCTGCCTGCGCGCCACCACCCTGGGCGCGCCCTACACCAGCCGCAGCCAGCCCCTCGATGTCGGCCGCAGCACCCGCACCGTCCCCCCGCACCTCCGCAAAGCCGTCATCCACCGGGACCGGCACTGCCAATTCCCCGGCTGCGGCCAGCCACCGGCCCGGTGCGACGCCCACCACCTGATCCACTGGTCCCAAGGCGGCCCCACCGCGCTGGGCAACCTGAAACTCCTGTGCAAATTCCACCATTTGGTTGTCATTCACCGCTGGGGCTGGACACTGGACTGCCACCCCGACGGCACCACCACCGCCACCAGCCCCGACGGACGCACCCTGCACTCCCACGGACCACCCGGAAAGACGGCGTGACCGCGCCGTCGAGCCGGAGCGCTCGGCACCGGACGGACGCCCACGCGTTGGCGGGTGACTGGAAAGCCAGGGACAGGCGGGCCATAGAGCCCAGCCCTACGCGACCGGCTGGCCGCTCAGGACGTCCAGGAACCGGAGAGTCGCCGATAGGGTCTCCCAGCGCCACGCGGCGATGGTCCGGTCGAATCCGGTGGCGGCGGCCAGGCGTTCCTGGAGCGCGGCGGCCACCGGCTGGAGTTGCTGGCGCTGGGCGTCCAGCAGGGGGCGCGGGTCGGCACCGAGGCGGTCAAGCAGGGCGAGCTTGGCCAGCAGTTCAGAGCGCACGTCACGGTTGTGGCCCGCCGGCCTGGCCAGCCAGGCCGAGGCAGCCGCGCGGCCGTCGGGGGTCACATCCAGCAGGGACCGGACCGGGCCCTCGCTGGAGACCTCCACCCCGGTCGTCTGCACGAGACCCAGGTGCTCCAGTCGCTGCAGGGCGCGGTAAACGACCGGCTTGGGTACCCGCCACACCTGGCCCAGGCTGCCTCCCGCCCCCAGCAGCCGGGCGATCGCGAACCCATGCCGCGGCGTCTCGGCGACCAGGCACAGCACCAGCCATTCGGAGAGCGATAGCGAGGGCTCGGCAGACGGCGGCGGCATGCTCCCAAGGCTACGACGGTCCAGCGCTTAGGACGGCGAGGCGCTTAGGACGGCATAGCGCTAATGAAGGCGAGGCCGGTAGTGACGCGCCCCCGGTCTGCTACTAGTCTCATTGTTACTAGCAAACTCCAGGAATGCGCGGGAGGCTGGATGACCGCTGAAGCAGTGGCGGGCGTCCTAGGCGATGGCACCCCGTACTACGCGCCGTTCGGCGAGGTGGTGGCGGACGAGTCGCGAGTGACCTGCCATCTGTGCGGGCAGATGTTCCGGTCGGTGCCGGCGCACCTGGCGTCGCACGGCTGGACGAAGGAACGGTACTGCGAGGCGTTCGGGCTGGAACGTGGCCAGTCCCTGGAGGGGGCAGAGACCCGGAACTTGCGGGCCGCGTCCCTGGCGGCCCGGCTGATCTTCGACCCCGCGATCCGGGCGGGCAGCGCGGCGGGGCGGGAGCGGGCCCGCCGCGGGGAACTGGCCCGGGCCGCCGCAGCCGCGGCGCGCGGCCGCCCCTTCCGGGAGCAGCGCCGCCGCAAGGCCGCTCAGGCGGCGGCGCCCGCTTCCCGGGCCCGGTCCGCCCGGGCGAACCGGGATCGTGCCCGCGCACACGTGGCCGCGGTCGCCGCCGATGTGGCCCTGCGCCACGGCTACCCGGACATCCACGCCTTCGTTCAGGCCCGGGTGCAGGCGGGCGACAGCCTGGCGGCGATCAGCCGCGCCGCCGGGCTGCACAAGGACTGGCTGTCCCGGCACCTCGGCCAGGTCGATCCGGCGGGGGCCAGCCTGGCCCGGCAGCCGGGCACGAGCCGGCTCGACGGCCCGTGGTTGCCCACCGTGCGCCGCCTCGGATTCACGGACGTGCCGAGCTACCTGCGGGACCGGCACCACGCTCAGCACCAGACCGTCAACGCGATCGCGGCCGAGACCGGCTTCTCCCCCCACCGGGTCGAGTCCGCGCTGC
Source organism: uncultured Actinomycetes bacterium (assembly GCA_963742865.1). Lineage (GTDB taxonomy): Bacteria > Actinomycetota > Actinomycetes > Streptosporangiales > Streptosporangiaceae > Bog-532. The sequence continues at coordinate 31,816 of CAVUNW010000006.1, forward strand.
GCCGCCACGGGCTGGCCGTCGTCGCACACGCCGCCAAGCGGCATGCGGCCCGCCAGCGAGCGGACAGCGTGGCCGCCACCCTGGGACACGCCTCCATGGCCGCCTATATCAGCCAGCGCCGCGCCGGCGGCTGGACGTGGAAGGCAATGGCGGCGGAATCCGGCCAGTCGGCAACGTGGCTGCGCCGGCAGGGCGCATCGCAACCGCACGGGTAATCAGAGAAAATTCATACAAAAGCCTCAGGCCGCCGTGCGGATGCTCCGGCAAGGTACGATTTTCAAGGACATGCGGGTTAAGGGGCGATTGTCTACTGGCCTGCTCGTCACGGCCGGATCCTGGGGGGAGCAAGACCGTGAGCGCCCGCGCCGCACGCACGCCACGCCTGATGATGGCCGGAATCGGCGCCGCTATCTCCGCGCTGGTACTGGGATGCTCGTCCACCACGCCCACCAAGCCGCAGGCGGCCGCGGACCAGACCATACCGACGATCCCCGCCAAACCCTGGGTCAAGGTCTGGTCGGACAGTTTCAACGGCCCGGCCGGCAGCAGCCTTAACCCCGGCACATGGAAGTACGACACCGGGCAGGGGACGTTCGGCACCGGTGAAATCGAGCGGAATACCAGCTCGGCCGCGAATGTCCGGCTGGACGGCCACGGCCATCTGGACATCATTCCGCTGCGGGATAGTTCCGGCTGGACATCGGCCCGGATTCAGACCTGGAACACCGATTTCGGCGCCCCGGCCGGCGGCGAAATGATGGTCACGGCCTCCATCAAGCAGCCCAGCCCCGCGGTGCCAGCGGGCTACTGGCCGGGGTTCTGGCTGCTCGGGCCGGGACAATGGCCGATGACCGGGGAGATCGACATCCTGGAGGACGTCAACTCCGGCTCCCGGTATTCCGGCGCGCTGCACTGCGGCAACCTGACGCAGAAAAATCCCGACGGGACCACCGGCCCCTGCCACGAAGGCGCCGGCTTCGGCAGCGGGCTGCAGCAGTGCCCCAGCTGCAGCACCGGATACCACACCTACAGCGTGGTCGTTGACCGCCGTAACCCGGCCGATGAGCAGATCCGCTGGTACTTCGACGGCCGCGAGTTCTTCAGCGTGAACGAGAGCCGGACCGGGACGACGGCCTGGACCGAAGGCGTCAACCACGGCTACCACATCATCCTCGACGTCGCCATCGGCGGCGGCTACCCCAACGGCGACTGCCACTGCCAGAGCCCAACCAGCCAGACCACCCCCGGCGCGCCGATGAGCATCGCAAACGTCTCCGTCTACAGCTACAAGCCTTAGCGCGCTGTGGTCGTCAGGCTGCGGGGGCCTCGGCGCGCAGAGACGCCGCGGCGGCGGTCATCGCGGACAGCTTGCCGAACGCCCCCTCGCGGGTCAGATACTTCATCCCGCAGTCCGGGGCGAGTACGAGGCGCTCGGCGGGCACGTACTCCAGAGCACGGCGGACCCGGGCGATGACCTGATCGGGGGTCTCGACGGTCTCGTCGCCCAGGTTCAGCACCCCCAGGATGATCGTCTTGCCGTCCAGCTGGGACAGGACCTGGCAGTCCAGGCTGGGCTGGGCGGTCTCGACCGAGATCTGGTCGCACTCGCACGCGGCCAGTTCAGGCAGGAACGAATAGCCTGCCGGACGGTCACGGACCATGGCGGCGTACCCGAAGCACAGGTGCACCGCCGTGGTGCCGGTAATGCCGTCGAGGGCCCGGTTGATCACCTTGACGCCGTACCGCCGGGCCTCCTCCGGCTGCGCCTGCAGGTATGGCTCGTCGAGCTGGACGATATCGGCACCCGCCGCGAACAAGTCCGCGATCTCCTCGTGGACGGCCTCGGCATAGCCGAACGCCAGGTCTTCGGGGCTGGCGTAGTAGTCGTTCTGGGCCTGCTGGGCCATGGTGAAGGGCCCGGGCACGGTCATCTTGACAATCCGGCGGGTGCTGGCTCGCAGGAACGCCGTGTCCGCCGCCTCGACCGGATGCCGCCGACGGATCGGGCCGGTGATCCGGGGGACCGGATTCGGCTGTCCGCTGCGGCCCAGCAGCGTGCCCGGGTTGTCAAGGTCCACGCCATCGAGCGCGGTGGCAAACCGGTTCGAGTAGCTTTCCCGGCACATCTCGCCGTCGGTCAGGATGTCCAGCCCCGCCTCTTCCTGGGCCCGGATGGCCAGCACGGTGGCGTCACGCTGGGCCTGCTCCAGGTAGGCCGGATCGACCCGCCACAGCTCCCTGGCCCGGACCCTGGGCGGCAGCCGGTGCCGCAGGCGGTCACGGTCGATGAGCCAGTCGGGCTGGGGGTAACTGCCGACGAGGGATGTGGGGAACAGCATGCCAGCCACGATGTCACACCGGACGGAGTGGGGTGCCGGTGAGGCCGGCGCAGTAGGAGAGCAGGTCGTCCTGGAAGGCCGGATTCCGCGCGGCGGGGTGCGGCTCGCGGTGCCTCTGGTGGTAGAAGTAGCGGCCCGTGCCGGTGGCGGCCGGGTCGTCGCTGACGGCGAGCCAGGCCTGGGTGACCGGGGCCAGGGACAGGTCGTCGGGCGCGCCGGGACCGCCCATCTTGGTCGGCACCCAGCCCGGCTCGACCGCGTTGGACAGCACCCCGGGCCACAGCCGCGCCACTGCGAAGGCGAGCATGGTGTCGTGCAGCTTGCTGTCGCTGTAGGCCTGCGCACCGTTCCAGGGGCGGTGCTCCCACTGCGGGTCCTCGAGGCTGGGGTCGCCGCGGCGGTGCATGCCCGCGCTGAGGTAGATCAGCCGCGCCGGTAATCAGCATCCGAGCCATGCTTCCGACGCTAATGACCGTGCTGGTGACCGGCCGGACAGCCCGGCGGACCGGCTGCACCGGTCACCGGGTCTCACTAGGCTGAGACGGTGAAACCGTTCCTGCTGCTCAGCATCCGTGCGGACGATGCCCCGGCGGATAACGAGTACGAGGCGTTCCTGGGCTTTTCCGGTCTCACGGAAGCCGAGATGATCCGGGTACGGCTGGACCGGCGGGCGCTGGGGACGGTCGACCTGGGGGACTGGTCGGGGATCCTGCTGGGCGGCGGCCCGTTCAACTACACCGAGCCGGAGGACCGGAAGTCACCCGTGCAGCGCCGGGTCGAGGCGGACCTGGCCGGGCTGCTCGACCGCGTGATCCCGGCGGACTTCCCGTTTCTCGGGGCGTGCTACGGCATCGGCGCGCTCGGCCGCCACCAGAGCGCGGTGATCGACGGCCGGTACGCCGAGCCGGTCGGGTACGTCCAGATCACCCTCACCCCGGACGGACAGCAGGATCCGCTGCTGCAGGGGCTGCCGCCGACGTTCGGCGCCTTCACCGGGCACAAGGAGGCGATCAGCGAGCTGCCGGGGCACGCCACGCTGCTGGCCAGCTCCCCCACCTGCCCCGCGCAGGCGTTCCGGATCGGGTCCAACGTCTACGCGACGCAGTTCCACCCGGAACTGGACGTGGTTGGCATATGCACCCGGATCGACGCCTACAAGCACGCCGGGTATTTCGACCCGGCCGAGGCCGACGACCTGAAGGCGCGCGCTGCGGCCAGCGACGTGACCCACCCGCCCGCCATCCTGCGCGCGTTCGTCCGGCGTTACGGCACCGGCGCCGGCTTCGGCGCTGGCGGGCGGGCTACGCTGATGCTCGATGATCACTGACCTGTTCCGGCTGGACGGCAAGGTCGCCGTCGTGACCGGGGCGTCCTCGGGGCTGGGGGTCGCGTTCGCCCGCGCGCTGGCCGAGGCGGGCGCCGATGTCGTGCTGGGCGCGCGGCGGGCCGGCCAGCTGGAGGAGACGCTGGAGACGGTGCGTTCCGCGACGGGGCGGCGCGGGATCGCGGTGGGCACCGATGTGTCCTCGCCGGAAGACTGCCAGCGGCTGGCCGATGCCGCCATAGGTGCGTTCGGCCGGATCGACATCCTGGTCAACAACGCGGGCGTGGGCACGGCCGTGCCGGCGTTGCGGGAGACGCCTGAGGAGTTCCGTTCGGTCATCGACGTCAACCTGAACGGGTGCTACTGGATGGCCCAGGCGTGCGGGTGTGTGATGGGACCGGGCAGCAGCATCATCAACATCAGCAGCGTGCTCGGCCTGACCACGGGGGGTCTGCCGCAGGCGGCGTATTCGGCCAGTAAGGCCGGCCTGATCGGGCTGACCCGGGACCTGGCGCAGCAGTGGACCGGGCGCAAGGGCATCCGGGTCAACGCGATCGCGCCGGGTTTCTTCGCCTCCGAGATGACGGAGCAGTACAAGCCGGGGTACCTGAACGCGGTGAAGGCGCGGATCGTGGCCGGCCGGCTGGGCGACCCCCAAGAGGTGGCTGCGGCGGTCGTGTTCCTGGCCAGCGATGCGTCCTCCTACATCACCGGGCAGACGCTGGCCGTGGACGGCGGCGTGACCATCACCTGAGCGGCGGGCGGCGGCGGGCCACCTGGGTGGCCTGCTCGAAGGCGTGACCGGCCTGCAGGACCGCGAAGTCGGCCCGGTGCGGGCCGACGATCTGCACCCCGACCGGCAGGCCCGCACTGAAGCCGGCCGGCACAGACAGCGCGGGGCAGCCGGCGAGCGAGACCAGGTAGGCGGACTTCATCCAGTCCAGGTAGTCCGTCATCGGCACCCCGGCGATCTCGGCCGGGTACTCCAGGCCGACACCGAACGGGAGCACCTGGCTCACCGGCAGCAGCAGGATGTCATAGCCGGTGAAGAACTCACGGACGCGCTGGAACAGTGCCGTGTGCAGCACCTCGGCGCGGCCGAGGTCGGCACCGCTCAGCTTGCGGCCCTGCTCGGTGTTCTCGCGCAGGCTGGGCTTGAGCTCCTCTGGCGTGCGGTCAAGTATCTCCCCGAACATGACCTCGAACTGCCAGGCGCGCAGGGTGCGGAACGCCTCGTCGGCGCCGGCGAAGTCCGGACTGGCCTCGGTCACGTGCGCGCCGAGCGCGGCGAACGCTCCCGCCGCGTCGCGGACCACCGCGGCGACCTCGGGCTCGACCGGGACGGCGCCGCCCAGGTCCGGCGACCACGCGACCCGCAGCCCGGTCAGGTCCGCATCCAGCGGCTCGGCGAACCGCGCGCCCGGCTCCTCCAGCGACAGTGGCGCGCGCGGATCCGGCCCGGCCTGGACGGACAGCAGCAGGGCGGCGTCGGCGACGGTCCGCGCCATCGGCCCGCTGACGTTCAGCGTGGTCCAGCCGAGCAGCGCCGGCCAGCCGGGCACCCGGCCCGGCGACGGCCGGAACCCGACCACGTTGCAGAACGACGCCGGGTTGCGCAGCGATCCGCCCATGTCGCTGCCGTCGGCCAGCGGATGCATCCCGCAGGCCAGCGCGACGGCCGCGCCCCCGCTGCTCCCGCCCGCGGACCGGCCGTGGTCGTACGGGTTCCGGGTGACGCCGAAGACCCGGTTGAAGGTGTGCGATCCGGCGCCGAATTCCGGCACGTTGGTCTTGCCGATCGTGATCACCCCGGCGGCGCGCATCCGCTCGATGACCAGCTCATCCTCGGCGGGCACGTAGTTGGCCCGCAGCGGCGAGCCGTACGTGGTCCGGATGCCCGCGGTCTCGTGCACGTCCTTGTGCGCCACGGGCAGGCCGTGCAGCACGGGCAGGTCCGCGCCAGAGGCCGCGCGCCCGTCCGCGGCCGCGGCGCTGTCCAGGGCGCGCTCCGCGACCAGGGTGACCACGGCGTTCACGTCCGGGTTGACCCGCTCGATCTGGTCCAGGTGCGCCTGCACCACCTCGCGGGCCGACACCTCACGGCGGCCCAGCGCCGCTCGCAGTTCCCGGGCGGTCATGAAACACAGGTCCGTCATCCTGCCTCCCGTGGCGTCACCCCCTCACGATGCGGCAGGCCAGGGGCTTACGGCAAGGCGGAGCGCGCCGGGCCCGCGCACGCCGTCTGATTGTCAGAGGGGCTCGTTACGATCCGGGGATGGACTGGAAACTTGAGCTTGTCTTCGTGCCCGTGACCGACGTCGATCGCGCGAAGGCGTTCTACGCCGATCAGGTCGGTTTCCACGCTGACTTCGACCAGCAGGTCAACGAGGAGCTGCGCTTCGTGCAGCTCACCCCGCCTGGGTCGGCGTGCTCCATCGCGTTCGGCACGGGCCTGGGCGTCGACATGGCACCCGGGTCGCTGCGCAACCTGCAAGTCGTGGTGGACGACGTGGCGGCGGCCCGGAAGCAGCTCGTCGAGCACGGGGTGAACGCCAGCGAGGTGGACGTTCAGCCGTGGGGGTCCTTCGTCAGGTTCGCCGACCCCGACGGGAACACCTGGGCCCTGCAGGAGCTGCCGCCGCGCCCGGGGTGAGCGCCCTGGGCGGGTCGCACACGGCGGTCCTTAGTGTGCATTCACCCGGCTGGGGCAGTAGCGATCGGGAATGCTTGATGGTCTGATCGTGACGTCCCGGCCGGAGGTACATGCGTGGAAATCAAGATGGTGCTGTTCCTGCCCCGCGACGCCGCGAGCGTGCCGGTCAGCCGGCAGGTCCTCGACGGGTGCCTGGAGACGCTGGGGGTGACGCCGGACACGCGCACCGACATCGCGCTGGCCCTGAGTGAGGCGTGCGCCAACGTCGTTCAGCACGCCGGGCCGGGCGACGAGTACGAGGTGCTGGCCAGTGCACGGAATGGCCGGTGCGTCATCGAGGTGGTGAACACCGGCGACGGCAGCGCGACCGTAGGCGGCCGGCCGTTCGCCGCGCCCGACGGCCCGGTACCGCCCACCGCCGAGCACGGCCGGGGCCTGAAGATCATCGACGCCGTGGTGGACAACGTGCGGCTGAGCACCAACGAGCGCGAGGGCACGTCGGTCCATTTCGAGAAGGCGCTGGACTGGGTACCGGGTGCGGCCGGCGAGCACCTGTTCAGTGCCGACGAGGGCACAGCTCAGCGGTTAGCAGCGGCGCGGCCCATCTGGCGGATGATCTGGGCGAGGATCGGGCGCGGGGTGGCGAAGTTGAGCCGGACGTGGCCGCGGCCGGCCTCCCCGAACGCCGGGCCGTCGTTCACCAGGACCTGCGCCTTGTCCAGGAAGAACTCCCCCGGGCTGTCGCCCAGGCCGAGGCCACGGCAGTCTAGCCAGGCCAGGTAGGTGCCCTCCGGCGGGCGGTAGCGGACCCCGGGCAGGTGCTCGGCGAGCAGATCGGCCAGCAGCGCGCGGCTGCCGTCCAGGTAGGCCACCACCTCCGCGAGCCAGTCGCCGCCGTCCCGGAACGCCGCGATGTTGGCGCGCACCCCGGGCGTGCTCGCCCCGTGCTCGGTCAGGAAGCCCACCGCGGCCCAGGTCTCCGCGTCCGCCTCGCTGGACAGGATCAGCTGGGCGCACTTGAGACCGGGGAGGTTCCAGCCCTTGGACGCCGAGACCGACGTAATCGTGTGCGCGGCGGCCACGCTGGACGTGCTCGCGTACGGGATGTGCCGGCCGCCCGGGTAGACGAGCGGGGCGTGGATTTCGTCGGCGAACACGCGCCCGCCGTGCCGTTCCACCACATCCGTGACCGCGGCCAGCTCCGCCGGGGTGTACACCCGGCCCACCGGGTTACACGGATTGCACAGGATCAGCAGGTGACCGCCCGCACGGAAGGCCGCGGCAATCCCGTCCGGGTCCAGCGTCAGCCTGCCGCCGCTGGTGATCATCGGGACCTGGATGATCTGCCGGCCCAGCTGCGGCGGCACGGTGAGGAACGGCATGTAGGCGGGGGTGGGCAGGATCACCGGGCTGCCCGGGCGGGAGAAGACGGTGATCGCCGCCTCCAGGCCCTTGATGACGTCGGGCAGCGGCCGGATCCGGGCCGGATCGACCACCCAGTCATGCTGCCGGGCCAGCCACGCGGCGACCACCTCGGCCATCTCCTGCGCGGCGGACGGCGGCAGGTAGCCGAAGTCACGTCGCTCGATCACGTCGCGGAGGGCCGCCTCGACGGCCGGCGAGGTGCCGAAATCCATCTCGGCGACGAACGCGCCAAGCACGTCCCGGCCGGCATAGGTCCATTTCAGGCCGCCCCGGCGGCGCAGCTCAGGGACGGATAGCTGATCGAGAACGGCAGCGAGCGCCGTCATGCGCGGCCCTGCCGGGCGGGTTCGGCCATGGCCGGCCCATACCCATTCGGGGCCGGGTGCATCCCCGGCGGGCCGGGGCCGGCCAGAACTGGTTCCCGCGCGCTACGACCAGCTCGACCTGGTGCAGGGCCGAGATGTCCCGCAGCGGATCGCCGCGGACCGCGATGAGGTCCGTGTCCTTGCCGGGCTCGATGGACCCGGTGCGGTCGTCGACGCCGAGCGCGCGGGCCGCGCGCAGGGTGGCCGCGTCCAGCACGTCCCGCGCCGGCAGCCCCGCCTCCGCCAGGGCCTCCAGCCCGCACACGTACGCCCCGTGCGGGCAGTTGTCGATGCCCGCGTCCGTGCCCGCGATAATCTGCACACCGCGCGAGGACAACCCCATGATCACCTCTTCCAGCGCCGGGCGATCGCGTCGCGGACCGTAACGTCCAGGAAGGCGCGCGCACCCAGGTCGCGAGCGGTGGTGACCCCGGCCCGGAGCAGTTCCCGCGCGCTGCGCAGCATGAGGACGAGCTGCTCGGCGTCCGTTTCGGCGCGCATCCGGGCTACCGGGCCCGGGCCGCCGTGTAAAGACGCATGCACGGCTCCTCACGGCAGGGTTACGGGCGGGTCGCGGCGGCCAGCGCGGCGCGGATCGTGCGCTCGCCGGCCGGGCGGCCGCGCGGGTCCTCGTACGGGCCGTACGGGGTGCCGTAGGCGGGCTCGCCGGGCTGCTGCCGCCAGCCCTCGGCCAGCGGGCCGGCGTCGACGGCGCCGTAGCCGATCGAGTCGAGGAACGCGGTCACCTGCGCCTTGGCCTCCGCGTCATCGCCCGCGATGGGCAGGTAGCTGCGGTCGGGCATGTCCGCCGGCCGGGCCAGTGATGCCAGGTGCCGGTAGTAGATGTTGTTGAACACCTTGATCACCAGCGACGACCGCAGATGACGCTGCAGCAGTTCGCTGCTGGTCAGGTGGCCGTCGTCGAGGGCGGCGATCTGGCCGTCCCGCGGTGCGTAGTAGTTGTCGGCGTCCAGCACGGTCCTGCCGACCAGGGGGCGGACGGGAACGCTCTGGTACGCCCGGAGCGGGATCGCCACCACCACGATGTCGCCCGCTTCCGCCGCACCCTCGGCCGTGGCGGCGCGCGCCATCGGGCCAAGCTCGCTGACCAGGTCCTTCAGGGTGTCCGGGCCACGTGAGTTGCTCAGCACCACCGTGTGCCCGGCCGCCACGCTGAGCCTGGCTACGGTGCCGCCGATCATCCCGCTGCCAATAAATCCCACCGTCGTCATACAGGCCCGAACCTCCGGGCCCCGGCCATCATTCCGGGGCCGGGGGGTCCGGGGGCCCTTCGGCGCCCGCGGCGGGATCCCGGCGGGGCGGGATGTCCGCGTCGAGCAGCGCGCTGGCCCCGGCGGGCCGGGTGGTCGCGTTCTCACTGCGCTCCCGGAGCCGGCCCAGCGTCTCGCTGTCGCCGATCGGGACCGCGGCCTCCAGCCGCGAGCTTTCCTGTACCTCCGGCATATCCATTACCGCGTCAACCAGGTTCGCGCGGCGTCCCGGCGGGACGTGCCCCGGCGCTGCGCGCAGCGACGCCTGCGCGGTGCCTTCGGCTTCGGGCGGGATGGTGACGTCAGCGGCGGCCACGGTCTCGTCGCCGTCCTTGATCTCGAGGTGATGGTGCAGGCCAGGATTGGTCATCTGATTCCTCCTGCGAGTGTGTGCCCGTCAGTACTGGACTGGCGCGAACAGCACCCTCGCTGCCGCGAACCCTGATAACAGCCGTGCCCCGGCAGCTGGTCGCCAAACGGCCTGCCGGCGCCGGGCTCCCCCGGCCGCACCGGCGGCTGGCCTGATTACCGTGAGTTACAACATCTAGGCAGGAGCGGGGACGCAGCGTAAGATTCCGGCTGGGTTTAGCGTCCATGCTTCGCCGGGCGCCTACTGGACGCCGGAGAATGTCACGCAGATGGGATCCAGAGCCGAATCCGCGATGCTGGCCGCGACATCCGTGGTGTCCAGTGAGAACGCCCACTCCCCGTTCCGGGGGCCGGGGCTGTGGGCCAGGGTGGCGCCGTTCGCCGCGGTCGCCGTGCTGGCCGAAGCCAGCCTGCTGCTGCCGTCCGGGCATGAGTCAATGGCGGCCGTGCTGACCAGCGTGCTGCTGCTGCTCCTGGCCGGGGCGGGTTTCCTGCTGCCGTGGCCGCGGCTGCCCGGCTGGATGACCGTCCTCGTCCCGCTGGCCTACACCGCGTCCGTGCTGGCCCTCCTCCTGGCGGCCGGCTCCACGTCCGGAGTCGGGATCGTGATCCTGATCCCGCTGGTGTGGACGGCGCTGTTCCACCGCCGGTGGGAGTCGGTGTGCGTGATCGCCGCGATCGTCCTCACCGAGGTGATCGTCTCGGTGACACCGGTGGCGGTCCCGGCCGCCGTGATCGCGCGGCGGGCGATCTTCTGGGCGGCGCTCGGCGTGCTGATCTCGGTCGCGACGCACGGCCTGCGGGACCGGATCCGGCGCTCCGTGAAGCGCAGCGAGGAGCTGCAGCGCCGTCTGCGCGAGCTCACCGTCCTGGCCGACCGGGACCGCATCGCCGCCGACCTGCGGGACACCGTGATCCAGCGGATCTTCGCGGTCGGGCTCAGCTTGCAGAGCGCCGCCTCCCGGGCGCCGCGCGGCGACGTCCGGGACAAGATCAGCGCGTCCGTGGAGGAACTTGACCACACGGTCCGGATGCTCCGGGACGCCATCTTCGGCCTGGAGCAGCGGCCGGGGGAGCGTGGCCTGCGGCAGGAGGTCATGGAGGTCTGCGCGCAGTTGTCGCCCGCACCCGAGATCAGCTTCAGCGGCCCGGTGGACGCCGTCGCGGACCGCGCCCGGGGGCAGCTGGTGACGATGCTGACCGAGGCGCTCGGCCCGGTACGGGACAACGCCGTGGCCGCGAAGATCGGCATCGCCGCCAGCAAGGGGTCGTGCCGTACGGTGATCGAGGCCGGCCCGCCGCCCGGCCTCCATGACAGTGCCGCCATGGAGGCCGGTCTGCGGGGCGAGGACTTCACCCGTTTCCAGGACTGGGGGGCCAAGGCCGGGATTCACGTCGACATCACGGCCATCCCGGACGGGGTGCGGGTGGTCTGGCAGGTCCCGTCGGACGTCACGGCGGGCGGCTCGTTACCGCGGAGGCGGGGCGTCAGCGCCAGGTGTGCACCGGGTCGTTGGTGTGCATGTGCTCGATGTAGCGCTGGGTCATGAGCCGGAGCGCCTCGGGGCGGTCGGCCGCGCCGTGGCTGCTGAGGGCGCCGACGGTGGCGGTCTGCCAGGCGGCGCCGGTCTGGCCGGCCAGGCAGCGCTGCTCGATGATGTCCAGCAGGCGGTCGGCGTGCTCGGTATTGACGCCCCAGCGGGCCAGGCCGTCCCGGGCCAGCGGCAGGAGCCGGCGCAGGACCAGTTCGGCGGCGGGCGCTTCGCCGAGCCCGGGCCAGTAGAGCCGCGCGTCTATGCCGCGCCGCGCCGCCTCGTGCAGGTTCTCCGCCGCCGTGGCGAACGACAGCTGGGTCCAGATCGGGCGCTGCGCCTCGGCCAGGGCGCGCAGCAGCCCGTAATAGAAGGCCGCGTTGGCGATGACGTCGGCCACGGTTGGCCCGGCCGGGAGCACCCGGTTCTCGATCCGAAGGTGCGGCGCGCCGTCCGATACCGCGTAGACGGGCCGGTTCCAGCGGTAGACGGTCCCGTTGTGCAGGCTCATCTCCGACAGCTGCGGGCAGCCGCCACGGTCGAGCGTGACCACGGGGTCTTCCTCGTCACACAGCGGCAGCAGCGCCGGGAAGTACCGGATGTTCTCCTCGAACAGGTCGAACACCGAGGTGATCCAGCGCTCACCGAACCACACCCGCGGGCGTACGCCCTGGTGCTTGAGCTCGTCCGGCCGCGTGTCGGTGGCCTGCTCGAACAGCGTGATCCGGGTTTCGTCCCAGAGCCGCCGGCCGAACAGGAACGGGGAGTTGGCCGCCAGTGCGACCTGGACGCCCGCGATGGCCTGGGCCGCGTTCCAGTAGTTCGCGAACTCTTCCGGAGAGACCTGCAGATGCAGCTGGACGCTCGTGCACGCCGCCTCGGGGGTGATGCTGCCGGCGTGGGTCAGCAGACGTTCCGGCCCGTCGATCGCGATCCGCATGTCCTCGCCGCGGGCCGCGAAGATCTGCTCGTTCAGGACCCGGTACCGCGCGTTGGCCGAGATGGTGTCCTCGTGCATGTGCTCTTCACGCAGCGTGGGCAGAATGCCGACCATGACGAGCCGGCTGCCGGTGCCGCGGGCCTTCTCGTCGGCGCAGTTGAGGCTGGCCCGGATCTCCTTCTCCAGGTCCGCCAGGGCATCCCCGCCGAGCTCCCGCGGCGGCACGTTGATCTCGAGGTTGAACTGGCCGAGCTCGGTCGCCCACACCGGATCGGCGATCGCGTCGAGCACGTCGCTGTTGCGCATGGACGGCTCGCCGCGGGAGTCCACGAGGTTCATCTCGATCTCGACGCCCACCTGGGCCGGCTCGCCCTCGAACCGGTGCTCGCGCAGCATGCGGGCGAACACGTCGAGCGAGCGCCGTACCTTGTCGCGGTACTTGCGGCGGTCCTCGCCGGTGATCTTGACTGCCTCGATGTCGCGGCCCATGAGGCCTCCGCTCGCCTAGCCGGGGAGACCAGAGAGTACTCCGCACGCCTTTTCTTCACCTTCGCACGCCGGCGCGGCCCGCGCTAGCTGTCCGAGGATACAGGCAGCGCAGCGCGGATCGCGGCGGCGAACTGGCCAGGGTACTCCAGGGGCGCGAAATGACCGGCCCCGTCGACGAAGCGGACGGTGATGTCGCTGAAGAACTCCTCCACACGGTCTGCCCAGGCGCGCGGGAAGAGCGGGTCGTGCTCGGGCCACAGCACGGTGGCGGGGACCGCGATCCGGTCCTCCGGGGCCGGGGCCTTCTCGGCCAGCGACCGGGCCACCGCTCCCCCGCCGGCCCGGTACCAGCCAATCGACGCGGTGAACGCGCCGGGCATGCCGTACGCGGCGACCAGGTGGTCGAGGTCGCCCTCGCTGATGTCGAAGGAGGGACCGGACCAGTGCGACCAGAAGTGTGACAGGTAGGCGCGCACCGCACCGGGCGCGCCGTCGATCAGCTCCGCAGACAGGGGCAGCTGGTGGAAGGACTGATACCAGAACTCCCGCTGCGGCTGCGGGTCGAGGATCCGGTTCCCGATTCCCGGCAGCGGCGGCGCGATGACCAGCGCCCGGGCCAGGTCCGGGTGCTGCTGGGCTACGGTCTGCGCGATCCGGCTGCCGATGTCGTAACCGGCCAGCACCGGGCGGTTCAGGCCCAGTTCCCGGATCAGCCCCACCACGCTCCGGGCCTGTGCCGCGGCACCGTACTGCTCGGCGGGGTCGGCCGGGTGCTTGTCCGATTCGCCGAACCCGCGCAGGTCGGGAACGACCACGTCACAGAACGGGGCGAGATCAGGGGCGAGCACGCGGTAGTCGGTACGGTCGCCCGGCCAGCCGTGCAGCAGGATGACCGGCTCGCCGGATCCGGAACGGTCGAAGGCGAGCCGGAACCCATCGACCGGCTCACTCTGCGGCATCGGCGCCTCCGGGACAGTTCCAGCCCCGCCAAGGTACATCCCCGGAGCGCGCCGCCACCACCCCGGCGGCTGCCGGAGCGGACCCCCTCCGCCAGCCCCGGCAGCCGCCGGAGCAGGCCCCCCCGCCTGCTCCGGCATGGGCGGATGAGAGCGGGCCCTCTCCCCCTCCCCTCAGGGAAGAGGGCCCTGGCTCTGTCCCCCCCGCCGTGCACAGTTAATTAGGAAATGGCGCGGGCGGCTATCCCCGAGTTCGGGGATGAGCCGGGCGCGGAGGGCCGGCCTACACTCCATACGGCAGGGCGTGTGCCTACCGCAGACAACGCAGACCGAGGACACTGATGACGCTCCAGCCCACCAGCTCACTGACGGCGCACGTCGCCACGCCGTCGGGGCTGGTCGTCAAGATCGGCGAGGGCAGCCGGCTGGTGTTCGGCCGGGGCGCGGACGCGGATCTGACGATCGCGGTGGGCCGGGGCCTGTCCCGCCGCGCCGGGGTGATCAGCGTGCTGTCCGACGGCGCGTGGATCGCCAACATCAGCCGCACGCACGCGCTCTACACCGAAGGCGAGGGATACCGGATCCGGCTGCCGCGGATGGAGGAAGAGGGCGAGCCCTCCGGCGGCTGGTTCATCCGCAGCGGGACCACGCTGGTCGGCTCGCGCGCGATGCTGGACGAGGGACAGCCGCTGGCGGTGACGGTCAGCGGGCACGCCCGCGGCTGGGACGCACTCGGCGCGGACGACAGCCGGATCCGGACGGACGTGGATTCGACCGTGCTGCCGCTGTACCTGGACCCGATGACGAAGATCTTCCTGGTCGCGCTGATGTGGTGCCGGCCCTGGCTGCTGGACCCGGCCGCGACCACCCCGCTGCCCCGGACGCCCGAGATCGCGCGCGCGGCGCTGGAGGTGACCGGCGCCTATCACGAGCTGGAGCGCTTCGACCGCGAGCCGGAGTTCCGCGACCGGCTCTCGGCGCGGGTCGCCGAGCACATCAAGGTGCTGCGGCGCAAGATCACCGAGCGCGGCCTGATCGGCCCGGACATGCGGCTGTCCGACGAGGTGGTGGTGCGCATCCTGATCGAGCACGGGATCATCACCCGCGGCGACCTCGGCCGGCTGAACGACCCGGTCTGGTGCTCCCGGCAGGAGGACCTGTGGTGGACGCAGGTCCCCTAGGAGACCAGCTCGCTAGGAGGGCGGCGGGGCGTTCCCGGCCGGGGGCGGCCCGCCCGATGGCCGGGGCGGCGGCGGGCGTCCCGGCGGGGGCTGCACCCTGAACACGGCGGTCGCCTGCTGCGTGCCGTCGGCGGACCTGGCCAGGACGTGATAGGTGCCGTCCGGTATCTCGCCGGCGAAGAACACGTGGCCCTGGTCGATCGTGTAGTTGAACGTCCCCTTCGGGTCGGTGAGCGGCTGATCCCTGGCCGGCACGGACCCGTGCCCGGCCAGGGACAAGATGATCACCGTGTGCGGCGCGAATCCGCTGCCGTGTACCTGGAAGCCGGTGTTGCCGTCTCCGTACGGCTGGCCCAGGGTCAGTTTCGGCGGCCCCCCCGAATTGTTGGCGGGCGTCTGCGGCGGGTTCGCGCCAGCTGGCGGAACGAAAGGCGTGCTTGACGTGGCGGCGTTCGCGGACGATCCAGACAGCCCGGGCGCAATTTTCGGGCCGACGTAGGCGCCGCCGATGGCGAGCATCGCGGCCCCGATGACCACCCCGGTTGCGATCAGCGCGACGCGGGCCTGCGGGCGCTGCGGGCCGCGCGGTTTGCGCGCGAGGGCTCGCCGCCGCCGCGACGGGTGCCGGTGGCTGGGCGGCGGGGTGAACGACGCCGGGAGGGCCGTGTGCGACGCCGAGGTCGGGTCCTCGCTGGCCGGCTCGGGCCCGGCCCGCGGCGTCATGGCGGGCGGCGTCATGGCGGGCGGCGTCATGGCGGGCGGCGTCATGGCGGGCGGCGTCATGGCGGGCTGGGGGCTGCGCTGATACTCCCCGATCAGGGCCATCGCCGAATCGGGCAGGTAGGAGTGGGCGTCGGCCGGGTCGCCGGAGGCCTCCACGAACGAGCCGAGCCCGGCCAGCAGGGCCGCCGAGGTGGGCCGCATGCGCGGGCTGTGTTCCAGGCAGGCCGTGATCAGGGTGGTCAGGTCGGGCGGCAGGCCGGTCAGGTCGGGCGGCTCGGTGGCCAGCTTGACCAGCACGTCCATGACCGTCTCACCCTGATAGGGGCCGTGGCCGGTCGCGGCGAAGAGCAAGGTAGCGCCGAGCGAATACACGTCGCTGGCCAGCGATGCGTGCTGGGAGTCCCGGGCCTGCTCCGGCGCCATGTAGGCGGGGGTGCCGACCGCACCGCGGGTCACCGTGAGCTGGATGCGCTCGGCGGCGCGGGCCACGCCGAAGTCGATCACCCGGGGGCCGTCCGGCGCGACCAGCACGTTGGACGGCTTGAGGTCGCGGTGCACCAGGCCGGCCAGGTGAATGGATTCCAGCGCCTCCGCGCACCCGGCGGCGAGCCACCGCACGCTCGGCACCGGCAGCGGGCCGCAGGCGCGCACCAGCCGGGTCAGCGAGGGGGCCGGGACGTAGGCGGTGGCCAGCCAGGGCATCTCGGCCTCGGGGTCGGCCGCGACCACGGCCGCGGTGAACACGCCGCTGACCCGGCGCGCGGCGGCGACCTCCCGCGCGAAGCGGGCGCGGAAACCGGGCTCCTCGGCCAGGTCGATCTTGATCGTCTTGACCGCGAACAGCCGCCCCGCGGTGGACCGGCCGAGATATACCTGGCCCATGGCCCCGGCGCCCAGGCGGCCGATCAGCGCGTACGGGCCGATCCGGTCGGGATCCCATCGGCGCAGCGGCTCCAGCGTGGGCTGCGACACGATCATTGGCCTCCCATGGCCCCGGCGACTAAGCACCATGATGCCGAATTTAGCCAACTTCGTGTCTGATTCCGAGATTGCGAATAGGAACTACATCGCGGCCCGCGCGGCACGTTCGTCGTCCGGCTCACCGCGCAGGACGTCCGGGACATCTACGAGCTGCGCATCGCGCTGGAAACGACGGCGGTCCGGCTGATCATGCAGCAGGACCGGCGGGAGCCGCTGGCCCAGATCCGCGAGGTGATCGAGGACATGCGGGCCGAGTCGCCCGGGACGCGCCGCTCGCCGCCCGGCAGGACCTGCGTTTCCACGGCACCGTCTGCGCGGTCAGCGGGAACTTGCGGCTCTACGACGTGTTCGTCCGGCACGCGACCGAACTGCTGATCCATGTCCGGGGACTTCCGCGGCTGGGACCGGGCGCTGACCGGGCTGTTCCTCGATCAGCTGCGCCCGTACCAGGCCGGGGCGCCGCTGCTCAACGTGGTAGACAAGCGCCTTGGCTTCATCCCCGGGAGCTAGGGGCCCCGGGAGCTAGGGACGGAGCCCGGCGAACAGGTCCGTCTCGGGCACGGGGGCGCCCGTGGTGTCGTGGACCCGGACGAAGTGCTCGAACCCGAAGACCTCGTCGGCGATCTGCGGCGGGATCTGGCTGAACCAGGATTCCCCGATCTGGCTGTCGTGCGCCATCAGCGCGTCCCGCTTGCGGAGGAGCACCGGGCGGATGTCGACGGTGGTGGTGATCCGGGCCTCGTCCGCGGCCGCCCGCTGCCGCTGCTCGTCGGTCAGCGTCATCTCCGGCATCTCCACGCCCGCCTCGCGCAGTGCGTCCCGCATCTTCTGCCAGTCGCTGCCGCGCATGGCGGTCAGGTACAGCTTGGCCGGGATCCCGGTCCGCGCGACCGCGGCCTGCGCCGTCTGGCTCGCGTACACGTGGTCGGGGTGCTGGTACAGGCCCTTGTCGTCGTAGGTGATGACCACCTGCGGGCGGTACTGCTCGATCAGGGCGGCGATCCGCCCGGTGACCTCGTCGAAGGGGATGTTGCAGAAGGCGTCCGGCCGGGTCTTGTAGTCCCACTCGGGCATGCCCGAGTCGTGGTAACCGAGCAGCTCCAGGTTGGTGACGCCGAGGATCTTGGCTGACTGCCGCAGCTCGGCCAGCCTGAGCTGGGCCACCGCGTCGGTGTCGTGGCCGTCCTGGCCCGGCTTGACGCCGCCCGGGGCGTCGCCGAACTCGCCGTTGGTGCACGTGACGACGATGGTGCGGATGCCCTCCGCGGAGTAACTGGCCAGCACTCCGCCGGTGCCCGACGCTTCGTCGTCGGGATGCGCGTGCACGGCCATCAGGGTCAGCGTCTCTGCCATGAGCTCCAGATTGCCAGACGCGACCGACAACCTGAGCCAGGTCAGGCCGGCCCGCGCCGGCGGAGCCGGTCCAGGGCGCGGCGGGCGTCCCGGAGCGCCGCGGCCGCCGACCGCGAGGTGCGCTTCGCGCCGGCCAGACGGCCGTGGGCGTCGTCCAGTTGCTGCTCCAGGTCGCGGACGGCGTCCTCGTACGTCCGTTCAGAATTTTGCGCGTCCTCGGCGGCCTGGACGGTCTCACCGACCGTGCGCTCCGCGGCGGCGAGCGCGTCACGCCACTCGCGCTCGGCCCGCTCCCGTTCCGCGCGGGCCCGCTCGGCCCGTTCGCGTTCCGCCTGCTCCCGTTCGGCCCGCCTTCGCTCAGCCGCGTTCTTCCCCGGGCGGGCGGCCGGGCTGGGCCGTTCGGCGCGCTGGATGCGTGGCGGGGCGGAATCGGGCCGGGCCTCGCCCGCGTCGGTGTCGGTACCGAAGCCGAAACCGGCCCGCTCGACCGGGCGGACCAGGGACCCCGCCGCCAGTTCCGACGCGACCGCCGGGTCGGACACCGCGGCGCTGAAGGTGGCGGTCACCTCGTCCCGCAGGGCATCGGGCGCGTCGTGCTGGCCCGCGCCGGCCAGCGCCTGCCGGGTGAGCCCGGCGATCAGGTCGCGGCGCGCCTGGGACAGTTCCCGCAGCCTCCGGCCGTCGAGTGAGCGGCCCGCGTCGCGCAGGTCGTCGCCGAGCGCGGTCAGCTTGGACGGGACATCCGGGTCGGTTCGCACCAGCCGGTTGACGGCCCACGCCGAACGGGTCGGCTTGCGCAGGCCCGCAATCGCCTTCGCCGCCGCGCCGTCCCCGGACGCGCGCGCCTCGGCGGCAAGCTCGCCCCGGCGCCGGATAAATCCGGCGGGGTCGCCGGCGTACAGTTCCGCCTCGGCATCGTTCAGCAGCCCAGTGTCAGGCGCAGTGTCAGGCGCAGTGTCAGCCCCGCTGCGGGCGTTGTCGGCGGCCACTTTCTTATCGTTCCCAGGACGCCGTGATTCAAAGTGAGAAGACCAGCAGGTGATGCAAGAGGTACGGATGCCATAAGCCCTGAGTGTCGGGGAGGCATATGCGAAGGAGCAGCAATGACCGCTGTCGACGCAAACGCGAACGAATCTGGCCAGCCGGTCACAGCCCCCGAGGCAGCGGCTGCGCCAGCGGCCCCGGCGGGCCCGCTGGCGGGCAATCCCTCCCTGATGGGACTGCCGACCTTCATCGTCGGCGCGGTGGCCCTTGGCCTAGTGCTGGTCGGCGTCGTGCCCGCCACGGCTGTGGGCGCGTCCCTGCCGATCATCCTGGCGGCCACGGCCACCGGGCTGTTCATCGCGGCCATCTGGTCCGCGGCCCTCGGCCAGAGTGCGGTGGCGGCCGTCTACGGCATCTTCGCCGGCTTCTGGCTGAGCTACGCGGTCCTGGTGCTGGGACTGCTGCACGGCTGGTTCGGGATCACCCTGGCCGCCGCGGTGGCGACCCAGAAGCTATTCCTGATCAGCTGGCTCGTCATCATCGTGGTGCTCACCCTGGCAACGCTCCGACTGCCGATGGCCTTCACGGTCTTGTTCGTGCTCGTTGATGTGGCGCTCCTGCTCGTGCTGCTCGGCACCGTCCAGCCTTCTACCAGTCTGCTGAAGGCCGGCGGGTACGTGGTGCTGGTGTTCGCCGCGCTGGGTGTCTACCTCTTCTTCGACGTGGCCTCCCAGGCCACGGGGGGCGAGGCGCTCCCGCTGGGCAATCCGATCCTGAAGGGCTGACCGCCGCGCAGGCACCGTGCCGGTCCGGCCCCCGGAAGAGTGATTCAGCGGGCCGGGCTGGCATGATCGACGGTATGACCGTCGTGAAAATCAACGCGATAACCGTCCCCGCGGACAGCGGGGACGAACTGGCCCGCCGGTTCGCGGCGCGCGCGGGCGCCGTCGATGACCAGGAGGGCTTCGAGGGCTTCGAACTGCTCAAGCCGACCGACGATCGCGCGGTCTGGCTCGTAGTGACGCGATGGCGCGACGAGGCCTCGTTCCAGGCCTGGCTGCATTCGCCGGCCTTCGGGCACGGGCACCGGTCCGCGGCCGAACGCAGCGGCGGCGAGGCTCCGCCGCCGGTCGGGACGGACAGCGAGCTGTGGTCGTACGAGATCGCGGGCGGCTCCGGCACCGGAGCCGCCCATAGCGTGTGATTAACTTCAACCAGCCCTGAAGCGCGGGGTGGCTGGCCAAGCCGCCGTGAAGTGCGTACTAATAGTCTTCGCGCGAAGGGGTGATCACAGTGGAACCAGGGCACCGGCCTGAATGGCGGCCGCTGAAGCGGCACGAAAGCCATGAGGCAGAAGAGATGGTCGAGCGGGCCGCCGGGCTCGCCAAGGATTCGCATGCCCGGACCCGGCACGCCGCCGTCCTGGTCAAAGACGGCAGCATGGTCGCCTGGGGCACCAACGGCGTGCCGTTCCCCGGCGAGGACCACTGCTATTGCAAGTACGCGGAGTTCGGCGTGCACGACAACTGCCGGACGCACGCCGAGCAGCGCGCCATCAACCTCGCCCGGGAGGGTGACGGCTGGAAGATGCTGCAGGGTTCGAAGCTCATCTACGTGCGGCTCGAGGCGGACGACTCGGTCCGGCTGCAGGACCCGCACTTCTGCGCCCGCTGCAGCCGCCTGGCGCTGTCCCTGGGGATAGCGGAATGGATCTTCGCGCTCTCCGACGGCCTGGTCGGGTACTCCGCCGCGGATTACGACGGCATCGCCCAGCTTCGCTGGTAGAGGGTCCAGCGCGGGCCCGGCGGGATGCCGCCGGCCGTGGCTCACTCAAAACCGGACGTGTCGCCGGCCCCCCGGCGCACGATCTCGGGCTCCTGATCGGAGAAGTCGATCACTGTTGTCGGCTCGGTGCCGCAGTCGCCCGAGTCGATCACCGCATCCACGGCGTGGCCGAGCTGCTCGGCGATCTCCCATCCTTGGGTCATGGGCTCATCCTGGCCGGGCAGCAGCAAGGTGCTCGAGACGAGCGGCTCGCCGAGTTCGGCGAGCAGGGCCTGGGTCACCACATGGCGCGGGATCCGCAC
This sequence comes from uncultured Actinomycetes bacterium, assembly GCA_963742865.1. GTDB lineage: Bacteria > Actinomycetota > Actinomycetes > Streptosporangiales > Streptosporangiaceae > Bog-532. Next base: position 52,788 of record CAVUNW010000006.1, read on the forward strand.
CCCGACGGTCTTCTTCCCCGGGTGCTGCAATCTGCGCGGCACCTCCCTGGTCGCGGGCAGGATGAAGGTATAGCTGCCCGGGGTGGCCGCCTTGATAGCCCGGAACACCGGGTTGGGAACGTGCACGAACTGGCCTAGCTGGGCAAAGTCCTGGCACACCAGCGTGAGGTGATGCCGGTCGCCGAGGTGGCGGATCGACCGGATCCTCGTGATGCCGTCCGTGTTGCCGAGCTGGCACCCGAGCGCGTAGCAGGAGTCCGTCGGGTAGGCGATCACCCCGCCGGCGCGCACAACATCGGCGATCTGGATGATCGCGCGCCGCTGCGGGTTGGCCGGATGGATGTCGAAGTACCTGGCCATGCAACGAGCTTAGGGGCATGACCCACCCCTCGCCGGCTGGTCCCCCCGGGGCTGCGGGCCTTGCAACTCCCTTAGATGTGCCCGTGACGGTAGGTTCCGTCACACGATCAAGTCGGCCACCACTTACGGGAGCGTGAAGGCATGCCAGACAGCGACACAGCACTGAACCCGCAAATGCCGGAGATCCCCCCCGATCCGATCGGTTCGAGCATGACCGGGTTGACCGTTGACCTCGCGACCGACGAGCCGAAGTCCGGGCTGGACCGGATACTCGCCTGGGTGCCGCGCATCCTGTCCAGCAAGCCGCACGTGATCGTGCTGATTGGGCTTGGCATCTACCTGGTCGTCCTGCCCCTGGCGGGGGTCAATGTGAGCGCGAAGTCCGAGCTCATCGGGGGCAACTACACCAACGTCACCAGCGACATCGGGGCCTGTATCGCCGCGGGCGGCACACTGCACCTGATCAGCCAGAACCGGAAGCGCAACCGGGTGGAGGCCGAACGGCTGCGGCTGGCCCAGGAGACGCACCGGCTGCTGCACTACGTGTGCCGGGACGCGGCTCTGGACCTCGGCCACGCGATCATGGGGGAAGGCCGGGCGGTCCGCGGCTCCGGCGGGACGGCGCCGTTCCCCGGCTCCGGCGCTGGCGGCTCCAGTGCTGGCGGCTCCGCAGGTCCCGGCCCGGAGGCTCAGTAAGGCCCCCGGCCTGCTAGTAACGCTCGGTCAGGCCGGCGCGATTGGCCGGGGGCTCGTAGGGGTCGGGCCAGAAGTCGGTGATCCGGGAAATCAGGCCATCCGCACCGAGATCGAAGAAACACACCCCCGGCTGGGACTCTCCTCCGGCCGAAAAGCGGATCAGGGAGGCGGCGTCCTGTTCGCCGCCGGTGATCCGCTCGACCTCGATATGCCAGTCGCCCGGAAAACCTTCGGCGTTGAACCGCACGTACGCGGGCCGGCCGCGGACCCGCTCCCGGGTCTGGGGCACCTCGTACAGCACGTCCTCGGAGACCAGGGAAGCCATCGCCGCCCAGTCCCTAACCTCCACGGCGGCCCAGTAAGCGGCCACAGCCTGCTTGGCGCTCATGACGGTCACGTTAGCGGATAGGGCTGACGCTCTGCTTTGCTGGAGGTGAGGAGGCTGACTGGTGACAACGGCATTCGTGCTCGGCGGCGGGGGCGTCCTGGGGGCCCACGAGGTGGGGATGCTCCGGGCGCTGGCGGAGGCCGAGGTGCGCCCGGACATCGTGATCGGCACGTCGGTAGGCGCCATCAACGGCGCGTTCGTCGCGGCGGACCCGGCGGGCGCGGCGGAACGGCTCGCTGAACTCTGGCAGGGCGCGCACCTGCAGCGCGCCTTCAGCGGGACGCTGCTGAGCCGGGCGGCCCGGCTGGCCCGGTCGGGCACCCACCTGCATTCGATCGAGCCGTTGCGGCACATGCTGGAGAACGCGTTGCCCGGGTCGGACTTCGCCGACCTCAAGCTGCCGTTCCACTGCGTCGCGGCCAGCATCGAGCGGGCCAGCGCGCGGTGGTTCACCAGCGGCCCGCTTGCTCCGGCCGTGCTGGCCTCGTGCGCGGTGCCCGGGCTGCTGCCGCCGGTGGAGATCGACGGCGAGCACTACTTCGACGGCGGCCTGGTCCATTCCATCCCCATCGGCCGCGCCATCGGACTGGGCGCCCGGACCGTCTACGTGCTGCACGTCGGGCGGATCGAGCGCCCGCTGGCGCCGCCGGCCCGGCTGTGGGAAGTCGGGCTCGTGGCGTTCGAGATCGCCCGCCGGCACGACTTCCACGAGGAGATGTCGGCGCTGCCGGACGACGTGACCGTGCACGTCCTGCCGTCCGGGGGGACCCAGCGGCCGCCTAACCTGGCCCAGCTGCGCTATCGCAAAAAGAGCAACGTCAATGCGAACATGGAGCGGGCCTACGTCGCGTCCGCGAGATACCTTGCGGCACAGGCCTGACCCCGAAGGGACCGACGATGATCCCGCCCCGGCCGATCCGCCGCCTGATCCTGGCACCGCTGGTCGTCGTCATTGCCGTCGCGCTCATGGTGCTCTTCCCGGTACTGGCCGTGATGATCGCGGTGTTCGGGCTGGCGGGCCGGGTGGCACGGCTCAAACACGGCCGCATGCGGACCCTGCGGCTGCTGTGGTTCCTGGTCGTCTGGCTCGCGGCCGAGACCGCGGCCCTCTTCGTGCTGCTCGGCCTCTGGGTCGCGAGCGGCTTCGGCGGCCGGCTGCAGACCGAGCCCTATCAGAGCCGCAACTACGCGATCATGCGATGGTTCCTGGCCCGGGTGCACCGCTCCGCCCTGTCCACGTTCGGCCTGCGGGTGGAGATCGAGGAACCGGAATTCACCGTGGACGAACGCCTGGCACGCCTGGCGCGGCCGGTGATCGTGCTCAGCCGGCACGCCGGGCCGGGCGATTCGATCCTGCTCGTGCACCATCTGCTGAGCATGTACGGCAGGCGCCCGCGCGTGGTCATGAAGGCGTCGCTGCAGCTTGATCCCATTCTGGACGTGGTGGCCAACCGCGTGCCCAACGTGTTCATCGGCCGCCGCGACCGGGGACGGCACCTCTACACCGAGGAGATCGAGCGGCTGGCCCGCGGCCTGGACGCGGACGGGGCGCTGGTGATCTTCCCCGAGGGCGGCAACTGGACTCCCGGGCGCTGGCGGCGCGGCATCCAGCGGCTGGAACGGCACGGCCAAGAGGACCTCGCCGCCCGGGCGCGGGAGATGCCGAACCTGCTGCCGCCGCAGCCGGGCGGGGTGCTGGGCGCCATCGGCGCGTGCCCGGACGCGGACGTTATCTTCGTCGCGCACGCCGGACTGGACGGCCTGGTCGGCATGGGCGACGTGTGGCGCGAGCTGCCGGTCGGCCAGACCGTGCGGGCGCGGTGGTGGCGCGTCCCGTTCGACCAGGTGCCCCGGACGGCGGGACACGAGGCTCAGGTCAAATGGCTGTACGACTGGTGGCAGCTGATCGACGCCTGGATCACCGCGAACCGCCCGGACGGCGCGCCGGGCACCACGGAGCCGGACGCTCCGGCCGCGGCCGCGCCGTCCTAAGATCCATAAATCCGTATATCCGCCGATAACGCCGTCTGGGGATAGACCGTGGCCGTTGCCGCACGAGCACTCAGGCCGGTGAGCATAATCCTGGCGGCGGCCGCGGTCCTTTTCGTCTGTTACTGGCGGCAGTCCCTTTCCCAGCCGATGAGCTCCGACGGCGCGTCGAATGCGCTGCAGGCGTGGGACATGCTGCACGGCAACCTCCTGCTGCACGGATGGCAGCTGTCGGACGTGTCCTTCTACACCACCGAACTGCCGCAGTACATGGTGATCGAGACCATCTGGGGACTGGGCGCGGGAGTGGTCAACATCGCCGCGGCGATGACGTACACGCTGCTGGTGGTATTCGCCGGCGTGCTGGCCAAGGGTCGCGCACGTGGCCGGGAGGGATGGGCACGATTCCTGCTGGCGTCCGGGATCATGCTCGCGCCCCAGCTCAGCGTCACCGCCACGCTGCTGCAGGCTCCCGATCACACCGGGACCGCGGTGCCGCTGCTGCTGGCCTGGCTGCTGATCGACCGGGCGAAGCCGCGCTGGTACGTGCCGGTGGCGGTGTGGGTCATCCTGGCGCTGACCGTGGCGGCCGACTCGGTGGTGCTGGTGACCGGTATCGCGCCGCTGGTGGTGGCGGCCGGCGTGCGTGCTTGCCGGGCACTGGCCCGGCGCGGGCAGCCGAATTGGTACGAGCTGTCGCTGGCTGGGGCCGCACTGGCCGCCACGCTCGGTGCGGCGGTACCTCGGCTCGTCCGCGCGGCGGGCGGTTACCAGGTCTCGCCCGTGCACCAGCGCATCGCGAGCCTGGGCCGCCTGCCGCAGTCGTTGTCGGCCGCTTTCCGCGCTACGCTCGGGGTTTTCGGCGCCGACGTCTCCGGGGCGAAACCCGCAATTGAGCTCGCTTTCGTGACCCTGCACCTGGCCGGAGCTGTTCTGGCCGGGCTGGCCCTGTGTATCGCGGTGAAGCGGTTCTTCACCACCGATGAGCTGCTCGTCCCGGCGTTCGCGCTGGGGATCGTGCTCAACCTGGGCGCATACGTCCTCACCGCGCAAAAGCTCGCCGCCACCCGCGAGATCGCCGCGGTGCTGCCGCTCGGCGCGGTGCTGGCCGGGCGGCTCCTGGCTGGACCGATCCTCAGGATGCGGCTCGTACCGGTGCTCGCGGTGACCGCCGCCGGTTACCTGGCCGCACTCGCGTACGGCGCCGCCCAGCCGGCCGTGCCTCCCATGAATCAGAGCCTCGCGACCTGGCTGGCCGCGCACGGCCTCCGCGACGGGCTGGCCGGCTACTGGCAGGCCAATAGCACCACGCTGGATAGCGGGAGCCGGATCACGGTCAGTTCCGTGCAGATGAACGAGGGCAAGCTGGTCCCGGGCAACTGGGAGACCAGCCGCCAGCAGTACGAACCGTCGCTGCATTACGCCAGCTATGTTGCCGTGCAGGAGGGGGAAACTGATTCCGCCGCATGGCTGAGAGCCGCTCAGCTGACGTTCGGGCCGCCGCAGGAGGCGTACCGTCTGGGGCAGTACACCGTCCTGGAGTGGCGCACGAACCTGCTCTCAGGTCTCGGGCACAGCCTGCAGGTCACCGGAGGCGGCTATCGCACGCAGGAGCGCGTCGGCCTGGCTGGCTACCGGGTTCTCCCCGCGCCTGCCGGCCAGTTCGGTCAGCGCGAACAGGTCGGCGGCGCGGGCCAGGCCGAGCAGCCGCTTCCGGCGCGCCGCCCTCGATAGGCCGGCCAGCCCGTCGAGGTGGCCCGCGACCGCCAGGTAGCCCGTCAGCACTCCCTCGGTGAAGCGGGGGCCGCGCTCGAATCGGAGCAGGTTGCCCAGGTCCGTCATCGGCGTCCCCGCGTGAGCGAACTCCCAGTCCAGCAGCCCGGTCAGGTCGCCGGTGGCCCGATCGATGAGGAGGTTCTTCGGGTTGAAGTCGCTATGCACCAGGCAGGTCCGGTCCACCTCGTCGAGCAGGCCCTGCGCGTGGTCCGCGACCGCCAGCAGCCTGCGGTAGAGATCGTCCGGCCAGTCGGCCAGGGCGGAGGTGGACCGCTGATGCCGGACCCACGCGGGCAGGTCCGGAGCCTCCCCCCAGGGCTCGATCCGCAGCCCGGCGTCGACGAACTGCCCGTGCCGTGGCATCGGCATCTGAGCCAGGCGGCCGAGAACCAGCCCGAGCTCGCGGACCACCGCGGTGCGCTGGCGGTCATCGAGGCCGGGCAGGCTGAGATCGAGCCGCTCCCCCGGCAAAAATGAGGTCACCAGCACGCCCGGCGTCCCGGCCGCCGTGTCGGGCAGGCGCATCTCCAGCACCTGTGGCACCGGCAGCAGCCCGCGGACCAGGTGCAGCACGGCCGCGTCGATCTCGGCCGCGTGCTCCCGGCGCGCGCCGCGGCCGGCGTAGATCCTGATGACGACCCGCTCCCCTGCCGATTCGGCCAGGAACGTCTCGCCGCTGAACCCGCCGGTGAGGGGGGTAAGGCCGTGACCGTCCATGCGCGCCGCCGTCAGCCGCCCGGGCCCGGGCGGGGACCCGGACCGGACCAGTGGACGGGGGGCCGCAGCGGAGGGGTGAGGCGCGTCGCGTTGTCGCCGCGGGCCGCGTCGAGCTGGGCCCGGGTCAGGAACAGGGCCCCGGTCAGGTCGGCGCCGCGCAGGTCCGCGCCCCGCAGGTCGGCTCCGGTGAAGTCGGCGCGGCGCAGGTCCGCGCCGCGGAGATCGGTCCCGATGAGGCAGGCCCCGCGCAGGGCGGCGCCCTGCAGGTCGCGGCGCCGCAGGTCCCTTCCGGTCAGGTCCGAGCCAGAGAAGTTCCGTTCAGAAGAAAAATCACCCCGGATCAGCTCGCTGGCCCGCCGCAACAGCGGAGTGACGTGGGCGCGCAGCGCGCCCACGTCCACCTGCGCGAGCTCTGCGGGAGTGCCCTCGGTGAGGCGGTGGATCTCGCCGGAGGCGGCGGCCAGCTCGTATGCACCGGCGCGGCCCCCTCCAGCGCCAGCGCCTCGGTCACGTACCAGAGCAATTCGTGCAGCGGCCGCATGACCGCGAAGGCGGCGAACATGCTCGCGGCCACGTCCGGCGCCTGCCGCCAGTCACCGCCGTCGAACGTGCCCTGGGTGACGTGCTGCCCGGCGCCGAAGCAGTCGTAGGTGGCGCAGCCGGGGAAGCCCCGCGCCCGCAGTTCCCCGTGGATGGAGCAGCGGAAGCCGGGATCCAGGTGCGGGCACGGCCGCCCGGGAGCCTTGTCGATGGCGAAGTCGGCGGAGGCGGAAAATCCGGGCGCGACGCAGCACAGCGCGGCGCAGCTCGCGCAGTCAGCCCGCAGGCTGAGGCTCAATCCATCACCCGGGCGGTGAGCGACGCGGGGGCGGTCAGCGTCGTCGCCAGCGGCCCGGTCAGGCCGTGGCGGGCGGCGAGCCACCCCGGGTCGAGGTAGGTCATCCACACCGTCCCGTGGTCGTCTTCCCATACCAGGATCTTCAGGGGCAGGTCGAGGGCGGTGAGCGGAGCCGCTGCCATGACGGGCGTGCCTGCCGACGGGTTGCCGAATATCACCAGCTTCGTCGCGCGCAGCGACAGGCCGGCCTGCTCGGCCTCGGCGCTCTGGTCGATCACGCCGAACAGTGTGGCCCCGGCCGCACCGATCAGCGTGGCCAGCCGCTCGGCCGTGTCTGCCACCGATAGCTCGCTGCGCGTGCTGACGATCCCGTCGACCGGATGAGTTCCGGCGGGCGCTTCGGTCATGGTTCCTCTCCGGCGTTGTCCGGCCGCAGGACCAGGCGGCCGACGGTGTGGTCGGGCAGGCGGGGTCGATCGCCGCGTTCCATGAGGGTATGGGCCAGTGCGGCGTCGGAGAAGCTGAGGATGCGCCCGACGCTGACCTCCAGCGGGCTCTGAGCGTAGCGGTGGCTGATCCACGCGGCGGCCGCGGCCAGTTCACCGGCGGTCATCGCGCTCATGATGAAGCCGAGCAGCTGGAGCTCACGGGTATAAAACTGCCACTGATCCAGGTCAATGCGGCGGTCTTTCCCCGCGATCAGCACAATGCGCCCGCGCGGGTTCACAAACTTGGGCACGTCGCCGAGGCTCATGTGACCGGTGGTGTCCACCAGGACGTCAACGCCGTCCGGAGCCAGGCCGCTCGCGGCGGCGGCCGCCTGACTGACGTCGTCGACCACGACCATCTGGTCAGCGCCGAGCTCGTAGAGCCGCTGCGCCGCCAGGGCGTGGTGGCCCGGTGCGCCAGGGCCCCGGACCAGGGCGATGACCCGCGCGCCCGTCGCGGCGGCCACCTGGATCAGGCACATGCCGACGGCGCCGTTGGCCCCGGTGACCGCGACGGTCTCCCCCGGGCGCAGCCGGGCCCGCCGGATGAGGACGCCGTACGCGGTGGCGCCCGGGTGCACGGCCGCGATGAAGGGCACCGGATCAGCGCCGGCCGGGAGCCGGTACAGCCGGTTCTGGGCGACGGGCACCAGTTCGGCGGTCGCCCCGGGGCGGCCGCCGTAACCCGCCGAGTTCGTCCACGCCCGGTCCCCGGGGCGGTGCTCGGTCACATCGGCGCCGATCGCGGCCACGGTCCCGGCCACGTCACGCCCGACCGCGAGCGGGAAGGTCACCGGCGTGCGCCAGGCCCCGGAGCGGACGAACGTGTCAACCGCGTTCACCGCGACCGCCTCGGCCCGGACGAGTACCTCGCCGGGCCCGGGTTCGGGATCGGGGAGGTCGCCGTAGCGGATGTGCCCCGGGCTGCCGAAGCTCTCGATGTAGGCCGCCTTCACGGCTCTATCGATACCTTACGAAGGTGACTTCTGCAGATCAGCCCGGGACCGGGCAGGCCGCGCCCTCCGCGCCGCCCGCGCCCTCCGCGCAGCCCGCGCCGCCCGCGCCCCCGGCCCGCGACGAGGATGTGGCCGCGTTCTGGCAGGCGCTGGGGCTTCCCGGGCTCGCCGACGTGCACGTGCACTTCCTGCCGCCGCGGATGCTCCGCCGGGTGTGGGCGTACTTCGACGAGGCCGGCCCGCTGGTCGGGGTCACCTGGCCGATCCGCTACCGGTGGGCGGACGAGGAGCGGACGGCTCACCTGGCGTCCATGGGCGTGCGGATGTTCAGCGCGCTGGCCTACGCGCACCGTCCGGAGATGGCCGCGGATCTGAACGACTGGACGCTCGCGTTCGCCAGGAAGACGCCCGGCTGCGTGCCGTCGGCCACGTTCTACCCGGAGCCGGGCGTGCTCGATTACGTCCGGCGGGCCATCGATGAAGGGGCGGCCATCTTCAAGATTCACCTCCAGGTCGGCGGGTTCCCGCCCGGCGATCCGCAGCTTGACGGGGTGTGGGGCCTGCTCGCGGACGCGGGCATCCCGGTGGTGATCCACGCGGGCCACGCCCCGGTGGCGGCCGCGTACACCGGGCCGGATGCGTTCGCGCCGCTGCTGGCCCGTCATCCGCAGCTGACCACGATCATCGCGCATATGGGCGCCCCGGACTACGAGGATTTCGTCCGGCTGGCGGAGGGCCACGAGCGGGTCGCGCTGGATACCACGATGGCGTTCACCAGCTTCTTCGACGAGCTGGCCCCCTTCCCGCGCGATCTGCTCCCCCGCGTGCGCGACCTCGGCCTGGCCGGCAAGGTCCTGCTCGGCACCGACTTCCCGAACATCCCCTATCCCTACGCCGAGCAGATCGCCGCGCTGGGCCGGCTAGAGCTGGGCCCGGACTGGCTGCGCGCCGTCTGCTGGGGCAACCCGGTCCGCCTGCTCGGCGAGAGCCACCTGGCCCCGGCAAACGGCCCTTCTTAGCGCGCCCAGGCTGCCCGGTCTTAGCGCTCGCCCGGTCTTAGCGCTCGCCCGGCCTACACAGCGGTGCTGCGGCGGCTGCTCGACTCCGACAAATTATCGGATAGCAAGCTTTCCGGCGAAAGACGGGCCAGCGGCACCGACCAAGCGAGCGCCGAGCAGCCGGAGCTAACGCCCAGCACCCGGAGCTGTGGGGAGGCCTGAGAATTGGTGATGAACGGCTCATGGTTTGCACACATGGGACACAGCGGGTTCCCATGGCGGGTGCCTACGGTGACGTGCATGCAACGGCGAAACCTCGCGGGCCGGCCGGTAGCGGCCGCCTGCGCAATCCTGCTCGGGGCCGGCCTGCTGGCGGCGTGCACCACGTCCGGGAAGTCCAGCTCCACGGCAAGCGCGTCCGCGAGCAGCAGCCCCGGCGGCACCGTGATCGCAGCGACCGGAATCCACAAGATCAAGCACGTGATCATCGTGATGCAGGAGAACCGGTCGTTCGACACGTATTACGGGACCTACCCGGGGGCGGACGGGATCCCGATGACCAACGGGACGCCGACGGTGTGCGTGCCGAACCCCGCGGGCGGCTGCACCCGGCCTTACCACGACACCGCGGACGTCAACGGGGGCGGGCCGCACGGGGAGGCCAACGCGGTCGCGGACGTCGACGGCGGCACGATGGACGGGTTCATCGCCCAGCGCGACCAGGCCAGGAAGGCCTGCGGCAATCCGGACGACCCGGCGTGCAGCAACGGCAGCTCGCCGGACGTGATGGGCTACCACACGGCCGCCGAGATCCCGAACTACTGGGCCTACGCCAAGGACTTCGTGCTCCAGGACCACATGTTCGAGCCGGTCAAGTCGTGGTCCCTGCCCGACCATCTGTACATGGTCTCGGCGTGGTCGGCCAAGTGCAAGAACAGGTCCCCGATGAGCTGCGTCAACAACATCGTCGGGCCGTACGGCGCGAGCCAGTTCGGCAAGGCCGTCAATAAGGAGGTGACCGACGGGCAGACCAAGATCGACCTGGCCTGGACCGACATCACCTGGCTGCTGTACGCGCACCACGTCAGCTGGGCCTACTACGTGCAGACTGGGGTCCAGCCGGACTGCGCCAGCGACTCGGCGGAGACCTGCGCCCCGGTGAAGCAGAGCGCCAAGACGCCGGGGATCTGGAATCCGCTGCCGCTGTTCGGCGACGTGCAGGCCGACCACCAGGTGAGCAACATCCAGGACCTGAACAACTACTACGCGGCGGCCAAGGCCGGATCGCTGCCGTCGGTCAGCTGGATCACGCCGTCCGGGCCGGACAGCGAGCACCCGCCGGCCAGCGTCCATCAGGGCCAGGCCTACGTCACGTCGATCGTCAACGCCGCGATGAAGAGCCCGGACTGGAGTTCCACCGCCATCTTCCTGGCCTGGGACGACTGGGGCGGCTTCTACGACCACGTGACGCCGCCGTCGGTTGACCAGAACGGTTACGGCCTGCGTGTCCCCGGCCTGGTGATCTCGCCCTACGCGAAGCAGGGCTACCTGGACCACCAGACGCTCAGCAGCGACGCCTACCTGAAGTTCATCGAGGATGACTTCCTCGGCGGTGACCGGCTGAATCCCCAGACCGACGGCCGCCCCGACCCGCGGCCGGACGTACGGGAGAACCAGCCCATCCTGGGCAGTCTCGACCAGGACTTCAACTTCAGCCAGGCGCCCCGCTCCCCCATCCTGCTGGCCACCAACCCCTCGAGCGACTCGCCGTCCCTCCCGGCGTACTTCAGCGGGCAGCCCGCCTGCGCCGGCTGCACCACCCCGCCGCCCGCGCCCGGGCCGAAGAACGCGAAGAACGCGACTGCGGCCACCCAGGGCGACGGGTAACCGGCCGGCTCGGGGACGCCAACGGCGGGGACCCGGCTTTCACCGGGTCCCCGTTGGAGCCCGCCCACCTGGAGCCCGCTCACCCGGGCCCAGATCCCCAGTGATGACAGCGGCTGACATCATGTGCTAGGCTGCTGATGACAGCAACTGACATCGACTGTACCGGCGCACACCCTGCACCGGCGCACACCCTGCACCGAGGACAGTCGGCCACCTGGAGGTTCTTCTCATGCGCGTATTCGTTACCGGCGCGTCCGGCTGGATCGGCTCCGCCGTCGTTCCCGAGCTCATCGGCGCGGGCCATCAGGTTGTCGGGCTGGCCCGTTCCGATGCCTCGGCCGAAGCTCTCACCGCGGCCGGGGCCGAGGTCCAGCGCGGCACCATTGATGACCTCGACATCCTGCGCAGCGGCGCTGCCGCATCGGATGGCGTGATCCATCTCGCGTTCAAGCACGACATCGCCTTCGCGGGGGGCTTCCAGACCGCAGCCGACGCGGATCGCCGCGCCGTCGAGACGTTCGGGGAGGCGCTGGCGGGTTCTGACCGGCCGTTTCTCATCGCTTCCGGGACGCTCGGGCTGTCACTGGGGCGGCCGCTTACCGAGCGGGACGGACATGATGCCGCGCAGGGGGCCGCTATGCCCGAGGGCCCGCGGACCCGGTGGGCCACGTCCGAGCTGGCGCTGTCCCTCGCTTCCCGCGGCGTCCGCTCGTCCATCGTGCGGCTTCCTCCGACGAATCACGGCGACGGAGACAACGGCTTCATGGCGGCCATCGTCGGCATCGCCCGCGACAAGGGCGTCTCCGGCTACATCGGCGACGGGACCAACCGCTGGCCCGCCGTGCACCGGCTCGATTCCGCCCACCTGTTCCGGCTGGCGCTGGAGAAGGCCCCGGCGGGTTCGACGCTGCACGCGGTGGCCGACGAGGGCGTGCCGATCCGCGACGTCGCTGAGGTGATCGGCCGGCATCTGAACCTGCCGGTGGTCTCCATCTCTCCCGAGGACGCGGGCGAGCACTTCACCTGGCTGGCCGGCTTCCTCGGCATGGACAGCCCGGCCTCGAGCGCGCTGACCCGCAAGCTACTGGACTGGCACCCGACCCACCCCGGGCTCATCGAGGACCTCGACAAGGGCCACTACTTCGACCAGACGTCCGCCTAACCAGCCGCGCCTGATCCGGCCGCCCTCGACCTAACCCAGGGAGAGGGCGGCCAGGGCGGCGTTCACGATGGAGCCGGGCAGCAGGTCGTGCAGCTCGTACAGCTCGCGAACGCTGCCGGACTGGCCGAACTGGTCCACCCCCAGCGGTACGCACGGGACACCGAGCGCCGAGCCGAGCCAGGCCATGGCGTGCGAGGCCGCGTCGTGCACGGTGACCAGCGGCGCCCGGCCGGGGAAGGCCGCGCGCAGCGCGCCGGGGATCGACGGGGTGGCCGCCGTGCGGATGCCATGCCGGAGCGTCCGCTGCCACGCGGTGTGCAGGCGATCCAGCGACGTGACGTCGACGACGTGCGCGGCGATGCCCTCGTCGGCCAGTTCCGCGGCGGCGGTCAGCACTTCCGGCAGGACCGCGCCGGAGGCGGCCAGGTAGACCTGCGGCGCGCCGCCGTCGGCCAGCGGCGACGCGTCGACCAGGCGGTAGGCGCCGGCCAGCACCTGGCGGCGGAGCACGGCCTCGCCGATCCGGGCCCTGGCGGCGGCGAACGGCTCCTGGTCCAGCGGCCGCGTGCTCAGCCGGAAGTAGTAGGCGCCGTTCTCGGCCGGGACCGCGGTCGTGGTCTCGGCCGGCCCGGACGCGATCCGGCCGAGGGCGTCACAGACCAGCCAGTCGACCGCCGCCGCGTAGGCAGGCTCGAGGAACGTCACGTTCGGAAGTTCAAGACCGATCGACGGCGTGATAGTGGACTGGTGCGCGCCGCCCTCCGGGGCGAGCGTTACCCCGGAGGGGGTCCCGGCGATGAGGAACCGGGATCCGGAGTAGACGGAGTAGATGAAGGCATCGAGGCCGCGGCAGACGAACGGGTCGTAGACCGTGCCGACCGCCAAGAGTGGCTGCCCGGACAGGTCCCAGGCCAGGCCGAGCTGGCCAAGCAGCAGGAACAGGTTCATCTCGGAGATACCGAGCTCGATGTGCTGGCCCTTCGGCCCCTCGGTCCAGCGCAGCACGGAGTCGTCGCGCCAGGAGCGCTGCTGCGCCGGGGCGAAGACGCCGACCCGGTTGATGAAGCCGGCCAGGTTGGTCGAGGTGGCCACGTCCGGCGCCGACATCACCAGGTACGGCGCCAGGGCCTCGTCGCGCGACAGGCTGACCAGCGTGCGGCCGAATGTCTCCTGCGTGGAGGCCGGCCGGGTGCTGGACGTGCCGGTGGCCGCGGGCACGCTGACCGGCGCCGCCGGGGTACGCGGTTCCCGGTGCAGGGCCTCGCGGCGCTGGCTGCACAGGATGCCGGCCGCGGTGGAGGCGTCGAAGCGGTCCCATTCGGTCTGCGCCGTCAGGCCGAGACCCGCGCGCATCTCGTCGATCTGCCTGGGCAGCAGCAGCGCCGAATGGTTGCGCGGGTTGCCCGCGATGGGCAGGCCCCACCCCTTGACCGTGTAGGCGAAGATCACGCTGGGCCGGTCGCGGACCCGGTCGCAGGCCGCGTAGGCGGCGAGCATGCTCGCCAGGTCATGTCCGCCCAGGTCGGTGACCAGCGGCGCGAGCTCGTCGTCGGTGACGTCGGCGAGCACGCGGTCCACCCCGGGCGGCGCGCCGTCGATGAACCGCTCCCGCAGCTTCTCAGCCGGAAGGCCGAACAGCGACTGGTAATGCTCGTTCGGCATGTTGTTGATCCAGGCCCGCAGGGCCGGGCCGTACGGCTCGGCGAACTTGGCCTGCAGCTGGCGGCCGTACTTGACCTCGACAACGTGCCAGCCCGCGGCCTCGAACTGGCCCTTCCAGTGCGCGATGCGGACGCCGGGGACGACCCGGTCGAGAGACTGGCGATTGAAGTCGATCACCCACGTGACGTTGCCGAGCCCGTGGGTGACCGGGTCGAAGACCGCCTCCCACACGTTCCCCTCGTCGAGTTCGGCGTCGCCGAGCAGCGCGATGAACCGGGACCGCGGGCGCTCACCGAAGTGCGCGTCGACGTAGCGCCGGGCCACGGCGGCGAACAGCGGCGCGACCGCCCCGAGGCCGACCGACCCGGTCGAGAAGTCAACATCGTCCGGGTCCTTGGTCCGCGACGGGTACGCCTGCAGGCCGCCGCGGGAGCGCAGCGTGGTCAGGTACTTCCGGTCGAGGTTGCCGAGCAGGTACTGGATGGCGTGGAACACCGGCGAGGCGTGCGGCTTGACGCTGACCCGGTCGTCGGCGGACAGGTGGGCGAACCACAGTGCGGTCATCGCGGTGACCAGGGAGGCGCTGGAGGCCTGGTGGCCGCCGACCTTCACCCCGTCCCCGGTGCTGCGCTCGTGGTTGGCCGCGTCCACCATCCGCACCGCGAGCCACAGGACCCGCCGCTGGATCTCCTCCAGGACCTCCAGGTCGACGGCCGTGCTCGCGGTCACGGCCGTCCCGGGGTTCCCCGCCCCGGGGCCTGCCGTCAGCTCAGCCATGCTCCGCCTCCCGTTAATTAACCGAACGGACGTGGCTCGGAGCACGACGCAGGCGCGCCGCCTTCGCCGGCCAGCGGAACATCGCCTTCGGGTCGCCCCAGCCTTTGAGCGCGCCAGCGGAGAACCCGGACGCAACCGAGGCGAAGCTGAAGATCGAGCCGACCGACAGCGCCGAGGCCAAGCTGCCCAGCGAGGCGAGCGAGGCGATGGAGGCGAACGATCCCGACGAGCCGATCGACAGCACCGAGCCCGATGAGCCGATGGAGAGAATCGAACCGGCGGAGCCGATCGACAGGATCGAGCCGGTCGAGCCGATGCTGAGAATGGAACCGCCCGCGTTACCGGAGCCAGAGGATCTGCCGTTGCCCATGACTGGCATTCTGGCATCGCCGCTGGCTGGTGACTATGGCCGATGCCGGCTCGGCACCATGCTGACGCCGGCCTGCCGGCTCAGGGCCGTCCAGGCGGAAGCTCGTAGGCTGACCGGCCAGATGGGAGCTCCCAGGGAGCGGGGTGACGCGGCCGGCGGAGGAGCCACTCCCAGAGCGAGCGGCGGGGGGCGCGGGGCGGGCGGGCCGTGATGGCACCGCTGCCGATCTTGCCGGCCACGTCGATCCGGAGCGTGGCGGGCACATCGTCGCCCCAGGGCGTCTTGACCTTGACGCTCCCGCTGCGTACGGACACGTCGTCGGTATCGAGCACGATGCCCGGCTTGGTGATCAGCTTGAGCTGGCCGCTGCGCACCTCGGCGTCGATCTGCAGTGTCGGCCAGGTCACCTGGGCCTGGGTAAAGTCCAGGGTCACAGAACCGCTCTGGACGCGCACCTCCATCCGCTGCGGGACGGCCCACCGGCCGTCGCGCTTGGCGCTGCCGCTGCCGCAGTCGATGCGGACCAGTTCCTTTGGCCTGGCGGGTACCCCCGCCGCCGGTCCCGGCGAGGGGGGCAGGTCCGTGACCAGGGCCTCAAGCTCCCCGTAGGTACGCGCGGTCAGGGCCGCCTCGACCCGCTCGTCGAGCTCCTCCATGCTGAGGCGGCCATCGCCCGCGGACACCCGCAGCAGCTCAACGATCCGGTCCCGGTCCTCGTGCGATGCCCGCAGATCGCTCCGGGGATCTGCGTGAGCCGGCGGTACGGCGTCTTCTGCCATAGGCAAACCTTACGAGCCGAGGGCCCCAGGCCGCACTCGGGTGCTTATGGCCCTGGGATCTGGACTGTATCTAAACGGGCGTTGCCATGCTCTGATGGAGTGGGGGGATGTCCGATGGCAAGCATTTCGCCTGTTGCCCAGAGCTGGGATGAAGAGGGGCACGGAGGCAAGCCGCGCGAGTGGAGACTGCGGCATTTCATCTGGCTGGCACTCGCGGCAGTTGTCCTGTTCTGCGTCGTGTTCTGGGCGGCACTCGGCAAATCGCCACTCAGCGGGACAAAGGTCACGGCCGTTCTCGGTTTCGCCTTCGTTATCTTCACTAACATTAGTCTCGGTGCGCTCGCAAGCGGTGCCGTCATCGAATACCGGCATCCCGACTGGAGCCGCCTCCGGGGCGCCGATCACGTTTTCATGTACGTCGCGCTCACCTCGCTGCTGGTCGTGGATGCGGGGGTCGCGTGGTGGCTGTTCTCCTCGGATCCGGGCGGACTGACCCGCTGGCTCTTTCTGATCTTCGCGCTGGCCGCCGTGGCCGCGGGTGCGTGGTGGGCATGGCCCACGGCGCCCCTTCCGTTCCGGCGGCACGCCACCGGCGGCAGGTCCCGCTGGGCGCTGTGGCCGCAGCACGACATCGACGCGCCGGACGATGAGACCTGGCACTTGTTCACACCGCTGACGGTCCTGCTGGGCGCCGCACTGGGGGTTGCCGTGGCCGTCGGGTACCTGGGGATCTCGGCCTGGCACGAGAACAAGGTCGTTCCGGCCGGTCATCCGATGCCCGAGGCGGTGGCCGGCATCCAGGGCAGCTATGTCGCCCTGGGGGATTCCTACTCGGCCGGCGAGGGCCTTCTTCCGTTCGCCCCCGGTACCGCGCTGACCCAGTGCGACCGTTCGGTCAGTTACGCCTATCCGTACCTGCTCTCCAGGCAGCTCCACGTCAGCCCGCCGTCGTTTACTTTCAACGCGTGCTCCGGGGCGCTGGTGGGCGAGATCCTCAAGCCCATCCACCGGTCCGGGGTGCTTGTCCCAGCACAGGTCGGCGGGGCCATCCAGCCGTCGGTGGGGCTCGTCACCCTCACCATCGGCGGGAACAACGCGATCTTCTCCAAGGTCGTGCTGACCTGCATGGTCTCCGGCAATTGCCTGGGAACAGCGTTCCCGCCGCCGGGGACCAGCGAGGCGACGGCCAAGCACGTCCCCCCGGGGAAGCTGCTGACGGAGTGGGGCCCGGCCACGATCCAGGAGATCGGCGACGAGGATGCCACGGTCTTCCGCACCCTGAGACGCGACTTCCCGCATGCCCGCATCGTCGTCATCGGCTATCCGTACCTGTTCCCGAGCCAGTCCGATCCCGGCTTCCCCTTCTTCCCGCCGGAATGTGCCAGCATCCTGAACCGCTTGAGCATCCGGGAACGAACGGGCATCCGGACCTTGCAGGACCAACTTAACGATCGCACCTACGAGGAGGCCGTCGCGGCCGGCATCGAGTTTGTGTCTCCGGTGGCAATCTGGGACGGTCACGAGCCCTGCGGAGCGAGCGGCCAGTACACGAACTCGGTAAAGCCGTACCTTAATTTCCCTAATCCCGTGAATGGCGGCTCTTTCCATCCGAATGCCGGGGGACAGCAGACGCTCGCGGCGCTAATGGCGTGTTACCTGGACCAGTACCAGCAGCCCCCGGACCCCTTTGCGCCGGGCGCGCCGCATATCCACGCGGTTCCCCTGCAGCTCGCGAGCCCATCCCAGCTCCACATGGTCCCTGCGCCCGGCCTGGAATCGGTACCAGGTTCCAGGACCATCCCCGGCTGCTGAGTGCCTCGCCGGCGGGCGCGGCAGTAAGAGTGCAGCGGCCTTGGCCGTTGTGCTCCCCTGACGGCACTGGTACTGTCCGCGTCGTGCCGTATGACGTACGCACCGGGCAAGCCGATCCACGCGCCCTGGCCGCGGTCCGTGCGGAAACTGCGCGTCCGCGGCTGGGCGCCGACATTGTGCGCCTGCTGGATATGGTCTGGCCCGTGCTGCGTGAGCAGAACGTCCGCACCGGGCACAACGTCGTCGTGTACCGCGGTGGCGGCGAAGGCATGATGACCATCGACGCCGGTGTCGAGGTGTTCACCGATTTCACCGAACGCGGTGAAGTCCGGCACATATCCACGCCGTCCGGCGACATGGCCACCACGGCGCACTACGGCGAGTACTCGGAAATGGCCCCGGCATACCAGGCCATCGAACAGTGGTGCACGGACAACGGCCGCCGGCCAGCCGGGGTGGGCTGGGAAGTTTACGGTGACTGGGAAGACGACCCAGCGAAGCGGCGAACGGACATATATTTCCTGCTCGAGCCCGCGGCGAGCTAGTACGCCTGGTAAGGACTGATGCACGATGGCGCGGTCGCCGCCTGCGACCTTGGCCTCATGCAGGGCGGCGTCGGCGGCGCGCAGCGCTTCGTGGTGGGTCTGGGTGCCCGCGTCGAAGAAGGCGGCGCCGATGCTGATGGTGGCGGGGATCGAGTTGGTGCCGGTGGTGTGTGTCTGCTCGCGCACGGCGGTGCAGAGCCCGTCGGCCAGGCTCTGGATGAGCGGGGGCGTCGCGGAGGGGAATACGGCGGCGAACTCGTCGCCTCCCATGCGGGCCAGCGTGTCATTCGGCCGAAGGCGCTGGGCCAGCACGTGTGCGATGCTCTGGATCAGTGCCTCCGCGGCGGCCGCACCGTGGCGCCGGATCACTTCGTTATATCGGTCCACGTCCATGGAGAAGAGCGCGAGGCGCTCGGCGTTTTGCCGGGCGCGGTCGAGTTCGTTCTCGAAGCGCCGGCAATTCCACAGGCCGGTCAGGGCGTCGTGGTCGGCAGGGTCGAGCGCTGCGGCACCGGGCCATGGTGGCGCTGGCACGCCCGCCCCGGGGCCTGTCGATCTGTTGGCACCGGCCCGCGGCTCGAGCGCCGCGCCGAAGACGTCGACCCAGCTCACGAAGTGCCGGTCGTTGAGGAACAGCGCGCGAGCCCGTTCGCGCCCGGCCTGGCCGAGCCGGGCGGCCAGCGGCGGGTCACGCAGCAGCTCGACGATCGCATCGCCGAACGCAGCCACGTCGGCAGGGTCGTCGACCAGCAGCCCGCTGTGCCGGTGCTGGACCTGATCCAGATGGCCCCCCACCGCGCTGGCGACGACCGGACGGGCCTTCCACATCGCCTCGGTCACTCCCAGGCCGAACCCCTCCTGCAGGCTTTTCTTGACCACCACTGCGGCTAGGCGCTGGATCGCGTTCACCATCGCGGCGTTCTCCTCGGGCGGGGTGAGCGGGAGGCAGGCGAGATGAACCCGGGCGCGCGCGCGGGGCGGCAGCCGCCGCCAGCGTTCGCGGACGGCGGCGAGCACGGCTTCGGCTTCGGGGTCATCGGCGACCTGGCCCGCGTCGGGGCCCGCGAGCAGCAGGTGCGCGCCGGTCGCCGGTACCACCCGCTCTACGAAGCCATCCAGGATCCCCAGCGGGTCCTTGATCCCGTCCCATCGGGCCAGCGAGACCACCACCGGGTCCCGGCCCCAGTCCGGCGGGCCGTCGGAGTCCACCACCGTGGGACCAGCGGCCAGCGTCGCCACCGACCCATCCGTGCGGGCGTAGCGCGGGGCGGCAGCCGGGACCCCGGCGGCCAGGCCCAGGTGCTGCAAGATCGCCCGGGCGGCGCCATAGGACATCGGCAGGTTCTTCGTCGACCCGGGGTCGATGCCCGGCGACAAGATCGACGTCTCCGCCCCGCCCAGCCACTCCGGCAGCGAGGTACGGCGGCTGAAGACAAAGCGGCGCACGCCGGCCAGGCGCGGCCGCAGGCACCGCCACGCGTTCCGGGAGTACTCGTTGTGGTGGTCGGTGCCAATGTGGCATCTCCAGATCACGGTCGCGCCAGCCCGCTCGAGCGGCACCGACATGGCCGCGGTCTGGGGGTCGTGCAGCACCACCACGTCTCCCGGGGACAGCAGGGACGCTAGCGCCTCGGCGTGGTAGAGGGCGGCCCGGTCCAGCGTCGTCAGCTCCTCGGTCCCCAGCACGCCGCCATCGCCTGGCTGGCCTTGCAGATGGTTATGAAAGCGCTTGGTCACCCGGAAGAACTCGGCAGAACCGTTGAGCACCATCCACCGGACGTCGATCCCGGCACCTTTCCAGTACGGCAGCAGCGTACGAAGCAGCTGCGCAACCCCACCACCCAAAGCGGTGGAGTTCACCATCCACACCGTCCGTCCGCCCAGCAGCTCACCGGCGCGCTGCCGGGCCACGCGCACGCGCTGCATCATCGGTATCAGCAGGTAGCGGCCGAGATCCTCGAAATGCCGGGTCTCCAGCGGAATCTCGGCAAGAGCCGCCCCCGGTCGGGCCGCGCCTCCACGAGGATAAGGAAGCAGTGTCAGACATCAGGTTACTCCCGCGCAACGCCCGTGCTGGCTGGCACATCGCTGAGGCACCTCAGTCCGATCCGGCCATAACTGGCCGTGCCTCCAAGGTCCGGGACGACGCGGTCCCCTCCTGGCAGGGTAAGGCCGATCTTAACCCCGTGCAAATAGGGCAGATCCTCGGCTCTGCCTTGGGAGCCCGCCCGGCGCACGCCGGGCCACACGCCCACAGGAACCCGCTGATCAGCCACGCTCATCCGTCAGCCTGGCTGGTCCTGGCCGCAGCTGCATGTCGACGAGCAGGCGCTCGGTGTCGGTGAGGTCGCCGACGAGCTTGCGGATGGGCTGCGGGTGCATCCTGACCAGCGTCGGTACGGCCACGATCTGGTCCTCGGCGGCCCGGCGCGGGTTCTCCATCAGGTCGATAACCTCAATGTGATACAGGCCCCCCAGCCAATGCGCGCAGGCGCGCTGGAGGTTGGCGAGCGCGCGGACGCATGTGGGCGTGCGGCCGGTCACGTACAGCCGCAACTCCCAGGTCTCGGCAGATGCCGCTGGCTGAGCCGCGTCATCGGTGTCGCCACCGGCGTCGCGCGGCGGGGTCATCACTGCGCTCTGTCATCGCGGCTGGCCGGATCTGCCCGGCGCTGAGCGGCCAGGGCCGCCCGGGTCGCCTTGGCATCGGCCGCCAGGCGTGCTTCGCGGCTCGCGATCTGCTCCAGCTCGGCCTGCTGCGCCGCGAGCTCCTCTTGCAGTACGGCGAGCTGAGCCTGCCCCTGCGCGACGTGCGCTTTCAGCTCTCGCTTACGGCGCATCAGCTGCTCCTCGCGCTCCAGCTGGTCGCTGCGCTCCCGGGCTTGCTGCATGACGCGGCCGGAACCAGTCATCACCCCGCCGGGGCCCACGTAGACGTCGGCAAGCTCCACCCCATGGTCGGTAAGCAGGAACTCCCGCACCTGGTTGGAATGGGCGGTGCCGCGCGACTTGAGCACGAATAGCAGCCGGTTACGCTCGCCGTTGGACTCGACATTGCGCAGCAGCAGCCAGGTATCCATCAGCGAGGACACGCCCACCCCACTCGCCTCGTCATCCTGGATCAGCGTGGTCGCCATAGCGGTGATCCCTCGGCTCTTCAGCAGGTGAATCTGGCGGGCCACCATCGAGACCACGTTGGCCTGGGTGGGCTGGTGAGTCAGGCTGGTGATCCCGTCGAGAACGGCGACGGTCGGCTCTTGCTCATCCATCAGCCGGGCCAGGATCGTCAGGTGCGTCTCCAGGCCGAATGCCGATGGCCGGGCGGCCCAGATCCGCAGCAGACCCGTCTCCACCCAGCGTCTCAGGTCCAGGCCGACCGAGCCCATGTTGCGGATCACCTCATTCGGCGACTCCTCGAACAGGACCAGCAGGGCCCGCTCGCCCCGCGCGCACGCTGCGTCGATCAAGTGTGCCCCCACCGTGCTCTTGCCGGTACCCGGCGCCCCGCTGACCAGGACGGTTGACCCCCGGTACAGGCCGCCGGACAGCATGCGGTCCAGCCGGGGCACGCCGGTCGACAGTCGCTCGCTGGAAGCGCCGTAGTCGAGGCTGACCGCCGTCACTGGCAGTATCTCGAAGCCATGGACCGAGATCAGGAACGGGTACTCGTTGGCCTCATGCGTCGACCCGCGGTACTTGACCACCTGCAGCCTCCGCGTGGCGACCCCCTCGTGCACGCGGTGGTCCAGAACGATCACGCAGTCGGACACGTACTCCTCGATCCCATGCCGGGTCAGCGCATCGGCAGCGCGCTCGCCGGTCACAATCGCAGTGACCTCCCGGCCCTCCAGCCAGCCGAACAACCTGCCCAGCTCAGCCCGGACGATCGCCTGTGCCTTGAACGCCCCGAACAGCACCTCGATGCTGTCGAGCACGACCCGCCTGGCCCCGATGCGCCTGATCGCGTCGTCCAGCACCAGGGACAGTGGCCCGAAGTCGAACTCGCCAGTCTCGACAATCTCAGCCGCCTCCACCGGGAAGGCCATGATTATCAGCATCCCGTCCCGCTGCAACCCGTCAAGGTCAAAGCCCAGCGAGGCCACGTTGGCGGTGACCTTCTCCGCTGACTCCTCGAAAGTAACCAGCACACCAGGCTCGCCGTGCTCCCGGGCGCCCGCGACCAGGAACTGCAGGCCCAGCAGGGTCTTACCGGTGCCGGTGCCGCCCGTCACCAGCGTGGATCTGCCGTGGGGCAGCCCACCCCCGGTGATCTCATCCAGTCCCCGGATACCGGTCGAGGCCTTCAGCAGCTGCGGGGCAGCCGGAGCTTCAGACAACGAGGTCATACGAATCCTCCCGTGCTCGGGGCGTTAGACGCTCCCTGGCGCCGGATCACATCATTCATCGTCCTCAACGCCACGTTCAGGGCCATAGGTCTTCCGTTGCCTGGCTTGTGGAACAAGGGCGACGGCAGCCTTGGGCTCCTTGACCGTTGTGCTGGCTACGGCCCGGGCCAGCTCGTTACGGCGGACGAGCAGGAACGTGACCGGGACGGCGGCCAGGCCGATCAGGCCGCAGGCCCAGAACGCCCACTGGAAACCGCCCGTCAGCGCGGCGGCCGGCGTCGCACCCTGGTGCAGCAGGGTGGTGACGCGGCTGGCGGCGATCGTGGACGCTACCGCGACGCCGATCGCTCCGCCGAGCTGCTGGGAGGTGTTGATGAGGCCGGAGGCGAGGCCGGCCTCTGTTCGGTGACGCCGGCGAGGGCGGCGATGGACACCGGGATGAAGGCGAACGCGGTACCGGCCCCGGTGATCAGGAACGGCCCGGCCAGATCGGCCCAGAAATGCCCGTGCACCGGCACCTGGGTCGCCCACAGCGCGCCGCCGCCGATCAGGGCCATGCCGGCCGCCATCACGAGCTTGGCCGAACCCCGCGTGACCAGCGCCTGTGACAGGCCGGCGAAGGCGACCGAGGTGAGCGTGGCCGCGAGCCAGGCGAGCCCGGCCTTCAGCGCCGAGTACCCCAGCACCTGCTGCATGTACAGCGTGCCGACGAAGATGAACGCGAAGAAGCTGGCGCCGAGCAGCAGGCCGACCGCGTTCCCGCCCGCCAGTGTCTTCAGCCGGAAGATCCGCAGCGGCATCAGCGGCGCCTCGACGCGGGTCTCGATGACCAGGAAGGCCGCGAGCAGGGCGGCGGAAACGGCCAGCAGCGACACCGTCCGGGCGGTTCCCCAGCCGACTTGCGGGGCGGTCGAGATCGCGTAGACGAGCAGCGACAGGGCGCCGGTCACGGTCACCGCGCCGAACGGGTCATAGCGGCGCCGCTCGGTGGCGAGCCAGGCTCTCCGGCACGACGCGCGGGGCTAGCGCCAGCGCCGCAGCGCCGATCGGGACGTTCAGGTAGAAGATGTACTCCCAGCCCGCGTAGCGGGTGAGCAGGCCGCCGGCCATCACGCCGACGGTCGCCCCGCTCGCCCCGATGGCTCCCCACACGCCTAGCGCCTGGTTGCGCTCGGCGCCCTCGGGGAACATGTTCATCACGATCGACAGCGCGGCTGGCAGGACGATCGCCGCGCCCAGTCCCTGCAGGCAGCGCATCGCGATCAGGAAACCCTCCGCGGTCGCCAGCCCGCAGCCGAGCGAGGCCGCGGTGAAGACCGCCAGGCCGGCCAGCAGGATGCGGCGGCGCCCCAGCAGATCCGCGGCGCGCCCGCCGAGCAGCAGGAAGCCGCCGAAGGTAAGCGCGTAGCCGGTGACGACCCACTGCAGGTCGGACTCGGCCATGTGCAGCTTGCGGCCGATGGTCGGCAGCGCGACGTTGACGATCGCCAGGTCCGCGACGGTCATGAAGAACGCCACCGCGAGCACCGCGAACGCGCGCCAGCGACGGACTTCTTTCGTGCCCCGGCTCACGGCCGGGACGGCAGATATCTGGGACATGTGCGTCTCTCCATTCAGTGCATGCGGGAATCGCGTGCAGCTGTACTGATCCGGGCCATCGCGGAAACTCAACGGCCGGCGGCTCGGCGAGTTTTCTGGCCGGAGCGGGTCTGTACTAGCGAGGGCGGCGCGCAGACCACAGGAGCGGCGATGCTGAGCAGCGACGATTTCGCACTACTCACCGACCCGTACCGGGAAGAGCTGCTGGCGCACTGCTACCGGATGCTCGGCTCGGTACAGGACGCCGAGGACCAGGTACAGGAGACGTTGATCCGGGCCTGGCGGTCCTACGACCAGTTCGAGGGGCGGGCGTCGCTGCGGACCTGGCTGTACCGGATCGCGACCAACGCCTGCCTGCGGGCGCTGGAGAACAGCGGGCGCCGGCCGCTGCCGTCCGGCCTCGGCAGCCCGAGCCAGGACCCGGCCGCGCCCCCGGCCGCGGAGCGGCCCGAGATTCCGTGGCTGCAGCCCATGCCCGACGCGCTGGTGAGCTCCGGTCCCGCCGATCCCGCCGTGATCGTCACGTCGCGGATGAGCATGCGGCTGGCCTTCGTCGCCGCCCTGCAGTACCTGCCCGCCCGGCAGCGCGCCGTGCTGATCCTGCGCGACGTCCTGCAATGGCGGGCCGCCGAAGTCGCCGAGCTGCTCGGCACCACGACCACCGCGGTGAACGGAATGCTGCTACGCGCCCGGACGCGGCTGGAGCAGGCGGCCCCGGCTGCGGACGACATCCGCGAGCCTGCCAGCCCGGACGACCGGGCACTGGCGGACCGTTACGCGGAAGCCTTCGAGAAGGCGGACATCACCGCCCTCACGGAACTGCTGCGCGAGGACGCTGTCTTCGAGATGCCGCCGCGGGTGACCTGGTTCGCCGGCCGGGAAGCCATCGGGACCTTCCTGCGGGCCCTGGCCCGCCGCGAACCCAGCGCCTTCCGGGCAACGCCGACGGCCGCGAACGGCCAGCCCGCGCTCGCGAGCTACATGCGTGCTGGCGACGGCGTATACCGGGCCCACGCGATCCAGGTGCTCACCATCGCCGGATCGCGCATCACCCGGATCACCTCGTTCCTCGATCCGGGCCTGTTCGCGACGTTCGGCTTGCCCCCGGCCCTTCCTGAGACAACGTCCCTTCCTGATACAACGGGAGGGCCGGGGACGGACATGCCGGAGGGAGACGGTCGCCGATGACGCTGGAGATCACAAGGCTGCACCTGGCCAGCGTGACCCCGCCCGGAACGCACACGGAATGGCCGGTGCACGGGTTCGTGGTCACCTACCCCGGCGGCGCGGCGCTGGTAGACACCGGAGTCGGCGGGCCGCAGGGCGTGCAGGACGACTGGCGCACCGTCAACGTCGCCGCCGCGGCGGCGCTGGCCAAGCTGGACATGAGCCCGGTGGACATCACGATGGTGATCAACACGCACCTGCACTTCGACCACTGCGGGCAGAACGCCGTGTTCAGGCACGCCCCCTTCCACGTCCAGCATGCGGAGCTGGACCGGGCCCGCCGCGAGTCGCCGTATCTGGCCGATTGGTTCGACTTCGCCGGGGCCCGGTTCGAGCTGCTGGACGGGGACACCGAGATCGTGCCGGGCCTGTCCGTCATCACCACGCCTGGCCATACCGCCGGGCACCAGAGCGTGGTGATCCAGGGCGGCGACGGCGAGGATCTGCTGATCGGGGACGCCGCATACACGCCGACGCTGTACGGCGGCCCGGAGGGCCAGAAGCTGCCGCCGGGGCAGGCCGATGACCGGGACGCATGGGAGGCGTCGATCGGCCGGATCCGGTCCAGCGGCGCGGCCCGCGTGCACTTCTGCCACCATACGGACGTCATCCACGCCTGACCCTCCGGGGGGATATTGCGAGGTCAATGCGACACTGGAAGGCATGTCCTCGCAACCGCGCTGCCTCGTGACCGGCGCCTCTGGCTACATCGGCGGGCGGCTGGTCCCCGAGCTCCTCGCCGCCGGGTACCCGGTCCGGTGCATGGCCCGCGACCCCGGCAAGCTCAGCGACCGGTCCTGGTCCGGTGACGTCGAGATCGCGACGGCGGACGCGATGGACCCGGCGGCGGTGCGGCGCGCCCTCGAGGGTGTGGGGGTGGCCTACTACCTCATCCACGCACTGGGCACCGGATCCTCGTTCGAGGAGCGGGACCGCGATTCGGCGCGGATCTTCGCCGACGCCGCACGCGATGCCGGGGTCGGGCGGATCGTCTACCTGGGCGGGATCATCTCCGGCCAGAACGGCCAGCTGTCCCCGCACCTGCGCTCGCGCGGCGAGGTCGGGGACATCCTGCTGGGCAGCGGCGTGCCGACGGCCGCGCTGCAGGCGGCCGTGATCATCGGGAGCGGCTCGGCGTCGTTCGAGATGCTCCGCTATCTCACCGAACGGCTGCCGGCGATGGTCACGCCCAAGTGGGTGGACACCCGCATCCAGCCGATCGCCGTCCGCGACGTGCTGCGCTACCTGGTCGCCTCGGCGGCGCTGCCCGCCGACGTCAACCGGCGCTTCGACGTCGGCGGCCCGGACATCGTCACCTACGCGGACATGATGCACCGCTACGCCGACGTGGCCGGGCTGCGGCCGCGGGTCCTGGTGCGGGTGCCGGTGCTCACGCCCCAGCTTTCGGCGCTCTGGGTCGGCCTGGTCACGCCGGTCCCGAGCGGCCTGGCCAAGCCCCTGGTGGAGTCGCTGCGGAACGAGGTCGTGGCGTCCGAGCACGACATCGCGGACTACATTCCCGATCCGCCAGGCGGACTGCTGGCCCTCGACGACGCCATCGCGCTGGCCCTGCGGCACACCCGGGAAGGTGACGTGTCCACCAGCTGGAGCTCGGCGGGCACGCCCGGCGCGCCCAGCGACCCGCTGCCGAGCGACCCGTCCTGGGCGGGCGGCTCGCTGTACGTCGACGAGCGCACCAGCGTGGTGCAGGCCCCGCCGGAGGCGCTGTGGCAGATCATCGAGGGCATCGGCGGAACGTCCGGGTGGTACTCGTTCCGCGCCGCGTGGGCGGCCCGCGGGCTGCTCGACCGGCTGTCCGGCGGTGTGGGGCTGCGGCGCGGACGGCGTGATCCGCGGCACCTCCGGGTCGGGGACGCGCTGGACTTCTGGCGGGTCGAGGCGATCACGCCGGGGCAGCTGCTGCGGCTGCGCGCGGAGATGAAGCTGCCCGGGCTGGCCTGGCTAGAGCTGTCGGTCGGGCAGAACGACGACGGCGAGACCACCTACCGCCAGCGGGCCATCTTCCAGCCGCACGGGCTGGCCGGGCACGCCTACTGGCGGTCGATCTCACCGTTCCACGGCATCGTGTTCGGCGGGATGCTCCGTAACATCACCGCGGCCGCCGAGCGGGCCGCCCTAGGGATACCGAGCGTCAAGGGTGGTGGTGACGCGTCCGGTGGCAATGTCGTACACGTGGCCGGAGACGCTCACCTTCGGGGAGAGCATGGGTGAGGTGAGCAGTCGCTCGACGTCGGCCTTGACGGTCGTGTGCGGGTCGGCGACGGCGGAGGCTTCGAGCGCTGCCTCGGCGAGGCCGGTCGCCTCGGCGGTCTGATGCCGGAAGCCGGGATCGGCGAGAAAGCCGGTTCCGCATTGCGTGTGGTGAACGATCGCGACTTCGAAGAGCGTGTCAGCCGCGCCCTGGCCGCCGGACAGCTGCTCGGCGAGGAAGGCGAGGAAGGCGACGTCGTCGATGACGGCCGGGGTGACGCGTCCCCCGCGTTGCGGATGACGGGAGCGTCCCCGAGCTGGAGCCCGAGGACGATCGCGGGGTCGACCCGGTGGTCGAGGCAGGTGACGACGAGCACCTGCGCCGCGGGCAGGCCGAGTGCCGCGGGGGTGTAGGTACGGGCGAACTGCTCGTTGCGCTCGAGCAGGGGGGTCATCCTGGTCATGGCGTTCCTTCTCGTTTCAACGGGTGGGTGTCATCGGCTGGCGGTGGCCGTGGTGCTGACGCCGTGGCGGGCCGCGATGTCGCGGATGCGCCCGGGAGCGCGGCCGCCTCCTCCTCGGTCAGCACGCGCGCGGATTCCGGGTCGTAGGGGATCCGCTGTCCGCCCGCGAACCACTCCGCCGCCGTCACCAGCGGCGATCCTGCTGTCCTGTGCCCGCTCATCGGTAACCTCCCTCGTTATAAGTGGACGCTGTACACAATAGCGAGATTTGTGGACGCTGTCCACATTGTTATCCTGTCGGTGTGACGGCCAGCGGATCAGCAGCGGAGACGAACCAGGCGGAGCGGCGGCGACGGCCGCGAGGCGCCGTCCGCGACGGCCTGGTGGCCGCCGGGCTCGAGCTGGCCCGGACCGGGGGCCCGGACGCCGTAGTGCTCCGTGAGGCAACCCGGATGGTGGGCGTGGTGCCCAACGCCGCCTACCGGCACTTCGCCGACCGTGACGAGCTCCTCGCCGCGGTCTGCACGGCGGCGATGCGCGAGCTCGCCGGCCGGATGGCCGCGGGCGTCGCCCGCGTGCCCGGCCAGCACGGCGATCCCGCCGCGGCCCGTGGCCGGCTGCACGCGATCGGCACGGCGTACCTGGAGTTCGCCCGCGAGGAACCGGGGCTGTTCGCCACCGCATTCGCGCTACCGCAGCAGCACGCCTACGGCGCTCCGGACGGCGAGACCGGCCAGGAGCGCACGCCCCTGGGGCACCTGCGCGCCGCGCTGGACGAACTGGTCGACGCCGGCGTGCTCCAGCGGCGGCGCCGCGACGGCATCGAATACCCCATCTGGTCCACGGTGCACGGACTGGCGGTACTCGCCGGGCAAGGGCCGCTGCGCGACATCCCCGACGCCACCCGCCATCACCTCGAGGACCTCACCCGCACCTTCATCGACGAGGGCCTGACCTGAGCCAGCCCGCTCCCGGCCCCGGCCAGGGCCTGGGCGGTCAGGCGGACTCGGCGGCTTTCTTGATGGCGGCGAGGGTCACGGGGATGCCCTTGTGCGCCGCGGTGGAGCGGATCTCGATCTGGTTCCCGGCGTCGTCGCCGTACCTTTCGTGGAAGCCGGCGATCCCCTTGGGCAGGAAGTTCCAGGTCTCGGTCAGCTCGGTGCCGCCGTCCAGGGGGGCGAAGGTGTAGCTCCAGCGCACCCACCCGTTGTTCACCTCGAACGTGAACTCGCGGCCGCGCTCGGCCGTCACGACCTGGGAGCGGGTCTCCCAGGTCCGGCCGGGCACCTCGTTCCGGCCGGTGAACCACGCGCCCGCGCGCGGGCCGCCGCCCTCGTCCCACCAGCAGGCGCGGCAGATCGGGCTCCACTCCCCCATCCGGGTCACGTCGGAGACCAGATCGTAAAGGGTGTCCGGCGGGCAGGCGACGACGACCGACTCCTCGTAGCTGAGATCACTCATGGCCTCAGTATTTCGCGTCCGTCCTGCCCCGGACGTACGCCAGCGCTTAAACCCGGCGGGCGTCCCCGGCGTTCCCCGTGGCGGGGCGGCTCTCCGGGGCGCCGGAAGAGGCCGGCGCCCCGCTCCGTTCGGCTGATTTCGCCGCCCGTCCCGGTGGCGGCCGGAACGGTTCGATGTGCTCGACCGGGTGCATGCGCGGGCCCGACCACTTGGCCGGCACCGCGTCCACGGCGAAGGCGACCGCATAGGCGGCCCGCTCATAGAGGAGCCGCCAGCCGACGAAGTCCGGCCACGCGTCGGCCGGGTCGCGTTCGATCGGGAAGTCGACCTTCTTCATCCGGGCGACCGCGTCGAGGAACTCCTCGTAGGTGAGGGTGATCCCGGCGTCCGGGTCCGGCTCAGTGGGGACGTCGATGCCCATCGCCCG
Organism: uncultured Actinomycetes bacterium; assembly: GCA_963742865.1. Classification (GTDB taxonomy): domain Bacteria; phylum Actinomycetota; class Actinomycetes; order Streptosporangiales; family Streptosporangiaceae; genus Bog-532. The sequence continues at coordinate 82,723 of CAVUNW010000006.1, forward strand.
GGCGATCCGGGTGAAGCACTGAAATCCGCCGCGCAAGCAGAGCCGGGCGGGCACGACCGGGGCGGACTTCGGGGAGAGGGAAAGGAACAGGGCGGCCGAATCCAGCACGGCCAGCAGCGCGGTCACCCAGGACGAGAACGGCTGGGGGGAGCGGAACCGGACCAGCGGCAGATACGTGGTGTGGCTTTCCGCGACGTCCGCCGCCCAGCGCTCCCACTGCGCGTACAGGGCCGGCATCGTGTCGATGGTTGACGTGCCCGAATCGAGCCCGTAGTGCGTGCGCGCCAGCAGTTCCGGGCCCCACGACGGGACACCGGCGCGGGCGTTCAGCAGCGCGACCTCGGTTTCCCGCCGGTTGAACGCCGCGTACAGGGTGGGCAGGTACGCGATCTGCAGCGTAATGATGACCAGGCCGGTCGCGGCGCCGACGAAGACCATGAACGCTGGCGTTGTGCCGGGTGGCACTTCGAAGCCCAGCGTGAACATCGCGGACCCGGACGAGGTGAAGGCGCCCGCCAGGCCGCCCTTCTCGAACGGCCAGAGCAGCAGCGCGAACCCGATAAACGCGGTGCCCAGCCAGACGAGCAGCTGCGCGAGCAGGATCGCCGCGGCCTGCCCGGCGAGCACCCGGTCGCGCCGGCGGTAGTCGTCGAGGTGCTCGTTGATCATCCGGAACAGCACGTTGACGGACTTGTCCGCGGCTCGCGTCAGCCGGCTGGCCACCGGCCGTGACACGATGAGCGCGCCGATGACGCTTCCCCATACCGTCAGGACCAGCACGCCGCCGATTACCGCCGCGATCACGCGGCCAAAGAGCGGCACCGCCACGGGTTCTTCTCCTCGGAGGTTCGTTCCGGCGCCGGACCTGGCCCATCCACATGGCCTGCCCCGGGCTCGGACGTCAGACGCGATGTATGAAGATAGGGTGCCATGGACCCGGAGCAGCCCGATATGGGGACGGGATGCGAAGATCGGCGCGGCCAGGCCGCCCGGCTGGGGGACGCGCGTTCCCACCTGCGCCAGGCCGATCCGGTGCTGGCCCGGCTCATCGACGAGCGGCCGGACTTCGACCCGCGCGGGTGGATGGACCAGCTGCCGGTGATGGATCTGTACGGCGCGCTCGTGTTCCAGGTCACCGGCCAGCAGCTGTCGGTAGCGTCCACCCGGCGCATCCTGGCGCGGATCGAGGCGCTGTTCGGCGGGCACCTGCCCTCGCCGGAGGAACTGCTGCGGGCCGACCCCGCGGAACTGCGCGGCGCGGGCCTGTCCGGCCGGAAGGTGACCACGCTGCGCGATCTCGCGGAGCGGGTGTCCGACGGGCGGCTGGACCTGGCCGTGCTGAGCGGCCTGCCGGATGAGGAGATCATCGCGCAGCTCACCGTCATTTCCGGGATCGGGCCGTGGACCGTGCAGGGCGCGCTGATCCTCGCGCTGGACCGGGAGGACGTCGTGCTGCCCGGCGACCTGGCCCTGCGCAAGGCCGTCCGGTCCGTGTACCGGCTCGACCATCTGCCGCTGCCCGCCGAGGTGACCGCGATCGCCGAGCCATGGCGGCCGTACCGCAGCCTGGCCACCAGCTATCTGTTCTCGGCCGGCCCGGAGGGCAGCGACGAGGCGCCGGCGGCGGCCCAGACGGCCGACACGGCTGATCAGGTGGCCCCGCGCGAGGGGTAACAGCTCGCGGAGCGCGGCGCAGAGGCGGGCGATGGCGCCGCTGAACGCATGCTCCGGCGGCGTGCCGTAGCCCACGACCAGCGCCGCGCGATCATGCCGCCCGGTGGCACAGTAGGCGCCCAGCTCCCCTACGGCCACCCCGTGCGCCGCGGCCCGCGCCGCGGCCCCGGCCTCGCTCTGGCCGGGCGGCAGTTCGCACACCGCGTGCAGGCCGGCCGCGATGCCGGTGACGCTGACCTGCGGGACCTCGCGATGCAGCGCGGCCACGAGGCGATCCCGGCGGCGGCGGCAGGCCAGGCGGGAACGGCGGACGTGCCGGTCGTAGGCGCCCGAGCTGATGAACTCGGCCAGCACGAGCTGGTCCAGGCGGCCGCCCGGGCCGTCGGCGAGCTCCTTGGCCGCGGCCACGTCCACGGCCAGGTGGGCGGGCAGCACCAGCCAGCCGAGGCGGAGGGCGGGAGCGAGGCTCTTGCTGGCCGAGCCGGCGTAGATGACGTGCTCGGGCGCCAGCGCCTGGACGGCGCCGACCGGCTGGCGGTCGTAGCGGAACTCACCGTCGTAGTCGTCCTCAATGACCACTCCCCCGGTGTCCCGGGCCCACTCCACCGCGCGGGTCCGGCGCTGCGGGGCGAGCGCGGCCCCGAGCGGGAACTGGTGCGCCGGGGTGCACAAGATCGCGCCGGCGTCACCCGCCTCGTGCACCGCGGCGCCGTGGGCGTCGACCGGCATCAGCGTCAGGTTCAGCCCGGCGGCCTGGACCGCGGCGCGGTAGCTGGGCAGGCTGTACGCCTCCGCGGCCACGGTGGCCGTACCCCGGGCCCGCAGCACCTGGCAGACCAGCGCGAGCCCCTGGGCGTAGCCCGAGCACACGACGATGCGGTCGGCGCTGGCCCGGACGCCGCGGGCGCGGGACAGATAATCGGCCAGCGCGTTCCGCAGCTCCGGGCGGCCCCGCGGGTCACCGTAGCCGAACGCCTCGCTGGGCGCGGCCAGCAGCGCCCGGCGGGTAGCGGCCAGCCAGGCGGAACGGGGGAAGGCGGACACGTCCGGGGAGCCGGGCCGCAGGTCGTAGCGGAGCCTGCGCGGCGGCGAGGCGGCGGGTATCTCGTCCGGCTCCGCGGCGGCCCGGCTGGCCACCCGGGTACTCGATCCCCGGGCGGCGGTCAGCCAGCCCTCGGCCACCAGCTGGCCGTACGCCTCGGCCACCGTGTTGCGGGCGACGCCCAGGTCGGCGGCCAGGGCCCGGGACGACGGCAGCCGCGTGCCGGGGGCGAGCCGGCCGGTCCGGACGGCGTCGCGCAGCGCCGACTCAAGGCCGGTCCGCACCTTCCGGCCAGTCAGGTCCAGATGCAGGTCAATCCCGAAAGTGGCCCACGTATCTGCCATAAAAGTGGACCTTACTGCTGGGCTGGTTGGCTCGTAGGTTGGAGCCATGCCAGAAGGGACCAGCACCGAGATGATCAGCACCGAGACAACGACCGCGGCGAACGGGACCGAGATCCCGGTCCGCCTGGACTTCGAGCGCTACGCCGCCGGGTATGCCCGGGCCATGGGCCACCTGGACCGGGCCGCGACCAAGGAACTCGACCGGGTCGAGTTCGATCCGCGGCTGCGCGAACTCGTCCGCATCCGGGCGTCCCAGATCAACGGGTGCGCCTACTGCATCGACATGCACACGAAGGACGCGCGCGCGGTCGGCGAGACCGAGCAGCGGCTGTACGCCCTGACCGCCTGGCGGGAGACCCCGTTCTTCACCAGCCGCGAGCGCGCGGCGCTGGCCTTCACCGAGTCCGTCACCCTGCTCGCCGCCGACCACGTCCCGGCGGCGGCCTACGACGCGGTCGCCGCGGAGTTCAGCCCGGACGAGGTGGCCGCGCTAGTCAGCCTGATCGTCACGATCAACGCCTGGAACGCGATCAGTGTCAGCACCCGGGCCTGGATCCCCGGTTCCTACCAGCCATGACGGCCGAACGGTTACCCCTGCTCGCCGAGGGCGTCGAGCAGGATGCGGGCCTCGCGGCGGAGCCGTTCGGCCCGGTCCGGGTTCCCGGCGTGCTCGCACTGGCCGGCAGCGGTGACCCGCTCGTCGGCTTCGGCGCGGACGATCTCGCTGACGTCCGCCGGGGTGAGACGGCGGCGCGGCACCTCGGCGGCACCGACGCCCACCACGGCTCCGGCGACGTGGGGGCTGGTGGCACCGGGCGCGGGTGTGCTCTCGCCGGGGACGGCTGCGGCGTTGCCGATTGCGCTCAGGGCCGACCGGAGCGCGAAGGCCGCCACCACGTCGCGGTTCCTCATGGCTTCGCGCAGCGCGGCGCGCAGTCTGGTTTCGGCGTCAGGGCGGCCCTCGGCGTCAGGGCGGGCCTCGACGTCAGGGCGGGCCTCGTCGTCCGCCGGGCGGGCAGTCACAATGGCCACGCTACCTCCGCGGAGCCCGGGTGGCCGAGGACGGAATCCACGGAAAATGAATCGGTGAAACGGCAGCACCGTGCGAGCATGTCCCGGTGCAGGGCATCAGGCAGATCAAGGTGTGCCTCAACGGGGGACGCCGCCGCGACGATCATCCTGGGGTCCCGGTGACCCCGGCCGAGCTGGCGCTGTCGGCCGCGGGTGCGGTCGCAGCCGGAGCGGAAGCGATCCACGTGCACCCGCGCGGCGCCGGCGGCCGCGAGTCGCTGCAGTGCCGCGGACATCGGGGCGGCGGTCGCGGCGATCCGCCAGGCGTGCCCCGGCGTCCCGGTCGGTGTGTCGACCGGGCTGTGGATCACGGGCCGCGACCCGGAGGCGCGGCACGCGGCGGTCGCGGAATGGGCCAGCCTGGCTCCCGCGGCGCGGCCGGATTTCGCGTCGGTCAACCTGTCCGAACCCGGCCCGGGCAGGCTGGCCGGGATCCTGGCGGCGGCCGGGATCGCGGCAGAGGCCGGCGTCTGGTCCGTGGAAGACGTCGAGACCCTGGTGGCGACCGGGCCGGGCGCGGGATGGCTGCGGATTCTGGTCGAGATCATGCGCGCCCCCGCGCGCGGGGCCGCAGCCGCGGCCGACGAGATTCTGGCTGCCCTGGACGAGGCCGGCGCTGCCCCAGCCCCGGCTGCTGCACGGGGAGGGAGAGGCGTGCTGGCCGCTGGTCACGCACGCGGGCCGGCGCGGACTGCCGACCCGGATCGGGCTGGAGGACACCGCGGTCCGGCCCGACGGCGGCCTCGCACGCAGCAACGCCGAACTGGTCGGGCTGGGGCTAGAGGCATGGACCGTGGCCGCGGCCTCATGAATCCCGGGCGCTTGCGGGTCAGGGCCGCGCCGCGCGGGTAAGCCGCGCCGCCAGCGCCAGGAGGTGGCGGGCGAGCTCGGGCGGGTCGAGGACCTCGAATCGGCGCCCGCCAGCGCGGTGTAGACGGCCAGCGTGTCCAGGGATTCGCCGGACGCGCCGCCGGTCGCGGGGTGAGGATCAACGGCTGAGCCGCTGGGCGCTGGGACGGTTCGTCAGGCGGAGGAGGTAGCCGTCGGGGTCGTGGACGCGGAAATCGGTCAGGCCCCACGGCCGGGCCCGCAGATCCTCCGCCAGCGGCCATCCGGCGGCGGCCACCCGGTCCCGTTCCGCGGCGACGTCGTCCACCTCGAGCACGATCTCGGCGCCGGCCGGGTAGGCGCGGGCGGCCTGGTCGACCGGCTGGCCGGCGAGGACGGCACCGAACCGCCCCACGCCGTCGCGGCGCACGGACAGGGTAGGGCACGTCGTGGTCGCGGCGGGTCGTCGGCTACGGTGAAGCCGAGCACCACGCGTGTAGAAGTCACCGAACCGGTCCAGGTCGCCGACGAACAGCTCGATGCGCAGGTCCCATGCCACCTGCCCATCATGCTCCCCCGCGCCGTCGCCGGCTCACGCGGTCAGGGCCGCTCCGGGGTCTGCCAGACCGATACGTGGCTGTCGCTGGACGAGGTGAAGGGCTGGCCTTGCCAGCCGCCCCACCGGCCGGTCAGGCTCAGGCCGGCCAGCCGCGCCATCAGGTCGAGCTCGCTGGGCCAGGCGAAACGCAGCTCGATCGGGTAGGTCTCGATGCCGGCGCTCGCCGACAACGAGGTGCCGGGCGCTGATGCGCTGGGCGGCCCGGTCGAGCAGGGAGGCGGTGAACCGGGTGCCGGCCTGGTCGCAACTGGTCGGCCCGGAGAGCGCTGGTCGTTGTCGAACCCGGACAGGTCCGGAACGAAGGCCTCCACGACGAACGCGCCCCCCCCGGGACCAGGTGCCCCGCCACGTTGGCGAGAACAGTGCCGCCGAGGCTTGCTTGCCTCCGGGCGAGCAGCCGGGACGGGTACCGGCCAGGGCCGTGCCGGTGATGAAGGGCACCGTGGCCGCGGTGACGGCCGAGGCAGACAGGAACGCGCGGCGGGTTGAGCCAGTGCGGCTCCGTTCATCCTTGTTCTGCATCCTACGAATCAACGATGAATCCGATCAGATGTCAACAGGTTGGGGCCGGCCTGCTATCCCAGGATGTCATCCCGGCTGACAGCCCGCGCCAGGTAGATCAGGGGCGCGGGTGACCGGGTGCCGTAGGGCCCGGTTTCGGCGTAGCCGAGGCGGCGGTAGAAGCCGATGACCGCCGTACGGCTGGGCAGGACGTCGAGGACCAGCTTGGTCAGGCCGCGCTGGGCCGCGTGGTGGTGGGCGTGGCTCATCAGGGTGCGGGCGATTCCCTGGCCGCGGTGGTCAGGCCGGACGTAGAGCCGCTTGACCTCGGCGGTCCGCTCCGGAGACCAGGATACGAGCCCGACACAGCCCGCCGGACGCCCGTCGCAGCGTGCGATCAGCAGCGCGCCCGGCGCGCGGTAGACGCCCGGAAGGTTGCGGCATTCCCGCTGCAGCACGGCTGGCAGCTCGCCGATCCCGGCCGGATGCGGGCGCCCGGTCTCGGCCTGGGTGGCGGCCATGTACTCAAAGACCAGGGCCGTAGCGTCGTCGCCGGGTCCAGCCGGGAAGGCGCTGACGACACTGACCGCGGTGGTCATGCCGCGTCCCGCGGGCCGGGCGGAACGGCGGGGGCGACGGCGAGGGTGAGGAAGTCGGCCACGTTCAGTGCCCGCAGGACCTGACGTTCGAAGGGGCGGATGGCCTGCCGGGTCTCGTCGTGGACCAGGCGCGGTGATACCAGCCGGAGCGTGTGCCCGCGGGTGCGCAGCTCGCAGCCGCCAGCGGCCAGGACGTTCTTGACCCAGTCGGTGTCCGGGCCGTAGGTGAGGGCAAGGACGTAACCGTCCCCGGCCGGGAAGACGTTGACCGGCGTCTCGTAGCGGCGGCCCGAGCGCCGGCCGCGGTGCACGACGACGCCGAGGCCAGGCGCCCAGGGGGCGATATGCCGGGTGACCCGGTTCAGCCCGGCCTTGTTCCAGCGCCCTACGACCTTGGGAATGGGCATGCCGCACCTGCCTCGCCGATGCGGGCCTCGCGAGGAGGCCGCTCACGTTAAGAAGCCGTCGCCAGGCCTTCAGCATCCCATCTAGGACCGCTATGAGCGGCCACAATGGGACGATGGACGAAGCGGTGCAGACGTACATCGACGGAATCGACCCCGTGAACCGGCCCCTGTTCGACCGGCTGCACGGGCTGATCCTCAGCGCGTACCCGGACGTCACCGTCGTGCTGTCGTACCAGATGCCGACGTACAAGGCCGGCCGCTGCCGGCTCTACCTCGGCGCGTGGAAGCACGGCGTGTCGATCTACGGCTGGCAGCAGGGCCGCGAGACGGATTTCATGGCCCGCCACCCGGACCTGAAGACCAGCAAGGGAACCATCCAGCTGCGCCCCCGGGACGCGGACGGCATCAACGACGACGAGCTGCTCGAGCTGGTGCGGGCCGCGCTGGGGGCCTGATCCTGGTATGGCCGCTGGGCTCCTAGCGGCGCGGGACGGTCACGGGCGCTTGACGGCCTGGAGGGTGTAGGTGTGCGGCAGGCGCCAGGGCTGGTCGGCCAGCCGCCATTCACCGCCGCCGATCTGCTCCATCTGGCCGGGGAACGCCTCCCACGGGACGCTGTCGTGCTCGGTCAGCCCGGTCAGCTGCAGGCCTGCGTCCATCAGGGCCGTCACGGTCTCGCCCAGGCCGTGGTTCCACGAGTGCGTGACGTTGTGCTGGAACACCACGTCGGTCTCGACGTACGTGCCCTGCTCCTCGAAGACCAGCGGCTCCGGGCGCTCGAAATAGGGGTACCGCACGACCAGCAGGCCGTCCTGCCGGAGCTCGTCCAGCGCCCACATCATCGGGTGGCCCTCGCGGATGAACAGCCGGCCGCCCGGCCGCAGCAGGGCGGCGACCACTTCGGCCCAGCCGCGGATGTCGGGCAGCCAGCACAGGGCGCCGATGCCGGTGAACACCAGGTCGAAGCCGCCGCGGCCGAGAACGTCGGGGGCCGCGTACAGATCTGCCTGCACGAACCGCGCGTCGGCGCCGGTCCGCTCGGCCAGTTGCCGGGCCGCCGCGACGGCGGGAGCGGAGAAGTCCAGCCCGGTCATGGACGCGCCCAGCCGCGCCAGCGAGACCGTGTTGGTGCCGATGTGACACTGCAGATGCACGCCGCGCAGCCCGCGGATATCGCCCAGCCGGGGCACGTCGAACCGGACGACGGGGCTGAGGAAATCAGGGTCGCCGGTGAACTGGGCGACGTGATAGCCGGGGGACGAGACGTGCGCGGGAACGCGCTCGTCCCAGTTCTCCCTGTTAACGGTCCGGTAGTCCTCCACCCGCGTACGGTCTCATACGCCCGGCGTTTACCGCGATCCATATACGGCGCGGCTGGCGGCCGGGGCGAAGCGGCCGGGCCGGTACGGTTCGAGCCCGGCGGCCGGGGCGCCGCCGGTCACCTCGGCGGTGATCAGGCGGCCCAGGTGCGCGCCGAGGGTGACACCGCTGTGCGTCACCGCGACGTAGAAGCCGTCGGCGCCGGGGAGCCAGCCGGCGATGGACTGGCCGTCGGCCGGCATCGGGCGCACGCACACCCGGTACCCGGTGACGTCGGCGCCATCCAGCCCGCGGATCACCCGGCGGGCCCGGCGCAGCAGTTCCCCCGCCCAGTCCCGCAGCTTCGTGTCCGGCGTGTGCAGGTCCACGGCCACGTCCGGCGCCTCCAGGTGCACCAGGCCGCCGGAATGGGGCCGCAGGTAGACCTCCGGCGCGTGCACCATCCGCGTCAGCGCGGGCACCGGGCCGGCCTGGACGATGAGCCCGGGAGCTTCCGCGCCCGGCGAGGACCACGGGACCAGCGGTACCGGGCAGGCCGAGCGGGCCAGCGCGGCCAGGCGGGGGGCCCAGCGTCCCGCGCAGCACACGACCGCGTCGGCCGGTATCACCTGGCCGGCCGCCGTCCGGACCCCCTGCACCGCGCCCCCGGCAGCGTCGATGCCGGTCACGCAGCCGGCGGCGCCGGTCAGCACGGTGGCCCCGCGCGCGGCGGCCAGCGCGGTTATGTGCGCGACCATGGGCTCGGTGAGCAGGTAGCCCTCTTCGGGGAACCAGGCGACCTCGGTCACCGGCGAGGGCAGCCGGAGGGCCGGTTCCAGCGCGGCGGCCGCGGCCGCGTCGATCAGGGCGGCCGGGTATCCCCATTCGGTGAGCCGGCGGACGCGTGCTGCCAGTTGCCGGTGCTCCTCGGCGCTGCCGGCCCACTCGAGGTTGCCGCTGGGCCGGTACCACGCCTGCTGACCGGCGCTGCCGGCGGATGCGGAGGCGTTCGCGGCCCGAGAGCCCCCGGCGGAGGAGGTCCCGTCGGCGGACGGGGCACCGGCGGACCGGGACAGCTCCGCCCAGGCCCGCATCCCGGCGTGGTTCAGGTCGTGGTACGCGCGGGGCGTCTTGTCGTTGGAGTTCAGCCAGGCGAAACTCGATCGGGTGGCGGCCTGGCCGGGCTCGGCCTGTTCCAGCAGCGTCACCTCGGCACCCGCCTCGGCCAGGCGGGCCGCCACGCATACCCCGAGGACCCCGGCGCCGACCACCACGCAGCTACGCGGCATCCCGGGCTACCGTACAGCCACGCACGAAACCGGGCCGTACGGTCCATCGGTGCAGATGGCCCGGGCTCCGATGGTGTGCTGCACATCTGCCGCCATGGCCACCTTCATACCACGGGGCATCGCGCGGGGAACGCCGAAGCCCGGCGGGATGACCCAGGCCACCCCGCCGGGAGCGCGCTCAGTGACTAGCCGGCTACCGCACGCCCGGGAGAACGCGGGTGTGCTCGATCTGCACCGACTGGAGCTGGCCCGGGCTGAGGCCGAGCAGCGTCAGGATGGTCGGGGCGATCTGGGTCGTCTCGACCGGGGCCCCGATAGTGACGCTGCGCCACTGGGTGGGCGACACCACGAGGATGGGCACGTTACGGTCCTGCCGGGCGTCGCCGCCGTGCTCGGCGATCTTGGCCTTCCCGCCGGTGTAGACGACGCCGTACTGGCCGATGCCGGTCACGTCGGGATGCCGGGGCTCGCTGACGGGGACACCGTAGAACGCCGCGGAGGCGGCGCCCGCGTAGACCTTCTTCAGCCCGGACGCCGACACGGTGATCGGGTTACCGCTGATGTTGTTCCCGGCCGCCGAGTGCGTGAGCAGGTACTGCTTCACGAAGTTGGCCGCCGGCTGGGAACGGTCGCTCAGCCAGAGCAGCATGCCGTCGTCGTCAGTGGAGAAGATCACAAGATCCTTAGCCCCGGGGTGCGCGGCCGTCCACGCCGCGTTGATCGCGCTGATGATCGGCGCGTCGGGCACGCGGGCCAGGGCGGACGGGTTGGTCGGGGACTGTCCGTGCTTGGCGGAGATGATGAGCGCGGTGCTGCCGGCCAGGCCCTGTGCCTTTATCCGGGCCACCATCGCGCCGATCTGGGTGTTGATGTAGTTGAGCGCGCGGACCAGCAGCGGACCGGGGATCTTCCCGCCTGGCAGGTATCCCCCGGTCAGCCCGTCGGAGGTGGGCAGCTTCTGCGCGGTGGAGACGGTCTGGAAGTTCATGCCGAAGATGCCGGGCACGCCCACGTGGTACTTCCCGCTGTGGTCGTAGCCGCTGATCTCGTTCAGGATCGCCTGCACCTTGTAGGAGTCGTACTGCATGGTGGCGGCGTTGTCGGTGGTCCAGTCCTGGCCTGCAGGAAGGCTGGGGTCCTGGCTGTTGATCTCGGGGGTGAAGTAGTCCTGGACGCCGGTGCCCGATGGCCCGGAGAACATCTGATACGCCGGGTGCTTGTCCGACCAGGCGGTGCGCAGTCCCGCCGCCCGGGCCACGTTGAAGATCGTGTTGACCTTGAGGTACTGGTTCGGGTAGATCGGCTTGCAGGTCTTCGCGTTGACCGGCATCTTCGCCGGGTCGAGGACCTTCAGCGGGTTGCTGGTCATCTGCAGGATGCTGCCGGGCAGGCCGGGCAGGCCCTGGCCCGCGTCGAGTGCGTTCGAGTTGACGTCGAGGGCCTCCTCGTAGGCGGCCTCGCCGCCAGGGGCGGGCCCGGTGCAGTTCGTCGTCCCGGCCGGGAAGACGTCGTGGTTCCAGGTGTCGTCGTAGTAGACACCGGTACTGCGCGGATTGCCGCCGGTCACCTGAGCGGTCATGCCGGGCGAGGAATCGGACGGGAAGGGCGTCTCAGCGTTGCTGTACTCCAGGCCACGGTGATCGAGGGCGGCCAGCACCGAATCCGGGTACGCGTGCACGTACCAGGCCAGGTCCTGCTGATGCAGGCCGTCCACCGAGATCAGCAGCACGTGCTGGACTCCCCGGCCGCCGCCGTGACTGGGCTGGCCAGTGGCCGCCGAGGCGAAGGCGGTGCCGCCCAGCACGGCCGCGGCGCTCGCCGTCAGGGCGATAGCGGTGCGGATCGGTCGACGGTGAGCGGTCAAGCTCCGTTTTAGATGCATGGTGATTCTCCTGCCGGGCGTGGTCACTCGCCAGCGCCCAAACCCACCGCTACCGGACCAAAACCATCCTGACTTGGCCACGACCTGAACAAGAGGTGACGCCTTCGCCCGGCCGACTGCCCCGAGTGCGCCTGCCGGCCCACGGGCACGGATCCGGAACCCGCTGGCAGGCGCCGGACAGGGCCACCCGATAATGGCGATATGACGTGGCAGGACGCAGCGAGCCGGGTTCGGGGGCGCGTAGGCGCGTCGATTTTTGAGCGCGTCGCCGGGCCGGAGGGACCCGCGCGCCACGAGGTGATCTTCGCGGAGGGCGGCGAGCGGTGGTTCGCCGAGGACTGCCCGATCCGGCGGGTGCACGGCGACTCGTCCATGTTCGTCGGCGGGATCAGCGCCCTGCTGCTGCAGTCCCTGCACCCGCTGGCGATGGCCGCCGTGGCGGGCCACTCGGGATACAAGGGCGATCCGTGGGGCCGGCTGCAGCGGACCAGTTACTTCCTGGCCGTCACCACCTTCGGCCGGACCGCGGACGCGAAGGCGACCATCGCCCGGGTGCGCGCGATCCACCAGCGGGTCACCGGCATCGCGCCGGACGGGCGCCCGTACGCGGCGTCCGATCCGCACCTGCTGACCTGGGTGCACATCGCCGAAGCGGATAGCTTCCTGCGGGCCCACACCCAGTTCGGGGCGGAGCCGCTGGATCAGGCCGGACGCGACGGCTACGTCGCCGACATAGCGCGGATCGGAGCGGAGCTGGGCGTCCCCGACCCGCCGATGACCGAACGGGAACTGGCCGAGCGGATCGCCGCGTACCGGGCCGAGCTGGCCGGTACCGCCGAGGCCCGCGCCGCCGCGCGGTTCCTGCTGCTCAATCCCCCGCTGCCGGTCATCGCGCGGCCGCCGTACGGGCTGCTGGCGGCGGCGGCGGTCTCGCTGCTGCCCACGTGGGCGCGCTGGCCGCTGCGCGTCCCCCGCCTGCCGGTGACCGAGGCGGCCCTCATCCGCCCGGCCGGGCAGGCCGTCGTGCACGGCATCCGCTGGGCCACCGCCGCCCGCCCCGCCGCCGAAGCCAGCTGATCCACGGGCCGGTTCTCCGGGGCCGCCCCGCGTCCGGCCCATGATCGGCAGGTTCCTCCGCACGGCGCGGAAGCCGCACCGCAAGCAGGCGTCCGGTCCCAGTAGTCGGCCAGAACTACGCGGCCTGACGATGCGCACGATGGCGGGCGCGGCGATGATGGCTGGCAGTTGCGGACAGAAGAGCCGAGGCGGGGAGGATGCATGGCCAGTCCCATGCCGACCATCACGTTGCCGTCGGGGGACGAGATCCCGGTGCTCGGGCAGGGCACCTGGCATCTCGCGGAGATCCGGGCGCGCCGGGACTCGGAGATCGCGGCGCTGCGCCGTGGTCTCGACCTCGGCATGAACCTGATCGACACCGCCGAGATGTACGCCGACGGTAACGCGGAAGTGCTGGCCGGCGAGGCCATCGCCGGCCGCCGCGACGAGGTGTTCCTGGTCAGCAAGGTGCTGCCGCACCACGCGACCCGCGAGGGCACGGTACGCGCCTGCCAGGCCAGCCTGCGCCGCCTGAACACCGACCGGCTCGACCTGTACCTGCTGCACTGGCGCGGGACCGTGCCGCTCACCGAGACCCTGGAGGCCTTCCTCGGCTTGCAGCAGAACGGGCTGATCAGGAACTGGGGTGTCAGCAACTTCGACGTTCCCGACATGCAGGAGCTGATCTCGCTGCCGGGCGGCCCGGACGTGGCCACCGACCAGGTGCTCTACAACCTAGCCGGCGCGCCCCCGAATTCGGGCTGATCCCGCTCTGCGACGAGCTCCACGTCCCGGTCATGGCGTACTCGCCGATCGAGCAGGGCCGGATTCTCGGCAACCCCGTCCTGCGCGACATCGCGATCCGGCACGACGCGTCACCGGTGCAGATCGCCCTGGCCTGGGTCCTGCGCCTGGACAACATTTGCGCCATCCCCCGCTCCAGCCAGCCGGAGCACACGCATGAGAACCGCGCGGCGCTCGAGATTCAGCTGGATCATGACGACCTGGTGGCCCTGGATGCGGAGTTCCCGCCGCCGCTGCACGCCCAGCCGCTGGAAATGCTGTAGGGGGCAGGCGACGGCTCCGCGCCGCCGATGCGTGGCCGGGGTCCGCGGGAGCAAGCCGCGGCGAGGGTCCTCAGGCGGAGCGCGCCGGGATGAGGCCGTGGTAATCCGCGGGCAGCTCGACGGTTACGTCGTACCATTCGTCGGGGCCGGCCGCTTCCGCCAGGGTGGCGAAGACGGCCCGCACGTGCTCGAAGGTCTCGGTGTAGAGGCCGGCCTCGTCAACGTCGGCGCCCTCCCGCTGGGCCACCCGCCGCAGGAATTCCCCGAGCGGCATCCGGTGTGCGCCCGGCCCGGTGGAGGACGCGCCCCGGCGCAGCGGCGGGTGCAGCAGCGGATCCAGCCGCGTGATGAGGTCCTCGACCTGGCCGCCGGCGATCCGCTCCGCCAGCGTCTCGAGCACCGCGTCGGTGATACGCCGGGCGGCCGGCTCACCGGCGCCGAGCCGGTGCGCGACGCGGCCCCAGAACTGGCTGGCCGGCATGATGTCCACGTACCTGTTCTGCGCCTCGGCCAGCAGCGGATCAAGACTGCGCGGGAGGACGGCGGCCATGTGCGCGACCACGTCCGGGCTGAGCGCCCGGCCGAGCGCGAAAAACACGGCCCGCGCGTGCCGGAGGGCCGTTTCGGTGCCGGTGCCCTCGCGCTGGGCCACCCGGTCCAGGAACTCATCGAGGCCGAACTTCTCCGGCTCGGTCTCGGTGTGGATCCACGGATGCAGCTCGGCCGGCAGCTGCTGCAGGATGTGGCGGTCCTCGTCGCGCGGGAGCCGCTCGGCCAGCGTCTGCAGCGTCGCCTGCGTGGCGCGCTCGGCTGTCTCTGCGCTCAGGCCGCCGGATGCCTGCCGGACTACCTCGATGAACTCCTCGTACTCCATTCCCGCCCTCCAGTAGTGCGATGAGCCTGAACAGCCGGAAACCAGCATTGGGCCGCCGCCGCGGCTACGTATCCCCCGTCCGGCTAGCTTGCATCCCCCCGTCCGGCTAGATGGCGCGGGACGTATCGGGCGGAAGGCCGGCGCCGTAAGCGCTCGACGGGCGTGAGGAGCCCGGTCAGGATGCGGGTCAGGGTGCGGTCGAAGAGGGGCAGTGAAGGCTCTGTGGTGCCCGGCTCCCGGGAGGCGCCGTTGGCCCGGTCCGCGCCATCTGTTACGCGGGTGCGATCAGTATGGCGGGCGCCGTCGGCTGGGGGGGTGCCGCTGGCCTGGCCGGCTAGTGCCGCGGCCAGGCGCGGGTGCTGGCCGTCGGCGGCGAACCCGAGCAGGTAGCCGGCTAGCGCGCTCTGCCATTCGGCCATCTCCTGCCCGGCCCGCCGCTGGTCGACCTCGGTGCCCACGAGCAGCCGGACGATCCCGGTGAAGATGGCGACGGTCTCCAGCTTGGCGGGGGCGCCGAGCCCAGTGCCGTCCAGGACGGCGAGCACATATTCCACATAACGGACTGCGTTCGGGCCCGGGACGCCCACAGCCGAAGGAACGTCGAGCAGCCACGGGTGGCGCAGGTAAATCGCCCGTGCCTGATGAGCCAGCCGGATCAGATCGGCGACCGGCTCCCCCGAGACGGGCCCGGCGAAGGAGAACTCGCCGCCCACGTCGTCCTGCATCAGCTCGATGACCTCGTCGCGGGACCGGACGTAGCGGTAGAGCGAGGCGGGGGCGGCCCCGATGGCCGCGGCGACGGAACGCATGGTCACCGCGGCCAGGCCGCCCTCGTCGGCCAGGGCGGCGCCGACCCGGGCGATCTCGGCGCGGCTGCGGGCGGGAACGGGCCCGCGGGCCGAGCGCTCCGGCCGCAGCCAGATGCTCGGCGGCTGGGCGGCGGCCGCCGTCTCCGTCTTCATCCCCGCCTTGCCTTTCATTGCGAACATTGTACTCAGTCATCTAATCTGGAGAAAACAGCGAACGCCGATCGCAGTCCGGCGGGGCCCGCGTGGCCTGAAGGGAGAAGGCCGATGACCAATACAGGCAGAACCCGGTCGTGGGAGACCGCGTGGACGCCGACCGAGTTCGCGCGGGGCGGCGGCGTGGATATCGCCTACGACCGGCTAGCCGGGTCCGAGGGCGAGCCGCTGCTGCTGATCATGGGGCTCGGGGTCTCCAGGTTCTGGTGGCCGACAGGGCTGGCCCAGGCGTTCGCCGATCAGGGGTTTGCCGTGGCCCGCTACGACCAGCGCGACGCCGGGCAGTCCAGCCGGATGCCGGACAGCGGCGGCAGCAACCCGTTCACGGCCGTCATACGCAAGCGGGGCGCCTACAGCTCGGAGGACATGACCGATGACGCGGTGGCGGTGCTGGACGCGCTGGGCTGGGAGCGGGCGCACGTTTTCGGCGCGTCCCTGGGCGGGGTGATCGCGCAGCGGCTCGCGCTCCGCCACCCGGACCGGGTGCTGAGCGTGGTGGCCGCCGCGTCCCTGCCGAGCGACGTGTCCGGCCTCGGCGGCGGCCGGTACGTGCGTTTCGGCTTGCTGGCCCGGCTCGCGCGGGCGAAGTTCCCGAGGGCCGGGAGGGTGACATCGCGCTCGGGCTCATGCTGGCCCGGGCCGTCGCGGGGCCGGCCTATCCGTTCGACGAGGACGCGGCGCGGGAGTGGATCGAGCGGGAGGTCGACCAGGGGCCGCGGGACCAGAAGGCACAGAGCAGGCAGGCCGGCGCGCCCTGGCACGGGGGGAAGCTCCGTGACCTGCACAAACCCGTCCTCGGTCCTGCATGGCGACCAGGACCCGATCCTCCGGGTCAGCGCGGCCCGGGCCACGGCGAAGGCCATCGACGGCGCGCGCCTGGTGATCCTGCCGGGCGCCGGGCACGATCTGCCGGAGCCACTGTGGCCGGTAATTGCCCGGGAGGTCCGGGACCTGGCCGGCCGCAGCCACGCGGCCGCGGCTACGAACGCGCCTCCGCCACCGGGGCTGGCTGCGCATCTACGCCGTCCGGGGTAAGCACGCAGCCGTCGACGGTGACCGTCTCGCGGGGCCGGCCGCCGGGCGAATCGCGTGACGGGGAGCGAAAGGCCAGCGTTCTGCCGCCGGCACGGCCGGGCGGGAAGCCGGGGCCCGGGGCGGGAAGCCGGGGCTGGACGGGGGCCCGGGGCCGGCCTGCGGAGGGTGGCGAGGACGGGGGCGGCGGGGTGGCAGGTCCGGATGGCGGGACGGAGGGGCGCGGCGGGGGCGATGCGGCGGTCCACGCGGTTGACGAGCAGGTTCGGGCGCCCCCGGAGGGCTTCCTGGCAGCGGAACCGGCAGGTCGTGCAGGCCCCGGCCTGGGCCCGGCGGCGGCGGATCATGCGCGCGGTCCAGATCAGCGCGACGGCGACGGCGGCTTCCGCGCCCAGCAGCAGGGCGATTTCCGTCCCCAGGCCGACCACGCTGAGGAAATGCAGGATCGCCTTATGCCAGACCAGGTAGACGGCAAGGCCGATAACGGCGAGCGTGCCGGTTCCGGGGAGGTAGCAGACCATGAAGTGCTCGCTTCCTGCTGGTGCGGCCCACGGTGACCACCCGCCATGACAGAGGCACTCAGCGCAATTGTGTATCGCAATTCGCTCGCTGTAAATAACGCATCGCCTTACATATCCCCATACGTATCGGCGCTGTTTCGCTGGTCCCCGGGCGTCTACCCGGCGGCCGGCGCATTCCGGGCAGCGTAGTCGTCGACCTCGGCCTTCCAGCGCTGTTTGGCGTCGTCCGGGGCAAAACAGGCATCAAAGGAGTTCCGCGCGAGCGTCGCCAGCTGCGCGTCGGTCAGGCCGAGCTCGCGGCGCACGGCCGCAAGGTTGTCATCGATGTAGCCGCCGAAGTAGGCGGGGTCGTCGCTGTTCAGGCAGACCCGCAGGCCCTCGTCCAGCATGGCGGGAAGCACGTGCGCATCCAGGGCGTCGACCACGCGCAGGGCCACGTTGGACAGCGGGCACACCGTGAGCGGGATCTGCTCGTCACGCAGCCGGGCGATCAGGCGCGGATCCTCCATGGCCCGGATCCCGTGGTCGATGCGCTCGGCGGCGAGCTCGTCCAGGGCTTCCCAGACGTAGCCGGGGCCGCCCTCCTCGCCAGCGTGGGCGACCAGGCGGAGCCGTTCGGCCGCCGCGCGCGCGAAGACGTCGCGGAAGAGCGAGGGCGGATGGCCGACCTCGGCGGAGTCGAGGCCGACGCCGATGAAGTGCTCGCGGAACGGCAGCGCGGCGGCCAGCGTCTCCCGCGGCCGCGCCGGCTCCCAGGTCGCGCAGGAAGCACAGGATGAGGTCCGCGGAGACGCCGTGCCGGGCGGCGCCGTCGGCCAGGGCGGCCGACAGTCCCGCCGAACACCGCCTCCAGGGGGACGCCGTTGGCCAGGTGCGTCTGCGGATCGAAGAAGATCTCCGCGCGCCGCACCCCGCGCGGCGGCGGCGCGGGCCAGGTAGGCCGGGCCAGATCGTAGAAGTCGGCTTCGGTGCGCAGCACGGGGAGGTTGGCGTAGTAAAGGTCGAGGAACGACTGGAGGTCGGCGAACCGGTAGCGGCTCCGCAGCTCGCTGACGTCGGTGGTAGGAAGCGCTACGCCGTTGCGCGCGGCCAGCCGGACCAGCATTTCCGGCTCGAGGGTGCCCTCGATGTGGATGTGCAGTTCCGCGGTCGGCAGCACGAGCGGGCCGCGGCAGCCGGCCGGCAGGCTCAGCGGCCCAATTAAGCTCAGCGGACTCGTCGGTCGGCGGCACAGGCGCCCCCTTCGTCCGGAGCGGTCGGCCTGACGGTACGCGGCCAGCGCCGGGCGAGTTCGTCCCGTTCGCGGGTGACCGTCGCAAGCCCCTTGCTCCAGTTCGATGATGCGGCGGATCGCCGGCAGCGTCATTCCCTCACCCATCATCACTACCACCTGCTGCACGCGGCTGATGTCGTGACGGCTATACCGGCGCTGGCTGCCCGGTGAACGCTGCGGGGTCACCACCTGGTGGTCATCGATGCGCCGCAGGAACGCCCGCTGAACCCCCAGCATGGCCGCGATCTGACCGACCGTGTAGAAGGGCGCGTGCTCACCGACACGCCGCCGCTTGAGCCAGCCGGTGCAAGGGTGTGCGACCGGTGTGGCGTGAGATGTGGAGCGACTGGTGCGGCCTTGGTGATGGTGTGGCGGATGGGGCGGACAGGGTGGACGGTCAGCCGTAAGCGTGGCGGAGCAGGGTCCGCCGCAGCGCGGGCAGGAAGCCGATAGCCACGGCCAGGGCCACGATCGCGCCGCTGAGGTAGGTGCCCGGGCCGCCGTTCAGGCCGGAGCTCGTAGCGTTGATCCCGACCCAGGTCAGGCCGGCGGTCAGGACGCCGAACAGGCAGGCGGCCACGGTGGGGACGAAGCCGTCGGGCAGGACGTCGCCGCAGCCAGCCGCGTTTGCGCTGGTACCGGCGCGCCAGGACGTAACCCTCCAGAGGGCGAGGCCGGGGACCAGAGCGAGCAGCCGCAGGGAGACCGCGTCGCTGCTGTTTTCCAGCATCGCGGCCTGCGCGCAGGAGACGCGCGCCCCGCCAGATGCTCATCCAGTAGTGGCATGCGGCGGCCGGGATCGGCTCGGAGCGTCGCCGCGTTCCCGCCCACGAACTGGCGGCCCAGCGAACGGTTCATGACGTCAGCGCGACGAGCCCGCTGCCCGCCACGGCGAGCAGCCGATGCGTCGTCAGCTTCCACGCCGCCATGACGAGCTCACCGAAGACGGCCGCGGGCGGTACCCGGCGGGCGTGCGCGCGGACGACGGCCCGGACGGAGCCGAAGCTGGAGATGGCCGCCTCCTGCGCTTCCCGCTCGGTCAGCCCGGCCGCGAGTCCCGCGGCCACGGACTCACGCAGGTGATCTTCGGCTTCGGCGATGATCCGGCGGGCCTCGCGCGGGGTGGTCCGCAGGCTGACGTGCAGCTGGTCCAGGTATTCCTCGACCGGGTCGTCGGGAAGCGTCACATCGACCACCCCACGCACGGCGCCGAGCCCATGGGAGAAACGGTGCCACTCGGTCTGCTCGGCGGCCAGGGCGGTGGCCCCGGCGCTGGTCAGCGCGTATACCCGGCGCCGACGGCCGTCCCCCGCGGCCCACGAGCTGCTCAGCAGCTGGGCGTCCTCCAGCCGGTGCAGCGCGGGGTAGATCGTGCCCTCCGGCAGGTCGAAGGTGCCCTCACTGCGCTCGCGCAGGGCGGAGATGATCGCGTAGCCGTGGGCCGGGCCGGCCGCGAGCACCGACAGCAGGAGCAGGTCGAGATGACCCTTGATCCGTTCACGATTCATACCTCGGAATACTAGGCATAGAACTCCGAGGTGTCCAGAGGTTCGGGGGGGTGCGAGGTGGGGGTGCGGAGGGTGGAGGCGTAAGGGGGCGCCCTTACCTCACAGCGCCAGGCCGCCGTCGACGGGGACGACGGCACCGGTCATGCCGCTGGACCCGTCCCCGGCCAGGAACGTCAGCACGGCGGCGACCTCGGCCGGGCCGAGCAGCCGGCCGAGCGGCTGCTGCGGGGCAAACGCCTCGGCCGACGGCAGCCCGTACAGCCGCGCGCTCTCGTCCAGAATGGGCGTCGCGGTCGAGCCCGGGCTGACCGCGTTGGCTGTGACCCCGGTTCCCCCCAGTTCCACGGCGAGCGCGCGGATGAAGCCCGGCCACCCCGGCCTTGGCGGCGCAGTAGGCGGCCAGCATGGGCAGCCCGCGGGCCGCGGCGGCGGAGGCGACCGCGAGGAAGCGCCCGTGCCGCGGTTCAGGGCGGCGCAGCAGCGCGGGCACGGCCACCCGGGCGAGGTTCAGCACCCCGCCGAGATCGATGTCGAGGACGGCCTGCTCCTGGGCAGCCGGCACCTCCCAGGCGGGGACGCCGCCGGCGATCACCCCGGCGACCGCGAGGGCGGCGTCGAGCCCTCCCCACGTCCGTTCGGTGTCCGCGACCGCCGCGGCCAGGGCGGTCACGTCACGCGTGTCCGCCTCGGCAACGGCCACGTTCGGCCCGGCGTCGGCGGCTACCTTCTCCAGGTCGGCGCGGTGGCCGAGCGGGTACGGCAGGGCGGGGTCGTCCGCGCACCGGTCGACGGCCATGACCCGCCACCCGGTGGCGGCCAGCGCGGAGACCGTGGCGGCCCCGATGCCCCGGGCCGCGCCGGTGACCAGGGCGACGCGCGGCGGCTCAGTCACCGGGCCTCCCCCGGGCCGCTCCGGTCACCAGGGCGACGCGCGGCGGCTGAGTCACCGCACCACTCCGCTACGCACGCGAGCAGGTCCGCGAGCAGGGCAGCGAACACGGCCTCGCCCTCCTCGGCGGACGCCCCGGCCGGATCGCCGAGGACACCGTTGGGGCTGACGGCCTTGACCGAGGACGAGCGCAGCGCGGGCATCAGTTCCGCGATGGGCGTCGTGTTGCCCGCCCGGGCGCGGTTGTACCGCACCAGCTGCGGGGCCAGGGCCAGCTGCAGCGACGTCTCGGTGCGCCCGGCGTGGGCGTCGCCGTGCCAGCGCGGCAGCCACGCGTACACGTCACGGGACTCAGCCCGCAGGCGCTGCTCGGCGCGCCGCACCGCTTCGGTGTTGCCGCCGTGGGTGGAGACGAGCAGCACCCGCGAGAAGGTCAGGGTGGCGGAACGGCACAGCTCGACGAGCACCAGCTCGACCGCCTCCTGGCCGATGGAGATCGTCCCGGCGAAGCCTTCGTGCTCGCCGCTCGACCCGTAGGCCAGCGGCGGCGCGACGACGACGCCGGGCCGGGACTCGGCCAGCCGCGCGCACAGGGCCACCGCGAGGTCGGTGTCGGTGGACAGCGGCAGGTGCGGGCCGTGCTGCTCGGTGGACGCCACGGGCACCGCGAGCAGCGCGCCGTCGGCGGCGAGATGCGCCGCCTCAGGTGAGGACAGCGCGGCCAGATCGGTCAAAGCTGGCCTTTAGCGGGATCACCGGCCGGGACCGGCTCGAGGTTGACGACCTCCAGTGCTCCGTCCAGCTTGCCCTTGAGGACCGCCTGCAGCTTCTGCAGCGCGGGCGAGCCGCTGTGCGCTTTCAGCGCGGCCGGGCCGGCCCACTTCTCGATCATGACAAGCCGTTCGTCGTTCTGGTTCAGTGCGTACAGCTCACAGCCATCCTCATCGTGCACTTGCTCGATGGCGGCGATGAACGCGGCCTTCACCTCGTCCCGGTGCTCAGGCAGCGGCTTGACGGTGGCCACGGTGATGATGGGCATTGCTCCTCCTTGAGTGGGCGGGCCCGGCTAACCGGTGAACAGTGTGGCCAGGGCCGGGGCGATGTCCCGGTAGCCGCCGGCCAGCAGCATGCGGCCGTGCCCGAGCCGGGCCAGGTCCCGGCCGAGCTCGGCGTCGTGCTCGCCGGAGGTGTCCAGCAGCACGTCGAGCCTCGGCAGCCGCGCCGCGAACGGCCGCGGGTCCGGGCCGGCGTTGTGCACGCAGTCGGACAGCAGCAGCACCCGCGCGTCCCGGGCCGGCACCCGGGCCAGCTCCCGCGCCGCGACCTGGAGCGGGAACGCGATGTTGGTGAGGCCCTTGGCCGGGATGCGCAGCATGGTGTCCAGCACCTGCTGCGGCGGCACGTGCTGGCCAAGGTGGGCCAGCACCGCGGCGTCGGACCAGAACGCGACCACGGCGAGGTCGTCGCGGGCCAGTTCGGCGGCGAGCGCGCCCACCGTGGCCGCGGCGGTGCGCACGCGCTCGCCGCGCATCGAGCCGGACACGTCGGCCAGCAGCACCACCGAGCGGCGGGTGCGGACCCGCTCCCGGACGATAATGTCGTCCTCTTCCGGCACCGGGCGCTCGACCAGCTCCTCGATGGTCCGGTCGAGATCGATGTCGTCGGAGCCGCCCCGGTACCGGACGCTGGCCAGTTCCCCGGTCCCGCGCCGGGCGGTGACGTCGCGGCGCGGACGGGGCACCGCGAGCCGCGCGGCGATCTGCCGGGCGCGGCGCAGGACCTCCGGGTCGGGAGTGGCCTCGTCCGGGGGCACGGCGAGCAGCGTCCCCTGCTCCCCCGTCACGCCGGGCGCCCCGCTGCCGGGCCGCTGGGGCGGGCGCCCGGGCGCCCGGCGGTCGCCGGCCAGGATGAGGCCGCCGGAACCACCCCGGCCGGCCTTCGAGCAGTGACGGCTGTTCATCCAGGACCTTGGGCCGGCGCCGCAGCGGCTTCAGCCGCTCATGGCCGGCGGCGCGCCGGTGGATCGGCGTGTCGGCCTGGACCGCTCTTCAACCCGGGTCCGCGGCCGCCGGGGCCAGGATGAAATGGTCTTCCCAGATCTGCCGGAGCACGGCCTCCGGCGTGGCGTCGACGGTCTCGTCCAGGAAGATCCGCCCGGACAGCGCGACCACCATGGCGTCGAACACCACGTCCGGGTAGCGCTCCCCCGCCTCGGCCGGGTCCGCGGTGTCCCGGGTCAGGTCGGCCAGCTCCAGCAGCTGGGCGGCCACGAGCGTGAGGTCGATGGCCCCGCGGACGCTGCTGCCCTGCCGGATGTCCTCGTGCTCACGGGTGGCCCGGGTCACGGCCACCGCGTCGGCGACGAGCCGGTCGCGCAGCGCCGGCGGCATCTCGGGCACCGGGGCGCGCAGCGCCACGATGCCGCGCTCGGCCTCGGCGTCCTGATAGCTGATGGCCAGCCGGCACATCCGGTCGTGCACCGACGTCGACAGCCGGGTCGTGCCCACGTTGTCGTACGGGTTCATCGAGGCGATCACCCGGAACGTGGGCCGGGCCACCACGGTGTCCGCCCGCGGCACCGCGATCTGCCGTTCGGCCATCGCGGTCAGCAGCGTGTTGAGGGTGTCCTCCGGGGCCCGGTTGAACTCCTCGATGTACAGGAAGCCGCCCGACCGCATCGCCTCCAGCAGCGGGCCGTCGACGAAGTTGTCCGCACTGTAGTCCTCGCGGAGCACCCGGGCCGGGTTGTGGTGGCCGACCAGCTTGGCCGGGGTCAGGTCGGCATTGCCCTCCACGAACACCAGCGGGATGCCCCATTCGGCGGTGATCCCGCGCAGCAACGTGCTCTTGCTGGTCCCGGGCGGCCCTTCCAGCACGATGTCGCGCCCGGCGGCCACGGCGGCGAGCACGAGGTCGAGCTCGTGCTCGCGGCCGACCAGGCGCGTGCGGACCCGGTCCCGCACCACCGCGATTCGCGTCAGCACCCACCGCTGCCGTCACCTGGACTCCCTCCCGGGGATGAATCGACTCTGGTTATACCCGGCCGGTCACTTGAGCAGCGAGCCGGCGTCGATGGGCAGCGTCACCCCGGTGATGTACCGGGCCTCGTCGGAGGCCAGGAACAGCACCGCGTTGGAGATGTCGCGCGCCTCCACCCACGGGGGGACGGGCTGGCGCGCTGGGAGCCGCCGGCTAAGCGGGCGGAAGATCGCTTAATGGAGCAGGCCGGCCTGAATCCGGCCAGCGGGTCCTCGTTACAGGCGCGATCTGGCGGGCGCACCGGGGACAGCGCCCGCGCCGGGGATGGGGGGCGCGGGCGAATGGACACCGGTACCGGCCCCGAACTGCCGGGCCTGCCCGGCCCGCTGAGTGCGGTGCGAGTGGTCACCGGACGGGCGCGGCGCGGGCGCGCCGGCCAGCGCCAGCAGGGCGCGTTCGCCGTGACCCTGCACGCACTCGGGGTCGGGGCCATCGAGCGGCAGGCCGGTGAAGAACTTGGCCGCCATGCATCCGCCGCGGCAGGCGTCGTACGCCGAGCAGGAGGTGCACGCGCCCCCGCCCTGCGGCTGGCGCAGCTCCGCGAACAGCGGCGCCTGCTGCCAGACCGCGGCGAATCCGCCGGGGGCGCGGACGTTGCCGGCCAGGAAGTTCTCGTGGATGGCGAACGGGCAGGCGTACACGTCACCGACGGGGTCGATCAGGCACACCACCCGCCCGGCGCCGCACAGGTTGAGGCCGGGCAGGGACTGGCCGAACGCGGCCAGGTGGAAGAAGGAGTCGCCGGTCAGGACCTGCTCGCCGCGGGCCACGAGCCAGTCGTACAGCTCGCGCTGCTGCCGGGCGGTCGGGTGCAGTTCGTCCCAGACGTCCGCGCCGCGCCCGGATGGGCGCAGCCGGGTCAGCCGCAGCTGGGCGCCGAACCGGTCGGCGATCGCCTTGAAGGCGTCGAGCTGGCCCGCGTTCTGCCGCGTGACCACGACCGAGATCTTGAACCCGGCGAAGCCGGCGCCGGCGAGGTTGCGCATCGCCGCCAGCGCCGTCGCGTAGGAGCCCGCGCCGCGGACCGCGTCGTTGACCTCTGCGGTCGCGCCGTCCAGGGAGATCTGCACGTCCACGTAGTCGCTGGCCGCGAGGCGCCGGGCGACCGCCGGGGTGATCTTGACGCCGTTGGTGGAGAACTTGACGCCGACGTGGTGCTCGGTCGCGTAGTCGACGAGCTCCCAGAAATCGGGCCGGACCGTCGGCTCGCCGCCGCCGATGTTGACGTAGAACACCTGCATGCGCTCCAGCTCGTCGATCACCGCCCGGCATTCGGCGGTCGACAGCTCGCGCGGATCACGCCGCCCGGAGCTGGACAGGCAATGCAGGCAGGCCAGGTTGCAGGCGTAGGTGAGTTCCCAGGTCAGGCAGATCGGGGCGTCCAGGCCAAACTGGAACTGCTCAACCAGGGGCAGCGGCGCCCCGGTCACCTCGGCTGCTCCGCGGAGCAGCGGCGGCGTCAGTACACACCGCACATGCCGTCGATCGAGATCTCCTCGATCAGCAGTTCCCCGGTATCGGTCTCGGCGTCGGGAGCGGCTGGCCCCCGGTCCTCGGTACGGGACTCAGTGGCCGGGGACTGATCGCTGATGCCAGCTCCGCTCATGCCAGCTCCTCTGCGTGCGGAGACGGGTGCCGCACGGATTTCGACACCGCGTGACGAATATTTTTTTACGTTAACGTCACACGGTGCCGCGATCAAGAGCCGGGACTACTATCAAAGAGAATTCATGGACGATCTTCAGCCTGCAGGGACCGCAGCCGGGACCGCCGTGCGCCGCGGACGGCCGCCGGGCACGAGCCGGCGGAAGCTGGAACTGATCGCGCTCCGGCTGTTCACCGAGCAGGGCTTCGACGAGACCCCCATCGAGCAGATCGCCGCCGAGGCCGGGGTCAGCCGGCGCACGTTCTTCCGCTACTTCGACTCCAAGGCCAGCGTGCTGTGGGGGGAGTTCGACTCCGAGATCACCGTCATCCGGGAGGCGCTGGCCAAGGTGCCGGACTCGGTCCCGATGATGGACGCGATCCGGCAGGCGGTCGTGGCCGCGAACCACTACCGGGTCGAGGACGTCCCCGAACTGCGGGCCCGGATGAACCTGATCGCCTCGGCGCCGTCGCTGCAGTCCAGCGCGGCCGTTCGCTACGACGCCTGGGAACGCGTGGTCAGCGACTTCGTCGCGACCCGCACCGGCCAGCCGGCCTGGTCGCTGTACCCGCTGATCGTGAGCCGGTCGACGCTGGCCGCCTGCCGGGCCGCGTACGAGCGCTGGAGCGCACGGGCCGACAGCGACCTGACCGTCTACCTGGACGCGGCGCTGTCGGCGCTGTCAGCCGGTTTCGACATCGCGGCGATGCAGTTCCCCGAGCAGCACCTGGACGTCATGCCCGCGCCCGGGACATGACGATGGGTATGCACAGCACCGGCCGCATCCGGGTATCGCACGCGGGGGCGCTGCCGCGGCCGGCGGGTCTGGCGCGTCTCTTCGCGGCGGGCCCATCCGGGGCGGACGCGTTCCGGGCGGCACTGCCGGCCGCGGTGACCGAGGTGGTGAACCAGCAGATCGCCGCGGGCGTGGACATCGTCAACGACGGGGAGATCTCCAAGCGCGGCCTGTTCATCGGGTATATCCGGGACCGGATGAGCGGCTTCGAGGAGCGCTCGTTCCCGCCCGGCGGCTACCAGCCGCCGAACGCCGGGGTGACGGGGCGGGACCAGCGGGACTTCCCCGGCTTCTTCGCGGCGGGACTGGGCGGATTCCGGTTCGGCTCCGCCGCCGCCGTCGCGGCCGGGCCGCAGCCGGTGACGGCGTACTTCTGTACCGGCCCGCTGAGTTATACCGGCGCCGCGAGCGCCCGGGCCGACATCGAGCGGCTCACCGCGGCGGTCCGGGACGCCCGCGGCCGGGGCCACGACGGCGTGCAGGCGTTCCTGCCGGCCATCACCCCGGGCACGGTCGAGCACTGGCTGCGCAACGAGTTCTACCCCGACGAGGAGTCCTTCCTGTTCGCGATCGCGGACGTGCTGCACGAGGAGTACCGGGCCATCACGGACGCGGGCCTCATCCTGCAGCTGGACGACCCGGACCTGCCCGACGGATGGCAGATGTTCCCGGGCATGACCGTGCCGGAGTACCGCCGCTACGCCGCGCGGCGCATCGAGGCGCTGAACCACGCATTGCGCGGGCTGCCCGAGGAGCAGATCCGGCTGCACATCTGCTGGGGCAGCCACCACGGCCCGCACCGCGACGACATCCCGCTCCGGGACCTGGCTGACCTGGTGCTCAGCGTCCCGGCGGGATGCTATTCGGTCGAGGCCGCCAACCCGCGGCACGAGCACGAGTGGGCCGTGTGGGAAGAGGTGCGGCTGCCGGACGGGAAGTCCCTCATGCCCGGGGTGGTCGGGCACGCCACCGACATCATCGAGCACCCCGAACTCGTGGCGCAGCGGCTGATCCGGTTCGCGCGGCTGGTCGGCCGGGAGAACGTCATCGCCGGCACCGACTGCGGCCTCGGCGGCCGGGTGGGCCACCCGGAGATCGTCTGGGCCAAGCTGGCCGACCTGGCGGCGGGGGCCCGCCTGGCCACGGCTCAGCTCTGGCCGTGAACGGACCGGCCCGACGCCCCGGCATTTCCGGATACCCGGCATTCCGTCGCTCAGGGGCGGCATTCCATCGGGCTCAGGGGCTGCCGCCCATCCGGTTGATCAGCTCGTCGCGGGAAATGTTGTACTTCTCGCCGAATTCGTAGACCTGCTCAACATCCACTGGATTCCGGCAGGTCTCGGGACGCCTCGTCAGCCGCCTGCGGGAATCCCCACTTACGCAGTGAATCGACTACTGACTGCCTGCTGACCTGCATGGCTAGCACCGAGCCCTTGCCTCAGCATGACGCCGCCGTGGCGTGCAACCTGTCTACCCGGACCAGGCTAGCAGCCCACGCAAGCACCGTACGTCCATATTCCCTGGTCAAGATGGCCACTTTGTCTCTGATTCTTTGCAGATACTAGATGTTCGGATGGCCGGATCGCAGGATTGCTACTAGTTGCCTCCTATCTGATCGGAGGGCATGTGGCATCTGTGGCGCACACTGTCCCCGGCGGCCCGGCATCCCGGAAGCTCCTGCCGACGGCAACTCCGCTGACGCTGCTGGACGCGGATGGCCGGGCCGTCCCGTCCGCGGGCCTCGACATGCCCGGCGACGACGTGCTGGCCGAGCTGCACCGGAAGATGGTGCTGGCGCGGCGTTTCGATACGCAGGCGACGGCCCTGACCAAGCAGGGACGGCTCGCGGTCTATCCGTCGGCCCGCGGACAGGAAGCAGGCGAGATCGGCGCGGTTCTCGCCCTCCGCCCGCAGGACTGGCTGTTTCCCACCTACCGCGACTCGATGGCCGTGGTGGCCCGGGGGGTGGATCCTCTCGAGGCGCTGACGCTGCTGCGCGGGGACTGGCATTGCGGCTATGACCCGTACGCCTGCCGCGTCGCCCCGCAGTGCACCCCGCTGGCGACGAATGCGCTGCATGCCGTGGGTGTGGCCCACGCGGCCAGGCTGAAGGGCGAAGACTCGGCCGCCCTGGTGATGCTCGGCGACGGCGCGACGAGCGAAGGTGACATGCACGCCGCGCTGAACTTCGCCGCGGTCTGGAAGGCACCGGTGGTGTTCTTCGTGCAGAACAACGGCTACGCGATCAGCGTCCCGCTGTCCAAGCAGACCGCCGCCCCTTCGCTGGCCGCCAAGGGGATTGGCTACGGGGTCCCCGGCATGCTGGTCGACGGCAACGACGCCGCCGCCGTCTATGCGGCCGTGCAGCACGCGGTGACGTCCGCCGCCGGGGGCGCCGGGCCAACGCTGATCGAAGCGCTCACCTACCGCATCGAGGCCCACACCAACGCCGACGACGCCGCGCGGTACCGCCACCAGGACGAGGTGGAACGGTGGCTCGCCCGCGACCCGCTGACGCGGATCAGGCAGCATCTGTTCGCGCGGGGCCTGCTCGACGAGCGCGCGGCCGCGGCCCTGGACGCCGAGGCCGAAGCCGAGGCAGCGACGCTGCGGCAGCGGGTGAACACCGATACCGGGCACGATCCTGCTGACCTCTTCCGGTACGTCTACGCCCAGCAGACCCCGGCACTGCACCGGCAGCAGCAGGAGCTGGCCTGGGAACTCGCCGAAGCAGCGGACGACGCGGAGGAACCCCGATGACCGTGACCGCCGAACGCAAGCCCGAGGGACCGGTGACGACCGCTGAACTCACGATGGCGGGGGCCCTGAACCGGGCGCTGGCCGATGCGCTGAGCGAGGACGAAACGGTGCTGGTCTTCGGGGAGGACGTCGGCACGCTGGGAGGCGTCTTCCGGGTGACCGACGGGCTGGCGGCCAGGTTCGGTGAGGCGCGGGTCTTCGACACGCCACTCGCCGAATCAGGCATTGTCGGCACGGCCATCGGCATGGCGATGAACGGCCTGCGGCCCGTGGTCGAGATGCAGTTCGACGCGTTCGCCTATCCGGCATTCGAGCAGATCACCAGCCATCTGGCCAAGCTCCGCAACCGGACCAGGGGCCGCCTCATCGTGCCGGTCGTGATCCGGATCCCCTACGGCGGCGGCATCGGCGGCGTGGAGCACCACTGCGACTCCTCCGAGGCCTACTACACGCATACCGCCGGCCTGCGGGTGGTGACCCCGGCCACACCCGGGGACGCATACGCGCTGCTGCGCAAGGCGATCGAATGCCCGGACCCCGTTATCTTCCTGGAGCCCAAGCGGCGCTACTGGTCGAAGGAGGCCGCGGTCCTGGACCACGCCGCCGCCACCCTCGATCGGGCCCTCGTACGCCGGCCGGGCTCGGACGTGACCCTGATCGCGTACGGCGGGACGGTGGCCACCGCGCTGGAGGCGGCCGACGCCGCCGCCGAAGATGGCCGCAGCATCGAGGTCATCGACCTGCGGAGCCTGTCCCCATTCGACGACGAGACGGTGACCGCATCGGTGCGGCGGACCGGCCGGGCCATCGTCGTGCATGAAGCGAGCCGGTTCTGCGGATACGGCGCCGAGGTGGCCGCTCGCCTGTCCGAGCAGTGTTTCCACTACCTCGAAGCTCCGGTGCTGCGGGTCACTGGGTTCGACATCCCCTATCCCCCGCCGCACCTGGAGGAATACCACCTGCCGAACGTGGACCGGATCCTCGACGCGGTCGACCGCCTGCAGTGGCAGGAGACCAGCACCATGCGTGAAACCAGCACCGTGCAGGCGGCCGGCTAGATGCCCGCCTTCCTGCTGCCGGATCTCGGCGAGGGCCTGACCGAAGCCGAGATCGTGACCTGGCACGTGCAGGCCGGCGACACCGTCACCATCGATCAGGGCATCGTGGAGGTGGAGACGGCCAAAGCGCTGGTCGAGGTCCCCGTGCCGTTCGCCGGCCGCGTCACCGAACTGCACGCCAAACCCGGTGACGTGGTGGCGGTGGGAGAGCCCCTGGTCACGGTCGATCCCGCCGATCACGCCGATCACGCCGGGGAGAGCGGCAACGTTCTCATCGGCTACGGCACGTCCGGCGAGCGCCGCCGCCGTCACCGGGCCACGCGGTCATCGGGAGTAACCCCCGTGCCCAACGGGCGCGTGGCCGTCGCCTCGCCGCTCATCAGGCAGCTGGCCCGGAACGCCGGCCTCGACCTCACCACCCTGCGCGGCTCCGGGCGCAGCGGGCTGATCACCCGCCAGGATGTCGAGGCGGCGATCGGTGCCCGTCCGGCGCCCCAGGACCCTGGCCCGGAGCCTGCGCCGGCCGGCTCGCTGGCCCCCGGGGTCACCCGGATCCCGATCCGGGGGCCCCGCAAGTCCATCGCCGACAAGCTGAGCCGGTCGCGGCGGGAAATCCCGGAGGCGACGGTCTGGGTCGACGTGGATGCCACCGAAATGCTCGGTCTCCGCGCGGCGCTGAACGCCGGCCCGGCCGCGCCGAAGATCAGCCTCCTGGCGCTGCTGTCCCGGTTCACGGTGGCCGCGCTGCACCGCTACCCGGAACTCAACGCCAGGATCGAGGGCGACGAGATCGTGCTGAGCCCGGCGGTGCACCTGGGCTTCGCCGCCCAGACCGACCGCGGGCTCATGGTGCCCGTCATCCGTGATGCCGGGGGGCACACCCTCGAGCAGCTCGCCACGGCACTGGCCGAACGGACGGTGCGCGCCAGGGAAGGCACGCTCGGTCCCGCCGAGCTGACGGGCGGAACGTTTACGGTCAACAATTACGGCGTCTTCGGCGTGGACGGCTCGGCGGCCATCATCAATCACCCGGAAGTGGCGATCCTGGGCATCGGCCGGATCATCCAGCGTCCGTGGGTGGTCGGCGGGCAGGTCGTGGCCCGGCAGATGACCGAACTGACGCTCGCGTTCGATCACCGGGTCTGCGACGGCGGGACGGCGGGCGGCTTCCTGCGCTTCATCGCCGACTGCATCGAATCCCCGGCGAAGGTCCTGCGGCACCTGTAGGGCGGGCCGCTACCGCTATCGGACGTGCCGTTACCGCGGGGCGGCCGGGACGCGCCCGAGCTCGTCGAAGATCAGCACCGTCTGCGTCGAGAGCACCTCCGGCATGCCCTGGAAGCTGTTCAGCACCAGTTCCCGGAGCGCGGCGATGTCGCGGGTCCGGACGAGCAGCACGATGTCGGCGTCGCCGGACACCAGCGCCGCGTGCTCTACCTCCGGGATCGTCATCAGCCGGGCGCGCAGCGGCTTCCAGGCGGGCTGAGCGATCTTCAGGTGCACGTACGCCGACAGGCCGTACCCGTAGCGCTGCGGGTCGACCTGGGCGGTGTAGCCCGTGATCACCCCGGCCTGCTCCAGCCGCTGGACGCGCAGGTAGGCACCGGCCCGGGAAATGTGCAGGCGCGCCGCCAGCGCGCGCATCGAGATACGCCCGTCCCCGCGCAGCACCGCGACGATGGCCCGGTCGACGTCATCCAGTTCGGGCGCCTGCTTAGCGGGGCCGTCATGCTCACCAGGGCTAGACGTCATGGCGCCAAGCTACCCTTGCCGCAGCCATTCGTCTGTTCTCACGAGCTATCTCTGGACCGACGGAATCGTCTCTACGGTCAGCGCTGCGGCTACGGCTGCCGGGTGGCGAGCAGGTCGCCCAGCTGGCGCGCGTTGACCTGGGCGTCGTCGCGGTAGCAGTTGTTGAACAGGACGTGCGTGGTGTCGGCGTCCTCGGCGAGCTGGCGCACCTTGGGCACCCATTCCTTCAGTTCCTGCTCCGGGTACCGGTACCGGTACTTCTCCTGGATGTCGCGGCTGTCCCATTTTTCCGAACGGCCGTGCATGCGGACCACGGCCAGCGGCGCGGTGACCGCCACCACCGGCGGAACGGAGCTGGGATAACCCTGCGGCTCGTCCACGCAGACGTAGGGCAGCCGGTGGTCGGTGAGGAACGTCAGCGTCTCCGCGCGGTTCTCCTCGCTCATCCAGGTCTTGTTGCGGAACTCGATGCAGACCTGGCGGGGCGCGACCCGGTCGGCGACCTGCAGGATGTACTCCTTACGGGCCCGCCCGATCACGAACCACTGCGGGAACTGGAACAGGATCGCGCCGAGCCGGCCGGTCAGCCGCAGCGGCTCCAGCGCGGACAGGAACCGCTCCCACGCCTCGTTGGTGACCGCGGGATCGACGTCCTTGAGGTAGACGTTGGGCTTGCCGCCGGCCGTCTTCTCCACCGCGGGCCGCAGGTCCTTGGGCAGCGCGGCCACCCGCGTGGGGTGCTGGGTGAACAGGCTGAACGACTTGATGTTGAACGTGAAGCCCTTCGGCGAACGGTGCGCCCACGCGGCCGCGGTCTGCTCGGCGGGCAGCGCGTAGTAGGAGGAGTCCACCTCCACGAGCGGGAACTGCCGCGTGTAGTAGCGGAGGCGCTTCTCGGGGTTGTTCGCCTCCGGCGGGTACCACCCCGACTCGATCAGGGTCTTATCCGTCCACG
This sequence comes from uncultured Actinomycetes bacterium, assembly GCA_963742865.1. Classification (GTDB taxonomy): domain Bacteria; phylum Actinomycetota; class Actinomycetes; order Streptosporangiales; family Streptosporangiaceae; genus Bog-532. Next base: position 115,525 of record CAVUNW010000006.1, read on the forward strand.
ACGCGGTGCCGATCCGGATATCAGCCATGCCAGCAGCGTAGGCGGGCCGGGCCGGCGGCCAGGGACACGGGAGTCATGCCGCCCTGTCTGCCCTGGCCAGCGCCGCATAAGAGTCGCGTTACCAAAATGAAACGTATCGCGCTGCCCGCCACCGGCGCGGGATACCAGCTCGACCTCGGTATGGGACAGTGGCGAGCCGGGGGGAGGCTCCCCGCCACGTCCGTTAAGAGTGTTAATCCGGCCGGATGGGCAAGCGGCGCTCAGGCGGGGTCACGGACTTCAGCCCGCGCGGACCTGAGCTCGCCTTCAGAGGCCCTCGCGGGCGGCTTTGGCGCAGTAGTAGCGCCCGGGCCGCGGCCGCGGATCAGCATGCGGTCCCCGCCGACGCGCACGGACACGTGCCCGAGCACGCCGTCGACCACTCCTTCCATGGCCAGGATGCGGCAGGCCCGGGCGACAGCGTCGCGCAGCTCCGGGATCTGGCGCTGGTCAGGCATCGTGGTCCTCTGGGGCCGGCGGAAGGCGCGGGTAGACGCGCCGGGCGTTGAGCTCGAAGACCTTACGGCGGTCCGTCTCGCTCAGGCCCAGCTTGTCGATGTACTTCCTGGTGTCGTCCCAGGCGAAGCCGTTGTCCGGGTTGATCCCGCGGACCGCGCCGAGCATCTCCGAGGCGAACAGGATGTTGTCCGGGCCGATGACGCCGGCCAGCAGGTCGATGCCCGGCTGGTGATAGACGCAGGTGTCGAAGAAGACGTTGTTCATGAGGTGCTGGCCCAGCGGGGGCCGGTTGAGCCGCTCGGCCAGGCCGTGGAAGCGCCCCCAGTGGTACGGGACCGCGCCGCCACCGTGCGGGATGACGAACCGCAGGTCCGGGAACCGGCCGAACAGGTCCCCCTGGACGAGCTGCATGAATACGGTCGTGTCCGCGTTGAGGTAGTGCGCGCCGAGCGTGTGCACCGCCGGGTTGCACGAGGCCGAGACGTGGATCATGGCGGGGACGTCGAGCTCGGTCAGCTTCTCGTACAGCGGGAACCAGTACTCGTCGGTCATCGGCGGGGAGGTCCAGTACCCGCCGGACGGGTCCGGGTTGAGGTTGCAGCCGACGAACCCGAGCTCGGTGACGCAGCGCTCGAGCTCGGCCATAGCGCCGTCGAGGGGGCCGCCGGGCACCTGGGGCAGCTGGGCCACGCCGGCAAAGTTCCGCGGGAAGAGCCGGGTCACCCGGTGGATGAGGTCGTTGCAGGCGCGCGCCCAGCCCCGGGCCGTGGCCGGGTCCTTGACGTGGTGCTCCATCCGGGACGCCTGGGGCGAGAAGATCGTCAGGTCGGTACCGCGCTCGCGCAGCAGCTTCAGCTGGTTGGCCTCGACGCTCTCGCGGATCTCATCGTCGGTGATCTTTGCCCGGGCGGGCTCGGGGAGCGCGGCCTCCGTCCCGGCGGCCAGGCGCCAGGCGGGCGAGCTGGGCGTCGCGGAACTGCTGATGCGGCGCGGGCGCCGTGGTGAAGTGGCCGTGACAGTCGATGATCATTGGGCGTCCCCCGGCCACCCACCCGCGGCAGCCCCGGCGTCCGCGGGAACATCGGCTCCCCCGGGCAGGTCCTCCGCGGGGGCGTCGACGTAGGTGAGGCCGCGCTCGGCCAGGCGCTCACGCATGGCGTTGACGTCCAGGCTGAGCTCGCCGGCCGCGTAACGCTTGCGGCTGGCCGCTTCGTTGTCCGTGCGCGCCTGGCACGCTGTCAGCACGTCCGCGGCGCGGCGGCGGTCCACCACGGCCACCCCATCGTCGTCGGCCACGATCACGTCACCGGGCCGGATCAGCTGCCCGGCGCAGACCAGCGGCAGGTTGACGTCGCCGAGGACCTCCTTGACCGTCCCCGCGGCCGACACGCACCGGGACCAGACCGGGAACCGCATCTCGGTCAGCTCGCGGACGTCGCGGCAGCCCGCGTCGATGACCAGGCCCCGCACGCCGCGCGCCTGCAGCGCGGTGGCCAGCAGTTCACCGAAGTAACCGTCATCGCAGCGGGACGTCGGCGCCACCACGAGCACGTCACCGCGGCGGCACTGCTCAACGGCGACGTGGATCATCCAGTTGTCGCCGGGCGGCACGCTGACCGTCACCGCGGTCCCGGCGATCTGCGCGCCGGGGTAGACCGGGGCCAGGTACGGCGCCAGCAGGCCCGTCCGGCCCTGCGCCTCGTGCGTGGTGGCCACGCCGAAACCGGCGAACGCGCCGGCGATCTCGGCGTCGGCCCGGCGGATGTTGCGGACGACGGTCGGCACTTCATTCCTCCCAGGGCATGAGCGACACGTGCACCACATCTTCCCCGGCTTCGCCGCCGACCGCACGTATGGCCCGGTCAACCTGGCTGAGGCCGAACCGGTGGGTGGCCAGTTCCCGCAGCGGGTACCGGCCGGACGCAAGCTGCCGGACCGCCAGCTCACCCTGGATCAGCACCGTGGAGTCGTAGCCGACTCCCGCACTGAACAGCGCCCACTCGACGCCGTTGGACAGCGGCGTGGAGATCCCGGCCAGTTCAGCGCGGACCCCGTCCGGGGTCTTGCGCAGGATCGCGTTCCACGGCACCTAAAGGTATTATGGTTTGACAGTTCGGATGTTACAATCCCGCCATGGCGGAGATCACCCTTACGGCCGTAACCCGCACCCAGGGCTCCACCGAGGCGCTGAAGGACGGCAGTGTCCGCCCGGACCGGTTCGGGCTGCGGTTCGAGGAGGTGCCGGTCCTCATCCACGCCTTCCGCCGGATGGTGCGCTCGCTGGACTTCGACGTCACCGAGATGGCGTTCAGCACCTACCTGTGTGCCCGGGCGTACGGCAAGCCGTTCACGGCGCTGCCCATCTTCCTGGTCCGCGGGTTTCACCATGGCGCGATCACCCGCTCGGCGGCCGCCGGGCCCCTCGCACCGAAGGAACTTGAGGGTCAGCGGGCTGGGGTCAACCGCGGTTACACGGTGACCACTGGGGTGTGGGCGCGCGGGATTCTTTCCGATCAGTGTGGCGTCGACCTCAGCCGCGTGACCTGGGTGCTGTCCGGCGACGAGCACGTCGCCGAGTATCAGCCACCCCCGAACGTCGTCCCCGTAGAGCCCGGCAAGGATGTGCCCGAGATGGTGGCCACCGGGGAACTGGCCGCCGGGATCGGCATCCCGGGTGACCGGCCGGGCGTGGTTCCGCTGCTCCCGGACGCCGAGCAGGCCGGCTACGACGCACTGCGCGAGCACGGCCTCTACCCCATCAATCACCTGGTAGTGGTGAAGGATTCGCTGCTCAGCGCGTACCCGGAGCTGGCGGCGGACCTGTTCCGGGCATACGCCGAGGCGAAGAACCGTTACGTGGCGCGGCTCCGCGCGGGCGAGGTTGCTGACGCCGGGCCCACGGACCGGATGTATGCGCGGGTCATGGAGATCACCGGCGCCGACCCGCTCCCCTACGGCATCGAACCCAACCGGGCCATGATCGAGCAGCTGATCCGGCATATGGTGAACCAGCGCATCCTGGACAAGCCGTTCACCGTCGAGGAACTGTTCCCCGAAAGCACGCACGACCTGACGGCCTGAGAGCACTGGGGCGGGCCTGGGAGTGGCCCCAGACGCGGGGCACAGGCGCGGGGGCACGGACAGCACAGCGAAAGGACAGGCACGGTGCGGATCGCGATCGCGGCTGACCACAATGGCGTCCCGCTCAAGGCGCAGCTGGCAGCGTGGCTGACCGAGCACGGTCACGGTGTCGACGACCGCGGCACGGACGGCACCGCCACGGTGGACTACCCGCCGCTGTGCGCCGACGTCGCCTACCAGGTGGCCGGCGGTCACGCCGACCGGGGCATCATCATCGGCGGCTCCGGCTCCGGCGAGCAGATGGCGTGCAACAAGGTCCGCGGTATCCGGGCCGGCGTCTGCCACGACCTGTTCACCACGCAGATCGCCCGGGCCCACAACGACGCGAACGTCCTCATCATCGGGGCCAAGATCGTGGCCCCCGCGCTGGCCGAGATGATCACCGAACTGTGGATGGCGACCCCGTTCAAGGGCGGTCAGCACCAGCAGCGCCTCGACCAGATCGCCGCCCTGGTGCGCGGCGAGCGGCTCTCGGGCGACCGTGACGCCGGGGCGGGGCGCCTGGTCAATGGCCGGCCGAGGACTCTTTAGACAGAGTTTCCATACTGCGCTTCCATACTGCCGCTTCGGGACTTTCGACCTGTCGACCGCCTTGCTCACCCCGGGATTCAGTGGGAACAGGGCTCGGCGCACCTTCCAGCTGGCACGGATCTTGCATCACCGCGACAGTGACCGGTCGAGCTGGGAGGTTCACATGACGGTTCAGGCGGCGTTCGAGTTCGCCCCACATCCGGCGATGCAGATGCGCCCATCGCAGATGCAGGTAGGTTTCGCGGAAATGCTGACCCTGCCCTCCCTCGAGATGGAACGGGCGGTCGCACAGGAACTCGCCGACAATCCCGCCCTGGAGCGCATCGAGGCGGCCGCATGCGGATTCTGCGGTGGGCATGCCGGGAACTGCCCGGTCTGCTGCGTTCGCTCCGATGAGTACACTCGCCGGTCTTCTATTAGCTGGACCGCCCCGCCGGCCTGGACGCGGTAGCCACGCTGGCCGCCGAGGAGGAGCCACGCGACCTGCTGCTGCGTGACGTTCTGACCTTAGTTCCGGGCAGGGACAGAAATCTGGCCGAGATCGTGGTCGCAAGCCTCGACGCACGCGGATTCCTAGACGAAACTCCGGACGACCTTGCGCGGCGCAGTGACGTCGCGCCAGAGAGGATTCAGCGGGTCGTTGCCGCCCTGCGCGAGGTGGGGCATCCTGGAATCGCTGCGATGGATCTGCGTGAATCGTTGCTCCTCCAGCTGGACAGCCGGAGGAGCAATGCCGGCGATCGACGTCTGGACGCGACCTCGGACTGCTGGGAAGCCCAAGCCGTCCTCGTCCGGCGGATTGTCGCCGGGCACCTAGAGGAACTCGCACACGGGCGCTTTGCCGCTATAGCGCAAACCCTCGGAGTCACTGTGGCGGACATCCGCCGAGCCCGGGCGTTCATCCAGCACGAACTTACCCCGTCGCCGGCCGAGATGACTCCGGTGGACAGGTGGGCGGGGGGCCGCCGGATACCGGCGCTGCCCGATCTCATCATCGCCGAGCGAGGTGACCAGCCGGGCAACTACGTGGTGGAGCTAGCCGAAGCAATCCGCTGCGCGGTACGGGTGGACCCGGGGTGGCGGGCGGCGGCGGCCGGCTCTGCCGACCAGCCCGGCTTGGCGTCGATTCGTGCGCAGGTCCACCGAGGCGATGGTTTCCTGGCCAAGCTGGAAGCACGCTGGCGGACACTCCGGCTGATCGGGGCGTATCTGGCCGATCGCCAGCGGGGTTTTATCCGGAACGGCCCCTCGGCTATGGTCGCCCTGACCCGGGCTGAGCTAGCACGGGCGCTCAGCCTTTGCGAATCCACGGTCAGCCGGGCCATAGCAGGAAAGTTCGCTCTGCTTCCCAGCGGCAGAATCGTGCCGCTATCCGACTTCTTCGACTGCTCTTTGCAGGTCCGGAGCGAGCTCCGGACCATTATCGCCGAAGAGAAGCGGCCATTGTCAGATGCCCAGCTGGCTGCGGCGCTGCAGCGGCGCGGCCACGACGTAGCACGTCGCACCGTCACCAAGTACCGCGACCGTCTCGGGATTCCGCCTGCGGCGCTTCGTTAGCCTCTGCCCGCCACGGCCAGGCCACCGGGCCGAGGCGAAGCAAACTTCGCTTATCGCTACGCAGCCGGCCAGGAAACCGAAGTTTCTTGCGCCCCAGGCCAGGAGCACGCCGCATATCAGGCTGGCACGGATCGTGCATGTCTCCATAGGTGAAGGAACTCACTGGGAGGAAAGGTATGCACGATATCGACCGAACTCAGCTCGAGGCCGCGGGGGGGTTCGAGTTCACGCCCCAGGGGCCGAATGAGCTCAGGCCTGGTGGATTCACCGAAACCGGCAGAACCGACGGTTACCCCGGCCATGCCCAGAACGCGGCAGCTTCGCTCGGTGAGCCCAGAGAGATGGAACTGGCCACCGAGCTCCTGGAAGTTTCCGGGGAACAGGAGCTGGAGCAATTCCTCGACAACGTACTCAGCTCAGTCCAGGGCGCCGCCGGGCGCTTCGCCCAGTCAGATACGGGGCAGGCCGTCGGCGGCATCCTCAGCGACGCCCTGAAGGACGCCATAGCCCAGATGCTGCCCATGGCCGGTCAGGCGATCGGGCAGTGGATCTCACCTGGGCAGGGCGGTGACACGGGGCAGCGGCTGGGCACCGCGGCGGGATCACTTCTCGGCCTGGAACTGGAGGGGCTGAGCAGTGAGGACCGCGAATTCGAGGTCGCGCGGCAACTCGTGAGATTCGCCAGTGCCGCCGCGCAAAAGGCGGCAAACGCGCCGCCTACCGTGCCCGCACCGGCGGCGGCCCGTACGGCCGTCCAGCAAGCGGCGCGTACCTACGCACCGGGCCTGCTCCCGCGACTGCAAGGCCGTTCCACCCGGATGTGGCCCCGCAGCGGCCGCTGGGTCCGCCGCGGCCGGGCGATTGTCCTGTTCGGGGACTAGATACGGCAATTTTCAGATCACTGGAACCGAAGGAGACACCTGTCATGAGCACGTACGAAACGGAACTGGGCGAACTCGGAGAGTTCGGGGAGACCGGCGAGTTCGGGGAATTTGGCGAGGCCGAATTCGGGGAAGCCGAGTTCGGGGAATACGGTGAAGCCGAGTTCGGCGAGGTCGGCGGCCCCGGGGAATTCGGTGAGACGAGCGAGTTCGGCGAGGCCGAGCAGTTCCTCGACGGCATTCTAGGGTCGCTGCTCGGCGGAGAGGTCGGTCCCCTCCCCGAGGCGCAAGAGGTCCAGCTCGCCTCCGAGCTGCTCGAGATCGGGAGCGAGCAGGAACTGGAACAGTTCCTGGGCAACCTCTTCAAGAGCGTCGCGAGAGGCGTCGGCGGCTTCATCAAGTCCCCCGTCGGCCGGGCGCTCGGCGGGATCTTGAAGAACGTCGCGAAAAAGGCGCTCCCTGTGGTCGGTGGCGCGCTCGGATCGATGGTGGCACCCGGCGTCGGCACAGCGATCGGAAGCAAGCTCGGCTCGATGGCGAGCGGGCTGTTCGAGGTCGAGCTGGAAAGCATGCCGCAGGAGCAAGCCGAGTACGAGGTGGCCAGGCGCCTGGTCAACCTGGCGGTGAGCTCTGCGGCGCACGCGGCCAAGGCACGGCCCCCGGCCGGGGTCAGCCCGCAGACGGTGGCGCGGGCCGCCGTGGCCACGGCGGCGCGCACCTACGCGCCCGGCGTGTACCGGATGATGCTGCAAGCGTTGCGCACCCCGGCGGCCGGCACCATGGCGCGACGCCCCAACGGCTCGGCCCACGCGCGTCCGGTGGTCCAGGGTTACCGCCGGATCAGCGCCGGTGCTGGCAGCCGGGCTCCTGGCGCTTACCCCGGCCGCCGCGGACCGCAGCAGGGAGCCCCGGGAGCCCCGGGAGCCTTCAGCTACCAGGGCTCGCGACCTGACTGGACGGGCACGCAGCGCCCGTCACAGCTGGGGCAATGGTGGGGCGGCTACGAGCCCGCGTTCGCGCAGCCGACCGACCCTCAGCAGGCCAGCGGTCTCGGGCAAGCCGGCGGCCCTGGGTATGGCCCGGCCATGTCCGGGCGGTGGATCCGTCGCGGACGGAAGATCATCCTCCTGGGAGCCTGAGCCATGCACGCCCGCCAGCTGGCGACGTGGATGCTCGAGCAGGAGGCTCGTGCCCTTCTCACCCGCCTGAACCGCGTGAAGCCGTTCGCGTTGCAGGAGACCATGCTGCCGGCTGCGGCGCTCTTGCCGGCCGCGCAGACGGGAATCGAGCAGTACCTGCTGCGCGGGCGGCACGAACTGCGGGAGCGAATTCATCGCTACATCCGGTGGCTGCGCGGACCGGGAGCAACATCCTCGCCGGCCGAGATCCAGCGACGGTTCACGCTGCTCCGTCTGCAGTTCAATCTCGCCTTGTCCCAGCTGGACCTGTTCTCTGATGCCATCACTCAGCGCAGCGAGAACGAGACGGGTGTCTGGCTCTCGGGCCTCGACATCGCGGCCCAGGACGCTCTGGCCCTGCCGGGTGGCTATTACGACCCGCTGCCAATCGTGTGCTATTTGCATCGAGGCATGGGCGGCGCCATCCGGCGGGCCAGAACCCGGCTGCCCGGAGGCGGCGCTAATCCGGTCGCGATCATCCGCATCCCGCGGGAGCGCATGATCGGGTACGGCATCGCTTCGTCGCTGGTCCACGAGGTCGGTCACCAGGCAGCTGCGCTGCTCGGCCTGGTGGAGTCGCTCCGGCCGGTCCTGCAGCAGCGACGGCTGGCGCAGAACGGGCCCGCGAGGCAGGCGTGGCAGATGTGGGAAAGGTGGATTTCCGAGATAGTTGCCGACTACTGGTCCGTGGCACGCGTGGGGATCTCATCCACGCTCGGGCTGATCGGTGTGGTGAGCCTGCCGCGGGCGTTCGTGTTCCGGCTGACTGCTGACGACCCGCACCCGTTTGCCTGGATCCGCGTGAAGCTGAGCTGCGCTTTCGGGAATGCGCTCTATCCCAACCCGCAGTGGCAGCAGCTTGCGGCCGTGTGGGAGTCGTTTTACCCCACGGCAGGCCTGCGGCCCGAGTTGCTCGCTGCGGTCGCGGCGCTGCAGCGCTCCATGCCGGAGTTCGTTCAGACGGTCATGGATCACCGGCCGACGTCCCTGCGCGGGCAGACGCTCGGCGGGGCGGTCCGGATGCCCGGCCGGACACCCGAACGGCTAGTGGCCCACTACCGGCAGTGGGCCACCGATCCCGGTGCCTTGCGGTCGGCGCCGCCGACCTTGGCGTTCGCCGTGCTCGGCCAGGCCAGGGCGGCCGGGCTCATCACGCCCGAGAGGGAAGACCGGCTGCTCGGGGAGCTGATCACCTACTGGGCGCTGCAGAGCACCCTGGACGCGAACGCCAGGATGGCCCGGCTGCCGGCCGCGCCCATCATCCGGCCCCCACGCGTGCCGTGGCCGGGCGTCCCGGGCGTGCCGGCCGGCATCTGGCTGACCGGGCCCGCTCACGATCGGGCGGGCCAGGCGGGCCAGGCGGGCCAGGCAGGCCAGGCGGGCCGGGTCCCGGCCATGCGCCCAGCCGGACGCCGCGCGCTGCCGCTGGTCAGTCCCATCCGGCCACGGGCTCGAGGCCGGGGCACCAGGGCCCGGACATCCGCATAGTCAGCTAGGAGTCTGAATCATGCCAACAAACCCAGCCACGACCGGGGGTAGCGGCAGCCCGCCGCTGGCCACGCCGCACTCGGCCGGCAGCTCAAAGGGAACCACCCTCCCCGCACCTCCCAATCAGAATGACCTCGTAGCAGCCAGGAAGGCGCTGGAAAAAGCCCAGCAAGCGGAAACCGCCAAACTGGCCAAGGTAACCGGATGCCAGCAAGCCCTCGAGGACGCGCAGCAGAACCTCGACCAGGCGCAGGCCGAGCTCAATTTGGCACAGGAGCCGTTGCCCGCGGCCCAGCAGGACGTGGACAAGCAGCTCACAACGATGGCAGACGCGTCACTGGATATTGACGGTCCCGCTGTCACCGTCTTCCAGGGCGGCGAGGCCACCTTCACGGCCAGGAGCAAATACCAGCTGGACCCGAAGCTCGTCACCATCTATTGGGAAACGAGTGGCTGCCCGATCGTCAAGGGGCAAGGTACCCCAACGGTCACCGTCGATACTTCCTCGGTCGGGGCCGGTGACTACGACATACGCGTATCTCTGGTCCTCTCCACACAATCCGCACCGTAATTCGTGATGTCAAAGGAGGCCATTCGATGGCTCGTAATCTGAATCTCAAGGTGAACGCGAAGCCAGCGACACCAGTTTCCATGCAGCGGGCCTACGTCCCGCCCACTGACGACCAGATGCTCTGGGTGGTGATCAGGAAGAGCGCGGATGCGCTCGGGTTCGAGCACTACGCGAAGTTCATCGAGCCGATCATGTGCGGGGACCACGGGCCGGAAACCAGCGCTGCAGCGACGCTGTCGGCCGGCCGCTCGCTCCCGTTCCCGGACATCGAACCGTACCGGCTGCTCAAAGTGGCGACCGAAGTCTTCATGATGGCCTTTTGCGGCTGCGTCACCGATCCAGCTATCGCGGGCGCCACCATCAGCCCGCCGCTCGACCAAGAGGACTTCGCTGGCCTGAACCTGACCACCGAGTCACTGCGCTTGGGACGGGATGTCACCCCGGAGGTCCTGAAGCAGACCTGGGCGTCCTACCTCAGAAATGTCAACGGGACCTCGACCCTTCCGTATCTGCGTGAGATCATCCGGCTCAAGCTCGGGGACGTGCCGCTGCGCGACTCCGGAGGACTTGGCGCGAGGGAATGCTACGGGATCCTCAAGGCCAAGCTCACCCAGCCGTGCCTGCTCGAACTGCTGTGGAACTATTGGCACGAGGAGGGGATGCTGGCCCAGAGCATCAACGCAATCTCCTGGCGATTCCAGAACCGCCGCGGTCCGGCCGAACATGACCCGCTCGCCATGCTGGAGATCGACCCCCTGCGGCCGCTGAACAACCTCATATGGGGCTGGCTCCAGGACGAACAGCACCGGCTTACCATCCCGCGGCGCGCCTATGAATACGACCATGAATACGGCCTCAGGCTCCTGGGCAAGGCCGTCCCGGAGATCCACGGCGCGGACAGCCGGTCCCAATTCCTCGAGGCGTTTCACAACCTCCTTTACCTCAGTTCTATTTTCTACAAGGAGGACGACGACACTACCGTTGTGGCCGACGGATTCCCCATCCTGAACGCACTGCGCGACGTGCACCTGCTGCTCACTCAGGGCGCCCACAACCAGTACGGCGATCTGCCCTGGACAGCGCGCCAGGAGTTCCTGATCATGGAGTGGCTGCTGGCCCGGCCCGAAATGCGGGAGTTCCTGCCCACCCGCGTCATGGTGGACTACCCCGAAGGCTGGATGGCCCCAGTGGAGGCCATGAAGACGATCCAGGGCTGGACCGACACGTCGATCCTGCACTTCAGGGACCTGGGGATCTTCGGCGAGAAACTGCTCCTGTCGATCCGGTATGGGCTGTGGACGAACGTGATCGAGCCCGAGAAGGCGGCGAACTGGGCCCGGTACTGGCGGCCTGAGGTGCAGGGATATACCCATGCCTACCGGACCGTGACCGGCGCCGATCTGACCGACCGCGCTGACTCCACGATCCCCGCCCTGCTGCTCAGCCAGCGGCTCCCGGCCAGGCAGCTTCCCCGGGAACGCCGTCCCGCCGGGCAGCTTCCGGCCAGGCAGTACTCCGCCAGGCAGCTTCCCGCCGGGCAGCATCCCAACGGGCAGCAGATACCCCGCTGACGTGGCGACCGGTGACCGGTGTGGTGATCGACTTCACGTCTTCCAACTACCTGGGCCTGCGGCACGCGAACAGCAGCTTGCCGCCGTGGGCTCAGCTCACCTCCGGGGTGCCGGCCGCCCTGGCCGAGCCGGAAGCGGCCCGCATCCTGGCGGCTGGCCTCGCCCGGCTGACCGGCACCGACCACGCGGTGCTCGCCACCTCGACGCTGCACGCGTTCTGGGATCTGTTCGTGATCAGGGCCAGGCTGGCCGACCGCGCCGGGAGGCCGGGCATCGCGCTGTACCGGGACGCGGCCAGCTACCCGATCAGCGGGTGGGGCGTGGAGCGGGCCGCTGGGCGTGGTGTCCCGTTCAGGTTCGTCCCGCACCACGACCCCGGAGCGCTGCGCCGGATCCTGGCCGTCCGGATGGTCCGCGAGCTCCGGCCGGTCCTGGTGACGGACGGGTTCTGTCCCGGCTGCGGGCAGGCCGCGCCTCTCGCTGATTTCCTGACCGTCCTGCGAGGTTTCGGCGGGGAGCTGGTGCTGGACGACACCCAGCCGCTCGGCGTGCTCGGGCTCCCGCAAGCCGGCTCCGGCTACGGGCACGGTGGAGGCGGCTCGCTCGCCCACGCCGGGGTTTCCGGCCCCGACATCATCCTGGTCAGCTCGCTGGCTAAGGCATTCGGCGTGCCCGTCGCCGTCATCGGCGGCAGTTCCCAATTCATCCGTGACTACGAGGCGCAAAGTCAGACGCGGCTGCACTGCAGCCCGCCATCATTCGCTCACATCGCCGCCGGAGCCCACGCGCTCGCGGTCAACCAGTTCATGGGCGAACGCCTCCGCGCGCGCGTGGCTGGCCTGGTGGACAGACTCAGGCGGGGGCTGTGGCACGCCGGGCTGCCGGTTCCCGCGGGTCGGTTCCCCGTCCAGTCACTTCCGCTCGCTCCACCGCTTGATCCGGTTCCGGTCTACCAGGGGCTGCTCGCCCTCGGCGTACGGCCCGTCCTGCACCAGTCCACGTGCCTCCGGAGCACGGCAGTGAGCTTCCTCATTACCGCTAACCATTCCGCGGCGGACGTGGACACGGCCGTCTCAGCCCTGATCCGGGTCATTGGCAAGCCCCAGGTCCCGGCTGCAAGCCGGATGAGGCGGGCCGGATGAGGCGGGATTAGGAGGTCCAGTGGAGATCATTGACAGCCACTGCCACGCCGGCCACGGCGATGGCCTCACCGGCCCCTGGGACACCAGCGCGCCGCTCAGCGCTTACTTGCGGCGCGCACGGGTGGCCGGGATCGGTCACACGGTCGTCTTCCCGGCCTTCCACTCCGATTATGCGGTGGCCAATGAGGAAGTCGCCCGGATCGTCGCGTCCCAGCCCGGCCGGCTGACCGGCTACGCGATGGTGAACCCCGTCCGTGACGCGGGCCGGATCGAGCCGATGATCCGGAGGGCCGTGCAGGAATGGGGGTTCTGCGGGATCAAGGTGCATCGTCATGACGCGCGGATCACCCGGGAAGTCTGCGAGACGGCCCGCAGGTTCTCGCTGCCGGTCCTGTACGACGTTATGGGCGAGTCCGCCACCGTCGAGCTGATCGCGGCGGAATACCCCGACGTGGCCTTCATCATCCCTCATCTGGGCAGCTTCGCCGATGACTGGAGTGCGCAGCGGGCCGTCATCGACCAGCTGGTCAGACACCCTAACGTCTATACCGACACCTCGGGGATCCGGCGATTCGACCTGCTCGCTGAAGCGGTGACCCGGGCGGGCCCGGCCAAGGTCCTGTTCGGATCCGACGGGCCCTGGCTGCATCCGGGCCTGGAACTCGCGAAGGTCACGGCGCTCGGGCTGCCGGTCAGGGCAGCAAACCTGATCCGGGGCGGTAACTGGCTGCGGCTGACGGCGCGAGCCCGCGCTTTCCAGTCACTGCGGTCAGCGGGCCCGGGCCGGTTCCGCGACGCCGGGCCCGCACGGCGGCACGGTCATGCGGAACTGCAGGACCGCGGCGATCCATGGGCGGCACGGCCGTCGCTACCGGCTATCCCACGGAGCTGACCCGCGCCGTCGACCTGCGCATCTGCAGGGCACGGTCGCTCACGCCGAGCCGCCGCGAAGCACGCTTGACGCTTCCGCCCTCTTCGACCAGAGCCAGTTCAATGGCCGCATCCTGGGCCGCCCGACCGATCTCCCGGAGAGTCGCGCCGGAGGACAGTGCGTTCTCGACGGAGACTCTGAATCCGTCTGCCCAGCCGGCCTGATGTGATGTGGCCGCGCCGCGCTCACTGTCCGGGATATCACCGATGGTGATCGGCCCGCCGCCCACATGCCGGGTATGCAGCCGGTGAACGACCTGGCGGAGTTCCCTGACATTGCCGTGATAATCGCGCTCCAGCAGGTACTGGCGGACGGCCGGATCGAACTCCGGAGATTTCTGATCCGGCCGGAACTGCTGCAGGAACCACCGCGCCAGCGGCAGGATGTCTGATGCGCGGTCACGCAGTGGCGGCAGTTCACAGACCCAGGCCGCGATGCGATGGTAAAGGTCTTTCCGGAAGCTCCCTATCGCCTGTGCCTCCTCGAGCTGCCGGTTCGTCGCGCAGATCAGCCGGAATTGTGTTGTCCGCCAGGTGTCGCTGCCGACCCGCTTATAAGTGCCCTCCTGGATCACGCGAAGCAGCTCTGCCTGCAACTGCGTGGGGAGTTCACCGACCTCATCAAGGAACAGCGTTCCCCCATCGGCGAGCGCAAAGGCGCCATCACGCGCAGACACTGCACCGGTAAACGCGCCCCGCTCGTGACCAAAGAATTCACTGCCGGAGAGATTGGGCACGATGGTCGTGCAATCTGCGACGACCAGGCGCCCTTTACCGTGGCGGGTGTCGAGCGTATGCACGAGACGCGCTGTGAGTTCCTTACCTGTCCCGCTCTCGCCGGTAATGAGGATCGAGGCATCGGTGTAACGTGCGACCTCAATGATCTGGCGGAGTACCCGGAGCCAGGCCGGGCTTTCGCCCACCAGATTCGCCTGCACCACCTCCGACCGGAGCGTGGCCTCTACGTCCGCCCACCGCCGCAGCCGGGCAGCGACTTCATCAGCGGGTCCGGTGGAGTGGTCCCAGGAGAACACATCCGACGCGCCTTCCGACATTAACCACCAGGCATCGTCGGGAGCCAGTATTGCCGCAGGAGTGGCGATGGCGAGCATACGGCTAATACCGCCGCGCGTGAGGTTCCGCACTTCTCGCGCGAGATCTGCGTCCACGCTGTCAAAGAAGAGGACGCCGGGGATGTGCCCCCGCTTGGCCGCAGGAGGGGCCTTACTGGTCGCAGCATCAAGCTCAACCCCGGCCCCCTGCAGGTCCCTAATGGCGGCACGCTCAAACAGCGGGTCCGGCGCAGACGTAAAGTGCACCCAGGCGTCCGCCGGTCCACCACCCTTCCCTCTGAAAGTGAGTCTGACTTGTTTCCCCGGGAAAGTCACGGCCGGATCGGGCGGGGCCAGGCCACGGCCGTTTCACCACGCAGATCGCCTGCGCCCACGATGACGCGGACGCACTCATCATCGACTGCCTCGGGCATCTCATGACGGGTGGACAGCGTGCCACGTGACGCCATTAGGCATCGCCCGGGTCCAGCCGGCGGCACCGTCCGGGCAGAAGCGGCGCTCTTACATGCCGGGCGGAGACATGAACTCGAGCACGTCGATGGAGGCGAGGGGCATGTGCAGGTGCGCGTGCCCGTCCAGGATGTTGGCCACCGCGTCCGCGGATTCCGCCTGAAGGACGGAGAAGCCGGTGATCTGCGCGGAATCCCCGCCCGCAGCTCCAGGCCCCACGTGCGCGGCCTCCGCCAGCGGGGCCCCCAGGTCAGCGACGGCATCACCGGCCTTGGAGGCCCACGCCATCCAGGCATCCATGCCCGCCTGGGCTTGCTCCGGAGTAGCGCTGGCCATCTGGTCCCGGGCCGACACTGCCGACCGGTACAAAACCATGAATTTGGTCATCTCGTTCCCCCTTATGCGGGATGCGGTCGCAGGCTGCGAACGTACCAACCAGCCGGCCTCTTCGTCACCACCGCGCGGTGGGCGGCGGTGACAGACGGGCGGTGAGGTCGCGGGCGCCTTCGCCCGACAACTGAGGAAGGGCAGCGAGGCGGCCGGCGCACACCAGCAGGATCGCGGCCATCGGGGCCTTCACCTCCGGGCCCTCCCCGGCGGACCAGGAGATGTCCGTGGCGGTCAGCCGGAAACCGGCCACCTTCCGGGAGGCCGGAAGGGGCGGCGGCCAGCGCATGGACAGCACGCGGCTGGCGGCGATGGCCGCAGCCTGTGGCGGCACGTCGTGGTGGCGGCCGAGGGGGATGGCGATGTCCTGTCCGTGCACGAGGATGTCGGTGAGCGACTCGACGTAGGTTGTCCCGATATTTCGCCGCCGGGAACCGGCCATACCACGGATCCGGGCGATGAGTTGTTCGGTCGGCTGCGCTGCGCGGCGGCAGGCGGCGTCGTGGATTGTCCGGTCGAGACTGCCGCTCCACCTGGCCATCATCCCGATCGCGCCGCCCAGGCCGAGCTGCTGGAGCGTCAGGTGCGCGGCGACGTCCCGGACGGTCCAGCCCGCGCATAGCGACGGCTGCCGCCACTCGTCGGCCGACAGCTGTTCGAGCAGCCCGGCAAGGCTCAGCCGCTGCGCGTCGATTACCTGCCAAACCTGGTCGCGGTCCATCACGTTCTGGCTAGCTAGCTGTCTGGCGGTCATGTCAGCACCTCCGCGGTGGATGGGCGGACTACGGCCGTGACGAGCGCCGTGATCTGCGCAGACGGGTCGAACGCGGGGTCCGGGCTGGCCAGCTGGTGCAGAACGACACCGGTCCAGTGGTTCATGACGATCGGGGCGTCACGTTCGGGGTCGGCGGAGCCGGCGATGCGGAGCCAGTTCATGAACCAGGCGTTGACCCGGCGGCCAGTGGCGGCCAGCTGTTCCCGCAACTCGGGGTGGATGCTGGCCTCGACCAGGATCGCGTACCGGGCCAGCGTCAGCGTCCGCTGCGGGCCGGTGCTGTCCTGAGCGAACATGGTCAGTGCCTGGGCCAGTTCGTGCGGCGTGGTGGGGCACACCTTGGCCGCGATGTCCTCCCAATTGGCGCGCTCGCGGGCAGCGAACCGCTCGACGACGGCATTGAGCAGGGCATCCCGGGTGCGGAAATAGTTGGAGGCGGACCCGGCGGGCAGGCCCGCGGCGGCGTCGACGGCGCGATGAGTCAGCGCGTGCGTCCCGCGCTCACCGAGCAGACAGATCGCGGCATCGAGCAGATCATCACGCCGGCTGGCCATACGGCGACACTACTATCGTAGTAGATATAAGAACAATAGTTGTATCGGATACTACGGATGCAGTAAGGCTGGGCCCGGCCGGAGGGCAACGATCTCGCCCCAGGTCATGAAAACTCAGTTTCAGGCTCCGGTAGTTTTGCGGTCCCGTCGTTTCCGGTACACGACATGCCGGCGCAGCGGGCCCTCATCGACGTCCGGGTCGTCGAAGTCCTCGGCGGGATCGCTGGTCATCCCGATCCGCCGCATCACCGCCCGCGAGCGCAGGTTCCTGGCCATGGTGACGGCGACGATCTCCGGCAGCCCCATGGTGCCGAAGCCGTATTCCAGCGCGGCCAGCGCCGCCTCGGTGGCGTAACCGTGGCCCCACGCCGGCCGTGCCAGCCGCCAGGCGATCTCAACCCCGGTGATTGGCATCTCCTCGTCCACGGTGCCGAGGCCCGTGAAGCCGATGAACTCGCCGGACGCGCGGACCTCAACGGCCCAGAAGCCAAAGCCGTATCGGTCCAGGTCGTCCTGGAAGGCCAGAACCCAGGCCGAGGCCTGTTCGAAGGTCAGCAGCGGGCCGAGGTACTGCCGGACCTCCGGATCGGCGTTCATCGCCGCCCACGGCGCAAGATCGGACTCCCGCCAGCCGCGCATGACCAGCCGGTCCGTGCCGATCTCCGCCATCGGGCCAGCCTCGATCATCCGGGCGCTGCCTAGGCTCGCCGGGTGCTGAAGATTGATCCGAGCCACGTTCGGTCGCCGTGGCCGGCGGATCTGTTCGCGTGCCGCCTGATGCCGAGGGCGCGCGATAGGACGGTGACGCGGTCGCGGGCGCCCGTTTTGGCGAAGATGGACTTGAGATGGTCCTGGACCGTGTGCTCGGACAGTGACATCTGGCGCGCCATGGCGCGAGTGTCGCTGCCGGTGGCGAGCAGGTCGAGCAGTTCGTGTTCGCGGGTGGTGAGACCGAAGGCGCGGCTGAACAGGTCGAGGCGGTCGGCAGCGGATGCCTCCTCGATCGTGACGACGAGGGTGGCGCCGCGGTCGGCAGAGCGCTCGGGCTGGCCGGCAGAGCGCTCGGGCTGGTCCGCGGAAGAGAGCCTGGCCGCCCGCAGGGTGAGCCAGAAACCGCCCCCGAGATGCGTACGTGCGGACGCCGGGTGATTGTCGACGTCTTCCTCGGCGGCCAGGAGCTGGGCAGCCACGTTGTAGACGCCGGCCGGGATGGCTCGTTCATCGGGTGCCGGGGGGAGCAGCACATTCAGCCATGCCTGCGAAGCCGCCGTGCGGGTGACGATCCGAAGGTCATCGTCCAGCGTCAGCACGACCGGCCCGGCGTCGTGCCGCTGCGGAGTTGCTGGCTCAACGAAGGTTCGCGCCTGGCACTGTCGCAGCGCTTTAGCCAGCGGCGCGGCCACACCGGCGATGAACTCGGCGTCGGTGTGGCCGAACGGTTCACGGGTGCCGTCACGCCACAGGTCGAGGAAGCCCCAGCAGCCGTACTGGTCGGCGAAGACTACCGAGGCCACGTCGCCGATTCCGTACCGGCTCATCACCTCTCGCCAGACCCGGCTCCGCGCCAGGTCACCGCCGACCGCATCGTGGAGGTGCCCAGCCGGGGATGCCGCCAGGCGCAAGGCGGTCCAGCGGTTGACGGGCGTTGTGTACTTGGCCTTGATGAGGGCCGGCAACTCGGTGGCACAGGGCACCTCGGCGAGGGGCGCGGCACCGACCACGGTAGCCGGATCGGTAAGCAGCCAGACGTAAGGACCGAAGTCGATCACTTCGCGAAGAACGCCGAGGACTTGCCGACGCAGATCTCTGTCCTCGAGCCCTGCTGCGCTGAGGGCGGCGATGCGCTCGCGGGCTCGGGTCCGTGCCCACGTACTGGCCATCAACGCAGCGTACGCCGGGATGCTGGAGCTCGCCCGGCGGCGGAGTGACGTGACAGGTCACTAGCAAGAACGACAACTGACGGAGGAGCCATGGCCACGCTGCGCATCGAGCACGCAATCCAGGACTATGAAACCTGGCAGAAGGCGTTCGACAGCTTCGCGGAGGCACGCGCGAAGGCCGGAGTCCGCAGCTTCGCCATCCGCCAGCCTGCCGATGACCCGAAATACCTGATGCTTGACCTGGAATTCGACTCTGCAGGAAAGGCCGAAACGTTCGCCAGGTTCCTGCACCAGCAGGTCTGGTCTTCGCCAGTGTCGTCCCCGGGGGTGGCCGGGACGCCGCAGACCCGAATCCTCAACCTCGTCCGGAGCCAGGAACGCTAACACGTTCTCCGGCCCGTGGTAGCCCTGACGGCAAACGTTCCTCATCTCGCACCTCGAATTCCTGGAACGTCCTTGCTATTCGATACTATGTTCTAGTATAGTGCTATGTAAAGATCTTAACGTAAGGCAGGTCATGCCAGACGAGTCATCCCGTAGCCACGGGCCCAATGAGGGAAGAGGCCTCTCCCAGGGAGACGGTCCTCATCCGGACCAGCCTGGGCATGGACGGGCCCCCTCCAGCGTCAGCGCTCCGGGGCTTGCGGGCTGGCTGCCGGCAGCCGATTCCCGGCCGTTTGCTGTCATTCCCGGGGATCTGGATGCCGATGACTGGGATCAGGATGCGGCGATGGCGGTGTTCTTGGCTGATCTTGAGGCGGGGTATGACCTGTTCGCCTCGCCGGTGGGGCTGGAGCCGGATGTACTGGACGGGCCGTTTGCCGGGGACCCGGGTGAATGGCCGGGGCCTGGCGGCGCGGCCGGGCCCGCCGGTGACGCGGCTGCCGGTGACGCCGGTGCCCCGCCCCGCGGCGTGCCGTCATGGCCTGGCGGGGTTGCGGGGCCGGTGGTGGCGGAGTGCCTGGATGCGGGGTCGTTGCCGCGCGGTGTGGCCGCGGCCAGCGTGTCGCGGGGTTCCGGGAGCGGGTTCGCGTCCGGGGATGTGCTGGATGTCGCGCTGCCGGATCCGGGCCTGGCGGGGCTGACCGACGCGGCCGCCTCCGGGGGTGCGGGTGTCGGGCGGACCTATGCGGGGCTGTCCGATGATGAGCTGATTGGGGTGCTGGGCGGCTGGCGGAAGACCGAGGCGTGGGCCGCGGCGGGGCGGTTGTCGGCGGTGGCGGAGCTGATCGCCCGCCGCCCGGCCGGGCCGGCCGGGGATCCCGGCACCGCCGACGGCCCCACCGTTGGCCCGAACGTGATCCCCGGTGATTTCCCCGCCGCCAGCGGCGGCGCGGCCGCCGGTGAGCCCGCGGGTGCCAGCGGCGGTCCTGGTGCCAGCGGCGGTTCCGGTGCCAGCGGCGGCCCGGCCGCGGGTGAGCACGCCGGCCGCCGTGGCCCGGGCGCCGGTGACGGCCCGCATAGCGGTGCGCGCCGGGGCAAGATTCCGGCCGGGTGGGGGAAGTTCTGCGCCGATGAGCTGGCGGTGGCGATGGCGATCTCCCGGCCGGCGGCCGAACGGATGCTGGCGGTGGCGCATGACCTGGCGGCCCGGCTGCCGCGGACCGCCCGGGCGCTGCATGAGGGCGTGATCGATGCCTATAAGGCGCAGCTCCTCGCCGAGGCCACCCGGGTCCTGAACGACGCGGCCGCGGCCGCCGCCGAAGCCGCCCTGTTCGGGGCTGAGGTCGAGGGCAGGACGCCGGGGCAGCTCCGCGCCGCGGCCGGCCGCGCGGTGCTGCAGGCCGATCCGGCCGCGGCGCGGAAACGCCGGGAGGAGGCGCAGAAGGACGCGCGGGTGGAGCTGTGGCGCGAGGATGCCGGGACGGCGGCGCTGTGCGGGTTCGGGCTGCCGCCGGACGCGGCGCTGGCCGCCGACCAGCGGATCCGGGACCGCACGATCGACCTGAAGGCCGCCGGGGTGGGCGGCACGATGGATCAGCTGCGGGTCCGCGCCTACCTGGACGCCCTGCTGGGCCAGGACACCGCCGCCACCACCCGCGCCGCTACGGCGGCCGCCGCAGCCAGCCGGGGCGGCACGGATGGCGCTGCTGCGGCGGGCCAGGATCCGCGCGACCCCAGTGGCCCGGGACCGACCGGACCCGGCACGGGCACCGCCCGCGCGGGCGGCACGCCCAGCCATGCGGACGGTCCGGCCGGAACCGGGACCGACGAGCCCGCGGCCGGGACGAGCAGGCCCGGGGACGGACCACCGGCTGGCCCGGGCATCGGCCCGCCGGCTGGCCCCGGCGCCGGGCCACCGGCCGGGATGGCGGCGCAGATCAACCTGACCATCCCGCTGGCCACCCTAATCGAGCTGGCCGAGCGGCCCGGGGAGGCGGCCGGGTTCGGGCCCATCGACGCGGACCTGGCCCGCGCCATCGCCGCCAGCGCGGCCGCACACCCGGCCACCGCCTGGTGCCTGACGGTCACCGATCAGCAGGGGCAACCCACCGCGCACGGCTGCGCCCGCCCCACCCGGCCGCCCCGGGCACCGCGGCGGCCGGACCCCGGCAACGGGCCACCCGGGCCCCCACCCGCACCGCCCGGCCCACCGGCAGGGCCACCGCGCCCCCCGTCCCCGGGGCCACCCGGCACCGGCGGCACCGGCACCCCGGCCAGGCCCGGCGGGCCGCCCGGCACGGCCCCAGCACCGACCGCACCCGGCGGGTCCACGCCAGCCAGCGATCCCGGCCCACCCGGCGCGGGGCGGCCCCGCGGACCCGGCCAGGACGGCGCGAACAGCGGGAACGGCGGGTCCGGGAGCTGGCGGCTCCGGGCGGCACCCGGCGGCCCGGACCTGCGCATCGACCTCGAACCCCTCGCGGTCACCGGCTGCGACCACCGGCACCGCACCCGCGCCCACGACCCCAGCGACAAGCTCCGGCACCTGATCCACATCCGGGACGGCGAATGCACGTGGCCGCCCTGCCGGCGTAACGCCCGGCGCTGCGACTTCGAGCACGCCATCCCCTGGGAACAAGGCGGACCCACCTGCGCGTGTAACGCCGGGGCCCGCTGCCGCCACCACCATCATCAAAAGCAGGCTCAGGGCTGGAGCCTGCGCCAGCACCTGCCCGGCTACCACACGTGGACCACCCCCGCCGGGCGCAGCTACACCACCGGACCCACCACCTACCCCACCTGAACTGTTCCACCATGGTGCTTCTCGGCCGACCCGGCTCCCCCGGCTCCCCCGGCCGCCACCGCGGAGCTAACAGGATGGCTGCTGGCTGGAGTCGATGGCGCGCTGGTAGCGGCTGGTCAGGGTGCGCAGCGCGGCCACCAGGTCCGGCGAGTCCACGATCGTGAAGTCCGCGGCCAGCATGCCCAGGTAGAGGGCGAGCATCTCGGGATGGTCCGAGCCTGGCTCGAAGGCGCACCGGTCCTCGCCCAGGGACTCCACCGTCACGGGAATCGGCAGCCGGCCGCGCACGTAAGCCGCGGGCGCGTGGACGATGACCCGCGCCCGGTAGCGCCAGGTCGCTTCGCCGGCGCCGCGCGCCACCTGCGCCGCGATCTGCTCGTCGGGCGGTAGCGAGCGCGGCGTGAAGCGCGGCCCGGCCGGCGGGCGCGGCTCGATCCGGTCGGCACGGAAGGTACGCCAGTCGTCGCGATCCACATCCCAGGCCACCAGGTACCAGCGCCGCTGATCGTTCACCAGACGGTACGGCTCCACCGAGCGCCGGCTGGCCGCCCCCGAATGCGCGCGATAGTCGAACCGGAGCCGTTCATGGTCCCGGCAAGCGCTCGCGATCAGGGTCAGCACGTCGGGATCCACCTGCGGCCCGCGCGGCGGTACCGGGAGCGCGTACGACTGAAGGGCGCTGACCCGGCGGCGCAGCCGGGACGGAAGCACCTGCTGCAGCTTGGCCAGTGCGCGCACCGACGTCTCCTCGATCCCCGCAATCGAGCCGCTCGCGGCGGACCGCAAGCCGACCGCGACCGCTACCGCCTCATCGTCGTCGAGCAGCAGCGGGGGCAGGGCACCGCCCGTACCGAGCCGGTACCCGCCGGCCACGCCCGGCCGCGCGTCGACCGGATAGCCGAGCCCGCGCAGCCGGCCGACGTCATTGCGGACCGTGCGGGTAGTGACGCCGAGCCGGGCGGCCAGCTCGGTACTGGTCCAATCCCGCCGCGCCTGCAACAGGGACAGCAAGCGCAGGAGCCGCGCCGACGTTTCCAGCATTCTCCGATCCTGGCTTCAATCTAGGAAAGAACCTTTCCGTTATCATCCCTAGCCTTCTCCATACCGGTTCCGCTGACAAGGAGAAGCGCGATGAGCGACAGCATCCAGCCCTTCCGGATCGAGATCCCCCAGGCCGACATCGAGTACCTGCACAGCCGTCTCGCCAATGCCCGCTGGCCAGGGGAACTGCCCGGCGTGGGGTGGGACCGCGGCATACCGCTGGGCTGCCTGAAGGAACTCGCTGAGTACTGGCGCACGCAGTACGACTGGCGCGCCCAGGAGGCACTGCTCAACCAGTACCCGCAGTTCACGACCGAGATCGACGGCCAGCGCATCCACTTCCTGCACGTCAGGTCGGATCACCCCGGCGCAAAGCCGCTGCTGATCACGCACGGTTTCCCGAGCTCCGTCACCGAGTTCCTGCAGCTGATCCAGCCGCTGGTCAACCCGGCCACCGGCCAGGCGTTCCACGTCATCGCGCCGTCCCTGCCGGGGTACGCCTTCTCGACCCCGCTGAGCGCGACCGGCTGGGCCATGGGCCGCACCGCACGGGCCTGGATCGAGCTGATGCGGCGGCTCGGCTACCAGCGGTACGGCGTGCACGGCGGCGATATCGGCGGTGGCGTGTCCGGCATGGTGGCCGCCCTCGACGGTGAGCATGTGACCGGCGTGCACGTGGTCACCGATCCGCTGACCGCCGCGAACGTCGCCACCTTCCTGCCCGGGATGGCCGATCGGCTCGACGGGAACGACCCCGTCGACATGCTGATCCTGGACCGGATGGACGCATTCACGAGGGAAGGTTCCGGGTACCTGGCGATCCAGAACAGCCTGCCGCAGACCATCGGCTACGGCCTGGCCGACTCACCGCTGCTGCAGCTGGCCTGGATAGCGGAAAAGTTCTACGCCTGGACCGACCTGCCGGTCGACCGCGACCAGATGCTCACCACGGTCAGCCTGTACTGGTTCACCGGCTCCGGCGCCAGCGCCGCGCACACGCTGTACGAGCAGGCGCACTCGTCGGACTGGGGCGCACCGCCGGCCGTACCGCAGGGGTTCGCGGTCTTCGGCGCCGACGAGACGGCGCGCAAGCTGATCCCCGCGCCGGCTGGGGCGCACTGGACCGAGTTCGAGCGCGGCCAGCATTTCCCGGCGATGGAGGCGCCGGCTCAGCTGGCCGCGGACCTGCAGGGCTTCTTCGGGCCGCTGCCATAACTGGCACGCTCAGCCTGTGTACGTCTCGGCCAGTAACAGGAAACGAGCCCTCGCCGGACCGCGGTGGGCCAGGTCAGTGCTTGTCGTCAGGCTCCGCGCCGCAGACCAGGATGGGGCAGGGTGACCGGCGCAGCAGGTCGCTGAGCGTGCTGCCGAACACCACCCTCCTGAGTTCGCGATGACGGTGAGCACCGATGACCACGGTCTGGGCCTCGTGCTCGCGGGCCAGCCGGATGAGCGTCTGCGCCACCGTGGCTTCGTCGGCCACGGCCAGGCCGCGGGCGTCCAGGCCGGCTTCCTTGGCCAGGGCGGCACCCTGGTCGGCCAGCCGCTGGGCTGCCTCATATACGGCCGTTTCCGTCTCGAAGGCGGTACGCACGTCCAGGACGGCGACCGGACCCTCCAGCGCCCTTTCGGGCAGCGTCGCCGCCTCGAAGGCGCGTCCCGTTTCCCAGACGACGACCACCAGGGCGGGGCGCGGGGCGAACAGCGCGGCGGCCTCGCGCAAGGCCCACTCGGAGGCGGGCGTGCCGTCGTAGCCGATGATGACGGGACCTGAGCGCTTCACGTCTGGCACGCTACTCTCCCGAGGCACCGGATACGCTCGCCGGCGTGAGACTTGCGTACGACGATGTGGGCCGCGGTGAGTGCGTCGTCCTGATCCATGGGCACCCGTTCGACCGGACCCTGTGGGCGCCGCAGGTGGCCGCCTTGCGCGGCGGCTTCCGCGTGCTGGCTCCGGACCTGCGGGGATTCGGCCACAGCCCGGTCACGCCGCACTCGGTGACGATGCGTGAGTTCGCGGGCGACATCGAGGCTCTGCTGGATGACCTCGGGATCACGCGCGCGGCGATCGTCGGGCTGAGCATGGGCGGCCTGGTCACCATGGAACTCGCCGTGTCGCAGCCGGAGCGCTACTGGGCGATGGGGCTGGTGGCCACCACCGTGGAGCCGCCGGCACCGCAGGAGCGAATCGCCCGGTTCGAGCGGGCGGACACGGTTGAGCGAGACGGGATGCCCGTGCTGGTGGACTACATGCATACGGGCGTCTACGGGCCGGCCTGCCCGCCCGGGGTCCGCACCCGCGTGGACGCCATGATGTCGGCGGCTCCGCCCGTGGGTGCGGCCGCGGCGCTGCGCGGCCGGGCCGAGCGACCGGATTACCGGCCGCCGCTGGCCGCACTCGACATTCCGGCGTTTGTCTGCGGGGGCACGGCCGATCCGTGGTCAGACCACGCGGTGGTCAGCGAGATCGCGGACTGTCTCAAGCGCCCGGAGGTGCTGGTCATCGAGGGCGTGGGCCACCTGCCCAACCTGGAGGCCGAGGGCCAATTTAACGATGCGCTGCGCGCCTTCCTCTGGGCGCACCAGCCCGGCTCCCGGCCCTCTGCAGACTGACGGGAGGCGGCAAGCTCAGGCGAAGACAGGCTCGCCGTCTCGTCCCCGGTTGTCGAGGACCAGCGTCCAGGCGGCGTTCGGCGGGCAGCCGCTGCCGGCCAAGCCACTCCTCGGCCGGCCTGAGGGACCCGGGAACGAGCTGGTAGGTGCGGACGCGGCCCACCTTCTCCGACGTGACGATCCCGGCTGCCTCCAGGACACCCAGGTGCTGGACGACCGTCGGGAGCGCCACGTCGAACGGCCGGGCCAGCTCGCTGACGGACGCCGGACCGCGGGACAGCCGCTCGACCATCGCCCGCCGGCTGCCGTCGCCCAGCGCGTGGAAGACCCGGTCGAGACCCGGATACTTAGGCACATACCTAAGTATCGGCGGACGCGCGGCATTGTCAAGGCGGGATGATCCGGCTTCCCAGGGGCATGTCATAGTTGTTTACAGCTGCCCGATCTCGTCCGGAGTGGCCCCAGCACGGGCCAGATACCCCGGAAGGCATGGCAGCGAGGGTCGTAGATGCACGGAGAAACAGATGAGCCTGCCCGAGCGCCAGCAAGCGGTTCTTGACGAGATCGAGCAGAGCCTCCAGAAGTCTGATCCGGGGCTGAAGTCAATGTTCGCGGGCTTCGCCAAGCTGGCGTCCCCGGGGAAAATGCCGGCCACCCAGGCCCTCGCCGACAAGCGGGCGATGGTGATCTCCATCGTCGCGCTCAGCTTGATCGGCGCCCTCTGGGTCATGGTCACGGTCGTGGCCACGGGTAACGCCTGCCCGGGCCTGCCGTCGGACCAGGCCGTGGTCAGCGCCGCGCAGCGGTACGCCGCCTGCAGCCACGACACGGCCGCCTGGAGCAAGGGCGGCCGCTAGGCCGCCGCGGCCTCGCGCCCTGGCCCAGGCTCAGCGCACGCGGGCCGACCTGAGGAACTGAAGGATCCGCCCGGGATGTGCCGGAGCCGCGAAACGGGCATGGCCGGTCCCTTCATCGTAGATTTAGGCGTCGGTGCCCGGCCCGCGCCTCCAGCTTTCCGGTCCGGCCGGCCGGGACTTAGGGCGGCGATAAGCGATGGACGTCACCATCAGGACCACCGTAATCGCGGGAAGCCTGCTCGTCGCCGTGCTCGCCGCCGGATGCGGCACCCAGCCGGCCACTGCGAGCGCGAGCACCGTGGAGGGCTGCGCTGACTACGGGGTGTACGCGATTGACCATCACATCACGGTGACGCGGATGCCAGCCGCCTGCCGGGGGCTCAGCAAAGCCCAGGTCAATGCGGCTGCCGCCAATGCCATCGACAGGGCCCTCGGAGGCAGATCGAAAAAGCCCGCCTGGCGGAGACTGACGGCCGAGGCCGCCCCCCGCGTGGCGTACCTGTTCACCGCGCCTCAGCCGGCGCCCAGCGCATCACCGCAGGCCTATCGGCCGGCAGGCGGGACGCCGCTTCGCGAAGGCTCGGGGAGCGACCTCGCCCTGGGCCTGGCTGCCCTCGGGGCCTGGCTCGTCACCGCCTGCAGCGGTGCCTGGCTGCTGGGATCCTGGATCATCAGCCGCGGGATCCGCCGGCCGCGAAGGCCGCGAAGGCCGGCGGCACGTGCCGCGTCCGGGACCGGCGCTCCGCCGGGGGTGCTCCTGGCCCACTTCGGGCTGGCCACCGCCGGGCTCCTGGTGTGGGTCAGCTACCTGCTGGCCGACTGGGCACCACTGGCCTGGATCGCGGTCGGGCTGCTGATTCTGATTACCGGACTGGGCCTCTCCGTGGTGACACTCGGGCTCCCCGGACGCCGATCTGACGTCGCCAACGTCCCCGCCAGCGCGAGTCCAGCAGCCAGGCCAGTCCGCGGCCGGGTGCCTGTCGCGCTCATCGCCGGCCATGGCCTGTTCGCCGCGGCCACGGTGCTCCTGGTCCTGCTGGCCGCGATCGGCACCCCTGCCGGGTGACATACCCGCTGCTCCGGGGGCGCGCGATTTATTGGCCGAACCATAATCCCTAACGTAAAGTGAGCGCTCTAACTGCGTCCGTGAAGCCGCGTGGCCCGCGGCGGCCGGCCAGTACGTAGCGAAGGAGATAAGCGGATGGCCGGGTCGCGCGAAACCGTGCAGCCCAGGGAGGCCACCATTCCCTCCCCGGCTCCTGCGTCCTCCCCCGCCGAGCCGAACCTGTTCAGCCGGGTCAGCGTGGGCCGGATCTCCGAGATTATCGTCGAGCAGATCCGCCTGCTGATGCGCCAGGGTCAGCTCAAGCCCGGAGACCGGCTGCCACCGGAACGGGACCTGTGCGAGCGCTTCGGCGTCAGCCGGGTCACCGTCCGGGAGGCCCTGCGCACGCTGGAATCGAACGGGCTGGTCGAGATCCGGGTGGGCGCGCGCGGCGGGGCGTTCGTCACCGTGCCCTCCAGCGACCGCGTCGGCGAGAGCCTGGCCGACCTGCTCACGCTTTCGGTGATCAGCGCGGCCGACGTAACCGAGATCCGGATGATCCTGGAAGCCGGCATCGTCCCGCTCGTCTGCGAGCGGGCCACCGATGAGGATCTGGCCGACCTGGAGCGGATCTGCGAACGGTCGGAAGAGGCGCTCAAGACCGGCGACTACTCCATGGACACATCGCTGGAGTTCCACATCCGGGTGGCGCAGGTGACGCACAATCCGGCCGTGGTCATGCTGATCGAGTCGTTCCGCGGGCCGCTGCTGATGTCCCTGCAGCAGGCACGCGAGGCGGCCCCGGAGATGGGCAACCTCGGCACCCGTGAGCACGAGCAGTTCATCGAGGCCGTGCGCCGCCGCGATCCGGACGTCGCGTCGAAGATCATGCGCGAGCACCTGGAGTGCACCGCGCACCGCCTGGGCCGCTAGGAGCCCTCGGCCACCTCTGCCAGCGGCACCCCGGGGTCGGCCAGCCGCGCGGGGTCGGCGGGGCGGCCCGCCCGGACGAGGTCCTGGATCTGGTCGTTGACGTCCCAGATGTTGACGTTCATGCCGGCCAGCACCCGCCCGCCGGACAGCCAGAACGCGATGAACTCCCGCTTGCCGACGTCCCCGCGGAACACCACCTGGTCGTAGCCGCCCGGCGGCACGTACCCGGAGTACTCCATGCCCAGGTCGTACTGGTCGCTGTAGAAGTACGGCAGCCGGTCATGGGCCACGTCCTGGCCCAGCATGGAGCGCGCCGCCGTGACGGGCTGATGACGCGCGTTGGCCCAGTGCTCGACGCGCAGGTACGTGCCGAGCAGGGGATGGTAGGCGCGCGCGGCGTCACCGGCGGCGTAGATGACCGGGTCGGAGGTGCGCAGTGCCGCATCGGTGCGGACGCCGCCGTCGACGTCGAGGCCCGCGGCCTCGGCCAGACCGGTGGCCGGGGCCACGCCGATCCCGACGACGACCGCGTCCGCGCTGATCTCCGTCCCGTCGGCGAGCCGGACGCCGGTGGCCGCGTCCGCGCTGACCAGGATCTCGGCCACCTGGGCGCTGGGCCGGAAGTCGACGTCGTGCTCGCGGTGCAGGTCCAGGAACACCTGCGCGGCCTCCGGGCCGAGCACGCCCAGGAGCGGAAGCTCCGCCGCCTCGATGACCGTCACCGCGACCCCGGCGATCCGGGCGGCCGCGGCCACCTCCAGGCCGATCCACCCGGCCCCGACGACGGCGATCCGCGACGCGGAGGCCAGGGTCTCACGCAGCCGGTCGCTGTCGTCCACCGTCCGCAGGGTCATCACCCCGTGGGCATCCGCCCCGGGCACCGGCAGCCGACGCGGCACCGCGCCCGTGGTCAGCAGCAGCTTGTCGTAGCCGACCGTCTCCCCGCTGGCCAGCCCGACCTGGCGCAAGTTCCGGTCGATGGCCGTCACCTCGGTACCGAGCCGCAGGTCGATGGCGTGCCCGGCGTACCAGCCGTCGTCGTGAACGAACATCGACTGCCGCTCTTCGCGGCCCTGCAGGTACCCCTTGGACAGCGGTGGCCGTTCGTACGGGTAGTGCGCCTCGGCGCCGATGAGCACGATCTGCCCCTCGAAACCCTCGTCCCGCAGCGCCTCGGCCGCCCGGGCGCCGCCCAGGGACGCGCCGACGATCACGAACGTGGGTCCTGAGGGCATGGCGGCCGCCTCCATTGGCTCGGGATCGCCGGGTAGCGCCATCTTAGGACCGGGCCCCCTGCCGATCCCAGGGCTGACACCGGGCGGGCCGGGGCCACTAGGCCAGCGCGGGACCGGGCAGCAGGCGGCCGCTGGCCACCTCGGCGCGGCGGATGGCCGCCCGGGCGAGTGCCTCGCGGGCCGCCTTGCGCAGCGCGGTCAGCAGGTCGGCGCTGCTGCTCGCGCTGGCGGTCATCTCGCGGTGCTGGGCCACGATGGTCCCGGCCAGGTCGGCCACCGTGGCCAGCGCCTGATGCCGCCCGATGTCGATGCCGACGACATAGGCCGCCTCGGAGCGGAACCGGACCAGCCGGGCCGGGCGGCCGGCGTTCCCGGGGACGCCGGTGGCCAAGGCTGCGCGCGCGGGCGGCGGAACGGCTGTCGGCCGCGGCTTCCTAGGGGGCCCGGGCCGTAGCGTTCTCGATCTGGATCCTGAACGGCTACCTGGCCAGCATCCCAGGGAGATCGAGGACGCCGCCATGGTGGACGGCGCGGGGCGGCTGCGGACGATGTTCCGGATCGCGCTGCCGCTGGCCCGGCCGGGCATCGTGACCGCCGTGATCTTCACGTTCATCCAGGTGTGGAACGAGTTCGTGGTGGCGGAGACCATCTTCAACAACCCGACCCAGAACCGGGAGACCCTCACGGTCGGGATCAACGCGTTCGTCGGCCTGTACCAGACCCAGTACCAGTACCTGTTCGTGGCCTCGATCATCGGGATCGTCCCGGTGGTCATCCTGTTCGCGTTCATCGAGCGCTATCTGGTCAGCGGCCTCACCGCGGTCAGCATAAGGTA
Source organism: uncultured Actinomycetes bacterium (assembly GCA_963742865.1). Lineage (GTDB taxonomy): Bacteria > Actinomycetota > Actinomycetes > Streptosporangiales > Streptosporangiaceae > Bog-532. The sequence continues at coordinate 145,878 of CAVUNW010000006.1, forward strand.
GCGGCGCCCAGACGCGTAGCCGCCCCGCGCGTATGCGCGGGGCGGCACGGCCACGGTGGACCATCGCGGTCCTGTAACGACCGCGAAGTT
>CAVUNW010000007.1:0-239342 GCA_963742865.1 uncultured Actinomycetes bacterium
GCAGCCGTAGGAGACGAGGGTGATCATCGCGGCCAGGCCCACGGCGAACGCCAGCTGCGGCGACTCGGGATTGCTCCAGTTGACGTCCGTGATGCCGGACAAGAAGTAGAGCAGCAGCAGGAAGTCGAACACCAGCACGACCCGTGGAAGGTAGCGGAACCAGCGGGGCAGCCGGTCGTGCTTGCGGGAGTTCTGGCTGCGCTCCTGGTCGACCCGCGCGGCCAGAGTGTCCCGGTCGGCTTCGGTCCGGCTGAGCGTTCGATGGCCGCCCGAAGGGTGAGCAACATGCTCGTCCGGGATCAGGGTGATCCGGGCGAGCAGCGTCGCGTGCCTGGCCTTGAGGCGGTCGATCCCGCGGTTCATCCAGCTCAGCCGGCGAAACGTCGTCTGCAGCACGCGGCCGGACCGGCGCCGCGCGATGCTGTGCACGACCGCCTCGCCATGGGTGGCGCGCACGCCGTCACGAGGCGGTCCGATGCCGTCGTGTTCGGCGAGCAAGGCGCGGACCCCGCGACGGGACATCCATGGCCACCGCCAGACTCCGATCCGCAACCTGGACAGCAGAAGGACGGTATGCGGGCGCCGGCGGCTGTTGATGTCGTCCCGGGCGAGATCAACCCCGGGGGGTTCGGGGCCAGGGGGCCCGACGACGGTGAGGTCCGAAGGACCGTCGGGTGGCTGCTGTCCGGCAGGGAAGCGTGATCCCATCGTGATGCTCCATCCTCCTCGGGTTACGAGGCAGCGGTGGTGGGGGAAAGCGTGATCACGACGCGGCGGAGCTGGGCGCATTTACTCTCGTCCAGCGTCCCGCCGACGGTGCAGGTCTGGCCGGCCGTGCCGACGCCATCGACCTGCCTGATCTGCCGGGCCGGTAGGCCCAGCGCGATGAGGCGGCGTTGTACCGCCTGGGCCCGCGACACTGAGAGCCGGAGATTGTAGGAGGCGGTCCCGCCGTCGGGAGACGCCTGGCCGATGATGGATACCGAGAAACGCCCGGCAGCAGCCCGGGCGGCGATCGGGGCCAGGTAGCTGCTCGCACCCGGCAGCAGGCTGGCGCTGTCGAAGGCGAACAGCAGGTCCGCGGGGACGATGGACTGCTGCTGCCCGTGCGGGCCGCTGATGCTCTGCACGGCCGGGACCGGCACCACGGGCACCGGCACCGCGCTGTGCGAGCCGTGCAGCGGCCGGGGGCTGTCGTCGACGCGGCAGGCGGCTGCGCCCGCAGCGTGACAAATCGCCAGCCAGTAGCCGGCCAGCGTGGTCTGCTGGGGCAGCGGCAGGGCCGGGCTGACGGCCTGCGGTGAGGCCCAGGCCGGAGAAGATGACCGTCCATCCGGTCAGATTGGGCAGCAGGCCGCGCTGCTTCAGGTTGGCCGCCGCGGTGGCGGCCGGCTTCGCCCAGCCGACCTGGCGGAGGTCGAACCCACCGGCGGTGGTCACGCCCGAGGTGAGGAGCAGCATCGTGGCCGGGGCCGAGGTGACCCGCGAGGCGTTGAGCATCGTGGTCAGCAGGTCGAACGGGCTGGCCGCGGCCTCCTGGCTGAGCCGGGATGCGATGTGGGAGATGTTCTGGGCGAGGAGCTGGGACCGGCGCGGCCCGTACTCGATCTGCCCGTCGGGCCGGCGCGGGGTGAGCGGCAGCTGAGCCGGCGGCTGGCCATCGGCCGGGCTGACCACGAAGGCCGCGGCCGGGCGGCTCGCCGCTCCGGCCGCCTGCAGCAGCGCAACGCTGGCGGAGGACAGGGCCGGGGCCGGCTCGATTCGCGGTCGCCGTGGCGGCGATGACGAACATATCGGTGGTCTCGGCCTTGGCACCGGCCATGCAGCCCGCCAGGCCCAGCAGCGCCGCGCACACCGCCAGTCCGGCCGCAGTAGCGCGTGCCCGGCGCGCGGTCGTACCGGAGAACGGCGGGAGCCAGCGGCGAATACCTGCGGAGGCGGACCGGACCGGGGTAAATTTCCGGGGGTCCACCGGGTGTCCGGCCGGGCGTCCGCCCTGTGCCGGCTCGACGGGATGACGTGGAACTCGCGACTGGGGAAAGATCATCTTTGCGACGCCCACTGTGCAACTCCCTCATGCAAACGCTAAGTTTGGGATTCCCACTGCGGGAACAGAACAAACAGGGTTGCATTACGGGTCACCCAACGTTAAACTTCCGCGGGTGCGCTACCACTCAACGGGGGCTCCGCATCCGGGGCGGCGTTGTCCTTACGGCTGGCCCATGAAGCCCAGCCGCTGCCGTCTGCCCAGCTCAACCGGATCGAGCGGCACCAAGCTGGGCCAAGACGATCACCAGAACAGATCCTTGCGAGAGCGCGGCCGCGACACGCCGGGACAGGCAAACACCAAGTGGACGGCCGAAGAGTACGGTTGCGTTGTGGGATTCCCAAGAAATGCTGACGGGCCGCTGGGAACTGCGGGGGGCACTGAGCCCGATGAGGATGGCCGGCGAGGGCCCGGCGCCTTGAGCTGGGACTGATCATGCCACCTCAGGTCAGTGGACCTCTCGGCCCCCGGCGGCGTATCGCTACTGTCCTGAAGCAGTGGCGTGACAGATCGGGAGAAAGCCTCAACGAGGTAGCCGAGGCGCTGCTGATCTCCACCTCTAAGCTGTCCCGCCTGGAAAACGCCGAAGGCAAGCCCCAGCTCCGCGACGTCAGGGACCTGATCCGGCACTACGGCAAAGAGGGCACTTCGATGGCCACCCGGCTTGAGCGCTGGGTCAAGGCCGCCGAGGCCACCGGCTGGTGGACCGGTTACGACAACGACGTGCTCCGGGAAGGCCTCCGCCTGGACACGCACCTGGCGTACGAGGCAGATGCCGCCATCGAGCGGGTCTACACGCTGCCGTTTGTACCCGCCCTGCTGCAGATAGACGCCTATACCGAGGCGATCTACCGCGACATGGAACGTCGGCCCGAAGACCAGATCCCTGAATTGCTGCAGATACGCAGCAAACGGAAGGAAGCCCTCAAGCGCCGTGAGGGTCTGGCCCCACTCAGGCTAGTCGCCGTTACGCACGAATGCACTCTCCGGCAGATCGTCGGATCGCCTCAGATTCTCCGCGATCAGCTAGACGAACTGCTAGTGCGTTCCCATGAGGAAAACGTCGAATTGCACGTCTTCCCATTCACGGCGGCACCGGCACCGACCATGACATGCATGTATGCGTATTTCGAATATAAAGATCCGGAGGACCTCGAACAAGACCTGGTTCAGATCGAGACGCAGGCCGGTTTCTGGACGATCGGTGATCCGGAAGAGGTCGCCGGGTACCGAAAATCGCATGAAGATCTGGTTGCTTCGTCATTGAGCAAGGACGATTCCCGCGCGCTCATCCGCAACATCCGGGACAGCCTGCTCGCCTCCTAGGCGGAGCTATGCCCAATTTAACATCAAACGCCTTAGATCGAAATCAAAAAGTAACACTCTTGTTCGGTCGTCACCGCCCAAGGGAACCGTGTCAGCCGCTAAATTTAGCTTAACCTTCCACCCCGGGCTACAACTCGTAGCTGGGTCTCCGCTTAGCCAAGCGAGTGAGCTTACCAAAATGGCCGTTGAATCAGCGCTGATCATACCTTCAGAGCTAAGCAGAGTTCACAAGCTCGTAACAGAGCAAGGCTACGCCGTAACCAATGAATGGGACATCGGCCTGCCGGAGAAATGTGGCTGGAAACTTCGCGAAGCGTACTTTAACCGGGGTGCGCTACGGCACGATGAGGGCGACTTCCCGGTCGACCGTGAACGCGCGCGAGACGTGGTTTTGTACGAGTGGGACGACAACGAACTCATCTTGGCCGAGTACAAGACCATTGCCATCCGGGATCGCTCCGGCATTAAGGGGGAGCGCATCCACAAGCGGATCGAACTGCTGAAGGACCATCCGGCCAGGGATTTGATTGAGACATTCATCCGGCTCGTGCCTGAACAGCGGCGGCAGCCCCGGGGGACATTCGGGATCAACCTCTTCCGGACGCACACAGACGTGGTGACCAGGCCGCACCAGGACAAGGAAGAGTTCATCATCCTCTACGTCCTTGACCGGGACGGCGACGGCGCAGAGTCCTATCTGTACGAAAATGACGGCGAGGGCCCTGGCGTGCCGGAAGGCGCCGAGCCGATTTTCCAGCAGCAGCTGAACGCGGGCGAGCTGATGATCTTTGAGGACAGCCGGTTCAAACATGGTGCGACGCCGCTCACTTCCCCATCGGGCGGGCAGGCGAAGCGTGATGTCCTCGTCTGCACCGTGGACTACCCCACGTCTTATCTGGAAGCGACGTATGCTCCCTAGCATAGGCACCTAGACAGCTAGAGCCTGTTCTTTCCGTAACGAACGTAGTCTCCCTAAGTGACTGCGAAATTAGTTGAATAATGATTTAGCACTCCGCTTATTCACATGCCCGCCTTGGCGCTTAATCCTCATGACTTTCCGCCAGCCGGATATCTGTGGTACTGGCAAACGGAGCCTGCTGTGTTCACTGATCTCAACCCCTCCGGCCGAGACCGGAAGTTGTCGGAACTCCGTCTGCTGTTCCAGCCATAGGACGGTTTAGCCGGCGCAGTCCTGTGCGTTGCTGGATCAGGACAGCCGCGCGCTGGCCTCCTAGGTCGAGTACGCGAGTGACGATATGCTCAAAATATACCAAGAATCCTGGCGGGACACCCGGCGGATAAGTTTCAATTCGATGTTTGCGTTCGCTCTCGATAAAAGGTTCAAGCACTTGCCATATTTGTACGATCCAGGTACCCATCATACTGATCACAGAGCTCGTCGCTGATAATGTCCAGGCTGACCAGAACCCCAACGTAATCAAAGAAATAACAAGCTCGATATGCCCGCTCTCGATACGCCCGCTCCTGGCGTCTCAAGAATATGCACCTTAGACCCCTCTTATGCGCATCACCGGATACGTGATCCAGTAGATACACCATATCTGCACGAAAACTAGCAGATCGCCATTCGCGCATAATCTCGGAAACTATCGGCAAGGCATTTGAAAGCTCCGAGCTCCTATCGCTCGTGCGCACCTGCCACACAGCAACGGCCACAGCGATAAGAGCAATGAAAAGAGAAACGAGACTAACGACATTGCTTTGCATCAAGCCTTCCCAGTGTATTCGCGTGTTCGATACAGAATCTCTGGACGATATTCTTGTTAGTCGTCTCCAGGCAGCAATCGACGGGCGCACATTCGGGAGTGCTCTGTCAGCGGTCCGGTCAACCGATCCCCCACGATCATCCTTCATGCGCCCTATGGCGTCCAGCCACACGGACCGATGGATCAGTGAACCCGAGCTTTCGAAGCCATAGAGCAAGATGGTCGGCTATTGGGCTGTATGCTGTCGACAATAAGGCTTAAATTGCTGCGTATGACGCTGCGCTAGGGCCAATATCATTGCGACGCCGCTCACTCCCCATCCGACGGCCGGGCCAAGCGTGACGTCTTCGTGTGCACCGTGGACTACCCCACGACTTATCTGGAGCCCAGCGCAGCTTCTTAACGGCCCGCTGTCCGCGTAACCGGTACTGGCGTCCGCGATGTGACACCGATCACGTCATGCGAGTGATGCTTTTTAGCGTAAGCGACCTTTGTAACTCTTGTTGCAGAAGGTCTAGTTCTAGTCTTGAAATAGCTCCTGAGGAAAATGCTCACACTGAGGCGAAACTGCTCCTCACAGGAACCCGTTTAGAGCACGGACTTTACCGCGCCTCGGCCAGGAATCGCTCAAACACGGGTAATCGGCCGGTCTTGCGGGTGCGTCGTCCGGTGCGGCTGGATGAACGTGCCCATTGATTGACGGCACCTGTGTCCGTATGGTGCAAGGATGGTGGGTGATGAGACCGAATCTGGGCGGGGGCTCGGCCGGCGGCTGAAGCCAGATCACGAGGGCGCGGCTGGTGCCAGCGACTCACGCTAAGTTCAGCCCCGGCGATATTCGCCTGGCAATCGAGTCGGTATTCGGAAACGTGCGAGAAGGCCTGGAGAACCTCGTTTCCATTCCGTCTGTAAGCGCGGACGGTTACGAAGGCTATAACCCCGATGAGGTAGGCCGGTCCGCCGAAGAGACAGGCAGCTGGCTTGCGGGATCAGGCCTTCAGGGTGTCCGTTTGCTGGACGTTGACGGCGCGCATCCGGGGGTATTCGGCCAGTCTCCCGGACCTGCCGGCTCCCCTACAGTACTGCTTTATGCCCATCACGATGTCCAGCCGCCCGGCACCATGAATCTATGGACTTCAAGCCCCTTTGAGGCGACCGAACGCGACGGGCGACTATTTGGCCGTGGCACCGCCGATGACAAGGCTGGAATTGCCATGCATGCCGCCGCCCTGCAGGCCTGGGAGGGCAGGCCGCCGGTCACGGTCTCGGTGTTCATTGAGGGTGAGGAGGAAATCGCCTCCCCGAACCTGGGCAGGTTCCTGGAGAAATACGCCGACGAGTTGCGGGCCGACATCATCGTGCTGGCCGATTGCTCCAATTGGACGCTGGGCAAACCGGCTCTGACGACATCGCTGCGCGGGATCGTCGACTTTATCGTCGAGGTCCGGACGCTGGACCACGCCGTGCACAGCGGCACGTACGGCGGCCCTGTTCCGGACGCCCTGACGGCGCTATCCCGGCTGATCACCTCGCTGCATGACGAGCAGGGAAACGTGGCCATTGAGGGGCTGCACTCCGGGCCGCCCTACGATATTGACGTCAGCGAGGCGAATATCCGCCGGTTCGCCAGCGTGCGGCCCGGCGTCTCGCTCATGGGCACCGGCACACTCGCGCACCGGCTGTGGGGCCGGCCGGCGGTGGCCGTTCTGGGAATCGACGCCCCGCCGATCTCAGAAGCGGCGAACAAACTCGTCCCGGTCGCACGCGCGAAGATCAGTGTCCGGCTTGCGCCTGGCGACGACACCATTAAGGCCCGAACCGCCATCGAAGAGCATTTCCTCAACCGGGCCCGGGCGCCCTGGGGCGCAGAGGTTGTCGTTACCTTCGTAAACGAGGGCAACCCGCATCTGATTGACGCGGCGGGCGGCGCTTTTGACGCCTTCCGTTCGGCGTGCGCGCACACCTGGGGATGTTCTCCCGTGAGAGGCCGGCAGCGGCGGTTCGCTGCCACTGGTGGCCGCGCTCGCCGAGACCTTCCCGGAGGCGGAATTGCTCCTCACCGGCGTATCGGACCCGGAAAGCCGAGCGCATAGTGAAAACGAAAGCGTGCACCTCGGCGAGCTACGGAACTGCTGCGTCAATGAGGCGATCCTGCTCGGCCAGCTTGGCCAGGCGGCGCAGGCATAACGCGGGCAGCGCACCGGGGCGTGGAATAACGGCCGGGCGCGCGGATTCGGGCCGGCTGCTGGCGCGGATGATGAGTTCCGGCGTGAAGACGATGCGGCGGTGCTCGTGCTGCGCCGGGCGGTCGGCTTCTTCGAGCAGTAGTTCCGCGGCGGTCTGGCCGAGCTGGTACTTGGGCTGGCGCACCGAGGTCAGCGGGACCGCGGAGTCGGCGGCGAAGTCGATGTCGTCGTAGCCGACGATGGCGACGTCGCCGGGGACCTGCGCGCCGAGCTGGCTCAGCCGGCGGAGCAGCCCCAGGGCCAGCAGGTCGTTGGTGCAGAACGCGGCGGTGGGCTGGCCGCCCGCGGCCGTGTCCCCGGTCGCGCCCCCGGCCGTGCCCATCCCCGGGCGCTGACCGTCAGCCGCCGGGCCGGACGCCCGGAGCTGGTCGCCGGCGTCGGCGCCGCTGCGGGTATTCATGGCCGGGACCGGGATCTCCAGCAGAATCTCCGCCGGGTCAAGGCCCGCCTTCCGCACCGCCTCGTACGCGCCCCGCCGGCGGTCGGCGCACTGCCGGATCGCGAGCGGGCCGTTGACCAGCGCGATCCGCCGGTGGCCCAGGGCGAGCAGGTGTGCGATCGCGAGCTCGCCGCCGCGCCGGTCATCGACGGCGACCGAGCAGTGCCCGGCCGGCCCCGGGCGGTCGAGCAGCACCACGGGGGTACCCCGGTCGCGGATGCCCCTGATCGTCGGCGCCCGTCCGTGCACGGGCGTGATGAGGATGCCGCGGACGCGCTGCTCTTCCAGCACGCGCAGGTACTGGCGCTCCTTGTCCTCGGCCTCGTCGGAGTTGCAGAGGATCACCGCGTAGCCCTCGGCCTGGGCGTAGTCCTCGACACCACGGGCGACCTCGGTGAAGAACGGGTTCGTGACGTCGAGGACGACCAGCCCGAGACATCGGCTGCGGCCCGCGCGCAACTGCCGGGCGGACGCGTTGGGGATGAAACCGAGCTGCTCCATGGCGGCTTCCACCCGCGCCCGGGTCTGGGGCCGGACCAGGTCGGGATGGTTCAGCACGTTCGACACCGTGCCGACCGCCACCCCGGCGAGGGTCGCCACATCCTTCATCCCCGCAGCCATCGATCCTCCATTGTGCCGGTCCACCCCTGGAAAACCGGACCACGGCACGATTGTAACGATTCAAGCTCAAGTGTCCGCCTGCGCACCAAGGTCCGCCCGCTCGTGCTCGACCTGCCGCCGGGCGCGCCCGCGGACGTGGCCATCGCGCCGACTGCGCGGGCTGCACGCCGCGTACCGCGAGGACTACCGCGCGTACTACGGGCAGGCACGCGGACACCTCGTCGCCCGCCCATGCGCGGCGCGGACCCGGCGATCGTCCTGGTGCCGGGAGTGGGGATGTTCAGCTACGGGGCGGACAAGCAGACGGCGCGGGTCGCGGGGCGAGTTCTACGTCAACGCGATCAACGTGATGCGCGGCGCCGAGGCGCTGTCCACCTACTCTCCATCAGCGAGGCGGAGAAGTTCCGCATCGAGTACTGGGAGCTCGAGGAGGCCGAGCTGCACCGGCGTCCCGCGCCGAAGCCGCTGGCCACCCGGGTCGCGCTGGTCACCGGGGGCGGTTCCGGGATCGGGCGGGCGATCGCGGAACGGCTGGCGGGCGAGGGGCGTGCGTGGTCGTCGCTGACCGGGACGGCGACGCCGCGTCCACGGTGGCCTCGGCGTGCGGGTCCGCCGACGTCGCGGTGCCGGTGACCGTGGACGTAACCAGCGAGGACGGCATCGAGGCGGCGTTCGCGGCCGCGGTCCTCGCGTTCGGCGGGGTGGATCTGGTGGTCAACAACGCGGGCCTGTCCATCTCCCGGCCGCTGCTGGAGACTACCGCCGCGGACTGGGACATCCAGCACGACGTGATGGCGCGCGGGTCGTTCCTGGTCTCGCGCGCGGCGGCCCGGATCATGACCGCGCAGGACATGGGCGGCGACCTCATCTACATCGTCAGCAAGAACTCCGTCGTGGCCGGCCCGAGCAACATCGCCTACGGGGCGGCCAAGGCCGACCAGGCGCACCAGGTCCGGCTGCTGGCCGCGGAACTGGGGCCCCACGGCATCCGGGTCAACGGCATCAACCCGGACGCGGTGGTCCGCGGCTCGGGGATCTTCGCCGGCGGCTGGGGCGCGCAGCGGGCGGCCGTCTACGGGGTGCCGGAGTCTGAGCTCGGTGCTTTTATGCCAAACGGACGCTGCTGGGACGTGAGGTGCTGCCGGAGCACGTCGCGGCGGCCGTCGTGGCGCTCACCGCGGGGGACCTGTCGCTGACGACCGGGCTGCACATCCCGGTCGACGCGGGCGTGGCGGCCGGATTCCTGCGCTGAGGGTCTGGGAGGTTCGGCATGGGAGTAGCCCATAGGGCGGGCGCGGGCCCGGGAACTGGGCCCGCGATGCCGGGGGCGGCGATGCCGCTCGACCGTGAGGATCTCGAACTGCTCCGGCTGCTGGCCGAGGGCGCGCTGCTGGGCGCGGTGGCCCGGCGGCTGCGGACCTCGGAACGGACGGTCCGGCGGCGGGTCCGCAGCATCTGCAACCGGCTGGGCGTGGACGCTCCCATCCAGGCCGTGGTGTGGGCGGCGCGGCGGGGTCTGCTGTGACTGGTTTCCCGGGGCCGGTGAACGTGGCGGCGGTCGATCTGGGGGCCTCCAGCGGGCGGGTCATGGTGGCGCGGGCCGGGCCCGGCAAACTCACCCTGCGCGAGGTCCACCGGTTCGCCAACGTCCCGGTGCAGGGCCGGCGGCACCTTGCACTGGGACATTCTGCGGCTGTACGCCGACGTGCTGGAAGGGCTGCGGGCCGGGCAGGCGGAGACGTCGGGCGCTGGCGGCCTGGCCAGCGTGGGGATCGACTCGTGGGGGGTCGACTACGGCCTGCTCGACCGGACGGGCGCGCTGCTCGGGAACCCGGTGCACTACCGGGACGCGCGGACCGATAGGGCCGCAGACCTGCTGAGCGCCCGGATCGCGGCCGACGGCCGCTACGCGGCGACCGGCATTCAGGAACTCCCCTTCAACACGATCTACCAGCTCACCGCAGCAGCCGGCACGCCGCAACTGGAGGCGGCGGACACGCTGCTGCTGATACCCGACCTGCTCGGCTACTGGCTCACCGGGCAGACCGGGGCGGAATTCACCAACGCCTCGACGACGCAGCTTCTCGACGTCCGGACTGGAGACTGGGCGTGGCCGCTGATCGCCGCGGCGGGGATTCCCCGGCGTATCTTCCCTCCCGTGCGCTCGCCCGGCAGCGTGATCGGTCCCGTGCGGGACGACATAAGCGGCCTGGCCGGGCTGCCGGTGGTCGCGGTCGGGTCGCACGACACCGCGTCGGCCGTGGTCGCGGTGCCCGCGCAGAACCGCGATTTCGCCTATATCTCCAGCGGAACGTGGTCACTGGTCGGGATGGAGCTGGATGAGCCGGTGCTGAGCGACACCAGCCGGCTCGCCAACTTCACCAACAAGGCCGGCGTCGACGGGCAGATCCGTTACCTGCACAACGTCACCGGGCTGTGGCTACTGCAGGAGTCCCTCCGGGTGTGGGCCACGGGCGGTCAGGGGGGCGGTCAGGGGGGGGCGGTCACAGGGGCGGTCACGGGGGCGGCCGCCCGGCGGACCTGGCCGGCCTGCTGGCGGACGCGGGCAGGCTGCCCGCGCTGGTGTCGGTAGTCGATGCGGACGACCCCATGTTCCTGCCGCCCGGCGATATGCCGCACCGCATCTGCGCCGCGTGCGCCCGCGTGGGTGACCCGATGCCCGCCAGCCCACCGGAGGTCGTCCGCTGCATCCTCGACAGCCTGGCCCTGGCGTACCGCCGGACGATTGTCCGGGTGCAGGAGCTGTCCGGGCGGCACGCGGACGTCATTCACATGGTCGGCGGCGGCACCCGGAACGAACTGCTCTGCCAGCTCACCGCCGACGCGTGCGGGCTGCCGGTAATCGCGGGCCCGGTCGAGGCGGCGGCGCTGGGCAACGCGCTGGTCCAGGCGCGGGCGCTGGGGGCGGCTCCCGGGGGCCTCGAGGGCCTGCGCGGGCTGGTGCGCGCGACGCAGGAACTTCGGCGCTTTGAGCCACGGGGGGACGGTGCGGCGTGGGAGGCGGCGGCGCGGCGGATCACCGGTCGGTCGCAGCGGGCGTTATCGGGGCGGTGCGGACAGGCGGGCGGTGCCGGCAGGCGGCTCGGCAGGGCGGCCCGGCGACTATTGTCCGGACCTGATGCCGTCGCCCACCACGGTCCTGATGAGCTGGCTGGGGTTGTCCACCGTGGCGCCGGTCCAGCTCACGTGCTGGTCCGGGCGGACGAGGACGAGCGCGGCGCCGAAGTGCTCCCGCCAGGCCGGATCGTCCAGGTCGAGCACGGTCAGCGGGACGCCGGCCTCGGCCGCGGCTGCGATCAGGCCGCCGTCATCGGGTGGGCCTTCGGGGCACGGGGTCGGGGCCATCGGGGCTATCGGGGCCATCGGGGCTATGGGGGGCATCGCAGCGGATCAGCGCGAAGCCTGTCCCGAGGTGGTCGTAGAGCGAGTCGCCTGGGGCCATCCAGCGATGCGGCAGTCGCTGGCCAGGCGTAAGCGGCAGCCGTGGCTCCGGCCCTCCCCGTCCCGGCCCTCCCCGCTCTCGCCCTCGGGGAGGGCGAGCGATCGTGATCGGTGAGCCGGCGTAGGAGTAGCCGAGCACGAGGTCGAGACTGTGGAACTCCCGGTGCTTGGTGCGGTGGATGGCGGCACTCGCGGACGGGAGCACGGAGGCGAATTCCTCGCTGGCGCCCATCAGTTTCGGATCGGCCAGTTCGGTTGCGAGCGTGGCCATATTGCCGGCGGCTTCGGCGATCGTATCGAGCCCCACCGGCGTCCGTTCAGATTCATATGTCTCGAGAAGCGCAGGCGGCGCCCAGCCATTGAGCACGGCGGCGAGTTTCCACGAGATGTTCACGGCGTCGCCGATGCCGGTGTTGAAGCCGTGGCCGCCGTACGGCGGGTTCTGATGCGCGGCGTCCCCGGCGATGAACATGCGCCCGCGCGCGTACCGGTCGGCCAGTTGCATGCGCGCGGTCCAGGCATCGGTGGCGAGGACCTCGATCGGCGTTGCAGATCCGGTCATGGCCTGGACGATGCTGGCCGCGTGGGTCGCGCCGGTCTCGGGTGCGACGCCATTGGCGATGCACCACCAGATGCCGTCGAGGTCGAGCCGGCCCATCAGCCCGGGTTGCTGGGGATTCAGTACCCAATACTGGACCGCATTCCCGTGCGGGACCTCGGCCGCGAGCCCCGGTGCGCGGAAGGTGACGTTGACGCTGCGCCGACCGTCGACGCTGCCCTCGTATCGCGCGCCGATCACATCCCGGATGACGCTGCGTGCGCCGTCGCACCCGAGGACGTAATCAGCCTCCACGGTCTTTTCGCGGCCGTCCCTGTCCTGGATCGTGACCGTAACCGTGCTGGAGTTCGGGGTGGCGGCGGTGACGCGCCAGCCCGTCAGCAGGGCCGCGTGCCCGGACGCGTCGACGGCCTCGCGGAGGATCTGCTCGACCAGGGGCTGGGGCGCCTGCTGGCCCGGTTCGGCGACAAGATCGCTCTGGGCCAGGCCGAGCCCGAACGCGTCGTGGATGCGGGTGATCTCGCGCCCAGTGAGCGTGGTGCAGAAGACCACGTCGGACGACCAGTCGACCTTGAGAGGAGCTTCCTTTCTGAGTTGCTGGGCCAGACCCCAGCGGCGGAAATGCTCCATCGTCCGGGCCGAAACCGTCTTGGCGCGAGGGCGGAGCCAGTTCACGTCCGGGCGGGGCTCGATCACCGCGCAGGCGACGCCGTGCAGGTTCAGTTCCATGGCCGCCGCGAGCCCGACCGGGCCGCCGCCGGAGATAAGGACGGGCACCCGAGCGGGTGGGCCGGCGGGGGCTGCAGCCGGGGAGGGCTGGCCTGTGAGCGCGGACGAAGCTGGTGGGGCCGCAGCGGCCGGGTCCGTGGGGGTAGCCATCAGGGCATGACCGGGCGGGTGTGGTCGGCGGTGGTGGACTCGGGTTCGAGCGGCCCCTCGGTTCTCGCGCCGGCCGGGGTGCCGAGCGGCTGGCCGGAGAGCCAGGCGGCGCCGCGCGCGTAGAGGCATTCCACCTCCGGCCCGCGCAGCCCGGGCATGTCGCGCTTGACCGGGAAACCGAGCTGCGTCTGGAGGTACGCGAGATGCCGGTATCCCGCGGGGAAGGTGCCCAGGAGATCCTGATCCAGCGTGAGAGCCGCCGCCGGGTCCACCGGGTCGAGGCGATCCTTGTCGTAGATGGGCTGGCGGAGCACGATCGCCCAGCGGCCGTCGCGGCGTTCCAGGAAGTCGTAGAACCGCCCGGTGCACGCGGCGTCGCAGAGCACGTCGTGGACGTTGGCGCGCTGCATGATCGTCATCTTGGTCTGCGCGATGGCCCGCTCGCCGGACAGCGTGACCCGGCAGCCGCCGAGGAAGTGCATGATGTTCACGCCTTGCTGCCAGCCCTCCCGGCTGACCTCGATGAACTTGTCCGCCGGCCCCTGGAACCAGGTGGCCATCATGTAACCGTCGTCGTGCCACGTACCGCGGAAGGTCTCCCAGTCGCCGGAGTCCCGGGCAATCACCCACGTCTCGATGACATCCCGGATAGCGAGGCGGTCAGCTAGCTCCTGGTCCATGACTCCAGCCTGCCCTGTTCCCGGTCTGAGTGGCCAGCGAGGACCGCGTATCCAAGTTTTCGGCCTGTGTTTGCAAGGGCTGAATCCGGCCAAATCCTGCTTGTATTTCGATGTTTTGTTCGATAGAATTTGACTCTACATACGAAGCTATCGAACAGGACGGTTCATGTCGATCGAGCCAGCTGCTGGCCCCGGAGCGCGCGGTGAGGGCGTCTCGCCTCACAGCGACGACGACTGGGGGCAGGATGCGGTGCTGGACGAGCTCATGGCCGCCTTCGGGCCGGGCGAGGACCCGGATCTGCCCGATGACAGCGTCGACCCGGAGCTTGCCGGGTTCCTGGCCGACCTCGAGTCGCTGCCTCCGCTCGATGAGCGTGCCGACGTGGTGCCCGAGTGCCTGGCCGCCGGGTTCCTGCCGCGCGGCGGGACGGGCAGGCCGAGGCTGGTGCGCGGCGGGCCTGGCGCCGGCTTCGCTTCCGGCGCGGAACTAGATACTGCCCTGCCCGGACCGGCCCTGGCCGGATTTGCCGACGACGCCGCAGGGAGCGACCGGAGCTATACCGACCTCAACGACGACGAGCTCATCGGCACGCTGGTGGGCTGGCAGAAAACGGAGGCGTGGGCCGCCTCGGGGAGGCTGTCGGCGGTCGCCGAGCTGATCCGGCGCCGGCCCATTCAGCCGGGTGTGAGCAACGGCCCAGGCGGGAAACCGGCCGGGTGGGGGGAGTTCTGCAGTGACGAGCTCGCGGTGGCGCTGGCGATCTCCCGGCAGCCCGCCGAACGGATGCTTGGCGTGGCCTACGACCTGGCGTTCCGCCTGCCACGTACCGCCCGGGCGCTGCGTGAGGGACGCATCGACAGCTATAAGGCGCAGATCATCGCGGAGATGACCCGGGTCCTGGACGATGCGGGCGCGGCGGCCGCTGAAGCCCTCATCCTGGCGGACCCGGCCGACCCGGCCGACCTTGCCGGTAAGTCCCCCAGCCAGATCCGCGCCATGATCGGCCGCGCCGTCCTGCAGATCGATCCGGACGCCGCCCGGCAGCGCCGGGAGCAGGCCCAGCGGGACGCCCGGATCAGGTTGTGGCGCGAGTACGAAGGGACTGCGGCCCTGGGCGGGTTCGGGCTGCCGCCCGATGAGGCCGTGGCTGCTGACCAGATGATTACCAGCCGCGCGCAGGAGCTCAAGGCGGCCGGGATGGAGGGCACCATGGACCAGCTCCGGGTCCGCGCCTACCTCGACGTCCTGCTCGGCCAGGATTCTTCCCCGGTCCTGGCCGATGGGGGTGCTTCTGATGGCCAGGCAGGCCCGCGTACCCGTAGCCGCCAGGCGGGTAAGCCCGCCTCCTCCAGCGAGACGGGCCTGGCGGCGCAGATCAACCTGACCGTTCCGCTGGCCACTCTGCTCGGGCTGGCCGATCGGCCCGGGGAGGCGGCCGGGTTCGGCCCTCTCGACCCGGATCTGGCCCGCACCATGGCCACTACCGCTGCTGCCCAACCAGCCACCATCTGGTGCCTCACCGTTACCGACGCCCACGGGCACCCCACCGCGCACGGATGCGCGCGGCCGACCCGCCGGGCAGGCCCCCGGCAACCGCGCAGCCGCGCCGGGCCCGGGCAGGATGGCGCGAACGGCGGGCTTGGCGGGTACCGGACCTGGCGACTGAGGCCGGTGGCTAATGGGCCGGACCTGAGCATCGACCTGGAACCGCTCGCGGTCACCGACTGCGACCACCGGCACCACACCGACGCGCACGATCCCAGCGACAAGCTCCGGCACCTGATCCACATCCGGGACGGCGAGTGCACGTGGCCGCCCTGCCGGCGTAACGCCCGGCGCTGCGACTTCGAGCACGCCATCCCCTGGGAAGCCGGCGGCCCGACGTGCGCGTGCAACGCCGGGCCGCGTTGCCGGCATCACCATCACCAGAAACAGGCCGCCGGCTGGAGCCTGCGCCAGGACCTGCCCGGTTACCATACCTGGACTACACCCGCCGGGCGTGTGTATACCAGCGGGCCCATGAGCTATCCGATCTGAGTGCGCCGGGGCCGGGGCGAAGGGCGAGGCAGCGCCGGGGCGGGCGAAGGGCGAGGCGGCGCGGGAGCCGAGCCGCCGGGAGCTGTGGCGGTATGGGTGCCGCGCGAGGGGGCGCGGGGGCCGGGAGCTGTGGCGGTACGGGTGCCGCGCGAGGCGGCGCGGGGACCGGGAGTGGTGGCGCTATGGGGGGCTGTTCCTGTTCAGCGGACGGACAGCGCCTGTGACCCTATTGTTGCCGTTCACGGCACCTGGACGTTTCTCGCCTGGCTGACCGGTGTGCGGTCACTACCGTACAGTGGCCGCATGCGCGACAACCAGATTGTCGTGGCCATCGCGGCCAGGGACCTGAGCGGGGTTGCTGAGGCTTACGACAAGTACGCGCCGGGGCTGTACGGCTACTGCCGGTCGCTGCTGCGGGAGCCGGCGGACGCGGCGGACGCCGTCCAGGACACTTTCGTCATCGCCGCGGCCAAGGTGGCCGAATTGCGTGACCCCAGCCGGCTGCGGCCATGGCTGTATGCGGTCGCGCGGAACGAATGCCACCGCCGCCTCCGCGCCGGGACCGCGCCGGCCATGGTGGAGGAACCGGCGTACGTGCTCGACGAATCGGCTGAGGTGAGCCACCAGGCCGAGCAGGCCCAGCTACGGGAGCTGGTACGCGCCGCGATCAGCGGGCTGAGCCCCGCCGACCAGGAGATCGTCCAGCTGAGCGCGCGGTATGAACTGCAGGGCACTGATCTGGCGGACGTGCTCGGGGTTTCCCGGCACCACCCGCGGGCGCTGCTCGCCCGGGCCCGTGGTCAGCTGAGCGACGCCCTGGGGGCGCTGCTTCTGGCGCGCGCGGGGCGGCAGTCCTGCGCCGCGCTCGACGAATTGCTGCGCGACTGGGACGGCACGATGACCGTGCTCATGCGCAAGCGGATCTGCGGTCACATCGAGGGCTGCGACGTGTGCGGCCAACGGAAGCGTCTCGAGCTACGGCCGGCCATGCTCCGCGGGCTGGCCCCGCCGGCCCTGCTCCCGGCCGGGCTGCGGGTCCAGGTGCTCGGGCTCTGCGCCGACCGTAAGCGCGAGGCGCTGATCCAGCGCACGGACATCGTGGACCGGGCGGGAGGGTTCGGCGGCAACGGCTTCCCGGCCGCCCTGGCCCGGCCGAGAACGCTCATCTCGCGCCCCAGCCGGGGTCACGTGGCGATGGCTGCGGGCGCGGCCACCGTGGCCGCCGCCGTCATCGCGACGGCCACGGTACTGGCGACCGGTGGGCCACCCGGCCGTCACGCCGGTGGTCATTCCGCGGCCGGCCCGAGCAGCCCGGGTGGCTCGCCCGGGCAGGTCGCCCGGCCGTCACCTTCGGGCACCCGCGCCAGCGCGCCTGCCCAGCCGGTGACCGCCCGGGACACGGGGGCGTTGCCGTCCGGTGCGGCCAGGTCAGGCGGGGAGCCGGCGGCGGCCCTCGGCACCGGGGCCAGGAGCACCGGGGGGACAAGCGGATCAGGCGGTACCGGCAGTTCCGGGGGCGCGGGTACGGGCGGAACATCCCCGGTCAGCGTGGGCGTGGGTGTGGGCACAAGCGGGAGCGGGGGAAGCGGGGGCTCAGGCACGCCCACGATCAGTGTGCCTACGATCAGTGTGACGCCGGGCGTGCTCGTGCTCGCGTCGCTGCTGGGCGGTCCCGCCACGGGGACGCTGACGCTGACGGCCGGGAACGCTCCGGTCACCCACTACACGATCTCGGTTCCCCGCAGCCTGCTGGGCGAGCTCTCGGTCTCGCCCGCCTCGGGTTCGATCGGGGCGGGGCAGAGCGTGCGGGTCACCGTGACCCTCAGCGGCCTGCTGGCCGTCGATACAACGATCACGGTCAACCCCGGCAGCCATTCCGTCACCGTGCTGCTCGGCGCCAGCCTCTAACGAGCTCGTTACGGATCGAGCTCGGACACCCGGGTGAACTCTCCCGCGTAGGCCGGCTGGTCCTTGGTCACCGTGATCTGCACCTGGGTCGTGCTCACCGGCGCCGCGAACGGGATCCAGCGGTAGACCTGGCTGTTGCCGGTGACCACCGCCTGCTGCACCCAGGCCGAACCGTTCCAAGTGGACACGGTGAAGTCCGTGGGCACGCCGTCGGCGGACGACCCGAACGCGATCCCGCTGAGCGTCACCGCCGCCGGGGACGTCACCGTGAGCAGGGCCGGGTACGTGGCGGGGTTCGCGTCATTCCAGAACGTGGCCAGGTCGCCGTCGATGGTGTTTCCGGGCACGTACGTGCGCACCTGCCCGTTCACCGTGTTCGGCGCGTGGTAACTGGACGCGGTGGCCGTCGTCCCGCTCGGCCAGTGGCCGTACGGCAGCACAGTGACCTGGGCGTGCGCGGTCAGGCCGCCCGCGCTCGCCGTGACGGTCAGCGGCACCGGTCCGCCGGAAACCCCGGACGGCGGCGTGACGTGGACGGTGACGACCTGGGACGCCGGGCCGTCGGACCCATTGACCGCGAACGATGCCGGGCTGGCCGTCCAGCCAGCCGGAACGGAGACGGTGACCTGGCCGTTCAGCGCGGCCGGGGCGCGGCCGGTGAGGGTGACCGTGATGGGCGACGACGTGCCCCCAACGGCGGGGACCGGGCCCTGCTGCGGGGTCACGGTCAGGCTCCGCGCGACCGGCCCGGCGGGATGGGTCACGATGTCGTAGCTGCCGCCCGGCAGGCCGGACAGGACGATGTACTCGCCGTCCGCGCGGACCCCGGCGGCCGTGGCGCGCTGGCCGTCCCACACCGGATGCCCATTGACCTGAATACTTACCGGCCGGCCGAACGTCGGTACGGCAATGTCACCGGACGTTCCCGCGGGGGCGCTGACGTGCATGGCGAACTCGCCGTCGCTGGAGCGGTGTCCCCAGTCCACGGTGAGCGGCCCATGCGGGGTCGGTGCCTGCCCCTCGGCCCAGGACAGCGTGCCGGGGTGCGGCTCCACCAGCCACGTCCGGTAGCCGGGGCTCACCGGGCTGACCCCGAGCACGTCCTGGGACAGGGCCGTGGTCGAGCCGGTCGACCAGCCGTGGGCCCAGCTCGTGCCGCCGCCGTTGACCGTGCCATCCGGCTGGAACCTCTCCCAGTCGGTGCTGCCGGGGTCGTTGGCCGCCATGTATCCCCACTCGTCGCTGAGCAGGGTCATCGCGTCGGTGGTGTCATTGCCGGTGAAGTCGGCCCAGAGCTGACTGGAGCCCATGAACGGGCTGATGTCCTGGTTGTAGCCGGACGGCACTGGCGTGGACACCCGCTCGGCTCCGAACGGGGTGGCCAGGGCGGAGCGGACGGTGGCCAGGATGGTGGGCACGTCGCGGGAACTAGCCACGCCGAACAGCACGGGCAGCACGTTCGCGTCCTGCGAGACGAACCCGCGGCTGCTGGTGCTGGCGTCGTAGGCACCCAGCGCCGGGTCCCACAGGTTGGCGTTGATCGCGGTCCGCAGCGCAGCGGCGCTCGTGCGGTACCCGGCGGCCGCTGAGGACTGCCCGGCCGCGCTGGCCAGCATCGCCCCATCGGTCAGAGCCTGGTAGTACAACGCGTTGACGTCGGTCTCGGGCACGGGCTTCGGCTAGTTGCCCGTGGCTTAATCAGGAGCTCTCGGTCCAGCAGCGGGTGAACATGCTGCTGCCCCGGATGACGCTGGCGGACAAGGTGTCGATGGCCACCGGGCAGCCGGGCACCAGTCCGGCCGGGGCCATCGGCGGCACCCCGCCCATCCCGGCGCTCTGCATTCCGGCGCTGAGCGAGGAGGACGGGCCTATCGGGGTCGGCGACCGTCTCAACGCGCTGCACATCTTCGCGATGGGAATCGGGGGGTGAGCTCCTCCCGGAGCACGGCGGTGAGCTGATCCCCCGGCAGGGCCGGGGCGAAATACCAGCCCTGGGCGCTGTCGCAGCCGAGCGCGGCCAGGCGGTCGGCCTGTGCACTGGTCTCGACGCCTTCCACGGTCAGGTTCAGGCCCAGGGTGTGGGCCAGCCCGGCCAGGGCCGAGATGATCGGTTCGTCGGCGGGGCCGTCCGGCCGTACCTCCCGGATGAAGGAGGCGGACAGCTTCAGCGCGTCGACCGGCAGGCGGCGCAGGTAGGCCAGGTTCGAATAGCCCGAGCCGAAGTCGTCGGCCGCGATCCGAACCCCCATCGCGGACAGCTTCTGCAGGGTCTCCAGCGGGCGGCTGTCCGCCTCGACCAGCGCGCTCTCGGTCAGTTCCAGCTGCAGCAGTTCCGGCGGCAGCCCGGTTTCGGCCAGGATCCGGGCCACGTCACCGACGAGACCCGGGTCCTGCGCCTGCTGCGGGGAGAGGTTGACGCTGATGAACGGGGCCCGGCCGGGGCAGACCTGCTGCCACTTCGCCGCCTGCCGGCACGCGGCCTCCATGACCCACCGGCCGAGCGGCGCGATCAGCCCGCTCTCCTCGGCCAGGGCGATGAACGCCTCGGGCGCGAGCAGGCCCATCGCCGGGTGGTTCCATCGCAGCAGCGCCTCGGCGCCGCGCAACTCACCGCCGGGCAGCCCGACGATCGGCTGGTACAGCACGCTGAACTGGCCCGCTTCCAGGGCGGAGCGCATCGAGGCGGTCAGCCTCATCCGGGTGTTGTCGTCCGCCGACCGGACCGGATCGTAGACCGCCCAGTGACCGGGGCCACCGGCGCGGGCCCAGAGCAGGGCCCGTTCGGCGTCCTTGAGTACCTCCGCCGCGCCGGTCGCGGCCGCGGGCCGCTCGACGATCCCGATGCTGGCGGTGATGCCCAGGCGGTGGCCGGCGACGGTGAACGGCTGCTCGATCCGGCTCAGCACCTCGCGGGCCAGCGCGACCATGACGTCGGCGCCGCCGGGATCCTGCACGAGCAGCGCGAACGTGTCCCCGCCGATCCGGGCGACAGTAGCGGTCAGCCCCGCGACCCGGTATCCCAGCCGCCTCGCGACGGCGATGAGAAGCCCGTCCCCGATGTCGTGGCCCAGGGTGTCATTGATCGGCTTGAACCCGTCGAGGTCGACGTAGCAGAGGCCGACCCGCCCGGCCGGGGTCGTCGCGGCGCTGGCCAGCCGGTCGAGGAACAGCGCACGGTTAGCCAGCCCGGTCAGCGGATCGTGCCGGGAGTGGTAGGCGACCAGGGCGCCGACGTACCCGGTGGCGAAGGCTTCGGTGACGGCTTCGGCGACCGCGCTCGCCGGGGTACCGCCAGGGGCGACGTGGCGGCCGATCACGGTGAGGCTGCGGCCCAGCGTGTCCGCGCCGATCAGGCCGGCGGCCACCAGACCGGCGCCGATCTGCTCGGCCTGCTGCGGCTGGAACGGAACCTCGCGCGCGATCGCCAGCAGGCTCTCGGCCAGCGGGTGCAGAACCTCGGCCAGCCCGGCTGGGCTGGTGCCGCCCACGCCGGTGGTGACCAGGGCCGAGACCCACTCGGCGGTGAACGCGTCGCACGACCCCAGCCCGGGCTGGCTCTGCTGGTTAAGTCCGCTGGTTAAGCTCCGGCTGGTTCAGCTCCGGCTGGTTCATGTCGGCTCGTTCATGATGGCTCGTTCATGTCCGGCTGGTTCATGTCCGCTCCTGCCGCACCAGGTCGCGCGTACCCCCGGCACCCTCGGCCAGATCACGTCCGGGATACCCATTCGGGTGGATCGCATGCGGCTTATCACTATTTGCGATCTCACTAATACTTGCAGTACCGAAAGGAGAACCGAAGCATATTCGATTGATCGGACATCCATGTCGGACTTCTCCCCTTTACGCTAGGCCGTTCCGGGTATTTTCGGGCCGCATCCGTAAACCCGATGCGGGGAAGTCCCGGATAGGCTCCCTGGGTCGCGGCCGGTAGCCGCCCGGCCCGCCCGCTCGGGCGCCCATCCGCGCCGCCCGGCCGCCGCTCCCGGGAGAGTGAGTGAACCCCAGAAACATCCGGATCACCACCCGGAACGCACGTTTCCAGGAGTGGCAGGCGCTGCTGGCCAACCGGCGGAAACGGCAGCGGTCTGGCGAGTTCATCGTGCACGGCGTCCGCCCGGTCACGCTCGCGGCCCGGCACGGCTGGCCCATCCGGGCGCTGATCTACGACGACGGCCGCCCGCTGTCGGCGTGGGCGGAATCGATCCTGGCGGGCAACCAGCGGGCCCAGCAGGTGGCCATGGCCGGGGACCTGCTCCGCGAACTGGGCGAGAAGGCCGACGAGGCGCCCGAACTGATCGCCGTGGTGGCCATGCCCCCGGACGACTACGCGCGGATCCCGGTGCGCCCCGACTTCCTGGGCGTGGCCCTGGACCGGCCGTCCAGCCCAGGCAACATCGGCACCGTGGTCCGGTCGGCGGACGCCTTCGGGGCGTCCGGGGTCGTCGTTACCGGGCACAGCGCCGACCCGTACGACCCCAAGGCGGTCCGGGCCAGCACCGGATCGCTGTTCGCGGTGCCCGTCGTGCGCGACGGCTCCCCGGCCAGGGCGCTGGCCTGGGCCCGCGCCCAGCAGCGGGCGGGCGTGCCGGTGATGATCCTCGGCACCGACGAGAAGGGCGACGTGGACGTGGCGGACCACGACCTGACCGGGCCCACGCTGATCGTGGTGGGGAACGAGGCCAGCGGGCTCAGCGAGGCCTGGCGGGCCGCCTGCGACCGGATCGCCCGGATCCCGATCACCGGCTCGGCCAGCTCGCTGAACGCGGCCAGCGCCGCGACCGTGCTGCTGTATGAGGCAGCGCGGCAGCGGGCAGGCCGGGTGTAAATCCGCAGCCGGGCCGCGAAGGCCGGGTCTAGCCGCGGGACTGGGACCTGGCCACGCGGACCGGGGACCTAGCTGTCCACCGCCATCTCGCCGAGCTCGGACCAGTCGTTCTGCTCGACCGTCACGTTGACGATCTTGGGGGTCGCGGCCAGGTGCGGTGGCAGCGTCTTCTGCGCCTCCTTGAAGTGCGCCGACGACACGTGCGCGACCCCGGCGTCCTGGTCCCGGAACGCCTCGACCAGGACGTATTCGGCCGGGTTCTCCAGGCTCCTGGACCAGTCGAACCACATACAGCCAGGTTCGCTCCGCGTCGCGGCGGTGAAATCACGGGAGATCTCCGGCCAGCGGTCGGCGTCCTCGGGTCGCACCAGGAACTTGGCGGTGATGAAGATCATTGGGCCTCCTTGTCCAGGGCCGGCAGGCATGGGCTGGCAGATCCAGGCTGGCGCCACCATGATCGCGCAGCGTGGTGGCAGATGTTAAGGGAGCAGCCGGGGAAGGCACATATTGAGACGGCGCGCTGTTGACGCGGACGAAGAGAAACAGGCACAACCAACGGAAGGGACCTGATGGGTCTGAAGACCTGGTTTATCACCGGTACCTCGCGAGGCTTCGGACGGGAATGGGCCATCGCGGCGCTGGACCGCGGGGACAAGGTCGCGGCCACCGCCCGGGACACCTCCAGCCTGGGCGACCTGGTGGCCAAGTACGGCGACGCGATCCTGCCGATCCAGCTGGACGTGACCGACCGCGATGCCGATTTCGCGGCCGTCCGCCAGGCCTACGAGCACTTCGGCCGGCTCGACATCGTGATCAACAACGCGGGTTACGGGCACTTCGGCCTGGTGGAGGAACTGAGCGAGCAGGACATCCGGGCACAGCTGGAGACCAACCTGTTCGGCGCGCTGTGGGTGACCCAGGCCGCGCTGCCGCATCTGCGCGAACAGGGCAGCGGGCACATCATCCAGGTGTCGTCGATCGGCGGGATCTCCGCGTTCCCGATGGTCGGCGCCTATCACGCCTCCAAGTGGGGCCTGGAAGGACTGAGCCAGGCGCTCGCGCAGGAGGTCGCGCCGTTCGGGATCCACGTCACGCTGATCGAGCCGGGCGGCTACGACACGGACTGGGCCGGCTCGTCGGCGAAGCATTCGGCCGAGCTGCCCGCTTATACGGGGGTGCGGGAGCAGGCCATGAAGGCGCGCGCCCAGCGCGTATCGGCGCCCGGCGACCCGGCCGCGACGCGCGAGGCGATCCTGAAGATCGTTGATGCCGGACGGCCGCCGCTGCGGGTGTTCCTGGGCGAGGCGCCGCTCGGCATCGCCACGGCGGACTACGAGTCCCGCCTGGCCACCTGGCGCGAGTGGCAGCCGGTCTCCGCCGCCGCCCAGGGGAACGGGTAACCGCACGGCGCAACCGGTCACGGCCTGGACGAGGGATCTCTCCACCTCGTCCAGGCCGATCCATTTCTCGATGCGGGCCTGTCCCGGCACCGGTCCGCGGCGTATGGTCGGCATGTCATGACCACGGTGACCGACCTCGACCTCCCGGTCTTCGACTACACCGCGCCCGACTTCGCCGCGGACCGTTACCACGGCCAGCTGGCCGAGGCGCGCGCCCAGGGCTGGCTGGCGCGGTCGCCGCTGGCGTTCATCGTGCTGGAGCGGGAGCCGGGCGAATTCTTCCTGCGGTCGCGCGCGACCGCGTTCCCGGGGCGGCAGATCGCCGACTTCTTCGGGGTCACGTCCGGCCCGCTGCGCGACCACATCGACACGAACATCCTGAACCTGAGCGGCGAACAGCACCGCCGCCTGCGCGCCCTGGTCGGCCCGGCGTTCACGCCCCGCGCCGCGGACCGGTGGCGGCCAGTGATGCGCGGCTTCCTGCAGCAACTGTGGGACGGCAGCACGCCCGGGTCGTGGGAGTTCGTCGCCTCGGTGGCCAAGCCTTACCCGGCGCTGACCATCGCGGCCGTGCTCGGGGCCCCGGCCGCGGACGCGACGCGGCTGCAGGAGTGGTCGAACCTGGTGCAGCGCCAGTTCGACATCCGGGCGCTGCAGACCGAACGGCCGCAGATCGAGCGGGCGGTCACCGCGGTCAGTGAGTACGTGGCCGCGCTGCTGGAGCAGCGGCGGGCGCAGCCGGGGGACGACCTGATCAGCGCGCTGCTGGCGGCCGAGGACGACGGCGAGCGGCTAACTCACGCGGAGTGCGTGAACCTGGTCGTGAACGTGCTCGCGGGGGGCATCGACACCACCCAGAGCCAGCTCGCGCACGCGCTGCGGCTCTTCGCCGCGCATCCCCGGCAGTGGGAGCGGCTGGGTGCCGAACCCGGCCTGGTTCCCCGGGCCGTGCAAGAAGTCCTGCGGTTCGAGCCGATCACTCCGTTCACCGCGCGGATCTGCCTGGAGGAGGTCGAGCACCGCGGCGTCACGTTCCCGGCCGGCACGATCGTGGCGGTCTGCGCGGAACGCGGTAACCGGGAGGACGGCGACGGTGAGCGGTTCGACATCACCGCGGACCGGGACGGCCGGCTGCTGACCTTCGGCGCGGGAGCGCACTTCTGCCTCGGCGCCAACCTGGCCCGCGGCGAACTGGAGGAAGCCCTGACGTTCCTGGCCCCGCGGATGCCCGGGCTGGCCCTGGACGGCACGGCACGACTCGGCGGCGTGGAGGGCATCTACGGGATCGAGACGCTCCCGCTGCGCTGGGACACGGTGTAGCCCAGGATCGCGGGGGCGAGGCCGCGGGGCCGGATTGCCGGGGGCCGCGGACGGCGGGATAACGACGCGGGTCATGCTTGAACCGGGATGACCATCACACACGCGCTCGTGCTGCTGGCCACGGGCATGGCCGCCGGGATCATGAGCACGGTGATGAGCCTGGCGTCCCTGGTGTCGTACCCGGTCCTGCTCGCGCTGGGGCTACCGCCGCTGGTGGCGAACGTGACCAACACGGTGTCGCTGACGCTGACGGGCGCGGGCTCGGCGGCCGGCTCGCGGCCGGAGCTTGACGGCCAGGGCAGCCGGATCCGCCGGCTCGGCGCGGTGACGGCGCTGGGCGGCGCGGCAGGCGCCGCGATCCTGCTGCTGGCTCCGGCGCAGACGTTCCAGCTGGTGGTGCCGTTCCTGATCGCGGGCGCGTCCGTGCTGCTGGCCATCCAGCCACGGGTCAAGAGGCTCTCGGCGCGGCCCGGAGGTGAGCGCAGCCGCGCGCTGAACGTGGCCCTGTTCGGGGCGGCCGTCTACGTGGGGTACTTCGGCGCGGGCGGTGGCGTGCTGCTGCTTGCCGTGCTCGGCATCATGATCGACGAGACCCTGGCCCGGCTCAACGCGATCAAGAACGTGGTCAGCGGGCTCGCCAATTTCGTCGCGGCGGCGGCCTTTGCCCTCTTCGCGCCGGTGCGGTGGTCATTCGTGCTCCCGCTGGCGGCTGGTTTCCTGATTGGCGGGTGGACCGGACCGAAAATCGTCCGCCGGATGCCCGCGCCGGGACTTCGGGTGGTCGTGGCCCTGGCCGGGCTGGCCCTCGCGATCAAGCTCGCCCTCGACGCCTACCGGTAAGCCCGCGGGTAACGCGTCATTTGAGATAATCACGCCGGTCTTATCTAATTAAAATCACTCTCATCTGGGATTGCATAGGTCTACCCTGTCTACATCGATATTACGGGGCATACCCGGACCGGGGCGATTAGGGGTAATCGGTGCCGGCCCACCGAGTACGAACAGTGCGAAGCAGGTGGGAAGCATGGGAACGCTATAGTATGTATCATTTGGAGTTTGTGGTGATGTGTGGTGTGTGGCGGTTGCGGCTGGCGTGGTCTGGGATGCGGAGGGTGCTGAGGCGCCGTCTGCGGAGCGCATGCTGGCTGAGGCCCTGGAGGCGAACCGGCAGCTGTCGGAGCTGGCTGACGGGCTGATCGAGGACAACGCGCTGCTGCGGGAGCAGGTGGCGCGGCTGGGTGAGCGTGATGAGGAGCGGGACGCCGAGCTGGAGAAGCTCCGGGCTGACTTCGCTGTGCTGCAGCGGATGCTGTTCGGGCGGTGTCGGAGAAGTCACGGCCGGGGCCGCCGCGGCGGCGATGGTAATGCCGATGGCGGCGGGCGGGACCGGGAACGGCGGGGCGCCGCGGGAAAGAAGCGCGGCCGGGGGCGCGGGCGGGGCGGCGGGTTCGCGCGCCTGCCGCGGCTGGAGGTGTTCTGGGATTTCCTGATGGCGGGTACTGCTGCCGGAGTGCGGGGAGCGTTCACGCCGCTGGGGGATCATCTGTCCGGGGAGCAGCTGGACTGGCAGGTGATCGTGCGGCTGGCCGTGCACTGCCGCCGCCGCTACGGCGGGCCTGCGATTGCCGGGTGCCCGCCACGGTGATGGCGCCGGCCGCCGAAGGCGATCGGCAAGGGCCTGTTCACCAATGGGTTCATCGCGATGCTGCTGACCGAGCGGTTCGCCGCGGGGCGGAGCATGAACTCGCTGGTGACCGGGCTGGGCAGGCAGGGCGCGGAGATCTCGCCCGCCACTTTGGCGGGCACGTGCGCGCAGGCCGGGGCGCTGCTGTCCCGCTGGCAGACGCGATCACGGAGCGGTCGCGGGGCTCGTGGCACCTGCACGCGGACGAGACCACGTGGCGGGTCTTCGCCCCCCGCGACGGGGACGGGCCGGCGAAGTGGTGGCTGTGGGTGTTCATCGGCCCGGACACCGTGTGCTTCGTGATGGACCCGACGAGGTCGGGGCGGTGCTCGCCCGGCACGCGGGGATCGATGAGGAGACCGGGCAGCTCGCGGCGGATGAGGACGGCGGGCCGCGGAGGCTGGTGATCTCCAGCGACTTCTACGCTGTTTACCAGTCCGCGGGGAAGAAAGCGGACGGCCTGGTCAATCTTTACTGCTGGGCCCACGTAAGACGGCACTTCGTGCGGGCCGGCGACGCGAGCCCGGTCCAGCTGAGGTACTGGACGGATGCGTGGCTGGAGCGGATCCGGGACCTGTACGCCGCCCACCATGAGCTCATGGCCGCCTGGCAGGACGCCGCCGCGCCCGCGCCGCAGGAGAAGGCACCCGCCGCAGCGCGGCTGGAAGACGCTTACGCCGCCTGGGATGACGCCATCGCCGTGATCGGCGAGGCGCGGAAGAAGCAGATGCAAGCCCCTGGCCTGCAGGAACCGGCGAAGAAGGCGCTCGCCACCCTGGACCGCGAATGGGACGGCCTGGCCGCGCACCGGGACTTCCCGATGGTGTCGCTGGACAATAACGCCGCGGAGCGGATGATCAGAGGCCCCGTCGTGACCAGGAAGAACGCCCGCGGCTCCCATAACGGCGACACTGCGCGGAACGCCGCCGTGATCTGGACCGTCACGGGCACCGCCCAGATGGCCGGCCTCTACATCCTGACCTATCTCACCGCCTACCTCGACGAATGCGGACGCAACGGCGGCAAGCCGCTCACCGGGCCGGCACTGGAACGGTTCCTGCCCTGGAACGCCAGCCCCGAACACCTCCGCACCTGGGCACAGCCTCCGCCCGCCGGATAAATCCCCGGGATAACCGCCTCCGCCGACGCAGCCGTCGTCAACCGGTCACGCCGGCAGTTAGCATGCCCTCTCACAGGACTTCCGAAGACTTACCATCGTCATTGCCCTAATCGCGGGGCTCGGTTACCTCGTGTCCCTCCGCATCCACCCGCTCCGGCGCTGCCCCGTCTGCAAGATGACGGGGCGGCACTACGGGAGCGTATATAGCTACGGCTATCGCCGGTGCCGCGCGTGCGGCGGCACCGGACGGAAGGACCGGCTGGGCGCCAAGATCTTTTTCGGTGGCACCAATAACACGGGAATTTACGGTCCCCGGTAATTCACTGGCCCGGCGAATCCCCGATGATGACCAATACCTTGCCGGTGACGCCCTTCTCGACGGCCTCATGCGCGGCGGCGATATCGTCGAGCCGGAAACGGTGGACCGGCAATGGCGTTAGCGCACCTTCGCGTAGTGCTTCCGTGATGTCCGCAACTGCCCGGTCTATGGCCCCGGCCGGGAGCGTGTAGAGCAGAACGAACCGCAGAATGACGTTGGCGCTCATGCAGGCGCGCACCGGCAGCACCGGATCCGGGGGCGTCGCCGCGTACGTGACGATCACGGTATCCGGGCCGGACACCGCGAGGTCGGTCTCCAGGTTCGCCCCCAGCGCCACCTCAACGACGCGGTGCACCCGGCCGGCCTGCGCGCGCACCTCCTCGGCAACGCTTCGCTCGCGGTAATTCAGCACCAGGTCGGCCCCGGCCGCGCGGGCCAGTTCAGCCTTCTCCGGCGAGCTCACCGTCGCGAGAACCCGAGCGCCGTCCCGTCTGGCAAATTCGATGGAGAAATGGCCGACGGCCCCCGCGCCGCCCGCCACCAGCACGGCGTGGCCGGCCACCGGGCCATCTGCGAACACGCAGCGGTGCGCGGTGATGGCCGGGACGCCCAGCATCGCGCCCATCTCCATGTCCACGCCGTCGGGAAGCGGGACCGCCTGGCGTTCGGGCACCACGGTCCACTCCGCGGCCGTCCCCCATGTGCGCCCGGCCGCGGCGAGGTACACCCAGACCCGCTGGCCGACGCGGACCGGGTCGACTCCGGGCCCCACCGCGTCGATCACCCCGGCGCCGTCCTGGTCCGGGATCTGGAAGCCGTCGATCGCACGGGGGGTCGCCCCGCTCCGCGTCTTCACATCGGTCGGGTTGACGCCCGACACCGCGACGCGGACACGGACCTCGCCCGGGCCGGGCTCGGGCCGCTCGACCTCGGTGACCTTCAGCACGTCCCGGGCCGGACCGGTGGCGTCGTAGAGAGCCGCCTTCATCGGTGTCCTCCTCGGCTGTGAAGTACTCCCTGCACAATGCCTATCCTCGCACTGGGGTCAGTTGGGTAGGCTCGCCAAACGTGGAACAGCGAGTGCTCGGCAAAACAGGCAGGCCGGTATCGGTCATCGGGCTCGGGACGTGGCAGCTCGGCGCGGACTGGGGTAACGTCAGCGACGACGAGGCGCTCGGCGTGCTGCACGCGGCGGTCGAGTCCGGGGTCACGTTCCTCGACACCGCCGACGTCTACGGCGACGGCCGCAGTGAGCGGATCATCGGCCGGTTCATCGCCGGCAACGCCGGCCAGGGCGTGACCGTCGCGACCAAGATGGGCCGCCGGGTCGATCAGGTGCCGGAGAACTACACGCTGGAGAACTTCCGCGCCTGGACGGACCGTTCCCGGGTCAATCTCGGCGTGGACATCCTGGATCTGGTGCAGCTGCACTGCCCGCCGGCCCCGGTGTACTCCACCGGCGCCGTCTTCGACGCCCTGGACACCCTGGTCGGCGAGGAGCGCATCGCGTCCTACGGCGTCAGCGTCGAGACGTGCGACGAGGCGCTCACCGCCATCGCGCGGCCGGGCACCGCGACCGTGCAGATCATTCTCAACGCGTTCCGGCGCAAGCCGCTGGACGACGTGCTCCCGGCAGCG
Source organism: uncultured Actinomycetes bacterium (assembly GCA_963742865.1). GTDB lineage: Bacteria > Actinomycetota > Actinomycetes > Streptosporangiales > Streptosporangiaceae > Bog-532. The sequence goes on from CAVUNW010000007.1 coordinate 30,239, forward strand.
GCCGCGGCCGGGGTCGGCATCATCGCCCGCGTCCCGCTCGCCTCCGGCCTGCTGTCCGGCCGGTACACCCGCGACTCCACCTTCGCGGCCGACGATCATCGCTCCTACAACCGGCACGGCGAGGCGTTCGACGTAGGGGAGACGTTCTCCGGGGTCGACTACGGGGCCGGCGTGGACGCGGCCCAGGAATTCGCCGCGCTGGCGCTGACCGGGAGGCACACCCGCCCAGACCGCGCTGCGCTGGGTGATCCAGCAGCCCGGGGTTACGACCGTCATCCCGGGGGCGCGCAGCGCGGACCAGGCCCGGCAGAACTCCGCGGCCGCTGACCTGCCCGCGCTGGACCGTGATGCCCTCAGTGCGATCGAGGACCTGTACGACAAGTACTTCCGGGCCCAGATCCACGCGCGCTGGTGACCGCGGACGACTGAACGACCTGGTAACGATGAAGGGCGGGGCGACCCGGTGACCGCGAGCGACTGGGCGACGGTCGCCAGCCTCGCCACCGCGCTGGGGACTCTCGTGCTGGCCGTGGCCACGTTCTCCGCGGTCCGTTCGGGTAACCGGACGGCGCGGGCGGCTGAGCTCTCGCTGCTGACCAGCCTGCGCCCGCTGCTGACGCCGTCCCGGCGCAGCGACACGGTGCTCAAGGTGAATTTCGGCGACGACAAATGGCTCCGCGTGCCCGGGAGCAGTGGGATCGCCGAAATGGGTGGCGGCGACGGGACCATGGGGCCCAAGGATGCCGTGCTGTACTTCTCCGTTTCCCTGCGCAACGTCGGGAACGGGATCGCGGTGCTGCACGGATGGCGGCTGCACACGGCCCGGCCGCAGGCCAATGACGAGGCCCCGCCGCTGGAGGAGTTCCGGATGCAGACCCGGGACATGTACATCCCGCCGGGCGACGTCGGCTTCTGGCAGGGAGCGCTGCGCGATCTCGACGACCCGCAGTACGAGCGGGCGCGGAAGGTGATCGAGGGACGGCAGGAGTGGATCGTGGACCTGCTGTACGGCGACGAGGACGGCGGCCAGCGCGTGATCGGCCGCTTCCGTTGCCAGCCCACCCCGTGGGCTCCGGCCCAGGGTCCCCAGCGAGCGGAGGCTGATGGTGACCCGCGGCCGGAGGCCAATGATGACCCGCGGCCGGAGGCCAGCGGTGATCATCCCGTCTGGATGCTGACCGTCGCGCGGCACTGGAGCCTGGACCGTCCCGATCCGCGGCAAGCCGACCGGCCCACCAATCCGGCGTAGGGCGGCCCGCCAGCCCGGCGCAGGCCCGCCAGCCCGGGCGAAGGCCCGCCACGCGCGCAGGGGGCCCGCCACCCCGGCGCAGAACATCCCAGGGGGGTCTATACCGGGGTAATTGCGATTATTTCGCAAGTTATAACGAAGTTCTTATCGCATCGTGCCAATTTCACCGCGGATGTTACTCACCAGTGCACAATCCTTGCGTAGGGAGGAGTTCCTGCCGCAATAAGGAAAGACGCCGATGAGCCGCACGCCGACGATGAAGCCGCCGATGGCCGCGCCGATACTCATGGCCGCGTCGTTACATGGGCGCCCGTTTCCCCGGCCTCACCGCCCCGCGACGCCAGGGCCCGGCTGGCCGGCACACCAGCCTGATAGGCGACGCGGACGATAGCACTGACCTGGCTGATTGCGCCGTCCATGACGAGCCTTCCCAGGGCACTCACGTCTACATCCGCGGCGAAGCCGGCCGCGGCGCCCAGGCCGGCGGCCCCGGCTACCGGCCCGGCACCGGTTACGCCGACACGGTGGTCATGGGTGATCTTGGCCTGTTCGACCGCGGCCGGACCGGCGCCTGGCCGAGGATAGGCGTCAACCGCGAGCCGCCGCCACAGCCGTGGTTCCAGAACCGCGCCCGGCTCGTCATCGCGGCGGCGGGGCTGGCGAGCGTGGGCTTCGCGGGGTTCGTGGGCGTGCCCGCGCTGCTGCACGCGCTGGGCGTCGGCACGGGGCCACAGGGCGGGTCCTGCCCGGTGTGCCAGTTCCCGATCCCCAGCTCGGCGGCGGTCCCGCCGGGCCCCGCCGCGGCCCCCGCGACGGCACCGCCGGCCACTTCCCCCGCCAGGACCCAGGCCGCCGCTACGACTCCCCCGCCCCCGGCGGCCGCGGCGCCCCAGCTGCGCTCCACTCCGGCGGGCCAGACCATCTCGCCGCTCGGCGTGACCTACAGCGTCATACCCGGGGGCAATGGCCAGTTCACCGGGCAGGTGACGGTCGTCAACCGCGGCTCGGCCCCGGTCACGAACTGGCAGCTGGTGGTGGCGCTGCCGTACGATACCGTGTCCGCCGTGCAGAACGCCGAGATCTCCGACTCCAGCGACGTCCTGTTCCTGAGCCCAGCCCCCGACGATCTCTCGATTGCCCCCGGCGGCATGGTGGTCGTCTCGATCTTCGCGTCCGGTCCCACCACCACGGCCGCCGAGTGCTCGTTCAATAACGTCGCCTGCCAGCAGTAGGGCCCCAGTTGCGTTCGCCCGGGTCCCGGCCCGGCTCCCGGCCTGAGACGTGAGCTCTCAGAATCTTTGAGGAATCTCACAGGTGTATCGCCTGGATCTCTCCAGCCCCATGCTCGATGATGAGAGATCATTACAATTCAGCATCAATGCCGGACAAGTGGGAACCAAACGTAGTGGGCCGGAGGCCCGGAGAGGGAGGCCATGCGTCCGGTGAGCGGGGAAACCGACGGGGCGCAGGAGCCAGGGTCTTCGGGCCGGCCGCGAGGATCGCAGGAACCCGGGGCTGGATCGCAGGAACCCGGGGCTGGATCGCAGGAACCCGGGGCTGGATGCAGAACCCGGGGCCAGAAGCGTGGGACCCGCGGCCGAGATCCCGGCGGTTCCGCTGGCTGGCCAAGCCGTCCGCTCGCCTGGTCGGCACCTCGGTGCTCGCGATGCTCGCCATCATCTTCGCAACTCCCGCCGATGGCGGCACGGGCACGCTGGCCGCGCGCATCGCCAAGGTCGTCGGGCTCGGTTCATCCCCGGCACGCACCGGAAAGCCGTTCGGTGGCACCCCGGCGGTCGGCGCGCTGTTCACCACCAGAGGCGGCCAGCTCGGAACGCACTTTTGCACGGCCAGCGTGGTGAGCAGCCCGCACGGGGACCTGCTCGTCACCGCGGCGCACTGCGTTACCGGCACGCAGGGTGTCACCGGCACGCAGGGAACGATCGCGTTCGTACCGGGATACACGAACGGGAAGGCTCCCTACGGCATCTGGTACGTCTCGCGGGTATTCACCGACCAGGCCTGGAACACCTCGGCCAGCCAGGACGATGACGTCGCCTTCCTCCAGGTGCGGCAGAACAGCACCAGTACCCCGATCGAGGACATGACCGGCGCGGAAGACCTCGGCATCGGCCTTCCCGCGGTGGAACTGGCACAGGTCATCGGCTACCCCAACGGCGCCAGCGAGCCCATGATCTGCCAGAACTGGACCAAGGCGTTCAGCGCGACGCAGCTGGAATTCGACTGCGGCGGCTACCCGGACGGGACCAGCGGCGGGCCGTTCCTGGTGAAGGTGGACCAGGCCACCGGGCAGGGCACGGTGATGGGCGTCATCGGCGGCTACGAGCAGGGCGGAGACGACTCCGCCGTCTCCTACGCCGCGAGGTTCGGCCGCAACATCAGCGCGCTCTATCAGCAGGCCGAGGCGGACAGCTGAGGAGCAGCCCCCGGGTCAGTCGTACTCTGCCGGGAGCGGGACAATCCTGTCCATCTCGGCCCGCTGCCCGGGGGCGGGAACCCACTCACCCGCCATCGCGTTCGCCTTCACCTGCTCCGGGGTCATGGCCCCGGCGATCACCGAGGAGCAGCCGTCGATGGCGGCCAGGCCGCCGATGGCCACATCCAGGATGCCGACTCCCTGGGCCCGGGCCCAGCTGATCAGCGCCTCGACCTGGTCAAGCTTCTCGTCGGTGATGTAGCCCGGCCGGCCGGCCAGCCGGCTTCCGCTCGGAGCTTCCTGGCCACGCCGGACCTTCCCGGTGAGCAGGCCGTTGGCCAGCGGGTAATAGGGCAGCACGCCCGACCCCGAAATGCCGGGCGGCGGGCACGACGTCCGCCTCGGCGTCCCGCTCCAGCAGCGACCAGTGGTTCTGCGCCGAGATGAACCGGCTGCGGCCCAGTTCGCGGGCCACGTGCTCGGCGTCGGCGAGCTGCCAGCCGGAGAAGTTGGAGTGGCCCGCGTAGCGGATCGTGCCCGCGGTGACCAGCTCGTCCAGCGCGGCGATGGTCTCATCGATGGGCGTGGCCGGATCGGGGGTGTGGATCTGGTACAGGTCGAGGTAATCGGTCCGGAGCCTGCGTAGCGATTCGGTCACAGCGCGCTTAATATACGCGCGGCCGCCTTTTGCGCCGGCCGCCGGGCCATATCCCATATCGACTTTGCGGTGCCCGAATTTGGTGGCGAGGACAATATCGCCGCGGCGGGCCCCCAGGACCTCGCCCAGCAGGGTCTCGGACGCGCCGTCCCCGCCGTAGATGTCGGCGGTGTCGAACAGCGTGATGCCGGCGTTGATCGCCGCGTCCACCACCGCCCGGGTGCCGTCCAGGTCGAGCCGGCGGCCGAAGTTGTTGCCGCCGAGCCCGACGACGGACACCTGTAGTCCGGACGATCCAAGTGACCTGTAGCGCATACTCTCCCGCCTCGCCGAAGTTCCCCAGGCGATCTTATGCGGCGTGACCTGGGCCGCTCCTGGAGGCCCGCGCGGACGGCGGGCCCGCAGCAGGTTACGGCTTGCGCGCCACCAGAGCGTAGAAATACGCCTCCGCCGGGTTCGGCGGCGGCACACTGCCCCGATCGGGGCGCCACTCGGGGAGCCAGACGATTCCGGGTTCCTCCGGGTCCAGGCCGTCGATGAGGCGCATTATGTGGTCCCGGCTGCGTACGTGCGCTGAGGTGGTGGCCTGATCGTAGACTTCGGCCGCCTCGTTGACCTCCGGCGCCGCGTCGGCGGTGCCATGCGACATGACCAGGTAACTACCGGACGGGAACGGCTCGAGGAGCTTCGCGATGATCCCGCCCGGGTCATTGTCATCGGCGATGAAATGCAGGATGGCGACGAGCAGCAGGGCCACCGGCTGCTCGAAGTCGATCAGCGCCCGCAGTTCCGGATCGGCCAGGATCTCGTCCGGGTGGCGCAGGTCGTGCGCCACGATCGTGGCGCCGGCCACGCCGTGCAGCAGGTGCCGTCCATGGGCCAGCACCACGGGATCGTTGTCCACGTAGACCACGCGGCTGCCCGGCACCGCTTCCTGCGCGACCTCATGCACGTTGCGCACGGTCGGCAGGCCGGCGCCGACGTCGATGAACTGCCGGATGCCGCGAGTGAGCGCGAGGTACCGGACGGCGCGGCCGAGGAACGCACGGTTCCACTGGAACGCGGTGCGGACGTTGGGCAGCGCCTGCGCGATCTGCTCAGCGGCCGCCCGGTCGGCCGGGTAGTTGTCCTTACCGCCGAGCAGGTAGTCGTAAATCCGCGCCGTACTCGGTATGTCAGGTCTGAATTTCTCTTTCCAGCCCTCATTTTCGGTCACCGTATTACTCCGTCAAGCCGTGATAAGGGAATTGCGCTGTACACGTGCATTGCGGCCTTTCCGGCCGCACATCAAATGGATCAGTTATCACGGCGCGCCGAGGGGGTTGCGGCGCCGCATCCGGCTGAAAAGCATATATCGGTCTTTCCGGACATGTCCTGCTGTTGCCGCTAGCTGGCCGCCGCCGGCAGGCCGGGGCCGCCGCGCGGGCCGGGGCCGCCGCGCGGGCCGGGGCCGCCGCGCGGGCCGGGGGACGCCGGCCGGGCCCGCGCCCCGGGCGACCCGGCTCCAGGGCAACCGGGCCGCGGGCGCGATCCGGCGGGGAAACCGGCGGCGAAGGACGTGTACACCCACGTCCACGCCAGCAAACGGACGTGCGCAAAGGCGTCCACCCCAGCTTCGTGGGCGGCGGCCAGGCACGAGGCCGGCCCGGGAGGCGCCCGGGCAGCACCGGACGGGGGACGCCCATCACCCGGCGGAATCGATCATGTTCGGTGTCCGTATGACCACGCCCCGTATGGCATGCAGCCGCAGGTAGACGCGCTGCGGGGGGCAGCAGGAAGCCCTCGCCGGGACCACTCCCGGGGCAACTGGCCGTTCCAGCCGTCCGGGCGGGCGTGACCGCAACTGAGCGAAAACGCATTTAATGGATTCACAAGTTGCGTGGCGCAACCTTCTGGCGGGGCGCCTGAGGGCATGGCGTGAAATCCCATCTGCGTTATCATTGCTTTGGCACGCTGAAGTGCTATGCGGCGGAACGCAATTGCGCCAATGATGTGCATAGACAGAACACTTCTGGTGACAGTTTTGTCTTGCTATTCGCGACACGTTTGTCCGGACGCGGTGTAACAGTAACGACAGCGTAGCCGGTTACGACAGAACTGTCCTGCCAGTCACCTCATCCGGGGCCTGGAACGTGGCCGTTGGGCCAGGATGGATGGCCCGATCGGATGACACGGGCGGATGACACGCACGAATCGCTGTCAGGGCGATCGGGAGAGGACAGGTGAGTCTGATGACGGAGGCGGCACATGGACCGACCGTCCTTCGCATCCTTCTCGGCACGCACTTGCGGCGATTGCGCGAAAGCCGGGGGATCTCGGCTCAGCATGCGGCGAAGGTTATCCGCGGCTCAGAATCCAAGATCAGCCGGATCGAGCTGGGCCGGAATGCGATCAGGGAAATCGACATCCTGGACCTGCTGACCTACTACGGCGTGGACCGCGCCGAGCGCGAGCAGATGCTGGCACTGGCCGAGCAGGCGAACCGCCCGGGCTGGTGGCACCGCCACACCGACATTCTGCCCGAGTGGTTCCAGACCTACGTCGGGATGGAGGAGTCCGCGGCGTCCATCCGCATCTACGAGCCGCAGTTCGTGCCCGGGCTGCTGCAGACCGAGGATTACGCCGGGGCCGTGCTGGCCCTGGGCGACTTCTCTCCCGAGGAGACGGAACGCCACGTGCTGGTCCGCAAGGAACGGCAGCGGCGTTTCGCAAACGGCGAGCTGAAGCTATGGGTGATTATCGAAGAGCCGGCGCTGCGGCGCCCGGTCAGCGACGCCCGCACGCAGCAGAACCAGATCAGTTATCTGCTGGAGGCGTGCGAACGGCCCAACCTCACGCTTCAGGTCGTGCCGTACGGCGTCGGGGGCCACGCGGTGCCGAGCGGGTTCAGCGTGCTGCGGTTCGGTGACCGGGAACTGCCGGAACATCGTCTACGTCGAGCACCTGACGAGCGCCCTTTACCTGGACAAGCAGGCCGACGTGGACCAGTACATGCTGGCCATGGAGCGCCTGAGCATCGTCAGCGCACCGCCGTTCGCGACACCGGACCTCCTGAAGTCGATCATCAGTGAACTGGAAGGACCGTGTTGACCCGAATGCGCATGACCCGGATCCGCAACGGCATGCGGGCCAGCGAGCTTCGGGGCATCACGTGGGTGAAGAGCAGCCGGAGCGGCCCCACCGGGGGTAACTGTGTCGAGCTGGCCGCACTGCCGGGCGGCACGGTCGCGGTGCGGAACTCCCGGCATCCCGAGGGCCCGGCGCTCGTCTTCACGGCCACGGAGTGGGACGCGTTCGTCCGCCGCCTGCACCCAGTTACCGGGCACCTGCGCCCAGGCACTTAACTGGATAAATGTGGCGGGTCCCGCTACCCCTCAGCGGGACCCGCCACTCCCCCCAACGCCCGGAATGAGGCTCCGGGACGCTCTTATCAGCTTGGGAGATCGAATTCGCCGTTCTTGGCACCAATGAGGAAGCACTCCCACTCGTGCCGGTTGAAGACGTGCGGCGTCTTGGAGCGGTCCTTGGTGTCACGGACGGCCACGCCGCCGTTGGGCAGGTGTGCTATCTCCACGCACCCGCCGGTGCTGCTCGCGCTGCTCTTGAACCAGCGCAGTCCTGTGAGGTCGGTTTCCATCCGCCTCTCCTTCCGGTGAACTACCGCGTATCTAGCTGGTTTTGCTGCTGAGCAAATCCAGGCCCTGCCGGGACGATGCATCGCCCGTCCGGCCCCCGGCATCGGTCACACGAGATCTTCCGCCGCATTGGAGATCAGATCCGCTGACGCACCCGGCGGCAAAGCCGCCGCCCGGAGGCGGTCGAACGCCTCCGCGCAGGTGCGCACTTCGCGGTCTTTCTCCAGGTAGATGATCCCAGCCAGGGACTCGACGTACGCCACATCAGCGTCGGCCCGCTCAGGAAACTCGAGGATGGAAAAGGGCCCCCTGAGCCCCGCGTGCGAACCGCTCTCGAACGGCAGCACCTGGAGCGTGACGTTCGGCATCTTGCTCGCCTCGGTCAGCCGCGCCAGCTGACCGCTCATGACCGTGGGGCCGCCGATGGTACGCCGGATCACGGCTTCGTCCAAGATCACCCATACATCCAGCGGCGGATCGCGGTCCAGCATCTCCTGGCGCTTCATCCGCAGGTCGACCAGGCGCTCGATCTGCTCGTCGCTATCCCGGTTGTTTACCTCGCGCAGCACGGCCTGGGCGTATTCCGGCGTCTGGAACAGCCCGTGCACCACTTCGGCCTCGAAGCTGCGCAGGCCTGCGGCCTCGGCCTCAAGCCCCACGTAGATCTGGAATCCGGTGGGCAGGACGTCGTCGTAGACCGACCACCAGCCCTTACGGTGGCCTTCGCGCGCCATATCGACGAGCACCTGGCGCTGGGCTGGATCGGTGACTCCGTACATCTCAAGCATGGCACTGAGGTACACCAACTTGGTCGGCGCCTTGCCGGTCTCGATGCGCGATAGCGTCGACGCGGCCACGCCGAGCTGCTCGGCGACCTCTTCCAGCTTGATGGAGTGCGCCTCTCGCAGCCGGCGCAGCTCAGAACCGAGCCGCCGGCGGCGCACGGTCGGACCCATCGTCACAGGCGACTCACCCCCTCGAGCCATCCCGCCGCACGATACCCGGCTTCGGGAGCCGGGGCATGTGCGTGCAGATCACCGGCCACCCGATGGCGCACGGTAACGAGCTCACTTCGTACCGTTCTTTGACAAGGATGACGATACCGCACCAAAGCCCGGTACGAAATCCCATCCGGGATTTCATCCGAGAAATTTGTTTCATGCACTTGCGCCACTCCATCCATCCGGACCATCATCGTATCTAACGCACGGTGATGAAATTATTACCTAATGTGTACAAGAATGACTGGTGAGCGCCCGCGGCCCAGGTGTGCGAAACAGGCCATTCATGGTGATGGGGAGGAATGAGGCATGGAGAAGACGCCAGCGGGCGATGACCGGCTCAGCCAGCCATGACGCCCGCAGCGGCCGTCCTCGGTAGCCTAACCATCCCCGGGCGTCCCGAACAGGGTGTCATGGGCCCGGGCATTCGTCACGGCGCTCGCCGGGAGGGCTGGCCGGGACGACAGCCGGGTGAGCGTCAAACCCCGCACCCCCGTCTTCATCCCGCGTCGCAAGCTATCACTGGAGGTGACAGGGTTTCACGGAAAGTGAAGAAACATTATCTGGGTGTGTCGGCCGGCCCGGCGGGACTGCAAGCCTTACGCCAGGCCTGATCGGGGCAGCGGGACGCTAGCGCCGGGGAGCGTTACGCGGCCGCCACGGCGGCGAGCACACCAGCGCAGACGCGGGCCAGGTCATCCTCGCCGGTCACGTACGGCGGCATGGTATACACCAGATCGCGGAACGGGCGCAGCCAGACGCCCGCCGCCACGGCCGCCTTGGTCGCCGCGGGAATGTCCACATCATGATCGAGCTGCACCACGCCAATCGCGCCGAGCACCCGGACGTCGGTGACGCCCGGGAGGGCCCGGGCCGGGGCAAGCCCGGTAGCCAGCCCGGCCTCAATCCGGCGGACCTGTGCCTGCCAGCCGCCGGCGTACCCGGTCAGGAGCACGTCCAGCGACGCGTTCGCCACCGCGCAGGCGAGCGGGTTGCCCATGAACGTCGGCCCGTGCGCGAGCACGGGCACGTCCCCGCGGGAAATGCCCGCCGCGACCTCCGGCGTGCACAGCGCGGCCGCGAGCGTGAGATAGCCCCCGGTCAGCGCCTTCCCCAGGCACATCACGTCCGGGCTCACCCCGGCGTGGCCGGCTGCGAACAGGGCCCCGCTGCGGCCGAAGCCGGTGGCGATCTCGTCGAAGATCAGCAGCACACCGTGCTCGTCACAGGCGGACCGCAGCACGCGCAGGTAACCGGGGTCGTGGAAGCGCATCCCGCCCGCGCCCTGCACCACCGGCTCGACGATCACCGCCGCCAGTTCACCCGCGTGCCGGGCGATCAGGGCGGTCAGCTCCGCGGCGTAGCCGGGGTCCGGGCAGGCCCCGAAGCCAGCCGGCGGCAGGCCGGCGAAGATCTGCTGGGGCAGCACTCCGTCCCACATGCGGTGCATGCCGCCGTCCGGGTCGCAGACGGACATCGCCCAGAAGGTGTCGCCGTGGTAGCCGCCGCGCCAGGTGAGCAGCTTGCGTTTGGCGGCGCGGGCGCGCGAGCGCCAGTACTGCAGGCACATCTTGATGCCAACCTCGACCGCGACCGAACCGGAGTCGCACAGGAAGACGTGTTCCAGGCCGTCCGGGGCCAGCGTGGCCAGCCGGTCGCACAGCCGCACCGCACCCTCGTGGGTCAGGCCGCCGAACATCACGTGGCTCATCCGGTCCAGCTGAGCGCGGGCCGCCGCGTCCAGGACCGGGTGCCGGTACCCGTGGATCGCCGCCCACCACGACGACATCCCGTCCACGAGTTCGGGGGCATCCGGTCCGGCCAGCCGGATCCGGACGCCGGACGCCGATTCCACCGGCAGCGGCGGGTGCGTGCCCGGCATCGGCGCGTACGGGTGCCAGACGCGCCGCCGGTCGATCTCAAGGAGCTGAGTGGTCAGCATCCGGCCAGGTTACGGCGAAGCGCCCGTTACCGGCCCAGCGAGTCCCGGGCTTCAGCCCGGGCGAGTGGCCGGTGTCTCGGCGAGTTACCATCGCGGGGCGCGAAGCGCATGCGGGGGGTTCCGGGGGGTCGTCCCCCCGGGCTAACCGGCGGCTGGCGCTGCGGCCCCGGGACGCCGGGCCGCGGCCCCGCTTTTCCCGCAGCCGCATCGACACCTTCAGCGGGCTGCCCTCGAAGCCGAACTCCTCGCGCAGCTTGCGCTCCACGAACCGGCGGTAGGCGGCCTCCAGGAACCCGGTGGTGAACAGCACCACGTGCGGCGGGCGAATCCCGGCCTGCGTGGCGAATAGGACCTTCGGCTGGCGGCCGCCGCGTACCGGCGGCGGGGTGGCCGCGATCAGGCTGGTCAGCCAGCTGTTGAGGCGGCCGGTCGGGACCCGGGTCTCCCAGCCCGCCAGCGCCGTCTCGATCGCCGGGACGAGCCGGTCCATGTGCCGCCCGGTGGTGGCGGAGATGTTCACCCGCGGCGCCCAGCGCGCGTTGTACAGCTGCCGGTCGATCTCGCGTTCCAGGTAGTGCTGCCGTTCCTCGTCGACCATGTCCCACTTGTTGAACGCGATGACCAGCGCCCGGCCGGCCTCGATCACCATCGAGATGATCCGCAGGTCCTGCTCGGTCAGCGGCTGGCTGGCGTCGATCAGCACCACGGCGACCTCGGCGACATCCAGGGCGCCCGCGGTCCGCAGCGCCGCGTAGTAGTCGGCGCCCTGGCTCTCGCGGAACCGCCGCCTGATGCCGGCCGTATCCACAAACCGCCACGTCTTGCCGCCGAGCTCGATCAGCTCATCAACCGGGTCCCGGGTCGTGCCGGCCTCCGCGTCGACCAGCACCCGCTGTTCCCCGGCGAGCTTGTTGAGCAGGCTGGACTTGCCGACGTTGGGCCGGCCGATGAGGGCCACCCGGCGCGGCCCGGACGGCTGGGAACGGGGCTGCGGCGGCGGTTCGGGCAGCGCCTCGAGCACGGCGTCGAGCAGGTCGCCGCTGGCCCGCCCGTGCAGGGCGCTCACCGGGTAGGGCTCGCCCAGCCCGAGCGACCACAGCGCCGAGGCGGTCAGCTCGGTGGCGGCGTTGTCCACCTTGTTGGCCGCGACCACGACCGGCACGCCGGAGCGGCGCAGCACGTCCGCGACGGCGTCGTCGGCGTCGGTGGCCCCCACGGTGGCATCCACGACGAACAGCACGGCGTCCGCGGTCCGCGCGGCGATCCGGGCCTGGCCGGCGATCCGCGCGGCCAGTGATCCGGTCTTTTCCTCCGACGGCTCCCAGCCGCCGGTGTCCACCAGGGTGAATTGCCGCCCGCGCCAGTTCGCGTCGTAGGCGACCCGGTCGCGGGTCACCCCCGGGGTGTCCTCCACCACGGCCAGGCGGCTGCCGATAATCCGGTTGACCAGCGTGGACTTGCCGACGTTCGGCCGCCCGACGACCGCGACCACCGGCCGGTCGGCGATCAGATCGTCGTCTATGCCGGGGAAGTCATCGTCCGGGCCTTCCGGGGAGAATTCGCTCTCCATCGTGAGATCCTCGTCGGCCCCGGGGACGAATTCGTCGTCGGTGCTGAACCCGCCGGCGTCGTCGTCCGGGGTCACCGGGTCGTCCTGGCGGTGTCGGGCAGGTTGGCCCGCCGGATCGCCCGGCCGGCGATCATCTCCACGACCTCGTCGAGTGAGAACATCGTCGAGTCGATGTCCACCGCGTCCGGGGCCTTCGCCATCTGCGGCGCGTCCATCCGGTCCCGGCGGGCCTGCTCGGCCTGGGTCGTGCCGACAGTCACGGCGGGGTCGGTGGACAGCTCCGCGGTGCGGCGGGTGGCCCGGGCCGTTTCGCTGGCGGTGAGGAAGACCTTGACCACCGCGTCCGGCGCGACCACGGTGCCGATGTCGCGTCCCTCCGCGACGATTCCCCGCCCCTCAGCCCGGGCGCGGGCGATGATCTCGCGCTGCATGGCGACGAGCCGCGCGCGGACTTGCGGCACCCGCGCCACGGCGGACACCGCCCCGGACACCTCCCGGGTGCGGATCGCGGCCGACACGTCCCGGCCGTCGACCGACACCCACGGATCGTCGGGGTCGGTCCCGACCTCGATGACGGGGCCGCTCACGTGCTGGGTGATCGCGTCCGTGTCGTCCACCGGGATACCACGGGACAGCAGCCACCAGGTCAGGGCGCGGTACATGGCGCCGGTGTCGAGGTAGCGGAGGCCGAGGGCGCGCGCCGTGCCGCGCGAGGTGCTCGATTTACCCGACGCCGACGGACCGTCGACGGCGATGACGATTCCGCTGCCCGTTGAATCGCCGTGACTGCCCGCAGAAATACTCACACCGGCAAGGCTACCGGCGGACTGGCCATCCGGCGCCCGTGAGGGCCGCAATAAGCGGCCCAGCGGACTCCGGCCGGACCGAAAGCTCGGCCACGCCCACCGGCGCTCCCGGCGAGTGCTCAATGCCCACGTCCTCGACGTTGACACCCGCGTCGGCGGCCGCGGCGAACAGCCGCGCGAGCTCACCGGGCCGGTCGCTGATGACCACCTGCACGGCGGTGAACGCGCGGGCGGGGCCGCCGCGCTTACCGGGGATCCGCGCGACGCCTGCCCGGCCCTGCTCCAGCAGCCCGGTCAGTTCCTTGCTGACCTCCGGTGCGGGCGACCCCCTGGGGCCGCCGCGCTCGCCAGGGATGAGGGCCACCTCGGCCAGGATCCGCGCGGCCTCCGCAAGGTCGGCCGCCACCGCGGCCAGGACGGCGGCGACGGGGCCGGCGTTCCCGGTCAGGATCTGCGTCCACAGGACGGCGTCGCCGACGGCGATCCGGGTCGCGTCACGCAGGCCCGGTCCGGCCAGGCTGAGCGCCTCCGGCGGCACCGGCTCCGGGGCCAGCTGTGCGGCCATGGCCGCGGCGACCACGTGCGGGGCGTGTGAGACCAGCGCGACCCATCGGTCGTGGCTGTCCGCGTCGGTCACGACCGGCTCGGCTCCGCACGCCGTCACCATCGCGGTGACCGTGGCCATCGCCGCACCCGACGTCTCCGGGGCGGGGCACAGCGCCCACGCCCGGCCGAGGAAGAGGTCCGCGCGGGCCGCGGCAGGCCCGGACCGCTCGCGGCCGGCCAGCGGATGCCCGGGCACGTAGCGGGAGATGTCGCAGCCGGCGTCCCGGGCCTGGGCCAGCGGCAGCGCCTTGACGCTGGCCACGTCGGTGTAACAGTGTGCCAGGCCCACCTGCTGCGCCGTCGCGAGGACGCTGGCTACCTCGGCCGGCGGGACCGCGATCAGCGCCACGTCCGCGGGTCGGCCGGGGCCGGGGCCGTCCGGCCCGGCGGGCCCGGGGGCGTTTCCCGCGCGCGGCAGGACACGGCCGGCGCCGAGATCGGCCGCGAGGCCGGCGGCCGCCGGGTCACGATCCCAGAGCCACACGTCGGCGCCGTGCCGCCGCAGGGCCAGCGCTGCTGACGTCCCGATCAGGCCGGTGCCGATGACGGCGACCTGGTGCGGGACCGGCGCCTGGGTCACTGACTTGCCGGGGTCACTGAGCGATGTCCAGCCGGAGGGCGGCCGCGCCGCGCAGGTACACGTGCTGGATCTCACCGCGGGGACGGCTGGTCTCCACGTGCATCATGAGGCGGACCACGCGCGGGAGCGCGCCCGGCACCGGGATCTCGGTCGCGCACAGCAGCGGGACGTCATGAAAACCGATCTTGCGCGCCGCTAGCGCCGGGAACTCAGTGGTCAGGTCCGGGGTGACCGTGAACAGGACGCTGATCACGTCGTCCGGGACCAGGTCGTTGCGCGTCATGACCTCGCTGACCAGTTCGGCCGTTCCCTCGAGGATCGCCGCACGCTCGTCGGCTTCGACCTGTACCGCGCCCCGGATCGCTCTGACCGGCACGTTCGCGCCTCCTTAGACGTCTGCGGCTGACGTCATCAAGGCTATAGGCCTACCGAGGCGTACAGCTCGCCGATTTCGCGCGTCGTGAGCTCGCGGACACCGCCCGGCTTGAGACGGCCCAGCCGGATCGGCCCGACGTCGGTCCGCACGAGCCTGAGGACCGGGTGCCCGGCCTCGGCCAGCATCCGGCGCACGATGCGCTTGCGCCCCTCGTGCAGCGTGATCTCGACGAGCACGCGTGGCCCGGAGCGTTCCACCACCCGGAACCGGTCCGCGGTGGCCACACCGTCGTCGAGCTCGATGCCGGTCATGAGCTTGCGGCCGAGATCCTTCGGCACCGGGCCCTGGATCTCGGCCAGGTAGGTCTTGAGCACGCCGTAGCGGGGATGAGCGAGGCGGTGCGCCAGCTCGCCGTCGTTCGTCAGCAGCATCAGGCCCTCGCTGTCGTAGTCGAGGCGGCCGACGTGAAACAGCCGCTCGGCCCGGTCGCCGAGGAAGTCGGCGACGGTCGGCCGTCCGCGCTGATCCGACATCGCGGTCAGGACGCCGGGCGGCTTGTTGAAGGCCAGGTACACCAGGTCCTCGCGGGACGGGATGCGCTTGCCGTCCACCCGGATGACCTGGTGCTCCGGGTCGACCCGGGCGCCGAAACGGCGTACGGTCTCCCCGTCGACCTCGACCCGGCCGGCCCCGATCAGCTCCTCGCAATGCCGCCGGCTGCCCACGCCCGCCGCGGCCAGGACCTTCTGCAGCCGCACGCCGCCCGGGACGTCGGTGAGGCTGTCCCGCTCCTCGCCGAAGTCACCGCCGAAGTCATCGTCATCGTCGGTGTCCGTGCGGGGAGGACCTTCCCGGGTGCGGCTGGGCGTATGACGGGCGCCGCCGCGGCCGCGCGGGTTACGGCCGGGCGCGGTCATGGCCCATCTCCATGGCGTCGTCGACGTCCTCGATGCTGTCCGGCAGGAACGGCGCCAGGTCGGGCAGTTCCTCCAGGCTGGCCAGTCCGAGGCGCTCGAGGAAGTACCCGGTGGTCCGGTACAGGATCGCGCCCGTCTCCGGGTCGGTCCCGGAATCTTCGACCAGCCCGCGCAGCGTCAGCGTCCGCATGACGCCGTCGCAGTTGACGCCGCGGACCGCGGACACCCGGGCGCGGCTGACCGGCTGGCGGTACGCGACGACGGCCAGGGTCTCCAGCGCCGCCTGGGTGAGCCGGACTTCCTGGCCCTCGCTGACAAACCTCTCGACGACCGGCGCGCACTCCTCGCGGGTGTAGAACCGCCAGCCGCCGGCGATCTCGCGCAGGTCGAACCCTCGCTCCTCGGCGGCGTAGGCGGCCGCGGTCTCGCGGAGCACGGCGGCGACCTCGCCGGTCGGCCGCTCCAGGACCTGGGCCAGGACCACGGCGGGCACGGGCTCGTCCGCGACCAGCAGGATCGCCTCGAGGCTGGCCCGCAGCGAGGGGCCGTCGGCAGTGCTGAGGCCCGCAGGGGTTCCCGGGGTCCCGTCCCACTGGTTTCCGTTCATGTCCTTCATGTCTATGTGTCGTCCTCGTCCACGTCGCGCGGGTCATCCTCGTCCACGTCGATGGCCACATCGTCACCCGTCGTCACCGACCGCGTTCCAGGCCACGTAGAGGTCCCCCAGCGGAGTCAGCTGCTCCAGGGAGATCCGGTCCTCCCGGTAGAGCTCGAGCACCGCGAGGAAGCTGGCCACGATCTCATACGTCGCCGCGCAATCGGCGGTGAGCTGCCGGAAACTCGCCCGGCGGAGCTCACGCAGCTTGACGGCCAGCCGCCGCGCCTGCTCGCGGACGCTGACGAACGGGGGGTGGATGTGGTCGGTGGACACCGTGGGCGCCTGCCGCGGAGTGAGCGCGCGCGCCGCGATCCGGGCGAATTCTACCGGGCCGAGACCGAGCAGTACCTCGGGGAACAGTTGTGCGAACCGCGGCTCCAGCGGGACCCGGCGCGGGAACCGGCGGGCGGCTACCGCCATCCGGCCCGCGAAGACGGCGGCGGCCTCCTTGTAGGCGCGGTACTGCAGCAGCCGGGCGAACAGCAGGTCCCGGGCCTCCAGCAGCGCGAGGTCCTCTTCGTCTTCCACCTCACCGGACGGCAGCAGCCGCGCGGCCTTGAGGTCGAGCAGGGTCGCGGCGACGACCAGGAAATAGCTGACCTGATCGAGGTCCCAGCCGCCGGAACGCTCCCGGATGTAGCCGATGAACTCGTCGGTGACCTGCGAGAGGGCGACCTCGGTGATGTCGAGCTTGTGCTTGGAGATGAGGGCCAGCAGGAGGTCGAAGGGACCCTCGAACACGTCGAGGTGCACCTCGAAGCCCGTGGGGCGGACGTCGCCGTCCCCGGGGCCGAAACGCCGGCAGCCATCCCGGGGGCATCGCCGGCGGCGCCGGGGCTCCGGGTGCCGGCGCCACCACCGGTCACGTCATCAGCCGTGGTGCCCACCGCCACACGACGGCCGCGGCCAGGACGGCGAAAAGGTAACCACCGCGACCACATCCTTACTGCTGTGTCTCCGGTTCGAGCGGCCAGGCGCGCAAGTCCGGTGCGCGTGATCTTAAGCCATCGGCGTGGGGATCCGGGCCAGCATGACGGGGATCCGCGATGCGGCGGGCGAGGACGCTGGAATCGCCGCGGACGTCGAGATCGGCCAGTACAACGGCGATAGCCTCGCGGACCAGCCGGCCCCGATCGGTGGTAATGCCGTAGCGGCGCAGGGTGAGCCGGGCATGTTCCAGATCGAAGAGCTCGTCTTCGGACAGGTAGACGGTGATCTTATGGGCGTGCTGCTCCCGGCCGCTGGCCGGACGGTGCGCGGCCACGTCCGGACCGGGCGTAACGGGGCGAAGCAGCTCCGCTATGCCCGGAAGGCTTACCCTTCGAGACCGTCCTCTGCTTGCCGCCACCGCTCCAGTACCTCCTTGGCGAGTTCACGGTAGGAACTCGCCCCCATCGACCCAGCGTCGAACCTGGTGATGGGCTCCCCAGCAACGGTAGCGTCTGGGAACCGGACGGTGCGGTTGATCACGGTGTGAAAGACCTTGTCGCCGAAGCCATTGACGATATTTGTCAGCACTTCGCGGGTATGCAGCGTCCGCGAGTCGTACATCGTCGCCAGAAGGCCGTCGATCTCGAGCTTCGGGTTAAGCCTGCGGGAAACCTTGTCGATCGTCTCCATCAGCAGAGCGACCCCGCGCATGGCGAAATACTCACACTCCAGCGGGATGAGCACACCCTCCGCGCAGGCCAGCGCGTTGATCGTCAGCAGCCCCAGGGACGGCTGGCAGTCGATCATGATGACGTCGTAGTCGGCGATCACCGGCTCGAGCGCTCCGCCGAGGACGTACTCCCGGCCGACCTCGTGCACCAGCTGGACCTCCGCGCCGGACAGGTCGATGTTGCTCGGCATCAGGTCCATGCCGTGGACCTGCGTCTTGATCAGCACGTCGTGCGGCGGTGGTGCCCCGCTCCATGAGCAGGTTGTAGACGGTGGCCTCGATGTCGTGCGGCTGGATGCCGAGCCCCACCGACAGCGCGCCCTGCGGGTCGAAGTCCACCAGCAGGACCCGCCGGCCCTGCTCGGCCAGGGCGGCCCCGAGGTTGATGGTGGTCGTCGTCTTGCCGACGCCACCCTTCTGGTTACAGACGGCAACGATCCGGGCGGGACCATGAACCTCAAGCGGCCCGGGGTCGGCAAAGACCGGCATGGGACGCCCGGTGGGCCCTAGCTCTGCGGCATCGGCCTCTAGCGTTCGGGTTGCCACAAGTTGCGAACCTCCCGGTGGAATGTATGTCCCGAATGTAGGGCCTGGGCTTGGCCCCGTTCAAGCTGACGCGCCGCTAAGCACCGGAAATGAGAAAAAGGGCCGTCCCGGGAGCACCCGAGGGCCCGGGGATGCGCGGCGGCATACACCTCGCGCAGCTTCTCCACCGTGACCAGCGTGTAGATCTGCGTGGTCGTGACCGACGCGTGCCCGAGCAGCTCCTGTACGACCCGGATATCGGCGCCGCCATCGAGCATATGCGTCGCAAAGGAATGGCGGAGGGTATGTGGGGACACCGGGGACAGATGGGCGCGTTCGGCGGCGGCGCGCAGCACCGCCCAGGCGCCCTGCCGGGTCAGCCGGCCGCCGCGGGCGTTCAGGAACAGCGCGGGCGCCACGGACCCGGCGGGGCGCCCGGCCCTGGCCTGGCCGCGGGCCGCACCGGCGGCCAGCGCCGGACGGCCCCGGACCAGATAGGCGTCCAGGGCCGCGGCCGCGTACCGGCCGAGCGGCACGATGCGCTGTTTGCCGCCCTTGCCGTCGAGCAGCACGGCGGCTCACCGTCCAGCGTGAGGTCGTCCACGTCCAGCGCGGTGGCCTCGGAGATCCGCGCGCCGGTGGCGTAGAGGAACTCCAGCAGCGCCCGGTCCCGGATCGACCTGGGGTCATCGTTCGCCGGGCGCCGCCCCGGCCGCGTCCAGCAGCCGTTCGACCTCGGCCACGGAGATGGCCTTGGGCAGCCGGCGCGGCGGCGCGGGCGGCGGCACCGGCCGCGCCGGGTCCGCCGCCGTCAGGCCCTGCGCGCAGGCGAAGGCGTGCAGCCCGCGCACCGCGGCCATGGCCCGGCCCGCCGAGCTGGCGGCCAGCGGCGGGTGATCCGCGTCGCCCTCCCGCAGGCCGGCCAGGTAGGACGCGATGTCGGTGCTGCTCACCTGGCCGATCTCGGTACGGCCGGCCATGGCCAGGACCTGCTGGTAGCGGGACAGGTCACGGCGGTAGGACTCCAGCGTGTTCGCGGCCAGGCCGCGTTCCACCAGAGGTGATCGAGGTAGCCGCGGACCGCCTCGGCCGTGCTGGTCAGCCGAGGACCTCCGCCAGCGGTGTATACGGCAGGCCGTGCGCCTCCGCGACCGGCTGGCAGGTGACCGCGCCGTCGTGGGTGGACAGGCCCAGCGCCAGCGCGGGGTCCGCCTGCAGCGCGTCCCGCCAGCCGTCGGTTGGCGATCTGCACGATGTACGGCAGGGTCACGTTGGTCAGCGCGTAGGTCGACGTGTGCGGCACCGCGCCCGGCATATTGGCGACGCAGTAGAACACCGAGCCGTGCACCCGGTACGTCGGCTCGTCGTGCGTGGTGGGCCGCGAGTCCTCGAAGCAGCCGCCCTGGTCGATGGCGATGTCCACCAGCACCGAGCCGGGCTTCATCCGGGCCACCAGGTCGTTGGTGACGAGCTTCGGCGCCCGGGCGCCCGGCACCAGGACGGCCCCGATGACCAGGTCGGCGTCGATGACGGCGCGCTCGATCTCGTAGGCGTTGGACGCGACCGTCTGGCAGTGGCCCTGGTAGATCGCGTCCGCGGAGCGGAGCCGGGCGATGTTCAGGTCGACGAGCAGCACCTCGGCCTGCATGCCCAGGGCGATGGCCGCGGCGTTCATGCCGGAGACCCCGGCGCCGAGCACCACCACCTTGGCCGCGTAGACGCCCGACACCCCGCCCATGAGCACGCCCCGGCCGCCGCCGTCGCGCTGCAGGTGATGCGCCCCGACTTGCGGCGCCATCCGGCCCGCGACCTCCGACATGGGCGCGAGCAGCGGCAGCGACCGGTCGGGCAGCTGCACGGTCTCATACGCGATCGAGGTGATGCCCGCCGTCCGCAGCGCGTCCGTGCACGGCCGCGACGCGGCCAGGTGGAGATAGGTGAACAGCACCTGGTCGCGGCGCATCCGGTGGTACTCCTCCGCCACCGGTTCCTTGACCTTGAGCACCAGCCCGGCGGTCTGCCACACGTCGTCCGCGGTGGGCAGGATCTTCGCCCCGGCGGACGTGAAGTCCTCGTCCGGGATGGACGAGCCGACCCCGGCCCCCGCCTCAATCACCACCTCGTGACCGTTACGGACGAGCTCGTGCACTCCAGACGGGGTGATCGCCACCCGGTACTCGTGGTTCTTGACCTCCCGCGGAACGCCAACTTTCATGGTTCTGCCCTTCCGACACCGGGCGCCGTTGCGCGGTGTCATCCTTCCCGGGAGCATCTGCGCCCCCGGTCATTTCTCCGGCGCATCCGCCGCTCGCAGCCGGCCGAACCCGTCCGCGCTCGCAGCGTGCGCGGCCAAGATCCCTACGACGGCAACGCCATTATGCAGCTCACCGGCCAGGACGAGGGAAATCGCTTCCTCCAGCGGCACCCAGTCGACCAGCAGGTGGGCCTCCTCGTTCTCCGGCACGAAGTCACGTTCGGCTTCCGGCACGAGCTCCAGGCCGCGGGCGAGGAAGACCCGCAGCCGCTCGGTGATGATGCCCGGTGAGCTGAAGTAGTCCACCAGCACGTCCCAGCGCGCCGCGCGGTAGCCGGTTTCCTCCAGCAGTTCGCGCCGCGCCGTCTGCAGCAGCGGCTCACCGGCCACGTCACGCAGGCCTGCGGGCAGCTCCCACAGCAGTCGCGCGACCGGATGCCGGTACTGCCGGATCATGAGGACCCGGCGGGACTCATCGAGCGCCACGACTCCCACCGCGCCGGGATGTTCCACTACTTCCCGTTCGGCGGTATTCCCGTCCGGGGAACGGATGGAGTCGCTCCGCACGTTGATGATCTTGCCCCGGTAGCGCTCGGCCGAGGAGACGACCGGCCACTTCTCGGCTGCGTCGGCGATCGGAGGCGTCATGCGCTGGCCGCGGCGCGGGCATCGGCGGCCGGGGCGCGGGAGCGGGACCGGCGCAGGGCGGCCGCGATGAGCCCGGTGAACAGCGGGTGCGGCCGGGTCGGCCGGGACAGGAACTCCGGGTGGGCCTGGGTGCCGACGAAGAACGGGTGCAGGTCCGGGCGCAGCTCGGCGAACTCGACCAGGCGCCCGTCGGGCGACAGGCCGGAGAAGACGACCCCGGCCTGCTCCAGCCGCTCCCGGTAGGCGTTGTTGACCTCGTACCGGTGCCGGTGCCGTTCCTCCACGCTGCCCTCGCCGTACAGGTCGCGGACCAGCGTGCCCTCGGCGAGCATGGCCCGGTACAGGCCGAGCCGCATCGTGCCGCCCATGTCCCGCTCCCCCGCCACCACGTCCTCCTGGTCAGCCATCGTCGCGATCACCGGGTGGGGCGTGGCCGGGTCGAACTCGGTGCTGTCCGCGCCCTCGAGGCCGGCCAGGTGCCGCGCGGCCTCGATCACCAGGCACTGCAGGCCGAGGCAGAGGCCGAGCAGCGGAATACCGTGGGTGCGGGCGTACTCGATCGCCCCGATCTTGCCCTCGATGCCGCGCACCCCGAAGCCGCCCGGGATCAGCACGCCGTCGGCCCCTTCCAGTTCCTGCTCGGCGCCTTCGGGCGTCTGGCAGTGGTCGCTGGGCACCCAGCGGATGTTGACCCGCGCGTCGTTGGCGAATCCGCCCGCGCGCAGCGCCTCGGCCGGCGAGAGGTAGGCGTCGGGCAGATCGACGTACTTGCCGACCAGCGCGATCGTGATGCTGCGGGCCGGCCGGTGCACCCGCCGCAGCAGGTCATCCCATTCGGTCCAGTCGACGTCGCGGAACGGCAGGCCGAGCCGGCGCACCACGTAGGCGTCGAGGCCCTCGGCGTGCAGCACCTTGGGGATGTCGTAGATGGACGGGGCGTCGGGCGCGGAGACGACCGCCTCCTCGTCCACGTCGCACATCAGGCTGACCTTGCGCTTGAGCCCATCACTGATCGGCCGGTCGGACCGGCAGACGATGGCGTCGGGCTGGATACCGATGCTGCGCAGCGCGGCCACGGAGTGCTGTGTCGGCTTGGTCTTCAGCTCCCCCGACGGCCCGATGTAAGGCAGCAGCGAGACGTGCAGGAAGAAGCAGCGGTCGCGGCCGATCTCGTGCCGGATCTGCCGGATAGCTTCCAGGAACGGCAGCGACTCGATGTCGCCGACGGTGCCGCCGACCTCGGTGATGACCACGTCGACGTCGGGTCCGCCCATTTCCAGGATTCGCGACTTGATCTCGTTGGTGATGTGCGGGATGACCTGGACCGTGTCGCCCAGGTAGTCGCCGCGGCGCTCCTTCGCGATCACATCCGAGTAGATCTGCCCGGTCGTGACGTTGGCCGAGCCCTGAAGTTCGGTGTCGAGGAACCGCTCGTAATGCCCGACGTCCAGGTCGGTCTCGGTCCCGTCGTCGGTGACGAACACCTCGCCGTGCTGGAAGGGGTTCATGGTGCCGGGGTCGACGTTGAGGTAGGGGTCGAGCTTCTGCATCGTGACGTTCAGCCCGCGGAGCTTGAGCAGCCGCCCAAGGCTGGATGCGGTGAGCCCTTTGCCCAGGCTGGACGCGACCCCTCCGGTGACGAAAAGATGTCTAGTAGAAGCCGGCCGTGTCCGGTGCGGTGATGCAGCCAAGGTGGGGCTCCCGTGGTCGTCGATAAGGCGGTAACTCCGCCTGTCCACGGGCCACCAGGATAACAGGCGCGAGGGAGCGGAGACTGCATTGGCGTGCGCCAGCGCGCCATCCGGCCTGGAGCTATTCCGGGGCCCGTCTTACGCGTTGGCCTTCCCGGCCATCTGGGCGAACGATTCGCCGTCCGGGCCGCGGGGCCGGTCGTTCTCGTGCGCCTCGCCGAACCGGGCCAGCGCGACCGCGCAGCAGACGGCCAGGACGAAGCCCGCGATCGCAACGCCGCCCAGGCCGGGCCGGGTGCGGTCGCCGAGGAAGATCACGCCGACCGCGGCGGGCGGCAGGGTCTCCGCCAGCACCACACCGGCCGTGGCCACGGTGACGCTGCCCCCTTCCAGCGCGGACGCGTAGAAGAGGAACGACACGATGCCCGCGGCGATCAGGGCGTAGGTGGCCGGATCCCGGAGGAGGGTGAGCGGGGCGAAGCCGTTCAGCACGCGCGCGGCCACGCCGAGCACGCCGTAGCCGGTTCCGGCGACGACGCCCAGGACCGGCGTCCGCAGCCGGTCGGGCAGCCGGCCGGCCGCCACCCCGATCAGGGCCAGGCCCGCGACCGCGACGATCAGGGCGAGCTTGAACACCACGCCCGCCTCGGTCGCCCCCTGGGCACCGGCCGAGCTGCCGAGCAGGCCCACGCCGGTCACGACGCCGGCGACGGCGATCCATTCCCGCCAGTGCAGGACAGCGCCGATGAGCCAGGTCGCGCAGACCGCGGTAACCGCGAGGTTCGCCGCGACAATCGCCTGGACGGCGAACAGCGGCAGCCGGTGCAGCGCGACCAGCTGGGCGACGAAGCCCACCGTGTCCAGGCCCAGGCTGACCACGAACCGCCACTGGTGGAGCATCCGTACCAGCAGGCTGGGGTCCACACCCGCCGGTGCCGCCCCGGCGGCGCCTTCGGTCCGCGCTTCTGTCCCGGGTGCCGGGCGGTGGCTCGCCGTCCGGGCGGCAACCGCCTGCATCACGGACGCGACGCCGTAGCAGACGGCGGCGATAACGGCAGCCACCAGGCTAGCTACCATGCTCACGACCTTACGCCCTGTGTGCGGGGACCTCGAAGTGCTTTACTTGTGCGAACATTCAGCTGGTTCTCAGCATTCCGTCCTCAGCATTCCGCGGGCCGGGGCCCGGGGCCCCGGGGCCGGAGGGGTCACACCCCGGCGGCCTGCATGCCCCTCAGCTCCTGCTTCAGTTCCCTGATCTCGTCCCGCAGCCGGGCCGCCACCTCGAACTGCAGCTCGGCGGCGGCGGCGTGCATCTGCTCGGTGAGCTGCCTGATCAGCTCGATCAGCTCGTCGCGCGCCGGGCCGCCGCCCTCGCCGGCCAGGTCGTCGACGCCGGCCGCCCCGGCGGCCCGCGCCGCGGCCCGTGCCCGGGACGACAGGCCGGGCACCGGCGACTTGCCGCGGCTCTGCTGCCGTCCGCTGCCCCCGATGAGCTCGTCGGTGTCGGCGTCCTCCCGGACCAGCTGGTCCAGGATGTCGGCGATCTTCTTGCGGAGCGGCTGCGGATCGAGGCCCCGTTCCCGGTTGTATTCGATCTGCTTGTCCCGCCGCCGCTTCGTCTCTTCCATGGCGCGCTCCATGGACGGCGTGATCTTGTCGGCGTACATGATCACCTTGCCGGACACGTTCCGCGCGGCGCGGCCGATGGTCTGGATCAGCGACGTGCCCGAGCGCAGGAAGCCCTCCTTGTCCGCGTCCAGGATCGCGACCAGTGACACCTCGGGCAGGTCCAGTCCCTCCCGCAGCAGGTTGATGCCGACCAGCACGTCGAACTCGCCGAGCCGCAGCTCGCGCAGCAGCTCGACCCGCCGCAGCGTGTCGACCTCGCTGTGCAGGTAACGCGCGCGCACGCCGTTCTCCAGCAGGTAGTCGGTCAGGTCCTCGGCCATCTTCTTGGTCAGCGTGGTGACCAGCACCCGCTCATCCCGCTCGGCGCGCTCCCGGATCTCGTGCAGCAGGTCGTCGATCTGGCCCTTGGTGTCCCGTCTCTCCACCGCCGGGTCGACCAGCCCGGTCGGCCGGATCACCTGCTCCACCACGTCACCGCCGACGCGCTGCAGCTCGTACGGCCCGGGAGTAGCAGACAGGTAGATGGTCTGGCCGATGCGCTCGGTGAACTCTTCCCACGTCAGCGGGCGGTTGTCGATCGCGCTCGGCAGCCGGAACCCGTGCTCGACCAGGTTCCGCTTGCGCGAGACGTCGCCTTCGTACATGGCGCCGATCTGCGGCACGGTCGCGTGCGACTCGTCAATCACCAGGACGAAGTCCTCGGGGAAGTAGTCGAGCAGCGTGTTGGGCGGGCTGCCCGCCTCGCGCCCGTCGATGTGCCGCGAGTAGTTCTCGATACCCGCGCAGCTCCCGACCTGCCGCATCATCTCGATGTCGTAGGTGGTCCGCATGCGGAGCCGCTGGGCCTCGAGCAGCTTGCCGTTACGCTCCAGCTCGGCGAGGCGCTCGGCCAGCTCGGCCTCGATGCTGGCGATGGCCCGTTCCATCCGCTCGGCGCCGGCGACGTAGTGCGAGGCCGGGAAGATGTAAAGCTCCTGGTCCTCGCTGAGCACCTCGCCGGTCAGCGGGTGCAGCGTCATCAGCCGCTCGATCTCATCACCGAACATCTCGATCCGGACCGCGTGCTCCTCGTACTGGGGGATGACCTCGATGGTGTCCCCGCGCACCCGGAACGCGCCGCGGGTGAAGGCCAGATCGTTGCGGCTGTACTGCATGCCCACCAGTTGCCGCAGCATGGCGTCCCGCTCGATCGTGTCGCCCACCTTCAGGGTGAGCATGCGGTCCACGTATTCCTGCGGCGTGCCCAGGCCGTAGATGCACGACACGGACGCGACGACGATCGTGTCCCGCCGGGTCAGCAGCGAGTTGGTGGCCGAATGCCGCAGCCGCTCCACCTCGTCGTTGATCGAGGAGTCCTTCTCGATGTAGGTGTCGGTCTGCGGGATGTACGCCTCGGGCTGGTAGTAGTCGTAGTAGGAGACGAAGTACTCGACCGCGTTGTCGGGCAGCATCTCGCGCAGCTCGTTGGCGAACTGGGCGGCGAGCGTCTTGTTCGGCAGCATGACCAGCATCGGCCGATCCAGCCGCTCGGCCAGCCAGGCGACCGTGGCGGTCTTGCCGGTGCCGGTCGCGCCGAGCAGCACCGTGTCCTGCTCGCCGGCCTTTATGCGCCGTTCGATCTCGGCGATCGCGGCCGGCTGGTCGCCGGCCGGCGTCATGTCGGTGACCACGTGGAAGGGCGAGACCTTGCGCTTCAGATCGGTCACGGGACGCACGATGCCACCTCCTAAAAGATTCTGGGTACTGGCCTAGTTCAACGGTAGGCGGGGGGTCTGACATTCCGCGGGGCGGCCCCGCGGGAGCTAGCCCCGGGACCGGGCGGCGGCGCGGTCGAGCAGGACGGCCCACACCTCATCCACCTGGCGATCAAGGTCTTCGAGCGAGCCCGAGTTGTCGATCACGATGTCGGCGATGGCCAGGCGCTGATCGCGGCTGGCCTGGACCGCCATCCGGTCGCGGGCGTGCCCGGCGGTCATCCCGCGCGCCGTGATCAGCCGCTGCACCTGCTGGTCTTCGGGCGTGTCGACGACGATTACGGTGTCAAAGCCGCGGCCCAGCCCGTTCTCGGCCAGCAGCGGAACGTCGTGCACGACGATGGCCGACGGCCCGGCGGCGGCGATCGCCTCCTGCTCCATCTGCTGCATCCGCTCGTGCACCAGCGGGTGGACGATGGCGTTGAGCTTGGTGCGCAGGTCGGGCTGGGCGAAGACAAGCTGGCCGAGCCGGTCCCGGTCCAGGCGGCCGTCCGGCTGGAGCACGTCCGGGCCGAACACGGCCGCGATCTGCCCCAGCCCCGGGGTGCCGGGCTCGACCACTTCCCGCGCGGCCACGTCCGCGTCCACGATCGCGGCCCCGCGCGCGGCGAGCCGCCGTGACACCTCGCTCTTACCCGAACCGATCCCCCCGGTAAGCCCGACCCGAAGCACGCGATCTCACTCCCTCACCAGAAAGTGAACGGGTGGAGCCCCCGCAGGGAGCTCCACCCGTTCATCGTGCTTGGGCCGACGGCGATGAACCTAGCCCTGGTTGCCGGACAGCTTGTCGCGCAGCGCGGCGAGTGCCTCGTCGGAGGCCAGCGCGCCGCCGCCCGTGCCCGGGCTGCTGTCGGCGGGACGGGAACCAGCCCGCTGGCCGCTGGGCGTGCTGGAGGAGGTGCTGGAGCTGGTGGTGGACGACGACGTGGCCGCGGCCCCGTCCTCACCACCCGCGATCGCCTCGCTGTCGGCCTTGCGGGCCTCCTCGATCTGGTGCCGGTGCGCCTCGAACCGGGTCCGGGCCTCGGCGTACTGGCGCTCCCACTCCTCGCGCTGGGCGTCGAAGCCCTCGAGCCACTCGCCGGTCTCGGCGTCGAAGCCCTCCGGGTACTCGTAGTTGCCCTGCTCGTCGTAGGAGGCCGGCATGCCGTACAGCGTCGGGTCGAAGTCGTCGCCGACCGCCTCGCCGATGGTGCCCTCGTTGGCCTGCTTGAGCGACAGCGAGATCCGGCGCCGGTCCAGGTCGATGTCGATGATCTTGACAAAGATCTCGTCGCCGACCTGCACGACCTGCTCGGGGATCTCCACATGCCGGTCCGCGAGCTCGGAGATGTGCACCAGGCCCTCGATGCCCTCTTCGACTCGCACGAACGCGCCGAACGGCACCAGCTTGGTGACCCGGCCCGGGACGACCTGGCCGATCTGGTGCGTGCGGGCGAACTGCTGCCACGGGTCTTCCTGGGTGGACTTCAGCGACAGCGAGACCCGCTCGCGGTCCATGTCCACGTCCAGCACCTCGACCGTGACCTCCTGGCCGACCTCGACGACCTCGCCGGGGTGGTCGATGTGCTTCCAGGACAGCTCCGACACGTGCACCAGGCCGTCCACGCCGCCCAGGTCGACGAACGCGCCGAAGTTGACGATGGAGGACACGACGCCCTTGCGGATCTGGCCCTTCTGCAGGGTGTTGAGGAAGGTGTGCCGGACCTCGGACTGGGTCTGCTCCAGCCAGGCACGCCGGGACAGGACCACGTTGTTGCGGTTCTTGTCCAGCTCGATGATCTTCGCCTCGAGCTCCCGGCCCACATACGGCTGCAGGTCGCGGACGCGGCGCATCTCCACCAGCGAGGCGGGCAGGAAGCCGCGCAGCCCGATGTCGAGGATGAGGCCGCCCTTGACGACCTCGATGACGGTGCCGGTGACGACGCCGTCCTCTTCCTTGATCTTCTCGATCGTGCCCCAGGCGCGCTCGTACTGCGCGCGCTTCTTGGACAGGATCAGGCGACCTTCCTTGTCCTCCTTCTGCAGGACAAGGGCCTCGATGTGCTCGCCCGTCTTGACCACATCGTGGGGGTCGACGTCATGCTTGATCGACAGTTCGCGAGAGGGGATCACGCCCTCTGTCTTGTAGCCGATGTCGAGCAAGACCTCGTCTCGATCGACCTTGACGACGGTGCCTTCGACAATGTCGCCGTCGTTGAAGTACTTGATAGTCTCATCGATCGCGGCGAGGAATGCCTCCTCGGACCCGATGTCGTTGACCGCTACCTTGGGGGTCGAGGTTGCTTCTGTACTGCTCGTCATGTGTGGGTAGGCTCCGGATGCGGACAGGAATATGAGGGCGCGCTGAACCCCGGTGCACCCGCCGGGAGGACCAGAATCGCGAAACCTGCCGGAACCGGCCGAGGCCGGTTCTCGGAACGGCCGACGGCCGCCGGTGAGGTCAAGTGACAGACGGACCACACGAGACACAACGCAGCGTTCAGAATATGAGAGCCGGAGCGCTGGGTCAATCTGGGGCCCGGCGGCCGGCGCGCCGGCCGGGCCCGGCGGGCGTCAGTGGGCGGCGTCCCACCAGCTGGATCCGGATCCAATGGAAACTTCGAGCGGGACCCGCAGGTCAGCCGCGTTCGCCATCTGCGTGCTGACGAGGTCACGCAGCGCCTCGAACTCTCCGGGCGCCACCTCGAAGATCAGCTCGTCGTGCACCTGGAGCAGCATCCGGGATTTCAGGCCCCGGTCGCGGATCGCCCGGTCCACGGCCAGCATCGCCATCTTGATGATGTCGGCCGCCGACCCCTGGATGGGGGCGTTCAGCGCCATCCGCTCGGCCATCTCCCGGCGCTGCCGGTTGTCCGAGTTGAGGTCGGGCAGGTAGCGGCGCCGGCCGAACATGGTCTCCGTGTAGCCCTCCTGGCGGGCCCGGGCCACGACGTCGCGCAGGTAGTCGCGGACCCCGCCGAACTGGAGGAAGTACTCGTCCATCAGCGCCCGGGCCTCGTCGGCGGGGATGTGCAGCTGCGAGGACAGCCCGAAGGCGGACAGGCCGTAGGCCAGCCCGTAATTCATCACCTTGATCCGGTTCCGCAGCTCGCCGTTGATCTGCTCCGGCGGCAGGCCGAAGACCCGCGAGGCGGTCGCGGCGTGGAAGTCGTGGCCGGACTCGAACGCGGCGATCAGCGCCTCGTCCCCCGACAGGTGGGCCATGATCCGCAGCTCGATCTGGCTGTAGTCCGCGGTGAGCAGGGTCTCGTACCCCTGTCCCACGACGAACGCGCGCCGGATGCCGCGGCCCTCCTCGGTGCGGATCGGGATGTTCTGCAGGTTCGGGTCGGTAGAGGACAGCCGGCCGGTGGCCGCGATCATCTGGTTGAACGTCGTGTGGATCCGGCCGTCCTCGCCGGCCATCGGGATCAGCGAGTCGACGATGCTCTTGAGCTTGGCCACGTCCCGGTACCGGAGCAGGTGCTCCAGGACCGGGTGCCCGGTCTGGGCGAGCAGGCTGGTCAGGGCGTCGGAGTCGGTGGTGTAACCGGTCTTGATCCGCTTGGTCTTGGGCAGTCCCAGCTCGTTGAACAGCACCTCCTGCAGCTGCTTGGGCGAGCCGAGGTTGAACTCGTGCCCGGTGACCGCGAACGCGGCCTGCTCGGCCGCCTTCACCTCGCCGTGCAGCGTGGCCGACATGGCGGCCAGATGGTCGGTGTCGGCGGCGATCCCGGTGCGCTCCATCCGTGCGAGCACATCGACCAGGGGCAGCTCGACGTTCTGCAGCAGGGTGTCGGCGCCGCGCCGCTCCAGGTCGGCGTCGAGCGCGTCGGACAGCTCGGCGGCCGCCCGGGCGTGCAGCACCAGGTTGGCGGCGGCGTCTTCTTCGCCGGAACCGTCCAGGGTGAGCTGCTCGGGAGCCCCGGCGTCCTCGCGCAGTTCTTTGCCCAGGTAGCGCAGGGTCAGGTCGCCCAGGTCAAACGAGCGCTGGCCGGGCAGCGCCAGGTACGCGGCCAGGGCGGTGTCGCTGGTCAGCCCGGCGAGCGAGAAGCCGTGGGCGGCGAACGCGTGCATCGGGCCCTTGGCGTCGTGCATGGCCTTGGGCAGCGAGTCCGCTTCGAGCCAGCCCGCGAGGGCGTCGGAGTCGTCCTCGGTCAGCGTGGTGGGATCGATGTAGGCACCGTGCCCGTCCGGCGCGGCGATGGCGATCCCGGTCAGCGTTCCGGTGCCACGGCCCCAGGTGCCGGTGACCGCGATCCCGGAGCGGGTGGTCTGCGCCGCTCCGCTGTCCGGCCCGGGCGCGTCGGCGGCATGGTCGGCGATCCACTGGGCCCGCTCGTCGGGCCCGGGCAGGTCCACCTCGACCTCGAACCCGGCGGCCGGCCCGGCGGTCTCGGTGTCGCCCGCGGCGACCCCGCAGATGCCGTCGGGCAGCGTCGCGTAGAGCCGTTCGCGCAGCACGCGGAACTGCAGGGTGTCGAAGAGCTGGTGGATCTGCTCGCGGTCCCAGACACGGGGCACCAGCTCGTCCGGCCCGGCACCGATCTCGGTCAGCGGGACATCCCGGACCAGCGCGGTCATCTGCCGGTTGCGCAGCACGTCGCCGAGGTGCTCACGCAGCGCGTCACCGGCCTTGCCCTTGACCTCGTCGACCCGGTTGACCAGCTCCTCCAGGGAGCCGAACTCCCTGACCCATTTGGTCGCGGTCTTCTCCCCCACCCCCGGGATGCCCGGCAGGTTGTCGCTGGGGTCGCCGCGGATGGCGGCGAAGTCGGGATACTGCTGCGGGGTGAGGCCGTACTTCTCCTCGACGGACTCCGGCGTGAAGCGGGACATGTCGCTGATGCCCCGGCGCGTCATCAGCACCGTCACGTGCTCGTCGACGAGCTGGAGCACGTCACGGTCACCGCTGACGATCAGCACGTCCATGCCCTCGCTGGTGGCCCGGGTGGCGAGGGTGGCGATGACGTCGTTGGCCTCGAAGCCGGCCACCGATAGCCGGGAGATACCGAGCGCATCCAGGACCTCGAAGATCAGGCTGAGCTGGCTGCGGAAGTCGTCCGGCGTCTCCCGGCGGTTCGCCTTGTACTCGACGTACTGCTCGTGCCGGAACGTCGGCTCGCCGCGGTCGAAGGCCACCGCGATGTGCGTGGGCTGCTCATCGCGCAGCACGTTGATGAGCATCGCCGTGAACCCGTACACGGCGTTGGTGGGCTGTCCCGTGGTGGTCGAGAAGTTCTCGGCAGGCAGAGCGAAGAACGCCCGGTAGGCCAGCGAGTGCCCGTCGAGCAGCAGCAGCCGGCCGGGGCTGCCGGCCTGCCCCCGGCTCTTGGCTTCCTGGCCGCCCGGAGCGGCCGCGAGTTTCGTCGCCACGGTCAAATCCTATGGTCACACGGGCGGGAAGAGGACGGGATGACACTGGTTCCGGGCGGAAAGAACGGGGCCCAGCGGTCATGCCGCTGGGCCCCGCGAGATGATGTCCGGGCCTGTGATCAGGCCAGGACATCGTTATGAGCTGAACGCGAAGATGGTCGTCGAGTTGATGGTCTGCCCGGCCTTGATCTCAGTGGACGGGAAGTTCGGCTGGTTCGGGGAGTTCGGGAAGTGCTGGGTCTCGAAGGTGTAGCCGGCGCCCTGCCGGTAGGTGTGGCCGCTGATGCCCACCAGCGTCCCGTTGAGGAAGTTCCCGCTGTAGAACTGGACACCCGGCTGGTCGGTCCAGACAGTCAGCAGGCGGCCGCTCGACGGGTCAAAGGCGTGGGCGGCCAGGTTGAGGCCCTGCGGGCCGGTGGTGGCCTTGGTCTGCTGGTTCAGCACCCAGTTGTGGTCGTAGCCCTGGGCGATGAGCAGCTGGTTGTCGGCGGCCGGGGCGTTGTCCGGGGCGCTGACGTCATCGATCCGGGAGCCGATCGTATGCGGGGCCCGGAAGTCGAACGGCGTACCCGCCACCGGCACGTTGTAGCCGAGCGGGATCTGGGTCGTGTCGGTCGGCGAATACTTGCTGGCGTTCATCTGCACGAACTGGCTGTAGGCCGAGCCCGCGGGTGAGGCCTCGCCGGCCAGGTTGAAGTAGCTGTGGTTGGTCAGGTTGATGACCGAGTTCAGGTTCGGGGACTCGTCCGTCGTCTTGTAGTGGATAGCCAGCTGGCCGGCGTTGTTGAGGGTGTACGTCACGACCACCTTGAGCTTGGCCGGGTAGCCGGTGCAGCCGGTGGGGCAGCCGGGCGACCCTGGAGCGCCGCTCGCGTCACCGTTCGGGCTGACCAGCGTGAGCTGCACGCCCGCAGTGCCCTGGCCGTGCACCGCCTGCGCCGCCCAGATGTGGTTGCCAAAGCCGACCAGGCCGCCGTGCAGGCTGTTGACGCCATTGTTAATCGGCAGGGTGTACGTGACGGGCCCGACACCCGGCTGGTTCAGGGTGAAGGTGCCCTTGGCGATGCGGTTGCCGTACCGGCCGATGGTCTCGCCGAAGTACGGGCCGCCGTTCGCGGTCACCGGCGGGCTGTCGAACTTGACGTAGTCGGCGAGCGTCTTGAAGCCGAGCACCACGTCGGCCTGCCGGCCGTGGCGGTCGGGCGCGTTGATCGACTGGACGATGCCGCCGTAGGTGAGGATCTTGACGGTCATCCCGCGGCAGTTGGTCAGGGTATAGCGGTAGACGTTCGTCTTCTGCCCGGTGTACGGCTCTACCGTCTGGCCGAAGAACTGGCTGCTGACGCTCGGGCTGCAGTTCCCCCCTGCGGGCTTGGCGGGCGCCGCGGAGGCCGCCGTCGCGCCGAATGCTCCCGCGGCCGCCGCGATCGCGGTGACGGCCGACACCGCCGTGACCCGGGCTCGCCGCCCGAATCTCCGGTGTCTCGTTTCGTCAGACAAGGAAGGCTCCCTTCGTTGGGTTCCTCGAAGATACGGCTTTACGCCGTTTTCAGAAGGCATTGTGAACGCTAACAACGTGAAAGTCACGCCGTTTCGCACAAGAAGATGCGAAACTACCCGGTAACATCGCGGTTCGTAGTGGCTCCGGCGCTGGCCGCGCGGAGAGCGCCTGCCGCGTCAAGCCATGTGTGGACTGGCCTGCGTCGACCCGCCCGGGGCGACACTCAGCGGAGCAGCCATCCCGACGGCAACGAGATTGTTATGTTCGGCGCGGCGACACCGGCGGCCGCGGATCGGGCACTTCGTGATCACGCGACCACGGTCCGCGACGGAAAGCGCAGGTCGCCCCGGCTTCCGGCACGGCCACGGGCCGCGGCCCGGACGGCTCGGGAACGCAACCGGCCGGGCCCGGCCGCACTTCATGATCACGCTTTGTAATCAGACGGGTGAGCCGGTGACCGGTTTATCCCATCCCGGAGTCACCCAACGCCTGCCCCTGGCTTGCGTCGCTCAGCGGCGTGTTGCCCGCAGGCCCGCGGCGGTTAACGGTGGGCGACGAGACAACGGCCCGCCACCGTCGGCGAGGTAACTCGCCTTTGCGCTGCGCGGTCAAAGCTCGCTAACGTGGTGCGAGAGAGCCCGGGGGGCTCAGTAGAGAACGTGTCCGACCGGGGAAGGCGGATACGGCACCAAAGGCGCCCCGGGCTCCCCCATGGCCTGGTCACGCCCCGATCGCGGTACCGATGGCGGTACCGATCGCCGGGGAATCCGGGATCGCCGGGGAATCCGGTCAGGACGACGGCGATTCGGTCGGCTGCGAGGCCGACATCGAGCCCTCGATCACCGCTTCGGCGACCTTACGCATCGTGAGCCTGCGGTCCATCGACGCCTTCTGGATCCAGCGGAACGCCTCCGGCTCGGTCATCCCGTGCTCGGCCTGCAGCAGGCCCTTGGCGCGGTCGAGGACCTTGCGCACCTCGAGCCGCTCGCGCAGGCTGCCGACCTCGGACTCGAGCGACGTGATCTCCTGGAAGCGGCTCACCGCCATCTCGATGGCGGGCACGAGGTCCGCCTTGGTGAACGGCTTGACCAGGTAGGCCATGGCCCCCGCGTCGCGGGCCCGCTCCACGAGTTCCCGCTGGGAGAAGGCGGTCAGGATGACCACGGGCGCGAGCCGCTCGGCCGCGATCCGCTCCGCGGCCGAGATGCCGTCCAGCACCGGCATCTTGACGTCGAGGATGGCGAGTTCGGGCCGGAGCGCGGTCACGCTCTCGACCGCCGCCTCACCGTCCCCGACCTCGGCCACGACGGCGTAGCCCTCTTCTTCCAGCATTTCCTTGAGGTCCAGGCGGATCAGCGCCTCATCCTCGGCGATAACGACTCGCAGCTGCTTCTGGCTCACGCTGACGAGCGTACAGGCACCGGGTAGATTATGTTCCGGCGGTCCCCGACGGGACCGCCACGCCCCGGTAGCCCAATAGGTACGAGGCGATGGTCTCAAACACCATTCGATGTGGGTTCGAGTCCCACCCGGGGTACAAACCACCCTCCTCGCTGCTCTGCCACAGTTATGTCGGTGGCAGCGGCGAGAATTAGATCGTGTACTCGCCAGCGACGGTTGAAATAGGGCGGCTGCTTTCTAGCTTGGACGTTCTAGACCGCGAGAACGCCCAGATCTGCGGCGTATCCATCCGCACCATCCGGCATTGGCGATATGGCACGCGGCGGAACCCGGACACGACTGGAAAAGGCCGGAACCCCGGGTGCCCGCGATGCGACGGAAGGGCTTTGGACGAGTCGGCCTATGCCTACCTGCTGGGCGTTTACCTGGGAGACGGTCACCTCACCCGCGGCCGCCGGGACGTCTACGCGCTGAACGTAAAGTGCAGTGACGACTGGCCCGGGCTCATCGATGCCGCCAAGTCCGCGATGGCTGCCGTGATGCCGGCGTCGGGCGTGTTCTGTGTCCGCCCGGCCCGGCTGCACGGAAGTGAAAAGCACATCCAAGCATTGGCCGTGTTTGTTCCCCCAGCATGGTCCGGGGAGAAAGCACGATCGCACCATCGAGCTAACCGCCTGGCAGGGTGAGATCGTCACGAGGTACCCCGGGCTTTTCGCCCGGGGTTTGTTTCATTCGGATGGCTGTCGCGTGACAAACCGGGTCCGGCGGCGGCTGGCCGACGGGGATCACTGGTACGAATACCCGCGCTACTTGTTCTCCAATGAATCCACGGACATCCTCGGGCTTTGCGGCCAGGCTCTCGATCAGCTCGGGGTCAGCTGGCGGCTGTCCCGCCGCAACGTGCTGTCGGTCGCGCGGCGGGAGGCGGTGGCGCGGCTGGACGAGTTTGTCGGGCCGAAGTACTGAGCCGGGTGCCGCTCCTGAGCCCGGGGCCTAGAGCTGGATCTGGGGATACAGGGGGTAGCGGGCCAGCAGGTCGGCGCAGCGGGCGCGGCACGCCTCGGCCACGCCGGGGTCGATCATGTGCTTGGCCTTGGAGCCGGCCTGCGGGGTGGTCGCCTGCAGCGCGGTGGTCATGATGTCGGCAACTTCGTCCAGGTCGCTGGTCCCGAAGCCGAGCGTGGTCAGGGCGGGGGTGCCGAGCCGGATGCCGGAGGTGTACCAGGCCCCGTTCGGGTCGCGGGGCACCGAATTGCGGTTGGTGACGACGCCGGCCGTCGAGCAGCGCCGCCTCGGCCTGGCGGCCGGTCAGCCCGAAGCTGGCGGCCACGTCGGCCAGTACCAGGTGGTTGTCGGTTCCGCCGGTGACCAGGGTCGTGCCCCGGCGCAGCAGCCCGTCGGCCAGGGCGCGCGCGTTGGCCACGATGCGCTCGGCGTAGCCGGCGAAGGAGGGCTGGCGGGCCTCGGCCAGCGCAACGGCCTTGGCCGCGATCACGTGCGGGAGCGGGCCGCCGAGGACCAGCGGGCAGCCCCGGTCGACGTAGGGCGCGTAGTCCGGCGTGCATAGCACGAGCCCGCCGCGCGGGCCGCGGAGCGACTTGTGCGTCGTGCTGGTGACGATCTCGGCGTGCGGCACCGGGTTGAGGTCCCCGGTCAGCACGCCCCCGGCGACCAGCCCGGCGAAGTGCGCCATGTCGACCATGAAGGTCGCGCCCACCTCGTCGGCGATCTCGCG
The DNA here is from genome assembly GCA_963742865.1 of uncultured Actinomycetes bacterium. Classification (GTDB taxonomy): domain Bacteria; phylum Actinomycetota; class Actinomycetes; order Streptosporangiales; family Streptosporangiaceae; genus Bog-532. The sequence continues at coordinate 66,830 of CAVUNW010000007.1, forward strand.
GAGCAGCCGGAAGTTCGGGTTGCGCGGGTAGGCCGAGTACCCGGCGACCAGGATCAGCGGCCTGAACTCGCGGGCCTGGGCGGCGATGGCGTCGTAGTCGAGCAGCCCGGTGTCCGGGTCGGTGCCGTAGTTCGCCTGGTCGAACATCTTGCCGGAGATGTTGGCGCGGAACCCGTGGGTCAGGTGGCCGCCGGCGTCCAGCGACATGCCCATCATCCGCTGCGCGCCGAAGTCGCGGCGCAACTGCTCCCAGGCGCCCGGGTCCAGGGCGTCGACGTTCTTCGCCCCGGCGGAGTCCAGGAAGGGGCGCTCGACCCGGCGGGCCAGGATGGCCCAGTAGGCGACGAGGTTGGCGTCGATGCCGGAGTGCGGCTGGACGTAGGCGTGGTCCGCGCCGAACAGTTCGGCAGCGTGCCGCGCGGCCAGCGCCTCGACCTGATCGACGACCTCGCAGCCGGCGTAGAAGCGGTGGCCGACCGTGCCCTCGGCGTACTTGTCCGACAGCCACGTGCCCATGGCCATCAGCACGGCGGGCGAGGCGTAGTTCTCCGACGCAATGAGCTTGAGCTGGCGGCGCTGGCTGGCCAGTTCGTCGCCGATGGCCCGGGCCACCGCGGGCTCGGACGCGCCGATCACCTCGAGCATCGCGTGGTAGCCGACGGAGACCGCCGACGTCGCGTCCGCGCCGTGCGAAGCGGCCGCAGGTACGGTACTGACCTGGGCGGTATCGGTCTCGGCCATGGCTTCTACTCCCGGGCAGATGGAAATGGCAGGTGCCCAGGCGCGCGGCTGGCCGGCGGACGGCGGACCGCTCCCCGGTGGTACTCCACCTCAGCGCCAGTTACGGCCCAGGGGGAACCTTACCAGGGGAAGGGCGCCAGCCGCCGATGCCAGCCGGCGACAACAGCTCAGCCGTGGGCAACGGCGTCCCCGATGCGGTGGACGCGCAGGGCGTTCGTCTTGCCCGGGCTGCCGGGCGGGCTGCCGGCCACGATCACAACCTTGTCGCCCTTCTCGTACCGCCCGATGTCGAGCAGCGCGGCCTCCACCTGGCGCACCATCTCGTCGGTGTGATTCACCGAGGGCACGATGAACGTCTCCACGCCCCAGGTCAGGGCCAGCTGGCTGCGGGTGGCGGGCTCGGATGTGAACGCGAGCAGCGGAATCGGCGAACGGTAGCGGGCCAGCCGCCGGGCCGTCTCGCCTGTCATCGTGAACGCGACCAGCGCGCGGGCGCCCACGATCGCGCCGACCTCGGCGGCGGCGCGGGCACGTCCTCGGTGGTGATCGTGAAGCCGTCGCCGGCGCGCAGCCGGACCGGGGCGCCGGGGAACGTGCCGAGCCGGATCTTCGGGCCCTGCAGGTCCACGAGCACCCCGACACTTCGCCCGGAGGCGTGGGACGCGGCGCGGACCCGCGCGCAGGCCATCTCGTGGTCGGCGTGGAGGCCGTGGCTCAGGTTAAGCCGGGCCACGTCGAGCCCGGCCTCGACCAGCCGGGCGATCTGTTCCGGGCTGGAGGTAGCGGGTCCGAGCGTGCAGACGATTTTCGCGCGGCGGCTCATGGGCTTGTCCTCTGCTCACGCCAGTGGTCTATACCACCGTATGCGGCCCGGCCCCGGCCACGGTAAGGCGTAACGCAGCCTTCACCCAGGATTTCCCGCTCTGCTCAGACCATGGGGCGGGCGGTGGGGGGAATCGCTACCGGGAGGACGGTGTCGCCGGTCAGGTGGGTGTCCAGGGCGGCGGCGGCGCTGCGGCCCTCGGCGATGGCCCATACGATCAGCGACTGGCCGCGGCCCATGTCCCCGGCGACGAACACGCCCGGCACCGAGGTGGCGTAGTTGCCGTCCCGGGCCACATTCCCCCGGGCGTCGAACTCCACCCCCAGGTCGGCCATCAGAGCAGAACGTTCGGCACCGGTGAATCCCATCGCCAACAGCACCAGATCAGCGGGCAGATCCCGCTGCGTGCCCTCCACCGGCTCGAAACGGCCACCGGTGAATTCCACCTCAACCAGCCGCAGCGCGCGTACGTGCCCGGCCTCGTCGGCCACGAACTCCTGGGTCGAGACGGCGTACACGCGCTCGCCGCCCTCTTCGTGCGCGCTGGAGGTCCGGAAGATCATCGGGTACGTCGGCCACGGCTGGTGGCCCGGGCGGGTCTCCGGCGGGCGGGGCATGATCTCCAGCTGGGTCACCGACGCCGCGCCCTGGCGGTGCGCCGTGCCGAGGCAGTCGGCGCCGGTGTCGCCGCCGCCGATGATGACCACGTGCTTACCGCGCGCGCTGATCGCGGGCTCGGCGACCGGGCCCGGCGCGCCCGCTCCCCCGGCCGCGGCGACCACGCGGTTGGACAGCGGCAGGTACTCCATGGCCTGGTGGATGCCGTCGAGGTCGGCCCCGGGCACCGGCAGGCCGCGGGCCACGGTCGCGCCCCCGGCGAGCATGATCGCGTCGTATTCGGCCCGCAGCTGCTCGGCGGTGACGTCGGTGCCCGCCGTCACGTTGCAGCGAAATTCGGTGCCCTCGGCGCGCATCTGCGCCAGCCGGCGGTCCAGGTGGCGCTTTTCCATCTTGAACTCGGGGATGCCGTAGCGGAGCAGGCCGCCGGGGGCGTCCGCGCGCTCGAACACGGTGACGTCGTGGCCCGCGCGGGTCAGCTGCTGCGCGGCGGCCAGGCCGGACGGCCCGGACCCGATCACCGCGATCCGCTTGCCGGTCCGCACCGGCGCGGGCGCGGGCTGGACCCAGCCCTCGGCCCACGCGCGGTCGATGATCTCCACCTCGACCTGCTTGATGGCCACGGGGTCGGCGTTGATCCCGAGCACGCACGCGGACTCACACGGCGCCGGGCAGAGCCGCCCGGTGAACTCGGGGAAGTTGTTGGTCGCGTGCAGCCGTTCCGACGCCTCGTACCAGTCGTGCCGCCGAGACCAGGTCGTTCCACTCCGGGATGAGGTTCCCCAGCGGGCAGCCGGTATGGCAGAACGGGATACCGCAGTCCATGCAGCGCCCGGCCTGCCGCTCCAGGCGCCCGGCCGGGAAATCGTTGTACACCTCACGCCAGTCCCGGATGCGCACGTCCACCGGCCGGCGGGCCGGCGTCTCACGCGGGGTGGTCATGAATCCCTTGGGATCGGCCATCGGGCGGTCGTCCTTTTCTGCGTTGGTCGTGCTCTGCGTTGGTTGTGCGCTGCGTTGGTCGTCCTGGGCTAGCTATGGGTGGTGTGTGGGAACCCGACGCCGTTGGCGGGTCCCGCACCTGGGCGGCAGCCCCCGCGGGGGCCGCTACCCAAGCTATGAGCTGCCGGTCAGCCGTGCGATGCGGCCATGACGGCCTCGTTGACGTCGCGGCCCTCACGCTCGGCCATCTGGGTCGCGCTGAGGACCCGCTTGTAGTCCTTCGGCATGATCTTGCCGAAGCGCGCCAGCGCCGCGTCCCAGTCCTCCAGCAGGCGCGCCGCGACCGTCGAGCCGGTCTCCGCCGCGTATGCCTCCACCACGTCGCGGAGGAAGCCGGCGTCGTCGCCGTCCATCGGGTCCAGGTCGACCATCTCGTGGTTGACCCGGTGCGCGGGCAGGTCGAGCACGTAGGCGACGCCCCCGGACATGCCGGCCGCGAAGTTGCGGCCGATGGGGCCGAGGACGACCACCCGGCCGCCGGTCATGTACTCGCAGCCGTGGTCGCCCACGCCTTCGGACACGGCCACCGCGCCGGAGTTGCGCACGCAGAACCGCTCGCCGACGATGCCGCGCAGGAAGATCTGTCCCGCGGTGGCCCCGTAACCGATCACGTTGCCGGCGATGATCTGCTCGTCGGCGGCGAAGTTGGCCTCGGGGTCGGGGGCCACGATGACCCGCCCGCCGGACAGGCCCTTGCCCACGTAGTCGTTGGCGTCCCCGGCGAGCCGCAGCGTGATGCCGCGGGGCAGGAACGCGCCGAACGACTGCCCGGCCGAGCCGCGGAATGAGATGTCGATCGTGTTGTCCGGGAGCCCCTCGGCGCCCCACCTCTTCGTCACCTCGTAGCCGAGCATGGTGCCGACGGTCCGGTTGACGTTCCGCACCGGCAGTTCCAGGCGCAGCGGCGTGCCGTCCTGGAGCGCACCCTCGGCCAGCTGGATCAGCGTGTTGTCGAGCGCGCGCTCGATGCCGTGGTCCTGGGTGGTGGTGTTGTGGCGCGCCGCGCCTTCGGGCAGCTCCGGCGTGTACAGCACCGGGGCCAGGTCAAGCCCGTGAGCCTTCCAGTGCGCCACGGCGGACTCGGCTTCCAGCATGCTGGCCTGGCCGACGGCCTCGGCCAGCGTCCGGAAGCCCATCTGGGCCAGGTACTCGCGCACCTCTTCCGCGATGAACTCGAAGAAGCTGACCACGAACTCGGGCTGGCCGTTGAAGCGCTTGCGCAGTTCCGGGTTCTGGGTGGCGATGCCGACCGGGCAGGTGTCCAGGTGGCAGACGCGCATCATGATGCAGCCGGACACGACCAGCGGGGCGCTGGCGAAGCCGAACTCCTCCGCACCGAGCAGCGCGGCGACCACCACGTCGCGGCCGGTCTTGAGCTGCCCGTCGGCCTGGACCACGATCCGGTCGCGGAGCTTGTTGCGCAGCAGGGTCTGCTGGGTCTCGGCCAGCCCCAGCTCCCACGGCGTCCCGGCGTGCTTGAGGCTGGTCAGCGGGGCCGCACCGGTGCCGCCGTCGTGGCCGGAGATCAGCACCACGTCGGCATGCGCCTTGGACACGCCCGCCGCGACCGTGCCCACCCCGACCTCGGAGACCAGCTTCACGTGCACCCGCGCGGCCGGGCTGGCGTTCTTGAGGTCGTGGATGAGCTGGGCCAGGTCCTCGATGGAGTAGATGTCGTGGTGCGGCGGCGGGGAGATCAGCCCCACGCCGGGCGTGGAGTGCCGGGTGCGGGCGATCCACGGGTACACCTTGTGCCCGGGCAGCTGGCCGCCCTCGCCGGGCTTGGCTCCCTGGGCCATCTTGATCTGCACGTCGTCGGCGTTGGCCAGGTAGTGGCTGGTCACGCCGAACCGCCCGCTGGCCACCTGCTTGACCGCGGAGCGGCGCAGGTCACCGTTGGCGTCGCGGGTGAAGCGGTCCGCGTCCTCGCCGCCCTCACCGGTGTTGGACCGGCCGCCGAGGCGGTTCATCGCGATGGCGAGCGTCTCGTGCGCCTCGGCGGAGATCGACCCGTAGGACATGGCACCGGTAGAGAACCGCCGGACGATGCTCGCCGCCGATTCGACCTCCTCGATCGGGATCGGCTGCCGCGCGCCGGGCGCGTCCACGCCCTTGATGCGCATCAGCCCGCGCAGCGTCATCAGCCGCGCCGCCTGGTCGTCGACCAGGGACGTGTACTCCTTGAAGATCTCGTACCGGCGGCTGCGCGTGGCGTGCTGCAGCTTGAAGACGGTCTGCGGGTTGAACAGGTGCGCCTCGCCCTCGCGGCGCCACTGGTACTCGCCGCCGATCTCCAGCCGCCGGTGCGCGGGATGCACGCCGCCCGGCGGGAAGGCGCGGGCCACGCGGCGGTGCGTTTCGGCCGCCAGCACGTCGAAGCCGACGCCGCCGAGCCGTGAGGTCGTGCCCTCGAAGCAGGTGCGGACGACCTCCTCGCCGAGCCCGGTGGCCTCAAAGATCTGCGCGCCGGTGTAAGAGGCGACGGTGGACACGCCCATCTTGGACATGATCTTCAGCAGGCCCTTGCCGAGCGCCTTGATCAGGCTGGCTGCGGCCTTGTCCTCGGTCACGCCCTCCAGCACACCGCGGCGGGCCATGTCACGGACCGTCTCGATGGCCAGGTACGGGGCCACCGCGGAGGCGCCGTAGCCGATCAGCAGGGCGACGTGATGGCATTCGCGGGCGTCGCCGGTCTCCACGATCAGGCCCACCTTGGTGCGGGTCTTCTCCCGGATCAGGTGGTGGTGCACCGCGCCGGTGAGCAGCAGCGAAGGAAAGGTGCTGTATTACCGGGGACGACCCCCCGGAGCCCCCCGCTGCGCTGTGCGGCGGGACGACCCCCCGGAACCCCCCGCTGCGCTTCGCGCCCCGATGGCGGAATCCGGCCGTAACATCTGGGTTTCGGCGTCGCCGCTCATCGTGGGGTCGGCGACGCCGCGGTCGGAGAGGACGATGATGCGGGCGCCGTCGTTGATCGCCTCGGAGACCTCCCAGCAGATCTCGGTCAGCCGCTGCCGCAGGGCCTCGCCGCCGGCGGCCGCGTCGTACCGGCCGTCGACCACGTGCGCGGCGAAGCCGGGCAGGTCGCCATCGGAGTTGATGTGCACGATCCGGGCCAGGTCGCTGTCGCTGATCACCGGGAACGGCAGCACCACCTGGCGGCAGGAGGCCGGGGACGGCTCGAACAGGTTCCGTTCCGGGCCGGTCGTGCTGGCCAGCGAGGTGATCAGCTCTTCCCGGATGGCGTCCAGCGGCGGGTTGGTGACCTGCGCGAACATCTGGGAGAAGTAGTCGAAGACGAGCCGCGGCCGGTCGGACAGCACCGGAAGAGGGGTGTCGGTGCCCATCGACCCGATCGGCTCGGCGCCGGTGCGGGCCATCGGGCCGAGGATGATGCGCAGCTCCTCTTCGGTGTAGCCGAACATCTGCTGCCGGGTGACCAGCTCGTCCGCGGCGGGCAGCGGCCGCTCCCGGGGCGGCAGGTCGTTCAGGTGCACCTGCCCGGCATGCAGCAGTTCCTCGTAGGGGTGCTCCTCGGCCAGCGCCGCCTTGACCTCTTCGTCCTCCACGATCCGGCCGGTGCCGGTGTCGGCGAGGAAGATCCGGCCGGGCTGCAGGCGGCCCTTGCGGACGACGGTGGCGGGGTCGATGTCCAGGACGCCGACCTCGCTGGCCAGGATGACCAGGCCGTCGCGGGTGATCCAGTAGCGGCCGGGGCGCAGCCCGTTGCGGTCCAGCACCGCGCCGATGACCGTCCCGTCGGTGAACGCGATCAGCGCGGGGCCGTCCCAGGGCTCCATCATGGCCGCGTGGAACTCATAGAAGGCCCGGCGCGCCGGGTCCATCTCCTCGTGGTTCTCCCACGGCTCGGGGATCATCATGAGCACCGAATGCGGCAGCGACCGGCCGCCCATGTGCAGCAGTTCCAGGCACTCGTCGAAGCTGGCGGAGTCGCTGCCGTCCGGGTCCAGCACCGGGAAGATCCGGTCGATGCCGCGCCCGTCGGCGGAGTCCGGGATCAGGCTGCTGGACAGCATCGCCTCGCGGGCCCGCATCCAGTTCCGGTTGCCCCGGACCGTGTTGATCTCGCCGTTGTGCGCGATGTACCGGTACGGGTGCGCGAGCTGCCAGGACGGGAACGTGTTGGTGGAAAAGCGCGAGTGGACCAGAGCCAGCGCGGAACGGTACCGCTCGTCGGACAGATCCGGGAAGAACGGCTCGACCTGCGGCGCGGACAGCATCCCCTTGTACACGATCGTCCGCGGCGACAGGCTCGCGAAGTACACGCTGGTTTCCCGGCGGGCGCGCTTGCGCAGGCAGAACGCCATCCGCTCCAGCTCGAGCCCGCGCTGGCGGCCGGCGCCGGCCACGAACAGCTGGGCGAGATGGGGCAGCACGGCGCGCGCGCCGCGGCCGCAGACCTCGGGGTTGTGCGGGACGTCGCGCCAGCCGAGAACGACCAGGTTCTCGGCTCCGGCGAGCCGGGCGATGGCCGCCTTGGCCCGCTCGCGTTCGGCCAGTGCGGCCTCCTGGCCACTGGGGTCCTCGGGCAGGGCGGGCAGGAACACCAGGCCGGCCGCGTAGGAACCGGCCGGCGGCAGATCAAAGTCACAGACCTCGCGGAAGAAGGCGTCCGGGATCTGGGTCAGGATGCCCGCGCCGTCCCCGGTCCCGGGGTCGCCGCCCTCGGCGCCGCGGTGCTCCAGGTTGCACAGGGCGGTGAGCGCCTTGGACACCACGTCGTGCCCGGGCCGGCCGGTCAGATCGGCAATGAAGCCAACGCCACAGGCGTCATGCTCGAAACGGCTGTCATACAGTCCCTGAGGCCCACTGATCCCGTGGTCCTGTCCCTGTGCTCTGCCGGCAGGCGCCATCAAAACTCCTGTCGTCGTCTCGTCTGCTTCTGCTGATGCGGTCGGGACGGCGCTGGCCCTGCCGCGAAGGCCGTAGAACGGCTCGCTGGCTACGCGAAAGTTACGCCCACATTACATCACCGGACGAATCGCGCCCAAGATCTAAGAGGCACCGATTGCGGCCCGTCCTGGCTGGTGCCGGGGCTGCCCGGGCGCGATGACATCTGGCCCGTGCCGGTGCCGGGTCCGGTAGAGGTACACGGCCGCCCCGGCCACCGTGGCCAGCTCCGCCCATTGCGCCACCCGCAGCCCGGCCAGGTGCGGCGCAGGCGCGATGAGCAGCCATTCGGCGGCGAAGAGGCCGGCGCAGGTGAGCGCCAGCTGGAGGGAGAAGGCGCGCGCGCCGAGCAGCGCGAACCGCCGCGTGGCCCACAGCACGAGCCCGCCCGCGACCGCGCACCACAGCGCTTCGTAGCCGAGCACGGGCTCAAACGTGGCAAAGTTCTCATACCCCGCGAGGCGATGCACCGGCGCGATCTCCACCGCCCACGGCAGCGCCGACGGCTGGCCGTACGCCTGCTGGCTGAACCAGCCGCCCAGGCTCGCGATGGCCGCGCCGAACGCCACGCCCGGCGCGGCGGCCCCGGCGATCGGCCCCAGCCGCACCCCGGCCCGGCGGCAGGCGATCCAGGCCCCGAGGGCGCCGAGCCCCACGGCCCCGGGCACGCCGATGGCGCCGTCCCAGGCCCGCGCCGCGGACCACAGGTCGGGCCGCGACGGGAACAGCCGCGTGCCCTCGTGCACGACCGCGCCCGCCGCGGCGCCGATGAGGCCGAACGGAACCGCCCAGGCGGCCACGTCCAGGACCGTGCCCTGCGCGCCGCCCGCGCGGGTGTATCGCCTGGCGGTCAGCCAGACCGCGATGATGATGCCGAGCACGATGCAGAGCGCGTATCCCCGCACCGGCAGCGGCCCGAGGTGCCATTGGCCCCGGGCCGGGCTGGGGAGGTACGCGACCGGCAGGTTCGGCAGCGTCAGCTCCCGGGGGACGTGCCCGCAGTTGTGCCCGGGGCGGTGACTGGCTCCCCCCGGACGCCGGACGCCAGCTCGGCGGCCAGGTCGCGGACCGCGGCCACTCCGGCGGTGAGGTCGGGCGCGGCCAGCAGGCGCTGGACGAACGCGGAACCGACGATCACGCCGTCGGCGAACTTCGCCACCTCGGCGGCCTGGGCGCCGTCGCGGACGCCGAGCCCCACCGCAACCGGCAGCTTGGTGTGCGCGCGGACCGTGCCGACCAGCCCGGCGGCCAGCCCGCTGACGGCCTCCCGCGCCCCGGTGATGCCCATGAGCGAAGCCGCGTAGACGAACCCCCGGCACCGCGCGGTCACGGTGGCGATCCGGGCCTCGGACGAGCTCGGCGCGACCAGGAAGACCCGGTCCAGCCCGTAGGCGTCGGACGCCTCCAGCCAGGGGCCGGCCTCCTCCGGCGGCAGGTCCGGGGTGATCAGGCCCGCGCCGCCGGCCGCGGCGAGGTCACGCGCGAACGCGGTGACGCCGTAGTGGTCGACGGGGTTCCAGTAGGTCATGACGAGCGCGGGCACGCCCGCCCCGGCGATGGCTTCGACCGTGCGCAGCGTGTCGGCGACCTTGGTGCCCGCGCTCAGCGCAGCGCGGGTGGCCTCCTGGATGACGGGGCCGTCTATCAGCGGGTCCGAGTACGGCAGCCCAACCTCGATGATGTCCGCGCCCGCTTCGGCCATCGCCACGGCCGCGGCGATCGCGCCGTCGACGCTGGGGAAACCCGTCGGCAGGTAGCCGATCAGCGCGGCCCGGTTCCCGGCGGCCGCCTGGTCGAAGGCCTCCGGGACACGCTGGTCACAGGCCCAGCCGTTCGGACACGGTGGCCACGTCCTTGTCGCCCCGGCCGGACAGGTTGACCAGGAGCAGGCCATCCGGGCCGAGTTCCGGGCCGATCTGCAGGGCGCCGGCCAGCGCGTGCGCGGATTCCAGCGCGGGGATGATCCCCTCGGTGCGGCAGAGCACGCCGAAGGCGTCCAGGGCCTGCTCGTCCGTGACCGCGCGGTAGCTGGCACGGCCGCCCTCCCGCAGCCAGACGTGCTCCGGGCCCACGCCCGGGTAGTCCAGGCCGGCCGAGATCGAGTGCGTTGGCAGCGTCTGCCCCTCGTCGTCCTGCAGCAGGTAGGTGCGCATGCCATGCAGCACACCCGCCGATCCGGCGGTGAGCGTGGCCGCGTTACGGCCCGGTTCCGGCCCTTCGCCGCCCGCTTCGCACCCGATGAGCCGAACGGAGGTGTCGGGGACGAAGGCGTGGAAGATACCGATCGCGTTGGAGCCGCCGCCGACGCAGGCGACCACGGCGTCCGGCAGCCGGCCGGTCATGGCCAGCACCTGCTCGCGTGCTTCCACGCCGATCACGCGCTGGAAGTCGCGCACCATCATCGGGAACGGATGCGGGCCGCCGACCGAGCCGATGCAGTAGTGCGTGTTCTCGACGGAGGCGACCCAGTCCCGGAACGCCTCATTCATCGCGTCCTTGAGCGTGCGGCTCCCCGAGGTAACCGAGATGACCTCCGCGCCGAGCATGCGCATCCGGGAGACGTTCAGCGCCTGGCGCCGGGTGTCTTCCTCACCCATGTAGACCACGCAGTCCAGGCCGAACAGGGCACACGCGGTCGCGGTGGCCACGCCGTGCTGCCCAGCGCCGGTCTCGGCGATGACGCGGGTCTTGCCCATCCGCCGGGTCAGCAGGGCCTGGCCGAGCACGTTATTGATCTTGTGCGAGCCGGTGTGCGTCAGGTCCTCGCGCTTGAGCAGCACCCGGCAGCCGGCCTGGGCGCCGAACCGGGGGACCTCGGTGACCAGCGTCGGGCGGCCGGCGTAGTCGTGCAGCAGGCGGCCCAGCTCGGCCTGGAACTCCGGGTCGGCCTGGGCCGCCACGTACTGCGCGGTCAGCTCGTCCAGGGCGGAGGTCAGCGCCTCGGGGGCGAAGCTGCCGCCGTAGATGCCGAAGTGGCCGGTGGCGTCGGGCACGATACAGCTCGCGCCGGGATTCCCGGGGCGGGTGCCGACGTCGCTGGTCATGGGCGATCACGGCTGGTCATGGGCGGTCACCGCGGAGCGCCGGATGGGAGGCCGCCGTCACCAGGTCGGCGACGGCTGCACGCGGGTCCTTGCCGGTGACGAGGCTCTCCCCCACCAGCACCGCGTCGGCGCCGGCGGCGGCGTAGGCGAGCAGGTCGTGCGGCCCGCGGACGCCGGACTCAGCGATCTTGACGATGGCGTCCGGGATCCGCGGCAGCATGGAGGACACGTACGCGGCGGTCGAGCCGCAGCGTGGTCAGATCACGCGCGTTGACGCCGATGACCTTGGCGCCGGCGTCCACCGCCCGCTCGAGCTCGGCCTCGGCGTGGATCTCGACCAGCGGCACCAGGCCGATCGAGTAGGCGCGTTCCACCAGCGAAACCAGCGCGCTCTGCTCCAGCGCGGCCACGATGAGCAGGACCAGGTCGGCCCCGTGGGCGCGGGCCTCCCAGAGCTGGTAGGAGCTGACCACGAAGTCCTTGCGCAGCAGCGGGACCTGGACGGCCTTGCGGACCGCGGCCAGGTCGGCCAGGGAGCCGCCGAACCGGCGCTTTTCGGTGAGCACGCTGATGATCCGGGCGCCGCCGGACTGGTAGGCGGCGGCCAGCGCGGCGGGATCCGCGATCTCCGCCATCGCGCCGTTGGACGGGCTGGCCCGTTTGACTTCGGCGATGACGCTGACGCCGTCCGCCTTGAGCGAGGCGGCCCCGTCGCGGGGGGACGGGGCGCCGGCGGCCATTTCCTTGAGCTGGTCAAGGGAGACGCGCCGCTGGCGTTCGGCGAGATCGGCGCGTACGCCGTCAAGGATCTCGTCGAGCACTGTCACGCGGTTCGCAGCCCCTCAGGATCGGATGGTGTGCCACCGATGCTAGCTGGGCGACGTGAGCGGCCTGGCAGGCACCCCGCGGTTTGGCCCTGCCGCGTGTGCCCGGCTGGGTGTCCAGGATGTAGCCGACGCCGCGGACGGTGCGGAGGCCGGCGCCCGGCTCCGGGCCAAGCTTGGCCCGGAGCGGGCGACGTGGACGTCGACCGCCCGGGCCGAGGTGGCCGCCGGCCCACGCGGTCTGCAGCGGCTCGCGGGTCAGCACGTGGCCGGGATGGGCGGCCAGCGCCGAGAGCAGGGCGGATTCGGCCGGGAGTAAGAGGGATGTGGACCGGCCGGGGTGACGGCCTGGTGGGTGCGCTGCTGGGATGCCAGGGTCAGGTTCCCGCGTGGCCGGTGCGGGCCGGAGCTGCCGGGGCGGCGGGCTGGGGGGCCGTGATGGGTGGGACGAGCCCGGGGGCGGCGGACAGGACGCGGGAGACGAGCATGCGAGGGCTGAACGGGCGGTAGAGGCAGGGGTCGGCGCGATACGCAGGTCACGGGGGCGCATGCTGGCGCAGATCAGGTAGAGGGCGGGCGTGGGGTTCTGGGGCGACGGCTTTGCTGACCAGGCGGCGGAGGCGGCGGGCGTCGAGGCCGGGCATGGTCAGGTCGAGGACGGCGACGTCGGCAGTCCGGGCGATCAGGGCCGCCATGGTTTCCTCCGCGCCCGTGGTGACGGTGACCGGCAGGCCGGCGCGCGCCAGGTAGCGGCGGGCCAGCTCGGCGACCTCGGGTTCGTGCTCGGCCAGCAGGACGGCACCGTGGGTCACGGAATGCTGGAACCGGGCTCGCGCAGGGACCCGGTGGGATCCTCACCGCGGCTGATCGAGTCCCACAGGCTGGCCGGATCGGGGGTACCGGCCGGGCCGGGGGCAGCGGACCCGGGCGGGGGAGAACGGCCCGCGACGGCCGCGCCGCCTGGCCGGCCCGCCGGCGATGAGCTCGTACCGGCGCGACATGACCGGCCAGCGGGTGCCGCGCCAGACGGTGAGCAGGCCCGCCGCGACGAGGGCGGCCGCGCCGGCGAAGACCGCGACCCGCCAGGGCACGCCGAGCAGCACGGTGTGGGCCGAAGAGTCGCCGGTGACCACCGCACCGGCTCGACGAGCAGGTGCCGGACCCCCGGTGGTGGAGCCGGAGCCGCCGGAGGCGACCGAGGCCGACGAGCTGACCTTGGACTGACGCGGCGGCGACGATGCGGGCCGCACTGAGCGAGCCGCTGGCCGCCACGACGGTGCCGGCGCCGCAGAGGGCGAGCACGGCGCCCGGCGGCGCGGCGGAGCTACGCCGCGGGTGGCGATGACGGCGGCCAGGCAGGCCAGCCCGGCCAGGGCCAGTGCGCCCGGCCGCGGGCACCAGGTCCTGGCCGGTGACGGTGATCGACTGCGACGGGAGCGGCCGCGGCGCGTCGTAGACGGCGCGGGCCCAGCCCTGCCGGACGGCCAGCAGCGCCAGCCCGGCCCCGGCCGCGCCGAGCAGCAGCATCAGCACGAACTCACGGCGGGGCCGCGGGACGGCCGGCGCACGCGCGGACGGGAGCAGCGGCGGCGGGCTTCCGCGGGATCAGCCATCCGCGGTGACCGGTTCGGGCGCGCGCGCCCGCCACGGCGTCCAGGCGGTCGGCGTCGAAGCAGGTCCGGTCGCCGGTGTGGCAGGCCGCGCCGACCTGGTCGACCTGGACCAGGACGGTGTCGCCGTCGCAGTCCAGCGCCACCGACTTGACCCACTGCTGGTGGCCGGAGGTCTCGCCCTTGACCCAGTACTCCTGGCGGCTGCGGGACCAGTAGGTACAGCGGCCGGTGGTGAGCGTGCGATGCAGCGCCTCGTCGTCCATCCAGCCGACCATCAGCACCTCGCCGGTGTCATGCTGCTGGGCGACCGCCGGGAACAGGCCAGCGGCGTCGCGCTTCAGCCGCCGGGCGATACCCGGGATCCAGGGCAGAAGGGTGGGCGGCAGTGCTCATTGTCCCCTCATTCCTGGCGTCACGCCCCGCTCAGGGGCGCAGTCACCAGCCTAGCCGGGACCACGCTATCGGCCGGGCCTGAGAGCACCCCCTACGATGCCCGGATGGGATATTCGCGGGACAGCGGGCCTGGACTGTGCGCCACGCTGGCCGAGGCGGGCCCGGACGCGGCGACGCTGTGCGCGGGCTGGACCGCCCGGGACCTCGCGGCCCACCTGGTGCTGCGCGAGCACCGGATGGACGCCAGCGCGGGTATCCCCGGTGGCCCGCTGGCGGGTCACACCGCACGGGTGCAGCAGCGCCTGGCCGCCGGAGCCCGTTCCGGAACTGGTGGACACGATCCGCAACGGGCCGCCCACGCTGTCCCTGTACGGGCTGCCGGGCTGGACGAGCGGGTCAACACGGTCGAATTTTTCGTGCACCACGAGGACCTGAGGCGCGGGCAAGCGGGCTGGAAGCCGCGGGAACCGGCCGACGGGCTGTCCGGACGCGCTGTGGGACCGGCTCAAGCTGGCGCGGTTCTGACTGCGCAAGGTCCGGATCGGGGTCGAGTACGCCCGCAGCGAAGAGGTGCAGCGTTGACCGGGCCGACCGACGCGGGCAGTACCGGAGCGGCCACGGCCGACATCTATACCGGATGACGGTACGGCGCGGTACCCCGGTGGTGACCGTGATCGGCACGCCCGCGGAACTCACCCTCTGGACAGCGGGACGGCGGTCGGCGGCCCAGGTCCGGATGGACGGCACCGACGCCGCGACGAGATGATGTCCCAGGCGACCTGGCGGCTCTGAGCCGCGGGAGTTTGCCCAGCGCGTTACCGCCTGAGCCCGCGGAGCGTGGCCCAGCGCGTTACTGGGCGCCCATCTCGCGCTTGAGCCGGGCCAGCTCGGCGTCGACGTCGTCGCGCGGCGACCGGGATGGTGCTCTCCGCCGTCCGGGCGCGGCGACCGCGATCCACTCCGGCGTCGCTGTCACCTTGCTGGCGGGCCGTTCGGGACCTCGTGCCTTGCGCGCGGCCTTCTCTTCCTTGACCTCGGCGCGGCGCTCCCGGGCCAGCTTGTACTGGCTGTGGGCCTTGACCGCGATGGCGATGATCAAGCCGATGACGAGGGCGATGACCGCCCACTCCAGCAGCCGGAAGACCGACTCGATGACAATGAAGGCGATCAGGGCGCCGAGCGCGATCAGACGACCTTTGCCCACCGCATCAGCCGCCCCCTTTCTGCGGCTACACACGCCCTGATCGGGCATGTACTAGCCGAGCTTACTCGCGAGTGCGGAATACTGGGCGAGCGCGGCCAGGGGATTCCTGGCTCGTGTTGCGAACGGCCCGGGAGGGAGAAGGAGCGCATCATGCACGCACTGGGCATCGATATCGGCGGCACCGGGATGAAGGCGGCGCCGGTCGACCTGGACACCGGCAAGTTCCTGGCCGACCGGGTGAAGATCGCCACCCCGCGTCCGGCGGTGCCGGAGGCGGTGGCCGAAGTCGTGCAGAAGCTCGTGGCCGCCTTCTCCTGGTCAGGGCCGATCGGCTGCACGTTCCCGGGCGTGGTGATGAACGGCGTCACCCGCACCGCGGCCAACCTGGACAAGGCCTGGATCGGCCTGGACGCGCGGGAGCTGCTGTGCCAAGGCGGTCGGCCAGGACATCCGGCTGATCAACGACGCCGACGCGGCCGGCGTGGCCGAGATGACGTTCGGCGCGGGTAAGGGCCAGCCGAGGCACGGTGCACATGGTGACGCTGGGCACCGGCATCGGCAGCGCGCTGTTCGTGGACGGCATCCTGGTCCCCAACACCGAGTTCGGGCACCTGGAGATCCGGGGCAAGGACGCGGAGGAGCGGGCGTCCGAGCGGGCCAAGGTCGCGGGCAACATGAGCTGGAAGCACTGGGCGAAAAACGTCAACGAGTACCTGGAGCACATCGAGGCCCTGCTGTCGCCGGCGCTGATCATCATCGGCGGCGGGATCAGCAAGCAGGCGGACAAGTTCCTGCCGCTGATGACCGGACTGCAGGCCAAGGTGGTACCGGCCGGGATGTTCAACGACGCGGGCATCACCGGCGCGGCGATGTCGGCCCACCCGGGCTCGGCCGCTCCGGCGCGCGCGGGCGCGGGCGCCAGCGGGACCACCGTCCTGGCGGGCAGCCAGGAGGCGCGGGGTGGCAGTGGCACCAGCGGCGACCAGGGCCTGCCGGGGTTCCCGGACCCGGGCCTGCCGCCGGGCTAGCCGGCGTCAGCGGACGGGGCGGCGGCGCGCAGGGCGTCCTTGACCTGGCCGATGCGCAGGGCGCCGAAGTGGAACACGCTGGCCGCCAGCACCGCGTCGGCGCCGGCGTCGACGGCGGGGGCGAAGTGGGCGAGCTGGCCTGCGCCGCCGCTGGCGATAACCGGCACGCTGACCACGTCGCGGACGGCCGCGATCAGCTCCAGGTCAAAGCCGGCCTTGGTGCCGTCGGCGTCCATGGAGTTGAGCAGGATCTCCCCGGCGCCCAGTTCGGCGCCCCGGCGGGCCCAGTCCACCGCGTCGATACCGGTGCCGGTGCGACCGCCGTGGGTGGTGACCTCAAAGCCACTGCCGCCTGCGGAGGCGCTGGCGCCGCTGAAGCGGCGGGCGTCGACGGACAGCACCACGCACTGGGAGCCAAACCGGCGGGCCGCCTCGCCCAGCAGTTCCGGGCGGGCGATGGCCGCGGTGTTGAGCGACACCTTGTCCGCGCCGGCCCGCAGCAGCCGGTCCACATCGTCCTCGCTGCGGACCCCGCCGCCTACGGTCAGCGGGATGAAAACCTGCTCGGCGGTGCGGCGCACCACGTCATAGGTGGTCTCCCGGCTGCCGCTGGAGGCAGTGATGTCGAGGAAGGTCAGCTCGTCGGCGCCTTCGGCGTCGTAGGTGGCGGCCAGTTCGACCGGGTCGCCCGCGTCGCGCAGGTCACGGAAGTTGATCCCCTTGACCACCCGGCCGCCGTCCACGTCCAAGCAAGGGATGACTCTTACGGCAACGGTCATGCGGCCCGAGTACCGCTTCCAGCGCCTCTTCCAGGGTGAACGCGCCCGCGTAGAGGGCCTTGCCGACGATCGCGCCCTCGACGCCGAGCGGGACGAGCCCGGCGATGGCCTCGCAGGTCGGCCAGGCTGGACACGCCGCCGCTGGCCACCACCGGGCGGCTGGTGCGGGCGCACACGTCCCGCAGCAGGTCCAGGTTGGGCCCGCGCAGGGTGCCGTCCTTGGTCACGTCGGTGACCACGTACCGGGCGCAGCCGTCGGCGTTCAGCCGATCCAGCGTCTCGTACAGGTCGCCGCCCTCGGAAGTCCAGCCACGGGCGGCCAGCCGGGTGCCGCGCACATCCAGGCCGACCGCGATCTGGTCGCCGTGCCGGGCGATGACCGAGCGGACCCAGTCCGGGTCCTCCAGCGCCGCGGTGCCGATGTTGACCCGGGTGCAGCCGGTGGCCAGCGCCGCGGCCAGCGAGGCGTCGTCGCGGATGCCGCCGGACAGTTCGACGTTGAGGTCGAGCCGGCCGACCACGTCGCCCAGCAGCCGCGCATTGGAGCCGCGGCCGAACGCCGCGTCCAGGTCGACCAGGTGGATCCAGTCGGCGCCGGCCCGCTGCCAGGCCAGCGCGGCCTCCATCGGGTCGCCGTAGCCGGTCTCGGTGCCGGCCGCGCCCTGGACCAGCCGTACCGCCTGGCCGTCGGCCACGTCGACCGCGGGCAGCAGGGTGGAGCGCTCATCGAATTGTCTCCAGCCAGTTGGACAGCAGGGTGGCGCCGGCGTCGCCCGACTTCTCCGGGTGGAACTGGGTCGCGGCCAGCAGGCCGTCCTCGACCGCGGCCGCGAACGGCTCCCCGTGAGTGGCCCAGGTGATCTGGGCCGATGACTCCCGGAGCCGGGCCGCACGGGCGTACCGCAGGCCGTAGGAGTGCACAAAATAGAAGCGGGTGTCCGGCCCGATCCCGGCGAACAGCGACGAACCCGCGGGCGGGGAGACCGTGTTCCAGCCCATGTGCGGCAGCACCGGCGCGGCCAGCCGTTCTACCGTGCCCGGCCACTGCCCGCAGCCCTCGGTCCGCAGGCCGTGCTCCACGCCCGGAGGAGAACAGCACCTGCATGCCGACGCAGATGGCCAGCACCGGGCGGCCGCGGCCGCAGCCGCTGGGCGATGAGCTTGTCCCCGCCGACGGCGCGCAGCCCGGCCATGCAGGCCGCGAAGGCGCCCACGCCGGGGAACGACCAGGCCGTCCGCGTCCTGGGCGCGCATCCGGATCGGCGGTCACCGCTGACATCCGCGCCGACCCGGGCCAGGGCCCGTTCGGCCGACCGCAGGTTGCCCGAGCCGTAGTCCAGAACCACGACCCTCGGCTGGCTGGTCACCGCACACCCTTGGCCGTCACAGCACGCCTTTGGTGCTGGGGACGCCGCCCGCCCGCGGGTCCGGCCGCGACCGCGGTGCGCAGAGCCCGGGCGACCGCCTTGAACTGGGCCTCCACGATGTGGTGCGGGTTGCGCCCGTACAGCACCCGCACGTGCAGGCAGATCCCGGCCGAGGCGGCCATCGATTCGAAGATGTGCCGGGTCAGCGTGGTGTCGTAGCTGCCGATCAGCGGGGCCATCCCGGCCGGGTTCCTCGTGCACCACGTACGGGCGCCCGGACAGGTCCACCGCCGCCTGGACCAGGGTCTCGTCCAGCGGGACCAGGCTGTCGCCGAACCGGGTGATCCCGGACTTGTCGCCGAGGGCCTCCCGCAGGGCCTGGCCCAGCGCGATCGAGGTGTCCTCGACCGTGTGGTGGGCGTCGATCTCGGTGTCGCCCTTGGCCCGGACGGTCAGGTCGAGGCCGCCGTGCTTGCCCAGCTGGCCCAGCATGTGGTCGAAGAAGGGGACCCCGGTAGCCACCTCGAACACGCCGATCCCGTCCAGGTCCAGCTCGACCAGGATCTGGGTCTCGTGGGTGAGCCGTTCGACGCGCGCTTTCCGTTCCCGGTTCACGTGTCCGCTACACCTCGCGGGTCAGTACTTCTGGGTCAGGGCATTGGGGGTCGGGACCTCGGGGATACCGGCCACGGCCGCGGAACGCCGCCATCTCCTCGGCGGTGCCGATCGAGACCCGCAGCCAGCCGGGCGGTCCCACCTGCCGGATCAGCACGCCGCGGTCCACCAGCTGCTGCCAGACCGCGTCCCGGTCGGCGAACCACCGAACAGCACGAAGTTGGCGTCGGAGTCGGCCACGTGACAGCCCTGGGCCGCGCAGCCAGGCAACGCACCCATCCCGTTCGGCCCGCAACGCGTCCACGCTGGCCAGCGGGTCCTGCGGCCAGGCCAGCGCGGCCCGGGCCACGGCCTGGGTCACGGCGGACAGGTGATAGGGCAGGCGGACGATCAGCAGCTTCCTGATCAGCTCTTGGCTGGCGGCCAGGTAGCCGACCCGGAGCCCGGCCATGCGCGAACGCCTTGGACATGGTGCGGGTCACGACCAGCCGCGGATAGTCGCGGCAGCAGGGACAGCGCGCTCGGGGTGCCCGTCCCGGGCGAACTCGGCGTAGGCCTCGTCCACCACGACCACGCCCGGGGCCGCGGCCTCGCACACCGCCTCGACCACGTTCAGCGGGAGCGAGGTGCCGGTGGGGTTGTTGGGCGAGGTCAGGAAGACGACCGCGGGGCGGGTGTCGCGGATGTGCGCGGCCGCCTGCCCGGGTCGATGCTGAAGTCCTCCTCCCGGCAGGCGGCGAACCAGCCGGTGCAGGTGACCTGGGCGATCAGCGGGTGCATCGAGTAGGACGGCTCGAAACCCAGCGCGGCCGGCCGGGGCCGCCGAACGCCTGCAGCAGCTGCTGGATGACCTCGTTGGAGCCGTTGGCCGCCCACACCTGGACTTCAGCGGTCCGGTCAGGGCGTGGCCCAGGTAGCCGGCCAGGTCCTGCGCGCAGGGCCACGGCGTCGCGGTCCGGGTACCGGTTCAGGCCCGGCGCCACGGCCGCGACGGCGTCGGCCACCGCATGGGCCAGCCGCGGCGAGGGCGGGTACGGGTTCTCGTTGGTGTTCAGGCGGACCGGGCACGTTGAGCTGGGGCGCGCCGTACGGCTCCAGGCCGGCCAGGTCCTCGCGCAGCGGCAGGCCAGCCGGGGTCGTCCGAGGGTCATTTCGGCACCCGGACGCGGACGGCGGCGACGTGCGCGGCCAGCTTTTCCTCGCCGCCGAGCGCGTCGATGTACGGGGCGGCCCCGGCCAGCGCGCCGCGCGGAGCATTCCACCACGTTGATCAGCTTGAGGAACGGCAGCACGGTGAGCCCGGCGGCGTGCCGGGCCGTGCCCCCGGTGGGCAGCACGTGGTTGGAGCCGGCCAGGTAGTCGCCGAGCGAGACCGGCGTGTACGGCCCGGCGAAGACCGCGCCCGCGTTCCTGACCCGCGCCGCCACCTTGGCCGCGTCCTCGGTCTGGATCTCCAGGTGCTCCGGGGCCCAGGCGTCGGAGACGGCCAGCGCGGCGTCGACGTCGGACACGAGCACGTAGCCGGACTGGCCGCGGAGGGCGCGGCGCGATGCGCTCCCGGTTCAGCGCCCGGGGCAGCTGGACGTCCAGCTCGGCGTCGGTCCGGGCGGGCAGGTCCGGGTCGGAGGTAATCAGCAGGATGGCGGCCAGCGGGTCGTGCTCCGCCTGCGCAATCAGGTCGGCGGCCACATAGGCGGCGTCGGCGGTGTGGTCGGCGATGATCGCGATCTCGGTGGGCCCGTTCTCGCCGTCGGTGCCGACGATCCCGCCGAGCAGCCGCTTGGCCGCGGCCACGTAGACGTTGCCCGGCCCGGTGAGCACGTCGGCCGGGGCGCAGACCTCGGTGCCGTAGGCGAACATGGCCAGGGCCTGCGCGCCGCCGACGGCGTGCACCTCGTCCACGCCGAGCAGCGCGCACGCGGCGAGCACGGCCGGGTGCGGCCGCCCGCCGTTGTCCGCCTGGGGCGGGGAGGCCACGGCGACCGAACCGACCCCCGCGACCAGCGCGGGGACCACGTTCATGACCACCGAGGAGGGGTAGGCCACCAGGCCACCAGGCACGTAGACCCCGGCCCGGCTGACCGGCACGTACCGGCCGGTCACGGTGAGGCCTTCGGCCGGGGTGACCACCGTGTCGGCCGGGAGCTGCGCCTGATGTACCAGCCGGGTGCGCCGCGCGGCCTCCTCCAGCGCGGCGGCCACGGCGGGGTCGAGGGCTTCGAGCGCGCCGTCCAGCGCCTCGCGGGGCACGCGCGTGCTGGCCAGGTCCACGCCGTCGAAGCGGGCGGTGTACTCGCGCACCGCCGCCGCGCCCCGGCGGCGGACGTCCTCGCACACCGGCCGGACCTGCTCGGCGGCGGCCGCGACGTCGAGCGTCGCGCGCGGCAGGACTCCGGACAGGCTCGTCCGGGTGAGGGTGGCGGCGTCGCGGTCACGCAGGTCGATACGGGAGATCACCCGCACAGTCTACGGAGAGTGCCCGGCAGACGCCGGCATCGTCCACATTGCGGACGGGGATGCGGGCTCGGGCAGCCTGAATGTCTCAAACTTGTACAATTCGCTGTCTTGAATCGTTCGCGTTAATGAATATAGATTTGGGGCCGTGACCGCATCCGAGCCGCCGCCGGCCGCCGAGGAGCTGCGAGGTGCCGGTCTGCGGGTGACAGCCGCCCGCGTCGCCCTGCTCGAAACCGTCCGCGGCGGTGACCACCTTGGCGTCGAGGCGATCGCCGCCGGGGTGCGCGATCGCGTCGGCCATGTCTCCCTCCAGGCCGTGTACGAGGCCCTGCACGCGCTCACCGCGGCGGGGCTCGTCCGCCGCATCGAGCTGGCCGGCAGCCCGGCCCGGTACGAGGGACGCATCAGCGACAACCACCATCACCTCGTGTGCCGGTCGTGCGGTGCCGTCACTGACGTGGACTGCGCGGTCGGCGAGGCACCCTGCCTGACCGCATCCGACGATCACGGCTTCTCGATCGACGAGGCCGAGGTCATCTACTGGGGCCTGTGCCCCGACTGTTCCACCGCTACCAGTTCCTGGGTAGCGACCCGCTTAGTCCGGAAGGATGCGCATGTCCGAGAACCATGATCCAGTAGTCGTTGAGCCGCCAACCCCCGAGGCCGGGAGCGAGGGATGCCCGGTCGCGCACGGGCTCACCCACCCCACCAAGGGTGACGCCAACAGCGAATGGTGGCCGAACCGCCTCAACCTGAAGATCCTGGCCAAGAACCCCGCCGTGGCCAACCCGCTGGGCGGGGAGTTCGACTACGCGGAGGCGTTCAAGACCCTCGATCTCGCGGCCGTGAAGCGCGACATCGCGGAGGTCCTGACGACCTCACAGGACTGGTGGCCGGCCGACTTCGGGCACTACGGCCCGCTCATGATCCGGATGGCGTGGCACAGCGCGGGCACCTACCGCATCAGCGACGGCCGCGGCGGCGCCGGCGCCGGCCAGCAGCGCTTCGCCCCGCTCAACAGCTGGCCGGACAACGTCAGTCTGGACAAGGCCCGCCTGCTGCTGTGGCCGGTCAAGAAGAAGTACGGCCAGAAGATCTCCTGGGCCGACCTCATCGTCCTCACCGGCAACGTGGCCCTGGAGTCGATGGGCTTTAAGACCTTCGGCTTCGGCGGCGGCCGCGTGGACACCTGGGAGCCCGAGGATGACGTCTACTGGGGCCCCGAGACCACCTGGCTCGGCGACGAGCGCTACACCGGTGACCGCGAACTGGAGGATCCGCTCGGCGCGGTCCAGATGGGCCTGATCTACGTCAACCCGGAGGGCCCGAACGGGAACCCGGACCCGCTGGACGCGGCGCGCGACATCCGCGAGACGTTCCGCCGGATGGCGATGAACGACGAGGAGACGGTCGCCCTGATCGCGGGCGGTCACACCTTCGGCAAGACGCACGGCGCGGGCCCCGCGGACGCGGTCGGCCCCGACCCCGAGGCGGCCCCGCTCGAGCAGCAGGGCCTGGGCTGGCAGAGCACGTACGGCAGCGGCAAGGGCCGCGACGCCATCACCAGCGGTATCGAGGTCACATGGACCCCCACGCCGACCAAGTGGGACAACAGCTTCTTCGAGACCCTCTTCGGTTACGAGTGGGAGCTGACCCAGAGCCCGGCGGGCGCGCACCAGTGGCAGCCGAAGGACGGGGCCGGCGCGGGCACCGTGCCCGACCCCCAGGACCCGTCGCAGCGGCGCCCTCCGACAATGCTGACCACGGACCTCTCGCTGCGGTTCGACCCGATCTACGAGCCGATCTCGCGGCGTTTCCTCGCCGACCCGGCGGCGCTCGCGGACGCCTTCGCCCGCGCGTGGTTCAAGCTGACCCACCGCGACATGGGCCCGACCGTGCGCTACCTCGGCCCCGAGGTCCCGTCCGAGACACTGATCTGGCAGGACCCCGTTCCGGCGGTGACGCACGAGCTCATCGACGCGGCGGACATCGCCGCCCTTAAGGGCCAGATCCTCGCCTCGGGCCTGTCGGTGCCCGAGCTCGTGTCCACCGCGTGGGCGTCGGCCTCGTCCTTCCGGGGCAGCGACAAGCGGGGCGGCGCCAACGGCGCGCGCATCCGGCTCGAGCCGCAGAACGGCTGGGAGGTCAACAACCCCGACCAGCTGGCCACCGTGCTGCGCACCCTGGAGGGCATCCAGCAGTCCTTCAACGCCGGCCAGAGCGGCGGTAAGCAGGTCTCGCTGGCCGACCTGATCGTGCTGGCGGGCGACGCGGCCGTCGAGCAGGCGGCCGGGAACGCCGGCTTCGACGTCGAGGTCCCCTTCACGCCGGGCCGCGGCGACGCGTCACAGGAGCAGACCGACGTGGAGTCGTTCGTCAACCTCGAGCCGAAGGCGGACGGGTTCCGGAACTACGTCGGGAAGGGCACCCGGCTGCCGGCCGAGTACCTGCTGCTCGACAAGGCGAACCTGCTCACCCTGAGCGCCCCCGAGATGACGGTCCTCGTCGGTGGCCTCCGCGTCCTGGGCGCGAACTACGACGGGTCGAAGCTCGGCGTCCTCACCGCCACCCCGGGGTCGCTGACCAACGACTTCTTCGTCAACCTGCTCGACATGGGCACGACGTGGAAGCCCATATCTGGAAACGCTGGGTCGGAGGACGCGAACACGTTCGAGGGCCGCGACGCCGCCACGGGCGAGGTCAAGTGGACGGGCAGCCGTGCCGACCTGGTCTTCGGGGCGAACTCCGAGCTGCGCGCGCTCGCGGAGGTCTACGCGAGCGATGACGCCAGGGAGAAGTTCGTGCGCGACTTCGTCGCGGCATGGAACAAGGTGATGAACGCCGATCGGTTCGACCTGGCCTGAGTCTGGTTATGACGCCCGGGCCGGCCGCGCGGGCCGGCCCGGGCGTTCTCAGCCGGACCGCAACCGGCGGATGATCTCCGGCACGGCGATGGCCAGCGCGGTCAGCAGGGGCCAGAAGGTGAGGCCGCTCTTGGCCCCGAGCGCCAGCGACGCGTGCAGAAAGGTCCCGGGGGCGCTCACGGCCAGCTGATGCTGGAAGGCCGCGTGCCCGTCCAGGCCGCCAATCCAGAGCTCGAGCGCGGTGGCGGCGAGCGCGCCGGCGATCAGGCCCGCGGCCGCGGCCGCGCCCCAGTGGCGCACCGCGATCAGATAGCCGAGTGCCCCGGTGAGCAGGCCGCCGATCACGCCGATCAGGAAGAACCAAACGTCCGCGACGATGAACGCGCTCGTCTCGGGGTTCACGATCTGGACGGCGCCGGGCCCGGCGACCTGCACCAGGACCCGCGGGGCGAGCGCGCCCCAGGCGAACCCGGCGGGAATCCCGCAGATAGCGGTGGCCGCCGCGGCGGCCAGGAAGACCACGGCGGCGGTGCGGAGGGCGGGAGTGTCACCGCCGGGCGCGGCCGATCGATCCGCTGGGCCAGGGGCGGCGGCCGCTCCGGGATGGTGCGTGGTGTCCGTGATGTTCCTTTCTCTCGCGACCAATTGTGCCGCCACGCCTGCGTTCATTTGTCCCTAACGGACGTGGCCGGGACACGTCCTCGCCCTCGGCCTCGCCCTCGGCGAACAGCAGCCGGCGAGCCAGCGCAGTCTGCCTGATCTCCAGCGCTTGGGCGTATTCGGGCGAGGCGTACCACTCGCGCAGCCGCTCCAGGGTGGGGAATTCGACGATGACCACGCGCTCATCGAGGGGCCACTCCCCCTCCGGCACCTGCGGTCGCGCACCGCGGACGAGATAACGGCCGCCGTACTGCGCGATGGAGGCCGCGGCCAGCTCCCGGTAGCGCTCGGCCTGGGCCTCGTCGAGGACCTCGACCTCGGAGATCGCGTACGCCGCCATGCGTCAATTCTGGGATACCGATCGCGGTGCCTGGACGCCGGGTCAGACGGGGGGGTCGTCGGGCACGTAGTGCCGGCTGCCGTCGGCCGGATCCGTCCAGACGCGCATGATCGCGCCGCTGGACGGATCCCGGAACCGCTCCGGGGTGGCCACCCAGCCGGGTTGCGGCTCCGCCGTCTGGGCGTGCCGGCCGTGATGTCGCGGCTTGCCCGCGGAGCCGGGCTTACCCGCGGAGCCGGGCCCGGCCTGCCCGGTGCCGGCGATGGGCGGCAGGTCGGCCAGGGCCACCGCGGCCTCGTCGGCGTACGCGGCGGCGAGGACGAGGCCGACCCGGCGGCGCAGTTCGTCCAGGCTGATCCGGCCGGCTGCGTAGTGCTCGCGCAGCACCATGGTCAGCCGGTCGCGGTCGGCGTCCCCGATCAGCGACCGCCGCGGACCGGCGGGGTTCCCGGGCGGCGGGGCCGGCATGGTCAGGCCGCCATGCTCAGGCTGCGGGGGTGACGACCACGGCCGTCCCGTAGGCGACGATCTCAGTGAGCTGCTGGCCCATCTCGGAGGAGTCGAACCGCATCGCGACCACAGCGTTGGCGCCGAGCAGCCGCGCGTTCTCGATCATCCGGTCGATCGCGTGCCGGCGGCTGTCCTCGAGCAGCTGCGTGTACTGCGTCACCTCGCCCTGGCGCAGCGCCTTGAACCCGGCGCCGACCGACCTGACCACGCCCATGCTGCGGACGACCAGGCCGAACGCAACGCCCAGATCCCGCTCGGTGGTCATGCCCGGCAGGGCCAGTCCGGTGGTGACCGGGAAGGCGGATGTCCCCATCGATTCCGTCATGCTGCGCAGTACACCGGTCACCCCGCCCGGGTGTCAACCGCCGCGCGCGGGCTCCCGGTTACCCGGCGGCGGCCGCGGCCTGAGCGGTCTCCTCGGCGATGAGGTCGGCGTTGATGGCGGCCGCGGCGAGACTCCCCGACGCGACGGAGCCGGGGACGGCGGCCATCAGGTCGGCGACGTTGCCCGCCACCCAGACCCCCGGCACCTCGGTCAGCCCGGTCATATCCCCCGCGATGTATTCGCCGGCTCCCAGCGGGTGTTCGGCCGGCTTCAGGCCGAGCGTGGCCAGGGCGGCTCCGGCTGGTCCTCGGCGACCGGGATCTGGTGCTCCTGCCCGGCGAGGCCGCCGAATTCGACACCCGCATCCCGCACTGGTTCGACCGCGCGGATGACGGCGCCGTGGAGTTCCTCTCGCTGTTCGGCCGGCAGGGCGAGCGCGCGCACGTCCGGGTACGGCCCGGGGCCACCCGGGCGCCGGGCCCGGACGGCTAACTCACGCAGGCGGGCCCCAGCAGCTGCTTGAGGTCGCCGAGCAGCGCCGGGGAGTTGGCCACCCGCAGCTTGTCATCGAGCCGCACGACCGTGGTCCGCTGGTTACCGCGGAGCCGCAGGTGCACCTCCGTCGGCCCGGGGTGGGTCATCAGCACCTCCTTGAGCTGCTCGACCACCGGCGGAACGCACCGCGTCATCGGCAGCGACACCACAAAAGGGCCGCCGTCGCTGACCGACAGGTCCGGGACCGTCACGTCCATCGCGATCAGTTTCGGCACGTCGTCGCGGCGGTCGATGCGGCCCTTGACCGCGATGATCGCGTCCTCGGCGATGGAGGTCGCGTACAGCTGATAGGTCGCCGGGAAGAACAGCACCTCGATCGCGCCGGCCAGGTCCTCCAGGGTGGCCGCGGCCCAGGGATTGCCCTGCTTCGTGACCTTCCGCTGCACGCCCGACAGGATGCCCGCCACCTTGACCGCTCCCCCGCCGTCGCTACGCTCACCGCGCTCACCGCGGGCCCGTTCAGAAGTTTCATCGCCCGACGTGAGCAGGTCAGCCAGCGAGCAATCGGCCTCGCGGGCCAGCAGGTGCTCTACCCCCAGCAGCGGATGATCCGAGACGTACAGGCCGAGCATCTCGCGCTCGAAACTGAGCCGGGTGGACTTGTCCCAGTCGCCGTCGGGGATCGGCACGTCGAAGAACGCCTCGGTCTCGGCGTCCCCGCCGAACAGCGAATCCTGGCCGATCGCCTCGTTGCGCTTGATGTCGATCACTGCGTCCACGGCCTGCTCGTGCACCATCACCAGGCCCTTGCGCGGATGATCGAACGAGTCGAACGCGCCGGCCTTGATCAGCGACTCGATCACGCGCTTGTTGCACACCACCGCGGGGACCTTGCGCAAGAAATCGGAGAAGCTGGTGAACTCACCCTTAGCCTTGCGCGTAGCCACGATCGCGTCGACCACGTTGACGCCGACGTTGCGGATGGCGGCCAGGCCGAACCGGACGTCCCGGCCGACCGCGGTGAACGTGGCCACCGACTGGTTGACGTCGGGCGGCAGGACCTTGATCCGCATCCGGCGGCATTCGCTGAGGTAGAGCGCGGACTTGTCCTTGTCGTCGCCGACCGAGGTGAGCAGGGCGGCCATGTATTCGGCCGGGTAGTTGGCCTTGAGGTAGGCGGTCCAGTAGGAGACCAGGCCGTAGGCGGCGGAGTGCGCCTTGTTGAAGGCGTAGCCGGCGAACGGGACCAGGACGTCCCAGACGGCCTGGACGGCCTTGTGTGAGTAGCCGCGCTCCCGGCAGCCCTGCTCGAAGGGGACGTACTCCTTGTCCAGGATCTCCTTCTTTTTCTTGCCCATGGCCCGGCGGAGCAGGTCGGCTTGCCCCAGCGTGTACCCGGCCAGGATCTGCGCCGCCTTCTGCACCTGCTCCTGGTAGACGATCAGGCCGTACGTGGGCTCCAGGATCTCCCGGAGCGGCTCTTCGAGCTCGGGGTGGATCGGGGTAATCTCCTGCAGGCCGTTCTTGCGCAGCGCGTAGTTGGTGTGCGAGTTCACGCCCATCGGCCCCGGCCGGTACAGGGCGCCGACCGCGGAGATGTCCTCGAAGTTGTCCGGCTTCATCATCCGCAGCAGCGAGCGCATGGGGCCGCCGTCGAACTGGAAGACGCCGAGCGTGTCGCCGCGGCCGAGCAGTTCGTAGGTGGGCTTGTCGTCGAGCGGGAGGCCCAGCAGGTCGATCTTGGTGCCCTGGTTCTTCTCGATCGCCGCGACCGCGTCGGCCATGATCGTGAGGTTACGGAGGCCGAGGAAGTCCATCTTCAGCAGGCCGAGGCCTTCGCAGGTCGGGTAGTCGAACTGCGTGATGACGGCGCCGTCGGAGTGCCGGGTCCACACGGGGATGTGGTCGGTGATCGTCTCGGCGCTCATGATGACGCCGGCCGCGTGCACGCCGGGCTGCCGGATCAGCCCCTCGATCCCCCGGGCCGTGTCGATGACCTGCTTGATCTCGGCTTCGGCCTCGTACAGCTGACGGAGCTCACCTGCCTCGTTGTAGCGGGGATGGCTGGTGTCGAAGATCCCGGACAGCGGGATGTCCTTGCCCATCACGGCGGCCGGGAACGCCTTGGTGATCCGGTCGCCGAGCGCGTAGGGGAAGCCGAGGACGCGGGTGGAGTCCTTGATCGCGGCCTTGGCCTTGATAGTGCCGTAGGTGACGATCTGCGCCACCTTGTCCGAGCCCCACTTCTCCGTCACGTACCGGATCACGTCGGCCCGGCCACGTTCGTCGAAGTCCACGTCGATGTCGGGCATGGACACGCGCTCGGGGTTGAGGAACCGCTCGAAGATCAGGCCGTGCACCAGCGGATCGAGGTCGGTGATGCCCAGGGCGTAGGCGACGATCGAGCCGGCCGCCGACCCGCGGCCGGGGCCGACCGCGACGCCGTGGTTCTTGGCCCACATGATGAAGTCCGCCACGACCAGGAAGTACGCCGGGAACCCCATCTGGCAGATGATGTCGATCTCGTACCCGGCCTGCCGCTTGCGCTCCTCGTCGAAGCCGTCCGGGTAGCGCCGGTCCATGCCCTTCCACACCTCGGCGCGGAAGAGCTCCTCCTCGGACTCGTAACCCTCGGGGATGGGGAAGCGCGGCATGAGGTTGACGAACTCGAACATGCCGGTGGTGTCGACCCGGTCGGCGATCAGGAGCTGGCTGTTCCGGCAGCCTTCCTGCCAGATATCGGAGGTGTCGGTGGCGTACATCTCGTCGGCCGACTTGATGTAATAACCGCTGCCGTCGAAGCGGAACCGGTCCGCGTCGGCCAGCGACTTGCCGGTCTGGATGCACAGCAGCAGGTCGTGTGAGGTGGCGTCGGACTCCCGCGTGTAGTGGGAGTCGTTGGTGACGACCGGCGGGATGCCGAGCTTCTTGCCGATCTCCAGCAGGCCGTCCCGGACCTTGCGCTCGATGTCGAGCCCGTGGTCCATCAGCTCGAGGAAGTAGTTGTCCTTGCCGAACATGTCCTGGTACTCGGCCGCGGACTTGAGCGCCTCGTCGAACTGGCCAAGGCGCAGCCTGGTCTGCAGCTCACCGGACGGGCAGCCGGTGGAGGCCATCAGCCCATTGGCGTGCTCGGCGAGGATCTCCTTGTCCATTCGCGGCCACTTGACCAGCCAGCCCTCGGCGTAGGAGCGGGAGGACAGCTTGAACAGGTTGTGCAGGCCGTCCCGGTTGCGCGCCCAGATGGTCTTATGCAGGTAGGCGCCGCTGGCCGAGACGTCATCCTTCTTCTGGTGCGGCTGGCCCCACAGGATGCGCTTGGTGTTGGTCCGGTGCTCGGGGGCCACGTAGGCCTCGATGCCGATCACCGGGGTGATGCCGGCCTCCTTGGCCTGGCGGTGGAACTCGGCGGCGCCGTACATGTTGCCGTGGTCGGTCATCGCGACGTGCGTCATGCCCTGGCGCCCGACCTCTTTGAACAATTCCTTCAGGCGGGCGGCACCGTCCAGCATCGAATATTCGGTATGCACGTGAAGGTGCGCGAACGGCCGAGCCGACTGTGGTGGCTGCTGTGCTGCCTGCCGGGCGGCCTGCTGAGCCTGGCTGCTGAGCGGGCGGCTGGGCCGGCTTCGAGGGCTGCTGGGACTGACGGGCCGCGGGTTCCGCCATGGGCTAAGCCGCCTCCTTCGGGCATGCTAAGCAAAGCCCGTGGGCCGGGGCCATGGGCCGGGGGCCATCCGGCCATCAGGTCGGGCTGGCTCCGACTGGCACCGGCCCGGGCTACGCGGGCATGCGTCATCGTTACCGAACGGTTCCGGGGGGAAGGCGGCGCATGCCATACCCGTGCGCGTGAGGCTCAACTGCCCCTCGCAGAGGGCCTCCGTGCTGGCGATCTTTGCCTTGGGGGGACCGCGCCGACCCGGTGAACCGAGCCTACAACGGCGCCGCTGAATCATGCTCCGTCACACGCCGGGCGGCGGAGGAAAGCGGAGATTCGGCCCGGATCGTTCCGGGTGGTCCGGGGTTGGCCCGCCCGGACCGGATGGTCCGATGTCCGGGACTGGCCGCCCGGGCCGGACGGTCCGGTGTCCGGGACTGGCCGCCCGGGCTGGACGGTCCGTGTCCGGGACTGGCCGCCCGGGCTGGACGGTCCGATGTCCGGGACTGGCCGCCCGGGCTGGACGGTCCGTGTCCGGGACGGCCGCCGGGCTGCGGTCCGGTGTCGGGATGGCCGCGGCTGGATGTCCGGGTCGGGTGCCGCAGGGTTGGTCCGGTGTCCGGGGTTGGTCCGGCGGGATAACGGCCCGCCGATGAGACCCGCACGGCGGCCGGAGGAGCCCGGGTGCTCAACCGAGGTGGAGTGCCCATTACCCGGCTTCCTCTCTATCGAAACTATAATCGATAATCTAGACTACCTTCGGCCGATCTGATAGTCTATTCGAAACTGTAAGCGAATTTGTGGCGCCGGGGAGGTGGGTCGTGTCAACAGCGGGTGACGGAAGTTCGTGGCTAGATATTGATGACTGGGATCCAGACGCCCCAGGGCTAGATGACGAGGACTGGGATCCCGGCGGTTTGTCCGTAGTTGATCCGGGCGGTTCACCCGGGTCCAGTCAGCGGCCGCGGCTCGTCGGGCGAGGGGCGGTGCCGGAGGTGCTGGACGCCGGGTTCTTGTCCCGGGATGTTCCCCCGCCGGCCCTGTCCGGGCTGGCGGCCGGGCCGGCGGCGGGGTTCGCTGCCGGAAACGAGCTGGATGTGATGCTTCCGGGGGTGACCCTGGCCGGGTTCGCTGAGGACGTCACCGGGCCCGGCGGCCGTTGCGCGGCCGCGTCCGATGATCAGCTGGTCGGGGTGCTGCGGGCCTGGGACCGGCTGGAGTCGTGGACCGCGGCGCGGAAGCTGGCGGTGGTCGCGGAGCTGATCCGGCGCCGTCCCGCCCCCGGCTGCTCCCCGGAGGGCCCGGCCGCGATGCCGGCCGGGTGGGGGAAGTTCTGCGGTGATGAGCTCGCCGCCGCGACCGCCACCGCGAAGCTGGCCGCGGACAAGACGCTGAACCTGGCCCACGACCTGGCGGTCCGGCTGCCGCGCACCGCCCGGGCCCTGCACGAGGGCACCATCACGCTGTATAAGGCGCGGCTGATCGCCGATGCCACCCGGGACCTGACCGCGGAAGAGGCGGCCGCGGCCGAGGCGCTGATCCTGGACGGCGTGGCGGGCAAGACCCCCGGGCAGCTGCGGGCCGTCATCGCCCGCGCCGTGGTCACGGTGAACCCGGCCGCCGCGGCGGCCCGGCGGGAACGCGCCCAGCGGGACGCGCGGGTCGAGTTGTGGCGCGAGGACGCCGGCACCGCCGCCTTGTGCGGCCGGGACCTGCCGCCCGCCGACGCGCTGGCCGCCGACCAGGCCATCACCGCCTACGCCCGGGACCTGAAAGCCGCCGGGCTGGACGGCACGATGGACCAGCTGCGCGCCCGCGCCTTCCTCGACCTCGCCCTCGGCGTCCGCTCCCACCCGCCAAAGCCGGCCGATTCCGGCCGACCGGCCGCCGGGCAGGCGGCCAGTGACACCCTGGGCAACGGCAGCACAGCAGACGGCGGCGCCAACGAAGACTGCACCGGAGACCGCGCCGGCAAAAACGGCGCGGACGCGAGCGGCCGGGCTAACACCGCCACGGGCGAAGACCCCACGGGACCCGGCGCTGGCGAAGGCTCCGCAGGCAAAGGAACCACGGGCGGTCCGGGTCCTGCCGTCGGCCTGGCGGCGCGGATCAACCTGACCATCCCCCTGGCCACCCTAATCGGCCTGGCCGAACGGCCCGGCGAGGCCCCCGGCCTCGGCGCCATCGACCCCGCCCTGGCCCGCACCCTGGCCGCATCCGCCGCCGCCAGCCCCCGCACCACCTGGTGCATCACCGTCACCGACGACCACGGCCACCCCACCGCCCACGGCTGCACCCGGCCCGCCCGGGGAACCGCGCCCACCCGGGCCGGGCCAGCCGGGCAAAACGGGACCGCGTTCACCCAGGAACAAGGCACCGGCCCCCCCGGCGGATACGGGCGCTGGCGACTGCGGCTGGCCAACGGCCGGGAACTCCTGGCTGGGATCGAGCCGCTGGCTGTCCTCGACTGCGACCACCGCCATGAGTCAGCCTGGCTACCAGCCCAGCGACAAGCTCCGGCACCTGGTCGAGATCCGCGACGGCGAGTGTGACTGGCCGCCCTGCCGGCGGGCGGCCCGCCGCTGCGACTTCGAGCACGCGGTTCCCTTCGACCAGGGCGGGCGGACGTGCGCCTGCAACGCCGGACCCCGCTGCCGGCACCACCACCACGCCAAACAAGCCCCCGGCTGGCGCCTCGAACAGCATCTGCCCGGCTACCGCACTTGGACCACCCCCGCCGGGCGCATCTACACCACCGGGCCGACCCAGTACCCGGTGTGAGGACAGCACTAACTCTCGGCGCGGAGGATGTCCAGGGCGTGAGCCAGGTCGGGCGGGTAGTCGCTGCGGAACTCGACCCATCGGCCGTCGGCCGGGTGATCGAACGCGAGACTGACGGCGTGCAGCCATTGGCGGTGCAGCCCTAGCCGTTCGGCCAGCACGGGGTCGGCGCCGTAGAGAAGGTCGCCGACGCATGGATGCCTGATCGCGGCCATGTGCACGCGGATCTGATGGGTCCGGCCGGTCTCCAGGCCGACATCGACCAGGCTGGCGCCGCGGAAGGCCTCGATCGTGTCGTAGTGGGTGACGCTGGGGCGCCCTTCGGCGACAACGGCGAAGCGGCCGTCGCCCGACGGGTGCCGCCCGATCGGCGCGTCGATGGTGCCGCGCAGCGGATCCGGGTGGCCCTGCACGAGCGCGTGGTAGCGCTTCTCCACCGTGCGCTCGCGGAAGGCCCGTTTGAGGGCGCTGTAGGCCTGCTCGCTCTTGGCCACGACCATCAGGCCGGTGGTGTTCGCGTCCAGGCGGTGGACGATGCCCTGCCGTTCGGCCGCGCCGCTGATGGCGATCGCATAGCCGCTGGCCTGCAGGCCACCAATCACGGTGGGGCCGTCCCAGCCGGGCGCGGGGTGCGCGGCCACGCCGATCGGCTTGTCCACCACCAGGATGTCGTCGTCTTCGTAGATGACGTTCAGGCCCTCGACCGCGCGCGGCGGGGTGACCGGGCGCGCAGCGGGCAGCGTCACCTCGAGCGGCTCGCCCGCTACGACCCGGTCCGACTTGGCCGCGGGCTGCCCGCCGACCAGCACCAGGCCGTCACTGATGAGTTCGGCGGCCCTGGACCTGGACAGGCCGAACATCCGGGCCAGGGCGGCGTCGAGGCGCTCACCGTCGAGGCCCTCGGGCACAGGCAGATAACGCTGGCCGGGCGCCGTCATTCCCATGCTCCACGTCGCCCCGCCCGGCACGGTCTTGTCCGGCACTGCCCTGCTCGGTACGGTCCGGTCCGGCACTGCCTGGTCCGGCACTGCCTGGTCCGGCACTGCCTGTTCGGCATCGGTCTGCTGGTCCGGCACTGCCTGGTCCGGCACTGTCCTGGTCCGGCGCTGTCCTGCACGGGCGCGCCTTCGCGGCTCCCGTCGAGGCGTATGCCGCGCAGGGCCAGCAGGACGGCCAGCGCTCCGCCGCACACGATCGCGGAGTCGGCGAGGTTGAACACGGGCCAGTGCGGCAATTCGATCCAGTCCACCACATCGCCGCGGAACAGCCCGGGCGAGCGGAAGATCCGGTCCCCGAGGTTCCCGGTCGCCCCACCGAGCAGCAGCCCGAGCGTAATCGCCCACGGCAGGCTCCGCAGCTTGCGCGCCGCGCGCAGGATGTAGATGATCACCGCGGCCGCGATCGCCGTGAACACGATCGTCATCGAGGTCCCGATGCTGAACGCCGCCCCGCTGTTGCGCAGCAGCAGCAAGGTGAGGAACCCGCCCAGCAGCCGGATCGGATCGTGGCCGGACAGCGTGTGGACAACGATCAGCTTGCTGATCACATCCAGGACCAGCACGGTGAGCGCTACCCCGATGACGACGGGAAGCTTCCGCCCGCCGGGCTCCGGGGCGTCCCCCCCGGATTCTTGGGCTGAACGCTCGGCTTCCTCCGCGGTCAGCGGCGTTCTTCGCGCTGCTTGCACGTCACGCACAGTACCGCGCGCGGGAACGCCATCAACCGTGCCTTGCCTATTGGCTGGCCGCAGGATTCGCACGCTCCATATGTTCCCGCATCGATCCGGCCAAGCGCCTGCTCGGTCTGCTCGAGGAGATGACGCGCGTTGCTGGTCATCGCGAACTCGTGCTCGCGCTCGAATGTCTTGGCGCCCGCGTCGGCCTCGTCGTCGCCCGCGTCACGGATTCCGTCCTCCAGCCGGTCAGCGATCTGCGACTGGGCCCGCTCGATGTCGCGGCGCAGCCCAGCAGCGTCCGTTTCGAGCGTTTCGCGCACTTCGGCGAGTTCAGAGCCGGTCCACGGCTCTTCTCCGGGCCGCACCGGAAGAGTTGCGGCCTCGAACCGCGGGGCAGTGGCCATCTCGCGCCTCCCACGATGGGCTATAGATGATCATGAATGTGAACAGTCAACGGAGAATAAGTCACAACGCGTTTCTCCGCAAATGTGATTCCGGTTCGCTCACGGGCTGTGGACTTCGCCCGGGCTTCCGGGCGCCGTAGAGCCCGGGGAATAAGTTCGGTCTCCCGGGCCTTGTCAGATATCCTGAAACCCTGCACGGCATTGATGGGGACAGCTGCCGCTGACAGTCGGCCAGGAGCGATCCGGGGATGGTGCGAGCCCGGAGGCAGGCCCAGTGGACCAGATCACCCCGGAGCCGCCGGAAGAACAGCTCCGCATCCGTGGGTATCCCCCAGGGACGCGCGGGCTAAGTAGAACCGGCCGCAGGAACCTCGAGAGGGTCGTCCGCCACCCGGAGCTCAGATGAGCACCGGACCACGGCCACGGCCAAGGAGGGTGGTACCGCGGGAACGCCGGCTGGCGTCTCGTCCCTCCAGCT
Source organism: uncultured Actinomycetes bacterium (assembly GCA_963742865.1). GTDB lineage: Bacteria > Actinomycetota > Actinomycetes > Streptosporangiales > Streptosporangiaceae > Bog-532. The sequence continues at coordinate 102,439 of CAVUNW010000007.1, forward strand.
ATGTCCGTTCGGAATTGCTGGAGGCCCAACCACCATGTCGCAGGCATCCGATACCGCGCCACAGGCGGACGGCAGCATGCCGCGGCCAGGCGGCGCGCCGCACGCAGATGGCCGCACGCCGCGCTTCCCCGCGCTGCCGGCCCAGATCGATCTGCCCGCAGTCGAGCACGAGATGCTGATCCGCTGGCAGGACGGGGACGTCTTCGAGCGCTCGCTGAAGCAGACCGAGGGCGGCCTCCCCTGGACGTTTTACGAGGGACCACCGACCGCCAACGGCATGCCGGGCGTCCACCACGTGGAGGCACGGGTTTTCAAGGACGTGTTCCCGCGGTTCAAGACGATGCAGGGATTCCACGTGCCGCGCCAGGCCGGCTGGGACTGCCACGGCCTTCCGGTCGAGGTGGCGGTCGAGCGTGAGCTGGGCATCTCCGGCAAGAAGGACATCGAGGCGTACGGCATCACCGAGTTCAACGCGCGGTGCCGCGAGTCGGTGCTCCGGCACGTGGACGCGTTCACCGAGCTGACCGAGCGGATGGGTTACTGGATCGACCTGTCCAAGGCGTACCGGACAATGGACCCGTCCTACATCGAGTCGGTGTGGTGGTCGCTGAAGGACATCTACTCCAAGGGCCTGCTGGTCCGCGACTTCCGGATCAGCCCGTACTGCCCGCGCTGCGGCACACCGCTGTCCGACCACGAGATGGGGCAGCCCGGCGTCTACCAGACGGTCACCGACCCGTCGGTCACGGTGCGCTTCCCGCTGACCGCCGTGCCCGGGAGCGCGCCCCAGGAACTCGTCGGCGCCGACATGCTCGTCTGGACGACGACGCCGTGGACCCTGGTCTCCAACACCGCCGTGGCCGTGCACCCCGACGTCACGTACGTCCTCGCGCGCAACTCCCGTGACGGCGAGCGCGTGGTGGTAGCCGAGGCATTGATACCGAACGTACTTGGCGAGGGCTGGGACGTGGTGACGACGTTCCCCGGCCGCGCGCTGCTCAACGCCTCGTACGAGAAGCCGTTCCACCTGGTCGACATCCCGGACGCGCACATCGTGGTGCCCGGGTCGTTCGTGACGACCGAGGACGGCACCGGCCTGGTGCACATGGCGCCCGCGTTCGGCGCGGACGACATGCAGACCTCGCGCGCCCACGGGCTGCCGGTGGTCAACCCGATCCGGCCCGACGGACGGTTCGAGGAGAGCGTGCCCATGGTGGGCGGCATGTTCTTCAAGGACGCCGACCCCCGGCTGATCCAGGACCTCGAGGCCCGCGGGCTGCTGTTCCGGGTCGAGCCGTACGAGCACAGCTACCCGCACTGCTGGCGGTGCCACACGCTGCTCATCTACTACGCGCTGCCGTCCTGGTACATCCGGACGACCGCCGTCAAGGAGCAGCTGCTGGCCGAGAACGAGAAGACCAACTGGCAGCCGCCGAACATCAAGCACGGCCGGTACGGCGAATGGCTGCGCAACAACGTGGACTGGGCGCTGTCGCGGACCCGGTACTGGGGTACGCCGCTGCCGCTGTGGGAATGCGAGAACGGGCACACCACCTGCGTCGGCTCCCTGGCGGAGCTGTCCGAGCTGGCCGGCCGGGACCTGTCGAGCCTTGACCCGCACCGGCCATTCGTCGATGAGGTGACGTTCGGCTGCCCGGTCTGCGAGGCGCGCGCATGGCGCGTCCCGGACGTCATCGACGCCTGGTACGACTCCGGCTCGATGCCGTTCGCGCGGCTGGGAGCGCCCTATCGATGCGAGGCCGAGTTCGAGCAGGCCTTCCCGGCGCAGTTCATCTGCGAAGCGATCGACCAGACCCGGGGGTGGTTCTACTCGCTGATGGCGGTCGCCGTGATCGTGTTCGGCCGGTCGTCATACGAGAACGTGGTCTGCCTCGGCCTCGTCGTCGACGAAGAGGGCCGGAAGATGAGCAAGCACGTCGGCAACGTGCTCGAGCCGCTGCCCCTGATGGAGCGGCACGGCGCGGACGCGCTGCGCTGGTTCTTCGCCGCGTCCGGTTCCCCGTGGTCGACCCGGCGGGTGGGACACGCGTCGCTGGAGGAGATCGTCCGCAAGGTCCTGCTCACCTACTGGAACACGGTCTCGTTCCTGGCCCTGTACGCCAACGCGGCCGCCGCCGACGGGAACGCCTGGGGACCGGAACGGCTCGGCGAGGCACCGGCGCCCACGGACCGGCCGGTGCTGGACCGGTGGATCCTCAGCGAGCTGCACGCGCTCGTCCGGGACGTCACCACGGCCCTGGAGGGGTTCGACACGGCGGGCGCGGGCCGGCGCATCGCGGGCTTCACCGATGACCTGTCCAACTGGTACGTCCGCAGGTCGCGGCGCCGGTTCTGGGAAGGCCCCCGGACCCCCGAGTCCGCGTCGGCGTTCACCACGCTGTACGAATGCCTGGAGACGGTCACCCGGCTGATGGCGCCGATCACGCCGTTCCTGACCGACTACGTGTGGGGCGCGCTGCGCACGACCGGTGCGCCGGAGTCGGTGCACCTGGCCGGCTGGCCGTCCGCCGACCCCGCGCTGATCGACGAAAACCTGTCCGCGGACATGGCCCTGACGCGCCGGCTGGTCGAGCTGGGGCGCTCGGCGCGCGCCGCGGCCTCGGTCAAGACCCGGCAGCCGCTGGCGCGGGCGCTGGTCAGCGCGCTGGGCTTCGCGTCACTGCCGCCCGAGCTGCGCGCCCAGGTCGCCGAGGAGCTGAACGTGCACGCGCTGGAGGCGATGTCCACGGTCGACGTCGACCTCGTGGACTATTCGGTGAAGCCGAACTTCAAGGCGCTCGGCCGCCGGTTCGGCAAGCAGACCCCGGCGGTCGCGAAGGCGATCACCAGTGCGGACGCGGCGGCCCTGGCGGAGACCCTGCGGACGGCCGGGACGGCGACGGTCACGGTGGACGGCACACCCGTGTCGCTCGGCCCGGACGAGGTGATCGTGACCCAGACGCCGAAGGCGGGCTGGACGGTCGCCACCGACGGTGGAGAGACGGTGGCGCTGGAGGTCACGCTCACTCCCGAACTGCGCCGTGAAGGCCTGGCCCGCGAGGCGATCCGGCTCATCCAGGACGCGCGGAAGAGCGACGGCCTGGACGTCACCGACCGGATCGAGCTGTGGTGGCAGGCGAGCGACCCGGACCTTGCCGCCGCGCTGCGGGAGCAGGGGCCGGTGATCGCGAGCGAGGTCCTGGCCACCACCTATCAGGAGGGCCAGCCGTCCAGGGAGAGTGGCAATGCCGGGTTCGCCGAGCACACGGACGACCTGCTCGGCCTGCGGTTCTGGCTCCGGCGGGCGTAAAGGTTCTGGCGGCGGGGCTGCCCGGGGACGGGGAGGCGGGCGGTAAGTCCGTTTCCTCTGGGTGGCAGGCGCGGCAGGGGGTGCAGCCGTTCTTCTTGGCCGCCTCGACCGGCATCTTCTGCAGGTCGTTGTCGCCCATGAACCGGATCAGAATGCAGTCGTCACGGTGGTACCGCGGCACACCGGGCACCACCGTGACGGGCTGATCGGCCTCGCTGCTGCCGGCGGTGTCCTCGTTGTCCCCGGTACTGCCGGGGGCCTTGGTGTTTTCGGGGGCCTTGGTGTCTGCGGGGGCCTTGGTGGCCACAGGACTGCTGGGCTCGGGGCTGCTGGGCTCGGGGCTGTCGGCGTCTGAGGGGCTCTTGCCATCCGGGGATCTGTCGGTGTCCCGGGGCTTGGCAGCTGTTGCGGTGGGCGCGGTAGCCGTGGTGCTGCCGGCGTCATCTGTGCTCTTGGGGCTCGCGAGGTTGACGGGCCGTTCGGGGCTTCCGGGGCTCTTAGTGACCCCGGGTTCCTTGGTGGCCCCGGCGTCCTTGGTGGCCCCGGCGTCCTTGGTGGCCCCGGCGTCCTTGGCGTCGCCGGCGTCCTGGGAGTCGCCGGCGCTGCTGGTGTCGCCTGGGCTCTTGGTGGTGCCGGCGCTAGTGGTCGCGATAGTACGGTCGGTGCCGGTGAAGCCCGCGGCAGCTTTGGCGGCACTGGTCCCGCTGGTAACGCTGTTGGGGGCAGCTTCCTGGGGGCCTTTTTGGGCGGGTCCCCTGGATCGCCGGTCGACGGTCCAGTCCTGCCGGGGCCACGGGCCACCCGGGCGCACGGGCTCGTCCGGCAACTGCCGTCCGGGCCACTGTGCACCCTCGGGACGGTCGCGGCGCTCGCGGCGGTCACCAAGTGGGTCAAGATCGTCGGGACGGGGCATGTCAGGCCAGGGCGGTCGCCCAGTCTGGTCCCGGGGACCGCTCGGGGAAGCGGGCGCCCGGGGCGGACTGTCCGCGCGCCCCCGCGGGCCCTTTACGGGCGCGTCGATCACCCGCTGCGGCCTGGTCTCGGACACAGCACTCGGCCACGCCGTGGGAGTGCCACTGGGCCTGGTCATTGACGTGTCGCCGGGCCTGCTGGCCAGCGCGGCTCCGGGCCAGGCCACCGTGACCTCATCGGATCTCGCCGCCGGCGCCCGGTCGGGCCGCGGCCGACGCCCGCTCCACTTTCCCGGCCGCCGCTGGCTCACGTTCTTCCGTGGGCTCTTGCTCCCACGGCGCCCGATCGCGCCGCCGGGCCGCCGCTTCGTCACGTTCCTTCGCGGGCTCTTTCTCCCACGGAGCCTGCTCACGCCGCCGGGCCGCCTGTTCACGCTCGGCCAGGGGCTCTATCTCCCACGGGGCCTGCTCACGCTCTGCGGGCTCTTTCTCCCCCAGGTTCCCGGCGGATGCCTCGTCCAGGCGGTCAGCCGGAGCTTCCGCCGGCGACGGGGCGCGCAGTTCGTCCCGGTGCAGGATGGCGCCGATCATGAGGAAGAGCAGCGCGATCACGCCGATGGCGATCGAGAGATAGACGAGCAGCAGCTTGCTGGTGGCGCCTCCCGCGGCGAGAAGCCCCACCGCGACGACGACCAGGAAAGCGCTGAACCTGATCACAAGCGTTCTCCCAGAACGCGCGGCCACCCCGCCGCCAACCTTCGCGACGCTCCCGCGGTGATGCTGTCCCGCGGGCGCCGTCGCCCCGCTCAAGCAAAAAACAACCCCGCGGCCCGGTGCTGACGTGCCCGGGCCGCGGGGATCGTTCGGTTATCGCCGTTCGTGCGCGGGCGCGCCCTCGCCTCCGTGGAAGCTGCCCGCGTGCTGAACAACTTCGGGCACCGAGTACTGCCCGGTCGACGGGGCGCCACCGTTACGCGGGCTGCCCTGCCCGAGCGCTGCCGGAACGGACGCCTGCGGCGCGGACCCCATCGTGGGGAAGGCCCCGCTGTCGGTCACACCGGCCTCCAGGTCCCGCAACTGGCCCTCCAGGTACGCCTTCAGCCTGCTGCGGTACTCACGCTCGAACGCCCGCAGGTCGTCCACCCGGCGCTCGAGTTCCTCGCGCTGCTGGACCAGCGAGCCCATGGCCTGGCGGTGACGCTCCTGGGCGTCCCGCTCAAGGCTCTCGGCCCGGGCGCGCGCGTCGCCGGTGATCTGCTCCGCCTGGCGGCGGGCCTTGGTGAGCACCTCGTCCGCCTCGCGGCGGGCACGTCCCAGCGTCTCGTCCGCCTCGCGGCGCGCGTCGGCGATCGCCTGGTCGGCGGTCTGCTGGGCGAGGGACAGAACCCGCGCCGCGGTGTCCATGTTGTCCTCGTGCGGCGTCATCGAGCCCATCATGACGGGCTCGGGCTGCCGCTGGCGCTCCGGCTCGCGCGGCGGCTCCGGCTGCATCATGTCCATCTTGGACTCAGCCAGCGGCGAACTCAGTGCGGGAACCGACGACTTGCCCCCTCGCAGGCTTTCTGCCAGCTTCGCCCGGAGCTCTTCGTTCTCCTGGATCAGCCGGTCGAGCTCGGACTCGACCTCGTCGAGGAAGGCGTCAACCTCTTCCTCGTCGTAGCCGGGCCGGAGCCTGGTCGTACTGAACTGCTTGTTCCGCACATCCGCGGGCGTCAGCGGCATTTTGTCTCCTCGGCGCGCTTGGCTGTGATCCTCAGACGGTACTAGATCAGATCCGCGGAACCGCTACGTCCAGCAGAATAATGATCACGAAGAACAGCACCATGAAGCTGAGATCCAGAGCTACTGTACCTATGCGGAGGGGACGTATGTAGCGACGTAGAAATTTTAGTGGCGGATCAGTGAGTGTGAAGATCGTCTCGGCGATGACCAGGATGATCCCCGTGGGCACCCACTGCCGCGCGAACATCTGGATCCAGGAGAAGATCATCCGCCCGATGAGGATCACGAGGTAGATGGTCAGGATGTAGGTCAGGACAATCTTAAGGATGCCCATGGCCGCGTCCTTGCCTGGCGTCGCTTCGTCGGCCGCGGCCTTGTCGCACCGAGTCCTTATCTCGCAGGGTCCTTGTCGCCCGGGCCTCGCACACAGTGGCTTGACTGGTCCGCATCACACCGTCACTGACTTGTCCACTAGCTCTGGTTGAAGAAGCCTCTCTCCGCGATGCGAGCCTTGTCCTCTGCCGCCACCTCGACATTCGCGGGAGAAAGCAGGAAGACCTTGTTGGTCACCCGCTCGATGCTCCCGTGCAAGCCGAAGATCAAGCCGGCCGCGAAGTCGACGAGGCGCTTGGCGTCACTGTCGACCATCTCGGTCAGGTTCATGATGACGGGGATCCCCTCGCGGAAGTGCTCCCCAATGGTACGTGCTTCATTGTAGGTGCGAGGGTGCAGCGTTGTGATCCGCGCGAGGTCAGTCGTCTGGCGGGCGCCGTCCTGGCGCACGGACGCACCAAGGTACGCGCCGTCAGCCGACTGCCCGTCCGGGCCGTCCGGATCGCCCGGGCCGTCCGGGCCATCGAAGCGGTCCGCCTGCTCGTTGTACTCCTCGTACTCGTCGAACGAGTCGTACCCATCCTGGTAGCGGTGGTCGTCCTCCACGAGGCCGAGGTAGACCGCCATCTTGCGCATTGCGCTGGCCATCCGTCAGTCCTCCGTCGTGCCTGTCTGGCAGCCCCCCGGCGCTAGCCCGGAAGTTGACCCTCCGGAGCCCCCCGCAACTTCGACTGCGAACCCACATCACGCTGCCGCGAACCCGTTAGAGGCTCACGCGAGGGACATTACATGACAGGCGGCCTCCGATCGCCGAGCAACGCCGTACCAATTCGCAGGTGTGTCGCACCGGCCGCAATCGCCTCTTCCAGATCACCGCTCATGCCCGCAGAAATGATCGTCGCTTCAGGCCGCACCGCACGGACGGCGGCGGCCGCGGGCGCGAGCCGGGCGAAGGCCACGGCGGCGGGAACGCCCAGCGGCGCGATCGCCATCACCCCGCCCAGGACGAGCCCTTCCTCGGCCGCGATGGCCTCGGCGAGGGAGCCGACCTGGCCCGCGGCCGCGCCGCCGCGGCCCGGGTCGCCCGCCACGGGGTTATCCAGGTTCACCTGGACGAGGCAGGTGAGGACGTGCCCCTGACCGCGCCCGGCGTTCCCCAGGGCGCGGACCAGGCGGAGCCGGTCCACCGAGTGGATAACGTCCGCGTAGCGCGCGACGCTCGCCGCCTTGTTGGTCTGCAGCTGCCCAACGAAATGCCAGATGATCGGCAGGTCCGTGCACTCCGCCGCCTTGGGCGCGGCCTCCTGGTCACGGTTTTCCCCGAAGTCCCGCTGGCCCAGCTCATAGAGCAGCCGGACGTCCGAGGCGGGCCTGGTCTTGGTGATCGCCACGAGTGTGATCTCCGCGGCGTCCCGGTCGGCCGCGGCGCACGCCGCCGCGATGCGCTCCCGGACCTTCTGCAGCCGCTTGGCCAGCTCGGCGCGCCGCACTGGGTGCGCCCGGTCCCCCGGGCCCGGTCCGCCAGGCTCATTCCCCGTGGGGGTCGTGCCCACTCCGTGCGAGTCTTGCCTACTTGAGGAAATCGGGAACGTCCAGGTCGTCGTCTTCCTCGAAGATGACCGGACGACGGCGGGTGGTGGCGACGTCGAACACACGTGCCGCCGCGCCTGTCGCCGGGCTGTCGCCGCCGGTGCTCCCGCTGGATCTGGCCGGCTCGCCGGCGTCGGCGGAAATGTCCCAGGGAGCGGTCTCGCCCGGGTCGGCTGGGCCGACCGGGTCCGCAAGCGGACCCGAGTCGGCGCCGGAGTCGCCGGTGCGCGCGCCCGCGTCGAGTCCGCCGTCGTAGCCGGCGGTGCCGTCTGCCGTTCCGCTCACGGGGCTCCCGGCCGTATCCCCGGCCACGGCGGCCGTCCGGCGGGCTGCTGACGGTCCCGCTGGGCTGAAGGGTCCGGTCGTACCCGGCCGCGACGGCCCCGCCGGCGTTCCCGCCGAACGTGTTCTCGCGGGTAGGAATCTCGGCCGCCGCGAGGGCGGCGAGGTCAGCACTGGCGTCGCCCTCGCTGGCCGACGTGAACGCCGCAGGCGCCGCATGGCCGCTCCCGGCCGTGGCACCGGAGGTGTCCTCGGCGTACCACGGGGCCTGGTTCGCGGGATTGCCGGCGGCGGCGCACCCGGCGCCGGGTCGGGCGCACGGGGCGGGCTGAGGGCCGTGGCGTTGAGGCTGCTGGCCCCGCGCGAGGTCCGGCCCATCTGGTTCTCGTCGAACCCGGCGGCGATGACCGTGACGCGCACCTCGTCGCCTAGGGCGTCGTCGATGACCGCGCCGAAGATGATGTTGGCGTCTACCGCGGCCGAATTGGCCACGAGCTGGGCGGCCTCGTTGATCTCGAAGAGTCCCAGATCCGAACCGCCCTGAATGGACAGCAGCACGCCGTGCGCCCCGTCGATACTGGCCTCCAGCAGCGGGCTGGAGATCGCCATTTCCGCGGCGGCGACCGCGCGGTCCTCACCGCGCGAGGAGCCAATACCCATCAGCGCCGAGCCCGCACCGGACATAACCGACTTAACGTCGGCGAAGTCCAGGTTGATCAGGCCCGGCGTGGTGATCAGGTCGGTAATGCCCTGAACACCGGAAAGGAGCACCTGGTCGGCGGCCTTGAAGGCGTCGAGCACGCTGACGTGGCGGTCGGAGATGGACAGCAGCCGGTCGTTCGGGATGACGATAAGCGTGTCGACCTCGCTGCGCAGCCGCTCGATCCCGGCCTCGGCCTGGATGGCGCGGCGCTTGCCCTCGAAGCCGAACGGCCGGGTCACCACGCCGATGGTCAGCGCGCCCAGCGACCGGGCGACGTTGGCGACCACGGGCGCACCGCCGGTTCCGGTGCCGCCGCCCTCCCCCGCGGTGACGAAGACCATGTCGGCGCCCTTGAGCACCTCTTCGATCTCCTCGCGGTGGTCCTCGGCGGCCCGCGCGCCGACGTCGGGGTTGGCCCCCGCGCCCAGCCCGCGGGTGAGCTCGCGGCCGACGTCGAGCTTGACGTCGGCGTCGCTCATCAGCAGCGCCTGCGCGTCGGTGTTGATCGCGATGAACTCGACGCCCTTGAGGCCCTCTTCGATCATTCGATTAACGGCATTAACTCCGCCGCCGCCGATTCCGACGACCTTGATGACCGCCAGGTAGTTCTGCGGTGCTGCCACGAGGAGGGTACCTTTCCGCTCGTTTTAACTCGTCTACGTTCCCGATCGCCAATTCCGGCCGAGTCGCTAATTCCGGCCGATCAGCGCCCTGGGCTCGGGAAACCCTGGCCGCGAAGCGGAATTCGCCGCCATTGGCATTGGCTGCCGATGAGCCGAGCCTCACCATCAGGTTTCACCTTCAGGTAGAGATTTAGAGTTTTGTCAGGCTGGCAATTGCTAGGGACAGTAGGGTGGCCGGTCACCAGGGTCAACTAACCACGCGCGAACCGGCGCGGCGTGTCGCAGCGGTTTCACCGGGCCACCGGCCGTGTCATCGCGCCTGGTCGCTCTCACCGGGTCACCGCGGTTCCTGGCGCGCTGACATCGTAGTAGCGCGCGCGGTACGCGCATCAGCGCGTAAAGCTCGGTGGTCTTGGCCGTCGGCGCGCGCGGTGCTCCCCCACACGATCGTCACCCCGTTGGACAGCCCGAGCGTCACGTTCTGCGGGCTGGACGCGGTGACCGTCGCTACGAGCCGGGCGATCGGCGCGGGCACCTCGTGCAGCACCGTGACCGCCGCCGCTACGGACGGGCTGCCGCGCAGCGCGGCCAGCGTAGCCGAGGGCCCGAAGGCGGGCATTCCGGCGGGCTGGACCTGGACCGTCTGGACCACGACACCGGCGGCGTCGATGAGGGCGAAACCTCGCCCGGCCGCCGGACGCCGAGGCCGGCGCCACGACCGCCAGGACCGGGGTCCGCTCCCGGACGGTGATCACGATCCGGTCCGGCCAGGACTTGCTGACCTGCGCCGACTGCACCTGGGTGATGGCTTCGACCCGGCTGGCGGCGGCCCCGGTGTCGACCCGGATCATCGGCACACCGGTCCCGATGGCCGCGGCGGCCCGCACCTGGCTGGCGGGCACGAGGTGCGTCCCGGTGATCACGACGGACCGGACGACGAGCAGCTTCGACTCCGAGCAGCGCCCAGGCGATGCCGGCGACCAGGCCAACGGCGGCGAGGCCGAAGAACGCCGTCCGCCACGGGCTGCGGGCGCGGGCCGGGGACGGAGCCGGTCTGTCTGCGGCGGCCGCCGCGCCGCTCTCGGGCGTGGTGAGCCCCGGGCCGGGCGAGTTCACTGGGCGCTCCCCCGGTCCCGCAGGCGCGGCGACGATCACCGGGCCGAGCTTGGTCACATCCCCGGCGCCCATGGTCAGCACGACGTCCCCGGGCTTGGCGATTTCCGTGATCACGGCCGGGACCTGGGCCGCGTCCGGAACGTAGCGCGCGCGGCCGGCCGGAACGGCGTCGGCCACGAGCCGGCCGGTGACGCCGGGCTCGGGATCCTCCCGGGCCGCGTAGATATCCATGACGATCACCTCGTCGGCGAGGCCCAGCGCGGCGCCGAACTCCGCGAGCGAAGATGCGGGTCCGGCTGAACAGGTGCGGCTGGAAGATCGCGATGACCCGGCCGCCGTCGGCGAGATCACGGGCCGCCGCCAGGTCGGCCGCGACCTCGGTCGGGTGATGCGCATAGCTGTCCAGCACCCGGACCCCGTCCTCATCGCCCTTGGGCTCCATCCGCCGCTGCGCGCCGCGGTAGGCTGAAGCGCCGCCGCGGCGGGCGGACCGGCGAGTCCGAGCTCGGCCGCCGCGGCGAAGGCGGCCGCCGCGTTGAGCACGTTGTGACGGCCGGGAACGGCGATGCTGATCGGGCCGGTGAATTTCCCGAACGGACGTGGGCCGGGAGCGGCCACGCGATGGGGCTGGCCTGCCCGGCAGCGGCCGGCGGGCCTGCCCGGGTCTGGCCGGGGCAGCCACGGCCGTCATCGTGAACGTGCTGCCCATGCCGCGCGGCGGTAATCCCGGACACCCGGTAGTCGGCGGACGGCGAGGTCCCGTAGCTGCGGACGCGGATGGGCAGGCCGCGGGAGGCTTCGGCCACGGCGCGGGCGCCCGGGTCATCGGCGCAGGTGATGAGGGCCCCGCCGGGGGCGATCCGGCGGGCAAAGGCCTCAAACGCGGACTGGATCTCGGCCAGGCCGGAGTAATTGTCCAGGTGGTCGGCTTCGACGTTGGTGATCACCGCCACGTACGGCGACAGCATCAGGAACGAGCCGTCGCTCTCGTCGGCCTCGACCACGAGGTCCTGGCCGGTGCCGTCCTCGGCGCCGAGGCCGGTCTCGGCGAGCACGCCGCCGATGACGTAGCCCGGCGCGGCCCCGCACTCGCGCAGGATGGTGGTGATCATCGAGGTGGTGGTGGTCTTGCCGTGCGTGCCGGCGACGGCGGTCGCCCGCCGTCCCGTCATGATCGAGGCCAGGGCGGCCGCGCGGGGCAGCACGCGCAGGCCGCGGCGGTGCGCCTCGGCCAGCTCCGGGTTGCTGGGCCGGATCGCGCTGGACACCACGACGGTGTCGGCCGGCACCGAGGTGGGCCGCGGCGTGACCGGTGTGCACGTCGGCGCCGAGCGCGGCCAGCTCGCTGAGCATGCCCGGCCGAACCGGAGTCGCTGCCCGAGACGGCCACGCCGCGCTCCAGCATGACCCGCGCGATGCCGGACATGCCCGCGCCGCCGATGCCGACGAAGTGCACCCGGCCGAGCTGGTCCAGCGGCACGGTGTCCACCGGGGTCACCAGGGCCATCGGCTGTCCTCCTGCACGTGTTCTCCTGCCGGGGTGGCGGGTCCAGGCGCCGCGCCGGGGGCGGCCGTGCTGGTGGCCCGTTCGGCGGGGCGGCTCGGGGTCGGGGAGCAGGTCGTCGGGCTGGGGTTCCGCCTCGGCTCAGGGTGGCCCGGGGCGGCGCGGCGCGCGAGTTTTCCCCCTGGTCCGCCTCGGGCCGCGGATCGGCGTTGCCAGTGGGCGGGATGCCGCGCCCGCGGTCCCGGCTATCCATGGGGCTGGCGTTACTCATGGGGTTTTCGGTGTGCTGGGGGTTGGGGGTGTGCTGGGGGCCGGGCATCGGCTGGCTCGCCGGGACGGGGCGGCCGGCGGGGCGGCATCGGAGGACCCCCGGGCTGGCCGCCTGGCATGGGCTGGCCGCCCTGCTGGGGCTGGCCGCCCGGCTGGGCTGGCCGTCGGCTGGGCTGGCGGCGGGACATTGGGGGACCCCCCCCCGGCACGGGCGGTCCGCCGGCCCGGGCTGGCGTCCCGGCAGGGGCGGGCCCCCGGGCATGGGCGGTCCGCCTGCCATGGGCTGGCGCCCGGCAGGGGTGGCCCACCGGGCATGCTGGGCGGCACGGCTGCCTGGGGTACCGGCGCCCGCCGAGCATCGGCGGGCACCGGGCCGGCTGGCCGCGCGGCACGGTTCGGAACTGGGCCGATCCGGAACTGGCCGGTCTCGAACTGGCCGCGTCCGGGCGGGGTTGACCCGGTCCGGGCCGGGGTGCCTGGCGGGCTGGCGCCGGCGGGCCGGTATCGTCGGCCGGGCCCTGCCGCCTGCGACGACCTCGATGACCGCGCGGGCCAGTGTCGCGGTCCGCGTCGGCGCGGCCCAGCGCCGCAGCGGCCTCGGACATGTTCGCCACCCGGTCGATGTCGAGCAGCACGGGCAGCAGGCACATCCCGGATCCACTCCGGCGTCAGGTCGGCGTCGTCGACGAGCAGACCGCCGCCGCCGGCCACGATCGGCTCGGCGTTGAGCCGCTGCTCGCCGTTCCCGTGCGGGAGCGGGACGAACGCCGCGGGCAGGCCCACCGCGGTGAGCTCGGCGCAGGTCATGGCGCCGGCCCGGCAGAGCGCGAAGTCGGCGGCGGCGTAGGCCAGATCCATCCGGTCCACAAACGGCAACGGCGACGTACGGCGCGCCCGCCGCTGGCCGGCGACCTCCGCCGCGTTGCGCGGGCCGGTCACGTGCAGCACCTGCACCCCGGCCGAACGCAGCCAGTCGATCGCCCCGTACAGCGCGCGGTTCAGCGACTGGGCGCCCTGCGAACCCCCGGTCACCAGCAGCACGGGCAGGTCGGGGCGCAGCCCGAAGTGGGCCCGGGCCTTGTCGCCGAGCGCGAGCCGGTCCAGGTCGGCGATCTCGCCGGCGGATCGGGAATGCCCAGGTAGGTGGCGTGGGCCAGCTGAGTGTTGGGGTTCCCGGTGAACACGTGCTCGGTCAGCCGGGCGCCCAGCTTGTTGGCCAGGCCCGGGGCGCGGGTTCGCCTCGTGCACCACGATCGGGACGTGCCGGCGCCGGGCCGCCAGGTATCCGGGGGTGGCCACGTACCCGCCGAAGCCGACCAGCACGTCCGCCTTCACCCGGTCCAGGACCCCGGCGGCGGCGCTGACCGCGCCGGCCAGCCGCCCGGCACGGCGAGCAGGCGCGGGCTGACGGAACGGGGCATCGGGACGGCCGGGATCAGCGCGAGTTCGTAGCCCCGCATCGGGACCAGGCGGGTTTCCAGGCCCCGTTCGGTACCCAGGCAGACGATCATAGCGCGCGGGTCGGCCTGCCGCAGCGCATCAGCCAGCGCAAGCGCAGGTTCGATATGACCGGCGGTTCCGCCGCCGGCGAGTACAACCCTCATCGCTGGGCCTTCCTTTTATCGCCACAGATGCCGGCCCGGCTCCGCGCCACCGGAACCCCCGGGACCGCGAGGCGGCGGCATGAGCCTCACTCGCTTCGCTGCGTCAGGCCAAGCCAGCTTAGAACGCGCAACGGCAGCGCGGGGCCGCGAGCGGCGAGAGCCTCCCGTGCCCCGGGCTCACGCCGGGCGAACGACATGAGCATGCCGAGGGCCAGCATCGTGACCAGAAGCGAGGACAGGCCTGCGGAAACCAGCGGGAGGGGCACGCCGGTGATCGGCAGCACGCCGATCACGGCGCCGATGTTCACCACCGCCTGCATGACGATCCATGCGGTGATGCCGGCCGCGGCCAGCCGGCTGAAGGTGTCCTGCACCCGCCGGGCCACCCGCAGCCCGGCGAAGGCGAGCCCGCCGTACAGGAAGCAGACGCACAAGCGTGCCGACCAGCCCGAGCTCCTCGCCGATGATGGCGAAGATGAAGTCGCTGGTGGATTCGGGTACGTAGCCCCATTTCTCCCGGCTGGCCCCGAGCCCGACCCCGAACAGGCCGCCCGAGCCGACCGCGTACTTGCCCTGGATGCCCTGCTGGTTGGGGCCCATCGGGCCGCCCTGCGGGTTGACGAAGCCGGTCAGCCGCTTCAGCCGGTACGCCGAGGTCACCGCGAGCAGCAGCATGACCAGGCACATCAGCGCCATCATGCCGGCGAAGATGCGCCCCGGGGTACCGATGACCCACAGCAGCGTGATGAAGATGACCAGCAGCACGAACGTCGTGCCCAGGTCATCGCCCGCCATGACCAGCATGCAGAGCAGCCCTGCCCCCGGCAGCAGCGGGATCAGCAGGTGCCGCCAGTCCTCCAGCTGGCGGAGCCGCTCCTTGCGGGCGAGCAGGTCGGCGCCCCACAGCACCAGGGCGATCTTGGCCAGCTCGGACGGCTGCGCCGGGAACGGGCCGAGCTGGATCCAGCGGGAGGCGCCGTTCTGGCCGACCGGCCGACGCCCGGGATGAGCGTGAGCCCGAGGCCGACGATGGACGCGCCGAGCAGCGGGTACGCCGCGGCGCGGAACAGCCGCGGTGACGACCGGGCCGCGGCGTACATGATCGGCAGCCCGAGCGCGGCGCCGAGCAGCTGCTTCTTGAAATCGGAGTACGGGGGCAGGCCCAGGCTCAGGTCCTGCACCGACGAGGTGGACAGCACCATGACCAGGCCGAGCCCGAGCAGCAGCGCGGTGATGCCGATGATCAGGTAGTACGACGTCAGCGGGCGGTCGAGCAGCGCGAACCAGGACGCGAGCCGGTCCCGGGCCGGAGACGGCCGGAGCCGCCGCGTCGACCGCGGGCGCCAGGCCGGCCTCATCGGCGGTCTCCTCCGTCTGGGCCTCCGCGACGCGCTCCATGGGTCCAGTCTCGGCGGGGGCGCGCCCGATACCGGGGAGATCCGGCGCGTGTCGCGTAAGACGCGGGGAATTCGGGCGGGCACCAGGGTGCAGCTGCTGGCGCAGCTACTTCGGGAACCAGCCGACGTAGAAGACGCCCAGCCCAAGCGCGATGAACATGCCGGAGATGACCCAGAATCTGACCACGATCGTGGTCTCGGCCCAGCCGAGCAGCTCGAAATGATGCTGCAGCGGGGCCATCCGGAACACCCGTTTACCGGTCATCTTGAACGACCCGACCTGGATGATCACCGACAGCGTGATGATCACGAACAGGCCGCCCGAGGATGAGCAGCAGCAGCTCGGTCCGGGTGGTGATGGCCAGGCCCGGCCAGCGCGCCGCCGAGCGCGAGCGAGCCGGTGTCGCCCATGAAGATGCGGGCGGGCGGGGCGTTCCACCACAGGAAGCCGACGCACGCCGCCATCAGCGCGGCGGCGACCACGGCCAGGTCCAGCGGGTCCCGGACGTCGTAGCAGTTCGGGGCCAGTGACAGCGTGCAGTCGTTGCGGAGCTGCCAGTTGCCGATGATGACGTACGCGGCCAGCACGAGGATCGCGGCGCCGGTGGCCAGGCCGTCCAGCCCGTCGGTGAGGTTCACCGCGTTGGAGGTCCCGGCGACCATGGCCACGACCCAGACCACGAAGAAGATGGGCCCGATCGAGATGCCGAAGTCGGCCAGGAACGACAGGTGCGTGGAGGCGGGGGTCAGGTCGTAGCCGTCCGGGAAGTGCAGGGCCAGCACGGCGAACACGGCCCCGACGATCACCTGGCCGGTGAGCTTGGCCCCGCTGCGCAGGCCGAGGCTGCGCTGCTTGTAGAGCTTGATGAAGTCGTCGGCGAACCCGACCGCGCCCAGGCCGGTCATCAGGAACAGCACCAGCAGGCCCGGACACCGAGACCGACTCGCCGGTCGCGAGGTGCCCGGCGAAGTACCCGACGAGCGTCGCGATGATCATGACGGTGCCGCCCATCGTGGGCGTGCCCCGCTTGTTGGCGTGACCGGCCGGTCCCTCCTCGCGGATGGGCTGGCCGTAGCCGTGCCGGGAGAACACCCGGATGGCCATCGGCGTGCCGAGCAGCGCGACCACCAGCGAGACCGCGGCGGAGATGAGGAGGGCCTTCACTGGGCCGTCTCCTTCACGCGGTCTGGCTGCGACAGCAGCGCGGCGGCGACGCGTTCCAGCCCGGCGGCGCGGGAGGCCTTGACGAGCACGACGTCACCGCCGGCCAGCCGGCCGCGGAGTGCCGCGACGGCGCCCGGGCCGTCCGGCACGCTGATCGCCTCGCCGCGCCATCCCGCGCAGTGGCCAGGGCCCCGTCGAGGATAGGGTCTGCCTCTTTACCGACAACGATCAGACCGGCCACCCCGGTTCCGGCGGCCAGCGCGCCCGATCTCCTCGTGGCTGGCCCGGGACTCCTCGCCCAGCTCGGCCATCTGGCCCGAGGACGGCGAACGAGCGCCGGCCGCGGGCCATGTGGCGCCAGCGGCGTCCAGCGCGGCCCGGACCGATTCGGGGTTGGCGTTGTAGGCGTCGTTGACGACGGTCACGCCGCCCGGGCGCCTGCGTGACCTCCATCCGCCACCGGCTGCGTGCGGTGGCGGCGGACAGGGCGTCGGCGATGCTCGGCGCGGGCCAGGCCCAGCTCGGCGGCGATGGCCGCGGCGGCCAGGGCGTTCGGCACCTGGTGGGCGCCGTGCAGGGCCAGCCGGACCGGGGCCGCCCCGGCCGGGGTCACCAGCGTGAAGCTCGCGCGGCCGAGGTCGTCCAGGCGGACGTCAGCGGCGGCGAAGTCGGGCGCCCGGTGCTGCGCGGTACGGGGGCCATGGGGCCGGGAGGGTCAGGGCTGGCGAGGCGGGCGTTATTGGCGGCGAGCCCGAACGTCACGACCCGGGCCTCGGTCCGCGCGGCCATGGCCATGCACCCGGGGGTCGTCGGCGTTCAGGATCGCGACGCCGCCGGCGGCCGCGGCGGGCAGGGCCGCGGGCAGTTCCCCCTTGGCCCGGGCGACCTGCTCGATGCCGCCGAACTCCCCGGTGTGCGCGTGCCCCACGTTGAGCACGGCGCCGATCCGCGGCGGGGCGATCTCGCACAGGCTGGCGATGTGCCCGGCGCCGCGGGCGGCCAGCTCCAGGACCAGGTAACGGGTGCTGCTCGTCCGCGCGCAGCACGGTCAGCGGGAAGCCGAACTCGTTGTTGTAGGAGCCTTCCGGTGCGACCGTCGGGCCCGAGGCGCTCGACCAGCTGAGCGGTCAGGTCCTTGGTCGAGGTCTTGCCCGAGGAACCGGTGATGCCCGGCGATCGTTACCTGCGGCAGCCGGGCCATCACCTCCTGGGCCAGCCGGGCCAGCGCGGCGGGCACGTCGCTCGACGATCAGGGCGGGCACGCCGCACGGGCGGGTGCCCAGCACGGCCACCGCGCCGGCGGCGATGGCCGCGGCCGGCGAAGTCGTGCCCGTCGGCCCGCTCCCCCTCGACCGCGGCGAACAGGCCCCCGGGGCGGCGCGGCGCGAGTCGATGACGACCGGGCCGGTCGACCACGGCGGCCGGATCCGCGCCCCCGTCCAGCCGGGCCCCGGTGATCCGGGCGATCTCATCCAGCGGGAGCGGGATCACAGTTCCCCCTTCGGGTGGGCCGCGTGCGGGCCTCGGGCCCGGCGCCGCAGCGCCTCGGCGGTGACCTCACGGTCGTCGAACGGGAGCACGCGGCCTGCCACGTACTGGCCGCGCTCGTGGCCCTTGCCTGCGACCAGGACCACGTCACCCTTGGCGGCCGTGGAGACCGCCAGGCCGATGGCCGCGGCCCGGTCCGGCTCCACGATCACGTGCGCGCGGCGCCGCTGCCGGCACCGCCGACCGCGCCATCCAGCATGGCCGCGAGGATGGCCAGCGGATCCTCCGAGCGTGGGTTGTCGCTGGTGAAGATGGCCACGTCGGCCAGGCGGCCGCGGCGGCGCCCATCAGCGGGCGCTTGGCCCGGTCCCGGTCGCCGCCGCAGCCGAGCACGATGATCAGCCTGCCCTGGGTCACCGGGCGCAGCGCGCCCAGCACCGCCTCGACCGCGCCGGGCTTGTGCGAGTAGTCGACCAGCACGGTCAGGTCGGGTGCGGCGCCGCCCAGCGGCTCGATCCGCTCCAGCCGGCCGGGCACGCCGGGGCAGGACCCGATACGCCGGCCACCGCGTCGTCCAGCCCGATGCCCGCCTCGACCAGGGCCACGATCGCCCCAGCGCGTTGGCCACGTTGAACGGGCCGACCAGGGCCAGCGAGCGCGTCGGCTTCCACGCCACCGGGCCCGATGACCCGGAACGTGCTGCCGTCCGCGCCCGACCCGCACGTTCTCGGCCCGCCAGTCCGCGTCCGGGTTGCCGGTCGCGGAGAAGGTGGTGATCGGGATCGGCGCGCTCGGCCGCGAGCCGCCGCCCGTAGCCGTCGTCGAGGTTGACCACCCCCGCGGCGGCGTACTCGCGGGGTGAACAGCCGGGCCTTGGCCGCGAAGTAGTCCTCCAGGTCGGCGTGGAAGTCCAGGTGGTCCTGCGACAGGTTGGTGAAGATCGCGACGTCGTAGTGGGTGCCCGCGACCCGGCCGAGCGCCAGCGCGTGGCTGGAGACCTCCATGGCCGCGGCGGTGACGCCGCGCTCGGCCATGGTGGCCAGCAGGGCCTGCAGGTCGGTGGCCTCGGGCGTGGTCAGCTCGCTGGCCTGCACGCTCGGTCGCCGATCCGGGTCTCCACCCCGCCGATCAGGCCGGTCACGTGCCCGGCCATCCGCAGCCCGGCCTCGAGCCAGGTAGCTCGTGGTGGTCTTGCCGCTGGTGCCGGTGACGCCGATCAGCCGGAGCCGCCGGCGGGGTCGCCGTACACCCAGCAGGCGACCTCGCCCAGCCGGGCCCGCGGGTCGGTCACCACGAAGACCGGCACGCCCGCTTGCGGCGGCGCGGTCCCGCCCGGCCGGATCGGTCAGGATCGCCACGGCACCGGCGGCCACCGCAGCGGCACTGAACTCGGCCCCGTGCACCCGGGTGCCCGGCAGCGCGGCGTACAGGTCGCCGGGCCGCACCATCCGCGAGTCATGGGTGACCCCGCACCGGCGGCATCGTCCGGCCAGGTCCGTTAAGAGTTACGATCGCGGCGGGACGGACGGAACCCGCGGTCGGCGGGAAGCTCCACGCCGAGCAGCGCGCCGAGGCCGGAAAGCGGGCGGGCTCACAGTTCGGGTGGGACGGATGGCCACGGGCACGCGGAGAGGTTACCTCCTATCAGGGGCCGGTGAGCGGCACGTCCGCAGGCTTGGCCCCGTCCGGCGGAATCTTCATGGTCTGCAGCGCGAACTTCATCACCTGATAGAAGACCGGGCCCGCCACGACCGCGCCGAAGTAGCCGTTCTTCTTCGGGTTCTGCACGTTGACCGAGACCACGAGCTGGGGGTTATCGCCGGGCGCCATCCCGATCTAGCTGGACCCGTACTTGCACAGGCACTTCTTGGCCGGATCCAGTTCCTGGGACGTGCCGGTCTTCGCGGCGATGGCGTAGCCGGGGATCACGCCCCACGGCTGGCCGCCCGCCAGGTCGACCCCCGGCACCTGCTGCATCGCCCCGATCAGGCTCCGGGCCGTGCTGGCCTGGATGACCCGGCGGGACGGGGACGCGGGTGCGGGCGTGTACGTGCCGGCGCTGTTCGTGGTCCCCTGCACGATCGTCGGCTGGACGCGCACGCCGCCGTTCGCGATCGTCGCGTACACGCTGGCCATCTGCAGCGCGGTCACGTCGACGCCCTGGCCAAACGACAGGGTGTACCGCTCGTTGCCCCACCACGCCGAGGGCGACGGCAGCAGGCCGATCGATTCGCCGGGAAGGTTCACGCCGGTCGGTGCGTCGAGGCCGAACGCCCGCAGGTAGTCGTACTGGGTCTGCGGCGGGACGTGCCGGACGACCTGGACCATGCCGTCGTTGCTGGAGTGGGCCAGGATGCCGGCGATGGTCCAGCGCTCGACGGGGTGGTACTCCGCGTCGTGGAAGGTGAAGCCGCCGATGTTGATCACGTCGGGCACGGTGTAGGTGCTCGTGATCGTCTGGCCGCCCTTTTCCATCGCCGCCGCGGCGGTGATCACCTTGCCAGTGCTGCCCGGCTCGAAGATGTTCTGGACGGCCAGGTTGGAGGTGGCCTGAGGATTGGCGGACGAGGGATCATAGGCCGGCCACTGCGCCATGGCCAGGATCTTGCCCGTGCCGGGCTGCATGACCACGACCGTGCAGTTGTCCGCCTGGGACTTGATCACCTGCTGCTGGCAGGCCTGCTGGGCCTCCCATTGCAGCGCGGGGACAATCGTCAGGCGCAGTCCGCTGCCGTTGACGGCGGGCGTGTTCTTGCCCGCGGCCAGCGGGATCTGCTCGCCGTTGGTACCGACCTGGAACTGCTCGTGACCGGGCTTGCCCGCCAGCAGCGCGTTGTCGGAGTACTCCAGCCCGGCGCCGCCGGCCAGGTTGCCGGTCGGGGTCGTCTGGGTGAAGCCGAGCAGGTTGGAGGTGGCGTTGCCGTCGGGGTAGATCCGGGTGTAGCTGGCCTGCATCGCGATGCCGGGCAGCCCGGTGCCGACGGTCATCCCGCCGGTGCTGGAGGTCCCGGTGGCGCCCGGCAGCGCCAGCCCCTTGATCTGGTCGGCGACCTGCTGCGTGACCCCCTTCTCGAGCACCACGTAATCGCGTGAGGTCGGGTTCTGCAGCAGGGTGAGGATGCTCGCCTGGGTCATGGCGAGCGGCCCGGCCAGGTCGGCGGCGATCTGCGGCATCTGCGCCGCCGTCATCATCGCCGGGTCCGCGTAGACCAGGTAGGTCTGCACGGTGATGGCCAGCGGCTGCCCGTTCGCGGCCGTGATCGCGCCGCGCACGGCGGGAATGTTCTCGCCCTGCAACCGCTGGGCCTGCGCCAGCTGCAGGTAGGCGCCGGACTCAAAACCCTGGAGCTGAATCAGCCGCCCGGCGAACAGGGACAGCACGAAGGCAATGGCCAGCAGGGTGATCCCCAGCCGCCGTCCCGGGTCGGCCCGCGGCCGCAGGACACGGCGCACCACGGCGCGCGGGCGCGGGGTGCGGCCGTTGCGGGTGAGTCCCGGCCGGGCGGGCCGGAGGCCGGGCTGCTTCGGTGCGGGGGGGTTCGGGCGTGGCGGCCTCGCGCCCGCCGATTTGATTCCCGTGGGCCTGGCTCCCCCGGGCCGGGGGCCGACCGGCCTGGCTCCGCTGGGGTTGCCTGCCGCCTTGCCCCCGCTCGGGTCACCGGCCGCTGGCCTGCCGCCGCTGGGGTTGCCTGCTGGTGGCCTGGGCCCCGGCCGGGGCGCCTTGGACGCACTGGGCCGCCGCGTCCCGCGCATGGGCCCGGGCCGTCCCGGTCCCGGGCCGCCCCGGCCCGCGCCTGCTCCCCCGCGTGAGTCGCGCCCCCCACCACGCGGCTCACGTCCCCCGCCCCGCATGGTCATGGGGTGTAACCAGGGACCTTGATATTCGCGGCGGCGCCGGTGGCGGCGTCGCTAGAGATCTTGCCGGTCTTCACGTTGAGGAACTGGATCTGGGCGACCGGGCGCATGCCGAGCTGTTCGGCCCGCTGGGCGATCACGCTCGGCGCCTGGTCCTGGGCGACCTGCTGCTGCAGGGCCTGCTGCTGCTTGACCAGCGCCTGGTTCTGCTGCTGCAGGTTGGAGATGCGGAATGAACCGGCGGCGAGCGTCGTGCTGATCACGAGCAGGCACACCAGGGCGCCGCACAGCATGCCCACGATCAGCAGGATGAACGGCATCCGGCGGCGGCCCTCGGCGGCCGCACGGGGAGCGCGCCGGCGCCGGGGCCGGGGCCGGGGCGGGCGGGGGCGGGGGCGGGGGCGGGGGCTTGGGGAGGTCAGCGGTCCTGGGACGAGTGTCGGGCCGGGGAAGGGTGGCTGCCCGGGGCGGGACTGCCCCCGGACGGGGCGGCGCCGGAACGCGGGTGGCGGTGGCCGCGCGCGCCGACGGCGCCGGGCGCTCCGCGCGTTCCGGGCGCTCCGCGCGTTCCGGGCGCTCCGCGCGTTCCGGGCGCGCCGGGCGGCGCCGGGGCGCGCCTCGGCCGGGGCGCACGGGCGGGGCGCGGCGGGGCCGTTCCCCGGGCCGGCTGGGCCAGACGCGGCGGGACGCCCCCCCGGTTCCGCGGGGGCGCTGAGTCGCTTATTCGGGTCGCCATGTCATCCGCCCCTTCATGCCGTTCACGCCGTTCACGCCGCCTTCCGGATCCGCATCGCGGCCCGGAGCCGCGCCGATGCCGCACGTGGGTTCGCGGCGAGTTCTTCTGGTGATGGCCGCAGCGCTCCCCGGGTCAGCAGGCGGAACTGCGGCCCGCTGCCGGGCAGCGGCACCGGCAGGCCGGGCGGGGTGGTGTCGGCGGCGGCCGCGGCGAGCACCCGCTTCACCGCGCGGTCTTCGAGCGAGTGGTAGGCCAGGACGACGATCCGCCCGCCCACCGAGAGCAGGTCGAGGGCGGCGGGCAGCGCGCGGCCGAGGATGGCCAGCTCGCGGTTCACCTCGATCCGCAGCGCCTGGAAAGTGCGCTTGGCGGGGTGACCGCCGGTCCGCCGGGTGGCGGCGGGTATCGCGTCCCGGACAATGTCGCTCAGCCGGCCCGTGGACGTGATCGGGGACCGGGTCCGCTCGCGCACGACCGCGTCCGCGATCCGCCGGGCGAACCGCTCCTCGCCGTAGTCACGCAGCACGCGGGCCAGTTCCCCGGCCGGGTAACTGTTCACGACCTCGGCCGCGGTGAGCTCGCGGGTGCGGTCCATCCGCATGTCCAGGGGCGCGTCCTGGGAGTACGCGAAGCCGCGCTCGGGGTCGTCGAGCTGCGGGGACGACACCCCGAGGTCGAACAGGACGGCCTGCACGCCGTCCAGGCCCGCGGCGGCGACGACGGCCGGGATCTCGTCGTAGAAGGCGTGTACGAGGATGACCCGGTCCGCGTAGGCGGACAGCAGTTCGCGGGACCGCTCGATCGCGGTCAGGTCGGCGTCGACGCCGATCAGGATCATGCCGGGGTAGGCGGCGAGCAGGGCCCGGGCGTGGCCCGCGCGACCGAGCGTCGCGTCCAGGAGGACCGCGCCGTCCGGCTCCAGGGCGGGCCCGAGGAGGGCCACGACGGTGTCCGCCATGACCGGCACGTGACCGGCGGCCGACTCGCCCATCAAACCCCCTACGTCCTCGCGTACTGCCGCTTACACCGCCTCGCAGCCGGGACCCCATCCGCGCCGCGCGGGCCGCCAGCCGCCTGGCACCGGGGAAGTGATGCCAGCCAGCCGGGCGGCCCAGCGCGGGTGGAGACCCCGCCGGGGGCCGTTGGGACCGGGACGCAGCCCGGTACCCGTCACAAGATCCCGGGCAGCACCTCCTGTGACGCCTCCGAGAAGGCTTCTTCCTGGCTGGCCAGGTAGGTCTCCCAGGCCGTGGCGTCCCAGATCTCCATCCGGGTGTTGGCGCCGATCACAACGCAGTCCCGCTCCAGGCCGGCGTAGGTCCGCAGCGCGGGCGGGACGGTGATCCGGCCTTGCTTGTCCGGCACCTCATCGAAGGCGCTCGCGAACAGCACGCGGCTGTAGTCGCGGAGGTCCTTGCGCGTGACCGGCGCGGTGCGCATGGCCTCGGTGACCCGGCCGAACTCCTCCAGCGGGAAGACATAGAGGCAGCGCTCCTGGCCTTTCGTGATCACCACCCCCCCGGCGAGCTCGTCACGGTATTTGGCGGGCAGGATCAGCCGGCCCTTCTCGTCGAGCCGGGGCGTGTGAGTGCCGAGGAACATCGCACTCACCTCCCCGGGTCTCGCGGCTGGTGCGGCACGGCCGTCGTTCGCCTCACTGCCCAGCGCCTTTCTACCCCATGGCGCTCCACTGTACTCCACATTCCTCCACCGTCAACGCCTGACCGGGCGTTTTTCGGGCCCAACGGCCGGTAAAGCTGCAGTTCAGAGGCGGTGGAGCGAAGTGGGGGAAAGCAGCGGCCGGGAGGTATGGCCTGTTGGCCGGAGGGGCCGTCCGGCCAACGGAGGCTGGACCCCCGGGCCGGGAAACCGCCCGGCAGGCGCCGGGCCGGCCGCCGGTGGAGCAAAGTGGGGCCCCGGAAATGAGGTGGGCATCTCGGGCGCCAACCGCAATAAAAGGGCGGGGGCCGGGCAAGGGCTGGCTTAGCAGACGAAGGCTCCCCGGCCCCCGCCGGACCCGAAGCATCGCGCATCAGGTGAGGTAGGACGTACTGTCGTTAGAGGCAGCGGGCGGAGGAGCGGCCTACCCCGTCGGCGGCTGGTGTGGCGTGAGGCCCATCGAGGAGGCCAGGTGGTAGTGGAAATAGGGCGCGACCCAGCCAGCGCGCTCGATGACCTCGGAGCGGTGGCCGGCCGTATCGCCGCGGCCGTTGAATCGGTGATCGACGGGAAGGCGAACGCGGTCCGGCTCACGCTCACCGTGCTGCTGGCCGAGGGTCACCTGCTCATCGAGGACGTCCCCGGGGTTGGCAAGACCATGCTGGCCAAGGCGCTGGCGCGGTCCATCGACTGCTCGGTCCGGCGGATCCAGTTCACCCCGGACCTGCTGCCCAGCGATGTTACCGGCGTGAGCGCGTTCAACCAGGAACGGCGCGAGTTCGAGTTCAAGCCGGGACCGGTGTTCGCCAACATCGTGGTCGGGGACGAGATCAACCGCGCGTCCCCGAAAACGCAGTCCGCGCTGCTGGAGAGCATGGAGGAGGGGCAGGTCACCGTCGACGGGACCACCTTCCCGCTGGAATCGCCGTTCATGGTGATCGCCACGCAGAACCCGGTGGAGATGGAGGGGACCTACCCGCTCCCCGAAGCCCAGCGTGACCGGTTCACCGCGCGCATCTCCATCGGCTACCCGACGGCCGCCGCGGAAATGGAGATGATCGACACCCACGGCTCGGCGTCGCCGCTGGACGATGTCAAGCCCGTCGCCCGCGCCACCGACATCCGCGACCTGGCGGCGGCGGTACGTGGCGTGGTGGTCTCCGACCTGCTCAAGCAATACGTGATCACGCTGGTAAACGCGACCCGCTCGCATGAGGACCTGCGGCTCGGCGCCTCCCCGCGGGCGACGCTGCATCTGCTCCGGGCCAGCCGCGCCTGGGCGGCGCTGGATGGCCGTGACTACGTGATCCCGGACGACGTGCAGGCCCTGGCCGTGCCGGTGCTCGCGCACCGGCTGCTGCCCACCCCGGAGGCGCTGGTCACGGGGCAGCTGCCCGAGCAGGTGCTGGCCGGCATCGTCGCCCAGCTGCCGCTGCCGGCCCGCCGGTGACGAGCCGGGACTTCCATGCGGGCACTGATTGACGCGCTGACCACGAGGGGAAAGACCTTCCTGGCCATTGGGTGCGCGGCCGCCGTCTCCGGCTTCGCCCTGGACGAAGCCGATCTGCTGCGCATCGGCATCCTGCTGATGATGCTGCCGCTGCTGTCCGCGCTCGGGGCCACGCGGGCCCGGTACCGGCTGTCCTGCGCCCGGCAGCTGCTGCCGCGCCGGGTCGTGGCCGGGCGGCCGGCCGAGGTCCGCATCCGGCTGTCCAACATCTCCCGGCTGCGCACCGGCCTGCTGCTCGCCGAGGACACCACCCCCCTCGTGGCCGGGAGCCGGCAGCGGTTCGTACTTGAGGCGATCGAGGCGAACGGCCACCGCGATCTGAGTTACCAGGTCCAGCTGGATCAGCGGGGCAAGTACACGATCGGCCCGCTGCAGATCCGCGTGGCCGACGTCTTCGGCCTGGTGGCGATCGGGCGGTCGTTCTCGACCAAGAGCACGCTCGTGGTCACGCCGACGATCACACCGCTCCCCCGCGTCACGATCCCCGGCAGCCGTCTCGGTGACGGCGAAAGCGGCATGCGCACGGTCGCGGCCGCGGGCGAGGATGACATCGCCCCGCGCGCGTACCGGGACGGCGACGAACTGCGCCGGGTGCACTGGCGATCCACCGCGCGGTACGGCGAACTGATGGTCCGCCGGGAGGAGCAGCAGTGGCACAACCGGGCGCTGCTGCTGATCGACGCCCGGCGGCGCGCGTACACCGGCAGCGGCCCGGGATCGCCGTTCGAGTTCGCGGTCAGCGCCGCCGCGTCGATCGGTGTCCATCTGGCCAGCCAGGGAATCGACACGCGGCTGGTCACCGACTCGGGTGAGGTCACGCCCGCCGGGCCGGCCGCGGAATCGCTGCTGGAGCGGCTCGCGGTGATCCAGCCGACGCGCAACATCGACCTCGGCCGGGGCCTGGCCACGTTGCGGGCCGGCACCCGCGGGCAGGTCGTCGCGGTGACCGGGATGCTGGCGCCCAGCCAGGCCCGGCTGCTCGCCGCCAGTCACCGGGGCACGGCCCCGGCCATGGTGGTGATGGTCGACGGGCTGCAGTGGGATTCGGGCCGCGCCGCGCCGGGCCGAACTGCGCCGGGCCGAACTGCGCCGGGCGGCCCCGGGGGCGACGTCACGGCCGCGCGGGACATCCTCATCGCGGCGGGGTGGCGGGTCGCGGTCGTCACGGCCGGGCACCCCGCTCAGCGAGGCGTGGCGGGAACTGCACAGCCCGGCCATGGCCGGCTTCCTGCACCGCCGCCCGGTCAGCACCGAGGCGCCCGCGGTGCCCGGCGCGGCTTCCCCGGTGACCGCGGTTCCCCCGCTGACCGCCGTCCCGCCGGAGGGAGGCGGATGAGGCACCGGCTGACACTCGCCGCCGCGGCCGGGACGGCCCTGGCCTCGACGGCCCTGTACCCGCTGTACGACAGCTGGCAGTGGTTCTGGGCCGGGCTCGGCGCCATCGTCGTGGTCGCCGCCGCCGGCACCCTGACCCGGCGGCGCCGGCTGCCTTTCGCCGTGTGCCTCGCGGCCGGCCTGGCCGGCCTGCTGCTTTACCTCAACGTCCTGTTCGCGGCCGGGCGCTCCTGGCTACTGGTGGTGCCGAACCGCTCGTCACTCAGCTATCTGTGGCAGCTGGCCGCCCAGGGCATGACGGACGCGGACCGGTTCTCGCCGCCGGTGCCGCTGACGCCGGACCTGGTCCTGCTCGGGACGGCCGGGATCGCGCTGGCCGCGCTGGCCACCGACACGCTGGCGGTCCGCCTGCGCAGCCCCGCGCTGGCGGGCCTGCCGCTGCTGGCGCTGTTCATCGTGCCGACCACGACGCCAGCGGCCCGGGGCGGCCTGGGCACCACGATCGTGTTCTGCCTGGGCACGGCCGGGTACCTGCTGATCCTGAACGCGGACGGGCGGGAACGGATCCGGCGGTGGGGACGCCCGGTCGGCCTCTGGCGGGGCCCGGCCCCCAGCCGTCCCCGGTCCGCGCGGGCGCCCGGGGCCGTGCGGGAGACCGATGCCCGCTCGCTGGCCGCGGCGGGGCGGCGGATCGGGGCAGCCTCGATCGCGGTTTCGCTGTGCGTACCGCTGTTCATCCCCGGCCTGCGCGTCAACCACATGTTCCCCGCGCACATCAACGTCTTCGGCCCGGCCGGGGCGGCGCTGGGCGCCGGTAACGGCGCGACGGTGCCGAACCCGCTCGCGCAGATGACGCAGGACCTGCGCGAAAGCCAGTCCTCGCCGGTCCTCACCTACCGGACCACCGACCCGGAGCCGCAGTACCTGCAGATGTACATCCTGGGCAACCTGTCCACCACGGCCTGGACGATGGGCCCGGGCCTGGGCCCGACGGCCACGACGACCGGCCCGCTGCCGTCGCCGCCGGGCCTGACGGGGGCGGACCGGACCAGCGTCACCACGCACATCACCGTCGGCCGCGGGACGGTGAGCTCCACCTCCGGGGTCAGCTTCCTGCCGGTGCCTTACCCGGCCACCAAAATCAGCGCGCCCGGGCACTGGATGATGGACGTGAGCACCTCGATGGTGCTCGGCTTCGGGACCACACTGTCCGGCCTGGCGTACACGGTGACCAGCGACAACATTTCCCCGACCACGGATCAGCTGGACAAGGCGCCGCCGCCGCCGGCCGCGATCGCCGACGAGTACCTGATCGTCCCGGCCGCGTTCCGGCCGCTGGCCGCGCTGGCCAGAAGGGTCACCAGCCGCGCGAAGACCGACTACGGCAAGGCGATCGCGCTGCAGCGGTGGTTCACCCAGTCGGGCGGGTTCACCTACAGCCTCAATGCCACCGAACCGCCGAACGCGACCGGCCTCAGCCACTTCCTCACCGTCACCCGCCGCGGTTACTGCCAGCAGTTCGCGTTCGCGATGGCCGTGCTGGCCCGGCTGCTGGGCATCCCCTCCCGCGTTGCGGTCGGCTTCACCTCCGGCTCGCCCACGGGCATCAACACCTGGACGGTCAAGACCAGCGACGCGCACGCCTGGCCGGAGCTCTACTTCCAGGGCGCGGGCTGGCTGCGGTTCGAGCCCACGCCCGCGGGGAGCGGCGGGCAGGGCACCGCCATTCCGCCCACCTACACCGTCCCGCAGACGGCCGGCGGGGGCAGCAGTCAGTCCTTCACCGCGCTGCCCAGCCAGCCGAACACGGGCTCTTCGGGTACGGGCGGCAATAACTCGGCCCTCAACCCGCGCGAGCGGGGGCTGGCCGGGCACGGATCCGCGACCAGTGCGCTCCACGGGAGCAGCGCGTTCCCGGCGAGAGCCGGCCGGGCTGGCCGTGCTCGCGCTGCTGGCCGTGGCCGCGGCCGCGCCCCGCACGGCGCGGACCCTGCGGCGGCGGCGCCGGTACCACCGGGCGGGCGACGCCGAGCGGGCGCACGCCGCCTGGCGTGAGGTGATCGACGACCTCGCCGACTACCGCATCCCATGGCGGCCGAGCGAGTCGCCGCGCGCGACCGCGCGCCGGGTCGCCGACGAATCCGGCCTCCCGCGGCCCGCGGCCGAGGCCCTCCGCCGGGTGGCACTCGCCGAGGAACGCGCCCGCTACGCGGGGGCCCCGAGCCCGGCGCCTCCGGGTCACGCCGATCTCGACCAGATCAGGCGCGGGCTGGCGGCGTCGGCCGGCCTGCCGGACCCGCTGGCGCGCGCGCCTGTTCCCTGCGTCCGCGCTCGCGCCCGCCCGCACCGGGATGCTGCAGCTGGCCGAGGCGGCGGCCAGGACTCAGTCCAGCGTGCGGCGGGTCCGGAGGCCGCCGGGCAGGTCCCCGGGCACCACGGGGATTACTTCTGCTGGTTGAACCGCAGCATGTTGCCGGCCGGGTCGCGGAACGAGCAGTCGCGGACGCCGTAGGGCTGGTCCATCGGCTCCTGCAGCACTTCGGCGCCCGAGGCCCGGATGTGCTCGAAGGTGGCGTCGCAGTCATCGGTCGAGAAAAGGACGGCGCGCAGCATGCCCTTGGCCAGCAATCCGGTCAGGGCCTGCTTGTCGTCCGGTGAGGCGTTGGGGTCGGCGCTGGCCGAGACGTGTCCAGGGCCTGCTTGTCGTCCGGTGAGGCGTTGGGGTCGGCGCTGGCCGCGAGGACGATGTCCAGGCCCGGCTGGGCCGGCGACCCGACCGTGACCCAGCGCATTCCCTCGAACGAGACGTCGTTGCGGACCTCGAGCCCGAGCACCCCGTGGTAGAAGGCCAGGGCCTCGTCGTGGTCGTCCACGGCGATGAAGCAGTGCGAAACGTTGATGTCCATGCCGCTCAGGCTAGGGGCGGCATCACCGGTCTGGCTTCTTCGTCCCTGACCGGTCGCGCGGGATTCCCCGGCGCTCGTGCGGGCCGGGTGAAGATCTTGGCGAAGCAGGCCGGGATCGCCGCGCCCCGGTCGTGGCTGCGGGCCCGGTACGAACTGGGGCTCTCGCCGACCAGCTCGGTGAACCGGGAGCTGAACGAGCCCAGCGAGGTACAGCCGACCGCGCCGGATCAGGTCCGATGAGGCGCCCGCGACCCCGTCAGCCGCCCTCCTGGCGGCGGCGCCAGCGCTCTTCGAGCCGCTCCATCATGCCCGGCCCCGCGATACGGTCGCCCGCGCGGCGCTGCTGGCGCCGCTGGCGCCGCGAGGCACCCTTCGGCCGGGCCGGGCCGAACGCGGCCGCGGACATCCCGCTGATGTGCCGCCAGCTGGTCAGCGCCCACATGCTGCAGACGAGCATGACGACGAATCCGGCGACACCGACCCAGATGTACTGCGATATAACCCCGCCCAGCAGCAGTCCGACGCCCAGCACGAATCCGGCCACGGCCTGATAGGCCCGGCGCTTATAGTGCACCCGCGGGTCGCTGGAGCGAACCGCGTGCACAAACTTTGGATCCTCGCTGTAGAGCGCCTGCTCGATCTGCTCGAGCTGACGCTGCTCATGCTCAGACAGCGGCACGACGCCTCCCATGGAACCTTGCACGCAGGACCGGGGGTTCGGTGACTTCCACCAGTCTTCTCCGGCCCACCACCAGAATACGAGCCGGAACGGGCCCCGCCTGCGCGAACGAGTGCCCGGCTCCGGGCGCATTCGCGGGCCTGCCAGCGCGGTTCACATGTTCCTCCAGAGCTCCGCGGGACGGACCGTACCGCTGCCGAACCGCTCGGCGATCCGGTCCATGGCCTGCTCGGCTTCCCGCCAGCCGGTGGGGCGGTCACCGAAAGCCAGCTGGGTAGCCGCCGCCGACGCGGGGGCCAGCCCGGTCGCCCGGACGCCGACCAGGCGCAGCCGGGCCTGCCGGTCCAGCCCCGACCCCTCATACAGGGCGCACGCGGTGGCGTAGATCTTACGGGCGAGGTCGGTCGGCTCGGGCAGCGTGCGGGATCGCGTCAACGTGGTGAAATTCGCCAGCCGCAGCTTCACCGTCACCGTCCGGGCGACGAAGCCGCGCCTCGCGCAGGGCACGCGCGGTCCGCTCGGACAGCCGCAGCAGCTCCCGGCGGATCATCTCCGGGTCGCTGATGTCGGTGGCGAAGGTCTCCTCGGCGCCGATGCTCTTGTCCGGGGCGTGCGGGGTCACCGCACGCGGGTCACGGCCGCAGGCGAGTGCGGCCAGGTGCGAGCCGACGGCCGCGCCCAGGTTGTGCTGCAGCGTAGCCAGCGGCGCGTGAGCAATGTCACCCACCGTTCGCAGCCCGAGCCGGTCGAGGATCTCCCCGGTGCGCTTGCCCACGCCCCACAGCGCCGAGACGGGCAGCGGGTGCAGGAAGTCCAGCACCCCGTCGCGCGGCACGACCAGCAGGCCGTCCGGCTTGCAGCGCACCGAGGCGATCTTGGCGACGAACTTGGTCGGCGCCACGCCCACCGAGCAGGTCAGTCCCTGCTCGGCCTCGACCTGCCGCCGGATCGCCGCGCCGATCCAGCGCCGGGGAGCCGAGCAGGCGCTCGGCCCCGGAGACATCGAGGAACGCCTCGTCCAGGGCGAGCGGCTCGACCAGCGGCGTGACCGACCGGAAAACCGCCATGACCTGCTTGGACACGTCGCTGTAGAGCGAATGCCGGGGCCGGATGAACACCGCCTGCGGGCAGAGCCGCTGGGCGCGGGTGGCGGGCATGGCGGACCGGACGCCGAACCGGCGCGCCTCGTAGGACGCGGACAGCACCACGCTGCGCCCGCTCGGGGAGCCGACGATCACCGGTTTGGCGGCCAGGTCGGGGCGATCCCGTATTTCCACGCTGGCGTAGAAGGCGTCCATGTCGACGTGCAGGATGTGGCAGCCCGTGTCGTCCGCGGGCTGGAAGCCGTCCGCGGGCTGGCCGCCGGTACGCGCCGGGCCGTCCATGGCGTTAGCGGCGTCCCAGGATGTGGAGCCGGGTGGCGATGTCGCGCAGTGGCGGGTACGTCGCGGCCGCGGCCTCCAGGGACCGCAGTTCCCCGGCGGCCCCGGGATCGGCGTCCACCAGGACGCTGGGCACGAGGTCCGCGAAGACCTGCACGCCGTGCGCGGCGCCGGGATAGAGCCCGGCGCCCTCGATCAGCGCCCCCAGGCCGGGCAGGGTGAAGTAGCGGGGGATGGCGGCGCCGGCCAGCGGCTGGCCCCGGCCGGGCTCCTCCGCCACGCGGTCGAGCAGCGCCCGGGCATCGGCGAACCGGCCCGCGACCGCCCGGTGCACAATCGCGGCGGCGAGGCTGGCGGCCAGCACGCTGACGGTCCCCTCGGGCCGCAGCACGCGCGCGACGGCAGCGAGCGCGTCGGCCGGTGAGTCGACGTATTCGAGCACACTGTGGCAGATCACGAGGTCGGCGGACGCCTCCCCCAGCACGCTGTCCAGGCCCGCGGCCTCCCCCTGGATCGCGCTGATCCGCACGTCCATCTCGGCGGCGCGGCGCTGCGCGGCCGCCAGCGAGTCAGGGCTCGGATCCACCACCGTGACCGAATGGCCCAGCACGGCCAGCGGCACGGCGAAGCCACCGGTCCCCCCGCCCGCGTCGATGACGTCCAGCCGGTCCCGGCCCGTGTCCGCGGCCCGGGCCGCGAGAACCCCGCGCAGCACATCCCAGACGACGGACGCGCGCGCCCCCAGCGCCTCGCCGCCCAACGCCCCGCCTCCTCGCGACATGGCTTCAATGTAGTGCCGCGCACCGACAATGTCGGGAGCTCGCGAGGTCCGGTGCAGGCGACACGCCCGGCGTCGGCCGCGCGATTGCCTCCCGCAGGCTCTCCATCGCGCCCGGGCGGCCCCGGGCAGGAGGGCCGGGGACACGCCGGAATCCTTTTCTGGCCGGGTTTTCCGAGGCCGGCGGGCGATTTCTAACAGACTCCGGACACCTTGACGCGATATGGGGGTTGTCTTCAGCCCCAGGCCATATCCTCTTCGCCATGGCTGAGCACCTTGAGCTGCCGCGCCCCTGCCGGCTCCTGCGGACGGTGGTCTGGAACCTCACCGAATCGGTGGGGCTGCCGGGCATCGGATACATCATCGGGCAGGAGCTTGCCGGCCGGAACGCGGCGATGATCGCGGCGTCGGCCGTGCTGTGGCTGACGGCGGTGGTCCGCAAGGTGGTCACCGGCAGCGTCCCCGGGCTGGTCACAATCTCGGCCCTGGTCATGACGGTTCAGGCCGCCGTGGTGGTGAGCACTGGCAACGTGTTCTTCTTCCTGCTGCAGTTCCCGCTGGCTAACCTGGCGATGGCCCTGCTGTTCGCGCGGACGGCGCCGACCCGCAAGCCGCTGATCGCGCGGCTGGCCTCGGAGGTCGTCGCGCTCCGCCAGCCGTCCACGCACCACCCGGCCCTGCACCGGTTCTTCCAGCACGCCACGTGGCTGTGGGCGGGCCTGTTCTTCCTGATGACCGTCGGGTTCTCGGTCATGATGCTCACCGAGCCGCTGACGGTGTTCCTGCTCCTCACCACGGCCGTCACCACGGGCATCGTGGTCTTCGGCGCGGGCCTGTCCGCCCTGTGGTTCTACTCGGTGATCCGCAAGTCCGGCCTGCGCGTACGCTTCGCCGCGGCCTAGACATCCCACGGTCGTAAGTGTCAAGCGGCGGTGAGGCTAGTGCTTGCCACGAAGGGACCATCGCGGTCGCTAGAGGACCACGAAGGGACCATTGCGGTCGCCGATCCTCCGCCACGACATCCCCGGGGCAGAACTCGCGCAGCGCGGAACGGAGCTGGCTGGCCTGCCGGCCCGCGGCCCCCCAGATCATCGACTGGTGGGCCGCGGGACAGCGCCCGGGGCCCCGTGCCGGCCCTGGTACCGCGACGCCGGCATCGGGTTGACCGCGAACACCTGGTAGCCCGCCGCGACCAGGGCGCTGGCGAACAGGCCCCGGTCCGTCAGAGTGTGAGCTCGGGCTTCAGGCCGAGCAGCCGCGCCAGCAGCCCGTTGACGAACGACGGGGACGCGTCGGTGGACAGCTCCCGGGCGAGCTGCACGGCCTCGCTGATCGCCACCCCGTCGGGCACGTCGTCGGCCCAGAGCAGCTCGTAGGCGCCGATCCGGAGGATGTTGCGGTCCACCGCGGGCATGCGGTCCAGCGTCCAGCCCTCGGCGTAGGAGGCGAGCAGCTCGTCGATCCGCTCCCGGTGCGCCTGTACGCCGCGGACCAGTTCCGCGGCGTACTCCGGCACTGGCGGGCCGCCGTCGGCGCCCAGGGCGGAACGTTCCTCCATCAGGGCGATCACTGGCTCGCCGCGCAGCTCGGCCTCGAACAGCAGGTCCAGCGCGCGCTTGCGTGCCTTGCTACGAGCAGGCACCTCAGGCGCGGCCGAGGTACTGGCCGGTCCGCGTGTCGACCCTGACCTTCTCGCCGGTGGAGATGAACAGCGGCACCTGGATCTCGGCGCCGGTCTCCAGCTTGGCCGGCTTGGTGCCGCCGGTCGAGCGGTCGCCCTGCAGGCCAGGGTCGGTGGAGCTGACCGTCAGCTCCACCGCGGCCGGCAGGTCCACGTACAGCGGCACCCCGTCGTTGAACGCGACCGTCACCATCTGCTCCTCGAGCAGGTAGTTGGCGGCGTCGCCTACGGTGCCGGCGGGCACCCGGGGCTGGTCGTAGTCCTGGGTGTCCATGAAGACGAAGTCCTCACCCTCGCGGAAGAGGTACTGCATCTCGCGCTTGTCGACGTTGGCGACGTCCACCTTCACGCCGGCGTTGAAGGTCCGGTCGACCACCTTGCCGGTCATCACGTTCTTCAGCTTGGTGCGCACGAAGGCGCCGCCCTTGCCGGGCTTTACATGCTGGAACTCGACGACGGTCCAGAGGTTGCCGTCGAGGTTCAGGGTTATGCCGTTCTTCAGGTCGTTCGTGGTCGCCACGTCTGCCATCTCTCCCGGGCGCGCCTGCCCGTCCCGTCACAGGGCGAGCAGTTCCCTAGTGGTGCTCGTAAGAATCTGGGCGGCCGGCGCCTGGTGCCCGCCATCGGCCGGGCCGGCTCCCACGATAAGGACATCCTCGATCCGGACGCCGCCTTGGCCGGGTAGGTAGACACCGGGCTCAACGGTGACCGGAACACAGTCCTCCAGCTTACCCGTACTCCCGTACCCGATCAGCGGCGCCTCGTGGACTTCCAGGCCGACACCGTGGCCGAGCCCGTGCTGGAAATGCTCGCCGTGCCCGGCCGCGGAGATCACGTCGCGCGCGGCCGCGTCGACGTCGCGGAGAACCGCACCGGGCCGGGCGGCGGCGCAGCCCGCCTCCTGGGCCGCCGCGACCAGCTCGTAGATGTCCCGCTGCCACCCGGCGGGCTCGCCCAGCGCGACCGTCCGGGTCATGTCCGCGTGATAGCCGGCGTAGCAGGCGCCGAAATCCATCGTGATCAGGTCCCCGCGGCGCAGCGGCCGGCCGGACGGGGCGTGGTGCGGGATCGCCCCGTTGGGCCCGCTGGCGACGATGGTGTCGAAGGACGTCCGTTCGGCACCCAGTTCGGCCATCCGGTGGTCCAGCTCCGTGGCCAGGGCGCGTTCGGTGAGCCCGGGCCGGATCCGGGGCAGCACGTCCGCCAGGGCCTGGCTGCTGATCCGGCAGGCGCTGGCCAGCAGCCCGATCTCGGCCGCGTCCTTGACCATCCGCAGGTCTTCGATCCCGCGGCCGAACGCAACCAGGGTGACCCCCTCGGCGCTGGCCGCGAGGGTCCCGTGGCGCTCGACGGTCATCTCGTGCGCCTCGAACGCGACCCGGCGCATCCCGCGGCGGGTCATCGCGCCGGCCAGCGCGCGCTCGGTGAACCGCTCGACGGTCAGCTCGAGGTCGGGGCTGTCGCGGTGCGCGGCCAGCGCGTACCGGGAGTCGGTCGCGAGCAGGCCAGCGCCCTCGGCGGGCAGCAGCAGCGCCGCGTTGGAGCTGGCCAGCCCGGTGAGATAGCGGACGTTCGGCGCGGAGGTGATCAGCACCGCGTCGGCGTCGAGCTCGGCGACCTTCGCTTGCGCGCGGGCCCGGCGCGCGGCGTGAATTTCCGGCATCCCCCGACTGTAGAACAGCCGTCCGGCCCAAGAAATCAGGACTTTTGACTACAACCAACGCGAACCGCCGGATGTCTACATAGATGAGCGTCCTGTACGGGGGACGGTTATCAAAGGGGAAACAAATGCGAAAGACACGAGGGTGGGCACGGGCGGGAGCCCGGACGCCGGCCAGGCCATCGGGGCACCGCCGGACGGCACTGCTCACGGCGGTGCTGGCCAGCGGGGGCCTGGCCACGCTGCTGGCCGCGGGACCAGCATTGGCCCAGGCGTCGCGGACGGCTCCGGCTCCGCCGGCGCCGGCGACGGCGAACCCGGCGCCCGGTCTCACGCCCAGCGTCGCGCTGTTCACGCCGGCCGACAGCGGGAACGCGGTGGCGCACCTGGCCTACACCGGCACCGACGACAGCGCGTGGCTGCGGGACGCGCTCGCACCTTCGCAGCCCGCGACCGACCTCGGCGGCCACCTGATCGGCGGCCCCGACGTGGTGCTGGTGCCGCCGGGCGTGCTGTCCCCGGCCCAGACCTCCGACGAACTCGCGGTCTTCGGGCGCGGGACGGACAACGCACTGTGGTGGACCCACCAGACGGCCGCTGGGTGGACCGGCTGGCAGTCGCTCGGTGGCGTCATCACCGCCAAGCCGGGCGCCGCAGCCAGCGAGTTCGGCGACCACGGCAAGCTCGTCGTGTTCGCCCGCGGGACCGACGCCGAGATCTGGTACACGAGCTTCGGAACGGGCAGCTGGAACGCGTGGACGCCCCTGGCCGGCCAGCTGCTGCCCGGCACCGGGCCGTCCGCCGCCTACGACAACAACGGCCACCTGATCGTCGCGGCCGTGGGCACGGACAAGGCGGTCTACCTGTGGGCGCAGTTCGCCGGCTTCGGGTTCGCGTTCGGGGACATCGGCGGCCAGACCACCAGCGACCCCAGCGTCGCCTTCGTGAACGGCACCGCCTCGGCCCCGAACAGCAAGCTGGCCGTGGTGTTCGTGCGCGGGACCAACGGCGCGCTGTGGTCCAAGCAGGTCAGCATTCCGGTGCCCACCCTGGGCGGGGCCTGGAACTCGCTCGGCGGCAGCCTGACCTCTGGGGCCGGCGCGGATTCCGGCGGGCTCACGTACGTGTTCGCGCTCGGGACCGACAACCAGGTGTGGATGCGGGGCGGCGCGTGGCCCTCCCTCGGCCCCTGGACCCGTCCATAACCGCTCGCGTGGGATAGATCCGGCCTTGGGAAGACCCGCTCTTCCCGGGCCCGGTCCCCGGGCGTCAGGCCGCGAGCTCGGCGGCTCGCTCGATCAGGCGGACCCGGTCGGCGTGCGTCCCGGCCAGCGGGGTGACGGTCAGCGTGGTCGCCCCGGCCGCACGGAACGCGGCGAGCCGCTCGCGCACATAGCCGTCCGGGCCGATCAGCGAGGTCTTCTCCAGCAGGTCGGCGGGGACCAGCGACGCCGCCTCGTCCTTGCGGCCGTCGAGGTAGGCGTCCTGGATCCGTTCCGCTTCGGCTTCGTAGCCGAGCCGCCGGGCCAGCGCGTTGTAGAAGTTCTGGCCGCGGGCGCCCATGCCGCCGATGTACAGGGCGAAGAACGGGCGGGCCAGGTCGCGGTAGGCGGCAACGTCGTCGCCGATCATCAGCGGGGCCTGGGCCACCACGTCCAGCGGGCCGAGCGCCGGGTCCCGCTTGGCCATTCCCTCAGCCAGCGGGGCGCCCCACACCTCCCCCGCCCTCTCGGGCAGGTAGAAGAACGGCTGCCAGCCCTCGGCCAGCTCGGCGGTGAGCGACACGTTCTTCGGGCCGACGGAGGCGACCATGATGGGGATGCGCTCGCGCACCGGGTGGTTGATCAGCTTGAGCGGCTTGCCGAGGCCCGTGCCCTGATCCGCGGGGAGCGGCAGCTGGTAGTACCGCCCGTCGTAGCTGAGCCGCTCCCGGCGCCACACCATGCGGCAGATCTCGATCAGCTCGCGGGTCCGGCCGACCGGGGCGTCGTAGGGCACGCCGTGCCAGCCCTCGATCACCTGCGGCCCGGACGCGCCGAGGCCCAGGGTGAACCGGCCGTTCGAGACGTAGTCCAGCCCGGCCGCGGTCATCGCGGTCAGCGCCGGGGTGCGCGAGTACAGCTGGAAGATGCCGGAGGCGAGCTCGAGACTCTCGGTCCTGGCCGCGATATAGCCGAGCTGGCTCACCGCGTCATAGCTGTAGGCCTCGGGGACGAACACGATGCCCAGGCCGGCCTTCTCGTAGTCGGCCAGCTCGGTGACCGTCTCCGCGAAGCCGCCGGCATAGTTGAGCGACATTCCGATGCGCATGCCCAGGCCTTCCGTCCGACTCTCACCGAGTCCCGTTCGGTTAATAGATGAACGTTAACCGGTTCGGCGCGGCACTGCCGACCCCAGGCGCGCCACGATGTCGCCGCAGACGTCGGCGGGTTCGCGGCCGTCGGTGGGCACCGTGTGCGTCGCGACCGCTTCGTAGGCCACCAGCCGGTGCTGGTAGACCGTCGTCAGGTCGGGCCGGCGCAGCATCGGGCGCCCGGCGTCGCCGCCGACCCGTGCCACCGCCCCGTCGTAGTCAACGTGCAGGTAGACGACGTCTTCGGTGAGCAGCAGCGCGCGCGTGCCGGGGTGCTCGACCGCGCCGCCGCCGAGGGCGAGCACCGCAGGCGGGCCGCCGAGCAGAGCGGCAATCGTCTCGTGCTCGATCACGCGGAACGCTGGTTCGCCGTGGTCGGCGAAGATCTGCGGCACCGGGCAGCCGGCCCGCTCCTCGATCGCCGTGTCGGCGTCGATGAACGGCAGCCCGAGCCGGCCGGACAGCAGGCGGCCCACAGTGGTCTTGCCGGCCCCCATGAACCCGATGAGAACGATCACGGCGTGCCCGGCGGGGCGGTCGGTTGCGGCGCGGGCGGCTGGCCTGTCCGGTCTGTCTGGTCTGTCCGGGGCGCGGGCGCGGTGCTCGCCTGCTGGGAGGGCTCCTGGGCGGCGGCCAGCTTGGCGATGGCCTGCAGGGCCAGCTGGTAGGACAGCAGGCCGAAGCCGGCCACGGTACCGTCGGCCACGCCCGCGACGACCGAGGTGTGCCGGAACGACTCGCGCGCGGCCGGGTTGGACAGGTGCACCTCGATCAGCGGCGCGGTGCGCATCGCGAGCGCGTCCCGCAGCGCGTAGGAGTAGTGCGTGAACGCGGCCGGGTTCAGCACCACCGGCATGCGCGCGTCGGCGGCCTCGTGTACCCAGCGGATCATCTCGGCCTCGTCGTCGGTCTGCCGCACCTCCACGTGCAGGTTCAGCTGGCGGCCGGCCGCGCGGCACGTGTCGGCCAGGTCCTCGAGCGTGGCCGAGCCGTAGACGTCCGGCTCACGGATGCCGAGGCGGCCGAGGTTCGGGCCGTTGAGCACGAGCACCTGCGTCGTCACGGGCACACCTCCAGATACGCCTGCTCCAGCAGTTCTTCGGGCGGCCCCTCCAGGATGGCGGGCTGGGCCGGCCCGTCGAGGACGACGAAACGCAGCCGCGCGCCCCGCGCCTTCTTATCGACCGCCATCGCGGCGCGCAGTTCGGGCCACACGCCGGGCCGGTACGCGGTGGGCAGCCCGACGGAGGTGAGCACACGGCGGTGCCGGGCCGCGGTCGGGCCGTCCAGGCGGGCCGCCAGCCGGCTCAGTTCGGCGGCGTAGACCATCCCGATGGCCACCGCGTCGCCGTGCCGGAACCGGTACTCCTCGGCGCGCTCGATCGCGTGACCGAGGGTGTGGCCGTAGTTCAGCGTCTCGCGGAGGCCCGCCTCGCGGAAGTCCGCGGCCACCACGCGGCCCTTGAACCGGATGGCCCGCTCGATCAGCTCCCGGGTGTGCTGCCCGTGCGGGACGGTAGCGCCCTCGGGGTCGGCCTCGACCAGGTCCAGGATGGCGGGGTCGGCGACGAAGCCCGCCTTGATGACCTCGGCCAGCCCGGCGACGTAGTCGGCCCGCGGCACCGTCTCCAGCGTGGCCAGGTCGGCCAGCACCCCGGCCGGGGCGTAGAACGCGCCCACGAGGTTCTTGCCCTCGGGGATGTCGACCGCGGTCTTGCCGCCGATCGCGGCGTCGACCATGCCCAGCAGCGTGGTCGGGACCAGGACGGCGCGAACCCCGCGCAGCCAGGTCGCCGCGACGAAGCCGGCCAGATCGGTGATCGCGCCCCCGCCGATGCCGACAATGCAGTCGGTGCGGCCGACGCGCTCGGCGGCCAGCCGGGACCAGAGCCGCGCCGCGACCGGGACCTGCTTGGCCGCCTCGCCGTCCGGGACCTGCTCGGCCACGACCCGGTAGCCGGCGTCTTCGAGGGCACGGCAGGCCGGGTGGGCGACGTGCGCGACGCTGCCCGCGTGGATCACGAAGACCGTACCGGGGTCCTGGCCCATGGCTGCCGCCTGGCCCGTGGCTGCCGCCTGGCCCGGGCCGCCGACCAGGCCGGGCAGTTCGCCGAGGACGCCGGCGCCGACGACCACCTCGTAGGGGCGCTCGCCGTCCACGTTAATTCTGGTTATGGTCATCGCGCTGGTGCTCCGTCGGCGCCAGGCCTGTGGTGGGGTGCCTTCTCCAGCCAGGCGACGATCTCGTCGGTGATCTCCTCCGGCGCGAGATCGTCGGACGGGACCGTGAACGCGGCCAGCCGCTCGTAGACGGGGCGCCGCTCCTCGAGCAGGCTGCGCAGGCGGCCGCGCGGGTTGCCGGGGATGATGACCCGCGGCCGGTCCAGGCCGAGACGGCGCGCGATCGCGGTGAACCCGGCCGCGAGATACGCCACCGGCTGCCCGGCGAGCAGTTGCTGGATGCCCGGGTCGAGGACCGCGCCGCTGCCCAGCGCGACCACGGCGCCGCGCGCGGCGAGGGCCCGCCCGGCCGCGGCCCGCTCCAGCTCACGGAACGCCGGCTCGCCGTCCTCGACGAAAACGTCACCGACCGGCTTGCCCGCTGCCGCCGCGACGTCGGCGTCCGTGTCGACGAAGGCGGTGCCGAAATGTTCGGCCAGCATGGTCCCGACCACCGACTTACCCGCCGCGGGCGGACCCACGAGGACCACGAGGGGCCGTCCGTTGCCGGGTCCCGTGCCGGGTGCCTCCCCCCTCACGTGACCACCAGGGCGTCGACGTAGGCGCGCGCGTTGCGGCGGATCTCGTTCACCGAGTCCCCGCCGAACTTCTCGGTCACCGCGTCGGCCAGCACCAGCGCGACCATAGCCTCGGCCACCACCCCGGACGCGGGCACCGCGGTCGCATCACTGCGCTGGTTGATCGCCTTGGCTGGCTCGCCGGTCTGCACGTCGATGGTGTCGAGGGCACGCGGCACAGTAGAAATGGGCTTCATCGCGGCGCGAACGCGGAGAACTTCCCCGTTGCTCATCCCGCCCTCGACGCCGCCGGCCCGGTTCGGTCCGCCGGCGCACACCGTCCGGGCCCGTCTCGATCTCGTCGTGGGCCTGCGAGCCACGCCGGCGGGCGGTGGTGAACCCGTCGCCGATCTCGACGCCCTTCATGGCCTGAATGCCCATGACCGCGGCGGCCAGCCGCGCGTCGAGGCGCCGGTCCCAGTGCGTGAAGCTGCCCAGCCCGGGCGGCAGGCCGAAGCTCAGTACCTCAACGACGCCGCCGAGGGTGTCGCCCTCCTTGCGCACCGCGTCGATCTCCTCGACCATCGCGGCGCTGGTTTTCGGGTCGGCGCAGCGCACCGGGTCCGCGTCGATCCGGGCCGCGTCCTCCGGCCCGGGCAGCAGGCCGTCCGGCGCGCTGACGGCG
Source organism: uncultured Actinomycetes bacterium (assembly GCA_963742865.1). Classification (GTDB taxonomy): domain Bacteria; phylum Actinomycetota; class Actinomycetes; order Streptosporangiales; family Streptosporangiaceae; genus Bog-532. Next base: position 144,414 of record CAVUNW010000007.1, read on the forward strand.
CCCAGCGCCACCACGTGGCTGATGATCTCCACGTCGAGCGCCTGGCGCAGGAACTGCCGCGCGACCTCACCCAGCGCGACGCGGGAGGCGGTTTCGCGGGCGCTCGCGCGCTCCAGCACGGGACGGGCGTCGGTGTGACCGTACTTCTGCATCCCGGCCAGGTCCGCGTGGCCAGGGCGCGGGCGGGTCAGGGGGGCATTCCGGGCCAGTTCGGCCAGCTCGCCGTCGTCCACCGCGTCCGGGGACATGACGGTCTCCCACTTCGGCCATTCGGTGTTGTTGATGCGGATCGCCACGGGGCCACCGAGGGTGATTCCATGCCGGATTCCCCCGGTGAGCTCGACCTCGTCCTGCTCGAACTTCATCCGGGCGCCGCGGCCGTAACCGGCCCGGCGGCGCGCAAGGGCGGCGGCGATGTCGTCGGTGCTCACCCGCACTCCGGCGGGGACCCCCTCGCAGATGGCCACGAGCGCGCGCCCGTGCGATTCACCCGCGGTAAGCCAGCGAAGCATGCCCTTGATCCTATGGCGCGGCGGAGGTGCGAACCGCAGATGAGGAAGGTGCCGGATCCCGAACGGGCGGCAGCTAGAGCCCGTGCAGGTGCCGATCATGGCACTGTGCTTAACGCGCTGCTGTTCTGATCGCCTCGCGCTGCATGAGGTGCACGGCGCTGGTTCCCCGACACTATGTAATGCCCACTGCGGGTCCCGCCGGCCAGCCGAGCGGGTAATCGGGTTGCGGCCGGACGGCCCGGCCTTGTAGGAAAGCCTGCATGCTACGTGGCGAGCTGACCGGGCTACGCGCTCGGCACGATAGCGATATCCCCGTCCTGCACGCCGGGCTCTATGACGATGTCGCGACCCGGGTCAGGGCCGACTCCCGCCCCTGGCAGCCGATCCCGCCCGGCCCCGGCTCTCCCTACGTAGTGACCGGCCCGGACGACCACGCGGCCTGCTTCTCGGTGGTCGAGCTGGCCGCCGGCGAGCTGGCAGGCGAGGCGCTGCTGTGGAGGATCGACCTGCACAACCGTACGGCCCATATCGGGATCTCGCTGCTCCCGGCGTTCCGCGGCCGCGGGCTGGGCGCCGACGCCGTCCGGGTGCTGTGCCGCTATGGGTTCGCGATCCGCGGCCTGAATCGGCTGCAGGTCGAGACCCTTGCCGACAACGGGGCGATGATCCGGGCTGCGACCCAGGCCGGGTTCGCGCGCGAAGGCACCCTCCGGCACTCGGTGTGGGTCAACGGAGACTTCGCCGACGAGGTCGTCCTCGGCCTGCTGGCAACCGAATGGAAAGCCAGCTGACCCAAGCCCGCACCCGAATGCTCCATCTGGCTGCCCTCGCAGGGCCTGTTGCGAGCGGCTATCGAAACCTGACAACTACCAGAGGTCGCCGTCTACCTGAGCCGACAGCAGGAACGGCTGGGCGAACACCGCTTCCGTGCCCCGGTCGAAATCGGCGTACAGCAGCCTGGTCAGCTCAAGCCTGGACTCGTAGATCACGTGCCCGCTCATGACCGAGGACCAGTAAGTACCCGAGTAATGCTGCTGACCATGACGCCAGCGGAACGTCCGCCACGGAACCGTCCGCGCGATCCCCAGGTCGGGGCCACCGGCCGCCCACTTCTTCTCACGGAGGACGCCATCCTCATCGCGAAGGCTCACGGAGACGGAACCAACGGCAGGATTCACGTGCCACCTCTCGCGCCGCAGGGCTCACCCGAACCCTGTCCTGACAAAAGCTAACGACCGTGACAGAACGCAACTATAGAGCCAAGCACAGAACGAGAGCGACTCGTCACGCAAAGAAGCAACGGTTAGACCGCTCGTCCCACCTTTGTGTCCCCGATGGGCCAGACAGGGGACATCAGAAATGGGAAAGGGACATCAGAAATGGGAATCTACAGCCCGCTGGCGGCGATGACGGCGATCGCACCGGCCAGCATGAACGGGCCGAACGCGATCTGGGACTTGCGCGTCGCCTTCCCCGCCGCGATCATCGCGACGCCGGCCACGGCGGCCAGCACGAACCCGCCGGCCAGGCCAATGAACAGCGCGGCGGGGCCGATCCAGCCGAGGTAGAGGCCGAGCAGACCGGACAGCTTCACGTCGCCCCACCCGATGCCGGCCGGATAGATCAGCGCCAGGATCAGGTAGAAGGCGAACGCGCACGCCAGCCCGATAAAGGCGTGACTGAGGTGGCCGGTGCCATCCCCGGTGGCGGGGGTGGCCGCGCCCAGCGCGGCGATTGCCACCGGGTAGGCGGCCAGCGTAAGCAGGTCCGGCAGCCGCTGGTGCGCGACGTCGATGAAGGCCAGGGCCACGGCGATCACGGCCAGGAAAAGATAGGCGGGCAGCACCGGGCTGAGGCCGAAGCGCAGCCCCATCAGGGCGAACAGGACCGCGGTGAGCAGTTCCGCGGCCGGGTGCCAGGCGCCGAAGGGCTCGCCGCAGTACCGGCAGACGCCGCGGGTCCGGGCCCAGCCGAGCAGCGGGACGACGTCGGCGGCGCGCAGCGCGGCGGCGCAGCGCGGGCACTCCCCCAGCGGGTGCCGGCCCAGCTCGGCGAGCGACCCGGGGATCGTCCGGGATGCGGGGACCCGCTCGATGAGCACGGTGACGTAACCGCCGGCCAGCAAGCCGGCCGCCGCGCAGACCACGGCCGTGACCCAGGGTTTCACCGGCGGACGCGGGGGGCGGGCATCGCGGCGACCTCGATCCCGCGGCGCAGCCGCCCGGCCAGCCGGGCCGCGATCGCCTCGGCCACGCGCTGAACGTCCGGGAGCGGCGTGGCCCGGGGACGGATCATCAGGCGGACCGCGAGGTCGGTGCCGTCCCCTCCCCCGGATAGTTCCGCGCCGGAGATGGCGGGCTCACCGGCCAGGGCTTCGGTGATCTGAGCGTGCACGTCGGGATCGTCCTGCGGGGCCGGAGGTGGTTCGCCCTTCGCGAGCGCGGCGAGCCTGGTCCCGTCGACCGCGAGCGGAACCGGCCCCGCCACGTCGATCACCACGGCGCAGGAGCCGGCCACCGCGGTCTGGAACACCTGGACAGCCAGTGCCGGAACCGGACGCGCATCGGGCCGCCACCGGGTGAGGGCTCTCAGGGAGGTAAAGGCCAGCAGGGCCGGGCGGCCGTCGCGGCCGATAAGGGTGGGGAAGGCCATCTCCCGGCCGGGCGCGGAGCCAGCGGAACCGCAGGCGTGCGCGTGGTGCGGGTCCGCAGGTTCCCCAGGGCCAGGGCCGTCCGCCGCGGGGGGCGGGGCCTCGGAACTGGCGTCCGCCGGATCGGTGGCCTCGCGTTCGACCAGCGGCATCAGCAGCCGGGCGGCCGCCAGAGCCGCCAGGGCCGCCTGCTCGGCCTCCTGCCCCGCGGCGTAGCGTGCGAGGACCGCGGCGACCCGCGGATCTGGTCTCCCGTCATCGCCGGTGAAGCGCTGGCCGCCGGCGTTCACCCCAGCCACGGCTCTGACCCTACGCGGTGCGGGGGCGCCCGCGCCGCCGGGCGGATGCTGCCCCGGGTTCGCCCGGCTGCCGCGGACCCGCCCAGCCGCCGCGGACCGCCGAGCCGCCGCGGACCGCCAGCCGCCGCGGACCGCCAGCAGCCCAAACCTCAGAGGTCCCGGAGCTCCCAGCCGCCGCGAATCGCCCAGGGGGCCCGATCGCCCCACCGGAACCCATAACGGTCGGACGCGGCCAAAGGCTATTTTTCGTCGCTGTGATGCCCTGCACTCCGGAAATTGGGCGCGCCGTGAGGCCTATCACAAGATCGCCGTTAACACACCGCAGGAAGGAAACGGGATACAGTGAATTCCGTTCGCCGGCCAAAGCGCACGTTGTAACCAGCCGACTCCGTTAAGTAATAGAGCGGTTACCATTACGGCCCTGACCAGGCTTAGGGCCACGTGATTGGCCGAATCAGTTGAGAGCGCATTGTGGATATGGGACTCTCGTGAACGGCACTGCACTCCAGCTTGGGAAGAGATTGGCCTCTTTCCGGGCGTGAACGCAGGGGATTCCGGTCGGGGTAAGCGGAGAGGAGCCTGAGGTGAGGTTCGCGGTTGGCTGGCGGCCCGCTGCGTGCTCTCCCCGCGCAGCCGCGCGGAGCGGACGCGACCAGTCCAGCTTCGCGCGCGGCACGGACGGCTTCCCGGACCGCCGGCCGGATTCAGCGTCGGCGGCACGGTGACGCGGCCCGGGCAGCAGATCATGAGTATCGCGCCAGGTACGCCGATGCGGAAGGTAGTTCCGCCACGGCTGGTCGGGCCGTATCTCAATGGCCAGCGTTCGATCATCGCCGGTTTCGTCTACCGTGGGCGCGACGTCTCCTTCCGCGACCCGGCGGAATGCTTTGTCGCTCTCGGCCTTGGCTACGAGGGCTCCGAATTCACGGCCGACATGCCCGAGGTGTACTTCCTCTCCTGGCTGGCGCGGGAGATGGACACGTACGTGGCGGCTTCGGGGCCGGGTGAGCCCGGCGGCGGATGGCAGGAGCTGTCCCCGGCGGCGCGCGCCACGATGGCCACCTCCCACGTCCGCGTCATCCCCGAGTTCTACACCGATCCCATGCCGATCCCGGTGGGCGCCTCGATATCCCGGCTCACCGCGCGCGGCGATGACCTCATTGCCAGGTACGACGGACTGGCGTGGCGGCGGCCGACGAGGGAGGTATGAGGCATGCGATACCGGCTCATGGCGAGCTTCCAGGGTGCGCCGTACCAGGCGGGCATCGGCCCGTCTGACGAAGAGGTGACCCTGTTCGCGGCCTGCCCGCCTCCGGAGGAACTGGGTTTCCGCTCCTCGTCGGGGCACTGGCGCAAGCGGGTCAGCGTGGACGAGATCGACGCCCTGTGGGAGGCACGGCCGATCGGGCGCTACCGCAACGAGCGCTGCATGGTGCTCGACGATCTGGGCGACCGGATGCACATCGCCTACCTCGGCCGGGACCTGTACATGGCGCGGCGGCTCGGCTTCTGGGAAGTGGACCGCGGCGTGTTCGAGGTCGTGGTGCCGCGCCAGGAGATCACCGACCTGCGTGAGGAGCGGGGCGAATACGAGCTCGCTGTTGTCGATCCGGCTGACGACGGCATGCCCGGCTCGTGGGACGGCGGTCACCGCGAGACCTGGGCCTCCAATCCGCGCGAGTACGGTCACGCGCCCGACACCGGCCCGCTCCGTTCGCCGGTGGCGGCTCCCGGCCGGGATCTGCTGGACACCGGGCCGTCGTGGGCCACGGACACGCGCGGGCCGCCGGACCCGGCGGCGGGAACGGCAACGGCGGGGAGGGGCGGGACACCCACGCTCAGGACCCGCGCGACACGGGCACCTGGGCGGCCATACGCGACCTGGATCCGCGGGACATGCCGGAATCCGGCGTGTTCCCCCGCGGCCGGGGTGGCTGGCGGGCTCGCGACACCGGTGGATGGGAAGCGCCCGACACCGGCGCGTGGGACGCGCGTGAGGTCGCCGCACTGGCGGCGCGGGAGGCGGCCGGCCGCCAGGCCGCGTCCAACCCGCGGAACACCGGCGGCTGGAGTGCCCGCGAGGTCGCCGACGCGGCCGCCCGCGAAGCGCAGGACGCCAGGAACACCGGCGGCTGGAGCGCGCGCGAGATCGCCGAGACGGCGGCGCGAGAGGCGCGCGATGCCCGGACCACTACCGGGAGCTGGAGCGCCCGGGATGTCGCCGGCGCGGACGCCCCGGCCGGCCCAGCCGCGCAGGATGCCCGGGCCAACGGCCGCTGGAGCACCCAGGCCAACGGGCACTGGGATCCTGCACAGGCCAATGGGCACTGGGACGCACAGGCCAATGGGCACTGGGATCCGCAAAGGCCAACGGGCACTGGGACGCACAGGCGAACGGCCAGCGGGATCCGCAAGCTGACGGTCAGTGGGCTACGCAGGCCAACCGGCGGTGGGATACGCCGGCCAACGGCCAGTGGGACAACCGGGCCAATGGCCATGGGGGCGCCCAGGGTAGCGGCCAATGGGATGCGCGCGAGGCGGCGCCCGGTCAGCGAGCGGTAGACCGGTGGAACCCGGAGGACACGGAAGCCTGGAACCCGGTGAGCTCCGGCGAATGGGACTCGCCGCCAGTGGCGTCCCCGCCCGCGCCCCGCGCCCCGGCCCCGCAGGCTCCGGCGCCCCAGACGTCGGTAGAGCAGTGGAATCCGCGTCCCGCGGGACCGGCCCATGCACGGCCCTCCGCCGAGCTGGACACTCGCGGGATAGGCGAATGGGAGCCGAACGAAGTCGTGCGCCCGGGGAACCAGCAGCTGATACGCCCGGCGAACCACCAGCGGACCCCGGACGCGGCGGTGGTCTGGCACGGTTCGCCCAGCCCCGAGGACTCGGGACGATGGGGAACAGAGGACCCGGGACGGTGGGGATCACCGGTGCCCGTGACCGACACCCGGGGAAACCCGCCGCAGCTGGCCATCGGCAGCAGCGCGGCAGGCCTGGGTCCCGCCCCCTCCGCGGACCCGGGCGATGGCTACGGCGCGACGGCGGCCCGTGGGATGAACGGTACGGCGCCCGGCCGTCACGTCAGCCGGAGGTCGTCCGGTAAGCCGCGTGTGACCGCGCAGTCGGTGTTTTCCCAGTTGCTCGAGCTCGCGTCCATTCCGCAGTCGGCCTACGCGGTGGACGCCGAGGTCGACGGCGCGATGTGCCTGGTCCGGGCGCGCGGCGGTTACGAAGTGTTCAGTTCCGCCGACCGGCAGCGGCACGAAGTCCGATTCTTCGAGGACGAGGAAGCGGCCTACTTCTACCTGTTCGGCATCCTGGCCGCCGAGGCGGTACGGAGCGGTCATCTCGGGCCCCAGACGGCTCCGCCCGGGCACCGCAGCACGTCGGCGCAGCCGGGCTATCCGTCCGGTCTGTAACAACCTGAGCCCGCCGCAAAAGTACTCAGCATGATCACTGAACGCAATCATTGCAGAAACCTTACGTCGATTAGGATTGAGCTTCAGTTCGCCCGCCGCGAGGGCTACGGTTCAATAGCCGGCGGGGCTGACGGTCCCCCGCTCCCCAAGCAGCCCCGCCGGCCTGCATCCCCTTAGCGACAGGCCAATTCGGCCATTAATCCCCGGTGACTGACCCGGCGGCAGGGGCGCATGAGATGCGGCGATAGATATTTTTCAGCTCTCTTCTGCTGGCCGCAGATATTGCGGCCTATTTCTTCCGTATTTACGGGCTCGCCGGGTTTTCCGCTTACTTTTGCCGAATACGCCGTCGGGCTAATTAATTCTTGCGGGCTCACCTGGAGCCCCGGCCGGGGATTCATGGCCGGTACGGTGGGAGCGTGGCGCGCAGCATGAGAAGGCGGTCGCACTCGGCGGCGCCAGTGGCGCCAGTGACGCCGGTGACGCCGCGGACCGTGCCCGGGGTGGCGTCAGGGGAAGCGCCGAATTCCGGGCTGCCGGCGGTGGCCTTCCCGGGAATGCCGCAGACCCCGGCGGCCTGGTCTGGCCCGCGCATCATTCCGGGCGTGGCCAGCCTGGCGCTGCACCGCCTGCTCCGTGAGCCGTTTCAGCCAGGCTGTGTGATCGCGGTCCTGCCCAGCGTCATCTATCTGGACTTCGGCCAGCACGCCGGTGAACCGCAGGTGATCGCGCTGACCACATCGGATGCGCTCTGCCTGCCGAACGCAATCGCCCTGAAGGTCCCCCACCAGGACGCCGCGACGGGCACAGACGGAACTGCCGGTGAGACCAGCACCACGCAGGCGAAGGCTACGGAAGAGGCGGCTACGGAAGAGGCGTGGGCGGGCAACGGCCGCGTGCTGGCCTGCGGGATGGACGTCCAGGTCCGCCGCTGGTGGGACCCGTGCCCGGTGTTCGGTCCGCTGTCCCGGGTGCGCCTGGAGCACGGCATGGCTGCGCTGGCCCGGGTGTATTCGGCCGCCGACGGCCGGCCCGGGCTGGAAGGGCACGCCGGGCCGCCGGTCCTGGCCGCGGCGTGCGCGGCCGGTGACCTCGCCGGGGCGGTCGAACTGGCCGAAAACCTGGTGGGCCTCGGGCCCGGGCTGGCACCGAGCGGGGACAGCATGATCAGCGGCTTGCTGCTGGCCCTGCGCCTGCTCGGCGGGGCCACCGCGGGCGGGACGAGAGCGGTGTGGCTTGCCGACTGGCTCGGCGCGGCCGTCACGTGCTACGCCGAGCAGCGGACCACCACGCTGGGCGCCGCGCTGCTGCACTGCGCCGCGCGCGGGCAGGCGGCCGAGGAGGTCTCCGCGGTGCTGCGCGGCTTCGCCGGACAGGAACCGGTGGAGCCCGCGGCGCGGCGCCTGCTGGCCGCGGGAGGCCAATCGGGAACCGAACTGACCTGGGGCCTGCTGGCCGGCTGCGGAGCGGCACTGGCCCTGGCCCCGCCCTGACCGTGCCGCCCTGACCGTGCCGCCCCGACCGTGCCGCCCCGACTGTGCCGCCCCGACTTGCGCCCGTGCCGCCCCGACTGTGCCGCCCCCGACTGTGCCCCCCGGCTGTCGCGCCCTGACGGGGAGGATTCTGCCTCCCCGCGCGCACTAACGGGCTGGCCGCTGCCAGGATGACAACCATGGTGTCTCACACTCCTTTTGCAGGCCCATCGACCTCCGCTACCGCGGCCAGCGCCGGGAAGCAGGGCGCGAGTGTCCCGGTCACCGGCGAGCAGTACGAGCTTTCCGCCGGGGATTACCGTGCGGTGGTGACCGGGCTGGGCGCCGGGCTGCGCGAACTCAGACGGGGCGGTACCCCCGTGCTCTCCGGCTACGAGCCGGACGAGTCGCCTCCCGGGGCCGCCGGCCAGCTCCTCACCCCGTGGCCCAACCGCGTCGACCGCGGGCGCTACCACTTCGGGGGCGCCGACCACCAGCTGGACCTCAGCGAAGCGGGGAAGGGCAACGCGATCCACGGGCTCACCCGGTTCGCCGCCTGGGTGCCGGTGCGGCACGAGCCGGACCGCGTGGTGCTGAAGCACCCTCCGCACGGCTACGCCGGGTACCCGTTCTGCCTGGAGATCGACGCTGAGTACCGGCTCGCCCCGGACACCGGCCTGCACGTGACGATCTCCGCCACCAACCGCGGGACCCGGCCCGCACCGTATGGCTTCGGCCAGCACCCCTATCTCACCGCCGGCGCGACCGCCCTGGACGAGTGGGAGCTGACCCTGCCCGCCACGCGGTGGCTGCCGGTGGACGAGCGCGGGATCCCCTCGGGCCCGGCAGCGGACATCGAGGGTGCCGTGTGTGATTTCCGGTCGCCGCGCCCGATTGGCGGCGCCCGTCTCGATCACGCCATGACCGGCCTGGTGCGGGAGAGCGATGGGCGGGCCTGGGTGCGCCTCCGCTCCGCCGACGCCCAGCTCTCACTCTGGGCCGGGGAGAACTGTCCGTGGCTCCAGGTGTTCACCAGCGACACACTGCACGGTGACCGTCACCGGAAGGCGGTCGCCATCGAGCCGATGAGCTGCCCGCCCAACGCCTTCGTCACCGGCGACAGCCTGATCGTCCTCTCGCCGGGTGAGACCGCTACCCACCACTGGGGCGTCCAGGCGCATCAGGCATAACTGGCTGCCGAACCCGTCGAGGCACCCGCTACTGGTGAGCGTATTCACCCAGCCGCTGCCGATCCCGCCCGCGACCATCGTCCGGCAACTCGAAGAACTGATCCTGGCGCCATCGGCGAAGGTGCCGCGTACCGTCAGCCCCGGCGGCGCGCTCCCCGAAACAGCCGCGTAGCCGGGACGCACCGGCGCTACGGTGCTGACCCTGGAATGAAGGCACCCGTTCTGGGGAGAAGGAAATGCAGTCTGGGCCCATCCCCTACCTGATTGGAGAGTTTCCGTCTTGACCGCAGTACCTCAGATCACGCTGAACAACGGCCAGTCCATCCCGCAGCTTGGCTTCGGTGTGTTCCAGATCGAGCCCGGGGACACCGTGGAGGCGGTAACCACCGCCCTGCAGGCGGGCTACCGGCACATCGACACGGCCGAGATGTACGGCAACGAAAGGGAGGTTGGTGAGGCGATCGCGAAATCCAGCCTTGACCGCGCGGACGTGTTCGTGACCAGCAAACTGTCCAACGACGCCCATCGCCCCGATGACGCGCGCCGGGCGTTCGACGCGTCGCTGGCGGCGCTCGGGTTCGATTACCTCGACCTGTTCCTGATCCACTGGCCGCTGCCCACCCGCTATGAGGGCGACTTCGTCTCCACCTGGCGGACGCTGGAGGAGTTCTACCGCGACGGGCGGGCGCGCTCCATCGGCGTGTCCAACTTCCAGCCGCACCACCTGCGCCGCCTGCACGAGGAGTCGGACATCACCCCGGCGGTCAATCAGATCGAGGTCCACCCGTACCTGACCCAGGATGAGGTGCGCGGGTTCTGTGCGCAGCACCAGATAGCGATCGAGGGATGGTCGCCGATCGGGCAGGGCGCGGTGCTGGACGATCCCGTCATCGGCTCGATCGCCGAACGGGCCGGCAAGACCCCCGCCCAGGTCGTCCTGCGCTGGCACATCGAGCGCGGCGACATCGTCTTCCCGAAGTCGGTCACCCCGTCCCGGATCGGGGAGAACTTCGACATCTTCGGCTTCGAGCTGCCGGGCGACGACGTTGCCATGATCAGCGCACTGAACAAGGACCAGCGGACCGGCCCGGACCCCGACACGTTCACCGGGGGCGTATAAGAAGCCTCGGCGGAAAGCCCCCGGGCACCGGGTCCCGATCGATGACCGGGCCGGCGATGCGCCTGCGGCACTGCGCGGGGTCTAAAGCGTGATCATCCGCCGCAGGCAACGTCTCCGGCGGTCATCTTGACAGCGAGCGCGGCCGGGGCGTAGGGCTGAATTACCAGCCGATAAGGCGGGTAACCGCCATGAACGCGACACCGCATCTCCGCAGCGGTGATGCCCCGCTAGCGCTCCCACGCCAAGCATGACCATCCACGAAGCCGGGGGGCCGACGCCCTTCCCCGCAAGCGTTGCCGGCCCCTCCGGAAAGGTGCGAGGGGACATGAACCATCGAACCGGACTGATCGAGACAGAACTCGCCGCCGTCGCTGTCATCCGTGACAGCGGTGAGATTGTGATCGCGCTGAGGCCGCGTGGCCTCCTCACCGCAACTGACCGTCAGGTACTCGCGATGCACGCGGCAAAGACGGACGCGACCGCCCGGACGGCGCGCCGGCCGCGCCGGTCAACAGCCAGGATCACGCGCCGCAGCCCTCGCCGGACGGCCACGTATTCAAGCGTGGGGACGTCACGGGCCCGGGCGCTGGGGATCATGGCCGCGCCCGCCCGCGATGCCTGTGCGCAGCGCGGTCCGGGCCTGGCCAGCGAGCCTGATCGTTTCCGCTGCCTGAGGCGTCTTCGACGTAGCCGTCCGCCGAGGCGATCGCCGAGTAGATCAGCTTGGCCATCAGGATTCCCTGCCGTTACTTCTTCAAGAGTGCTGTCACCGCGGTTTTCAGGCTCGATCCTGTCCCGCCACGATTTCCGTGACGCGCACGAGGTCCTCGGGGGTGTCGATGTCGTCGGGACGGCCTGCGTCGCCGCATTCAACGAGCGTGACGAGGTTGGGGTGGCGCGCGGAGGAAAGGACGCGCCCCGGCATCACCGTGCGCCAGGGTGAGAACCTCGGCCCAGTGTTCGCGGGCGATGAGGACCGGATTGCGCGGTCGGCCGCCGTAGCTGGCGACCGCGATGCTCGCGCCGCCGCCCGTGCCCGCGTCAGCGTTCGGGCCCGCGCCGCCGTCCGTTGCCGCGCCGTCGCCCACATCACCCGCGTGGGACGCGATGAGGCGCCTTACGCACTCCGCCGTGACGAGGGGCTGGTCGGCGAGGGCGATGACGGCGGCGCTGCATTGGCCCGGGGGCAGCGCGCCCAGGACGGAAAGCCCCGCCGTGAGCGATGAACCCATGCCGGTGGACCAGGCTGGGTTGTGCACGACCAGCGCTCCGGGGATGTCGACCGGGACGGCCCCGGTGACGACGACGATGGGGCCGGCTCCCCCGGCGCGCAGCATAACGACGCCACGGTCGACGAGCCGCTGGCCGCCGATCTCGACCAGCGCCTTGGGCTGGCCGAGGCGGCTGCCCTCGCCCGCGGCCAGGAGGATTCCGGCGACACGCGGCGGCTGCATGGGGCCAGGCTATCGACGGGCGGGGCCAGTTCTCCGGGCAGCCCGAGGCTTAATCAATGGCGGTGGGATGGGGCGCGTTCTACGCTCGGGGTGTGCTTCCGACGACGCATCTGCTCGCGTTCTCCCTGGCCGCCTTCGCACTGATCGTGGTGCCGGGGCCGAGCGTGCTGTTCACCGTGGGCCGGGCGCTCGCGCTGGGGCGGATGGCGGGGGTGGCCACGGTGGCCGGCAACACCCTGGGTGTCTACGTGCAGGTGATGGCGGTCGCGTTCGGGATCGGGGCGCTGGTCGAGCGTTCGGTGATCGTGTTCACGATCATCAAGCTGGGCGGGGCCGCGTACCTGATCTTCCTCGGGGTGCAGGCGATCCGGCACCGGCGGCGGCTGGCCGAGGCGCTGGCCACGCGGATGGAGAACAAGAGCGTCGCCCGGGTCATGGCGGACGGGTTCGTGGTCGGTATCGGCAACCCCAAGGCGATCGTCTTCTTCGCGGCGGTGCTGCCGCAGTTCGTCGACCGGCAGGCGGGCCACGTTCCGCAGCAGTTGCTGCTGCTGGGCGCGGTGTTCGCCGGGATCGCGCTGCTGTCCGACAGCGCCTGGGCGCTGGCTGCGGGGACCGCGCGGGCGTGGTTCGGCCGGTCGCCGCGGCGGCTGGAGCTCATCGGCGGCACCGGCGGTCTCGTGATGATCGGCATCGGCGCGAGCCTCGCCGTCTCGGGGCGCAAGGACTGAAGCGCCCGCGCCTGGCCTTACTCGCGGGCGGCCGTGACGGGGTGGATCCGGCCGCCGGTGGCGGTGAGCGGGCGGCCCGAACCGCCCCAGCGGAGCTGGATCAGCTCGGCGGCGATGGAGACGGCGGTCTCCTCGGGAGTGCGGGCGCCGAGGTCGAGGCCGATCGGGGAACGGAGCCGGGCCAGCTCCGGTTCGGTGAGGCCGGCCTCGCGCAGGCGGGCGAGCCGGTCCTCGTGGGTCCGGCGGCTGCCCATGGCACCGATGTAGCCGGCCGGGGTGCGCAGCGCCACCTCCAGCAGCGGCACGTCGAACTTGGGGTCGTGGGTCAGCACGCAGATGACCGTGCGCTCGTCGACGGACTCGTTCTGCAGGTAGCGGTGCGGCCATTCCACGATGACCTCGTCCGCGTCCCGGAACCGGGCCCGGGTGGCGAACACGCCGCGCGCGTCGCACACGGTCACGCGGTAGCCGAGGAACTTCCCGACCCGGGCCACCGCGGCGGCGAAGTCGATCGCGCCGAAGACCAGCATCCGCGGTGGCGGCGCGAATGAGTTCACGAACACGGCCAGCTCGTCGTGACGGCGCTCGCCCTGGGTGCCGTAGCGGCGCACGGCGGTCTGGCCCTGGGCCAGCATGCCGCGCGCGTCGTCGTCGACCGCGTCGTCCAGCCGGTCGCCCGCGCCCAGGCTGCCCGAGGTGATGCCATCGGCATAAATAATGCGCCGCGCCCCGATGACGCCGGGGCCGCTGATCACGGTGGCGACGGCTACGGGCTCCTCCGCGCTCCACCGCGGCGGCCAGGTCACCCAGTTCGGGGAACAGCTCGCGGCTGACCGGCTCGACGAACACGTCCAGGATGCCGCCGCAGGTCAGGCCGACCGCGAAGGCGTCGTCGTCGCTGACGCCGTAGGTCTGCAGCACCGGCTGGCCGCTCGCGACGACCTCGCCGCACAGCTCGTACACGGCGCCCTCGACGCAGCCGCCCGAGACGCTTCCCACGACTTCGCCCTCGACGGAAACCGCTAGCGCGGCGCCGGGCTCACGCGGCGCGCTGCGGAACGTACGGACCACCGTGGCCAGGCCGAACGTCTCGCCCGCTTCCCACCACTTGGTGATGTCTTTAAGGACGTCCCGCACCTGACCACCTCAAGCCTCGCCTTGGCCTCTGTAACGCTACCTGGGCTTTTATTATTCGCCCGGTCTTATTATTCGACGATCTTGGAGATGGGGATCTCCAGGATGTCCTGAGCGCCGGCCGCCTTGAGGGCCGGGATGAGCGTGTTGACGCCGCGCTTGGGCACCACGGTCTCGACGGCATTCATGTTGCCGCGCGCGAGCGTGGTGATCGTCGGGGACGACAGGGCGGGCAGCATGTCCGTCACGGCCAGGAGCTTGTCCGGCGGGGACGTTCAGCTTGAGCAGGACGTTGCCGCGGGCCTGGATCGCCCCGCTGAGCAGCAGCGCGATGTCCTGCATGGCCGCGCGCTTGGCCACGTCCGCGTGCGCCGCGGCGCTGGCCACCAGCTCGGTGTAGCTGGTCAGCAGGGTATCCAGGATGCGCAGGCCGTTCTTCCGCAGCGAGGACCCGGTCTCGGTGAGGTCCACGATCGCGTCCACGATGTCGGGGACCTTGGCCTCGGTGGCGCCGTAGGAGGGAACGACCATGGCCTTGACCCCGTGGGCCTCCAGGAACCGCTTGGTCAGCGACGGGAACTCGGTGGAGATGCGGACCCCCTCGGGGAGGTCGGCCGACGGTCTGCCAGGGAGCGTTCTCCGGCACGGCGAGGACCACGCGGACCGGCTGTGACGTGGCCTTGGAGTACTGCAGCTCGCCTAGCGACACCACGTCGGCCTCGGTCTCGGTGATCCAGTCGCGGCCGGTGATACCCAGATCGAACAGGCCGCGCTCGAGGTAGGACGGGATCTCCTGGGGGCGCAGGAACCGGACCCGGTCGATCCGCGGGTCGTCGATGGAGGCGTGGTAGTCGCGGTCGGAGGAGCGCCGCACGGTCAGGTCGGCGGCGTCGAACAGCTCGAGGGTGGCTCGCTCAAGCGAGCCCTTGGGCAGGACGAGGGACAGCACGGAAAACCTTTCGTGGGCGCACGTGGGCCGGGTGGGGCTGGTGGGCCGGATGCGGCAGGTGGCATGGCTGAGGCATATGGACCGGGCGCTGGGTGGCCCGCGTCTCGCCGACCACCTTACGTCCCGCCGCAAAGCCTTTTAGTGAGCCGGGCGAGGCTGGAGTGCGACTATCCGTCAGCGCCGGGGCGAACTCCCCGCGGCCAGACCGCGCGGCTGAGGCTGGGTGGGACGCCGGTCCGGGCCGGAACAGCGGATGGAGCGCAGCAGCAGCGCGGCGTCCAGCGCGGCCACGACCGCCTCCCAGCCCTTGTCCTCACGGCTGCCGGGCAGGCCCGGCTCGATCCGGGCGTCCTCAAGGGTGTCGCAGGTCAGGACGCCGTTGCCGACCGGGCGTGCCGGTGTCGAGGGCGACCCGGGTCAGCCCCGCGGTGACGGCGTCGCAGACGTACTCGAAATGCGGGGTGCCGCCGCGGATCACCGCGCCGACGCAGACCACCGCGTCGTTGTGGCGGGCCAGTTCGGCCGCGATGACCGGGAGTTCGATGGCGCCCGCGACCCGCAGGACCAGGGGGTCATCGATGCCGCAGGCGACCGCGGCGGCGGCGGCCCGCTCGACCAGGGCGTCGGTGATGTCCGGATGCCAGCGGGTGCCGAGGATGGCCAGGGTCAGTTCGGTGCGCGTCGACCGTATCCAGGACCGGGCGGCCCTCGCCGCTCACGCCGACTCCATGATCGGGCCCGCTCCGGGCGAGCCGCTGGACCCCGCCGCATGTCCGTTGGGCATGGGCAAATTTTCGATCGTGTGCCCGAGCCGGTCGCGTTTGGCGGCGAGGTACCGCAGGTTGTGCGCGTTGACCGGTACCGGCAGCGGGACCGCGCGTGACGCCGACGCCGTGCCGGCCGAGCCCGGTCGACCTTGTCCGGGTTGTTGGTCAGCAGCCGGATCGAACGGACGCCCAGGTCGGCCGAGGATCTGCGCGCCGGTGGAGTAGTCGCGCGCGTCGACCGGCAGGCCGAGCTCCAGGTTCGCGTCCACCGTGTCGGAGCCGTGGTCCTGCAGCTGGTAGGCGCGCAGCTTGCCGATCAGCCCGATGCCGCGGCCCTCATGGCCGCGCAGGTAGAGCACCACGCCGCGGCCTTCGGCCGCGATCAGCGACATCGCCGCCTCCAGCTGGGCGCCGCAGTCGCAGCGCAGCGAGCCGAACACGTCGCCGGTCAGGCACTCCGAATGCACCCGGACCAGCACGTCCTCGCCGTCGTCGAGGTCGCCCAGCACCAGCGCCATGTGCTCGGTGCCGTCGACGAGTGCTCACGTAGCCGTAGGCCTGCCAGTCGCCGTAGGCGTTCGGGCAGGATCGGGTGCGGGCCATCTGGCTCACCACGCGCTCCGTGCGGCGCCGGTAGTCGATGAGCTGCTCGATGGAAATGAGCGCGAGGCCGCGGGAGTCGGCGAACTCCCGCAGCCGCGGCAGCCGGGCCATCGTCCCGTCCTCGTTGACGATCTCGGTGACGACCCCGGCAGGCGGCAGGCCCGCCAGCCGGGCCAGGTCGACCGCGGCCTCGGTGTGCCCGGCGCGGCGCAGCACGCCGCCGTCGGTGTAGCGGAGCGGGAACATGTGGCCGGGGCGGACGAGATCGCCCGCCGTGGTGCCGGCGCTGGCCAGCAGCTGGATCGTCCGGGACGCGGTCGGCGGCGGAGATGCCGGTCGTGATGCCCGATCGCGCGCGTCCACGCTGATCGTGAACGCGGTGCCCATGTGCTCCTGGTTGTCGGTGGTCATCTGCGGCAGCTGAAGCCGGTCCAGGTCCTCGCCGAGCATCGGCACGCAGATCAGGCCGCGCGCGTGCCGGATGGTGAAGGCGAGCAGTTCCGGGGTGGCCTTGCTGGCCGCGAACACCAGGTCGCCCTCGTTCTCCCGGTCCGCGTCGTCCACGACGATGACCGGGCGGCCCGCGGCGATGTCGGCGATGGCCTGCTCGACCGAGTCCAGCGCGGGCGCGTCCAGGGCCGGGGGGCGGGGATGGTGGGCGTGGCGCTCTCCGTGGTCATGAGCGCACCGTCCCGCCGAGCAGCTTCTCCACATACTTGGCGATCACGTCGACCTCCAGGTTGACCGGCTCTCCCGGGCTGCTTGGTGCCCAGCGTGGTCCGCTTGAGCGTCTCGGGTATGAGGCTGACCTCGAACCACTCCCCGCCGGTGACGGCAACGACGGTCAGGCTGATGCCGTCCACCGCGATCGAGCCCTTTTCCACCACGTAGCGGTCGAGGTCCGGGCGGCAGCGCGATCGCGGACGACGTCCCAGTGCTCGGCCGGGGTCCGCGCGACGATGGTCGCCCGTCCCGTCGACGTGGCCCTGGACGAGATGGCCGCCCAGCCGGTCGGCCAGGCGGACCGAACGCTCCAGGTTGACCGCCGCTCCGGGCGCGAGCGAGCCGAGGCTGGACCGGATCAGGGTCTCGCGCATCACGTCAGCGGTGAACGTGTCGCCGCTATGGCTGGAGACGGTGAGACAGACGCCGTTGACCGCGATCGAGTCACCGTTGGCCACGTCGCCGGTTACCTGAGGGCCGCGTACGGTCAGGCGCGCCGCGTCGCCCAGGTCATCGATCGCGACGACCTCGCCGAGTTCTTCCACGATTCCGGTGAACATCCCGCGTATCCCTCCTCGGAACCAGCCGGTGGCTCCGGGGGATTGCGGGCGGTAACGCGCGCATAAGCGCGGCAGGCTCAACGCCTGACGCTCGCGTGCTGCCTCCCATCCGGACTTTAACCGTCGGTTCCGGAGTTCCACCGGATCAACCAGGGCTCTTTCGGGCCTTGGGTCGCGGACTGTCACCGCCGGTTCGGACTTTCACCGACCCCGGAGCACGCTTCGTTGTTACTAACATTCTGCCACAGCAACCTATTCCGCCGCGATGGCGGCGTCCGTCACACCGGTCTCGTCAGACCCGGGGCTGGACGGGCAGGACTTCTTCTCTGGACAGCCGGGTGATCTCGCGCATCTTGTTGGTCGCGTCGAGCGCGGCGACCTTGTAGGACTCGGCCAGCGTCGGGTAGTTGAACACCGCGTCGACCAGGTAGTCGATCGTCCCGCCGCAGCCCATCACGGCCTGCCCGATGTGCACGAGCTCGGTGGCGCCGGTGCCGAACACGTGCACCCCGAGCAGCTGGCGGGTGTCGGGTGAGACGAGCAGCTTCAGCATGCCGTAGGAGTCGCCGATGATCTGCCCGCGGGCCAGCTCGCGGTAGCGGGACACGCCGACCTCGAAGGGCACGCACTGCCTGGGTGAGCTGGTCCTCGGTCTGCCCGATGAAGCTGATCTCGGGGATGCTGTAGATCCCGATCGGCTGGATGGTGTGGGCGGTGGGCACGGGCTCGCCGCAGGCGTGGTGCGCGGCCAGCCGGCCCTGCTCCATCGAGGTGGCGGCCAGCGCCGGGAAGCCGATGACGTCCCCGACCGCGTAGATGTGCGGCACCTCGGTCTGGTAGAAATCGTTCACCTTGATCCGGCCGCGCTTGTCCGCGGACAGGCCGGCCGCCTCCAGGTTGAGCTTCTCGGTCATGCCCTGCCGCCCCGCGGAGTACAGGACGGTCTCGGCGGGGATCTTCTTCCCGCTGGCCAGGTGGGCGATGGCGCCCTCGGGGTGGGCCTTCGACCGCGGACACGGTCTCACCGAACCGGAAGGTCACCGCGAGGTCGCGCAGGTGGTACTTGAGCGCCTCGACGACCTCCAGGTCGCAGAACTCGAGCATCCGGTCCCGCTGCTCGACCACGGTGACCTTGGTGCCCAGGGCGGCGAACATCGAGGCGTACTCGATCCCGATGACCCCGGCGCCGGCCACGACCATCGACCGCGGCACCCGCCGCAGGTGGATGATCCCGTCGGAGTCGAGGACGGTCCGCTCGTCGAAGGCGACGCTGGCCGGGCGGGCCGGGTTCGTCCCGGTCGCGATCATGATGGTGGCCGCGCTGACCCGGCGACCCGCGCCCTCGTTCCGGTCGATCTCGAGCACGTGCGGTTCGACGAAACGCGCCAGGCCGGGCAGGATCGTGATCCGGTTGCGGGTGAGCTGGCTGCGCACGACGTCGTTTTCCCGGCTGACCACGTGCTGGGTGCGCGCCATCAGGTCACCGATGGTGATCTCTTCCTTGACCCGGTAGCTCGACCCGTACATCTCGCGCTGGTCGAGCCCGGTGAGGTAGAGGATCGCCTCGCGCATCGTCTTGGACGGGATCGTGCCGGTGTTGAGGCACACCCCGCCGATCATTTCCGGCCGCTCCACGAGCGCGACCCGGCGGTCGAGCTTGGCCGCGGCGATGGCGGCCTTCTGCCCGCTCGGGCCCGAACCGATCACCAGCAGGTCGAAGTCATGCACGTTTCCCAGTGTGACGACCTGTGGGAGATAAGAGAAGGTGTGACCAGCATCCACGCGGCTTCCAGGAGGTAAATGTGGCGGTGCGGGCGGTCATCTTCGACTGGGGCGGGACGCTGACGCCATGGCACACTATCGACCACGAGGCCCTCTGGCGGGCGGTGTGCACGCCGCACTTCCCGGCCGGTCAGGTCGCCGAGGTGGCCGCGGCCATCTGCGCCGCGGAGCATGAACTGTGGGTGGAGACCGCGACCGCGCACACCAGCGCCACCATCGCGCGGGTGATGGAGCGGGCCGGGGTCGAGCCGACGGACGCCCTGCTGGCCGGGTATTTCGAGATGTGGGACCCGCACACGCTGACCGACCCGGAGGCGGCGCCGCTGCTGCGCGAGCTGCGGGCGCGGGGAATCAGGATCGGGGTCCTGTCGAATACGATGTGGCCGCGCAGCGCGCACGAGCGGGTGTTCGTCCGGGACGAGGTGCTCGACCTGATCGACGCCGCCGTCTACACCAGCGAGATCCCGTGGGCCAAGCCGCACCCGGAAGCGTTCCGCGCGGTGATGGAGGCCCTGGGCGTGGATGACCCGGCCGCGTGCGTGTTCGTCGGCGACCGGCCGTACGACGACATCCACGGGGCCAAGAGTGCCGGGATGCGGGCCGTGCACATCCCCAACAGCGACGTGCCGCCGTTCGACGACGCGGTCCCGGACGCGGTGATCAGCCGCCTGTCGGAGCTTCCGGCGCTGCTGGATAAGTGGTGACCGTACGCCGCGGGATACTCCGGCCGACGGTGTTGAGGTAGCGGAGCGCCTGGGTGTAGGAACCGAGCAGGGTGGCCTCGGTATAGGGCAGCCCCCGCTCGGCGCAGTAGGCGGCGATCAGGGGCTGGGCGCGGCGCAGGCTGGGCCGGGGCATGGAGGGGAGCTGACCAGCACGGGAACGGCACGGCACGGCTGGCCGACGGGCAGGAGGCGAGCTAGCCGGGGCAAAATGAATTCCCGGCTTCGCGGTCCGCCCTTATCGTGGCGGCTATGACGCGCGCGAAGGTACTGGTCACGGGGAGTGCCGGGCATCTCGGGGACGCGCTGACCCGGGTACTGCGCAGCCAGGACTACGAGGTCACCGGACTGGATCTGCTGGCGTCGCCGGGCACGGACGCGGTTGGCTCGATTACCGAACGGACGCTGGTTCGGGACTGCCTGGCTGGGGTGAGCGCCGTCCTGCACGCCGCCACCCTGCACAAGCCGCACGTGGGCTCGCACGGTAAGCAGGATTTCGTGGACGCGAACGTCACCGGGACGCTGGTCCTGCTGGAGGAGGCGGCCGCGGCGGGGGTCGGCAGCTTCGTGTTCACGAGCAGCACGAGTGCCTTCGGCCGCGCGCTCACGCCGCCGCCCGGGGAGCCGGCCGCGTGGATCACCGAGGACGTCACCCCGGTGCCGCGGAACATCTACGGGGTGACCAAGACGGCGGCGGAGAACCTGGCCGAGATCATCCACCACGAGCGCGGGCTGCCGGTGGTCGTGCTGCGGACCTCACGGTTCTTCCCCGAGGCGGACGACGTGGCCGACGTGCGGACCGCCTACGCGGACGCCAACATCAAGGCCAACGAGTACCTGTACCGGCGGGCCGACCTGCAGGACATCGTGGACGCGCACCTGCGGGCCATGGAGCGCGCCCCGCAGATCGGCTTCGGCCGGTACATCGTCAGCGCGACGACCCCGTTCACCCGGGCCGACCTGCCCGGGCTGGCCACGGACGCGCCCGCCGTGGTGCGCCGGCTGTTCCCGGACGCCGGCGCGGAGTACGCGCGACGGGGGTGGCGGATGTTCCCGCGCCTGGACCGGGTCTACGTCAACGCGCGAGCCCGCGCCGAGCTGGGGTGGGAGCCGGGGTACGACTTCCGGTCCGTGCTGGACCGGCTGAAGGCGGGCGAGGACCCGCGCAGCCCGCTGGCCCGCGCCGTCGGCGCCAAGGGCTACCACGCCGGGCCCACCGGCGTTTATACGGTGCGCTGAGCGC
This sequence comes from uncultured Actinomycetes bacterium, assembly GCA_963742865.1. GTDB lineage: Bacteria > Actinomycetota > Actinomycetes > Streptosporangiales > Streptosporangiaceae > Bog-532. The sequence goes on from CAVUNW010000007.1 coordinate 165,744, forward strand.
CTGTTCGGGCTAGCTGATCGCCCGTTCGGGCTAGAGGAGCGCCTGTTCGGGCCAGAGGAGCGGGTGGGCGGCGCGCGGCCGCGGGGAGCGTGAGGATCACCGTGCGGCCGCTACGGGTCTCCTCCGAGCGGAGTGTGTCGCCCATCGCTTCGGTGAGGTCACGGGCCAGCCTGAGCGCCAGGCTGTTGGCGCCATCGCCCTCTTGCCGGGCAGGCTCCTGGTCGGCGATGCGAATCTTCACGTGCCGGGCCAGGCCGACGGCGGTGAGGACGGGCGGGACGTCAGCGGGACTGCGATGCAGGGCGTCCGCCATCAGGCTGGTCAGGATGCGGGTGAGGAACTCCGCGTCGGCGATCACATCGGGCAGGTCCTCCGGCATGCTGAGGGTGATGTGGTGGCCACCCGGGCCCAGGTCGTCGAGGGCCGCGGCGATCACGTCCTCAAGATCGACTGGCCGGAGATAGGTCTCCAGCGCCCCGGCGTGCAGCCGGCTGAGGTCGCTGAGGTCGGTGACGAGCCTGGCGATGCGGTCCACCGCGCGGCGCGCGGCGGCGACCAGAGCGGCGCGATCGCCCGGTGTGGCAGCGGTTCCGTTTTCAGCCAGGCCTGCCAGGGCCGCCTGGGCCGCAGCGAGCTGTTCGCGTGCGTGCTGACTGGTGGCGGCGAACATGGCGGAGCGGGAACGGAGGTCAGCCTCATGCTGGGAGGCGTGGGCGTCCTGCTCGTCTTGGCGGCGGCAGGAAATGGCGGCTGCCAGCTGGACCGCGCAAGCGGACAGGACCCTCGTGTCATCCGCGCTGAGCACGCGTCCTCGCCCGGCCAGCGTGAAGGTGTCGCTGACGGGGAGTTCCACGTCGGCTCCGGGACCTTCTGGCGGCCGTTCGCCTGCGCTGGCCACGATGTAGCAGCACGTGCCGCGGGCATCCTGCCGCCGTTCCAGCAGGCTGACCGCGGCCAGGCCGAACATCTCACGTATCTCCTCCAGCAGGGCGGGAGGATCGCCGCGCCCGCGCAGCACGCTGGCCGCGAGCCGGGTGAGCGCAGCCGCCTCCGCGCTCGCACGCGCGGCCCGCCCACGGCGCGAGCGAAGGGCGGCCAGGAGCCAGGCGAGCGCCGGTTCGCGCCGGTTTGAACCGTTGCGGCTGACGACGTGCACGTCGATGTGCTCGGCCCGGCGGGCGAGCCTCGTCGGAGTGCTCTTGCCCGCGAGCAGGGTAAGGAGCCGGCTACGGCGGCTCGCACCGAGAACCATCTGGGTGGCATTCTCGGCGTAGGCGAACCGCAGCAGTGTGTCGGCCACGTCGTCCCCGGGTACCTGCTGAAAGCTGCCGCCGAGCGACGCCACCAGCGCCCGCTGGGCATCCAGCGTATGGGCATCGCGGACTGTCAAGCCGTCGTCACAATAGACGTGCACGGCGAGCAGATCGCTGCCGGGGATACGGGCGGCGATCCTGGCGGCACGCCGGATGACGGCCTCATCGGCGCTCTCGCCGACGATGGCGACGACAATTCGCTCCCTGGTCTCCCACGGTGCGGCGATGCCGTGCTCGGCACGGTACCGCTGCAGGCCCTCCTCCACCCGGTCGGCCAGCCAGAGCAGGGCCAGCTCACGCAGGGCGGTGAGGTTCCCGGGCCGGAAGAAATGAGACAGCGCGGCCTCGATCCGGTCCGCCGGGTAGACGTTGCCATGCACCATTCGCCGCCGCAGCGCCTCGGGGGTCATGTCGACCAGCTCGATCTGGTCAGCGCGGCGGGCTATCTCATCGGGCAGAGTCTCGTGCTGCTCCACGCCGGTGACCTGTTTCGCCACGTCACTGAGCGACTCGAGGTGCTGGATGTTCAGGGTGGTGATGACGTCGATGCCCGCGCCGAGCAGTTCGTCGACGTCCTGCCACCGCTTGGGGTTCCGGCAGCCGGGCACGTTGGTGTGGGCCAGCTCGTCCACCAGCGCGACCTGGGGGTGGCGAGCCAGCACCGCGTCCAGGTCCATCTCGGTGAAGGCCGCACCCCGGTAGGTCATCGAGCGCCGCGGCACCAGCTCCAGTCCCTCGGCCAGCGCCGCCGTCTGCCGGCGCCCGTGCGTCTCCAGGAGCGCCACCACCACATCCGTACCCCGCGATCTGCGCCGCTGCCCTTCGGCGAGCATCGCGTACGTCTTCCCGACACCCGGCGCTGCGCCGAGATAAACGCGGAGATCTCCCCTAGCCATAGTCGCGATGCTCCTCGCCACCCAGAGGCTCCGGCAGGGGACTTCCGCCCTGTATGGCGGCCCGAAAGGCTCATTCGCCGCTGCGCCCGCATCCCGGGCGCAATCCCGGAGGGCCTGCTACCAGGGAACGGGGCCGTGCCGGTCGAAGTAGCCGCCGGTGGGGCCGTCCGGGCCGATCTGGGCCATCCGGACGATGATCTTGGCGCCTTCCCCGATGGTCTGGGTGCCGCGGTGGGCGTTGAGGTCGGTGGCGGTGTAGTGGTGCTGTTAGAGATGAGCGGGCCCGGCTGGGACGAGTAGTCCCGGCCGGGGCCCGTTCCGTTAAATCGTGGTTTATGAACTGGCGGACAGGTGCTGGGCGGCGGTGACGATGGCCTGGCAGGCCAGGGTCTGCAGGCCGGCGGCGGGTACCGGGCGGTTCTGGAACGCGGCTGCGGACAGTTCGCCCTTGACCGCCCCGGCGAGGTGGTCACGGGCCTGCTCCAGTGCGGACAGGACGCGATCGGTGCGGGTATAGGTGGTGTCGCCGGCGCTGGTGCTCTCGATGGCCTTGGTCGCGGCCTGGAGCGTGGCCGTGCCGAACTCGCCCACGCTGGAGTTCAGCTGCTTGTAGCAGGCCCCGAGCGCGGTGACCGCGGCCGGGCGCAGCGCCCGGTTGGCCCGGGTGAGGATCTGGGTGATGACCCGGCCGTCGGTCTGGTAGTCGTCGCGCAGCCCGGTCAGGTACAGCAGGGTCGGCCGGATGTCGGTCTCGTCGATCCAGGTGCCCTTCGTGCCGCTGCCCGGGACGGTGATCTGGCCGCTGTCCGGGCCGGCGGAACTGGGGCCCTCGCTGGCCGTGGAGCCGTCCAGGCCGAGGTGCCTGACCCCGGGGCCGGCGATGCCGAAGTAGTTGGTGTCGATTTCGGCGGCGTAGTCACCGTGGTCCCAGGCGAACCCGGTGTTCTGGGTGACGCAGGAGCCGCTGCATGTAGCCGAGCCGGTGGACAGGTAGTAGTCGGGCTTGGCGAACATGGAGAACGTCGGCGTGCGGGCCGGGTCCGCGTTGACCATGTGCAGGATGGCCTCTTCGGTGGGGTCGGCCAGGTAGTTGGCGATGTTCTGGGTGGTGCCGGTGTACGGGTTGGCCGCGGTCAGGCCGCCGACGTCCTGCTCGAGCTTGCGCACCTGGGGCGCGGTCGCGGCCGGCTTGCCGGTCACGTAGAACTCCGGCGCGGTGTCGTTCTCCAGGGTGAACGGGGTGGTGTTGTTCTTCTGCGTGGCAAGCAGCCCGGTGAGGTTGCCGGCCAGTTCGCCGAACGAGCCCGCGGGGTAGGTGCACGGCACGGTCACGCCGTCGCAGTTGGCGGGGGTGGGCTGGATGGCCCGGCCCACGTTGGCGCCGGCCTGGTGGTCGCCCTCGTCCGAGCTGAGCAGGAACTCGGTGTTCTGCGGGGTGATGCCCTCGGCCGCCAGGCGCTGGAAGAACGCGCCGAACGCCTGGTTGTAGTACTGCGCCTGGGCGACGTAGCAGGCGCTGCCGCTGCCGAGCGCCGACGGGGCGGTGCTGCACGCGGACAGGCCGGGGATGTGCTCGTTGCCGTGGACGTCGGAGATGTAGCCGTTCACCACCGGGACGCCGGACTCCAGCATGTCGGACATGTAGGCCAGCGTCTGGGAGGCGTTGATGCTGCCGAACCCGGGGAAGCCCGGGTGATTGGTCAGGAAGGCACCGTTGATCTGGTTGCCGTTCAGGTCGACCAGGTTGCCGGCCGCGTTCGTGACCTGGTAACCGCCACGGGTCACGTTCGCGGTGCCCGCGCCCAGTTGCGGGGCGACGTAGCGGTGGCCGAACAGGGCCTGGAACCCCTGGTAGCCGCCCGGCTCGTCCGGCAGCAGATCGGACACCGCGGTGGGGGTGGCCGAGGTCTGGCCGAACTTGACGCCCTTGGCGCCCGCGCAGAAGGTGCTGCCCTGCGCGCAGTGCACGGCGATGCCCACGTAGTCGGCGGTCTCGGCGTCCTTGAAGCTGTCGGTGTCCGCGGCGAGCTGCTGGTTTTCCGCGGAGCTGGCGCCGAACACCTTGGGGATGTCGACCGAGGTGTTCTCCAGGTCCTGGTTCACCGTGCCGGTCTCGCCGACGTTGCAGCCGGCCCGGGTGAACGGCACCCAGGGGGCCGGGGTGCTCTTGTCAGGAGCCGGCGCGGGGCTGGTCGTGGCGGGCGGGGTGGCCGAATAGACCTGGGACGGGTTCGTGTCGTGGCCGGGGTTCGGGGTCTTGGCCGTGTCGAAGATCGGGTCGGTCCAGTAGGCGAACGAGGCGGCCGGGTCCGTCGTCCCGTCGGTGTTGTAGGCCTGGTAGCTGTTGGAGATCGGCATGCCCTCGCGGTCGCCGTACAGGCCGGTGAACGTGGTCAGCAGGTCATTGGCGGTGTGCGCGATCAGCGGGGTGTGGTTGTTGGACATGAACGTGCCGTTGCTGGTGAAGAAATTGAGGAGGTTCGGCATCATCTGCAGATCGGACGGCACGTTCGGGTTGTCCCGGAAAAAGTGCACATTATCGAACGTGAGCTCGACCACATGCTTGACGCCGTGGCCGAGCTGGCAGCCAGTCTTCGCGGCGGCCGCGGTGGTCTTCGCGGGGCTCTTGGCCGAGGCCAGCGCGGGCGTGGCGGCCCCGGCGACCGCGACGCCGCCGAGCAGCGACAGGCACCCGGCGAAGGCGGCAATCCGGCTCGGCTTCTGGGTTCTCTTCCCCCGCCAGAGGCGAAGCTTACGCATGGTTCCCTCCTCTTCCCCCCGGCCAACGCCGCCGGGCAGTCCCTGGCGGACATTAGGGCCAGAACGGTAACCGGCGGCCCACCAAAAGGAGACGGCCAAGCCAACATTATGGGCGTGTTTTCCCACGCCGAGAAGAGGTGAACCGTGCGTTTGTGTTTACTGGGGCTGAGCTTTAGCCCAGGCGGCGTGGGCGGTGGCGCGTTCGGCCTGCTTCCTGAGCGCCTGGACCGCGTGGGCCGGGTCGGCGGCGGAGTAAACCGCGGAGCCGGCCACGAACACGTCCGCCCCGGCGTCCGCGCACCGCTCGATGGTCTCCTCGCTCACTCCCCCGTCGACCTGCAGCCATACCGAACCGCCGTGCGCCGCGACCAGGGCGCGGGCGCGGCGCAGTTTCGGCAGCACCAGGTCCAGGAAACGCTGGCCGCCGAAACCGGGCTCGACCGTCATCAGCAGCAGCATGTCAAGCTCGGGCAGCAGGTCAGCGTACGGCTCCACCGGCGTGCCCGGGTTGACGGCCAGCCCGGCGCGCGCCCCGGCGGAGTGGATCTCCCGCAACGTCCGGACCGGGGCCTTCACCGCTTCGGCGTGGATCGTGACGTTCCGCGCGCCGGCCTCGGCGAAGCCGGGAGCCCAGCGATCCGGGTCCTCGATCATCAGGTGGCAGTCGACCGGCAGGCTGGTGTGCTTGAGCAGCGACTGCACCACCGGCAGGCCAAGGGTCAGGTTGGGCACGAAGTGGTTGTCCATGACGTCCACGTGCAGCCAGTCCGCGGCGGGCGCCACCGCCTCCGCCTCGTCGGCGAGCCGGGCGAAATCCGCGGACAGGATGCTGGGCGAGATCTGAACGGCCATAGAAGTCATTGTGCCTGGCGGCCCCGGAGTGTCATCCCCTATCGGTACCGTTCTGAGGGTGAGTTCCGCTGAACCATCCGGCACGCTGCTCGAGCGTGTCCGCAAGCTGCTGGCCATGGCCGAGGGCGACGGTGTCACGACGGCCGAGGCCGAGGCGTTCACCGAGAAGGCCGCCGGCCTCATGGCGCGGTACGGCATCGACCGGGCACTGCTGGCCGCGGCGCGCCCGGACACCGACCGCCCGGACAACCGCCTCATCGACGTGCCCAACCCGTGGGCGGACGTGCGCGCGCACCTGCTGGCCGGGCTGGTGGCCGCGATGCGCTGCCAGTGCGTGCTGCTGCCCGCGCGCAGCGGCAAGCGGGTGCACGTGTTCGGCTACCAGTCGGACCTGGAGCGCGCGGAGATGCTGTACACGTCGCTGCTGGTGCAGATGGCGCACGGGCTGGCGCGGGCGCCGGTACCCGCGACGGCGCGGAGCGTCCGGGCCTGGCGGCGGAGCTGGCTGCTGGGATACACGTCCGCGGTGATCAGCCGGGTCCGCGCGGCGGAGGAACGCGCCGCGAGCGATACCGACCCGGCGCGGGACGGCGACGGCCCATCAACGGCGCTGGTCCTGGCCGACCGGTCCCTGGTGGTCCGCCGGCACTGCGAGGAGGCCTACCCGGTCACCCGCAAGCTGCGGATCACCTACTCCGGGAGCGGCTACCGCACGGGCTACGCGGAGGGTGAGCGCGCCGACATCGGCGGGAAGCGCCTGCGCCCCGGCGGCCGCGCGCTGACTAGCTGAAGACCGGGCCAGCCCGGGGACGGGGCTAACTGACGCCCGGGTCCTGAACTTCGGGCTCGCGGCGGAGCAGGGCGAGGAAGATCGCGTCGGTGCCGTGTCGGTGCGGCCAGAACTGGACGTAGCGGCCGCCGGAGTCGGGGCTGTGGCCGCCGGAGTCGGGGCTGGCCAGGCCGGGATCTCACCCGTGCCCAGGGCATCAGCGAGGATCGCGGGCGCGTCCAGGGTGGTGACGTCGGTGCGGCGGCTCAGCACGTCACGGACCACGTCGTGGGTCTCGGCGCGGTGCGGGGAGCAGGTGACGTAGGCGATCACGCCGCCGGGGCGAGCCGCGTCGATGGCCGCATTGAGCAGGTCGCGCTGGAGACCGCCGAGGTTCTCGACGTCCTCCGGCGACTTGCGCCAGCGGGCCTCCGGGCGGCGGCGCAGGGCCCCGAGGCCGGAGCACGGCACGTCGGCGAGCACGCGCGCGAAGGTACCGGGCCGCCAGGCGCCGGACCGGCCGTCGGCGGCCACCACGGCCGCGTCCGGCAGGCGGCGCAGGTGCGCGCGGGTCAGTTCGGCGCGGTGCGGCCGGACATCGGACGCGAGTACGTGCGCGCCGCGTGGGGCGCCGAGAGCGGCGAGCACGGCGGACTTGCCGCCGGGGCCGGCGCACAGGTCGAGCCACGCTTCGGCGGCGGGTGCGCCTCGTCCGGCGTCGCCCGGGGCGGCGTGGGCCAGGGCCAGGGCGGCCAGCTGGCTCGCCTCGTCCTGGACGAAGGCCCGGCCCTCGGCGACCGCCGGGATCGCGGCGGGATCGCCGCCGGCCAGCACGACTGCGAACGGGGACCAGCGCGCGGGCTCGGTGACGGGGCCGGCCCGTTCGGCGGGCCTGGCCAGATCCACCGGACCGGTGAGTTCCGCGGGGCTGGCCAGCCCGGGGAGCGCGGCCAGGGTGATCAGCGGGCGGGCGTTGCCGGCGGCGAGGGCTTCCTCCGTCTCGGGGAGGTCGCTGCCCGGGTCCTCACCGAGCGCGGCCCGGAAGGCCTCGACGATCCACCGCGGATAGCCATAGGTGGCGGCCAGGTGGCCGGCCGGGTCCGCGGCCCGGTCGGGGGCGATGATCTGCAGCCATTCGGCCCGCTGGCGCGTGCTGACCCGGCGGAGCACCGCGTTGACGAAGCCCGCGGGCCGCATGCCGGCCACGTCCTTGGTCAGGTCCACGGACGTCGCGACCGCGGCGTGGCTGGCCACGCGGGTGGCGAGCAACTGGTGCGTGCCCAGCCGCAGGACCTCGCGGACCGGCGGGTCGATGTCGGCGGGCGAACGGTCACTGCACAGGTCCAGGATCGCGTCGTAGGTCTGCAGGCCGCGGAGCGTGCCGTAGGTCAGCTCGGTGGCCAGGGCGGCGTCGCGGCCCTCGATGCCGCGTTCCCGCAGCAGCGCCGGCAGCAGCAGGTTGGCGTAGGCGTCCCGCTGGTCCACGGCGTACAGGACGTCGTAGGCCACCCGCCGGGCGGGGTCGGAGCGGGCGCGGGTACGCGGGGCACCGGAACGCGGGCCGCGGGCACGCTGACGGTTCGGCATCTCAGCCGAACTTCGGGCTGGACTGGTGCAGGCCGCGCGCCCAGTCGGCGGCCGGGATGGCCCGCTTGCCCGGCGGCTGCACCGTCCCGAGCCGGACGGGCTCCGTGGCCGTCCCGGCCAGCACGGAGTTGCGCGCGACGAACAGCTCGCCGGGCGCCAGCGGGGGGGCGTCCGCGGGGATGCTGTCCGGTGGCAGCGGCTCGACCGGTCCCAGCTTCAGCCGGGCGCCGCCGAACTCGGTCCACGCGCCGGGCTCCGGGGTGCACGCGCGGATCAGCCGGTCGATGGCCGCCGCGGGCAGGCCCCAGTCGACGTGCGCGTCGCCGGGGGTTAGCCTTGGGCGCGTAGCTCACGCCCTCGTCCGGCTGCGGTTCCGGCCGGACCTGGCCGGACTCGATCCCGTCGAGGGTGTCGACGAGCAGCTGCGCACCGGACAGGGCGAGCCGGTCCAGCAGGTCACCGGCAGTGTCCCGAGGGCGCACCGGCTCGGTCAGCACGCCGTACACCGGGCCCGCGTCGAGCTCTTTGACGATATGGAACGTGGTGGCGCCGGTGACATCGTCCCCGTGCAGCAGCGCGTGCTGGACCGGCGCGGCGCCGCGCCACGCGGGCAGCACCGAAAAGTGCAGGTTGACCCAGCCGTGCGGCGGGATGTCCAGGGCCGGCTGCGGGAGCAGCGCCCCGTACGCGGTGACCGGGCAGCAGTCCGGGCCGATCGCCCGGAGCCGGTCGAGGAACTCCGGATCGCGGACCTTCTGCGGGGTCAGCACCTCGATGCCCTCGGCCCGCGCCAGCCGCGCCACCGGGCTGGGCTCCACCCGGCGCCCGCGGCCCGCGGGAGCATCCGGCCGGGTCACCACCGCGGCGACCTCGTGGCGAGACGCCAGGAGCGCCTCCAGAGCGGGGATGGCCGGCGCGGGCGTCCCGGCGAATACAAGCCGCATCAGGTCACCGATCTTTGGGGATAACGCGCCCGGTCCTGGGGGCACCGGGCTGTGCTCAGAGCGCCTTGCCGAACGTGGCGTGCGGCGACACCTTCACCTCGGGAATGTTGACTCCGGACCACTCGGCCTCGCGGATCGCCCGCATGGCCAGCTTCTTCTGCTCCGGGTCGAGCCGGTCGATGAACAGGATGCCGTCCAGGTGGTCGGTCTCGTGCTGGAAGCACCGCGCCATCCGCTCGGTGCCCTCGAGCGTGACGGGATCGCCGTACATGTTGAAGCCCTTGGCGACCGTGCCCCACGCGCGCTTGGTGGGGAAGGCCAGGCCGGGGAAGGACAGGCAGCCTTCCTCGTCCGTGTCCTCCTGTTCGGACAGGTCCAGCGTGGGGTTGATCAGATGCCCGAGCTCGTCGTCGACGAAGTAGGTGAACACGCGCAGCCCGACGCCAATCTGCGGCGCGGCCAGCCCGGCCCCGGGCGCGTCCATCATCGTGTCGGTGAGGTCCTTGACCAGTTTGCGCAGCTCGGCGTCGAAATCACGGACGGGGTCGGCCGCGGTCCGCAGCACCGGATCACCGAAAAGGCGGATCGGCTTCACGCTCACGAAAAAGATCCTCCCCGGCCGTGATGGGCCTTGTTTACCTGGCTTCTAGTGTATGGGGCCGGAAGGAGTCAGAGCCGCGAACGGGCCTTGAACGCGGCCTTGCGGGCGGCCTTCGCCACGTCCGGTTCCGGGTGGTGATCGCTGAGCGTCGTGAGCAGCTCGGTCACCCCCGGGTGCTCCACCCGCCACAGCCCGGCGACCAGCTCGGCCTGCGCGTGTGGCGGGAGATCGGGCAGCAGTTCGGCCACGACATCCTCCGGGGCGGCCTCTTCCAGCAGGCCGGCGCCGAGGTCGACGAGCAGCCAGGCGCTGTCATCACGGCTGAGGCTGGCGTCCTCACCGTGCTCGCGCAGCCAGACCGCAGCGTGCGGGCGCAGAACGGGGTTGGCCAGCGCCCGCCGGACGGCGGGCACGGCGGCCGCCCCAACCCGGTCCATCACCGCGAACGCGGCACCGCGCAGTCCGGGTGATCCCCGGCTCGCGGCCTCGGTCAGCTCCTCGGCGGCACGTTCGGGGGTGCGCCGGCTGAGCCACGCCGCGATCTCGGCCTCGCCGTCGTCGGCGTCGTAGTCGGCCAGCACGGCGAGCACGGCCGTGGCCTCGCCGTCGGCGCTGCCGCCCAGCACGGGGACCCACCAGCCCCGGGCACTGAGCCGCTCCCGGACCGCCCACAGCCCGATCGGTGAGAGCGTGACGGTGAGCCCGGCCTCGGCTTCGTCCTCATCGGCGCCGAGCTCGACCACGCCGAGGTCGGCGAGCAGTTCCAGGCCCGGCTCCAGGCCGGGGGAAAACGCGGGGGCCGCTTCCGGTCCCGCCGGGCCGGCTGCGGGGCCCGTTGCCGCCGGGGGCCCTGCTGCCCGGGCGGAGCCCGCATCACGTTCGTTCGGATTAATGTTCTCGCCGCCGGCGCCGTTGCGGGGACCGACGGTCATCGCCCCGACCGCGGCCGCGTACGCCTCGAACAGGGCGTCGAGCCGCACCGGCCGGCCGGCCGTGTAGAGCGCGGTGACCAGCCCATCCAGGCTTTCCTGGCCGAGCACAGCGGCCGCGGCCTGGCACCACGTATCCAGGGCCTCGTCGGGCCGGCCGGACTCGAGCACGCCGAACCGCTCGCCGGGGCCCGCCCGGTTGCCGGACACCGCGACCATGCCCGTCCCGGTGGCGATGGCCCACGCGGCGCGGAGTTCCTCGGCGGACACGTCCAGGGCACTGGCCGCCGCCGCGGCGTCGGCCGCCGAAAGGTCACCGCCGTCAGCCACCGGCCGGCCCGTGCCCGTCCAGGCCGCCAGGTCGCGTGCGACCCGCAGCAGCGGGGCCACCCGGGCCGCGGCCATCAGTTCCTCGCGGGACGCCAGGCGGACAGGGGGCAGCCGGGTGAGGCTGCCCGAGCTCCGCGCCCGTGGCGGCAGGCTCTCATGCGAGGTTGCCACGCATGCACCTTACGACGTGGGTCACCGTGCTTGGGGCCACCGCGCCCAGCTTGTGACCGCCGACCGTGGTCAGGGCCGCCCAGGTGCGGGGCCACCGCGCCGGTCAGAGCACCTCTGCGGGATCAAGCTGGACGCGTACCGCACCGTGGTCCTTGCGCGGGCTGCGGGTGGCCTGCGCGGACTGCAGCGCCCGGGCCAGCGCCGAGCCCTCGGCCCGCGGGACGCGGATCAGCGCCCGGACCGGGGCGTCCTCCTCCTCGGCGTGGTCCTCCTCTTCGGGCACCGGGCCCAGCACCTCGGCCGCCGCCGGAAGACCGGTCACGCCGAGCAGTTCCCCGACCGCGGCGGCGGGGCCGGAGACCGCGGCCATCCGGACCGCGGGCGGGAACGACAGCTGGTCGCGTTCGGCCAGTTCACGTTCGGCGAAGCCGGCCGGGTCCCAGCGGACCAGCGCCTGGACCGGGGCCAGGCCCGCATCGGCGTGCACGATGACGTTCCCGCCGGCGGCGGCCGGGCGGACCAGGGCAGCCGCGTTGAGCCACTTGCGCAGCGTCTCCTCGCCCGCCCGGAGGCTTGGCCGCCCCAGCAGGGCCCAGCCGTCCAGCAGCAGGGCGGCGGCGTACCCGCCGGCGGGGACCGGCTCGGCGCCCGGTGTGGCCACCACCACGGCCGGGTCCGCGGGCACGGTGGCGATCACGTGCTGGCCGCCGGAGAAGCGGACGGGGACGGACGGGAACGCGCGGCCGAGCTCTTCGGCGGTGCGGGCGGCCCCGGTGACGATGGCCCGGACCTGGGTGAAACCGCAGTTCGGGCAGCTCCAGCTGGCCGCGACCGCGCCGCACCAGCGGCACTGCGGGGTCTGCCGGGCGCCGGCGATCTCCAGCTGGCCGGCGCACACCGTGCACCGGGCCTGCGCGCGGCAGCGGCCGCAGGCGATGGCGGCGAGGTAGCCGCGCCGTGGCACCTGGACCAGCACCGGTCCGTCCGCCAGCGCCGCCCGCGCGGTCCGGATGGCCAGGCTGGGCAGCCGCGCGCTCAGCGCCGCCCCGTCCCGGGCCAGCTCGCCCTCATCGGCCGCGGGCCGGACCCGGGGGGCGGCGGCGCGCAGGGCCGCCCGGTCCCCCGCCAGGGCGCGGGCCCAGCCCGCCGCGACCAGCTGGGTGACCTCGGCGCTGCGCGCGAACCCGCCGATCAGGGCGGCGGCGCCCTGCCGGTGCGCGCGCAGCGCGAGCACCTCGCGGGCGTGCGGGTACGGCGCGCGGCGCTCGGCCAGCAGATCGTCGCCGTCGTCCCAGAGCACCACCAGGCCGAGGTCGCGGACCGGCGCGAACATCGCCGCCCGGGTGCCCGCCGAGATCCGGGCCGAGCCGCGCAGCACGGCCAGCCACCGCCGGTAGCGTTCGGCCGGGCCGAGGTCGGCGGTGAGGCAGACGTGCTGGCCCGGGCCCAGCTGGGCGGTCAGGGCGGCGTCCACCCGCACCAGGTCCTTGACGTCGGGGACGACGATGACGACGCCGCGGCCGGCCGCTACGGTCGCGGCCGCGGCGATCGCGATCTCACCGGGCCAGTCCGGCCCGGGCAGCGCCGACCAGGCGGCCCGGACCCCGCGGCCGGTGGCCAGCGCGCCCAGGAACGCGTCGCCGGCCGGGTACCGGGCCCAGGAGCCCGGTTCGGGCCGGGGCGGCAGGCCCGGCGCGGGCGGTGACGGTTTGGCCTCGGTGCCCGCGTGCCGCGGCGGGATGGCCAGCCGCAGCACGTCGGCGAGCGTGCCGGCGTACCGGTCGGCGACGGCGCGGGCGAGCCCGGCGATCTCGGGGGTGAGGACCGGTTCGGGTGAGACCACGCGGTCCAGGTAGGAAAGCCGGCCCGGATGCTCGCTGGCGTCCACGCGGGCCAGCACGAACCCGTCGACCAGCTGGCCCGCGAACCGGACGCGGACGCGGCAGCCGGGGACGGCGGCGCCGGCGAGCCGTTCGGGCACGAGGTAGTCGAACGGGCGGTCCAGGTGCGCGAGCGGAATGTCCACCGCCACCTGGGCCACCGGCCGCTGCTGCGCGGGCGTGTTGTCGCGCGCCCGGGAGCGCGCCCGGGCGGCCGGGCGCTTACCAGCCGGAAGGGGGTCACCGGATCCCGGGCTGGTCTGCGTCACGCTCCCGTCCTACCAGAACAGGAGCGGTGACTGGCCCGGCTAGAGCGGTGACTGGCCCGGCTAGAACGCGAGCGCCTGCGCCCGGCGGTTGACCTCGGTGCGCCGGTTCCGGCAGATCGCCTGGATCGGCGTGCCGGGCAGCGTTTCGTCCTCGGTGAACAGCCAGCGCAGGGCCTCGACTTCGTCGAAGCCGCAGTCGCGGAGCAGCGTCAGCGTCCCCTGCAGGCCCTTCACGATCTGGGGACCGTCCAGGAACGCGGCGGGAACCGCCATCGAGCCATCGGGGCGCGCGACAGCGAGGAGTTTCCTGTCACGGAGCAGTTGCTTGACACGGCCGGCGGGGATGCTGAGACGGGCGGCGACATCTGGAATCGGGAGCCAGTCCCCCACGAGGGAGTCGACCGCGGCGTTGATCTGAGCCACGAATCAAATTTGCCACGCCACGACCGCAGCGAAACACCCCGGAGATTTAATTCGAGGCGCTGCCATTTCCGGCCCCGGCCGCGAGGGGCATCAGACCTGGCGGAACCGGTCGCTGAAACGAGGGTCGTTCTCCCACCACGGGGCCGTCGGATCGTCCGGGTGAGACGTCCCGGGATTCTCCGGCTGGGCGGCCGCGGGACTTTCCGGATGCGCGGCCGCGGGATCGTCCGGGTGTGCGGGCCCGGCCGGATCTGGGTCTGCTGTTCCTCCTTCTCCGGGCCCCGCGGGCACGGCCATGGGGCTACCGGGCGCGGCCCGCGCGGCGTCGCGCGCGTCCAGTTCGGCGTCGATCACGGCCGCCTCGGCCTCGTCCTCGCGGATGAACAGGATGAGCTGGGCCACCAGGAACGGCAGGCCGACCAGGTCGCCGAAGATCCACAGCGTGCCCCCGCCCAGGATCTGGTCCGTTTGCAGGCTGGGTCCCCAGGGCCGGGCCAGCGCGTGGTAGTACCCGGCGCCGATCAGACTGGTGTCCGCGAGCACGGCCAGGCCGAGGAACGCGTCGCCGATCACCTCGGCGGCCATGATCCACAGCGATACCCCGTAGGAGTAGATCCTGGGGACCGGGTCGACACGGAGCAGGGTCCAGAAGAACACAAAACCCGGCAGCAGCAGGGCCAGGTGCGTGAGTTCCCGGACCGCCACGCTATGGAACGCCGCCGTATACCAGGCGGTGAAGTACATGACGAAGGGCACGGCGACCAGCGCCAGCGTGGTGATGGCCGGGAACGTCAGCCACCTCGCCGCGCGGCTGCGGATCGCGCGCTCGATCCGCTGGCCGGCCGCCGGGAACACGGTGATGGCCAGGGTCAGCGGGCGCCCGAGGACCAGGAACAGGGGGGCGAGCAGGAGCAGCAGGATGGTCTGGAACGCGCGCATGTAAAACAGGACCCCGGAGTAGGTCCCGAACGACGACATCGTCGCAATGACCACGATGCCGAGACCAAGGCCGAAGTTCACCGTCCGCCACCATGGCCACGGCTGCCCGCGGCGGCGCAGGCGCCGCACGCCCGCCAGGTAGCACCCGCCGAGCAGCACCACGAGCGCGAGCATCCACGGATCGAGCATCCACTCGGTCAGTGCACGCACCGCCGTCAGGTCCGGCGGACCGTGGTAGCCGCCAGCCAGTGCATGGGCCATGACAGCCACGCTATCGCCGCCCGGCCAGGGACCGGCGCACTGGTCCGCCACTGGCGGCAGGCCCGGGGCCCGTGTGGGCCCCGGGCCTGGGCGTCAGTGCCTCGAACCGAGCAGCGTCCCGAGGAAGAACGCCGGGCCGTTCGGTGTGCCGACCCCGGTTTCGTCGTCGTACCCGGGGGTGTCGTGCAGGGTCGAGCTCTGCACGTCGACCGTCTGCAGCCGGAAGAGATAACCCGCGGAGCTGTCGAGGAAGTTGGCGTAGTCGGTGCGGACCTGCGCCAGCGGCGACGACGGCGCAACGATGTCGTGCAGCGCCGGCGTCCCCAGCAGCCTGTAGTACAGGGGGTTGATGAACCCGAGCGAGCGGTGGGTGAACTGGTCGGCCACGGCGACCACCCCGGCTATGAGCGGCGACGACAGGCTGGTCCCGCCGATGCGGTACTGCGACCAGTACGTGCCATCCGGGAACACCTGGGTCTCGCCGACCTCGAAGCCGGTATTGGGGTCGCCGGCCGCGGAGATGTCGGGCACCGCGCGCATCGGGGTACTGCCGTAGTACTCGGAGATACTCGCGGGCACCTTACCCGCCTGGTAGAAGGGCTGGGCGAACAGCTGGCTGGTCCCGCCGCCACCGCCAGAGTTGTAGGTTCCGGGCGGTGCAGGCGTCCAGGCCCCGTTGGTCAGGGTGGAGTAGGCGTTCTGCCATCCGTGCTCACCCACCCACTGGCCCCGGCTGCCGACCAGCACGCTGGTGCCGCCGACGCCGGTGACGTAGGGCAGGTCCGCGGGGAATTCCACCGTCTTCGCGGCCAGGTTCGTGCCGCCCGCGGTGTGGTCCCCGGAGTCGCCGGAGGAGAAGTTGACCGTGATCCCGGTCAGCGCCGCCTCCATGGAGTACTGCTCGTAGAAGGCGACGTAAGCCGAGCCGAGCAGGCTGAGGTCATCCGTCCCTGAGGTCCAGGAGTTGGTGATGACGTCGGCGACGTGGTTGTCGATCGCGGTGGCCCATGCGCCGTCCAGGCCGCTTTCGCAGTCCGCCGCCCCGACGTAGACGATCTTGGCGCCGGGCGCCATCGCGTGGACGGCCTCGACGTCCAGGGTCTCCTCGCCGTACCAGCCCTGCGGGTCACAGACGCTCTCATCGTCGTAGCCGTTGGCGCCCGGGGTGATCTGCGTGAACTGGCCCGGGGTGAACAGCGGCTGCCGGTGGACGATGTTGTACTTCTGGGCGTCCTGGTAGATCGTCGGCGCGGCGTAGGCGTCCGTGATGGCCACCGTGACGCCGCGGCCGGACACACCCGCGCGCAGCAGCGGGGACTCCCCGTAAGCCGACTGGTACTGCTGGGGTACGTACCCGCAGACGACGTACGGCTGGTGCTTGCCATAGGCGGGGGGCTTGTCGGTGGCGATCTTCTGGCCGAAGTACGCCGAGCACGGCTGCACCCGTACCGTGCGCCAGGCGGTGGCCCGGGCAGGGTGTCGGCGGGGGTCTTCAGGGTGGAACCCTGGTCGATGCCGAGCACCCCGCTGATCGCGCCGCTGACCGCGGTGGGCGTGCCGGCCGGCAGGGACAATTCGCTGGTATTGGCCCGCACCGTCTTGCCGAGGTACGAATAGTTGTGCAGCTGGCTCCCGAACGTCTTCTGCACCTGGGCGACGGTGCCGCTGGCCTCGACATACATCCCGCTCGGCAGCGTCTGCGTGACCTGGAAGCCTTGCCCGCGGAGCCAGTCCTGGACCGCGGCGACGGTGGCCTTAGCCGGGGCGTAGCGCTGGTCGAACGCCTGGTTGGACAGCCACTTGCCGTAGCTCGCGCTGGTGGGGTCGGAGATCGCCTGCAGGGTGGCGGCGGCACCGGCCTGGTCGCGCATGCCCAGCAGCACACCGAAGCTGACCTGTTCCGATGACGGTGTGGCGCTGAGGTCACGCGCCTTGTGAAGCCAGCGAGGGGTGCTGCCGGCGATGGAATGCCGCTGCGGGGGGCCCGAGGCGGACGCTGGGCCCGCCGCCGCAGCGACTCCGGCCACAGTGACCCCGCTGAGCACGCCAGCGAGCACCGCACGTCGGATGAAACGGAATGATGCCATGTAGAGACCACATTCTGTGAAAACTGCACCGAAACCAACCCGCAACAGCAAACGCCCTGACGAGCTACCTGGTCAAGAGGACCACGCCAACGGAAACGCACATGAAACATGGCGTCAGGGGTGAAGGCCGCCGGGCGGCAAAAAGCGGGGCGGCCGCGAGGGCCGCCCCGCTTTCATGTTCTGCCGTGGTCTACCCCAGGTGCTGGGCTACTTCCTTGGCCGCGTCCTGGCCGTAGGCGGTGGTGAACCGCTCGGTCAGGGCGGCGCTGGTCAGCTGGTACTCCTGGGTGCCGACCGTTTCCAGGACGGACGCCGCGACCAGGCAGCCGAGCTGGGCCGCCCGCTCGAGCGGAAGCTGCCAGGCGACGGCGGCCAGGAAGCCCGCGCGGAATGCGTCGCCGGCGCCGGTCGGGTCGACCGCCTGTACGCCGGGGACCGCCTCCACCGTCACCGGCGGCTGGCCGGCCCGGGTGACCCGCGCGCCGTCGGGACCGAGCGTGGTCACCTGGATGCCGACGTGACGGCCGATCTCATCATGCGTCCCAGCCGGTCTTCTGCTCGATCAGGGCCAGCTCGTACTCGTTGGAGAACAAGTAGGCGGCCCCGTCCACCAGCGACCGGGTCTGCTCGGCGTCCATCCGCGGCAACTGCTGGGACGGGTCCGCGGCGAACGGTATCCCGGCAGCCGTGCAGCCCGACGTGTGCCGGAACATCGCCTCCGGATCGTCGGCGCCGATCAGGACCAGGTCGATGCCCCCGGCCCGCGCGGCCACGTCCGTGATGGAAATGTCCCGTGCTTCGGTCATGGCGCCGGGGTAGAACGACGCGATCTGGTTGCCGTCCGCGTCTGTGGTGCAGACGAAGCGGGCGGTGTGGTTGCGCTTGGACTCCAGCACACCGCTGGTGTCGACGCCATGAGCGTCGAGCCACGCGCGGTAGTCCGCGAAGTCCTGCCCCACGGCGCCAACCAGGAGCGGCTGCAGGCCAAGGCAGCCCATACCGAAGGCAATGTTCGCACCCACGCCGCCCTGCCGGATCTCCAGGCCGTCCACGAGGAACGACAGGGAGACGCGGTCAAGCTTGTCCGCGATGAGGTGCTCGGTGAACTTGCCCGGAAAGGTCATCAGGTGGTCGGTGGCCACCGACCCCGTGACCGCGATTCGCACCGCTTAGTGGAACGAGTCGCCGCAGGCGCAGGAGCCTGACGCGTTGGGGTTGTCGATCGTGAAGCCCTGCTTCTCGATCGTGTCGACGAAGTCGATCGTCGCGCCCATCAGGTACGGCGCGCTCATCTTGTCCGTGACCACCTCGACGCCGCCGAACTCGGCCACGATGTCGCCGTCGATCGCGCGGTCGTCGAAGTAGAGCTGGTAGCGAAGACCGGAACAGCCGCCTGGCTGCACGGCGATGCGCAGCTTAAGGTCGTCGCGGCCTTCCTGGACAAGCAAGCTGCTGACCTTCGCGGCTGCACCCTCGGTGAGGATGATGCCCTGCTGCGTGGTCTCTTGCTGAACGGTCATCTGTTTCTGGCTCCCGGCTCGGGGTGTGGTTCCGGCGTGATCCGACGTGCTGTTTTTCAGTGCGCCTTTGCAGCGCGCTTATTCAGTGTGCCTGACTCTCAGCCACAACGATAAGGCCGGCACGGACATTCCGCGCCCCAGTGGTGTCAGGTTTCACGTGCCCGGACGATTTCGCCTCTGGTTCCCGGCGCGGGCCGGGGGGCGTCACAGCCCGGGCGCGCCCCAGACCGGGAACCACCGGGACAGGTCCTGCTCCATCTTCAGGTCGCCCTCCAGGGCGCCCTTCACCTGCAGTTCGAGCGCGCTGTCCCGCCGCTGCCCGTCGAGCGGGGCGAACGGGTAGAACGTGCCCCGCTTGAACAGGTACACCAGGCCCAGGCGCCGCTGCTTGTCGTCCCGGAAGGCGACGAGCGTGCAGAGCAGCTGCGGGCCGAAGCCGTTGTCGACCAGCGCGGAGTTCACCGCGTGCAGGTCGGTGACCAGATCCTCGACCTCGCTGGACATGTGCGAGCTGACCAGCCAGGTGAACCCGTACGAATCCTTGGTCACCTCGATCGGCAGCGAGCCGGTCTTCGCCCCGCTCAGGTCGAGCAGTTCGCGGACGTCCTTCTCCACGTCCGCGAACGCCTTGCCCTCGACCGGGCGGAAGCACACCGACCCGGTCCCGGTGGGGGTGAAGCCGGTCGCCGCCTCCAGGGTGACGGCCGCGGAAGGCAGCTGGAACAGCACGTCCAGGTTCGGCTGGACCGGCTTCGTCCGGCCGAGCAGCGTGTCCAGGAAGCCCACTACTGCTGCCTCGACAGCTGCGCTGAGATCTTCGCGAGCTGCGCCAGCCGCTTCTCCAGCGGCGGGTGGGTCGAGAACAGCTCCGCAATCTTCGTCCCGGCCTCACGCCCGCTGAGGGCGGGGACGAAGAAGAAGGCGTTCAGCGGCTGGGCCTCGCGCAGGTCCTTGGTCGGGATCCGCGCGATCGTGCCGCTCACCTTCTGCAGCGCGCTGGCCAGTGCGGACGGCTGCCCGGTGAGCATCGCGCCGGACCGGTCGGCGGACAGCTCACGGTACCGCGACAGCAGCCGGATGAGCAGGAAGCTGACCGCGTACACGACGATGCTGACGGCCATGATGGCCAGCAGGATCAGGCCGGAGTTCTGGTCGTTGCTGTTGCGGCGCCCGCCGCCGCCGAAGAGCTCCCCGTAGAACGAGAACCTGATCAGCAGGCCGGCGATGATGGCGAGGAACGAGGCGATCGTCATCACCATCACGTCCTTGTGCGCGACGTGCGACAGTTCGTGCGCGATGACGCCCTCGAGCTCCTCGCGGTCCAGCCGGCGCAGCAGGCCGTCGGTCACGCAGAGGACGGCGTGCTTGGTGTTACGGCCGGTCGCGAAGGCGTTCGGGATGTCCGTCGGGGAAATCGCGATCCGCGGCTTCTGCATGTCCGCCAGCGCGCAGACCCGGTCGACCACGCCGTGCAGCTCAGGTGCCTGCTGCGGGGTGACCTCTCGTGCCCCCGCCGTGGAGAGGGCGATCTTGTCCGAGAAGAACAGGGACCCGATGGCCATGCCGCCGCCGATCACGACCGCGGCCAGCACGATCACGGCGCCCGATGCCTGCACGGCCTTAAGGATGAAGACGATTGCGGCGACAAAGGCCACGAATACGAGCCCGAGCAGGAACATCGTCGCGGTCATGCGAGCGATAAGTCCCCGGTCGGGCGCATACCTAGTGCGCGCCACCACGTCACCTCCAGTTCAAGGGCCAGGACCGGCGAGGCCAGCCCCGGTGTAACTACATCAAATCTATCCAGGTGACGCTGGAAAGGTTCTGAACGTTCCCTATCCGTTCGCTGAGGGCGGCCGCCCGCGGGGCGCAGCGCGACGTGGCTGGACATGAGGACCCGGCTCAGCCGGGGATAAGCCCCTCGTCCGTCAGCATCTTGCGCACCTCGGCCAGGTCCGCATCTTCGTACGGCAGGATCAGTTCCGATGGCTGAAGGCTATCCGCCGGTACCGGTGTTCCAGCCGCGCGGACCTCCGCCACCAAGGCTTTCAGCGCACGGCGGAATTCCGCTTCGTCGCCGCGGTCGATGGCGTCGGCCAGCTTCGCGTCCAGCTCGTTCAGGCCGACGGTGGCCGCGTCGTCGACGCTGAGCTGGCCCTCGCCGAGAATCCGGACGATCATGTGCCGTCACCGGTCCGCGGCGGCTCGGAGGCCGGGATCGCCGACTGGCCCACGTCGGACGCGGGGATCGTCGGCTGGGCTCCGTCGGCCGGAGGCGCGGCGGGCCGCGGGGCCTGCGCATGGTTCTGCGGCGTGCTCGCGGCGCTGCCGTCCGCCGGACCGGCTTCCAGCTCCGGCGTGGACCCGCTGCCGAGCTCGCCCCGCAGCTTCTGCAGCTCGAGCTCGACGTCGTTGCCGGCGCCCATCCGGTCCAGCTCGGCCTGGATGTCGTCCCGGGGGGTACCAGAGACGTCCTCCAGGGCACCGGAGGCCAGCAGTTCGTCGATGGCACCCGCGCGCGCCTGCATCTGCGCGGTCTTGTCCTCGGCACGCTGGATGGCCATCCCGACGTCGCCCATCTCCTCGGAGATGCCGGAGAAGGCCTCGTTGATCCGGGTCTGCGCCTCGGCTGCGGTGTAGGTCGCCTTGATGGTCTCCTTCCGGGTGCGGAAGGCGTCCACCTTGGACTGCAGCCGCTGCGAGGCGACCGTGAGCTTTTCCTCCTCGGCCTGCAGCGACGCGTATTGCGTCTGCAGGTCGTTGAGCTGGCTCTGGGCCGAGGAACGGCGGGTCAGCGCCTCGCGGGCCAGGTCCTCGCGGCCGGCCCCGAGCGCGTCCCGGGCCTGCTTCTCCAGCTTGTTCGACTGCTGCTGGATCTGGTTCATCTGCAGCTCGACGCGCTTGCGCGACGTGGCGACATCCGCGACACCACGCCGGACCTTCTGCAGCATCTCGAGTTGCCGCTGGTAGGAGTAGTCGAGGGTCTCACGTGGATCTTCCATCCGGTCCAGGGCCTTGTTGGCCTTGGAACGGAAGATCAATGTGACCCGCTTCATCACGCTCATAGACGCGGCCGTCCCCTTCGTGCCTGTGCCCGCCTCCATGCCGCGGCTGCCGTCGTCGCGGCGTGCAGGGCAGACACTGCCGCCCAATTATCAATTGGCATCCACCCTACGCGGTGGTCCGCGCACGGGCGACCATTCAGCCGGCCCGCACGGGCCCGTCCGGCACCTCGCAGCCGGCCCGCAGCCGGCCCCTCGGGCCGCCCGCTGTATTGGGCGGTTCCGGCCGTCCCAAATGGGGCCCCGTTCTACTAGGCTGATTGCGTGTTCCGACGAGGTAGCGACGGGGCGCGCGGCAGCACCGCCCAGGACGACAAGGGCGCGCAGAGCCCGGGCGGCCCGCAGACGACAAAGACGGCCGAACCCGGCCGGGCCCGGCCTGCCGCCGAGGCGGCCAAGGGCCGTCCGACGCCCAAGCGCAGCGAGGCCGAGCGCGGCCGGCGGCAGGGCATCACCGGCACCCCCAGCCGGCCGGGAGCCCGCGGCGCATCCGCGCGGGGCGGATCGGGGCGGGACAGCAAAGAGGAGCGGCTCCGGCGTAACGAGGCCATGCGGCGCGGCGAGGAGTGGGCGCTGCCGGCCCGGGACCGGGGCCCGGTCAAGGCGCTGGCCCGCGATTACGTCGACTCGCGCCGGCGGCCGAGCGAGTTCTACATGTACGTGATGATCGCCCTGATCATCGTTCTGTTCGTCCGTGCGGCCTCGATCCAGCGGTATGCCGAGCCGGTCGCGCTGCTGCTGATCGTCTTCGTGGCCGTCGACGCCTTCTTCCTGCGGATCGGCCTGAAGCGGCTGATCGCGCAGCGGCTGCCGGGACAGAGCACGCGCGGCGTGACCATGTACGCGGTGTTCCGGGCGCTGCAGATCCGCCGGTTCCGGGTGCCGCCGCCGCGGACCGGCCCCGGCGCCAAGGTCTGAGCCAGGGGCGAGCCAGGGCCTGCCCCCAGCTGCCCTCCGACCCTGACCTGCGACGTCCCCGGGCTATTTCGTAGGGTCGGGCCATGGAATATCGACATCTGGGCAAGAGCGGCCTGAAGGTCAGCGAACTCACCTACGGCAACTGGATCACGCACGGCTCGCAGGTCGAGGAGGAGGCCGCGCGAAGCTGCGTGGCGGCGGCGCTGGACGAGGGCATCACCAGCTTTGACACGGCGGACGCCTACGCGGGCACCCGGGCCGAAGAGGTTCTGGGGCGCGCCCTGGCCGGGACCCGCCGGGAGTCGGTGGAGATCTTCACCAAGGTGTTCTGGCCGACCGGCTCGGGGCCGAACGACCGCGGCCTGTCCCGCAAGCACCTCATCGAGTCGATGAACGGGTCACTGCGCCGCCTCGGCACCGACTACGTCGATCTGTACCAGGCGCACCGGTACGACCACGAGACACCGCTGGAAGAGACGCTGCGCGCCTTCGAGGACCTGGTCCGGCAGGGAAAGGCCCTGTATATCGGGGTCTCGGAATGGCGGGCCGAGGAGATCGCGGCGGCGCTGCGGATCGCCGACGAGATGCACTTCGACCGGATCGTGTCCAATCAGCCGCAGTACAACATGCTGTGGCGGGTCATCGAGCCTGAGATCGTCCCGCTGTGCGAGAAGGAGGGCATCGGGCAGATCGTCTTCTCGCCGATCGCGCAGGGCGCGCTCACCGGCAAGTACCGGCCGGGTGAGCAGCCACCGGCCAATTCCCGGGCCACCGACCAGTCCGGAGGCGCCGACTTCATCAGCCGCTGGATGCGGGACTCGCTGCTGGCCAAGGTGCAGGAACTCCAGCCGATCGCGGCGGAGGCCGGGCTGTCCCTGGCTCAGCTCGCGGTGGCCTGGACGCTGCAGAACCCGACCGTGTCGTCGGCGATCATCGGGGCCACCCGCCCCGAGCAGGTCCGGGAGAACGTGAAGGCCTCGGGGGTCAAGCTGGACGCCGGGCTGCTGAGCCGCATCGACAAGGTGCTGGGCGACGACGTCGAGCGCGACCCGGCGCGAACCGCGAGCCCGCCGGCCCGGCCATAACTGTGCTGGCCCGGGGGGCGACCCCCCGGAACCCCCAGTGTTAGCCCGGGGGGCGACCCCCCGGACCCCCTGCATGCGCTCCGCGCCCGCGCGGTGGTACTTCGCCGACACACCGGCCACTCGCCCAGGCCTTGGGCCTCGGGCGTCGCTGGGCCGGTAACGATCGTCTCGCCGTAGCCCGCCTGGGCGACTGTGCTGCCGCTTGGGCGACTGTTGCTGAGCCCCGTCCTATGGCGGGGGCTCAGCTCGCCGGGTGGAGGCTCATCGGGCCGTATTCCTTGCGGTCGTCCTCCAGCAGCGTCACCTGGTCGACGCCCGCCTCCAGCAGGCCGCGCCAGTTCTCGCCGAGCCAGCTTTCGGCGTCACCCTGGCTGGCGAAGATGGCCTCCGGAAGGTCACCCGACGAGACCACCGCGCCGTCGCTCTTCTCGTAACGCCAGGTCCACGGCATTCCCGCGTCGCCTCCTCAGAACATTGGTCATGCGGCTAGCGACATTACCGAACGGAACCGGGGCGCGGGTGTGCCGGCGCGCGCAGCGAGGGCCAGGCGGGGAGGAAATGCGTCATCGGGCGCGGAAAAGACTGGCCGCCGAAGGGAACTGGCCGCCGAAAGAAAAGGCGCCCGGCACGCGGCGGCGTGTCAGGCGCGCAACTGGGCCGCCCGCGACAGGCGGCGCAAACAAGACAGACAAGCAAGACGGTGAGTCAGGCGCAGAACAGAATGGCCCAGACGGCCTTGCCCCGGCCGACGACCGGGCTCCATCCCCATACGTCACACAGGGCGTCGACCAGTTGCAGGCCACGGCCGCATTCGGTCTCGTAGTTGGGCGCCCGCAGCACGGGAGCGGCGTCGCTGGGGTCGAGCACCGCGCACATCACCTCGCCGGCCCGGCGGAAAAGCCGCAGGCCGATCCGGCTGTCACCGCGCTCCGGGTTACGCTCGTCCGCTACGGCGCCGGCCTCGGTGTGGCAGACGGCGTTGGCGACCAGTTCGGCCACGATGACCTCGGCGTCGTCGGCCAGCGGGTCCAGTCCCCAGCGCGCGAGCGTGGACCGGGTGAAGCGGCGCGCGGTCTTGGCCGGCTGCGTTCCGGCGGACAGCGCCAGCGCGACGACGGAGGGAGCATCCCACCAGTCCGACGGCATCCGGACGACCCGCGGCCGGTCCGGCAGCAAGTGCTTGGGCGCAGACTCCGCGATCGCCGCGCGCGTCATGGGACGGACCCTCGTGCGCGTGGGCAGCGGAGCCTTGTATTTGTCCCGGTTGTGGACGCTAACGACCGGGTTCAAACTTTCCGACCTCATTGCGACCCCGGGGAGCGCTCGTTTTCCGCCAATCTTGTGATTGACGCAGGGCCCATCTTGCCGGACATCTCATGCAGATGCAAGGCCAAATGCACGTTCATTTGGCGTGTGCAGATGACCAGTCCCCTCAGGGTAACCAGCTTTGACGTCTTTATCCCCGCCGGCTGCGAACGCTTCCATCTTTTTAACGTCCAGCCAGGCCTGCCCGGGTGGCGCGGGCTGGGGCGGACGGCTTACGGTGGCGTCGGGCGCACGTTGCGGCCTGCTTTCGCGAAACTTTTCGGGAGTTGCTCATGCTGGTGGCCGGAGTGGACAGTTCCACTCAGTCCACGAAGGTCGTGCTCTGCCAGGCTGAGGACGGCGCCATCATGGCCACCGCGTCGGCGCCGCATCCGGACGGCACCGAGTGCGATCCTGCGTACTGGTGGGAGGCGCTGCGCCAGGCCGGCGCGGGCCTGCTCGACCGCGCTGACGCCATCGGCGTGGCCGCCCAGCAGCACGGGATGGTCGCGCTCGACGCGGCCGGCGAGGTCATCCGCCCGGCCATCCTCTGGAACGACATGCGGGCCGCGCCGCAGACCCGTGACCTCATCGCCGAGCTCGGCGGCCCGGCCGAGTGGGCGCGCCGCACCGGCAGCGTCCCGGCCGTCTCCTTCACCGTGACCAAGCTGCGCTGGATGGCCGAACGCGAACCGGAATCGGCGCGGCGGCTGAGCCGTGTCGTGCTGCCGCACGACTGGCTCACCTGGCGGCTGGGCACGGACGAGCCGGTGACCGACCGGGGGGACGCCTCGGGCACCGGGTACTTCTCCCCCGCCGAGGGGCAATGGCTGCCCGACATCGCCGAGATGGCGCTCGGCCGACCGGTGGCGACGCCTCGGCTGGCCGCTCCGGCCGAGGTGGTCGGGCGCACCCCCGGCGGGGCGGTGCTGTCCCCGGGCACCGGCGACAACATGGGCGCGGCTCTCGGGCTGGGCGTCGGGGAAGGCGACGTGGTGGTCTCGATCGGCACGTCGGGCACGGCGTACGCGGTGACGAAGGTGCCCGCGGCCGACACCACGGGCGCCGTCGCCGGGTTCGCCGATGCCACCGGGCGGTTCCTGCCGCTGGTCGCCACGGTCAACGCCGCGCGCGTGCTGACCCTCACCGCCCGGCTGCTCGGTACCGACGCCGGGGGGCTGTCCGAACTGGCGCTGGCCGCACCGCCCGGGGCGGGCGGCCTGACCCTGCTGCCGTACTTCGACGGTGAGCGCTCACCCAACCGGCCGGAAGCCACCGGCGTACTGAACGGCATCACCAGCACGTCCCTGACGCGCGAGAACATGGCCCGGGCGGCGGTGGAGGCTGTGCTGTGCTCGCTCGCCGACGGGATCGACAACCTCGCCGCCTGCGGCATCACCCCCGAGCGGGTGGTGCTCATCGGCGGCGCCGCCCGGTCAGCGGCGGTGCGGTCCATCGCGCCCGCCGTGTTCGGCGTGCCGGTGACCGTTCCCGACCCGGCCGAGTACGTGGCCATCGGTGCGGCCCGGCAGGCCGCGTGGGCGCTGTCCGGGGCCGGCGAACCACCGGACTGGCCGGGCTCCCCCGCGGTCACCTTCACCGCCGAACCGCGCCCCGAGATCCGCAACCGATATGCCACGCTGCGGGCTGACACCGCGGGGTGGCACGAAAGGAGCCGTCAGTGAGCCCCGAGACGAACGACCCGTACGTGCCGCGCCCCGAAGACAAGTTCTCGTTCGGTATCTGGACCGTCGGCTGGCAGGGGGTCGACGTTTTCGGCGGCCCGGTGCGGCCGCCGATGCCCGCCGACCGCGCCGTGCGCAAGCTCGCCGAACTGGGCGCCTACGGCGTGAACTTCCACGACAACGACGTGTTCCCGTTCGACGCGACGCCAGGCGAGCGGGACGAGCTGATCGCCGCCTTCCGCAAGGCCCTCGACGACACCGGGGTGGTGGTGACCACGGCCACCACGAACCTGTTCGGCCACCCCATCTTCAAGGACGGCGCGTTCACCGCGAACGAGCGCGAGATCCGCCGGTTCGCGCTGGCCAAGGTGATGCGCAACCTGGACCTGGCCGCCGAGCTGGGCGCGAAGACCTATATCTTCTGGGGCGGCCGCGAGGGCGCGGAGTCGGGCGCGGCCAAGGACATCCGCGCCGCGCTCAGCCGGTACGCCGAAGGGCTGAACCTGCTGTGCGAGTACGTCACCGAGCAGGGCTACGACATCCGGTTCGCAATCGAGCCCAAGCCGAACGAGCCGCGCGGGGACATCCTGCTGCCGACGGCCGGGCACGCGATCGCGTTCATCAACGGGCTGGCCTATCCGGATCGGGTGGGCATCAACCCGGAGATCGGGCACGAGGAGATGGCCGGGCTGAACTATGCGCACGGCATCGCCCAAGCGATGTGGCACGGCAAGCTGTTCCACATCGACCTGAACGGGCAACACGGGCCGCGCTTCGACCAGGACCTGCGGTTCGGCGCCGGCAACGTGCGCGGCGCGTTCTGGGTGGTGGACACGCTGGAGGCCGGCGACTACGACGGGCCGGTGCACTTCGACTACAAGCCCCCGCGCACCGAGAACGACGAGGGGGTCTGGGCCTCCGCGGCGGCCTGCATGCGGAACTACCTGATCCTGCGGGACAAGGTGCGGAAGTTCCGCTCGGATCCGGAGGTTATCGAGGCCCTGGCGGCCGCGCGGGTCGGGCAGCTCCGCGAGCCGACCCTGGCCGAGGGCGAGACCTGGCGCGACGTGCGCGACGCGGCGATCGACGTCCCGGCGTTCGCGGAGCGCGGGATGGGTTACGAACGGCTGGACCAGCTCGCATTGGAGCACCTGTACGGCATCCGCTGAGCGCATCCGCTAAACATTGGGGCTGGGACGGAGTAATTTCCGTTCCGGCCCCTTTGGCTCAGCAGGGAACCGGGATATGAGGCGCGCGACGATCAGGGATGTGGCGGCGGACGCCGGCGTGTCCATCGGCACGGCCTCCAAGGCCCTGAACGGCCAGGGCCGGCTCGTCCCGAGACCCGCGAGCGGGTGGCGCAGTCCGCGCGCCGCCTCGGTTTCGCCCCGAACCCGCTCGCTCAGGCGCTGCTGGCGGGGCGCACCTACACCGTCGGGATGATCACGACGGACAGTTTCGGGCGGTTCAGCATCCCCGTGATGCTCGGCGCCGAGGACGCGCTGGGCGCCGGCCGCATCTCGGTGTTCATGTGCGACACCCGGGACGACCCGGAGCGGGAGCAGCGATACCTGGAGATGCTGAGCGGCCGGCGTGTCGACGGGCTGATCGTCACCGGGCGGCGGATCGAGCCGCGGCCCCCGGTCGCCGCCGGGCTCGGCATCCCCGTGGTCTACGCGATGACCCAGCCGGACGGGAGCGATGGGGCGGCCGGGACCAACGGCGCCCGCGGCGCCGCCGTGCTGCCCGACGACGTGGGCGGGGCCGCCGCGGCGGGCGCCCATCTGCTGGAGACCGGGCGCCGGCACATCGCGCACATCGCCGGTCCGGAGCGGTTCCTGGCCGCGCGCCTGCGGGCCCAGGGACTGCGCGGCGCCCTGGCCACGGCGGACGTCCCGCTCGCGGCCGGGGAAGTGCTGTACGGGGAGTGGAGCGAGCGATGGGGCCGGGAGGCGGCCGGCCTGCTGCTGCGCCGTGCCCCCGAGACCGACGCGATCTTCTGCGGCAGTGACCAGATCGCCCGCGGGGCCGGGGACGCGCTGCGGGCGGCCGGGCGCCGGGTGCCGGATGACATCGCCATCGTCGGCTTCGACAACTGGGAACCGATGGTGGTCGGCGCCGATCCGCCGCTGTCCAGCGTGGACATGTGTCTCGAGGACATCGGCCGGGCCGCCGCGGAGGACCTGCTGGCGGCCATCGGCGGGGAGCCTGGCCCGGGCGTGCGCACCGTGCCCTCCCGGCTCGTGGTCCGCGCCTCCAGCGCCCCTGCTCCCTGGTAGGCGTCGGTTTTCCGCAGTATAGGTATGCCGCGGAAAACCGACGCCGATCATGGACTGGGAATGCTGCCAGCATCCCCCTGTTAAGGAGGCCTTTCCTGGGCAGAGGAGGAGGGCAGGCGCCACACGGAACACTTCAGACACGGAAGGGGTCCGCGATGAAGACGATGGGGTCAACGCCCGTACCCGAGCCCTCCCCGCTCCCGCCGCAACCCGGGCCGATGCCCGAACCGTCCCCCATGCCGCCCCAGCCGGGGCCGATGCCCGAGCCCTCCCCCGTGCCACCGCAACCCGGGCCGGTTCCGTCGCCACCGCGGCCGGGGCCCGCGCCGGTACCTCCGCAGCCGGGGCCCGCGCCGACGCCGCCCGGGCCCATTCCCGACCCCTCCATACCGCCGGTGCCGCCGGACCCGGGGCCGCTGCCCGCCTAATGGGGCTGCCGGGCGCAGCCGTGCCTGGCGATAGGCTCGCGGCGTGAACGACGCTCAAGCGGCAAGCGATCGCAATCTGCCCGGCTTCGACACCAGCGTGGCGCACAACGTCCGGGTCTGGAACTACTGGCTCGGCGGCAAGGACAACTTCGAGGCCGACCGGGCGGCCGGGGACAACACCCACGAGGTGGCCCACCGGCTGAAGCCGGCGGAGGTGATCGTCAACCACGTGATGGAGGCGGTGCCGGCAGGCAGGCTGCACAGATGAGGCTGCGCAGATGAGGCTGCGCAGTTGCGGGAGGAGAGTCTGATGCGGGTCGCGAGGCTGCACGGGGCCCGGGACATCCGGGTCAGTGACGAGGCGGTTCCCGAGCCGGGGCCGGGCGAGCAACTGGTCCGGGTCACCGCCGTCGGCATTTGCGGGTCTGACCTGCACTGGTACGACCAGGGTGGCATCGGCGACGCGCAGATCTCGCACCCGCTGGTGCTCGGGCACGAAGGCGCTGGCGTCATCGAGGACGGCCCGCGGCGCGGTGAGCGGGTGGCAATCGACCCGGCGATCCCGTGCGGCGTCTGCCGGCCCTGCCGGGACGGCTACCGGAACCTGTGCCCGCGGGTGCGGTTCGCCGGGCACGGCGGCACCGACGGCATGATGCGCGACTTCATGACCTGGCCGGATGAGCTGCTGCACCCGCTGCCTGACGAGCTGTCCGACGCTGACGGGGCGGTACTGGAGCCCCTCGGCGTCGCCCTGCACGGCTACGATCTGGGACACCTGCCGCTGGGCGGTACGGCCGCGGTGATCGGGGCCGGGCCGATCGGCCTGCTGATGATCCAGGTGCTGCGGGCGGCCGGGGCGCGGTCCGTGCTGGCGGCGGACCCGCTGCCGCACCGCCGGGAGGCGGCCGCCAAATTCGGCGCGGACCAGGTCATCGACCCCGGCGGGTCAGCGGCCAGGAAGGTGGACACGCTGCTGGAAGGCGAAGAGCCGGGGGTGGACGTCGCCTTCGAGATCGCCGGCACGAACGATGGCGTCCGGCTGGCGGTGGACGCGGTCCGGCCGGGCGGCCGGGTCGTGCTCGCCGGGATCCCCGATGACGACCTGACCACGTTCAGCGCGTCGGTCGCCCGGCGGAAGGGCCTGACGCTGGCGCTGGTGCGGCGGATGAACGAGGCCTACCCGCGGGCGATCAGCATGGCCGCGCGCGGGCAGGTCGATCTCGGCCCGGTGGTCACCCACCATTTCCCGCTGACCGACGTGGACGCGGCGTTCCGCGCGGCGAACCGCCGGACCGGACTGAAGGTAATCGTGGAGAACGCATGACGATGACGGTCCTGGTGCCCAGCGACGAAGGCCGCGCGGCGCTTGCCGACCTGGAGAACGTGAGCCTCGTGGTCTACGACCCGGACGAGCCCATGCCGGGCGAGGCCGCGGACGCCGAGGTGCTGGTCGTCCCGCCGCGGCGGGCCCGGGCGCTGCTGGCCGCGATGCGCGACATGCCCAAGCTGCGCCTGGTGCAGACGCTCAGCGCGGGCATCGAGCAGTGGCAGGGCCAGCTTCCGGACGGGGTCAGCCTGTCCAACGCGCGCGGCGCGCACGGCGGCTCGACCGCGGAATGGGCGATCGCCGCCCTGCTGGTCATCTTCCGCGACTTCCTGCGGTTCGCCGCCGACCAGGCGGCGCACGAGTGGCAGCAGGCGGTCACCGAGACCCTGGACGGCAAGCGCGTCCTGATCCTCGGGGCAGGCGACCTCGGCACAAACCTGCGCACCCGGCTGGAACCGTTCGGCGCGTCGGTGACGATGGTGGCGCACACCGCGCACGATGGCGCGCACGGCCTGAACGACGTGCCCGGTCTGCTCGGGGACCACGACGCCGTGGTGATCATGATCCCGTACAGCGAGGAGACGCATCATCTGGTGGACGCGGGGTTCCTGGCCCGGATGCCGGACGGCGCGGTCGTCGTGAACGCCGCGCGGGGGCCGATCGTGGACACCGATGCGCTCCTGGGCGAGCTGAACCGGAAGCGGCTGCGCGCCGCGCTCGACGTCACCGACCCGGAGCCGCTGCCGCCCGGCCATCCGCTGTGGGACGCGCCCGGCGCGCTCATCACGCCGCACGTTGGCGGGAACACGACCGGCGCCATGGACCGGGCCTGGAAGGTGGCCGCGCGCCAGGTCGCCGCCTACGCGGCCGGCCAGGAACCGCCGAACCTGGTGCGCGACTGAGCCAGGCGAGGGGGGCCGCTAGCCTGGCGGTTATGCGTTCTGCGACGTGGGCGGCGGTAGCCGACGTGGGCTGTGTCCTGCTGTTCGTGGTGATCGGCCGGGCCAGCCACAGCAAGGGCGAAACTCTGGCCGGCCTGGCTAGCACCTCGTGGCCCTTCCTGGCCGGGCTCGCGGCCGGGTGGCTGGCGGCGCGCGCCTGGCGGCAGCCAGTCTCGGTGCGGCCAGCCGGGGCCGCGGCCTGGCTCGGCGCGGTGGCCGTGGGCATGGTGCTGCGCGTCATCGCCGGCCAGGGCACCGCGTTCGCCTTCGTCCTGGTGGCGCTGGTGTTCCTCGGCCTGTTCCTGGTGGGCTGGCGGCTGGCCGTGCGGCTGGTGACCCGGTTCCGGCCGGCCACGCGCTAACGAAGGAGATCCGTTGAGCACTCGCCCGCCGCTGCCGCCGTTCGGCGGCAACGGGCTGATGGCCCGGCGGTCGCGCCACGTCCTGTTTTGAGCGCCGGGCCGCGGGCAGTCGCTGTCCTACGTCTAGCAACAGGAGGACAGCATCGTGGCAGGAGAACTGAACGGCCTCCGGGTCGCTTTCCTGACCGCCAACGAGGGCGTGGAGCAGGTAGAGCTGACCACACCGTGGCAGGCGGTCAAGGATGCGGGCGGTACGCCCGAGCTGCTGGCCCCCAAGGGGGGCCAGGTGCAGGCGTTCAACCACCTCGACAAGGCCGACACCTTCCCGGTCCAGCACCCGATCGAGGAGGTCAGCCCGGGCGACTACCACGCGGTGGTGCTGCCGGGTGGCGTGGCCAACCCGGACCAGCTCCGCACGGTGCCGGCCGCCGTGAACTTCCTGAAGGAGTTCGTCCAGTCCGGCAAGCCCGTCGCGGTGATCTGCCACGGGCCGTGGACGCTGGTCGAGGCGGATGTGGTCCGGGGCCGGACCCTGACGTCCTGGCCCAGCCTGCGGACCGACATCCGCAACGCGGGCGGCACCTGGGTCGACACCGAGGTCCAGGTGTGCACCAGCGGGCCGAACGTGCTGGTATCGAGCCGGAATCCGGACGACCTGCCGGCCTTCTGCCGGGAGTTCGTGTCGGTGTTCCAGCGGGAGGCCCAGCCCGCCTGAGGACAACGGGAAGTCCCGGGCGGTTTGGCCGCCCGGGGACTTCCGCGCTCCCTGGATTACCGCGTCCGGCGGCGGAAGGCGGCCGCGCTCAGCATGACGGACACCGCGGCGATGCCGCCGCACCAGGCCACGGCCTGCCACCCGCTCGCGCCGACGTGGGTGCCGAGCAGCAGGCTGCGGAGCGTCCCGATGACCGGCGTTGCGGGCTGATGGCCGACGACGCCGTGCAGCCAGGACGGCATCGTGCGCACCGGGACAAAGGCGCTGCTGGCATAGGTCACGATCATGGGCACGAACATGAACGCGTTGGCCGCCTCGGGCGAGGAGACCAGCAGCCCGACCGCGGTGGCGAGCCAGGACAGCGCCAGCACGTAGAGCAGCAGCAGCCCGGTGGCGGCGGCCCAGGCGGCCGGGCCGGCGTGCGGCCGGAACCCGATGCCGACCGCGACCGCGAACACCAGCACCGTGGACGCGGCGTTGCGGGCGACGCTGGCGGCCACGTGCCCGGACAGCATGGGCAGGCTGCCCACGTCCATGGAACGGAAGCGGTCGACGATGCCGCTGGTCATATCGCGGCAGACCGTGACCGCGGTGCTGGCGGACCCGACCCCGGCACACAGCAGCAGCACGCCCGGCACGACGTAGTTGATGTAGCGGGTGCCCGTGCTGATCGCGCCGCCGAACAGGTAGACGAACGTCAGCATCAGCATGACCGGCAGGAACAGCGACATCGCGGCGGCGTCGATCTCGCGGCTGGTCAGCCGGGCGCAGCGGGCGGCCATGGTCAGGTAGTCGCCCGGCGGCGCGAACCTGCGGGTGCCGAGGCGGGCAGGCAAGCCGCTGCTGATCTCGGGGGCGGTGGCCTCAGACATGAGCGGGCTCCTTTTCGGTAACGGCGAGAAATACGTCGTCGAGGGAGGTGGCGTGCACGGTGAAGGCCGCTACCAATGTCCGTTCGGGATCGATGTCGTCCAGCAGCGCCCGCACCCGCGCGGCCGAGCCGTCGGTGGGGACGCCCAGGGTGAGGCCGGACGGATCGTGCACGGTGGCGCGGTCGCCCAGGCGGCGGGCGGCCTCCGCGAACTCCCCCGGCCCGGCCAGGGTCAGGTCGAGGCGCTGCCCCGCAATGCGTTCCTTGAGCTGCGTGGTGGTGCCCTCGGCCACGATCCGGCCGCCGTCGAGAACCGCGACCCGGCCGGCCAGCCGGTCCGCCTCCTCCAGGTACTGGGTGGTCAGGAAGATCGTCACCCCGGACCCGGCGAGCTCACTGATCACCTGCCACATCGCCTGGCGGCTGGGCAGGTCCAGGCCGGTGGATGGCTCGTCGAGGAAGATCACGGCAGGGCGGCCGACCAGGCTGGCGGCCAGGTCCAGCCGGCGCCGCATGCCGCCGGAGTAGGTGGTGACGCGGCGGCCGCCGGCGTCGGTAAGGCCGAACCGCGCGAGCAGATCGTCCGCACGGCGGCGGGCGGCCGCACCCCGCAGGCCGGACAGCCGGGCCATCATGCGCAGGTTCTCCGCACCGGTCTGCAGCCCGTCCAGCGCCGCGTACTGCCCGGTGAGGCTGATCCGCCGGCGGACCTGGTGCCGGTCGCGGAGGACATCGAAGCCGGCCACCCGCGTCTGCCCGGCGTCAGGCCGCAGCAGGGTGGACAGGATCCGCACCATGGTGGTCTTGCCGGCGCCGTTCGGGCCGAGCAGCGAGAACACGCTGCCGGGCGCGACCCGCAGGTCGACACCGCGCAGAACCGTGGTTGAGCCGTATGTCTTGGTCAGGCCGACGGCCTCGATGGCCGGATGGGCGGTCGTCTCAGGTGCGATCTCAGGTGTTCCGGGCATCCCGTCTGCTCCTCGGGTCGGGTGTCCTGGCCGTGCGGCTGGATCATGCTTTCTGCGTATGTCGTACGCTTATTTGCGTAACGTATACGCAGTTCTAGGATGGAGTCAACCGGCTTTCCCGGCTGCAGGCCAGCCCCATACGGAAGCGAGGACGATGGACCTGCCGGCAAGCATCGAGGCGGCGTGGGGACGGCGCGAGCGGCCGCACCGGGGCCCCAAGCCGGGCCTCAGCCTGTCCCGGATCGTCGAGGCCGGAGTCAGGATCGCCGAGGCCGACGGTCTGGCCGCCGTGTCGATGAGCCGGGTGGCCGCTGAGGTGGGCGCGGCCCCGATGTCCCTGTACCGGCACGTGGCGTCCAAGGACGAGCTCGTCACGCTGATGGTGGATGCGGTGTACGGGCAGTTCCTGGTGCCGATCGCGCCTGCGGCGGGATGGCGGGAAGGGCTGACCCGATCGGCCTGGGTGATGCGCGCGGCCATATACCGGCATCCGTGGATCCTGCGGGTGCCGATCAGCGGGCTGCCGGTCCGCCCCAACGAGGTGGCCTGGATGGAGCAGGCCCTCGGCTGCCTGCGTGACACGAAGCTCACCGAGGCGGAAAAGGCATCCGTGATCCTGCTGGTCAGCGGGTACGTCCGCAACGAGGCCAGCACGAACGCCGACATCCAGGCGGCGATCCGCGCGTCCGGGGCCGCTCCGGACGAGTGGATGTCGGCCTACGGCCGCCTGCTGGCCAAGCTGGCCGATCCGGAGCGCTTCCCGGCCATCACCCGCTTCATCGCCTCCGGGGTGTTCGAGACGTTCGACCCGCCGGACAAGGAGTTCACCTTCGGGCTAGACCGCATCCTGGACGGGATCGAGGGGCTGGTAACCGCGCGGTCCGTGGCCCCGCCGGAGCCGGCGGAATAACGGATGATGCCGAACGAGACCGCGGGGGGGCCCAGCGGGGCTGCGGTGCCGCTGGCGGCGGGAGATCCGGGCCCTGCCCCCTCGGTGGCCTTCATCATCAACCGGACGCGGGTCCGTGACCCCGACCGGTTCGCCCGGCGGTGCCGGGCCGCGGCCGCGGCGCGCGGCTGGGCCCCGCTGTTCCTGCCGACCACCCGGGAAGATCACGGCGAAGGGCTCGCCCGGCGTGCGGTGGCCGCAGGAGCGGGGCTCGTCTTCGCCGTAGGCGGCGACGGGACCGTGCACGCGTGTGCCAGCGCCCTGGCCGGAACGGGTGTCCGGCTGGCGATCATCCCGCGGGGCACCGCAAACCTCGCCGCGCACGCCCTGGGCATCCCGCACCGGCTGGAGGCGGCCCTGGCGGCGGGCTTCGGCGGCCACGAAACCGTGCTGGACCTGGGGATGGCCGACGGCGCCGGGTTCACCACGTTGTTCACGACGATGGCCGGCATCGGGCTGGACGCCGCCGTGGTCGGCGCGACCCGGCGACAGCGCAAGCGGCGATTCGGCTGGCTGGCGTACGCCGGGGCCGGGCTCGGGCACCTGCACGGCGCGCCGAGCCACTTCACCGTTAGGCTCGACGGCGCGGAGGTTCTGCACCGGCCGGCCCGGTCGGTGGTGGTCGGGAACGCGGGCCTGCTGCCCGGCGGTTTCTCACTGCTGCCGGACGCCCAGCCCGACGATGGCCTGCTCGACGTCGGGATACTCGCTCCCGCGGGCCTGGCCGACTGGGGCCGGATCGGGTACCGCGTGCTGGCCCGCAGCCGCCGCGACGACTGCCGCCTGGAACGCTTCCGGGCGCGCCAGGTGGAGATCACCGCCGACGCGGAACTGCCGCGCGAGACCGACGGGGAAATCCTCACCCCGGGCCGGTCGCTGACCGTCACGGTGCGCCCCGGCGCGCTGGCCGTCCGGACCCCCGGCCGCTGACGGCTTGGCCTGACTCGGAGCTACCGCTCAGGCGGTCTTCAGCCCGGGGCGGCATCGTGGCTGGTGAAAGCGACGACGAGGCCGGGGAGGGACGATGCCGGGCTGGGGAAGCGGATTCCACTGGTGGGCCTGGGTGCTCGGTGCCGCCACGACGGCCGTCTTCTGGGCTCTGGTCATCTGGGCGATCGTGGCCCTCGTGCGCTGGGCGCACGAGGGAAACGGCCCGGCGGGCCCCGGCGGCTCGCCGGGCAGGCCGGGCTCCCAGGACTCGCGAGACGGAGAGGGCGGAGGGGACGTACGGGGTGCCGGCGATCGCGGGAACGACGGCGGCGGGCCGGGGCGGACCCTGGCGAGCTGGTGCCCGGCCGGTGAGATCAGCACGGCGGAATACCACCGGCGCGTGGGAGCCGTGGGCCGGTAGACTGCGCCGGCGCGTCAGGCACCAGGGGATGGACAACAGCACCCTCGTTGATCAATTATTCAGGAAGCCGGGACTTCGCCCTAAGTTTCGGCATCTTTACTATTGCTACTGTTCATACTTGAGCACGTAGTTCGGGACCATCGCCTCCCCGCAGAGGGGGCATCGGCCACTGGCCCCGTTCCGGGGGTCATGGGGAGGGTGTGACCCGTCACTGGCGTTATGCCATACATGGGAGGGGATCCACGGTGTTCGATCGGGCACGGGGATGGGATTTCTGGAACGGGGCCAGGATGGGGGCCGGGATGAACAGGACCGGATGGAACGGGATGGGCGCGGCCGCGGCTGAGACCGCGGGGCCAGCGTCCGTTCCGCTGGGGCTTACGCACCGCATCTACCCGGACGGGCACGCGGTCGCCGTCATCGCCGGCGAACTGGACGCAGCCACGGCCGACCAGGCGCACGAGTACGTTTGCCAGGTCATCGACCGCAGCCGCGGGCCGGTCGGCATTGACCTGGCCGGGCTGACGTTCTGCGATGCCCGGGGGCTGCGGACCCTGGTGAGGGTGGCCGCGCACGCCCGGAAGACGGGTCACCGGCTCAGCCTGATCGCGCCGCGTCCCGCCATTGTCAAGATCATGCGCATCACGGGGGTGGACGCGAACTTCCCGGAGATGTGCCAGCCGGGCTCACACGTCACCCAGTCCTGACCGGCGCCTCGCCGGGCGCCCCCGACGGCGCGCCTCGCCGGCCCTCCGACGGCGCCTCGTACCCCCGCCCCGAATGACGCTCTTGTCACGGTTCGGCGCTTTTCTGGTTGCCCGCGCCCGATTCGTTCTAAAGTCCTCCCCGTGCACGATCGAATGGCTGCCCATCGCCATCGGTGCCGCTGGGCCGTCCCGGCCAGGGGAGCCCGCTGGCTCGGTTGTGACCGTAATCCGCTGCGCCGCGGCACGGACCGGGCCGAGGTCGCCATCAGGCTGCTGGGCGCACTGCTGCTCCTCACCGGGGTGCCGGCCTCCGGGTTCGCGGTTGGCTGGTGGGCGGAGCATGTCGCTCTCGCCCACGACCGCGCGCAGGCGGCCGCGCTGAGCCAGGGTCAGCTGACCGGTGGCGTATTCCTCGTGGTCACCATGACCATGTTCGCCACGGCGTTCGCGCTGCTCGGGGCCGGGACGCTGGCCCGCCGGTCGCTGGATCGCCACCGGATGAGGGCCTGGGACGCC
This sequence comes from uncultured Actinomycetes bacterium, assembly GCA_963742865.1. Lineage (GTDB taxonomy): Bacteria > Actinomycetota > Actinomycetes > Streptosporangiales > Streptosporangiaceae > Bog-532. The sequence continues at coordinate 203,744 of CAVUNW010000007.1, forward strand.
GAGTGGCGCGCGGTCGCGTCATTGTGGAACAGGCCCCGCACCTGAGAACCGCCCCGCACCTAAGAACCGCAGGCTCCTCCCGGGACCTGACGGCCAGAGCCCCGGCTAAGCGTGCACGGGCTCGGCCGCTGCCCTCGCCTCGCTGGGACGGACGACCACGACCGGGCAGGCCGCCGCGTGCAGGCAGTCCCGGGCCACGGGACCGAGCGGCGCCCGGGACTGCGGCGCCGGCGTCGCCGCGTAGGCCATACCCGCCCTCCCGGCCGGGCCGGGGTCCGGGCGGGTGCTGCCCAGCACGAGCATTTCCGCCCCCACAGAACGTTCGAGCAGGACGCGGGCCGGCGCCCCCTCTGCCAGTTCCATCTGCACGGCGTCCATCGGCGCCGCGCCCGTCTGGGCCCCGTCCGTCTGATCTGGGACCGGCTGCGAGCCGAGGGCTTCCTGGACCACGGCCTTCAGGGTGGATTCCCCCGCGGCCGCGCCGAGGGCGGCCTCGGCCACCCGGGGCTGCGGCGCGTAATGCGGCGTGGGGAGACGTCTGTCCCGGACGTAGACGACGTGCACCCGCAGGCCGCGCAACTGAGCTTCCCTGGCCGCCCAGCGTACGGCGGCGACCGAAGCGGGCGAGCCGTCGGTGCCCACGAGGATTCGGCCGGTGGGTGAAGTCTGGTGTGGCATGTTTCCCACCCTTCTCGCGATATCAGCTGATGGCCGCGTCTCGACGCTGATCCGCGCACGTACAGCAGAACACGCGGACGCCGCATAGTCCATCACGCACTGAGCGTGAGGGCAACCGTCACTAGGGGTGACGTTACCTGCGGTTCCGTAGTGAAAGGCGGGATGTTTGCCCCCAAACAAGTCAGTCTGGGGGCGCGGTGTTCACGCGGCGTGACGTTCACGCCGCCGTCCCGGGTCAGTTGTCGGTGGCGTTCTTCCGCGGCTCGCCCCGGTAGGTGCCGAACGACCACCGATTGCCCTCCGGGTCGCGCACGGCGAAGTCCCGCGAGCCGTAATCGGTTTCGTGCAGGCCCATGAGGACTTCGGCGCCGGCCGCGGTCGCGCGGGCGAACAGCTTGTCCGGCTCGTCGGTGACGACGTAGCAGCCGGTGCTGCCCGGCTGAATCGGCCAGGGGTCGTCCGCATTGGGCTCCCGGGCCGAGCCCAGCATGATCCCGCCGCCGGGCGGCCAGGACAGCTGCGCGTGGTGAACGACCTCGCGGTCGGCGTAGACCGCGGTCGCCTCGAACCCGAACGCGTCGACGAGGAACTTGATGAGCCCGAGCGCGTCGCGGGCGCGGAGCGTGGGCCATACCTGGGGTGCTGGTGTGTTATCGGTCATGCCTGCGATCCTTCCCCGGCGGCAGCCGTCCCGGCTTGGACGTTTCGGAACTCCAGCGGGCGCAGCCCCGGCGCCGGCTGATGCTGCACCGATTCCGAGATCATGCCGTCGTCCCTCCGCCGCCACCCCCTTGGCAGGCCCGCGACCTGCACCTATTGTCCCCGAACGGCGCGCCGTTCACCAGCTCCGGGCAACCGGCCCTCGCCCCGGTGAACCGGAATGGTGCGAGAGCCGTATCCATAGTGGCCACCGGCTGCCCGGAGCGGCGCCGCCACGGGGTGACCGGGGGCGGCGCAGCATGCGCACAAACCACGGAAGTTATCACTCCGTGATAGCGCATTACGCTATGTGAATTCACATAAACGGTCTCGTCCTGCAGCGAACTTGTGGAAGATAACGGACGGAGCAGAAAACCGACCGATCATCCCGCGGGACCGGCACGCGATCGTCGCGGTATCTGGCGCAGGACGGACGATATGCAGAACGACGTGAGCGGCGGCGGGCGAGGCCGCCGTCGCGGTCAGCAGCAGCCCCAGCGGCCGGTCCTTCACCCCGGTGACCGGCAATGTCAGTGGCACGAGCGCGGCCACGACCATCGCCGGCCACCGCCTCACCGGACTGCTGCGGGCCACGGCGCAGGTCATACCGGGGCAGGGCATCGGCGGCCCGCTGGTCAATCTGTCGGGCGAGGTCATTGGCATCACCCTGGCGGGGTCACCGGGCGATGCCCACGACCGGGAGGCCCCGCCACCGCCGCACAGCCTTAGTAAAGAGGCGGCCCGGGCGGCATAACTGGCGCGCTGTAATAAGTACGAAAGATTTACACACGTGTCGTAGGTGACGCACCGACGTGCGGCGTTAGGGGTTGGTAATTGACTTCTCATATTCCGTCGCGGGAAACGGCGCGAAGCTGACCGAGATATTACCGTTCTGATTTCGCCGTTTTTGCGCACCCGGCAGGTCTAACGTGATCGCTCGGGAGCCTTACCGAGACATCATCATGGAGGTGGATTGAATGCGCACCGGCCATAGGCCCGCATGGCGCCGCCGCCCACAGAGCCGTGCGGCGCGCATCGCGGTGCCCCTTGCCATCCCGATGGCACTGGGCCTGACGCTGGGCGCCGTCCTGGCGTTCACTGGCGGTCCGTCGAGCACGACCATCCAGCAGTCGGCTGCGGGCGCGACCGCGAGTCCGAGCGCCAGCCCGTCGGCATCCGCGAGCGCCGCGGTGAGCCCGGCGGCCACGGCGACGGCACCCGCCGCCGCGGCGGCGGCCGCCAACGTCAGCTGCGACATCGTCGTCCCGGCGAACCCGCTGACCGCACAGGGTCTGGCCACCCCGTACCAGCTCACCGGGCCGAACGGGATGACCCCGGCCGCGTCCGGGTGCACGATGGCGAACTTCGCCAACCTGGGCGCGTTCGTCCAGGCTACGATCCTCGACCCGGCCACCGGCGCCCTGTCGGTCTACGAGCCGCTGGTGATCACCCAGGGCACCCAGCCCGCCGCGGCCCCGGTCGTGCCCACACTTCCCGCGGGCGCGGTCGTCACCATCGACTTCGGGTTCAACGGCACCAACCTGACCCAGGTCGGCGCCAACGGTCAGGCCCTTCAGCAGGGCAGATGCGTCAACGGACTGAACGGGTCGATCTTCGGCCAGGTCTCGTTCTGCAACGGCACGCAGTTCTTCCAGGCGGCCGCGCAGGCCGAGGCCCAGGGCAAGCTGGTCGTCCCGGCGACCGGTACCTCACCCAAGACGGGGCAGGCCTGCCTGACCACCCGGTCGTTCTCCCTGATCGACCAGGACCAGAGCGACAACGTCACCACGACGTACCTGCTGACCGGCAACGGCCAGACCGCGCAGTTCAACCCGGCCAACAAGGCGGCGCTGGCGGGCGCGCAGAATATCAACAACGGCAGCGACAACATCCTGCTCGACGGCTTCGTGGACCCGACCATCGGCTGCACGCCGTTCCAGGCACCGGACCTGTCGCAGGCCGGCGCGATGGGCTCCTCGCAGGCGCTGGATGAGCTGTCCGCGGCCAAGAACCAGGCGGCGCCGATCGCCCTGGTGCCGGAGAACGACGAGATGGCCCTGGTCAACAACGCCTTCAGCGCGACCAAGACCAACCTCTACCGCAGCAACGTCGGCCAGCCGCCGATCAGCAACGCCAACAACGCGGCGGACAGCCCGGCGAACTACTGCCAGAACATGGTCAACGTCCAGACGCCGTTCCTGGCGAACAACATGGCCCTGCTGTCCACCGGTGCGACCCCCGTGCCCGCGGTGGGCAACAACCTGTTCACCTTCATGGCCAACCGGCTGAACATGTCCTTCACCAACCTCAACTGCCAGAACTTCGGCCTGAAGAACCCGGTGACGGTGAGCCTGGACGGCAACGGCGCGGCCATCGCGGCCACGTTCAACACCACCGCGCAGACGGCCACCGCCGCAGGCACGGCCGCCGGGACCGGCACGGCCGGTACGGGAACCCTGCCGAACCAGCGCCGGGGCCGCCCGCACCACCGCCTGCAGGCCCCATCCGGAATGTGAGGCACCCTGACCGCTAGCGGTCTGGTCCGGTAGCGGACCACCTTCATGACGCGGCGTCCCCGGGATATTCCCGGGGACGCCGTGTCACGTCCGGGCTGTGCCCGCACCGCGGAGAACCGGCTGGTCGTGGTGTCGCACGCGCTGGACCACCCGGCCCGGACCTGCGCTCGGCCGGGCGCGATCTTGCGTTCCATCACACCTGGGCCGAAGCGGCCAGCGACACCTGGCGTTCTACCGGTCGCTGGATGGCCCAGAGGCGACACCGAGAACGCCGGTCAGGAGGACGCAGACCGCGCGACGTTGATCGCCCGGTTCCGCCGCCTGGCGGACAGACTCGGTGCCGCCCCTGTTGGCACCCGTAACGGCCTCCCCCCGCAAACCGGACCGGGGCGCCGCTGACGAAATTACCGTCCGCCGGCCGGACCGCACGCGGTGATTGCTGTCCGGATTCGTCCGGACATTTTCCGGCTGGCGGCGGCCTCCGGCAGGAGGTCAAGACCAGCAGGTCATGGGGGTAAAGGATTTACCAGTCCGGACACACCGCCTGGTGCTGGTCGGTAGTGTCCTGGACCCATACAGGGGTGACATAACGGGGCAGGTACTTCCAAGGGGGGACGTATGCCCAATGGCGCATCGAGCCAGCCTGGTTTAAGAGAGCTGGCCGCCTGCCAGACGCGCGGGGACTTCGGGCGGCTGCTGACCCGGCTCCGCAGGTCCGCCGGGCTGAGCATCCGGCAGGTCCAGCTGGCCACCAAGATCCCGACCGCGACGCTGGGCGATTACTTCAAGGGCACGCACCTGCCGCCGCCGCGCGATCGCACGCTGGAACGCATCGTGGCAGCGTGCGGGGTCACCGGCGCACCCCTCCTCGAAGCCTGGGAGGCGGCGCTGGAAAGGGTCCGGCTTTCGCCGGGGCGGCCGCCGCCAACGCCCCGGCGCCCTACCGGGGCCTGGCCTTCTTCCGGACCGAGGACGCCGGCTGGTTCTTCGGCCGGGAACGGCTGACCACGCTGCTGACCGAGCGGGCGGCGGGCCAGCGCGCGCGGGGCGTGCCCCTGGTCGTGGTCGGGCCGTCCGGGGCAGGAAAGTCGTCGCTGCTGCGAGCGGGCCTGATGCCGTCCCTTGGCCCGGACACGCAGGCCATCGTGCTCACCCCGGGCCCGCATCCGCTGGACACGCTGACCGGCGTGGCCGCGGCGCGGTCTGCCGGGTCCCTGGCCGGCGACCCGCCGCTCGCCCTCATCGTCGACCAGTTCGAGGAGGTATTCGCGCCCGGGGTGGGCGAGGAGGAGCGGCAGGCATTCATCGGGACGCTGTGCGAGGCGGCCGCACCGTCCGGGGACGGCGCTGCCACCCTGGTGGTGCTGGGCCTGCGGGCCGACTTCTACGCCCGCGCTCTCGCCGATCCCCGGCTGGCGCTGTTTCTCCAGGACAGCCAGATCGTGGTCGGGCCGATGACCGAGGACGAGCTGCGCCGCGCGATCGTGGAGCCCGCGCGGAAGGCCCGGGCCGACCTGGAGCCCGGGCTCGTCGACCTGCTGCTGCGCGATATCCGGCCGGTCACCGCGCGGAGCGGGGCGCACGATCCCGGCGCCCTGCCGTTGCTGTCGTACGCGCTGCTGTCCACCTGGCGGGAGCGGAAGTCCGGCCGGCTGACCATCGCCGGCTACCGGGACAGCGGCGGCATCGAGAACGCGGTGGCCCGCTCGGCCGATGCGGCGCTGGGCGAGCTGAACGCCGAGCAGCGGGAGGCCGCCCGGCGCCTCTTTCTCCGGCTGGTGTGGGTGTCCGACGACAGGGCCGATACCCGCCGCCGGGTCCCGCTCGGCTGAACTCGGGCACCTGGACGGACCGGAGCACGGCCGAGCCCGACGACGGCACCCGCACGGTGCTGGCCCTGTTCGTGCACCAGCGGCTGATCACCAGCGATAGCACCGGGACGGCGGAGATCACGCACGAGGCCTTGCTGACCGCCTGGCCGCAACTGCGGCGCTGGATCGACGAGAGCCGGACCGAGCTGGTCATCCAGCGGCGGATCGCCGAGCCGGCCCAGCTCCTGGCAGGATGCCGGGCGCGACGAGGGCGAACTGCTGCGCGGCGGGCGGCTCGCCATGGCCCGCCCCTGGGTCGCCGATCCGGGCCGCCGGGCCGGGCTGGGCCCGGTGGAACGCGAGTTCGTCGACGAGTCGGTTCGGCACACGCCGCTGCCCGGAGCGGGACGAACAGCGAGCGGCAGTACGCGCCGCATCCGCCGCCTCGCGGGAGCGCTGGCCGTGCTGCTGCTGCTGACGGCCGCCCTGTCCGGCTATGCGCTGCAGGCCCGGGCGGCGATGGGCAGCGAGCGCAGCCAGGCGGCCTCGCTGGCGGTGGCGGTCGAAGGCCAGGAACTGCGCAACCAGGACCCGACGCTCGCGGCGCGGCTCAGCCTGGCCGCGTACCGGATCGCGGTGACCTCGCAGGCCCGGGCCAGCCTGCTGGACTCCTCGGCGGCACTCCCAGGCGGCCCGGCTGATGGGACCGTCGGACAGCGGCGTGCAGTCCGTCGCGCTCAGCCCGGACCGCGACTTGCTGGCCGAGGCTGCGGCGGACGGCACCGTGCGGCTATGGAACGTGACCGATCCCGATCGCCCGGTCAGCCTGGGCAAGCCATTTCTGCGGCTGAGCACGGCGGTATACGCGATCGCGTTCAGCCCCGCAGGAACCACGCTGGCCGTCGGCGGCGCGAACGAGGAGGTCCAGCTCTGGAACGTGATCCATCCGGCGCGGCCCGCCGCGATCGGGCGGGCGCTCGCCGGGCCGTCTGGCACCGGGCAGTCGCTCGCCGGGCTGTCTGGCATCGGGCAGTCGCTCACCGGGCTGTCTGGCATCGGGCAGTCGCTCACCGGGCTGTCTGGCATCGGGCAGTCGCTCACCGGGCCGGCCAGCACGGTCTACGCCCTGGCTTTCAGCCCGGACGGGACGACGCTGGCCGCCGGGAGCGCCGAGGCCAGCGGCGGCGGCAGCGTCCGGCTGTGGAAGCTGACCGCACAGGGTCCGGCCGGACCGCCGGTGACCCTGCCCGCGGCGGACGGCGCCGTGCAGTCGGTGGCGTTCAGCCCGGACGGCAGCGCGCTGGCCACCGGGACGGCGGGCGGCACCGTGGCCCGGTGGGACCTGACGAGCGGCCGGCGGCCGGGAACCTGCCCCGCTCGCGGCGCTGTCGGTGTCCGGGCCGGCGCGGGCGGTGTATTCGGTCACGTTCAGCCCGGACGGCAAGACGCTGGCGGCCGGCAGCCAGGACAAGGCCGTATGGGTCTGGAACGTGGCCCAGCGCGCCCGCCCCCGGCTCACCCACCACTTCACCGGCGCGACGAGCTGGATCAACGCGGTCGCCTTCAGCCCGGACGGCACGATGGTGGCCGCGGGCAGCAGCGACGACAGCGCGCAGATCTGGGACCTGGCCTCCGGCGCCGCGATCGCGACCCTGGCCCATCCGGGCCCGATCACCACGGTGGCCTGGGACGGCAACCAGCACCCTGATCACCGGGGCCGCCGACGGCAGCGTCCGGCTGTGGTCGATCTGCCGCCCGCGCTGGCCATCGGCGGCGTGGTCAACGGCGTGGCGTTCAGCCACCGCCGGGACATCCTCGCCGTGGCCGGCAACGACCTGCAGCTGTGGAGCCCCGGAAGCCACGCCACGCTGAGCGTGCCGGTCACCGTACCGGGGTCGACCCCGGAGGCGGTGGCGGTCAGCCCCGACGGAACGACGCTGGCCGCCGGGTATTCCGACGGCATGGCCCGGCTGTACCGGATGACGGCGGACGGCAGGCTGGTCAGCGAGGGCGTGCCGCTGCGCGCCTCCGCTTCGGGTTACGACGAGACCGTCACCTTCAGCCCGGACGGCCGCGTCCTGGCCACCGGCGGCGACGACGGCACGGTCCGGCTGTGGAATGTCGCGGACCCGGCCCGGCCGCGGCCGCTGGCCTCCGTGGGCCGCTTCGCCCCCTACGTCTTCTCCGTCGCGTTCAGCCCGGACGGCGGCCTGCTCGCCGCGGGCAGCGCCGACAAGACGATCCGGCTGTGGCGGCTGACCAGCCCCGACCGTCCGGTACCGCTGGGGGTCCCGCTGAGGGGACCGGCCAACACGGTGTATTCGGTCGCGTTCGGCCCGCGCGGCCATCTCCTGGCCGCGGGCAGCGCCGACCGGAGCGTCTGGCTGTGGGACATTTCGGATCCGGCCCGACCGCGCCAGCTGGGTCAGCCGCTCACCGGGGCCGCCAGCTACGTGTACGCGGTCGCGTTCAGCCCCAGCGGGAACACGCTCGCGGCGGGGAGCACCGACGACACCGTGTGGCTGTGGAACATGACCGACCCGCACGCGCCCAGCGTGCTCGCGACCCTTACCGGCCCGCAGAACTACGTGTACGCGGTCGCGTTCAGCCGGGACGGGAGCACGCTGGCGGCCGGGAGCGCCGATGGCACGGTCCGGCTGTGGGACACGAGCCCGGCGGCGGCGGCCACGACGGTCTGCAAGCATGGCCGGGAATCCGACCCGGACCGAGTGGGCGCGGTATGTGCCCGGCTTCCCGTACGCCCCGCCCTGCCGGGGCATGTAGGGCCGTTTGGGCGCCCCAGCCGTAGCCGGACCGGGTTCAGCTGGCCCCAGCCGTATCCGGTTCCGGCTTGGTGGCGATGAAGCGCATGACGGTACCGCCCATCGCGGTTTTCGTCTGCAGGCCAGTCAGGCCCAGGCGCCCCAGGGCGGCCTCGAGCTGGGCGGCCCGCAGCAGGCTGGTCGTGTCCCGCTCGCCGAGGTGGATGAGCCGGATGGGCACCGTGTCCAGCATGTCGTAGCCGACCAGCTTGCCGCCGGGGCGGAGCACGCGGACCGCCTCGGCCAGTGCGTCGTCCCACTCGATGACGTGGTGCAGCATGGCGGCCGACATCACCAGGTCGAACCGGCCGTCCGCGAATGGCAGCCGGGCGGCGTCCGCCCGCTGCACGGTGGCCCGCCGGCCGAACCCGGACAGGACCTGCTCGGCCATGCCCACCAGTTCGGCGTCGTAGTCGGTTGCCACCATGCGGAACTTCGGGTACAGCGTCAGCATCTGAGCGCTCATGCCGCCCAGGCCCGCGCCGATCTCCAGGCCCTCCCCGGACGGCTCCACGTCCTGAAGCATCCAGGGCAGGATGACCGCCGCGCGCGGACCCGGTAGGGCAGGCTCGTCAGGGTCGCCTTGGCGCTGGGCGGCATCTCGGGCATGACGCCAGCTTGCCATGCGCGCGCACTGGCGTGCCCCGGCCGCGCCGCCGCGAGCGTGCCGGGCATCCCGCCGGGGACCTGCGGCCGCCCGGCCCGGGGCCGTTGTGGCGTCCTCCCCTCTGCTGACAGCAGATTTTCTTGGCGGGCTCACAGCGGGCGAACAACCTGGAGCCGAGATAGTTCCGTCTTCGAGCCCAGACCTGAGAGCAGGGAGACCATGCACACCGCCGCGGCCGAACCGATCACCACCGCCGGGGCGCTCGACGAGCAACTGAGCGCCCGGCTCCTCCAGCAGCGCATCATCGTTCTCGGCGCCGAGGTCGACGACCGGATCGCCAACCGGCTGTGCGCCGAACTGCTGCTGCTGTCGGCGGAGGACCCGCGCAGCGAGATCAGCCTGTACATCAACTCCCCCGGCGGCTCGGTGAGCGCGGGGCTGGCGATCTACGACACCATGCGGCTGATCCCCAACGACGTCAGCACGCTGGCCATGGGCCTGGCCGCGAGCATGGGCCAGTTCCTGCTGTGCGCCGGGGCGGCGGGCAAGCGGTTCAGCCTGCCGCACGCCCAGGTACTCATGCACCAGGGCTCGGCCGGCTTCGGCGGCACCGCCGCGGACATCGAGATCTATGCCGGGCAGCTCCAACGGACCGGGAACACCATGATCAGGCTCATCGCCCAGCACACCGGGCAGCCAGTAGAGCGGGTCGAGCAGGACAGCCTGCGCGACCGGTGGTTCAGCGCCGAGGAGGCGCGCGCCTACGGGATCGTCGACCACATCGTCGAGCGGCTCGACGACGTCCGTCCCGCGGCCGCGGGCCAGCCGGCGTGGGCGGCCCATGGGCCAGTACACGATCCCCACCGTGGTCGAAAAGACCGCGGGCGTCGAGCGCGCCTACGACATCTACTCGCGGCTGCTGTCGGAACGGATCATCTTCCTCGGCACCGAGATCGACGACGGGGTCGCCAACGTGATCATGGCTCAGCTGCTGCACCTGGAGTTCGCCAGCCCGGATCTGGAGATCGGCCTCTACATCAACTCCCCCGGCGGCTCCTACAGCGCGATGACCGCGATCTACGACACGATGCAGTACATCCGGCCCGACGTCGCCACCATCTGCATGGGCCAGGCGTCGTCGGCGGCGGCGGTCCTGCTTGCGGCGGGCGCCCCGGGCAAGCGGGCCATTCTGCGGCACGCGAAGGTGCTGCTGCACCAGCCGTCGGCCCAGGCCCAGGGAACGCTCCCGGACCTGGCCGTTCAGGCCAAGGAGGTGGCGCGGGTGCGGGCCGACGTGGAGGAGATCCTTAGCCAGCACACCGGCCAGCCGGTCGCCGAGATCCGGCTGGACACCGACCGGGACAAGACGTTCAGCGCGCGGGAAGCCGTGGACTACGGGCTGGCGGACCAGGTGATCACCACGCGCAAGGGCGCTCCGGCGGAGCTGCTCAGCGCGTAAGGATCCAGCGCATAAGGATTCCGCGCTTGCGGATCACGCGGCCAGGCTGGCCCGGACGTCGCCGTCACGGTGTCCCGCCGGGGGGATACCGCGACGGCGCACGGCGTCCAGCGGGACGACCACGGGGACGTCCAGCGGCTGGGGCACCGGAATCTCGCCTGCCCGTTCGCTGAGGCCGGCCGGAGCCTGGCCCGTGCTCGCGCTGACGCCGGCGGGGCTGGCCGGTGTTCGCGGGAACGTCCGCCGGGAGTTCGCTCGCGGGCACGGGGAAGTCCGCCGGGAGTTCGCTCGCGGGCACGGGGAAGTCCGCCGGGTCTTCGCCGACGCGGGCGGGGAAGTCGGCCGGGAGGACGCCGGTACGCTCCTTGATGCGCCGGGCGCGCTCCTCGTCCAGGGCGCGGCGGGCCCGCTCGTCCGCCAGGTTCCGCCCGGCCCGGGCGAGCAGGTCGGACAGCTCGATCCGGAGGGCGTCGCAGACGGCGGCCAGGACCTCTGAGGAGGCCTCCTTGCGGCCTCGCTCCAGCTCGGAGAGGTACGGCATGGAAACGCGCGCCGCCTCGGCCACGTCGGCCAGGGTCCGGCCCTGCTCGCGGCGGGCCCGGCGCAGGATGTGGCCGAGCGCCGTCCGCAGCAGCGGGCGGGGCGGTCGCTGCCGTCCGCCCGGGCCGATCATGACCGGATCGCGCATGGCCGTTTCCTCCTGGCGGTCCTCCGGGCGGCCATCACGGCCGTGACGCGGGCCTGTCCCGTCACGCTACCCAGCCCGCCACGGCCCGGAAAAGCTCTTTTGCTGGAGGCGAAAGGGGCCGGGCCCACGGAGGCCACGTCGCCGTAGTGGACGCCCGTGGAGGCCCCATCCCGGGCGGGAATGCCCCGCGGACGCCCCATCCGCGGCCGCTGGAGGACCACGGTGGGACCATTGCGGCCGCTGGAGGACCACGGTGGGACCATTGCGGTCACTCGGGGTGTCGGGGCCGCGATCGCGGGCGCTGCGTTTGTCTGCAGAGGTGCCATTGCGGGTATCGGGGTGCCTGATGACAAATGGCAAAATCCCCGCAGCAATTGCCGGTTGGCCATTGAGTGGACCACACAGCCATGACCAGAGGCCATAGCCAGGGGGCCGGCCAACTCTGCGACGAGGGTTGGCAGGGTTTCATCGGTATGCAGAACAATCCCTGCCCAGTCCAGCCGGCTCGCCAACTGGTCATCGAGTGGACAGCTCAACTCGAAGGCACGAGGCGGACGCGGGCAGCGTGACCAGCTGCCCAAGCTAAGGAAGCCAGGCACCGAGGAAGACACCTCACTGGCAGGCCGGGGCCGAGCGCCGCCGCACTCGTCCCCGGCCCCGCCCACCAGGCGCGGAAAACAGCAGCAACAGGGTGGCCCACCCCACCCCCCTGGCGCCGGTCCCCGCCACACGGAACACCGGCCGCCGTACGCGACCCGGCGCCAGGCAAACCGGCCATAGATAGGGTCGTCTGGTCGTCACTCCCCACTGACCGGAAATCGGAGAGTTAGCGGCACGCGGCAGCGCCCGGCGGAGCGTCAGCGGAGCCGGGCTGGTCTGGCCGCGGTGGTCAGGCCGCGCGTTCGAGGATGACCTTGTAGCCGAGGGCTCCGAGCTGGCGGATGTGGTTGCGCCTGCGGCGTTCGAGAGTGATGCGGGTGTCGTAGAAGTCACTGCCGGTGTAACGGGCGTCGGGGTCGGCGAGCAGGTGCCAGATGATGACCAGAATGGACCGGCCGATGGCGACCACGGCTTAGCCCCCTTGGCCTGGATCGTGGTCGCCGTGGGGCAGGCTGTTCTGCTGGGCCCGGGCCGCCTCGTCCGCGCGGACCGTCTCTGAGCGGGCCGCCTCGTCCGCGCGGGCCCTCTCCGAGCGGGCCGCCTCATCCGCGCGGGCCCTATCCGAGCGGGCCGCCTCATCCGCACGGGCCGTCTGGTCGCCCGCGCGGACCGTCTCCGCACGGGCCGTCTCGTCCGCGCGGGCCCTCTCCGAGCGGGTCACCTCATCCGCGCGGGCCGTCCCCGAGCGGGCCGCCTCGTCCGCGCGGGCCCTCTCCGAGCGGGTCGCCTCATCCGCGCGGGCCCTCTCCGAGCGGGCCGTCTCCGCGCGGGCCGTCTCATCCGCGCGGGCCCTCTCCGCGCGGGCCGCCTCATCCGCGCGGGCCCTCTCCGAGCGGGCCGTCTCCGCGCGGGCCGTCTCATCCGCGCGGGCCCTCTCCGAGCGGGCCGCCTCATCCGCGCGGGCCCTCTCCGAGCGGGCCGCCTCATCCGCACGGGCCCTCTCCGAGGAGCGGGCCGCCTCGGCTTGGGCACTCTCGCGCTGGCCTATCAGGTCGCGGTCCGGGCTGACGGCAGTCTGTCCGCGGGACTGTTTCAGTTCGCGGCGTGCGGCCCCGCCGCGGCGTGAGGTCCGGCGCGCACCGGCCAGCAGCAGGCCCAGCCCGAGCATGGCGGCCGCCCCGACCACGATGCCGTAGAGGAACAGCGCGCCGGTGGAACCGGTCACGTGGTAGCCGAACACCGAGAAGCCGTGGGTCAGCGCGTGCCCGCTGCCGACGTTGTTGAACACGCCCGCCACGCCCACGACCACCGCGGCGACCAGGATGATGACGCCGAGAACGACAAACATGACACTCTCCGAATATTCGCCCTATACCCAGTCAACTCGCAGGTTGAATCAAGTCAAACCGGGCCCGCACGTGGCCCGGCTCGATCCAGGGCACGCCTCGCTCTGCCCCGTCCTTCCGATGGCCCGCCCACCCTCCCCACCACCGGCTCGCCGCACGGACCGCTCGGCCACCGATCCAATCAGGCAACTAGTAACTCGGTAATCGCACCCTGCGGGGACTGTTTCCCACAGGCAGTGCGCGCGGCACCGCTTGCCACAAACCCAAATACCAGCCGCTGGACCGGAATAACCGCCTAGCCGTCGCTCACATCGGAGTACGAATAAAGGTGCCATCCTGATACGGGGGATACCCGCAATGGCACCTCTGCGTGTATAGCGCACAGGTGCTGCGGGGGGCTGCTGGGACCCGGGGGGCAGGGGTTATGTGGCGCGCCCGGATGGGCCCGGCCCGGGTGACGCCACCGCGCCCGAAGGCTCCCCGCGGCGGGGGCTTCCATACTGACACCGTCCCGAGGGGACGTCCACGGTGGGATCATTGCGGTCGCTGGAGGACCACGATGGGACCATTGCGGTCGTTCGGAGTGGTGGCAGCGGGGCCTGTGGATGGGGTGCGGGGGTAGCGGGGGCAGGAGCGGGCTGAAGCTAAAGAGATCGCAAAGTTTGGGTCAAGCCCCTGGTTGACATGCATAGGGGGCCTATATACATTGGAGGTGTGAGCCGGTGATGTCCCGCGGAGGGGCATCGCGGAAAGGAGCCGGGCCCTGGGCCCGCGCCCGGGCCGACCCAGCCCCTTGCCTGCCGGATCTGGTTTCGAGGAGGAAACCATGTCGGCATCACAGAGCATGCGCATCGTGGTCGGAGTCGACGGCTCGCCGTCATCCGTTGCGGCCCTGGAGTGGGCGTTCGGTCAGGCGATACTGACCGGCAGCGTGGTCGAGGCCGTCTGCGCCTGGCACTATCCCAGCACGTACGGCGTCGCCATCCCGGACAACGCGGACTATCGCGCACTGGCTGAGGAGACGCTGGCCAAGGCGATCACCGACGCACGGAACGCGGACCACGCGTACAACGCCGTGCCGGCCCGCCCCATCGTGGTCAAGGCCCAGCCCGCGCAGGCCCTGCTGGAGCAGGCCAAGGGCGCGACCTTGCTGGTGGTCGGATTCCGCGGGCATGGCGGCCTCGGTGAGGCGCTGCTCGGCTCGGTCAGCCAGCACGTCCTGCACCACGCCCCCTGCCCCGTGGTCGTCGTCCGGGACCCCGTGGCCATCCCGGGTCGGGCGGCGTAGGTCATGAGCCCCGGTGCCGCGACGACGGCGGGTACGACGAGAGCGCCCGATGACGAGGACATCGACCGGGCGCGGCTGGCGGACGAATTGGGCGCGGCGCTGGTGAAGATGTCGATGTTGCTGCGCCGCGCCATCCTGCCGCCGCAGATCAGCCTGACCCAGGCGTCGACGCTGGTGATCCTGCACGAGGAGGGGCCACAGCGGATCACCAGCCTGGCCGAGTGCGCAAAGGTGGCGCAGCCGACGATGTCGGCGCTCGTCATCGGCATGGAGCGGCTCGGGTGGGTGCGCCGCGACGCGAGCGGCACCGACCGGCGCGCCGTAGCGGTGTGCCTGACGGAGTACGGCGAAGAGGTGATCCGCGAGCTGGAGGCGGCGCGAAACCGTGCGCTCCTGGCGGACCTCGGCGCCCTGACGCCCGGGGACCGGGCCGCCCTGGTGGCCGCGCTCCCGGCACTGCGCGGGATTATCGCGCACGAGCAGCAGAGTAGGGCGGTGGCGTGGTGACCAGCATGCAGCCACAGCGGCCGGACGATGAGGGCCTGCCCACGTGGATGGCCCAGCCCGAACGGGGCCTGGCCCCGGAACGGCGCCGTACGCCCAAGGGCGAGGCCGAACTCGGCACCGACGGTCCCGGGGCGATCGTGGTCGGCGTCGACGGCACGCCCGCCTCGCTGCGGGCGCTGGCGTACGCGGCCGGGCTGGCCCGGCGGCAGCACGCCGAACTCGTCGCGGTATACGTGCGCTCGCCAATGCGCACGCCGGTGGCGATGGGCGGCTGGGTGGACGCGGGCATCGTGGCCGCCGAGGCGCAGGCCCGGCAGGACGCGGAGGCGGCGATCTGGGCCCAGATCGCCGACGACGCGAACGCCTGGGGCACCGGCGCCCGCGTGGTGGTCCGGAGCGGCAACCCGCTGCGCGAGCTCAGGAAGGTCGCGGAACAATCCGGCGCTGACACGATCATCGTGGGGGCGTCGGCGAGCCTGGGGCACCGGCTGTTCGGTTCGCTGGGACATCGGCTGCTGCGCGGCAAGCCCTGCCCGGTGACGATCGTCCCCTGATCCGCCCCGGGGATCCCGTTTCCCGCCCCGGGGAGATGAGTTACGGGGCTCCCGGCCGTCCATCCGCTAAGCAGCCATTCGCCTGGGCACCTATACGGAGGAGACGACCATGCGCCTGACCCTGCACACCTTTCTCACCCTGGACGGCGTCCTGCAGGCGCCCGGTGGCCCGCAAGAGGATACCGGCGGCGGTTTCGAGCACGGAGGCTGGTCCTTCCCGTACGGGGACGAGGACTTCGGGACGGCGATGACGGGCTGGTTCGAGAACGCCGATGCCTTCCTGCTCGGGCGGAAGACGTACGAGATCTTCAACAGCCACTGGCCACACGTCACGGACGAAGGCGACCCCATCGCCAGCAAGCTCAACAGCCTCCCGAAGTACGTCGCCTCGACCACGCTCGGCTCCGTCAGCTGGAACAACTCCTCGCTGCTCGGCGGCGACGTGGTGGCCGAGGTGGCCAAGCTCAAGGAACGGCCGGGCAACGAACTGCAGGTGCACGGGAGCGGCGCGCTGGCGCACACGCTCATCGACGCGGACCTCATCGACGAGTACCGGCTGCTCTGCTTCCCCGTGCACCTCGGCACGGGCAAGAAGCTGTTCCGGGACGGCGCGAGGGCGGCGTCGCTGCGGCTGCTGGACGCGGCGACGACGAGCACCGGCGTCATCATCGCCCGCTACGAGCCCGCCGGGCCCGTCCGCCACGGTTCGTACGCACTCGACGAGTCCTGAACCAGGGCCGGCCCGCCGGAAAGGTCCGTTCCGCCCGGATGCGGCTCGCGGGTCGCGCGGCGCAGCCAGCCACTGAGGACCGCGCAGACGGCGGCCAGCACACACAGGATGAGCGGAACAGACCGGACACCGGCCACCTCGATGGCCCGGCCGAGCGCGGGGCGCCGCTGGCTGACCGCCGGCGCCGCGGGCTGACCGCCGATGGCCGCCGCTGGCCGGCCGACCGCGCCTGCACCTGCACCCGTATTGGCTCCCGCACTGGCATCAGGCCAGTCTGCCGGTCAGGTCCCGGCTGTTTACGGGGGCGGTGGCAGGTCAGAATGGCGGAATACGGTGTCGCGCGAGACCACCGAGGTGAACGCTGTGACAACTGCCCAGACGGAGCCCGCGGCCCCGGCCGAACCTGACACCCCGGCGATCGGCCGGAACCGGCTGCTGGTGATCATCGGGGCGCTGCTTCTGGGCCTGCTGCTGGCCGCGCTGGACCAGACCATCGTGGCCACCGCGCTGCCGACGATCGCCGGTGACCTGCACGGCCTGTCGCACATCTCCTGGGTGGTGACCGCGTACATCCTGGCCTCCACCGCGTCCACACCGCTGTGGGGCAAGCTCGGCGACCAGTACGGCCGCAAGATCTTCTTTCAGGCCGCGATCGTCATCTTCCTGATCGGCTCCGCACTGGCCGGGCTGAGCAGCTCGATGATCATGCTGATCGCGTTCCGGGCCCTGCAGGGCATCGGCGGCGGCGGCCTCATCATCGGGGCGCAGACGATCATCGGCGACGTGGTCTCGCCCCGGGAGCGCGGCAAGTACCAGGGCATCTTCGGCGCGGTATTCGGCGTGACCAGCGTGATCGGCCCGCTGATCGGCGGCTTCTTCGTCGACCACCTGTCCTGGCGGTGGGTCTTCTACATCAACCTGCCCATCGGGATCATCGCCCTGGCCGTGACCGCGGCCGTACTGCCGTCCTCCGTCACCACCCGGGTGCCGCACAAGATCGACTACCTGGGCACCGCCCTGCTGGCCGCGGCGGCCACCAGCCTGGTCCTGCTCACCACGCTGGGCGGCAACACCTACCGCTGGGGCTCGGCCCCGATCATCATCATGGGTGTCGCGGGCGTGGTGCTGCTGGTCGCCTTTGTCTTCGTCGAGCGCCGGGCGGCCGAGCCGGTGCTCCCGCTGCGGCTGTTCCGCTACCAGGTCTTCTCGGTCAGCAGCGCCATCGGCTTCGTGGTCGGGTTCTCGATGTTCGGCGCGATCACGTACCTGCCGCAGTACATGCAGATCGTCAAGGGCGTGAGCCCGACCATTTCCGGGCTCCGGCTGGTGCCGCTGATGGCGGGCCTGCTGCTGACCTCCATCACATCGGGCATCCTGATCAGCCGCTGGGGACGTTACAAGGTCTTCCCCATCCTGGGCACCGCGCTCATGACGGTGGGCATGTACCTGCTGTCCATGCTGGGCGTGTCCACCGGGACGCTGGCCAGCTCCGTCTACATGTTCGTGCTCGGCGCCGGCATCGGGCTGGTGATGCAGGTGCTGATCATCGCGGTGCAGAACGTCGTCCCGTACGAGGATCTCGGCGCGGCCACCTCCGGGGCCACGTTCTTCCGCTCGATCGGCGGGTCGTTCGGGACAGCGGTGTTCGGGGCCATCTTCTCCGCCCAGCTCGGCGGGAACCTGAGACACTACCTGGCCGGCAAGCCGATCCCGCCCGGCTTCAACCCGGCGGCGGGCAGCAGCCCGGCCGCGCTGGCCAAGCTGCCCCCGGCGGTGCACCTGGGGTACCAGGAGGCCTTCGCGACCTCGCTGCACACCGTGTTCCTGGTGGCCGTGCCGATCTCCGCGGTCGCGTTCGGCCTGAGCTGGCTGCTCAAAGAGGTGCCGCTGCGCCAGACCAGCACCGCACCCAACCCCGCGCAGAGCCTGGCCCCGACCGCCGCGCCGGCCGCGTGCACCTCGCTGGACGAGATGGGGCGGGCGCTCAGTGTCCTGGCCAGCGGCCAGAATCGGGACCGCATCTACGAGCGGCTCGCCGACCGGGCCGGCGTCACCCTCGACGCCGCCGGATGCTGGATGCTTTACCGGATCCAGGAGCACCCCGAAGACGACGTGGCGGCGCGCAGCGAGCGGCTCGGCCTGCCCGAGGACACGGTGCGGCTGCTGCTGAGCAACCTGAAAGGCCGGGGTCTGGTGAGCTCGGCGAACGGCGCGCACCGGCGGCCCGCGGCCGGTATTCCCAGCGAGACCGGTCTCCCGGGCGGGCCGCCGACCGACGCGGACGGCCGGGTCAACCTCACCGACGAAGGCAAAGCGGCCGCGGAGCGGCTGGTCACCGCGCGCCGCGACGCACTGTCCGACCTGGTCAAGGACTGGGACCCGGAGCACCACGCCGAGCTCGCGGCCATGCTCACCCGCCTGGCCCGGCAGCTGGCCGAAGGATCCGCGCCGGTCCCGGCCGCGGCGGAACGGGCCCCGGCCGGATAATCATGGGGCCGCCGGGGTTCACAAGGTATGTGGGGCCGGTGTGCTCTATGGGGCTGGTGAGGATTTTTAACGGACGCCGCGGGAGTCTGGCCGGGCGCGGAGGACTCACCGGACGAGGCGGTCAACCAGGCGGGGCCGGAGGACTCACCGGACGAGGCGGTCAACCAGGCGGCGCCGAGGACTCACCGGACGAGGCCGTCAACCAGGCGGCGCCGAGGACTCGCCGCGCGAGGCCGTCAACCGGGCGGCGCGGAAGGCTCCCCGGGCGGGGCGGTGAAGACGCGGCTGAGGAGGAAGTCTTCGGGTTCGAGGCGCATCAGGTCGTCGCGGGTGACGGCGGTCGGCGCGCCCGACAGGACGCGGCCGGCGTGGCGGAGGCGGGCCCGCTCCACCGCGTTGCGGACGCTGCGGGCGTTCGCGAACCGGGGCTGCTCGCGGCGGCGGGCGAGGTAGTCGCGGAAGGTCGCCTCCGCCGCCGGGGACAGCCGGTAGCCCGCCTCGGCCATCATGAGATCCCCGATCGAGGCCAGCTCGTCGAGGGAGTAGTCGGGGAAGTCGATGTGGTGCGCGATCCGTGAGCTCATGCCCGGATTGGACTGGAAGAACGTGTCCATCCGGTCCTTGTACCCGGCCAGGATGACCACCAGGTCCTCGCGCTGGTTCTCCATCACCTGGAGCAGGATCTCGATCGCCTCCTGGCCGTAGTCGCGCTCGTTCTCCGCTCGGTACAGGTAATAGGCCTCGTCGATGAACAGCACGCCGCCCATGGCGCGCTTGAGGACCTCCTTGGTCTTCGGCGCGGTGTGCCCGACGTACTGGCCGACGAGTTCCTCACGCGTGACGGCGACCAGGTGCCCGCGCCGGGAGTAGCCGAGCCGCTTGAGCAGCTCAGCCATCCGGAGCGCGACCGTGGTCTTGCCGGTGCCCGGGCCGCCGGTGAAGCACATGTGCAGATTCGGCCGCGCCGCCACCAGGCCGAACCGGGCCCGCTGCGCGTCCACCAGCAGCAGCGCGGCGATCTCCCGGATCCGGGTCTTGACCGGGGCCAGCCCGACCAGCTCGCGGTCCAGCGCGTCCAGGATGTCGTCCACGCCGGAGGAGCGGCGGGCTTCGAGGAGGTCGACCGTGCCGTCCGCGGGCAGCTCCTCGGCACGTCCGTTAAGAATGTTTCCCGGCGGCGGCCCGGATAGCTGGCCGCGGTCGGCCACCGGTCCGGGGCCGGCGGCCCGCCCCGGCATGCCGAACGACGGCCTGGTGCCCCGATCCGGGCCGTTCGGCGTGTCCTGGCCGTTCGGCGTAGTCACGACGGGGAGTAGCGCGTCCCGGCCGGCCGCTCGGTCGCGTAGGCGTGGGTCGTGTACCGGATCCGGCGGTCGGAGGCCTCCTGCCGGTCCAGCCGGAAGCCGGGCTCGTCGGCCGGGCGGCTCACGATGAACGACAGCGCGGTGGTCTGGCGGCCCTTGGACGCGTCGTAGGCGTTGACGCGGATGTAGCGGCCCGGGCAGGCCTTGCGGCATTCGGAGAGCTCCCGCATGACCCCGGCCGCGTCGCGCGCGTCGAACATGGGCAGGCCCCACATCTCCCAGTACGTGTTGCGCGGGTGCGGGTCGTCGGTGAACTCGATCGACAGCGGCCAGCCCTGGTCCAGCGCGTACTGCACCTGGGCCGTGATCTCGTCGTCGGTGAAGTCTGGCAGGTAGGAAAATGTGCCCTGGGTGATGCGCATGGTGTCCTCCGGCTCACGGTGTCCGATTCAATGGGCCGTCGGCGTGGCCAGCACGTCCGGCGTGTCGGTGGATTCGTAGTTGAACGTGATGTCACCCCAGGTGGACAGGGCCACGTCGAGCTCGCGGCTGTGCTTGGCCGCGGCGTTGAGGATGTCGCGCCCCTCGGCGAGGAAGTCACGGCCCTCGTTGCGCGCCTTGATCATGGCCTCCAGCGCGACCCGGTTGGCCGTCGCGCCGGCCGCGACTCCCATCGGGTGACCGATCGTGCCGCCGCCGAACTGGAGGATGACGTCCTCGCCAAGGTGGTCCAGGAGCTGGTGCATCTGGCCGGCGTGGATACCGCCGGAGGCGACCGGCATGCAGCCGGGCAGGGACGCCCAGTCCTGGTCGAAGTACAGGCCCTTCACCGGGTCCGCGGGCACGTGGTTCAGGCGGAGCGTGTCGTAGTAGCCGGCCACCGCGTTCGGGTCGCCCTCCAGCTTGCCGACCACGGTTCCGGCGTGGATGTGATCGACGCCGGCCAGCCGCATCCACTTGGCGATCACCCGGAAGTTCACGCCGTGGTTCTTCTGCCGGGTGTAGGTGCCGTGGCCGGCCCGGTGCAGGTGCAGCAGCACCCCGTTGCGCCGGGCCCATTTCGCCATCGACTGGATCGCGGTGTAGCCGACGGTCAGGTCGATCATGACGATCACGCTGCCGAGTTCCTTGGCGAAGTCGGCGCGCTCGTACATGTCCTCCATCGTGGCCGCGGTGACGTTCAGGTAGTGGCCCTTGATCTCGCCCGTCTCGGCCTGGGCCCGGTTGACCGCCTCCATCGTGAACAGGAAGCGGTCGCGCCAGCGCATGAACGGCTGGGAGTTGATGTTCTCGTCGTCTTTGGTGAAGTCGAGTCCGCCGCGCAGCGCCTCGTAGACGACGCGGCCGTAGTTGCGCGCGGAAAGGCCCAGCTTCGGCTTGGTGGTCGCCCCGAGCAGCGGCCGCCCGTACTTGTTCAGGTACTCCCGCTCCATCACGATGCCGTGGGCCGGGCCCTGGAACGTCTTGGCGTAGTGCGGCGGGATGCGCATGTCCTCCAGCCGCAGCGACTTCAGCGCCTTGAAGCCGAACACGTTGCCGATGATCGACGAGGTGAGGTTGGCGATGGAGCCCTCCTCGAACAGGTCGATGTCGTAGGCGATCTTGGCGATGAACTGGTCCGGCTGGCCGGGGACCGGCTCCACGGCGTAGCACTTGCCCTGGTAGGTCTCGTAGTCCGTCAGCCGGTCGGTCCACACCACCGTCCAGGTGGCCGTGGAGGACTCGCCGGCCACCGCGGCGCCCGCCTCCTCCGGCGGGACCCCCGGCTGCGGAACGACCCGGAACGCGGCCAGCACGTCGGTGTCCTTCGGCTCGTAATCCGGCTGCCAGTAGCCCATCTCCGCATACGGGATGACCCCGGCGTTCCAGCGGTCGCTCACGTTTCCTCCAGCGCTCGGTCTCAGGACCAGCGTGCGGGCGTTTGGTTGCGATGTCTATCAAGTATTACGGCGAACAGTTAAGCGATCATTTAAACGAGGTAGCAGGGCCGGTTGACTGGTTAGATATTGCTTACCTATGATCGGGGCATGTCCGTTGCGGGCGCTCCGGCGGTGACCGACGTCTTCGGCGTGCTGGCGCATCCGATCCGCCGCCGCCTCATCGAGGTGCTCGCGTCCGGCGACAAGCACGTCGCCGAGCTGGCGGCGCCGCTGCCGGTAAGCCGGTCGGCGGTGTCGCAGCACCTGGCCGTGATGCGGACCGTGGGACTGGTCACCGAGGAGCGCGCCGGGCGCCAGCACCGGTACCGCCTCCGGAAGGAACCGCTGGAGGAGGTCCAGCTGTGGCTGTCGGCGCTGGACCAGTTCTGGGCGCGGCACCTCGGCCGGCGGCTGGCCACCTGGAGGCCGAGCA
Organism: uncultured Actinomycetes bacterium; assembly: GCA_963742865.1. Lineage (GTDB taxonomy): Bacteria > Actinomycetota > Actinomycetes > Streptosporangiales > Streptosporangiaceae > Bog-532. The sequence continues at coordinate 226,192 of CAVUNW010000007.1, forward strand.
GTGAACCGGGACGGCGAGCCATGATGCGGGCGGGTGAGCCGTGATCCGGGACGGGGCGGTTGAGCACGAGGTGCTGCTCCCCCACCCGCCGGAACGGGTCTGGCAGGCGCTGGTCGATCCGGCCGAGCTGGGCACCTGGCTCATGCCGAACGATTTCCGGGCTGAGCCGGGCTACCGCTTCACCCTGGACGCCCGGCCGGAGCTGGGCTTCGTCGACGGCGAGGTCCTGGCGGCCGAACCGCCCCGGCTGCTGCGCTGCCGCTGGTCCGGGGCGTTCGGGAACACCGTGGTGGTATTCGAGCTGACTCCGGCGGGCCCCGGTACCAGGCTCCGCGTCACGCACCGCGGCTGGGCGGATGAGCACCGCCGCGACCGAGACGGCTTCCACCAGGGATGGCACGACAAGCTGACCAAAGACCTGCCGGCACTCCTCGCCGGCGACGCGGCCAGACGGCCCGGCTAACACGCGCCCGGGGTCGCGCGAGGCGGCCCGCTCAGCGCGTGCCCGGGTCGCGGGAGCAAACGAATAGGTGGCGATCCGAATGAAGACGATCCATCACGTCCTCGACATTGGTGCCCCGGCGACCCGGGTCTGGGACGCGCTGACCGAGCCGGGCCCGATCGCTGGCTGGTGGAGCACCCAGGTCAAGGCGCCGTCCCCGGCCGTCGGCGCTCAGGCCCACTGGACCTTCGACGGTGACTTCAACCCGGTCATGGAGATCACCCGGCTGGACGCGGACTATGACGACGGGGGCCGCGAGGTCGACTGGCGGTGTGTCTCCGGCCATGAGCCCTGGCAGGACAGTATCTTCCGGTTCCAGCTGTCTGAGCCGGGTGAGCCGGGTAACGGGGGCGGGGGGACGCGGCTGCGGTTCTGGCAGGAGTACGCGGTCGAGCTCGCGGACGACTACTACGGCGTCTACAACTACAACTGGGGCTACTACCTGGAAAGCCTGCGGCTGTTCTGCTCCACGGGGACGGGGAAGCCGTTCCCGGCGCGGGTCAGCTGAGGACACACCCAGGCTGGGATCAGCGGTACGGCGTTTTGGGCGTCACGGGCCGCGCCTGGATGCGGCGGCGTACGGCATCGGGCAGTAGGCTTACTTGTGTCTCAAGTGTTCGCGGTGATAGTCGAACCTTTAGTTAAGTGAGGGGCCTGGCGGTGACCACGGAGGCGCGGCTCCGGGCGTTCGTGGCGGTGGCGGAGACCGGGTCGGTCCGGGCCGCGGCACAGCGCCTGGTGGTGACCGAGTCGGCGGTATCGGCGGCCGTCTCGGCGCTGACCCGGGACGTCGGCGCGCCGCTGCTGGAGCGGCAGGGACGCGGGCTGCGGCTGACCGCCTCCGGGCAGACCTACGCGGAGTACGCGCGCACGATCCTCGGGCTGCACGCCGAGGCGCTCGCGGCCGCGCGCGGCGAGGCCGACCCGGCCAGCGGGCAGGTCCGGCTCGCGGCGGTCACGACCGCGGGCGAGCACGTGCTGCCCGTGGTGCTGGCGTCGTTCCGTGCGGAGCATCCCGGCATCGAATTGGGCCTCGAGGTGGGAACCCGGGAGCACGTGTGGGGACTGCTGGCCGCGCACGAGGCGGATCTCGTGATTGCCGGGCGGGCGCCGGCCTCGCTGGGAGCCGTCGTCCGCGCCGTCCGCCGCAACGCCCTGATCGTGGTGGGCTCCCCCGAGGTCACGGCCGGTTTCGACCTGGAACGGACCACGTGGCTGATGCGTGAGGCCGGCTCCGGCACCCGGGAAACCTGTGAGGCGCTGCTGGCCTCCCTGGACGTGGAGCCGCCCACCCTGACGCTGGGCTCCAACGGGGCGGTCGTGGCTGGCGCGGCGGTCGGGCTGGGCGTGACCCTGGTGTCGCGGGACGCGGTCCGCGGGCTGCTCGCGGCTGGGGACGTGGCCGAGGTCCCGGTGCCGCAGACCCCCATGCAGCGGCCGTGGCACGCGGTCACCTACCCGCGGGCCACGGCGGCGACCGAGGTGCTCGTCGCGCATCTGCTGGCCCAGCAGGGGCCGCCGGAGAACCAGTGGCGCCGGCCGCGGATCAAAGCAACTGGCCGTCCTCGCCCACGCCCGCGACAGCCGGTATCCGACATCCTCAGCGAGGAACGCCGGTAGCCACTGCCGACCGCTCTGGCTCAGACTGGTTACGGCAGCTCGCCCGGCTGGGCCAGGTCGGAGGGGGGCTTGGGGGTGAGGGGGATCACGGCGGTGACCGTGGTGCCCAGGCCGGGACGGGAGGTCACCTCGAGGCGACCGCCCATCAGCTCGGCGCGTTCGGCCATGGTGCGCAGCCCGTAAGACGAGACCTCGCCGGGGCGGTCACCGGTGGCAGCTCCGCCGGCCGGGGCGGGGGCGCCGCGGTCGAAGCCACGGCCGTTGTCGGTGACCCACAGCACCGCGTGCTCGGCGTCGCACTGCAGGCGGATCTGCGCCTCGGTGGCGTGGGCGTGCTTGACGATGTTCTGCAGGGATTCCTGGGCGATCCGGTAGAGGGCGATCTGGGCGTGCTCGGACAGGTCGCAGTCCACGGCATCGACCCGGACGTCGAGCTGGGCCACGGAACGGGCCAGGCTGGCCAGGCCGTCCGCCAGGCCCAGGTCGTCCAGCACCGGGGGCCGCAAGCCGGCGATGGCCGCGCGGCCCTCGTCCAGGGTCAGGTCGGCGAGACCCCGCGCGATCGCGAGCTGTTCCGCGCCGTACGGGGACGCCTCGGAGACCGCGTCGGTGGCGGCGTCGAGATGGTAGGTCAGGCTCACCAGCCGCTGCATGATCCCGTCGTGGATGTCGCGGGACAGCCGCCCGCGTTCGGCTTCCTGCGCGGCGATCACCTGCTCGGCGAACCGCTCGGCGGCCTTTTCCCGGGCCGCCAGCTGACGGTGCAGCCGGCCCGGTGCATGGCCCCGGCCACGAGGCTGCCAATCGAGGTGAGCAGGCGGACCTCGCGGTCGCTGAATTCACGCCGGTCGCGCGTGTGCACGTTGAGCACGCCGACCAGGCCGCCGGGGCGGGTCGCCATCGGCACCGAGACCATGGAGCTGTAGCCGGGACCGCCCAGTTCGGGAAAATGGCGGTACCGGGGATCGGAATCCTTGTCCTCGGTGACGGCCGGCGTGCGGTGGCTGGCCACCCAGCCGGTGATCCCCTCCCCCAGCGGCAGCCGGATCCGGCCGACCTGGCGGTCGAACGGCGGAGTGGCGCCGGTCAGCGTGAGCGACCCTCCGCTGTCGTCCAGCATGTAGACGAAGCACACGTCGGTGGCCGTCGCCTCCACGATGAGCCGGGCCACCCGGGACGCGAGCGGGCCGAGCTCCGGGCCGGCCGAACTGGCCTCGATGATGCCGACCAGCAGCGCGTTCTCCTGCTCGGGGTCGGCCAGTCCCAGCCCGAGCCGTGCCTCCCCGGTCACCGGAAGATCCCTTCCCGCAGCGCCGCGGCGACGGCGCCGGCGCGGTCGCCGACGCTGAGCTTGCGATAGATGGCCCGGACGTGGCTCTTCACCGTCTCGTCCCCGACCACCAGCTTGCCGGCGATGGCCCGGTTGGACAGGCCGGCGACCAGCAGGGACAGCACCTCACTCTCCCGCTGGCTGAGCCCGAGATGAGCGCCCGGCCAGAACTCGCCGCTCTGCAGCCGCGCGGCTGAGGCCGCGGCACGCCCCGCAAGCGCCGAATCCACGACCGTCTCCCCCGCCTGCACCAGTTCCAGCTGCCGCACCAGTTCCTCGCCGGTAACCCGCTTGAGCAGGTAGCCGGCCGCGCCGGCGCGCAGCGCCTGGTACAGGTACTGCTCGTCGTCGTAGACGCTGAGCAGGACCACCCGGCGATGCGGTTCCCTCTCCACCAGCCGCTTGCACAGATCCAGCCCGCTGGAGCCGCGCAGCCGCACGTCGCACAGGACCACGTCGGGGTCGAGCGTGGCCACGATCCGCTCCGCGGTCTCCGCGTCCGCGGCGTCACCGACCACGCGGACGCGCCCCAGGAACCGGGCCAGCATGGCCTTCAGCCCCTGCAGGACCATCTCGTGATCGTCGACGAGCACGACGCGTAGCGGGCGCGCATCCATGATGCGAACCATAAGCCGGGCCGGGGCGGTGGCGGAAGAGCGCCCGCACCACAGCGCGTCGGGCACACGTTTTCGCTGCTCATTAGGGCCTCCTGGGAGCGAAACGAACATAAATCCCCCGCCCCTCCCCCGTAGGGGGGAGGCGCCGGGCCGGGAAACGACTTACCGTGCCATTCATGGCATGCAATGCGGCATGCGGCACCTTGTGAAAGGAAGTACATGCCCCACAAGCTCCTGCGGATGCACCGCACCGAGGCCCGCCAGACTTCCGGGCAGCGGCCGGTGATGATCGCGATCGCAGGTGACAGCGCGGCCGGTAAGACCACGCTGACCCGGGGGCTGGTGAACGCCCTCGGCCCGGACCGGATGACGGCCGTCTGCGTGGACGACTATCACCGCTACGACCGGCAGGAGCGCAAGGGCCTGCCCTTCACGGCGCTCCATCCGGACTGCAACTACGTGGACATCACCGAGCAGCATCTGCAGTTGCTGGCCACCGGGCACCCGATCCTCAAGCCCGTCTACGACCACCACACCGGGCAGCTGACCCGGCCGGAGCTGATCACGCCGAAGGAGTTCGTCGTGGTCGAGGGGCTGCTCCCGCTGCACACCAAGCTGGAGTGCGCGTGTTTCGACGTGACCGTCTACCTCAACCCGCCGGAGGACATCCGGAAGGAGTGGAAGATCAAGCGGGATACCGGCCAGCGCGGCTACAGCTCCGAGCAGGTGCTCGCCGAACTAGAGCGGCGCGAGCCAGAGTCGGAGGCGTTCATCCGCCCGCAGCGCCAGCAGGCCGACATCGTGGTCCGGTTCGCGCCGATCGCGGGCCGCCAGGATCCGCCGGGGACCCCGCTGTCCGCCGAACTGCTGCTCCGGCCCACCATCCGGCACCCGAACCTGACCGGGCTGCTGGCCGAATCGGGGCGGCCGATGCACCTGAAACTGACCCGGGACGAGGACGGGCGCCCCGTGGACGCGCTGCATATCCACGGGTACGCGCCGCGCGAGGAAAGCCGGGTGCTGGAGAAGGCGATCTGGGCCAGCCTCAGCGAGGACGCCGACCTGCCCGACCGGCTCGGCATCCTGGACGACGAGGGCCGGCGCAGCGAGCCGCTGGCCATTACCCAGCTGCTGCTCCTGTACCACCTGCTGGAGGCGGCCCATTAAATATCTGCCTCACGGACGTGACCGGGAGCTGTCCCAGCTGCGGCCCGGTCACTCAGTGGCGATGGCGGCCAGCATGTTCATCTGCGCGAGCTGGGCCCGGCGCATGCCGACCGCGCGCAGCAGGCCGAGCTCGCGGGTGCGCTCGGCGACCGACAGGCGAGCGTGCTGGCGATGCCGAGCAGTGCGATGATCACGGCCAGGACGAGCAGCGCGGTGATCAGGTTGAGGAGCCGTCCCCGGGCCGGGGACACCTCGCATGATGTCCGTTAAAGAAATCCGTCAGCCGGTGATGGCGGCCACCGTTAGCGGTAGCGGAAGCCGTCCAGGAAGCGGCGGAAGACGCCGCCCTCGCGGGGAAGCGGCGCGGCGGGGGGCGGCGCGGCCGTGCGCTGCCGCGCGATGGGCTGGTCGTAGTCGGTGCGCGCGATGGCGTCGACCGTCTGGGTCTCGTCGAAGTCCTCGGAACCCTCGATCTGGGGCACGTACCCGACCAGCATCCCGTCCCGCATGACCTGGGCCTCGAGGCCGGCCGTGCCGTCGGTATCCCACTCGGCTTCGCGGCCGCCGGGCAGGGATACGCGCACGCCGAACTGGCCCACACCACCCCTGATCAGGTGCGCGTTGGTGCCACGGTCGCGGAGGGCGTCGACTACCCGGCGGGCCCGGAATTCGTCCATGACCACAAATTAGCGTGCTTCCCTGGAGGGCTGATCCAGGAATGCTGAGCGCCAGGCCGGCGGGACGTTTGCCTTCCGCAGTCCCGGGCACCGTCTGCTCAATCGGACATTCCGCCCATCTGTGCGCTTAGGAAGCTGACCTTGATGGATCTCACCACCGTGACGCGCTGCCTCGGCAGGCTGGAGTACGAGGCCGTCCGGCTGCCGTTCGGCCTGCTCGAGGACCTCTTCGTCGCCCGCTACTGGGACGAGGACGCGCCGATTCGGGTTGGCTTTGAGCAGTGGCTCGGCTCGCTGGACGAATTCGCCGGGCGACTGCTGGACGACGAGGAAATGCGGCGGCGCGGCCAGGCGCTGCGGCGAGAGACTGGGGCCCCGGAGGCGGGCGGCGCGGCGGGACCGGAAGCGGCTTCGCCGAGGGCGCAGGCGGCGGACAGTCCTGGGGCCGGCCCGGAGGCGTCATCGCCGCCCGCGGAGGCGGCCGAGGGCACTGCGAGTGAGCCGCCCGATGTGGCCATCACGCGGCTGTCCCGCCCGATGTGACTGTCCCGGCGGCCGCTCCAGTTAGCACGGTCGACGTGATTTTCACTCTTCCCGCGGACGTGGAGGCCGAGCGGGTGGCCCTGTGCGGGGACTTCAACGACTGGTCGCCCGACACCATCGGGTGTGCCCGCACGGAGGACGGCACCTGGCAGGCCTCGGTGGCGCTCGAGCCGGGCCGCAGCTACCGGTACCGGTACCTGCTCGACGGCGAGCGCTGGGAGAACGGTCCGCAGGCCGACCGCTATGAACCGAACCCTTACGGCGGCGTCGATTCGGTCGTCGTGGCCAAGTGACCGGCGGCCGCCGGTGCGTCCAGGCCGAGGCGGCGCTGCTCGACGATCAGACAGCGGTCCTCCACGTAGAGCAGCCCGGCACCCTCGGCGATGGCCCGCGCCTCCGCGGAGGCGATACCCAGCTGCAGCCACAGGGCGGTGGCGCCCGCGGCGACGGCCTGCCGGGCGATGTCGGGCGCCTGCCAGGGCGGGCGGAACACGTCGACCAGCCCCACCTGCTCGGGGACCTCGGCGAGCGTCCGGTAGACCGGCTCGCCGAGGATCTCGTCGGCGTGCGGGTTGACCGGGATAATGCGCCAGCCGTGCCGCTGCATTTGCGCCGGGACTGAGTGCGCGGCCTTGGCGGGCGACACACTCGCGCCGACCACCGTGATGGTGGGGTAACTCGTCAGGATGCGTTCGACGATCGCGTCAGTGCCGGTCACGTGGTCACCTTAACCCGCCGGACGCGCGGCAGCGGAGCGGCCGCAGCGGGCAGGATGGCCTCATGCTTGATCACATATCAATCCAGTGTGCCGACCTGGCGGCCAGCGCCGAGTTCTACGATGCCGTCCTGGCGCCGCTGGGCGGCCAGCGGATCATGGACTTCGGAGGCGTCATCGGCTACGGCGTGCCGCCGAGACCGGACTTCTGGATCGGCCACCAGACCACGGGTGAGGGCTTCCGGGAGTCCCACATCGCGTTCTCCGCGCCAGACCGCGCGTCCGTGCAGGCCTTCTTCGACGCCGCTGTCGCGCATGGCGCCGAGGTCCTGCATATGCCCGCGCTCTGGCCGGAGTATCACGCCAGTTACTACGCGGCCTTCGTCCGGGACCCCGACGGCCACAACGTCGAGGCCGTCAGCCACCGGCCTGAGTAGAGGCGCGAGCAGCAACGCCGGGGCTGGCCCTCGGGAAGCCGGCTGCCGTCGGCCCCCCTCCCCCCAGGCCGCGTGACCGAGCCCTCGTACCTGGCGGCCACAGCGCATTACAGTGGCCGGGTGACGGGTGATCAGGCGGGGCGGGTGGACAGCTGGATCTGGTCGGTCCGGCTGGTGAAGACCCGTTCGGCCGCGTCCAGCGCCTGCCGGGCGGGGCACGTCCGCGTCAACGGGGTCCGGGTCAAGCCCGCGCATGCGATCCGGGCCGGTGACGAGGTGCGGCTGCGCCAGGAAGGGCGCGAGCGCATCGTGGAGGTCGTCCGGATCGTCACGAAACGGGCGGGCGCGCCGGTGGCCGCCGAATGCTATGTCGACCACAGCCCGCCCCCGCCGCCGCGCGAGGAGGTAGCCGCGGTGCCCACCCGGGACCGCGGCATGGGCCGTCCGACCAAGCGCGACCGGCGCAATATAGAACGGCTGCTCGGCCGGTCGGCGCGCTGAGGTCGCGTCCACCGGCGTTTCGATCCGGCGGCACCGGACACGAGCTGGTAAGCCGGCGAAGGGAGCTCATGGCCATGGAGGAGAAGGTGCTCGTCCGCGCGGTAGCGGAGCGCAGCATGCTGTCACGTGAGGAGTCGGCGGATGTCACCCGGGCCGTGCTGGAGGGACTGGCCGGCCAACTGAGCGAGGGTGAGGCCAGGCGCCTCACCCTGGACCTGCCCGGCCCGATGACCGAGCAGTTGCGGGCCCCGCGGAAGCGCCGGCACGGCGCCCACCCGATCGACGTCACCGAATTCGTCCGGCAGGTGGCCGGGCGCACCGGGCTGACCGAAGATGAGGCCCGCGCCGGCACTGGGGCCGTCCTCGCCGCGCTGCGCGACACGATAAGCGAAGACGACTACCGCCATCTCATCGGGCAGCTTCCGGCTGGGTATTCGGCGCTGGCGGAGCCGGCCGGCTGATGAACCGGCTAGCGGGAACCGGCTGGCTGGCCGGGCCCGGCAGGTCGAGCCGTCCTGGCTGGCCCCGGCCGCCTGGTGGGTATGGGCGGGGCGGGACGCCACATGGTCACTGGCTCGGCGCGTTGATGACGGCGCGGGCCTGCGCTTCGGTGAGCACCCGGGCGATACCGACCGCGGCCCAGTCGGAGCTGTCCTCGATGTCGTCGCGCAGCATCGCGGCCTCGTACTCGATATCCACTGGGCCGACAGCGACCAGCTCGGACTGCCCGTTCTTCATGATCATCATGTAGCTCATGTCAGATCCTTTTCGGTTTCCTGGCCGGTCGGATGCCGGGCCAGGGTCCGGGCCGCGGCCGCGGCGCGCCGGAGGGTGGGCGGGAGCGCTTCCGGAATCGGCCCGAATACTCCTTCGAGCAGGAAGGCAGCCAGTCCGTGCGCGCTGGCGGCCACGGCGAGAACCAGTTCCCGGGCGCTTTCCGGGTCCTCGCTCAGCTGCCGGGCGGGAGCGGTGAGGACGGCCAGCACGTCGTTGCCCGCCTCGACGAGCTCCGGATAGCCGGCCTTGTCGAGCCCGGCGGCAAAGGTGATCGCAAACAGCGACCGCTCCTCCGCGGCGAAGGTCACATAGGCCACCGCGAAGGCCGCCAGTTGCCCGGCGGGGCCGGCTGGCGCCGGCGGCCGCTACGGCGGCGGCGAACCGTCGTTGCTGCTCGCGGTATCCGCGCAGGGCCAGGGCGGCGAGCAGGGCATCCCGGTCGGCGTAATGCTTGTACGGTGCAGCGACGCTGACGCCCGCCCTCCGGCTCGCTTCCGCCAGCGTGAACCCGCGCGCGCCGCGCTCGGAGATGAGCGCCAGGGCTGCTTCTTCCAGCGCGCGGCGCAGGTCCCCGTGGTGCTGCCCGCTGGCGCGGTTGCCCGGGCCGTTGAGAGGTCGGTTGACAGGCGGAGTCACGGAGCATAGGTTAACAGCACTTACCAGGTAAGCGTCATTAACCTTCCCTCGCGGACGATCGCCGGGCAGGATGCCGGGGCGGCCTCGCAGCCGGCGAATCATGTCTTGGGGGCAGTCCCGGAACGTCCCCGCACCCCCGGCAGGTCCCCAGCCCCCGGCCCCCGGCAGGTCCTCCACCCGCCGGCACGTCCCCGGTCCCCCGGCACCTCCTGTGATCAAGATCAACTTCAGGTATTTGTGGTCAGAAGTGGTTGCTATCACAGCCACTTCTGACCACGAACCAGAGGCGGAACGCGATCGTCCGCCGCGCCAGCGATCACCGCTAAGGAGGCTCATCCGTGGGCACCAGCCTTCCGGCGGCTAGCCGGTTCCATCACGTCAGCCTGTCCGTCGCCGACCTCGACGCGGCGGAGCGCTGGTACCAGCAGGCGCTCGGCCTCACCGACGTGATCGAGCGCTTCGAGCTGCCCGAACCTGCCGTCCGAACGGTTGTCCTGCAGGGTGCCAGCGGCCTGCGGGTCGAGCTCATCGGAAGGGCGGCCTCGGTCCGGGCCAGGACCGCCACCCGCTGGACGCGGCGCTGGCCCAGGGATACGGCCACTGGGCGATCGAGGTCGACGACCTGGACCAGGCGTTCGCTTACCTGACAGCGGCGGGCGGTCAGTCCGCATGGCCGCCCGCGGCTGCCGTGCAGCCCGGCGCGCGCTTTGCCTACGTCATGGACCCCGAGGGAAACCTCCTCGAGCTGATCCAGCCTCCACCCGTAGTGGCCTAGACGTGCGACCGGGTAGAGGCGCTCCTTGTCTCCCCGCGGACCGCGCTATTCGCTGATGGCCGCCAGGAACCGCTTGACGGTACGCGGGGTGGCCAGGACGTGGAGGTCAGCGTGGTCTGCGTGCGCGGCGATGGCCTGCTGAATCAGCGGGCGGCTGCGGCGGCGGTAGGACCATAGCCAGCGCCAGAAGTCGGCGCGCTCCCGCGAGCGCCGGACTGCGCGCCAGGCGCAGCGCAGGCGGGAGAAGTCCAGGAAGATGATCGTGTCCGCCGCCTGCAGCCGGACGTCGAGGACGTCGTAGGGCCCAAGGTCGCCGTCCATGATCCACGTCTTCTGCCGGGCAAGCTCGCGCTGCCGGGCGGCCCACTCGGCCGGAGGGGTGGCGGCCAGCCCGGGGCGCCAGAACCGCTGGTCCAGCTCGATAACCGGCAGACCGGTGATCTGGCCCAGCCGCACCGCGAGGGTCGATTTGCCCGACGCGCCCGGCCCCAGGATGACTACCCGCTGCACGCTGGCCATACTGGCACCACCGGGCCGTCACCGCGGGAGCAGCCATGCTGGGATCAAGCGAGCTTGTGGCCTTCGCCGCAGCGACGGACCTGGACCGAGCCCGGGCATTCTACGAGCAGACGCTCGGCCTGACGGTAACCGAGCACAACGACTTCGCGTGCGTGCTCGACGCGAACGGCACCATGCTCCGCGTGACGGCGGTCCCCGACGCCTCCCCGGCCGGCTACACCGTCCTTGGCTGGCGGGTCGCCGACATTACGGCCGCCGTTCGCGGGCTCATGGACAAGGGCGTCGTGTTCAAGCGCTACGACGGTATGGACCAGGACGATGAAGGCATCTGGACGACCCCCGGCGGGGACAAGCTGGCCTGGTTCACCGATCCCGACGGCAACGTCTTGTCGCTCACCCAGTTCCTGGGGGAGGGCTGAGGCTCAGCCCTCGGGCAGCGATTGCGGCACGGTCCCGGGCAGGCCCGCACGGGCGCCGTACTCGTAGGCGCCGCTGCGGCGCCGTACTCGTAGGCGCCGCTGCCGGACAGGGCCAGGTCACGATCACCCTGGCGATGCACGGTCAGCTCGAAGGTGGCGAGGGCGGCATGCCTGACCGCACGCGTTCCACCCGAAGGGTCGGCGTAGGTCACCGCGGCGGCATCCGGCGGGAACGCAGCGAAGACCTGCTTGACCACGGCAGGCCGCTGAGGAAGGTCATGATCAACGACCGTGCACCACAGGGCGGCCGACTCCGGTCCCTGGCGGGGACGATGCCGCGTGTGGCGTATCCACAACGCCCGGCGTGAGGCCGGGTCACGCGCACTGACGAACCACGACTCATATCCGCCGGCGCTCATTCGCCCATCATGCTCTCGCGCGGGGGGTAACGACCCGCGAGCGGTTAATCCGGCCAGTGCGACGCGGGGGGCTGCAGCACGCAGAACTCGTTACCGTCCGGATCGGCGAGGACGTGCCAGCACCAGCCGTGCTCGGTAACGGGCTGGTCCGTGAGGACCAGCTCACCCCGCAGATACGGGTGCAGCTCACGGCGCATGAGTTGATTCTGGCTCGCGGTACGCCTCGGCGAGGTCACCAGCTCCTGGTACACCCTTATCGGTGACAGCGGGGCGCGGCGGCCCGTCGTCACTGGATTCGAGCCGGACGAGCCCCGCGGGGTCAGTGCCCGTGACGCGGGGTCGGCCTCGGATCCTAGGCCAGGCTCACATGCCGGCCGAGCCGTCGACGGCCTCGCGGATCAGGTCGGCGTGCCCGTTGTGGCGCGCGTACTCCTCCACGAGGTGCTGCCACATCCAGCGCACCGAGGTGGTCTTCTCCCGGAACGTGAATGTGTCGTCTAGCTTCGCGCCCTCGAGCGCGGCATCGACGGCCCGGCACTCGGCCCGGTAGCGCTCGAAGTCCTCCTCGGCGCCGGCCGGGTCGGCCTCTTCGAAGTCCGCGTCCGGGGCATCGGAACGGTAGTACAGGTCGGGTACCTGCTCACCGCGGAAGACCTGCCTGACCCACCCGCGCTCGGTGTCGCTCATGTGCCGGACCAGGCCGAGCAGGGAGAGGTTCGACGGCGGCACGGCGCGCTTGGCCAGCCGCGTGGCATCCAGCCCCGCGCATTTGTGCAGCAGGGTGGCCCGGTGCCAGTCGAGCCAGTCGCGGAGCATCTCCCGCTCGGGTTCGTTGCGGCGCGCCGGATAGTCCTCGGAACGCTCGACGTCGGGTGCGATCCAGGTCACGGCGGCACCCTATGCCTGAGTTTGTCCCGGACGCCAGCGAATTCTTGCCGGCGGCGGCGCGCCTTTGCGCGCGCATGCCACAACTACACGGCCGGGACCTCGATATCAGATCAAGAGGCGTCGCGAAATTACAGTCATGTCGTCATCGGAGGTGCTATCGCCGCCCTGAGAGCTCACGGTTCACAAGTGCTCGTGGTGGGCGGGGGAACCGAAGCGAAGGAGGTTTCCGTCGGGGTCGAAATGGCTGCCCTCGCGCATGCCCCAGGGGGTGTCGATCGGCGGGTGGGTGTGGCCCCCGGCGCCTTCCCGGATCCACTCGGCGGCGAGCTGGTCGGCGTCTTCGACGACGAGGTAGGCCACGCTGACGCTGGCGTCCGGGTAGTACTCCGGGCCGGCGGTCAGGTGCACGGCCACGTCGTCCCGCTCGATGAGGCCGTAGTCCGCTCCGTCCGCGTACGCGCGCACGGCAAAACCCAGGGACGCGTAGTGAGCCAGCGCGGCCATGAGGTCCTTGACCGGGAAGATGGGGCACGCCTGCCGCAGCCGGGTCCGGGTCATCGCGCTATCCCTTCTGCCGTTCCGCCTCTCCCTGTCCCCGAGACTAGACCC
>CAVUNW010000008.1:0-10308 GCA_963742865.1 uncultured Actinomycetes bacterium
CCCAGGATCACGCCACCTCGGACATGGTGTACTCCAACGCCGACATCACCAAGGCCGAGCAGGCCGCCGAGATCATCGCCTTCGCTGATTACTGGAACAACGCCACCGGCAGCGACCCGGGACTACTGGTCTTCGACTCCCAGCTGACCACTTACAAGATCCTCGGCCAGCTGTCCGGCCGCGGCATCAGATGGCTCACGCTCCGCCAGCGCGGCAAGACCGAACTCGCCCGCCTCGATGCCCTGCCCGCCAGCGCCTGGAAGACCGCCGTCATCGCCCGGTCCGGCCGGTACCGGCGGCCCCGCCTGCACGGAGACATGGTCAAGCCTCACAGACATCAGCGGCCAGGTCCGCCAGATCGCGGTCAAGAACATCGGCCGCGACGAGCCCACCCTGATCATCACCAGCGACTTGACCACGCCCGGCAAGAACCTATTCGCCCGCTACGCCGAGCGGATGATGGTCGAAAACGCGCTGGACGCCTATATCGGCGGGTTCCACCTCGACGCACTGACCAGCGGCGTCCCGCTCAACGTCGACCTGGACACCACCCTGACCGTCGTCGCCGGCAACCTCCACCGGCTGCTCGCGCTCAAGCTATCCCGCTACGAGCACGCCACCCCCGAAACCCTCTGGCGGGACTTCCTCGACGCCACCGGCACCCTGCACATCGACCAAGCCGGCGTCACCTGCGCGCTGAACCTGCGCAGCCACCACCCCGCCCTCATCGACGCCGGATTCGCCGAACTCCAAGCTCCGATCCCCTGGTGGGGCGGGCGCACCCTGCGGTTCCGGTTCCCGCCACGATGACCGCCGGGCCGCAGGAAACCTCAACTCAATTATCTGACCGGGAATCGAGGCTAACCGGGCGAAAGAGCCCTGGCGCGGGCAGCTGCCCGGTCATCGCCCAGGACCCGCCCGAGCGCCAGCACCGGTCACAGACGTCTGTCCCGCCGCTCAGCCCTCCGCCAGCCTGCAGCGTGCCCGTGCAGGCACAGAGCCGCCGTGCTAGCTCACCACGGGGTGACTATACCCCCCTTGACGGATTGTCACATACCGGGCACTGTGGCAGGCGTTCAGCTACCGCCCAGACCTTGCGGAGAAAGAATTATGAGCACCCTCACGCGTGCCGCCGCCTATACCGTCCGGATCGCCGCCCTGACCGCCGCAGCTCCCCGTGCTGGCCGGCGCCGCCGCTTCAGCCGCTACCGCCAAGCTGACCGGTTGGGAACTGCGGCAGCTCACCAGCTCACCGCTGTCCGCCGAGGCCGGGCGGCTTAAGGCCGAATTCCGCGAGATGGCCGCCGCCAACGGCGCCGGCGCAAACACGCCAGCGCAGCGGCAGGGGCACGCTGGGAACGGCCGCGACAGGCACCGCCCCGATAGCACGCTCGTTGCGCTCCGGTAAGGCCCATGCTCAGCCGACTGCCTTGAGCACGTCGCGCTAGGCACCCCGCCGTACCGCGTGCTGACGGAAATCATCCCTGTGACGCAGCGGCTGGGGACGTTCGCCAACCCGCCCGGGAATCGCTCAAGCCGCTGCCGGCACGGGCGTCAGCTCCCCAGGCGCCGCAGGCGTCAGGTCCGGGGCGGCGTCTGCGTATCCGGTATCCAGTATTGGTCAACGTTGTTGACATGGATAAACCGTGAGTCATGGATATTTTGAATCCGGTTGCAAATGGCGCCGGAACACGTCAGGAGGTGCTTCTCCATCGATAAGGGGCGGAGAGTCATGAACCAATCGGGTATTTCCGTGCCGACGGCGCACCGGCCAATCCGGCGGCCCGCGCGGCAACTGGCCTACGGCGGGCATGCCCGCTCCTGCATCGGACCGGCGGACGGGCGCGTTTCCAGTCTACCGTCGGCCAACCATCGAGGCGCTCCCTGGTCTGCCCGGGGCAGGTGGTCCTGGACGTCTGGTCGCGTACGTGCCGCGCCGCGGCTTGCTCCGGGACAAGGTGGTCGGCCTGCACCCGCCGGTGTCGTCGGTATCGAGGAGTCACCGGAGATGGCGGCGGTGGCGCGCGAACGCATCGCCGACGAGGGCTGGATAAACGTCACGGTCGTGGAGTCACCGCTCGAGGACGAAGGATCCCGGTGGCCGCGGATGCGGCTCATCTTCTGCGCTGTCCACGACATCCTGCAGTCCACGGATGCGCTGCGCAACGTCACGACCTAGCTTCCGTCCTGGCGCACGGGCCGCTCCGGCGGCGGTAAGCTGGGCCGCTTCGCTGGATGGGGTGGGCGTGAACCTGCAAGCCAGGACGCCGCATGCTCCCTTTGGTGCGCAGCTTCGAGGGTTTCGACCGGCTGTGGAGTCGATCTGGAGGAGCTGATCGAAGACGTCCGCGTCCGTGAGGGGGCGCTCGGCAGCGGCTATATCGTGACCCGCCCGAGACACCCGGGAACCCGTCCTAGCGAAGGAACCGGTTCCGGCGGACCGGCTCCCAGACGGTCCGGGTGCGCTGGTAGCGTGGAACGGCGGCGTTAGGCTGGTGTGCGCAGTGCCCGCGGCCAGGGGCTGCCGACCAGCAGGCCTCGAGCAGCGCGGGGGCGAACAAGTGCGGCGAATTGATGCAGGCCCCGTGATCGGCGTCCACGTGGTGGACTGATGCGCCCGGGATCGCCCGGGCCATCGCCAGCTGGCGGCTGGCGGCAGGACGCGGTCCCGGTCCGTGATGACCACCGCGGTGGGCACATCGACCTGGCTGATCCAGCTGTCCGAGGTAAACGCGCTGACGGCGGGCACGGCCGACACGACGGTGGCCAGAGTGGTCCGGCGAGCTCGGGCGGGCCCACATGCTCGACGCCGGGTCGACGATGCGGCACAGCCGCATGCCGACGAACTCGGCGCCCATCAGATGCAGCAGCGGGTTCCAGCGCAGGACCGCGGCCACCGTCGGCATCGCCAGAGCGGCCAGCTGCTCCGGCCGTGACCCGCGGGCATTGCCCGCCGTGGAGCACAACACCAGGCCCGACACCAGCGCGGCGTGCCGCCGGTACAGCAGCTGGGCCACCAGGCCGCCCATGGAATATCCACCGCGGCAAAGCTGCCGATATCAAGGACCCCGGCCAGCGCGGCGATATCGTCGGCGCAATCCTCCAGCCGGAACCGCGAACGCAGCCGACCCCGTCGCCATGGCCACGCAGGTCGACGGCGACGACCCGGAAATCACGTCCGAGCGGCACGAGGACCTGTCCCCAATTCAGCTCGGCCGTGCCTGCCACCCCGTGGATCAGCATGACCGTCTCCGCACCGCGCGGGCCGACGCACTCCCACACCCGCGTGGTCCCGCGGCCCGGCAGATCCACCAGCCGCGTACGCGGCATCGCTGCTTCCCGAGCATCCGGCGTTTCTCCTTTGACTGGTGGTCTGGGCTCAGCCCACGCCCGGGCAGACCGGCCGCCCATGACACATGGACAGCCTGAGTCAGGCTTGCGGGGTCACGGGAGGCGACCTGGCTCGGCCACCACAGCGCGTGCGGCGGCCACCACCGCCGGCGAGCCTCGCAAACCCGGCACGCGTTGGCAGCAGCGCCTCGTCGCTGACGAACATCCCCGCAGTAGACCGCACAGATCCCTGCCAACCCATGGACCTAGGTCCCCGCCGCTGGGCCGGAAGTCCGCCGGCGATCCGGCCGCGGGCAAGGCACCGCGTCCAGCGGGGCCTTCGCTGACCGGCGGAACGAGCGGGCAATCGTAGGGCAGGAGCCCGGCCTCACTCACCAGTGGCTGCTGCGCGCCGGGGAACTCAGCGCGCCGCCCCAGCTCGCGCAGCGCGATACGGGTGGCGTGGCCGACGGTATGCCGGGCCGGGGACGCAGCGACGCCAGTTCGGCCACCAGGGGCGCCGCGGTGTGCTTGGCGAAGCTGGCTCGCAGGTCATCCGGGCGGTCACGATCAGGGCCCCGGCCTGGTTGATCGTCTGGGTACGTTCTCCTGCGGCGCTACGCCGTGGCGACCATCAGCGCATGGATCGCCTCGACCGTGCCGTCCCTTGGGCGCGCCGCGGGCCCGGCCGGACTGGGAGACCCGCGCCGCGCGGGACGGCGTCGAGAGGATCGGACTTGCCCTGCCGGCGGCGGGCGCGGGCCTGGCTCAGGCGGCAGGACAAGACCATCGCTAGCGGCCAGAGTGCCTGCGCCAGGCCATGGATCCGCTCCGACAGGCCCACTTGCCCGGCCCCGGTGACGAGTTCTGCACCGAACCATGCGAGCAGGCTGAGCAGCAGCGAGATCTTCAATTTTCGAGGTTACGGGAGTGTGAAGTCGAGCCCGGTCTTGGCGAGGAAGCCGTCGATGAGGCCGGGCCGGTACTGCATCGGTTTGAGCCGGGTCTTCACCAGCACGACTGGCTGATCGATGCCCTGCTTGGTGAGGTTGGCCAGGGATTTCTTCAAATTTGACCAGACCGGCTCCACTGGATTCAGCTCGGGCGCATGAGCCGGCAGCTGGAAGACCGTCAGCCACGAGCGGGTGGCGGTCAGCTGCCGCATCGCGCGGCTGGTGTGGGTGGGAAGGTTGTCCCAAATCCGAAAATCGGACCCCCGCCGGGCACGCGGCAGCACCCGGCGGAGCGCAGCGGAGCCGGGTGGGAGTGAACCCGCAGGTCAGGCGGCGGGTTCTACGGTGACTTTGTAGCCGAGGGCTTCAAGCTGGCGGATATGGTTGCGCATCTTGCGGCTGTTGCTGATCCGGCTGTCGTAGAAGTCAGGGCCGAGGTCGCGCATAGCGAGCCTCGGGGTCGGAGAGCAGGCGCCAGATGATCACCAGGACGGAGCGGTGACCGCGACAATGGCCTTTCTCTTACCGCGGCGGCGGGCGATCCGCCGGTAGCGCTCGCCGAGGAAGGTGTCCGTCTGGCCGGCTGACGGCGGCATTCGCCGAGGACGCGGTGCCAGGTAAGGGTTGCCGTGCCCGTGGCCTTGCCGTTCTTCTTCCCGCCGGACTGCTGCTCTCCGGGCGCGAACTTCGCCCAGGAGGTCAGCTGGCCGGGGTGGGGAAACCGGCCATATCGATGCCGATCGTGCGACGCGAGGTCGCGCATTGCGAGTGAGTGCACGGATTGGAGGTCCGGTAATGCCGGTCGTGTAGCTCCGGGCGAGTGCTCGATGCCCGTCCCCCGTCCTGGCGTGCGCCGCAGGTCCTGCCTGCTGGGGTGCGAAGCCCGGGGATCAAGCCCAAGAAGTCCCCGTTCCATCCGGGGATTACAGGCAAGGGGGAAGGCCGGGCGGGTGAACGCGAGTGAACCCTCGATGACGCCTCGTAATAGACAGCCCCGGGCGATGGGATGAAGACCGGGGCGATAGGGCCTGGCCCCTGGCAGAGGGGGCGAGCGGCGGCCGGAGGGATCGGACCGGCCGTGAGAGCACCGCGTGGCCTCGGGGTAAAGAGGGCACCCAATCCGGTCGTGACTCGGATGCGCGGAACGTGGAAACCCTGCCGGGGTCCAGGCAGCGCCTGGTAGGCCGACCGTGAGGAGAGCGGAAGCCCCCGGCGGGAACAGGATGCCCAAGAAGCGAATGCCGGTGGCCGAAAGGCGACAGGAAACCCGCGGCGTCATGGCTGGCACCTCCGCCGGCTGCCGTGGATAACTGGCCGGATACCAGCCGCGTGGCTGGCCCGCAAGGGTGCTGACGTGGGCAGGTGAGCCTTTGAACGCTGATGCTGATCAAGCCTCCCGAACCGAAGGGCAAGTTGGGCACCGTGACGGTGAACGGACCGGAGGACGCACCGGACTGGGACGCCATCGACTGGCGGCTCCATGAGGGCAACGTAGGGCGGCTGCGGCGGAGGATCTTCAAGGCGACGCGGGAGCAGGACTGGGCCACGGTCCGGTCACTGCAGAAGATGATGCTGCGATCCTGGTCGAACACGCTGGTCAGCGTGCGGCGGGTCACGCAGCGCAACGCTGGGCGCAGGACCGCCGGGATCGACGGGCAGGTAGCGCTGTCCCCGGAAGACCGGGCGGAGATGGCGGTGCGGGTGCACCGCACGATCTCCGCCTGGGACCCGTTGCCGGTCCGGCGCGTGTATGTGCCGAAGGCCAATGGGAAACGCCGCCCGCTCGGCATTCCCGTGCTGATGGACCGGTGTCATCAGAACCGGGTCCGAAATGCACTGGAACCTGAGTGGGAGGCCCGGTTCGAGCCCAGATCGTATGGGTTCCGGCCGGGCCGTGGCTGCGCCGACGCGATCGCCGCGCTGTTCACCACGCTGAAAGGCAAGAGCAAGCGCGTGTGGATCGTGGACGCCGACTTGTCGGCGGCGTTCGACCGCATCGATCATGATCGTCTTCTCGCCGCGCTCGGATCATTTCCGGCCAGGAACATGATCGCGGGCTGGCTGAAGGCCGGGGTGATTGAGGACGGGGCATTCACGCCGACCGAGGAGGGAACTCCGCAAGGCGGCGGGATCACGCCCCCAACGCAATGGATAACTTCTGCTTTGATGTCACGCTGAGCTACCGGCGGCTGGAACGGCCGCGGCGTGCCGCGGGCAATGAGTGACATGTCGGGTAGTACGGTTATGGCATGGCTGGTGATCGTCGGGTGCGTGCTGGGGAGCAGGCTGAGCGTGTCAATGCGGCTGCTGACCTGCTGGAGGCGGGCGTGCCGGCGGCGGAGGCCGCGCGTGTGCTGGCGGGCCGGTTCGGGGTTTCGGCGCGGCAGGCCCGGCGGTATGCGGACCAGGCCAGGGCGTCGGGGCGGGCGGAGGTGCCCGGGGAGAGCGTGGTGTTCACGGTCAAGCTGCCTGCGGCGCTGGCCGGGCGGGTGCGGGCGCACGCGCGTGAGAGCGGGACCACGATCTCCGCCGTGGTCACGCGGGCGCTGACGGAGTTCCTGGTGCGGGGCCGCAGGAACAGTGCCCGCAGGTGAGCGACCGGGCGGTCGAGGCGGAGTTCGTCTTCGGCCGTCACGCGGCCACGGAATTGTCAGTGGCCTACGCCATATTGGTGCCGCAGCGGCGGGCCCGCATCGTGCGGGCTGGCCAGGAAGGACGGCCGCCCCGTGACGAGCGCGGCGAGCTGCGCCCGGGTCTCCAGCGCCCGGCAGAAGAAGGACGAGACGATCGGGTCGCAGACCGCGGCGCTGCGCGAGCACGCCGCGCGGGCCCGGCTTGACGTCCCGGAAGAGTGGGTCTTCGAAGATGAGGGCCATTCGGGTGCGACGCTGGTCCGGCCGGCCCTGGAGGCGCTGCGGGACCTGGTGGCCCAGGGCTGCGTGGACGTGGTGCTGGTGTATTCGCCGGACCGGCTGGCGCGCAAGTTCGCCTATCAGGCGCTGCTGCTGGAGGAGTTCGCCCGGGCCGGGGTCCGGGCCGAGTTCGTCAAGGGCCCGCGCGGCGACAGCCCCGAGGACCAGCTGCTGGTGCAGTTCCAGGGCATGTTCGCCGAGTACGAGAAGGCGCAGCTGGCCGAGCGGTACCGGCGCGGCAAGACCTACCGCGCCCGCACCGGGTCGGTCAACGTGCTGTCCGGCGCGCCGTTCGGCTACCGGTACGTCCGCAAGACCGACCTGGCCGGGGCCGCCTACCAGATCATCGGGGACCAGGCGGCGCTGGTGGCGGAGATGTTCCGCCGCTACGCCGACGACGGCGCCTCCATCGCCGACCTGGCCCGCTGGCTGACCGCCCAGGGCGCACCCACCCGGACCGGTAAGCACCGCTGGGACCGGTCGGTGATCTGGGCCATGCTGCGCAATCCCGCCTACGCCGGGACGGCGGTGTTCGGCAAGACCATGGCCACCAGCGGGACGCCGGGGCTGAACCGCGTCGCCCGGCTGCAAGGACGCGCCACACCGCGAGCAGTCAAGACCGTGGACCGGCCGCGGGAGGAGTGGCTGGAGATCCCGGTCCCGGCCATCGTGGACCAGGACACCTTCGCCCGGGTCCGGCAGCGGCTGGAAGACAACAAGCGGTTCGCCGCCCGCAACACCAAGGTCCCCTCCCTGCTGCAGGGCCTGGCTGCCTGCTCGGCCTGCGGATACGGCTACTACCGGACCTCGGCCCGCACCACCAGCAGGAAGATCTACTACTACCGGTGCCTGGGCTCTGATGACTACCGCTACGAAGGCGGCCGGGTCTGCGGTAACCAGCCGGTCCGCGCGGACTACCTCGACACCGTCGTGTGGGACCACATCACCGGCCTGCTCGCCGACCCGGCGCTGATCCGCGCCGAGATCAGCAAGCGGCTCGAGACCGCCCGCACCGCCGATCCGGCCACCCGGCAGCGCAAGCGCCTCGAACTGGAGCTGGCCAAGGCCGCTACCTCGATCACCGCCATGATCGAGGCATTCTCCGAGCAGCTGCTGACCATCGACGAGCTGCGCGCCAAGATGCCGCACCTGCGCGCCCGGCAGGCGACCCTGCACGCCCAGATCGACGCGCTCGACGCCCAGGCCGCCGACCGCGACGCCTACCTCAAGCTCGCCGATGACCTGGAAGGCTTCCTCGCCCAGCTGCGCGGCAACGCCACCACAGCCACCGTCGAAGACCGCCAGCGGGTGCTGCGGCTGCTCGTCAAAGACGTCCTCATCGGCCCGGAGAAGATCACCATCCGGCACCGCATTCCCACCCCGGCAGGCGGATCCGCCGCCCGGCAACCGACCCCCGACCCGATACGGAGGGTGACCATCGCCCGGATTATCCATTGCGTTGGGGGCGTGATCAGCCCGTTGCTGATGAACGTGGCGCTCCACGGGCTGGAGGAGGCCGCAGGGGTCCGGTACCAGGTCACCGGCAAGAACGCCGGTGACACCGTGCCGGGCTGCCCGGTCGTGGTCAGGTATGCCGATGATCTGGTCGCGTGCTGCCACTCCAGGCAGCAGGCCGAGCAGGTCCAGGCGCAGCTCGCCGAGTGGCTGGCGCCCAGGGGGCTTGTCTTCAACGAGGACAAGACGAAGATCGTGCACCTGTCCGAGGGGTTCGACTTCCTCGGGGTGCGCCACGAGGCGCCATCTATTCGGGTGGAGGTGAAAGACCGCCACCGCTGCGCTGTCGCAGCAGCGTAGCGAAGCTGAGGGCAGCCTGAGCCGGGAGACGGCGGGGAGGGCGGGAGCAGCCCTGACAATGACGGGACGCGCCAGCACTACCGGATGGCGCGGGTCCGGCTAGCGAGACGGGAAGGCCTACGACAGGAACCAGTGTCTTAAAGCTCCTCAAGAGTCGAACCAGCTCAAATCCGGTGGATACGGGCTGGGGTGCGGTGCGTACCTGTCCCCTCATTGCGGGCGGGGAACTCGCGGGCCGGATTACCTAGGCCGGTCCGGGAGGCCATGGCGAAGGACTGCGGCGTAACCATGGCGATGCCGCTGGGGCAAAGCTGGGGGCCTAACCCGGTGAGCGGTAGATGGTGAACGTGGGAACCACCCCTGGTTCCCGTCTCGTCCCGGCCGTCCGGGCAGGGGCGTGGCGGGCAGGCGCGTCGTCCGCTGATAGCCGGGGGTGGGGCGGAGGGCCCGTAGTAGTCCGGGCGCGGGAAAGCCGCGTGCACGGCGAAGGGGCCCAGCAGGTTCAGGCACTGCGGCCTGCAAGGACAGGAGGCGCTGGTGAATACCGGTGAGCCGTGGCCGGGCCTCGATGAGGCGCTGCCGCGGGTATTGCGTATGCAGGCCAAGCTGCACCTTTGGGCGGCCCGGGATGCGGGCCGCCGGTTCGATGATCTGTATAACCTCGTGTGTGACCCGGCGTTCCTGGTGGTGGCCTGGGACCGGGTGCGCAGGAACAAGGGGGCGCGCACGGCGGGGGTGGACGGGGTTTCTCCCCGGTCCATCGTCGCGGGCGGTGACGTCGCGGGGTTCCTGGCGGAGACGCGGGCGCAGTTGAGGGCCCGCGTGTTCACCCCGCTGCCGGGGCGGGAGCGTCTGATCCCGAAGGGCAGTCCGGGGAAATTCAGGAGCCTGGGTATTCCTTCCGCGATGGACCGCCTGGTGCAAGCTTCCGTGAAGCTGGTGCTGAGCCCATTTTCGAGGCGGATTTTAAGCCGGTGTCATACGGTTTCCGTCCGCGGAGACGGGCGCAGGACGCGATCGCTGAGATCCACCACTTCGGGACCCAGGGATATCATTGGGTTCTTGAGGCAGATATCGAGGCGTGTTTCGATGAGATCTCGCATCCGGAGCTGGTAAGCCGGATCCGGGTGAGAATCGGAGACAAGCGGGTCCTGGCCCTGGTTAAGTCTTTCCTGAAGGCAGGCATTATGGCCGAGGGAGGACAGGTCAGGGATTCGGTTACCGGCACTCCTCAGGGCGGTATTCTTTCGCCGCTGCTCGCCAATATCGCATTGTCGGCGCTGGATGAGCATTTCTGC
>CAVUNW010000009.1:0-49856 GCA_963742865.1 uncultured Actinomycetes bacterium
CGGTACCGGCGGATCGCCCGCCGCCGCGGTAAGAAAAAGGCCATTGTCGCGGTCAGCAGATCCATCCTGGTGATCATCTGGCACCTGCTGTCGGACCCCGAGGCTCACTATGCCGATCTCGGCCCTGACTTCTACGACAGCCGGATCAGCAACAGCCGCAAGATGCGCAACCATATCGGCCAGCTTGAAGCCCTCGGCTACAAAGTCACCGTAGAACCCGCCGCCTGACCTGCGGGTTCACTCCCACCCGGCTCCGCTGCGCTCCGCCGGGTGCTGCCGCGTGCCCGGCGGGGTCCGATTTTCGGATTTGGGACAACCTTCCCACCCACACCAGCCGCGCGATGCGGCAGCTGACCGCCACCCGCTCGTGGCTGACGGTCTTCCAGCTGCCGGCTCATGCGCCCGAGCTGAATCCAGTGGAGCCGGTCTGGTCAAATTTGAAGAAATCCCTGGCCAACCTCACCAAGCAGGGCATCGATCAGCCAGTCGTGCTGGTGAAGACCCGGCTCAAACCGATGCAGTACCGGCCCGGCCTCATCGACGGCTTCCTCGCCAAGACCGGGCTCGACTTCACACTCCCGTAACCTCGAAAATTGAAGATCTGCGCTGCTGCTCAGCCTGCTCGCATGGTTCGGTGCAGAACTCATCACCGGGGCCGGGCAAGTGGGCCTGTCGGAGCGGATCCATGGCCTGGCGCAGGCACTCTGGCCGCTAGCGATGGTCTTGTCCTGCCGCCTGAGCCAGGCCCGCGCCCGCCGCCGGCAGGGCAAGTCCGATCCTCTCGACGCCGTCCGCGCGGCGCGGGTCTCCCAGTCCGGCCGGGCCCGCGGCGCGCCCAAGGGACGGCACGGTCGAGGCGATCCATGCGCTGATGGTCGCCACGGCGTAGCGCCGCAGGAGAACGTACCCAGACGATCAACCAGGCCGGGGCCCTGATCGTGACCGGCCCGGATGACCTGCGAGCCAGCTTCGCCAAGCACACCGCGGCGCCCCTGGTGGCCGAACTGGCGTCGCTGCGTCCCCGGCCCGGCAGTACCGTCGGCCACGCCACCCGTATCGCGCTGCGCGAGCTGGGGCGGCGCGCTGAGTTCCCCGGCGCGCAGCAGCCACTGGTGAGTGAGGCCGGGCTCCTGCCCTACGATTGCCCGCTCGTTCCGCCGGTCAGCGAAGGCCCCGCTGGACGCGGTGCCTTGCCCGCGGCCGGATCGCCGGCGGACTTCCGGCCCAGCGGCGGGGACCTAGGTCCATGGGTTGGCAGGGATCTGTGCGGTCTACTGCGGGGATGTTCGTCAGCGACGAGGCGCTGCTGCCAACGTGCCGGGTTTGCGAGGCTCGCCGGCGGTGGTGGCCGCCGCACGCGCTGTGGTGGCCGAGCCAGGTCGCCTCCCGTGACCCCGCAAGCCTGACTCAGGCTGTCCATGTGTCATGGGCGGCCGGTCTGCCCGGGCGTGGGCTGAGCCCAGGCCACCAGTCAAAGGAGAACGCCGGATGCTCAGGGAAGCAGCGATGCCGCGTACGCGGCTGGTGGATCTGCCGGGCCGCGGGACGACGCGGGTGTGGGAGTGCGTCGGCCCGCGCGGTGCGGAGACGGTCATGCTGATCCACGGGGTGGCAGGCACGGCCGAGCTGAACTGGGGACAGGTCCTCGTTCCGCTCGGACGTGATTTCCGGGTCGTCGCCGTCGACCTGCGTGGCCATGGCGACGGGGTCCGGCTGCATTCGCGGTTCCGGCTGGAGGATTGCGCCGACGATATCGCCGCGCTGGCCGGGGTCCTTGATATCGGCAGCTTTGCCGCAGTGGGATATTCCATGGGCGGCCTGGTGGCCCAGCTGCTGTACCGGCGGCACGCCGCGCTGGTGTCGGGCCTGGTGCTGTGCTCCACCGCGGGCAATGCCCGCGGGTCACAGGCGGAGCAGCTGGCCGCTCTGGCGATGCCGACGGTGGCCGCGGTCCTGCGCTGGAACCCGCTGCTGCATCTGATGGGCGCCGAGTTCGTCGGCATGGCGCTGCTGGGCCGCATTGACGACCCGGCGACGAGCATGTGGGCCCGCGCCCAGCTGAGCCGGACCACTCTGGCCACCGTCGTGTCGGCCATGCCCGCCGTCAGCGCGTTCACCTCGGACAGCTGGATCGGCCAGGTCGATGTGCCCACCGCGGTGGTCATCACGGCCCGGGACCGCGTCGTGCCGCCAAGCCGCCAGCTGGCGATGGCCCGGGCGGTCCCGGGTGCATCAGTCCACTACGTGGACGCCGATCACGGGGCCTGCGTCAATGCGCCGCACTTGTTCGCCCCCGCGCTGCTCGAGGCCTGCTGGTCGGCAGCCCCTGGCCGCGGCACCGCACTGCGCACACCAGCCTGACGCCGCCGGTCCGCGCTACCAGCGCACCCGGACCGTCTGGGAGCCGGTCCGCCCGGGACCGGGTCCTTCGCTAGGACGGGGTCTGGGGTGCCTGGCCGGTCACGATATAGCCGCTGCCGAGCGCTACCTCACGGACGCGGACGTCTTC
Organism: uncultured Actinomycetes bacterium; assembly: GCA_963742865.1. Classification (GTDB taxonomy): domain Bacteria; phylum Actinomycetota; class Actinomycetes; order Streptosporangiales; family Streptosporangiaceae; genus Bog-532. The sequence goes on from CAVUNW010000009.1 coordinate 2,510, forward strand.
GATCAGCTGCTCCAGATGACTCCAGGGCCGGTCGAAACCTTCGAAGCTGCGCACAAAGGGAGCATGCAGCATCCTGGCTTGCAGGTTCACGCCCACCATCCACGGTGCGGCCCACTTGCCGCCGCCCGCAGCTACCCATGCCCCCGGACGGAGCTTGGTCATGACATTGCGCAGCGCGTCCGGGGACTGCAGGATGTCGTGGACAGCGCAGAATAGAGCCGCATCCGCGGCCACCGGGATCTCTGCGTCCTCGGCCGGTGACTCCACGACCGTGACGTTACGCCAGCCCTCGTCGGCGATGCGTTCGCGCGCCACCGCCGCCATCTCCGGTGACTCCTCGATACCGACGACACCGCCCTGCGCGCCCACCTTGTCCCGGAGCAAGCCGCAGCACAGCCCCGTCCCGGACCCGACGTCCAGGACCACCTGCCCCGGGCGGACCGGGAGCGCCTCGATGACCGCCCGGCGGTAGGACTGGAACGCGCCCGTCCGCCGGTCGTAGGAGCGGGCATGCCCGCCGTAGGCCGGCTGCCGCGCGGGCCGCCGGTCCGGCCGGTGCGCCGTCGGCACGGAAATACCCGATTGGTTCATGACTCTCCGCCCCTTATCGATGGAGAAGCACCTCCTGACGTGTTCCGGCGCCATTTGCAACCGGATTCAAAATATCCATGACTCACGGTTTATCCATGTCAACAACGTTGACCAATACTGGATACCGGATACGCAGACGCCGCCCCGGACCTGACGCCTGCGGCGCCTGGGGAGCTGACGCCCGTGCCGGCAGCGGCTTGAGCGATTCCCGGGCGGGTTGGCGAACGTCCCCAGCCGCTGCGTCACAGGGATGATTTCCGTCAGCACGCGGTACGGCGGGGTGCCTAGCGCGACGTGCTCAAGGCAGTCGGCTGAGCATGGGCCTTACCGGAGCGCAACGAGCGTGCTATCGGGGCGGTGCCTGTCGCGGCCGTTCCCAGCGTGCCCCTGCCGCTGCGCTGGCGTGTTTGCGCCGGCGCCGTTGGCGGCGGCCATCTCGCGGAATTCGGCCTTAAGCCGCCCGGCCTCGGCGGACAGCGGTGAGCTGGTGAGCTGCCGCAGTTCCCAACCGGTCAGCTTGGCGGTAGCGGCTGAAGCGGCGGCGCCGGCCAGCACGGGAGCTGCGGCGGTCAGGGCGGCGATCCGGACGGTATAGGCGGCGGCACGCGTGAGGGTGCTCATAATTCTTTCTCCGCAAGGTCTGGGCGGTAGCTGAACGCCTGCCACAGTGCCCGGTATGTGACAATCCGTCAAGGGGGGTATAGTCACCCCGTGGTGAGCTAGCCGGCGGCTCTGTGCCTGCACGGGCACGCTGCAGGCTGGCGGAGGGCTGAGCGGCGGGACAGACGTCTGTGACCGGTGCTGGCGCTCGGGCGGGTCCTGGGCGATGACCGGGCAGCTGCCCGCGCCAGGGCTCTTTCGCCCGGTTAGCCTCGATTCCCGGTCAGATAATTGAGTTGAGGTTTCCTGCGGCCCGGCGGTTATCGTGGCGGGAACCGGAACCGCAGGGTGCGCCCGCCCCACCAGGGGATCGGAGCTTGGAGTTCGGCGAATCCGGCGTCGATGAGGGCGGGGTGGTGGCTGCGCAGGTTCAGCGCGCAGGTGACGCCGGCTTGGTCGATGTGCAGGGTGCCGGTGGCGTCGAGGAAGTCCCGCCAGAGGGTTTCGGGGGTGGCGTGCTCGTAGCGGGATAGCTTGAGCGCGAGCAGCCGGTGGAGGTTGCCGGCGACGACGGTCAGGGTGGTGTCCAGGTCGACGTTGAGCGGGACGCCGCTGGTCAGTGCGTCGAGGTGGAACCCGCCGATATAGGCGTCCAGCGCGTTTTCGACCATCATCCGCTCGGCGTAGCGGGCGAATAGGTTCTTGCCGGGCGTGGTCAAGTCGCTGGTGATGATCAGGGTGGGCTCGTCGCGGCCGATGTTCTTGACCGCGATCTGGCGGACCTGGCCGCTGATGTCTGTGAGCTTGACCATGTCTCCGTGCAGGCGGGGCCGCCGGTACCGGCCGGACCGGGCGATGACGGCGGTCTTCCAGGCGCTGGCGGGCAGGGCATCGAGGCGGGCGAGTTCGGTCTTGCCGCGCTGGCGGAGCGTGAGCCATCTGATGCCGCGGCCGGACAGCTGGCCGAGGATCTTGTAAGTGGTCAGCTGGGAGTCGAAGACCAGTAGTCCCGGGTCGCTGCCGGTGGCGTTGTTCCAGTAATCAGCGAAGGCGATGATCTCGGCGGCCTGCTCGGCCTTGGTGATGTCGGCGTTGGAGTACACCATGTCCGAGGTGGCGTGATCCTGGGCGAAGAAGGTGAGCACGGCGCGGGTGCGCTGGGAGCGGCGGGGCACGTAGTGCTTTTCCAGGACGGCCTGGTCGCCGTGGTGGCGGGAGAGTTCCCCTCGACTGCCAGGCTGACAGTGCCCTGGTGGAGGGGTAGCCGGCCTGGCTGATCAGCAGGTGCACCACGTTGCCCACCATCCGCAATGTACCTGGCGGGCACCCCGCCTACGGTTTCCAGAGCCAGGGGGTGCCCGGAACCCGTGAACGTGACAAGAACCCAGATCGCCAAAGGAGTCGGACTGTCAATCGGGAGCGAACCGTAGCGTCGTGACGCCTTGAGCTGTACAGCAGGGGAGTACAGCAACCCTGCCGTCCAACATCGACCTCATCCGACCGGTACAAGCTTCTGAACTGTACCAACGACCTTGATCGACCCGCATGCGACTCGTTCACACCGAGGAGGTCGCCTAGTTGGTTCTAACCAATCGTTCTTAATAGATTGAGGTCAGGCCTCTGGTGATGGCAGCCCGATCGTTGTATAGCGTTGTTAAAAGTTACTCCATGGTGCGCCGACCGCCGCTGAACATGCCCGGCCGTGAGGGGTCCGGCTCAAGGACGTATTCATCGCATAGATGGATATCGACGCTTCATGTAGCAGAGGCACCGACAATGGAGTCGGGAGCAGAATTAGATCAGGTGGGTTAAGCATACAAACCTATGGGCACAGCGCGCTAGGAACGTCGAAGGCGTGATCTGATCCGGGTATAGCTATGGCAGATCCCCGACGAATGGTGTTCAATCCGTATACGAGTCGAAGCGCCCCATCGATGCCCAATACTTGGCTCTGGGATAGGCAGGATGCATCATTTTCGTGGCCAGTAAGTATAGGCTGATCGTTTAGCAAAATTTGCAGACCACTACTTGGGAATTGAGACGTGTAAAAATCGAGTGCGATGGAACCATCATTCTGGATGCTTCCAAGCACGTCGTTGCTAAAGCTAGGGGTTACAGCTTGAGGTGTCAAAGGATTAGAGCCCGTATATGAAATCGCGAACGTCGTGGGACTATTAATCTGGGCCATTGTGGTGTCTTTAGCCTCGATGATTCACACCGGAGCGGGGCGGGGCCTGGAGAGTTCGGCAAACTGGTGATAGGCCGGGTTCGGCGGTGCGTGGATGGCGAAATCCCGGCTGTCGGGCCGGGTGGCCGGGGTTCCACGGGGCCCGGGTGCTCCTTCCTTGATCGCAGGGGCGGCTTTGTGCTGGTCAGGGAGCCTGAGGCAGGGCGGTGATCGGTCCCAGGCGGTTACGATGTCAGCAGCCCAGGGCCAGCTGGCCTGGATCTTCAGGCGGCGCTGGCGGCCGCTTCGGGTCAGCCGGGCGGCGGCGTGCAGGATGCGGTAGCGCAGGGTCTTCGGCTCGGCTTTGGCCAGGTGGCCGTCCAGGGCGAGCAGGCGGAGCCAGGCCAGCAGCGTCGCGGCGGTCAGGGCGGCTGCTTGCCAGGCCTTGTTCATCGCCAGTGAGGTGGACGGGTACTTGCCGATGCCGCAGTCCTTGCCGGTGCGGATGGCGTCCTCGACCCGGGCGTGGACCCGGTGGGCGGCATCGAGGTAGGCGTTCTGGCCCAGCCAGCCCTTGGTGGCCGCGGGCCGGTTCGTCACCCACAGGGAGTACCGCCAGCCGTCTGCGGTCTCGAACAAGGTGAGCTGCGCGCCGGGATGCGGCCGCTCGCGGCGGGCGAAGACGCGCATCGCCTGCGGGCCAGCCGGCCAGCTGGTCACCGGCGGGGCCTTCACGCAGCAGCGATGTCAGCTCGGTGACGTGCGCTTCTTCGATCCAGCACCGGCGGTGCCCGCAGTCCAGGTCGCTGCACGCCTGTTCGGCGCGCCGCTCGCGGACCTGTCCGCGGGCATCGACCGCGATCTGCCAGGCCGCCGCCGGGACGGCCGCGATCGCGCCGCGCTCCCGGGCGCCGAGTTCCCAGCCGACCGAGTAGGTGAGCTGGTAGCCGCGCCGGGCGGCGAGCTTGTCCAGCCGGGCGATCAGGTCGTGGCTGGCCCCGGCCCCGTCACAGGTGACCATCAGCCGCCGCCGGAAGGCCGGCGGCAGCGCTGTGATCGCCGCGTCCAGCACCGTCAGGTGATCCGCGGCGGTGTTGCTGCCCGGCCGAGCCGGGCCGCAGCATCCCGGCCAGCGGCTCGCCCGTGTTGTCGCAGTAGGCCAGCAGCGGGTGCAGGCCAAATCCCTTGAAGTTCGGCTCGGCCCCTTCCTTATCGCTGTGGCAGGTCACCACGCGAGGCGTCCAGCCGGATGCAGGTCACCCCGTCCAGCGTCTTGTCCGCGACGCGGATGCCGGGCAGCGCGCCGTGCCGGGCGGCGAGCCGCGGCCCAGGCCCGCCGCCGGGCCGCGTTCACCGCGGCAGTGATCTTGCCCAGCGTCCGCTCCCCGCCACGGGTGATCTCATCCAGCGTCCGCCACGCCGTGGGCACCGAGGCGACCAGCCCGAACAGCTCCTCCTGGTCACCGATGACCCGGAAGTCGCTGATCACCTCGCCGCCATCAGCGATCGCGCAGGCCAGGTCGGCCAGCACCCGGCCCCGGTCATGGACCAGCAGCCGGCCCGAGGCCAGCGCTTCCGACAACCCCGTGGTCAGGCCGGTGCTTGTCGGCCAGCGCCCGGACCAGCGCCACGCCCGGCATGCGACACGATCCCGGAACCGTCCGCGGTAACCCGCAGACCTTTCAGCCAGCCGGTAGTGTTCACCTAACAAGTGCTCCTCGGACTGGGGTCAGATAAGGACTTCGACACCCCTATCGTCCCAGTTCAGGAGCACTTCTTATTGTCGCCGCACCGGCAAGATCACACAGCGGCGTGAATTCTCAGGGTAGCTACAGCGCTCTGGGAGCAACGGTTCAAAACAGCTCGCGTATGGGTATCACGATAAACTGCTGTCGGCGGCGCGTGAATACTGAAGTTACTGAAGGGGCGGGTGCTCACGACAGCTTGGCAGAGAGGGCGAGGCCGGTTCCGTTTCTCACTCCTGGCATGCTGCCCAAATCGAGGCTGACTCTCAACTAATACTGCAACGGATCGATGTCTTGCCGACGGCTTGACTTGCGGGAACGTGCCTCACACGTATGCTCTGACTGGGAGTGGCGCTGCTCCAGACCTAGGCAAGTGCGAATCGATGAGTGACTCAGAGCTGAATGTCGCGGCCAGTAATCAGCCAGCTGCCCGTCCGGAAGTCGCCTCGGCCCCGCGTGGCCAGCAGCGGGCGTTCACGGAAGAAGCCGTCGGCCGATACCGGCACGAGGCGCTGCTGTACAGCGGCACGGCCGAGTTCCTGACCGGAACGTCATCGTTCATCCGCCGGGCGGTCGATGCGGGTGACCCGATCCTGGTCGTAGTGAGCCGTTCAAAGATCGGGATGCTCCGGAAGGCGCTGGGGGCCGAGGCCGTGAAGGTCAGCTTCGCCGATATGGCCGAGGTCGGGGGTAATCCCGGGCGGATCATCGCTGCGTGGCTAGCCTTCGTGCAGGACCATGCCGGAGCCTCGCAGCTGTACGGGATCGGCGAACCGGTAGATCCTGGACGTTCCCCGGCCGAGCTGGCGGAATGCCAGCTCCACGAAGCCCTGCTGAACGTCGCCTTTGACGCTTCCACGCCGTTCTGGCTGCTGTGCCCCTATGATCTAGAGGCGCTGGCCGCCAACGTGATCGATGAGGCTCACCGAACTCACCCGTTCGTCGCCCGCGGGGAGGACCAAACGGCGCACGGCAGCTTCCGGCCGGTCAATCTGGCCGACCCGTTCGCCCGGCCGCTGCCGCCCCGCCCCGCCGATTCGGCTTACATGGTCATCCAGCCTGGCACCCTCGGCAAGGTGCGGACGTTCGTTGCCGCCCTAGCCCAGCGGACCGGACTTGATCAGCGGTCAGCCACCGCGCTTGTGCAGGCGGTCAATGAAATCGCCACCAACAGTCTTCTGCACGGCGGCGGCCAGGGCGAGCTTCACACCTGGACCGACGACCAGTCGCTGATCTGCGAGGTGTCCGATCACGGCCACATCACCTCACCGCTGGCTGGCCGCCTTCCGCCTACTCCCGATGCCACCGACGGCGTTGGTCTCTGGCTCGCCAACCAGCTCTGCGATCTCGTGCAGATCTACTCCTCGCCCGGTCGCACCGCAATCCGCCTCTACCAGAACCTCTGACGATTCCCACGCCACAGACTCGGTGCCCGGCCATGCAGAATCCGGCGCGGATGTAAGTGTCAAAAGGTCATCTGTTGGACGTGATCACATGCGGGGTTCCCCTGAAAGAGCCACCGGGCCCTTGACTTTGCGCCGTTTTGATGCTTATGGTCCCCATGCTGCGCAGCTTGCCCATCGGTCAAGCTCCGGAGGGGGGCATCATGAAAAACCGGGTCAAAGCAGCACTCGTTTCTGCAGCGGCGATTCCCGCCCTTGCACTTTCTGCAACCGCGGCCAGCGCCGGTACATCCGCGCATTCCGGCTATCAGGCGTTCACGATCCACCAGGATCTCAGCATGCCGAACGGCGGCACCGTGAACATGTGGGGCGCGCTCACCGGCCATAACGGCCTGGACAACGAGACGTCACAGACAACGGGCACCTTTGAGTTCCGCGGCGGTAACGTCTACGTGTGGCACAGTTCGGTGCCAAATCCGCACATCAACAAGTACACCTGCGCCGGCTCGCTGAACTACTCCGGCTACTGGGCGTTCACTGGGGGCACCGGTAAGTACAGGCACGCGAAGGGGCACGGCCGGTTCTGGCTGCACGAGTACCTCAAGCTCAAGAAACAACACGGCCAGTGCGACTATAACCAGAACGACGAACCCGCGGCCTTCAACCTGAACGTCTACGCCCAGGGCGTGGCCTCCAGGTAAGGAGCACGAACCAGCTGGGCGGGGCTGCAAGCTTCAGCCCCGTCCAGGTCGTGATCTGCGCCGCATCCCGCCACGAGGACGACGGATGGGGCGCAGACGCCAATGCGAAGCCGTTACGAACGGCCAATCCAGGGACCATCCAAGTATCTCCCAGCGGGGGAGAGGCCTGCAAAGCCTCAATGACTTGACACTTAACCATCAACGAGCTTCCAGACGCACCTGACAATTAAGCGTCAAACTAAAATACCCAGAGCAACCGCACCCGCATATTTGGGTGGGTGACTAACTGGGTGACAGTCGCACTGAACAACCGCGAACTACAACGGACGCCAGTGCACCTGATCATCCTGGCAGAAAGCCAGAATCATACTGGCCATAGACTTATCAATATTGCCTTACAAGCGAGGGGTCACTGGTTCGAACCCAGTTGCGCCCGGCCAGGTCAAACGCAAACTATCCTCCAGGCCAGGTCTACCCGGGAGCCAAAAGGGAGCCACCGGAACGTTCGCTCCGAGCGGCCGGTGGTCCGCGGCATCAAAGCCCAGCAGTACCGCCAGGCTGCCCACGCTTCCTAGACAGCCTGGAAGGCTGTCCTGGGACTGACCCAAGTCCAGGCGTAGTTGCACATACCGAAGATCTGCAGCGCCGACATCTCCGGATCGGCGGTATGGAACAGCCCCTCGTCCACTCCGTCGCGGAGGATGTCGCACACGATCGCCGTGTAGCGCGTCCGCTGCTCGCGGACGTAGCCGGTGAGATCGCCGTCGAAGTAGCGGACTACTTCCCGGAGGCAGGCCAGGCTCGCGGCACGGTCGTCCCGGTGCGCGGCGAGATGACGTCGAGATGGCCTGGCGCCAGCGCTGAAACGACTGGCCGCTGAGTATGGTCGGGGCGGCTCAGCCTCGAAAAAATCGCTGCTGCCGGGCCTCGGCTTGCTTTTTGATGGCCTCGTTGATCGCCATGTAGCTGCCCCGGATGTTGGCGATCGTCTTGAGGGCACCACGGGCGCCGCCGGGCCCACGGGAGCCGCCGAGTCCCCGGTAGGTCCCGGCCTGCGTCAGCTCGGTGCCGCCGTCAGCTGAGCGCAGCAGGAACTGGCGCTTGATGGTCGTCATCCCGAGCAGCTTCGATGCCCACGCCAGTTCGATGTCCGCCTCGACGGCCAGCACCTTCACCTTGAGCGTGATGGGGTTGCCAGTGGTTGGAGAGGTGGTCCTGATGGTGAGCGTGCTGCCGACGGCGAGCTGTCCGGTCACCGACTGGAACGACGGATGCCACTGCGGGTAATTGTCCAGATCGGCCAGCACCGTCCACACGTTCTCCGGAGTGGCAGCGATCCTGATTGAATTCGATATCTCGTAAGCCATCGCGATTGGCCTCCTGCGTCCCAAGCTAACTGCCGAACCACGGTTCTGCGTGCCGGTGCTGGACACGGTCCAGGAACTGGTGGCTGAGGCCCTCGCTGGCGCCTGGGCGTCCTGGGATCGGGTCGGGCGGCATCCGGCGCCGCGGTCCTCATAGCCCACGACTCCTTTGCGCCCACGAGCCTGCTTGGGCATGAGTGCCTGACGCTAGGCGAGCGTGGCGATGGCCTTGTGTACCGACGCGATCGCGCTGGCGCCCTCGCCGGTGGCCGCGGCGACCCGCTTCATCGAGCCGGAGCGGACGTCGCCGACCGCGAACACGCCGGGAACGTTGGTCTCGAACGGAAGCGGCTTCCGCTCCAGGTCGGCCCAGGCCGGTCCGAGGTCATCGTCGGCCAGCTGGACGTCGGTTCGGATGAAGCCGTCATCTTCGGTGGCTATTCCGGTCAGCCAGCTGGTGGCGGGCTCGGCACCGATGAAGCAGAACAAGCCAGAGCAAGGCTGGGCCTGGGTAGTGTCCGCCGTCCGGTCGGTGATGCTGACTTCCTCGAGAAAGTCGGCGCCATCCAGCCGGGTGACCTCGCTCCGGCACAGCACCGTCACCCGCGGATGGACCAGCAACCGGTCGACGAGATAGGCAGACATGTCGGTGGCGATGTCCGGGCCGCGGACGACCAGCGAGACCTCACTACCTCGCCCGGCCAGATACAGCGCGGCCTGACCGGCCGAGTTCGCGCCGCCGACCACCGTGACCGGGCTGCCCGTACACCCCCGGGCCTCCAGTTCGGTGGCCGCGTAGTAGATACCGGCGCCCTCAAAATCAGGCCAGCGCTCCAGCGGCAGCGCCCGGTAGCGGGCGCCAGTCGCGATGACGACGGCCCTGCTGTCTATGAGTTCCCCGCCCGGCAGGTGGACGCGGAGCAGGTCGCCGTTGCGGTCGGTGTCGAGCTTGACCGCCTCGCAGGGGCTGGCTAGCTGGGCACCGAACTTCAGCGCCTGGAGTACGGCCCGGCCGGTCAGATCGGCACCGGAAAGGCCGAACGGGAAGCCGAAGTAGTTCTCGATCCGGGAACTGGCCGCGGCCTGCCCGCCGGTGCCGACCGCGTCCAGCAGCATGGTGTCCAGGCCCTCGGACGCCCCGTAGACCGCGGCCGCCAGCCCGGCCGGGCCGGCGCCGACGATCGTGACGTCAACGGGCTTGGTGGAGGAGCGACGGTAGCTGAGGCCCAGCTTGTCGGCCAGCCTGCCTGGCGTGGCCCGCTTCAGCGTGGTATCGGGCATGACGACGGCGGGCAGGTCGTCCTTGGTCAGGCCGGAGGACTCCATCATCGCCCGGCCAGCGGGGGTGTCGGCATCGAACCAAAGGTGGATCAGACGCTGCCGGGCGGCGTAGGTCCGCAGCGCCAGCGCCGGCGCCGACCTGGCGCCGCCGACGATCTCCATCGCCCGGGCGGCGGTGCTGCGCTGCAGTAGCTCCCGGCGGGCGATCAGCGCCTTGAACACGATGTCGGACAGTTCGACGTCATTCGCCATGAGCTGCCGCAGACGCTCCGGCGACACCCGGTAGACGGTTCCGGCCGCCCGCACCCGGCACAAAAGGTAGACATTCTGCCCGGTCAGCAGGTTCAGCTCGCCGACAAAGCCGCCCGAATCTACCGCCGCGACGGTCTCGGCGGGCACGTCGGCCGTCTCCGTCCGCACAACTTCCACCGAACCACGGTCGACCACGATCAGATCGACATCTTCGTCGCCCGGCCTGAACAGCACATCGCCCGGATGAGTCTCCTGCGGCGTGCCGTAGGCCAAGAGCCGGGCGAACAGCTCATCGCCCAGCCGCGGCGATGCGACACCGGTCGGCACGAGCGGTTTGCCCAGCCGCCCGGTTGCGTGCCTGGCTCGCAGCCGGTCCAGATCCTGCGGTGTGGCCCAGGCCACCGGCCCGGCCAGGCCGGGTTGACTGAACATAGAGCCACGCGCGGCCCAAGGCGTGGCATCGGCACGCGACAGTTCATCCATCGCTGACACGCTTTCAGCTCTCCTGTCATCTGGTCAAACGTCTTGTAGTCGACGTAACCCTTGCGCCGCCGGTATAAAACGTTGCCGGGTCCGCTTCGGTCAGGGGCACTTCGGTCAGGGGCAGGCCGCGGGTGAACCCGTTGGGAGCCAAACGGGGTAGCTAAGCTAACGTTATGTCGTCGCGAGTTCGACGCCGGTCTCGCACCGGTACAGCCTGGTTCCTGGCCGGGTACGCCGGGATCGCTGGCTTCTTCGTGCTGGAAGCGCTGACCCGCCAGCGCGGCACCGCATCGAGCCTGGGCGCCTCCGAGGACGATCAGGGCACGACGCCCGTGATCGTCACCGCTTACGCCCCGGCCGCGGATCTGCCGCCGCTTCTACGGCGTCCCCCCATGACCGAGCTACCGCCGAAAGCAGGCCCAGCGGGGCTGATCGTGCAAGCAAGCGGGCTCGCGTTCCAGATCAAGGTGGCCCTCCGGTAAGAAATACGACCCACGACGGCACCAACGTCTAAGGAGGACATGTGTTCAGGGACAGGCGGCACGACCGGCGCGAGGAGCGCCGTGGTGGCACCGGCGTGACGCACTATCGCATGCGTCAAAAGCTGGCGTCAATTGGCGACGACTACTGGATCGAGAATGACCAGGGCGAGCGGGTCTTCAAGGTCGACGGCAAGGTCCTGCGGGCACGCAACACACTGATCCTCGAAGATAGCCACGGGAACGAGCTGCTGAAGATCCAGGAGCGGGTGGCCCGGGTGCGGGACACGATGGAGATCGAGGACCGGGACGGACACAGCGTTGCGACGGTGAAGAAGGCAATGATCACCCCGCTGCGGGAGCGGTGGACCGTCAAGGTGGCGGACGGCCCCGATCTTGACGTCAAGGGCAACATCCTCGACCACGAGTACACCATCGAGGACGGCCGGTCAAAGGTGGCCGAGGTGTCCATGAAGTGGTTCCGGGTCGCTGACACCTACGGGGTCGAGGTCGCTGCCGGACAGGATCCCGCGCTGATGCTGGCCGTCACGGCGGTCCTGGACCAGATGGCCCACGAGGCGCGCTGACACCGACACCTCATCGCCCCAGCCGCCCGCGGGCTCAGTGGCCGACCTGGGCGATGGCCTCCCTCCGTGCGGCCGTTGGTGTCCGGAGCGGACACGATGACGGCCCGGAACGCAGGTCCAGCCATGCCACCGGGTACAGCGTGTCGAAGTTGACCCGGACCACGTCCTTGAAGTCGGCACCGGGGTGCTCGCGGGCGTGGGCGAGGGGATTGTGCCGCAGCAAGGTGCAGCAGTCGCACCGTACGGGATCGACCTCAACCGACCCGTATAAGCCTCGGATCTGCACCAACGACCCCGACCGACCACCATGCGACTAGTTCGCATCGAGAGGATCACCGCCCGGGCCTGCTGATGACGGGCATCAGACTGTCGGGGCCCTGGGCTCCTAAGGATGACTTGGACGATGGCGGGCGTAGGCGATGTTGACGACCGCAATGACAACCCAGATCAGCACGATAAGGACCACCTGGGCGGTGCTGATCGAGGTGGTGGTTGACATGACCGATGCATGGAATGGGCCCAGATTGACTGTTGCCCTGGGTGCGGTGCCGGTGCTGGACAAGGAATGCAACGTCACCGCTGTGGCGCCGATACCGAGCCCGACCGAGCCCAGGCCCATGGCGACGTTGGCCCAGGCAGCCCGGCTGGGCTGGATGCCACGCTGCGCCAGCCGAGCGTCTACCTGCTTGTCGATCTCCGAGCTGATCCTTTCGATCAGCCCCTCGGCCAGGGCATCGTTGTACTGGTGACCTAGTTCGCTATGCGCGGCCGCCGCCGCCGCGACGTCCTCATGTGTACGCACGTCCATAAATCCAAGGTATGTCGCGACCGGTGGCCGGGGTAAGAGGCTTGACGCTTAAGCATCAAAATGTTCGATAACCCAAGTAAAATGCTCGATCTTGAACGGTTCGTCGCGCATGGTCACCGTCAACAAGTTTCCAGACTCACCTGACAATAAGCGTCAAAAAAAAACGCCGAACCGCACCGCATATTTGGGTGGGTGAATAACTGGGTGACAATCGCGCTGAACAACCGCGAACTACAACGGACGCCCGCGACACACTAGCCATCCTGCTCAGAAGTCTGAATCGTGCGCGGTCTCGCTCGGCTTCGGCCCTGACGGGAAACGGACTTGGACAATGCCCGCATCCGTAGGCTCGCTCATATCCGTAGTCTACCATCGTTCATGCACCATGCATGAATACGTGGTGCCAATCTTGTCTCCAGCCGCCTCATGCAGCTAGGTAGACTTTCCACTCGATTGCACGCGACGGCACCAGACGTATCGGCTAACTCTAGAAATCCAGGTAGGTGATAATGAGCGACGCGACTAAGGAGATACTTTTCTTGCAAGGCGGCGGCCCGGGCGCTTTCGCTGTTGACGAGAAGATGGTGGCAAGCCTAAGGAGCTCGCTCGGGCACACCTATCAGGTCAACTACCCAAGAATGCCTGATGAAGACAGCCCTAACTACGAGCTATGGCGACGTGATATTGAGAAAGAGCTCACTCTCTTGCAAGAAGGCGTTATTCTGGTGGGCCATTCAGTAGGCGCGTACATCCTTTTGAGATTTCTTATAGGGCAGGACGTTGATCATAGCTTTGCCGGGATCTTTTTGATTGCAGCGCCGTTTGTTGGCAATAAAGGCTGGGAGCTTGAGGGTGCTTTGGAAAAGGGTTTTGCTACTAAACTTCCAAAGGATACTCCAATATTCCTCTATCACTGCCAGGACGATACGGTTGTTCCCTTTAAACATCTACAGCTTTATGAGCAGGAAATCCCGCAAGCAACAGTTCGTGCAATTCGTGAGGGCGGACATCAGCTGAATAATGATTTGTCGAGGGTTGCAGAAGATATTATACGTATTTCTTGAGCTCAGGCCGTCCCGGGCAGCCAACATGCCCGTACGAGACCCGGCCTACAGGCCGGCTCGCCTGGGCCAGGCATCGCGGTTTGACTGCCGCTGGGGAAAACATATGCTGCCATCAGGCAGCAGCACGCCTGCCCGCTTCCGAGCTGTTCGGCCCGCGCCAGAGCAGCAACGAGGACAAGGGGCCATGCCTCGCGTGCACCGGCTGAGATCATGATCTGACGGGCGGGCTGGCGCGGGCGGCGCTGCCGAAAGAAGCGATCATGACGCGGGACAAGGCGGTTAAGAAGGCAGCCCGTAATCGAGCGGCCGGAACGGGCGAGCCATACACCAGGGCGCGGCGAGCGGTTGAGGCCGAATACGAGGGTCAGCGCACCTCGGAGAACCAGATCGCCAGCGGCTCGCAGGATTTCGCATCCGAGGATCAGGCACGATGGTGGCGGGCGTACGTGCTGGCCGGGAACGACCGCATTGATGAACTTCGCCAGCATGCTGAGGCGGGAGATGACCACGCGCAGCGTCAGCTGGCCAGCTGGCTGTCCGACCGGGGTCAGATCGACGAGGCCATTACGGTAATCCGTCCACTGGCCGACGCTGACGACGAGATCGCCCAGCTCTGGCTGGCTCGCTGGCTGGCCGACCGCGACCATGTGGACGAGCTTCGGCGCCGGGCCGGAACAGGGGACGGTCACGCTCTGCGTCACCTGGCCGGGTGGCTGGCCGGTCAGGGGCGGCTGGACGAGCTGCGCGAGCTCCTGACTGAGCACCGGGAACTGCTCGCATCGAACTGGGGGTCCACTCCAGGCCAGCATCAAATGGAGGTGCTGCGCCTGGAGGCGGACCTCGGAGACGACCACGCCCGGCAAATCCTGGTCCGCTGGCTGGCCAGGATGCGGGAGAGCGCTCAGGCGGGTAATGAACATGCCCAGCGAGCGCTGGCCGAATGGCAGGGTGACGAACTGGGTGACAATCACGCTGAGCAACCGTGAACTACGACGGACGCCAGCGCACCTGATCATCCTGTGCTCGGGACCGTTCGCTGGCCGTGCCGGTGGGCCTGGTCAGGTGATGGCGATGGCGGTCGGGCCGCTTGCGACGGTGATCGGTGGCCCCGCGGTGTTGGTGGCGGTGCGGATCGGGGTCACTGAGTCGGTCCCGCCGGTTACGTACGCGGTCTTGCCGTTGGGCGTGATCGCGATGCCGAAGGGCTGGTTTCCCACTGTGATGGGCGGTTCGGCGATGTTGGTGGCGGTCCGGATCGGGGTAACGGTGGCGCCGCTGGAGTTGAGGACGTAGGCCGTTTTGCCGTTGGGGGTGATCGCGATGTCAAAGGGCCCGCTCCCGACCGGGATCGGCGGCCCGGCGATGTTGGTGGCGGTCCGGATCGGGGTCACCGTGGCGTCATCGCCGTTGGAGACGTAAGCGGTCCTGCCGTCCGGCGTGACCGCGATCGCGCGGGGGCTGTGGCCGACGGGGACGGGCGGCCCGGCGGTGTTGGTGGCCGTCAGGATCGGGGTAACGGTGCCGTCACCGGTATTGCCGACGTAGACGGTCTTGCCGTTGGGCGTGATCGCGATCGCGTTGGGCTGCTGGCCGACCGGGATCGGCGGCCCGGCGGTGTTGGTGGCGGTCTGGACCGGGGTCACCGTGGCGTCGTTTAGGTTAACGACGTAGACGGTCTTGCCGTTGGGTGTGACCGCGATGCGGAAGGGGCCGTTCCCGACCGTGATGGGCGGCTCGGCGAGGTTGCTGGCCGTGCGGATCGGGGTCACCGTGCCGTCGTCGGTGTTGGCCACGTAGACGGTCTTGCCGTTCGGCGTGATCGCGATGGGGTCGGGGATCTTGCCGACCGGTATGGGCGGGCCGGCGGTGTTGCTGGCCGTGCGGATCGGGGTCACCGTGCCGTCCTCAGGATTGGGCACGTAGGCGGTCTTGCCGTTCGGCGTGATCGCGATGGTCTGCCCCAACAGGATTGGGATCGGTGGCCCGGCGGTGTTGGTGGCGGTCCGGATCGGGGTCACCGCGCCCGGCACACCGCTCCCGCCGCTGACGACATAGGCAGTCACCCGGCGCGCGAGCCTCGCCCTGCGGGCGGCCAGCACGGCTACCCCAAGCGCCGCAGCCGCGCCGACGCCATTAATGACCCGCGAACGGCGCCCCGCGTCGGCGGCCCCGGCCACAGGTGCCGCGGAAGAAGCAGATGTACCCATGGTTCGTGATCCTTTCTGGGTGCCAGGTGACATTCCGGTATCATCCGGAGGCGCTAGCGCACCATCAGATACACAGGTCGACCAGTGACCCACCGCCGATACGTCCCGCAGAGCATTGTCGTCGATCTGCGGACCGCGACGCCGTCCTGACCATCGACCAACCCGCCCACCTGATCCGCACGGCATTCCGGTCGCTTCGCTAGGTAACCAGCAAGTTGGCCCGTGCAATGATGGGCTCGGCTCAGTCCTGGTGACCTCGCCCGGAAGGACGACCATGGCAGGAATCGCGGCAGGTGACAAAGTTCAGCCGTGGCCAACCGCGAAGAACCTGGGGCGGCGGCGCGCCGCCGGAATTTACGGCGCCATCATCACGGCGGCGATCCTGGACACTGCTGGCGGCCACACGTCCACCACCGTCCTGGTGGTCTCGGTGGTGGTCACGTTGCTGGTGTACTGGCTCGCCGAGGAGTACGCCGAGGTCCTGGGCGAGCAAGTTGAAGGAGGCCGACTGCCCAGCAGGGCATCCATCGGGCGAGCACTCGCCGCGACCTGGCCGATGGTCACCGCGTCCTACGTGCCGCTGCTCGCAGTGGTGCTGGCGCGGCTGGCCGGGGCCTCTAACCTCACGGCGGCCAACGTTGGGCTAGTCACTGCGATCGTCCTGCTGACGGTCCACGGATGGCTGGCCGGCCGTGCCGCCCAGTTGCCCAGTTGGCGGCTCTTCTTCGCCACGTCCATTGCGGCCGCGCTCGGGCTGGTGATGATTGCCCTCAAGGATCTCGTTCTTATCCACCTGCACTAGGGACCGGCCTCGGCAGGAATAGCCTGGCTGCCGACGACCTGACAGCAGCCACCGGCCGCTAGTTTCCCCCGCCCTGGGCGAGGCGGGACTCAGCCGCTACCGTGACGCTAACGGGATCGCGCTGGCCAGTCCACGGTTCCAGATGAGGGGAAGTTATGGGCATCGAGGTGGTCACCGCCTGGATGAGATCAGCCGCGGCGCGGCTGGCGGACCGAGACGGGCGGCAACGCAGCAGGCCCGTGGCCCTGAATTCTGCTGGCCAGCCGCCCCCCGGGAGATTCAGGCAGCAGAGTCACCTCCGGTCGTTCGACCCTCACCGCATCGCTGACCTGGAATACCGGGCTTGGGTCGGGTACTACCTGCGGAACTGGCCTCAGGTGCTGGCGGCCCTGGTTGGGCTGGTCAGGACAGCCTTCGGCATGAACTGGTACCGGACTCTGCAAGGCGCCTGGCTGCTGCTGCGCGCCAGCCAGCTGTGGGCACCGGTCCCCGACAACGATCCTGACGGGGCACAGGCCTGCATGCGACGGTTCTACACTCTCGTCAGGCTCAGCTATGGCGAGCCTGCCAGCCCGGCCAAGGCCGCCGCGCTCGAAGTCGAGTGGTGGCGCGTGCACCGGCAATCCAGGCATCCGTCGGCACCAAGAGGCGCCGGAGACGAACTGGTCGAATCAGTAACGGCCCTGTACTGCTATCTCTACGGCGCGCCAGAGGCCCAAATCAGACCGGCGGCGATACACCGGATCCTGGCGATGGACCTGTCCGACCGGTGGGTTGCGGAAGGCTGCCTGCCCGACAGCCCGCTTCTCGCGCAGGAGCACGCAGCGCTCGTACAGTGCTACACCGCGCTGCTCGCAGCCGGGCAGGACCGAACGGCGTGATGGCGAATTCAGCGCCCGCAGCGTAGTACAGCGGGATTCCTTGGCCCGAGCGGCTAACGGCGGGAGTCCTTGCCGACGGCCGCATCCTGGTCGTGGAGACGGCGAACTTCCATGACCTGCACGCCGAACGTCTCGAGCCGGGCGAGAAGTCCCTGGAGGGCTGCCTGGTCCCGGAGGGAGCCATGCACAACCGTTTCCACCGGCTCCACCGAGGCGCTCAGCCGCTCGAAATCAAGCAGGAATCCGGGCGGAAGGACCCCGACGACGCGGATTTCGTAAGAGGACTGTGGCAACGCGGCCTCCAGCGGATCGCGGTGAGCAAACGTAAGGTTCCACCATCCCGGCTTCCGGTCCGCGGCGCCCCATGCCCGGCGGGTGAATTCCCGCGGCCTCACCCGCGTGAGATTTCGCTTGCCGCGCCATGCCCGGAACCGAGCGTGACCGAATGCGAGGGTCAGCGCAGCGTGCCACCCGTGCCCCGGGCACTGACCGGATTCACCCGGGCCGGATGAGGCGGGCCCGGACCAGGGCCACGCAGTCTGGAGCGATGAACCCCGCTCAGCCAGGCTGGTCCGGTGCGCAGCTGGAGACTTTCCGCGAAGTGCGCCGGGAGCTGGAAGCGTCCATCCTTCCGCTCGCGACCTCGGTCGACGGGCGCAGGTTCTCGTTCCAGGCCTCGCTGCACGGCCTGAAATTGCAGGTCGGCAGCTACGTCATGCTGGAAGGTGACGGCCGCTCGCGCCTTGGCCAGGTGCTCACGCTGGAGCTCGGTCGGCAGTCGGTGACGGAGCTGACGCTGCCGGCCGACGCGACGGGTACCCCGGAGGCCCGGACGGAGGTCCAGATCCGGTATGCGCGCGGCGAGGGCGTCGTCCTGGACGGCGACGGGGCATCGTTCCACGACGTAACGGTTCGGGCCGCCACCGGGGCGGAGGTGCGGGCGTGGCTGGGGCGCGGTGAGCGGCGCTACGCGCAGCTTCATCTGGGCGAGCTGGCGCTGGCCGCCGGCGCTCCCGCCACGGCGGATGCCAGCGGCTTTGACCGGCACACCTTCCTGTGCGGCCAGTCGGGGTCAGGCAAGACGTATTCGCTCGGGGTGATCCTGGAGCAGTTGCTGATCGAGACGGACCTGCGCCTGGTGATCCTCGACCCGAACTCGGACTTTGTGCGCCTGGGCCAGGTGCGCAGCGCCGCTGATCCGGCGCTGGCCGCGCGTTACCAGGAGGCGGCCCGCGGCGTGGCCGTCTACTCCGCCGGTGCCCCCAGCGGGCGAAGGCTCCGGCTGCACATGGCCGAGCTGGATCCGGAAATGCAGGCGGCCATGCTCCGGCTGGACCCGGTGGCCGACCGCGAGGAGTATGCCGCCCTGGCCGAAATCCTCTCGGGCGAGGGCCCGCTCACGCTCGGGGCGCTGGACCGAAGCGACCTTCCCGAGGCGCGCCGCCTCGGCTTGCGCGTCCGCAGCCTGGGTATCGACCGCTTTTCAGTATGGGCACCCGGTGAGGCGGGCTCGGTCCTGGACGCGGTGCGCGATCCGGGCATCCGCTGTGTCGTCGTTGACCTGGGCTCGCTGCCCACGCGCGAGGAGCAGGCACTCATTTCCGGAGCGGTCCTGGGTGACCTGTGGCGCCGCCGCCAGGAGCGCAACCCGGTACTGATTGTGATCGACGAGGCGCACAACGTCTGCCCGGCCACGCCGTCAGACCAGCTCGCCGCGATGGCTGCCGAGCACGCCATCCGGATCGCCGCCGAGGGCCGCAAGTTCGGGCTCTACCTGCTCGTGTCGACTCAGCGCCCGCAGAAGATTCCGGAGAACGTCCTCTCGCAGGCCGACAATCTCGTGCTCATGCGGCTGAACTCGGTCGCGGACACGGCTTTCGCCCAGGCGGCATTCTCGTTCGTTCCCCCGAGCCTGATTGAGCGTGCGCTCACTTTCCGGCTGGGAGAGGGCCTGATCGCGGGAAAGATCTCGCCGCAGCCCGCGCTGCTCCGCTTCGGCGCCCGGATCAGCCAGGAGGGGGGCGCCGATGTGCCCGCGACGTGGGCGGCGGCGGCTGCCTCACCCAGCACGGGTGAGGCAGTGACGCGGTGATCGTAGCCGGGGCGCCGGGAATGCGAATCACCCCGCACGGGTGACGGCTGGTGACAGGTAACGGGCTGTAATCCGGATAGGGAATCATTTCCGAAACGGGAAGAGGCTAGAGCATGTCCGGATCCGGCTGGGCCATCCTCATGGGGATCATCTACCTGGTGTTGTTGATCACCCTGGGCGTCATGACCTTCCGCAAGGGGCACTGGGTGCTCGGCCTGATCGGCATTTTCATCCCGTTCCTATGGCTGATCGGGGCCATCCTGCCGGCTCGCCGGTACCGCTGAGTGGCCAACCGTCAACTAGCCAAGACGCGCAAACGGAGCCATGGTGCGCAGGTCTGTGCACCACGGCTCCGCCGCGTACCCGCTGGGCGCGCCGGGCGTCATCGGCGCGGACGCCAGGCCGTCCAGCCGTAATCAGCCGAGCTGGAGGGCGCCCAGGGACAGGCTGATGGTGTTGCCCGAGCCGGGGATGGTGAGGTTGAGCAGCGCGGTATTCAGCAGGCAGTGGTGGAAAGCCGGGATGGTGTAACTGCCGTTGACCGGTCCGCCACCGCCGACGGTGAAGCCGGTGCCCGAGGCCAGGTTGATGGTGAAGGGGGTGGTCTCACAGCCGTTGCCCACCGGCAGGCTGAGACCGAAGACGGTCAGGTTAGTGATCTTCAGCGTCACGTTGGCCGTGCTGGTGATCGTGTTCGAAGTGAGGTTGACGGTCCCGGTGGCCGGGCCGTTCTGGATCATCTCGGTCGTCGCCGTAACCGGGACGAAGCCGAACTCCTTGACCGACGCGGTGGCGGGCGGCAGGGACAGCGTGGAGCTGGCGGTCCCGGTGGTGAGGTCGACGCTGGAGGACAGGGTCCCCGAGCCGAGGTTCACCGTGGTGTTCAGCTTCTTCAGGAACGTGGAGCCGGTCAGCGCGTAGTGCACGTTGATCACGCTGTCGGCGGCCGCGGGACCGGCGGCCGCGGGACCGGCGGCCGCGGCGAGGCCGGCGGTACTGAGGAGGCCGACACTGAGCACGCCGGTGCCGAGAACTGCGAGGCGAGTTCGGGATGGTCTTCGTGCCAATCTGAACATTTGTGGGCTCCTTTGCCGAAGCTACTCACAGGTAGCCCGGACGCTACTCGCGGGTAACAACATCCGCAAGAGGCTCGGCCAACATTGGGCCCCGGGGTGTCGGTCGGCTACACGACCGTCCTCAGCCAGCGCTGACGAGCAGAACCGCTCGTCGCTGATCGGTCCTCCCCACAGCGCGAGGTCCAGCCCGGCGACGGTGTGGCCCGCGGCGGCCGGCAGCACGCTCAGGGAACCCGTGCCGCAGCCGAGATCGGCGATCATCGCCGGCACCGGCGGCAACCGCGGGAGCAGCAACTGCTCCCAGGCGGCCCGGACGTGCGGGTCGCGCAGGCCATGGTCGGGCTGCTCGTCGAACGTGGCCGCCTGGCTATCCCAGTACGCGGCGCCGACGGTCATGGGCTAGAGCGACGACCCACTGGCGTTCTTTGTCAATGCGGGCGTGCAGCGACAGCCGGACTCGGCACTGTTCAGCCGTTCTGTCCCCGCTCGACGAACTCGACCCTAGTTTTATTTGCGATAGCTGTTACGGTAAGAAAACCGGCAAGGGCGTACGTTCTTGCGACTGGATCGAAATCCGGCGTTGCGGGGCGGATGAGATGCCATGATTGGTTACGTCAGCCTGACGCCCCTTGCTGCCCCCACTTCCGACGCCGCGAGCCAAACCAGTGTGGTAGTCGCGATCACTGTAGCGGCGATCGGTGCGGTCGCAACATTCACTGTGGGTCTTCTGAGCTTCCGAATACAGCGACAGGGGCAAAAATGGCAAGAACGTCAAGGAATTCGACAGCTCGACCTTACGCTTTCATCGCAAATGACGGACCGCTTCACCAAGGCAATAGATCAGCTAGGCAGCAATGAAAAAGCTGTTCGAATCGGTGGAATATTTGCTCTTGAACGGATAGCCCGAGACTCGCTAAAGGACGAGAGCGGCATGTACACGCTGCACAGTATTGCGTACACGCTGGCCACATTCATCCGGGAGTCTCAACCAAGCGCATCAATTCAAGAATCGTCGTACGTTCCAATGCTTAAGATTCGGGCACCAGACGTTCAGGCCGCAATGACGGTGCTGTGCCGGTCGCCGCTGTGTGACGACCGAGTGAATGCGAGCAACGCCGATATCCGCGACCTGAACCGGACAGATCTCCGGATTGACCTGTCCCGGACTGATCTTCGGCGTGCGAGCTTGTCCGGTGCACGCCTCGATGGCGCCAACTTGTGGGGCAGTCGACTGGAGGGTGCCAACCTACGTAATGCACATTTGCGAGGTGCCGGGTTGTCGGATGCCTTCGTGGGCAAAGTCAGTCCGAAGGATAACAATTATAAGTATGGTGCTGATCTAAGTGGCGCCGACCTAACAGGCGCTTACCTGGATAACATAAAAGGGCTGCGTGAAGCCAGGAAAACGAGAGCCCACGGCCTTGCCGATTAGCGATCTATGCTAAATAGAATCTCGCCCTGAAGGGATTATAAACGTGAAGCTAAGATAAGTAGTCAGCTTAGTCGCATTCTGCTATTGACGGACGGGATGCTAGAAAGGTACGGTATTGAACGGCGAATATGTTGGACACCTTTC
This sequence comes from uncultured Actinomycetes bacterium, assembly GCA_963742865.1. GTDB lineage: Bacteria > Actinomycetota > Actinomycetes > Streptosporangiales > Streptosporangiaceae > Bog-532. The sequence goes on from CAVUNW010000009.1 coordinate 24,669, forward strand.
AGCGGATGATCCGCTTTACGACTTTCTTGCAAAGATTACCCGTGATCAGCTACATGGCGGAAATCGAGTAGCTAGGTTCCGAGTATTCCGCCTCAATGGGACGCATGAAGTGTATGGCTATCAAGACAAGTACAGCCGCGCCCGTATCATTTGCAAATTCTATGGGTCGAGATTCTCATCGGATCGCAGCCTGGCCGCTCTCGTCGCTCAACAGGAATCTGACAATCTCCACACGCTACGCGGTTACGATCTCGTTGGATCTCCGCACCACGTGATCCAGCCCTTGGGGCTGCATCCTGATATTAACTGCGTCCTTGCCGTGGAACACTATGCGGGCGAGGAACTGTCGGAGGCGATTAGGAGGGCAGCGCATCATCATGAGGGCGCTTACCTATTCTGGCGACTCAAGGCTCTTGCGTACTTCCTCTCGACTCAGCACAACCGGACTTTTAATGGCGAAGACGTCGATTTCGGGTTCGAATGCGACTACTTCGACACAATCCTTCAGATGCTACTGCAGTCCGGCAAGATCATAAAATGGGATGCTGCGGAACTCTCCTGGCTGCGCGACATTTGGCGAGCCCGCCCAAAGATGTGGCAGGATCGGCAGGTCTGGTTGCATGGCGACGCCACCCCCGGCAATTTTCTCTTCGGATCTGGGCTGCAGGTGGGCGCCATCGATCTCGAGCGAATGAGAAGGGGAGACCGTGCCTTCGACCTCGGGCGCGTCGCTGGAGAACTTCAGCACGCTTTCATGGCTGCAACGGGACACAAGAGTCGGGCAGAGCCTTTTATCAGCTATTTCTTCCGCGAATACGCAAGCCATCTCGAGAATCCTCGAGCTGAATTTGATGAGATCACAGCACGTACCCCGTTTTATATGGGTCTGAATTTCCTCAGGATCGCGCGAAACGATTATATCTCTGAAGCTTATTGCCGGAGACTGATTCGCCAGGCAAAGAGATTGCTCGCGTACGACGCTGACAGGTACGATTACAGTTATGCTACGGCCAAATTTGGCCGGTAATACTAAGCCGCGCTTCGGGGCTATCGCAACCGTCGCGGGGAGATCGACCACGTATTGCTAGGCCCACAGGGAATGTTCGCGATCGAGGTTAAACATCGGAATGCGGCGGTTTATGTCGGTGGTGACAGCTGGGGGGCGCGCATCTAAGCCGGTCCTGGTATACGGGCCGCGTCGCGGACGGAACGGGGCACGGGAATCCCGGGCCGCAGGTCGGGGGCGGCTTCCGGCGCGCCGGGGTGCGGTGGGGACAGCGGGATCAGGCAGGCCCAGGCGTCGCCGGCGACATCCTCGGCAGGGTCGTCGGGCCATCCCGCGGACACCTTCATCGACCACTCGCTGATCGGCATCCGGAGCACCAGGGTGGCCGCCAGCTCGCGGGGGAGGGGCGCGCGCAGCTCGCCCGAACGTCCCGGCAGGATCCGTTCGGTAATGACCTGAAGCGCATGTTCCTTGGCGTCGGCCGGCACCGGCCGGAAGGCGCCGAACAGGACCGCGCTGCGGTAGCGGAACGACGACTCGAAGGCCGACCGGGCGACGACGATGCCGTCCACGGCGGTGACCGTGACGCACGACGGGACGGCCGTCGGCCGCGAGGCGCATCCAGCCCGATCCGGTGGAGCCGTGGATCAGGATCGAGTCGGCGTCCCGCGCCAGCGCGGTGGGAATGACCACGACGTCCCCATGGCCCGTATCCGGGCGGCCCGGGTCCCCGCGGCCAGTGGGCAGGCCGACGTGCGCGATCATCACCTCGTCCAGCAGGCGGTCGAGTTCGGCCCGCTCGGTGACGACGAGTTCGCGCATCCGGGCGGGAGAGGTACGCGCGCGGTTGCGGCTCATGTCAAAAAACCCTAGTCTCGCCGCTAACGGCGCGAGTCTCGCCGCTAACGGCGCGGGGAAGTCACTCCAGGGCGGTCCCGGCGGTTCCCCGACGGGACGGCGGCCACAAAACATCGGATCTGGGTGTATCAAACCGCCCGCGCCCGTCTCAGTACTCGTAAAGGGGCTGCGATAGGCGGGGGCGATCGCAGCCCCCGAACGGCCATACCGGGAGGGTACATGGGCGCGGTGACGGCGGCACGGATAGCGGATGCAGCGCAGGCCAAGGACGAGTTCTTCGCCGCGCCGATGTACATGTTCCACGTCACGGGCTTCCCCCAGCAGCCCGGCGTGCTCCCGGGCCAGGTGCGCGCGCCGGCCGGCGCCCGGGTGGACGTGTGGCGCACCGACCCGGCCAGCGACAAGCACATCCCCGGCCCCGGCCCGGACGGTCTCCTGCTCAGCACGCCGTCCTTTTCCCTGGCCAACAGCGGCAACCGGACGCTGCACGCCCCGAAACGGTCCTGGAAGGTCACCCTCGGGCACGCCCCGGGCAACGGCCAGGGTGCCCGGCTGGCCGGAATGTCCCGGATCAACCTCAAGTCCATGTACAACGACCCGTCGCAGATGCGCGAGGCCCTCGCGTGGCGGCTGTTCCGCGCCGCGGGCGTGCCCGCCGCCCGGCATACCTACGCGAAGCTCGCCTTCGACGCCACCTACTACGGCCTGTTCTCCGTTATCGAGCAGGTCGACAAGCACTTCCTGAAGGAGCACTTCGGCGACAACGACCGCGGCCACCTGTACAAGGCCTACTGCGGGGACGTCGGCTGCGCCACGCTGGAGCACCGGACCGGGCCCGACGGCGACGACAGCGGCAGGCAGTACTTCAAGGCCGCCCCGGACCAGCGCACCTACCGCCTCAAGTCCGGCCAGGATGACCACGCCGCCGGCGGCTATGACGACCTGGCGCAGCTCATCCGGACGATCAACGGCGTGGGCCTCCCCGGCGGCGACGAAAAGTTCGGCTCCGACGCCTTCCGCGCATCGGTCGACGCCATCATGAACGCGCCCGCCTTCCTCCGCTGGGCCGCGGTGAACCTGCTGCTCGGCAGCTGGGACAACTACTACGCCACGCCGTCCAACTACTACCTCTACAACTCCGGGCGGCTCGGCGCGGCGGACAACGTCCGGCACGCGCCGTATTTCACGTTCATTCCGTGGGACTACGACAACTGCCTGGGCATCGACTACTTCGGAACCAAATGGCAGTACACCGACATCCTCGATTGGCCGAGCAACACCGAGGACTACTGGCGGCACCACGCCCGGTCGCGCATCCCGCTGGTGCAGAACCTGCTGCGGAACGCCTACTACCGCCAGTATTACCTCGACTATCTGGAGTACCTGCTCGACACCCAGTTCAGCACCGGCGTCTTCGCGGGCCTGATCGCGGCCGATTCGGGCGCCGGGCTGTGGGGCCGCGTGGACCAGGCCGCTTACCTGGAGTCCGCCACGCCGTACGGGCCGCCGTTCACCGGCCGCCAGTTCACCGACGACGAGGTCTACCGGACCGGCTGCCTGCAGAACGAGATCCGGCACGGGCAGGAGAAGGCCGACGGCATCATCAACTACGTCCGGATGCGGTACGACAGCGCCCGACAGCAGCTTGAGCGGCTGAGGGCCACCACACCGCGCGGGAACACCGGGGGCTTTCCCGCCATCATGGAGCCGCTGCCCCGGACGGCCTGACGGCCCGACACGAGGAGGCCTGCGATGGCGGCCACGCACACCACGATGCAGCAGCTAGAGCTGGTCAAGGAGGCGAAGGTCTTCGACATCCTCGACGGGGTCCTCGATCCCCGGCTCGAAGCCAGCGGCGTGCTGGCCAAGGACGGGATGTTCTACGTCATCTTCGACAACCTGCCGCATATCGCGCGGCTCGGCGCCGAGATATCTGCCGCGGACGAGGCCAACTACATCATCTGGCAGGACCAGGGCCACCGTTCCGGCTTCGAGGACATCGCCTATGACCCGTGGAACGGCCGCTATTACGTCCTGATCGAATCGCTGCCGCGGGGCCGGTCGGATATATGGCCAAGGTGCAGGAGTACGACGCCGAATTCGGCTACACCGGCCAGGCCTGGCTGGACTTCCTGCTCGACCGGCCGAACAAGGGCATCGAGGGGCTGACCTGCGTCCGCCGCCAGGGACAGACCTACCTGCTCGGGCTGTGTGAGGGCAACCGGTGCCGGGGAGGCGCGGAGGGCCGCATCCCCGGCGGCGGCCGGGTGCACGTCTTCCGGCGCGGTCCGCACCAGTGGGAACGGCTCGGCACTATCCGGCTGCCGGAGACGGTCCTGTTCGAGGACTACAGCGGCATCTCGATCAGCGGTGATCGGGTGGCGGTGATATCGCAGGTCACCTCGGCGCTGTGGATCGGCCGGCTGGCCCCGTCAGGCTGGGAGGTCGCGGACGCGGGCACGACCTACCTGCTGCCGAGGAACGCCGACGGCGAGATCGTCTACGGCACGGCCGAGGGAGTGTCGTGGATCGCGCCCGACCAGGTTGTGATGGTCTCGGACAAGGCCAAGCCCGAGCAGCCGCACCGATGCCGGGCCAAGGACCAGTCCATCCACATCTTCCGTATCCCGGACCGGGACGCCTCCTGCGCCGGCCAGATCAATCTTCCTTAACGGACATACGAGGAGCGTCCGCCCGTCGGGACTCTCGCTCCCCGGGAGCCCTACTCGCCCGGGAGGCGGCCAGGCCGTCCCGGGAGCCCTGACTCGTCCGGGAGCCGGGCCCGGATCAGCTCGGGCAACTCGGCCAGGCTCTGCGAGATGAGCAGCGCGTTCTCGGACAGCACGTTGAGCCAGTAGTTCATCCGCTCGGCGTTCGTGCTGTCCCGCCAGTGCGCGAACAGGGCGGCGGCGTCGCCGAGCGGCAGCCCGGCCTTCTGCCTGATGAACCTCGATCGTGAAGGAGACGGCGTGCGGCAGGCACGCCCTGATCGCCGTCGACACGATGGTGTCCAGGCCGCCCGGGCCGTACAGCGTGCTCAGTGACCGGCGTCCCTCGTAACTGAACGGGATCGGCAGCCGGGTGAGGAAACTGAAGTGATCGGCCAGGCCCGGCACAAGCGGATGCCCGTCGTGCAGGTGGAAGTGGACCGGCTTGCCCAGCCGGCCGACCGAGCGAATGACCTCGCTCACGTCACCCACGGCGGCGCCCACGGCGTCCTGGACGTCCGCGACCAGGCCAGGCAGCCGGGCGTCCGTCACGCCGAGATGACCGAGGCTCACGTCGGGATGACGTTCCGCGAACCGGGCGCCGGCCTGCCGGATGCCGACGTGCCCGACGTCGATGCAGATGCTCACGTGCGCCGCGTCCCGGAGATGCTCCGCGATGGCGGTGAAACGGCCCAGTTCCAGGCCGGCCGCGTACTCAACGAACAGCGTGACGCCGGGCGCCTTCTGGCCGAGGAAGATGTCCAGTTCGCGCATGGCCGCCAGCCAGTCCTCGGCCAGTTCTCCCATGTCGCGGCGGTCGTGGACGACCAGGCCGGTGATCCGCCCGGCGAAACGGCCGGCGAAGTCCCTGACCACCTCCCGGCCCTGGTCCTGCAGCAGGCTGATGCCGCGGTTCATGTGCACGACGGGCAGCCGCGGTTCGGCGGGGGCGAACCGCAGCACGTGCTCGAGCTGATCCGGCGTGTCCGCGTACACCTCGGCGGACACGCCCATCTGGGCGAACCGGAGCCGGGCCAGCCGCAGCAGCGCGTCATCCCCGGACACGCGCTGCTGGAACAGGGCGTGCACGGGCCCGATAGGCGTGCTCTGATCGGTCAGCTTCAGGCTCCTTCCGATGGGCAGCCCCGCCCCGACCCGACCATGCTAAACGGACCGGGCCTGCTCCCACACGGGGCTCGCCTCGAAGTAGGTGTCGCAGCGTTCCTGCACCGCCAACAGGCTCGCCGGGGGCAGCTCCCCGGCGGCGATCCGGACCAGGTGGCGGAAATACTCGAATCGCTCCACGCCGGGTGCGATCACGATGAGCAGATCAGTGTCCGCGCCGGGCGGGGCCGCGAACGCGTGCGAAAGCCGCCGGCACCACGGCGACGTCGCCTTCGCCGGCGAGGAGGAGGCGCTCCCCGGCCAGCAGCTGCGCCGAGCCACTGAGTACGAAGAACAGCTCGGCCGACCCGGCATGGTGATGCGGCCTGGCCCCGTCGGCGCCGTCCCGCAGGGTGACCCGCTGGGCGCTGAGCTGCCCGCCCGTCGCTGAGCTGTCCACCAGGAGGATGGTCTGCGGCGGGTGCCCGACCCGTTCGGCGTCGGCCGCTCGGACCAGCACGGCGCCGTTCTCACTGGACGAAATCGTCGACACGATGCGCTCCTGCCCCCTCGACGGGTGATCCTTTCCCAGCGTGGCCCGAACATGCCGCCACCGCATCCGCCATCTGGTGGACGTGAGCAAAACACACGCGAGCCTTCTCCGTGCGGTTGTGTCGGTCTAGCGTTTAGTTCTGTTCCCCTCGGGTCAGGACATGGGAGGGTATGTCATGGCCTTCCTGGCGATCGCCTCGCATGTCCCGCCACCCCTGCAGCCGCCTCGCGGGTTTCAAGGCGAGTTCCGCCGCGGCTAGACCACCCTTTCCGAATCCCGATATTTCCTCATCACTGGCTCACTGTGACTTGCCTTTCGATACTTTGTTCGATAAGATGCTATGTAAAGTTCTTCGAGCGCGAGGCGGGTCATGCCGGACGAGTCATCCCGTGGTCACGGGCCAGGTGAGCAGGGCGGGCGCCCGCGCGCGTTCGCGGTGACTCCCGGGGACCTGGACGGCGATGACTGGGATCAGGATGCGGCGATGGTGTCGTTCCTGGCTGATCTTGAGGCCGGGTATGACCTGTTCGCCTCGCCGATGGGCCTGGAGCCGGATGAGCTGGACGGCCCGTTTCCCGGGGATCTCGGTGAATGGACCGGGGCGGACGGCGCGGCCGGGCTGGCAAGTGGCTCGCCCGTCAGTGACCCGCCCGCCGGCGGTGTGCTGTCAGCTGGCGGGGACGCGGGCCCAGTGGTAGCGGAATTCCTGGATGCGGGCTCGTTGCCGCGCGGCGCGGCCGCGCCTAATCCGTCGCGGGGGGCCGGGAGCGGTTTCGCGTCCGGGGACGTGCTCGATGTGGCGCTGCCCGATCCGGCGCTCCCCGGGTTCGCCGACGCGTCCGCCTCCAGTGGCGTGGGTGTGGGCCGGGTGTATGCGGGGCTGTCCGATGATGAGCTGATCGGGGTGCTGGGCGGGTGGCGGAAGACCGAGGCGTGGGCGGCGGCGGGGCGGCTGTCGGCGGTGGCGGAGCTGATCGCCCGCCGCCCGGCCGAGCCCGCCGGGGACCCGGGCACCGCTGATGGGCCCACCCTGGGCCCTAACGTGGTCCCCGGTGATGTCCCGGGCGCCAGTGACGGCGCGGCGGCCGGTGATCCCGCTGGGAACAGCGGCGATCCCGGTGCCAGCGGCGGCACTGACTCCGGCGGCGGCCCGGGTGCCGGTGGCGGTGCGGGCGGCGGTGCGCGCCGGGGCAAGATTCCGGCCGGGTGGGGGAAGTTCTGCGGCGATGAGCTGGCGGTGGCGATGGCAATCTCCCGGCCGGCCGCCGAACGGATGCTGGCCCTGGCCCGTGACCTGGCTACCCGGCTGCCGCTGACCGCCCGCGCTTTGCACGAAGGCGTCATCGACGTGTATAAGGCGCAGATCATCGCCGAGGCCACCCGCGTGCTGGACGACGCCGGCGCGGCCGCTGCCGAAGCCGCCATCTTCGGCGCTGAGGTCGGCGGCAGGACGCCGGGGCAGCTCCGCGCCGCGGCCGGCCGCGCGGTGCTCCAGGCTGATCCGGCCGCGGCGCGCAAGCGGCGGGAGGAGGCGCAGAAGGATGCCCGGGTGCAGTTGTGGCGGGAGGATGCCGGGACGGCGGCGCTGTGCGGGTTCGGGCTGCCGCCGGATGCGGCGCTGGCCGCCGATCAGCGGATCCGGGACCGGACGATTGAGCTGAAGGCCGCCGGGGTGCCGGGCACGATGGATCAGCTGCGGGTCCGCGCCTACCTGGACGCCCTGCTCGGCCAGGACACCGCCGCCACCACCCGGCAGAACGCCGCCTCGGCCGCGGCCGAGGGGCGGCGGCGGACGGCGCTGCGGCGGCGGGCCCGGAGGCCCGCGGGCCGCAGGAGCCCCACGATCCACGACATGCCGGGCCCGGGACGGCCAGGGGACCCGCGGGCGGGACATCCAGCTCCGCGGCTGGCCCGGCCGGAACCGGGACCAGCGGACCCGCAGACGGGACCGGCACGGCCCCGGGCGGACCGCAGGTTAGTCCCGGCGCCGGGTCGCCGCCTGGCCCGGGCACCGGGCCACCGGCCGGGATGGCGGCGCAGATCAGCCTGACCATCCCGCTCGCGACCCTGCTGGGACTAACTGACCGGCCCGGGGAGGCGGCCGGGTTCGGGCCCATCGACGCGGGCCTGGCCCGGGCCCTGGCCGCCCATGCCGCCACCCACCCGGCCACCACCTGGTGCCTGACCCTCACCGACGCTGACGGGCACCCCGCCGCGCACGGCTGCGGCCGCCCCACCCAGCCAGCCCGGGCACGGCGCCGGCCGGACCCCGGCGGCGGGCCCGCCGGACCCCGGCCCGGGCCACCGGGCCCACCGGGGCCACCGGCCGGACCGCCGCCCGGACCACCCCGCAGACCCGGCACCGGACCGCCCGGACCGCCGGCCGGACCACCCCGCGCGCCCGGGACGAGACCACCCGGTACCGGGCTGCCCGGCGCAGCCCGCGGACCCGGCACCGGGCCACCCGGCCCAGGCGGGAACGGCCAGAACGGCGGGTACAGCGATTACGGGAGCTGGCGGTTGCGGCCGGTACCCGGTGGCCCGGACCTGAGCATCGACCTGGAACCGATCCCGGTCACCGGCTGCGATCACCGGCACTCCACCCGCGCGCACGACCCCGGCGAGAAGCTCCGGCACCTGATCCACATCCGGGACGGCGAATGCACCTGGCCGCCCTGCCGGCGCTCAGCGCGCCGCTGCGACTTCGAGCACGCGATTCCCTGGGAGCAAGGCGGGCCGACGTGTGCCTGTAACGCCGGGGCCCGCTGTCGCCATCATCACCACCAGAAACAGGCCGCCGGCTGGAGCCTGCGCCAGGACCTGCCCGGCTACCACACGTGGACCACCCCCGCCGGGCGCAGCTACACCACCGGACCCACCACCTACCCCACCTGACTCCAGGCGACGGGGAGGTGCCCCGCCAAGGTCAGAGCGATTCCCGGGCACGACCGGCCCCGATCATGACGGACCCGGCACGACCGACCTGATCACGTATGAGGCCTGGCGGGCCCGATGAGTTTCCCCAACGCACGGGGTCCAAGGGGCATACACCGGACACGACGAGAGGCAGACACGGTGAGAACCCCTGCGACCACCCTTGACCAGCGCTACAGCGATCCGGGCACCGCGGCTACGCCGTGGGACGACACGCGCCGGGCGCTCGAGGCGGCCGAACTGTCCTGGATCACCACGGTCCGCCCCGATGGCCGGCCCCACGTCACCCCCCTCGTTGCCGTATGGGCGGACGACGCCCTGCACTTCTGCGTCGGCGCGCACGAGCAGAAGACCGTCAACCTGAACGCCAATCCGCACGTCATCCTGACCACCGGATGCAACCGCTGGGACGAGGGCATGGACGTTGTGGTCGAGGGCGACGCGGTTCGGGTCACCGGCGACGACGCGCTCAAGCGGCTCGCCGAGGCCTGGACCGGCAAATGGGACGGCCAATGGCAGTACGCGGTGCGCGAAGGAACGTTCCGCCAACTGAACGGGGCCGAGGTCGGCGCCGAGCCGGTCTACGTGTACGCGGTGGACCCCACCCAGGTTCTCGCCTTCACCAAAGGCACCTTCAGCCACACCACGCACCGATTCTGAGGCGCACGCCGAGGGTCACGGGCCCAGGGCGCACGCCGAGGGTCACGGGCCAGGGCGCACGCCGAGGGTCACGGGCCCAGGGCGCACGCTGCGAGACCGCGGCTGCGGCGATCGGACCGGCCCTGAGCGATGCCGGGCGCCCTATTCGTAATGGCCGGCCCTCAGCGATGCCGGGCACCGTATTCGTAACGGCCGCCGTCTGCCCGGCCATGGCTGGCGGGCGCCCGCACCGGAGCCACCCGGACCAGCAGGTTGTAGGTGATGACCGCGATGGCCAGGTGCATCAGGACCAGGAACATCACGGCCTGGCCGGACTGGCCCTGCATCCAGATGTAGACATCTGGCAGCAGCAGGACGACGGTGACCAGGATGGCGAGCCGGAAGAACACCCACCGGGGGTCGGACGTCACCCGGGCCACCACGGGCCAGGCGGCGCAGGCGATGAGGACGCCGATGATGGTCAGCTTCGCGTAGTCGCCGAACTGAAAGTGCACGTATCCCTTGGTCGCCGGGAAGACAGCCACGCCGGCCCGGCCAGCAACCAGTCGGCGAACAGGCACAGGACCAGGCTCGCCACGGTGGCGGCCGCGACGGCGCCGGCGCGGGCCACGGTGCCGGGGCGACAAGTCGACACGGGCCAGTTCCATGGCCCGGTCCAGGGCTCGGTCCATTACCGGAGACGGCATCCTGCGGGGCTCCTTAGCAGTCAGGCGGGTAACACAGTCAGGCGGTTACTTTGCGGCCCGGTCCGTTATTTTGCGGACCAGTCCGTTTCAGCGTCCCAGGCCGTTTGAGGGGTCTCAGGCCGTCTAATCGGGCCGGTCGCCCGGGTGCCGCCGCCCTGGCCGCGGCTCGTCGGCGAGCAGGCTGGCCAGGAGTTCTTCGTCCTCGGGGCTGAGATCGGCCACGAACCGGGACAGCACGCCCGACCCGGTCCTGCCCGCCCTGCAGCAACTGCAGCATCCGGTGCGCGGTCATCGACGCCTCGGCGTCGGCCGGGCCCGCCGGACAGCTCGTAGGCGAACCCGCGCCCGGAGGGCCGCCGCGCCACCGCCCCCTTGGCGTGCAGCCGGGACAAGGTCGTCATGATGGTGGTGTAAGCAAGCTCGCCGCCCAGCTCGGTCCGCACCTCGGCGGGGACCAGCGGGCGCCCGGCGGCCGCGAGGCAGGCCAGGACCTCTCGCTCCAAGGCGCCGCGCGGTCTTGTGTATTTTCTGGGGGGCACCGCAGCTCCTATCTACTAGCATCACTGTAGTACGACGCTAGCGATGGTAGCTAAATTTCATTCCGCGTGACCGGACGGCCTCCCGGCGGCCAGAGGAAGTGAATATGCCAGCGATTTACCACATGACCTATCTGCAGGCCGTGGTCATCGGGCTCATCCAGGGACTCACCGAGCTGTTCCCGATCTCCAGCCTCGGTCACACCGTGCTCATCCCCTCCTGGCTGGGCGGCACGTGGGCCACCCTGGTCAGCCAGGAAAGCCGCGCGGAGAGCCCCTACCTGGCGTTCATCGTGGGCCTGCACCTGGCCACCGCGGTGGTCCTGCTCGGCTACTACGCCAAGACCTGGGGGCGGGTAATCCGCGGCTTCTTCACGAGCATCGCGACCCGCCGGGTTGAGTCCGCCGACCAGAAGCTGGCCTGGCTGCTGGTCGTCGCCACCATTCCGGTAGGCGTCGCCGGCCTGGTCCTGGAGCACCCGTTCCGGGTCCTGTTCGCCAAGCCCCTGGCCGCGGCGATCTTCCTCACCATCAACGGCCTCATCCTGGGTGGCGCCGAGGTGCTGCGCCGCCGTGAGAAGGCCGCGCTGGCCGTAGGTGCGCCCCGGCGCGAGCCGCTCGTTCAGCCCGCCGGCGTCACCCGGCCCGCATCCCAGCCCGCTCGGCCCGCAGGCGGGGGCGCGCACGCGGCGCGGCGGCCGGAACCGTCCGCTTTCCGCGGTGAGCGCGACGAGCGCGACGCGATGCTCGACGAGGGGGCCGAGCAGCGGCTGGCGGGCGTTGGCCTCAAGTCCGCGCTGTGGATCGGCGCCTCGCAGATCCTGGCCCTGTTCGCGGGGATCAGCCGGGAAGGGGTGACCATGGCCGGCGGCCTGGTCCGCGGGCTCAGCCACGAGGACGCGCTGCGCTTCTCGTTCCTGCTGTCCACGCCGGTTATCCTGGCCGCCGGGCTGCTGAAGATCCCCGACCTGACCGGGCCGCTCGGCCATGACATCCGTGGCCAGGTCATCGCGGGCAGCATCGCGGCCGCGGCCACGTCCCTGTTCGCGGTGATCTTCCTGTCCCGCTTCTTCCGGACCCGGACCCTGACGCCGTTCGCCATCTACTGCGTGGTGGCCGGCCTGCTCAGCATCATCCGCTTCGGGATCTTCTGACCGGCCGCGCCGGTTCGCGTCCCTAATCTCCCTAACGGACGTAGCGCAGAGACATCCCGCGGCCAAGCGTGCCCTGGGCAGGCCTCCCCTCCACCGGCCCGCCCAGGGTGCCCTGCATACTGCTTACCTGCGTGCCTCGTAGACGATGTTGAACGGCGTCTCGGCCACCCGGCGGAAGCGGTCGAACCCGGCGTCCGCGGCGAGCCGCGCGAGCGGTTCCTCCCCGGCCTGCGCGCCGAGGGAGTAGCCGCCGTCCTGGGACAGCGCGTTCGGCACGCACAGGAACGAGGAGAAGGAGTAGTAGACCCGGCCGACCGGGTTCAGGTTGTCCGCGACGCCGCCGCCCGCGTACGGCTCGACCACCATCCACGTCCCGCCCGGCGCGAGCGTGTCCCGGACATGCCGGGCGGCACCGAGCGGGTCACCCATGTCGTGCAGGCAGTCGAAGCTCGTCACCAGGTCGTACGGGCCGCCGCCAAAGTCCTGCGCGGACGCGACGTCGAAGCTGACCCGGCCATCCAGGCCCGCGTCGGCGATCCGCTTGCGCGCCTGCAGGACCGAGCCCTCGTGGTAGTCCGACCCGGTGAACGTGGAATTCGGGTAGGCCCGCGCCATCAGCTCGGTGGACGCGCCGTGGCCGCAGCCGATGTCCGCGACGCGGCTCCCCGCGCGCAGCCGGTCCTCGACCCCGTCCAGGGCCGGCAGCCAGCTCTCCACCAGATTGGCGGTGTAGCCGGGGCGGAAGAACCGTTCGCAGCCGCAGAACACCTCCTCGTCGTGCTCGTGCCAGCCGATCCCGGCCCCGCTCCGGAACGCCTCGGTGACCCGCGGTTCGGACCGCAGCGTGCCCAGTGCGAGCTGGAATGCGCCCGGGGCGAAGACGGCCCCGTCCGGGTCGGTCAGCGCGAAGGCCTGCTCGGGGGTGAGCGAGTAGGTGCCCGTCTCGGCGTCGTAGACCACGTAACCGCCGGCCGCCTGGCCGCGCAGCCACTCATCCACGTAACGGGTGGCCGTGCCGGTGCGCTCGGCCAGCTCGCTGGGCAGCATCGGCCGCTCGGCCAGCGCCCGGTACAGGCCGAGCCGGTCGCCGACGACCACGTTGCCCGCGGCCATCGTGGCCCCGAGATCCCCGACAAAGCGGTGCAGGAAATCCATCAGCTTGTCCTGGTCGACGTCCATGCGATTCCTCTTTCCTGTTGGCGTTGCTAGCCCCCAGGCTCGCCGCCGGACGGCAGCGGGGAATCGGCAGAAGCTACCTAAGTCAGGCCGGCCGGCTACCGAGGTCAGCTACCGAGCTCGCCCAGCACCCCGAGTTCGGTGGCTCGCGCGGCCGCGTCGTGCCGGTCATGCGCGCCCAGCTTGCCGAGCAGCGCGGCCACGTGACTGTCCACCGTGCGGACGGAAACCACCAGCTGCCGGGCGATCTGCGCGTTCGAGTGCCCCTGGGCCAGCAGGCGCAGTACGTCGATCTGGCGCGCGGTCAGCCCGGCCGGGTTGGCCCGGGTTTCTTCGAGCGGCCCGCGCGGGATGCGCGTCACGCCGCGGGCCTTCAGCCGTCCGCGGATCACGCTCGCGAGCGGCCGGGCGTCCAGGTCGTCGAGGAGCGCGAGTGCGGTCAGCAGGTCCGCCGGGTCGGGGCTTTCCGCGAGCGCCGCGGCCCGCTCGTACGGGCAGCCGGCCGCCGCCCAGGCCGTGGCCGCCTCCCGCCACCGGCCGGCCGCTTGCAGGGTGTAGGGATGGGCGCCGGCCGCCTTCACAGGAACACCACCGGAGGCGGTCTGGCCAGCGACGGCCAGCCAGTAGCCGAGTTCCGGCAGATTACTCAGGTCGTTCAGTCGTTCGGCTTCCCGGTACACGGGGGTCACGATGTCGCGGACGGCCGTGAGATCCCCGCGCAGCCACGCGTCCTCGGCGCGCGCCGAGGCGGCCGGTCCCAGCCGCTGCAGCTCATCCGCCCGCACGGCCAGCTCCCAGGCCGGCCCGAGCAGCTCGTCAGCGCCGGGCTCGCCGCGGCGGACGCGGATCCGGGCCAGCACGGTCAGCGCCGCGCATCTGGTCGGTGCGTGCGCGTCCACGCCCATCTCGGCGTACTGGGCCGCCTCGTCCCAGTTTCCCCTGGCCAGCGCCAGCCGGGCCCACTCCAGGTGCATGTAGGACAGGAAGCCGAGGAACTCGTCCTCCTCGGCGAGCTTGATGGCGGCCCTCAGATACGGCTCGGCCTCGTCCAGCCGGAACCAGTCGAGCAGGTCCCAGGTGATGTTGACGTAGGCGCGGCAGGCGTCCTCGGTGTCGCCCGCGTCCAGCGCGACCTTCAGCGCCTCCTCCAGGGTCGCGCGTCCGGCCGGGTCACCGAGAAACGACTGGGCGCTGCCGATGTTGGCCAGGGCGTGTGAGGTGATCGCCGCGTCACCCACCTGGCGGGCCAGCGCCACCGCGCGCTCGCCGTACGCGATGGCCTCGGCCAGGTGATGGGCGAGCATGGCCAGCTGGGAGTGTTGCTGAGTGCCAGCGCCAGCAGGCGGCGGTCCCCGGCCTGTTCCAGCACGTCGACGGCCTCCCGGCCGGTCTGTTCGGCGTGCCCGCGGTCCCCGGCCCACCAGTGCATCCGGGACAGCCAGCGCAGGCTGGCGCCGAGCCGGGCGCGGGTCGCCGAGGCTGCGGTTCAGCTCGACCGCCTGCTGCTGGGCGCCGACCGCCGCGTCCGCGGCGCCCAGCGTGTAGCACTCCACGCCGAACTCCTCCAGCAGCGCGGCGCGCTCGGGGGCGCCGAGGTGGCTGGCGTGCTCCAGCACGAGGCGGTAGTGGGCGACGGCTTCGCGGTGCGCGCCCGCCCGGGCCGCCTCCCGCGCCGCGTCCGGCCCGTACGCGACGATGGCGTCCACGTCGCCGGCCTGCGCCGCGTGGTGGACGATCTGCGCCACGTCGGCGCCGGGCCGTCCCGTCAGCGCCGTCAGCACGCGCTGGTTCAGCGCGATCAGCCGGGCCGACGGCACCGCGCCCGCGATCGCGCGCCGGGTCAGCTCGTGCCGGAACGTGATCCGGCGGCCCGACACCGTCAGCAGGCCCCGCTGCTCGGCGAGCGCGAGGACCGCGGTGATGTCCGGGGCCAGGCCCTCCATGAGCGCCGCGGCCAGCCAGGGCTCGAGGGCGGCCGGCACTACCGCCAGCTGCTCCAGCGCGTCCTGGATCACCGGATCCAGCCGCCGGACGCGGGCCAGCACGGCGTCCGCGACGGACGGCGGCACCTGCTCGTCGGGCGCCGAGACCAGCAGTTCGTGCACGAAGAACGGGTTCCCCGACGTCAGCTCGAAGAGCTCAGCCGCGTCCAGCGGGCTGTCCCCGCTGAGCTGGCGCACTGCGCCGGCGGACAGCCGGGGCAGCGGCAGCCGCCGCACCCGGTCGCTGCGGGACGCCTGGCCGAGCAGGCCGTGCAGCGCATGCTCGCGGCCCAGCTCGTCGTCGCGGTAGGTGAGGATGAGCACCGCGGGCAGCCGGGCGATCCGCCGGGTGAGGTAGCGCAGCGCGTCCAGGGTGGCGTCGTCGGCCCAGTGCACGTCCTCGATGACCAGGACCGCCGGGTGGTTCGCCCAGTCCAGTTCGGCGCGCAGCGCGGCCAGCAGCCGGTCCCGGTCGCTGCCGTCGGTCACCGCCTGGCTGAGTTCCGTCCCGACGCTGCCGACCAGGTCCCGGAACGGGCCCAGCGTCCGCGGTGTGGCCAGGTCGTCGCAGTAGCCAACCAGCATCCGGCCCTCGGCGGGCAGCTGCGACCGCACGGCCTCGACCAGGCTTGACTTGCCGATCCCGGCCTCGCCGGAGATCAGCACCACCGAGCCGTTTCCCGCGGCGGCGTCGCGCACGGCCGCCGCGAGCACGGCGACCTCGGCCTCACGCTCAAGGATGCCCGGCTTCACTCCTGGATTGTAGGCTCGGCCCTCTCAGGACGGCGGCGATGAATTTACGGCACCGCGGTCGTCAGGGGACTGAGGAAACATAACGCAAAGGGGCAACTATGAGCGGTGTACGGGTGCTCGCGGGCACACGGAAGGGCGCATTCATCCTCACTTCCGACGGCAAGCGGGATAAGTGGGACGTCAGCGGCCCGCATTTCCCCGGCTGGGAGATCTATCACGTCAAGGGATCACCGGTGGACCCGGGCCGGCTCTACGCGTCGCAGACCAGCGGCTGGTTCGGCCAGGTCATTCAGCGGTCCGACGACGGCGGCCAGACCTGGGAGCCGGTCGGCAACGACTTCAGCTACGAGGGCGAAACGGGTACGCACCAGTGGTACGACGGCACGCCGCACCCCTGGGAGTTCGCCCGCGTGTGGCACCTGGAGCCGTCGCTGACCGATCCGGACACGGTCTACGCCGGAGTCGAGGACGCGGGCCTGTTCCGGTCGTCCGACGGCGGCCGGAGCTGGGAGGAACTGCCCGGGCTGCGCTGCCACCGCTCGGGACCGTCCTGGCAGCCGGGCGCCGGCGGGATGTGCCTGCACACGATCATCCTGGACCCGCACCAGCCCGGGCGGATGTTCACCGCGATCTCGGCGGCGGGCGCATTCCGCTCCGACGATGAGGGTGAGACGTGGCGGCCGGTCAACCATGGCCTGCGATCGGAGGGAATCCCCGACCCGGACGCCGAGGTCGGGCACTGCGTGCACCGGCTGGCGATGCACCCCAGCCGCCCCGGCGTGCTGTACATGCAGAAGCACTGGGACGTTATGCGCAGCGACGACGCGGGGGAGTCCTGGCGTGAGGTGAGCGGCAACCTGCCCACCGACTTCGGGTTCCCCATCGACGTGCACGCGCACGAGCCGGACACCGTCTACGTGGTCCCGATCACCAGCGACTCGCACCACTTCCCGCCGGACGGCAAGCTCCGCGTCTACCGCAGCCGCACCGGCGGGGACGAATGGGAACCGCTCACCCGGGGCCTGCCGCAGGAGCACTGCTACGTCAACGTGCTGCGGGACGCCATGGCGGTCGACTCCCTGGACGACTGCGGGGTCTACTTCGGCACGACGGGCGGCCAGGTTTACGCCTCGGCCGACGCGGGGGACAGCTGGGCGCCGATCGTCCGGGATCTGCCCGCCGTCCTGTCCGTCGAGGTCCAGACGCTGTCATGATCCGGGTCGTGCTGCCCGCGCACCTGCGGGCGCTCGCGCACGTGGACGGTGAGGTCGAGCTGCCGGTCACCGGCCCGGTCACCCAGCGCGCGGTCATCGATGAGCTGGAGGCGCGGTACCCGATGCTGTCCGGCACGATCCGCGACCACCGCAGCGGGAAACGCCGCGCGTTCATCCGGTTCTTCGCCTGCGAGCAGGATCTGTCCCATGAGGCGCCGGACGAGCCGCTGCCCGAGGCGGTCGCCGCCGGAACCGAGCCGTATTTGATCGTCGGGGCCATGGCGGGCGGCTGAGCGGTCACTCTCGCTCCGCCGGCCACTCTGGCCCCGCCGGCCACTCTGGCCCCGCCGGCCACTCTGGCCCCGCCAGTCAATCTGGCCCCGGCAGGCACTCCGGCCCGAGGGACGTTCGGTTTAGTCCGAAGTTACGGCCAATTCGGTAGGCTATCTCGGGTCTGAGCTGGGCTTTTATCTCAGTGGCCGGGGTGGCGTTCTGGCTACTTCAAGGTGAGCGGGATCGCGGTGCCGATGAGCTCGAAGGCCTGCCGCTGGGCGCTCGTCGGCTCGGTGAGCATTGGGATGGCGACCTGGGTACCGGTGAACCGGACCTGGTTGCGGGTCAGGGTGGCCAGGTGGTCGATCAGGCCGCGGAAGCTGCGGTAGGGCTGCCCGGCCGGGTCGTGCTGGCCGGAGGCCTTGGCCTGGGCGGCTGCGGAGCGGCGGGCGGGAGCGACGGGGTTGTCCTGCTGGGGCGGGTCCTGGTCGGTGAAGGTGAGCGGGGCCAGGGCGCGGCGCAGGTGCCAGGTGAGGTAGCAGGCGAGCATGCAGATCAGCACGTGGGCCTTGACGCGTTCTTCCAGCCGGTGGAACACCGGCCGCAGGTCCAGGTCGTCGGATTTGATGTGCCGGAAGCCGTCCCGCTCGACGTATTTGAGGTTCTTGTAGGCGGTGACCACGGCGGCCGCGTCGAGGTCGTCGGCGGGTACCGGGGTGCGCAGCACGTAGAACCCGTCCAGGGCGGCCTGGCGGCGTCGATCTGGTCCGGCCGGCGCTGCACGGCCAGGGTGGTGTCGGTGATGGTGACGGCGAAGTGCTTGCCGGTCTTGTACCTGCTGATCACCTTGCCGACCTCGATCCCGATCGGCCCGGCGCCGGTGGGCCAGGCAGGCCTGGACCCGGGCGATGATCGGGGCGAGCAGCTTCTCGGTGGCGGCCAGCAGGTCCTCCCGCTTGCGGGCCCGCTCGGCGGCCAGGACGGGGTTGCGGCAGGCGACCAGCCGCTCGCCGGGGAAGTCATCGGAGGTGATCTCGGCCAGGTCCTGCTGATCGAAGAGGCTGAGCTGGAGCGGGCCGCCGTCGGCCATCAGCTTGCGGATGGCGGGGGCGCGCAGCGCGGTGATCCACTCGTAGGGGTCCGGCCGCTGGGTCCCGTCTTCTCCAGCTGGTTCAGGGCCTGGATCCGGGCGCTGGTGATCATCCCCCGGTCGCCGACCATGACCATCTGGGCCAGCCCGAACTTGTCCCGGACCACGTCCGCGATGGCGGTGAACGCGGCCGGGTCGCCGGTGCTGCCGGGGAGCACCCGGACCGCGACCGGCAGGCCCGCCGGGTCGGTGAGCAGCCCGTACTCGATCTGCAGCTTGCCTTTCTTGCCGTCCCGGGAGTAGCCGCGGGCGGCCAGCGGGCAGTGCGAGCCTTCCAGCCACGAGCTGGACAGGTCGAACAGCGCCATCTTGGACGGGTTGGGCTCCGGGGCCAGGTGGCGGCGGGCCAGGTCCGCCTCGATCGCGTCCTGCCGGTGCCCCAGCCAGTCCATCGCCGCGTAGATGTCATCGGTGGACGCCCCGGCCACGCCAAGGTCCGCTCCCAGGGTGGTATCGGCCCACCAGGTCAGGGTGGACAGTTCGACAGGCCGGCTGGGACCACCCGGGAGATGACCAGCGCCAGGGCCAGGTCCCGCTGGCGGCCCGCCGGGCCCAGCAGGGCGGGCAGCCCTAGCTTGGCGGCCATGGCGTGCACGGCGGCGACGTGCCCGTGCGGCGCCGAGGCGGTGATCGTCACCGCCTGCCCGGCCGGCACCAGCCGCTCGCCCTTCAAGGGTGGCCTCGATCGCGGACACCGCCTCGGCCGGCAGCGCGGACAGATTCGCCAGCGTCTCGTGCCGGACCTTGCTGCCGTCCCGGTAGGTCCGGCGCACCAGCACCGACTCATACACTCGCTGCTCTCCGGACTTCGCCGTATACGTCCGCCGGTTCCGGGCTACATGCATCGCCCCGCCATGTGCCACCATAACCGGATCATAGCGTGCAAGAACCGGCGGGCGCTCTGATCGACACGCAATATTTCGTGGCTACAGCAAATAGCGTGCACCGATAGGTTTCAGCACTTCAAAGCCGGCAATATCATACACAGAGCTACGGCAACTCCGGCTTAGTCCGGTAGGGCGACCAAGCGGCCCGCTTCGCGTTCGTCCAGCGTCCACGGCTGGCCATTGACGATCACCCGGTGGGGCGGCTCCGCACCGGGGATGCGCGGCCATTCGAGGCGCTCGAGCGGGCCGGGTCCTGCGGTCGTGACCTCGGCCGTCCCGCCGGACATGGTCATGCTGATCTCGGTTGCGCCGCGCTGCTCGTGGACGGTGGCCCGGCCGCCGCGCCGGCCCAGATTTCCAGGGTGAGTTTTCCGGGGTCCGCCTCGGCGGTCGTTCCTTCCCCGGGATCCACCGGCAGCAGGGCGCCGTAACGGACGAAGACGGGGGCCTGTTCCGGGGGGCGGGTGAGGCGCTCCCAGCCGCCGCCCGGGTAGACGGCGCGGGTGGTGTAGTCGATCCAGTCGCCGGCGGGCAGGTAGACGTCGTGCTCGCCGTCGGCGGCGGTGACCGGTGCGACGAGCAGATCGGTGCCGAGCAGGTACTGCGCGTCGGCGTCACGGGTGGCCCGGTCGGCCGGGCAGGCCGCGATCATCGGGCGCAGCAGCGTCCGGCCGCGACGGACGGCCTCGATGGCGCTGGAGTACAGGTACGGCAGCAGCCGGTACCGGGCGGCGACGATCTCCCGGGTCGCGGCGTACACCTCCGGGCCCTGGTCCCACGGCAGCCGGCTGGTGTTCCCGTGGTAGCGGTTCAGCGGGGACAGCGCCCCGAACCAGGCCCAGCGCAGGTAGAGGTCGGGCGCCGGGGTGCCGTAGAAACCGCCGACGTCGTGACTCCAGAACGTCGCCCCGCTGAACGCGTAGGACAGGCCCCCGCGCAGCGTGCTGGCCATCCCGCCGTAGGTGGCGGCGGGGTCGCCGCCCCACTGCCCGGCGTGCCGCTGCCCGCCCAGGAACGACGACCGGCCCCACACCAGCCGGTACCCGTGCACGGCCTCGGTCACGTCGGCGGCCGCGTCGTTGTACAGCAGCGTGTAGACGTTGTGCAGGTCCCGGCCGGACATGCCGTTGGCGGCCACCGCGTCGGGCGGGACCGCCTCGCCGAAGTCAGTCTTGAACACCGCCACCCCGTCGCGGAGCAGCCGCGCGAGCCGGTCCTGCCACCAGCGGACCGCCCCGGGGTGGGTGAAGTCCACGATGGCCATCGGCGGCAGTCCCTCGTTCTCGCCCCACGCCTGGCCGGACCAGGTGGCGCCGTCCGGTCTGCGCAGGAAGTACCCGGCCTCGCTGGCCGCGGCGAACTGGGGGCTCTCTACGCTGATGTAGGGGTTGATCCACAGGCAGAGCCGGAAGCCCAGTTCGGCGAGCTCGGCGGTCATCGCGCGCGGGTCGGGAAAGGTGCGTGCGTCCCAGTCCAGGTCGGCCCAGCATCCCGGCTTCTGCCAGTACGGGTCGACGTGCAGCACGTCGGCGGGAAGGCCGTCCCGCCGGATGCGGTCAGTGACTGCAGTGGAGCACGGTACCTCCCGCGTCGCCGGTACGTGGCCCGGCCCGCGGCAGCCGCGTGCCGCGGCCACGCGGCGGCAGCGGCAGCGGTGAACGTGGGGTCGGCGTCGTGCACGGCGGGCGCCCGTCCCTTGGGCTCCTCCCAGTCCTCCTGCCGGCCCAGCGCGGTCAGGTCCAGCAGCGTGTAGGTGCTGCCGAGATAGTCGGTGCCCCGCGCGTAGGTGGAGTAGGTGTGGAAGATCTGGTCGCCGTCGCGCAGGACAGCAGCGTAACCCCGGGCCGCCCACTGGGTCCCGGGGCCGCCTCCGGCTCCGGCCGGTAGTTGTACTCCGGGTGCTCCGCGTCCACCGTGACCCCGAAGTCGTAGTTGAAGCCGTGCCGCCCGGGGAAGACTCGGCGGAGTCCCAGGGCACCGTCCAGCCGCGGCTGGAAGCTGTACGTGGAGCGTGGCCAGCGGGCCTCGCGGAGACCAGGACGAACACGGTGTCGCGGGAGGCGAGATGGCTGAGCCCCCGTCGGACAGCTCGTCCACGCTGGCCGTGCAGCCCGGGCAGGCCGCGTCCCAGTCCGGGGCGAACATGACGTGCTGGACGATCAGCTGGCCGGCGGCCGCGCGAACAGGTCGGCCAGCGTGGCCTTGCCCTGCGGGCCCTCGAAGACGTACTCCTCGGCGGCGCGGACCATGGGCAGCCGGCGGCGTTCGGCGTTGAGGGCGTCCCGCGCGCGGGTCGCCATCTCTCTCCGTGGGCCAGCAGCCGGCGCCGGGCCTCGCGCCACTCCTCACGGGCTAGACCGGGGAAGACTCATGTACATGCTCCCGGCGAGATTGGCCTTTAGGGGAGGGACGGCGCGGCGCGGCGGCCGTCATCGGCCCGGAAGTCGGCCCGGACCACTACTGGTCGGCGATCCAGTTGCCGTGGAAGCCGAGCGGGATCCCGGGCCGCAGGTGCACGCGGGCCACCGGCCCGCGGTGAAGTCCTGCGCGGCCAGGACGACCAGGTCGCCGCGCCCCGGTCCGGGTATGTGGATGAAGGCCAGCACGGGAGCCGTCCTGGGTCCTCACCGGCCCCGGCCGAGGCGGGCGCGAACACCGCCTCACCGGCGGTGGCGTCCTTCCCGAAGTCGTGCGCCCCGCGTGCCGGTGGCGAGGTCGTGCTTGAAGTGCGTGCGGCGCCGTCCGCGAAGGCTCGCCCTGCAGCGCACGGTCCCCGGCTGGCTCGCCTCCGGCCGCTGTAGCCGTAGCTCCGGCTGGCTCCGAGCCGGTCGTGACCGCGAAGTCGTGCGTTGAAGTCCGTGCCGCCCGGGGCGGACTCCGCGGCCGTACGAGGGCACCGTCCAGCCGCGGCGGACGCGTACGCCTGGAGCTTGGCCAGCGGCGCTCCGGGACGACCAGGACGACACCCGGTGCCGTCGTCGAGGC
Source organism: uncultured Actinomycetes bacterium (assembly GCA_963742865.1). Classification (GTDB taxonomy): domain Bacteria; phylum Actinomycetota; class Actinomycetes; order Streptosporangiales; family Streptosporangiaceae; genus Bog-532. Next base: position 47,288 of record CAVUNW010000009.1, read on the forward strand.
GAGATGGAAGAGCCCCCGTCGGCAGCTCGACCACGCTAGCCGGCAGCCCGGGCGGGCCGCGTCCCCGCGCGGGGCAGCACCCGACCGCGCTGGGCGCCGGGTTCCAGGGGGCAGCCCGCCCGGCGGACACCGCGTCCATGCTAACGTGACGGGCAGGTCGAACCGACGTACTGGTCGTCAGCGCGAATGCATCATGGGCCGTCCGGAGCGGATGTTCGCCGTCCGGCTCACCTCGCCCGCCGCGTCGACCACGCGTGCTGCACGTAGTCCAGGCCCAGTAGTAGGCGATGGCGTGCAGTTCGCCGGTACGCCGGTCCAGCTTCGTGTGCGCGGCGTAACCGCCCGGGAGCTTGCCGTCGAAGTCGTACGGGCCGACGGTCTCCAGTTCGTCGGTGAGGTGGTAGGGGCGGCGCCGGCTTCCACGGTGGCCAGCACCCGGCCGGCGTGCCGGATGATGTGCGTGTTGGCCGCGAAGTCCGCGTCGTCGTGCGTGGGACCGCCGGGCCATTTCTCGCCCAGGTCCGCCGCGACCCGCCGGGACCGGACCCAGCGGTTGCGGTACCACTCGGCGCGGCCGTCGCGCAGCCGGACGCCGTGCACCATGCCGTCGCCGAGGAACCAGTGCCCCTCACCCCAGCGCGCGCCCGCGTCTTCCAGCCCCATCGGGTTGGGGCCGTTGCGCAGGTAGCAGCCGCTGAGCTCGGGCGGCAGGTTTCCGGTGACCGGGAGGCCGAACGCGGTGATCTCCTCGCGGACCGGCGCGAACGAGCCTTCCAGGAACGGGTTCTGGTCGGGCATTGCGGTGTCCTCCTTCCCAGGTATCACCTAGTGTTCAGGCGCGGCCCGGTGGTGGGTTACCTTTCCAGTGTTGTGCCGAAGCTACGGAGGTCAAGGATGGCGGGAACGCGGATCACCAGCACGATGCAGGACGACTTCCCGCTCACCATCACCACGATCCTGAGGCACGGCTCCCGCGTCTTCGGCCGCAGTGAGTGCGTGACGTGGCAGGGTGACGGGGCCCGGCATACCAGCTACCGGCAGATCGAGGAGAACGCGCGCCGCCTGGCCAGCGCGCTGACCAGGCTGGGTGTCGGCTCCGGGGACCCGGTGGCCACGTTCTGCTGGAACAACCAGGAGCACCTCGAGGCGTACTACGCCGTCCCCTGCATGGGCGCGGTTGTGCACACGCTGAACATCCGGCTGCCCGCCCATCAGCTCGTGCACATCGTCAACGACGCCCAGGACAAGATCATCATCGTGGACGGCAGCCTGCTGCCGCTGCTCGCGCGGGTCGCCGGCAGCTTCCCCTCGGTCGAGGCGTACATCGTGATCGGGGAGGGGGACACGTCGGTGCTCGGCGACCGGCCGGTCTACTCCTACGATGAGCTGCTCGCCGCCGAGGAGCCGTCGTTCGTGTGGCCCGAGCTGGACGAGCGCTCGGCCGCGGCGATGTGCTACACGAGCGGGACGACCGGCGACCCCCGGGGCGTGGTGTACTCGCACCGCTCGACGTACCTGCACGCCGTGTCGACGCTGCAGAGCGCGTGCGTGGGGTCGAACGAGGCCGACCGGCAGCTCACGATCGTGCCGATGTTCCACGTCAACGCCTGGGGCATCCCGTTCGCGGCGTTCATGTCCGGCACCACCATGCACATGCCCGGCAAGTACATGACCCCGGCCGCGCTGGTCGACTTCATCGAGGCCGAGCGCTCGACCCTGGCCTCGGCGGTCCCGACGATCTGGGCCGGCATCCTCCAGGTGGGCGCGCAGCGCGAGATCGACCTGTCGTCCCTGCGGATGGGCACCTCCGGCGGCGCGGCCATGCCGCGCTCGCTGATGGAGGCGTTCCAGAAGCAGTACGGCGTCACGATCATCCAGGGCTGGGGGATGACCGAGACGTCCCCGGTCGGCGGGCTGGCCCGGCCGCCCGCCGGCGCTGAGCCCGGCACCGTCGAGGAGATGGACTACCGGATGAAGTCCGGGCGGCTGCTGGCCGGTGTCCAGATGCGGATCGTGGACCCCGAGGGGAACGAACTGCCGTGGGACGGCGAGTCGACCGGCGAGATCGAGGTCCGCGGCCCGTGGATCACCGCGAACTACTTCGGCGGCGCGCAGCCGGAGAAGTTCCACGACGGCTGGCTGCGGACCGGTGACATCGGCACCATGGACGACGAGGGTTACTTCCAGATCTCCGACCGTCTCAAGGACGTGATCAAGTCCGGCGGGGAGTGGATCTCCTCCGTCGAGCTGGAGAACCTGCTGACCGGCAGCCCGAACGTGGTGGAGGCGGCCGTCATCGGCATCCCCGACGACAAGTGGACCGAACGCCCCCTGGCCTGCGTCGTCGTCAGTCAGGACACCGACCCGGTGACCCTCGCCCAGTCCCTGGACGGCAAGGTGGCGTCCTGGCAGATCCCGGAGAACTGGGTGTTCATCGACGAGGTGCCGAAGACCACGGTCGGCAAATTCGACAAGAAGGTGCTGCGGGCCCGCTACCAGGCCGGCGAACTCGACGTGAAGCGCACCCGCGACTGAGCCTTGGGTGCGAAGGCGGAGAGCCCTCGCACCC
>CAVUNW010000010.1:0-69309 GCA_963742865.1 uncultured Actinomycetes bacterium
GATCACGCCCCCAACGCAATGGATAATCCGGGCGATGGTCACCCTCCGTATCGGGTCGGGGGTCGCGTTGCCGGGCGGCGGATCCGCCTGCCGGGGTGGGAATGCGGTGCCGGATGGTGATCTTCTCCGGGCCGATGAGGACGTCTTTGACGAGCAGCCGCAGCACCCGCTGGCGGTCTTCGACGGTGGCTGTGGTGGCGTTGCCGCGCAGCTGGGCGAGGAAGCCTTCCAGGTCATCGGCGAGCTTGAGGTAGGCGTCGCGGTCGGCGGCCTGGGCGTCGAGCGCGTCGATCTGGGCGTGCAGGGTCGCCTGCCGGGCGCGCAGGTGCGGCATCTTGGCGCGCAGCTCGTCGATGGTCAGCAGCTGCTCGGAGAATGCCTCGATCATGGCGGTGATCGAGGTAGCGGCCTTGGCCAGCTCCAGTTCGAGGCGCTTGCGCTGCCGGGTGGCCGGATCGGCGGTGCGGGCGGTCTCGAGCCGCTTGCTGATCTCGGCGCGGATCAGCGCCGGGTCGGCGAGCAGGCCGGTGATGTGGTCCCACACGACGGTGTTGAGGTAGTCCGCGCGGACCGGCTGGTTACCGCAGACCCGGCCGCCTTCGTAGCGGTAGTCATCAGAGCCCAGGCACCGGTAGTAGTAGATCTTCCTGCTGGTGGTGCGGGCCGAGGTCCGGTAGTAGCCGTATCCGCAGGCCGAGCAGGCAGCCAGGCCCTGCAGCAGGGAGGGGACCTTGGTGTTGCGGGCGGCGAACCGCTTGTTGTCTTCCAGCCGCTGCCGGACCCGGGCGAAGGTGTCCTGGTCCACGATGGCCGGGACCGGGATCTCCAGCCACTCCTCCCGCGGCCGGTCCACGGTCTTGACTGCTCGCGGTGTGGCGCGTCCTTGCAGCCGGGCGACGCGGTTCAGCCCCGGCGTCCCGCTGGTGGCCATGGTCTTGCCGAACACCGCCGTCCCGGCGTAGGCGGGATTGCGCAGCATGGCCCAGATCACCGACCGGTCCCAGCGGTGCTTACCGGTCCGGGTGGGTGCGCCCTGGGCGGTCAGCCAGCGGGCCAGGTCGGCGATGGAGGCGCCGTCGTCGGCGTAGCGGCGGAACATCTCCGCCACCAGCGCCGCCTGGTCCCCGATGATCTGGTAGGCGGCCCCGGCCAGGTCGGTCTTGCGGACGTACCGGTAGCCGAACGGCGCGCCGGACAGCACGTTGACCGACCCGGTGCGGGCGCGGTAGGTCTTGCCGCGCCGGTACCGCTCGGCCAGCTGCGCCTTCTCGTACTCGGCGAACATGCCCTGGAACTGCACCAGCAGCTGGTCCTCGGGGCTGTCGCCGCGCGGGCCCTTGACGAACTCGGCCCGGACCCCGGCCCGGGCGAACTCCTCCAGCAGCAGCGCCTGATAGGCGAACTTGCGCGCCAGCCGGTCCGGCGAATACACCAGCACCACGTCCACGCAGCCCTGGGCCACCAGGTCCCGCAGCGCCTCCAGGGCCGGCCGGACCAGCGTCGCACCCGAATGGCCCTCATCTTCGAAGACCCACTCTTCCGGGACGTCAAGCCGGGCCCGCGCGGCGTGCTCGCGCAGCGCCGCGGTCTGCGACCCGATCGTCTCGTCCTTCTTCTGCCGGGCGCTGGAGACCCGGGCGCAGCTCGCCGCGCTCGTCACGGGGCGGCCGTCCTTCCTGGCCAGCCCGCACGATGCGGGCCCGCCGCTGCGGCACCAATATGGCGTAGGCCACTGACAATTCCGTGGCCGCGTGACGGCCGAAGACGAACTCCGCCTCGACCGCCCGGTCGCTCACCTGCGGGCACTGTTCCTGCGGCCCCGCACCAGGAACTCCGTCAGCGCCCGCGTGACCACGGCGGAGATCGTGGTCCCGCTCTCACGCGCGTGCGCCCGCACCCGCCCGGCCAGCGCCGCAGGCAGCTTGACCGTGAACACCACGCTCTCCCCGGGCACCTCCGCCCGCCCCGACGCCCTGGCCTGGTCCGCATACCGCCGGGCCTGCCGCGCCGAAACCCCGGACCGGCCCGCCAGCACACGCGCGGCCTCCGCCGCCGGCACGCCCGCCTCCAGCAGGTCAGCAGCCGCATTGACACGCTCAGCCTGCTCCCCAGCACGCACCCGACGATCACCAGCCATGCCATAACCGTACTACCCGACATGTCACTCATTGCCCGCGGCACGCCGCGGCCGTTCCAGCCGCCGGTAGCTCAGCGTGACATCAAAGCAGAAGTTATCCATTGCGTTGGGGGCGTGATCAGCCCGTTGCTGATGAACGTGGCGCTCCACGGGCTGGAGGAGGCCGCAGGGGTCCGGTACCAGGTCACCGGCAAGAACGCCGGTGACACCGTGCCGGGCTGCCCGGTCGTGGTCAGGTATGCCGATGATCTGGTCGCGTGCTGCCACTCCAGGCAGCAGGCCGAGCAGGTCCAGGCGCAGCTCGCCGAGTGGCTGGCGCCCAGGGGGCTTGTCTTCAACGAGGACAAGACGAAGATCGTGCACCTGTCCGAGGGGTTCGACTTCCTGGGGTTCAACGTCCGCCGCTACCGCAACGGCAAGCTGCTGATCAAGCCAGGCAGCGCGGCCGTCAGGCGACTCCGCAGCAGGCTCGCCGCCGAGATGCGCGCTCTGCGCGGGTCGAACGCGGCGGCGGTCATCGCCGCGCTCACCCCGGTCATCCGGGGCTGGGCTGCCTACTATCAGGGAGTAGTGTCCAGCAAGATCTTCGGAGACCTGGACGACTACATGTGGAAGCTCACCTACCGGTGGGCCAAGCGCTCCCACGGCGGAAAGCCGAAGCGGTGGGTTGTCCACCGTTACTTCGGCAGGTTCAACAAGTTCAGGAACGACCGGTGGGTGTTCGGGAACCGGGCCGGGCGCGATGAGCGCGGCAGTGTCCCGCACCTGATCAAGTTCGCCTGGACTCCCATCGTCCGGCACCAGCTGGTCGCAGGGACGGCGTCCCCCGACGATCCGGACCTGACCGGCTACTGGGCCACCCGGCGGCAGCGGGTCAGACCCCCGCTGGACAGCTACAACCTGCGCCTGCTCACCAGGCAGGACGGACGCTGTCCGCTCTGCCGCGATCCGCTGCTCACCGCTGACCAGCCCCAGTCCCCTGCGGAGTGGGAACGGTGGTGGCTGAGCGTGGCCCGCAGGGCGATCGCCGCCGATTACCTCGTCCACCAGGACGGGCACGGCACGCCGGACGGTACCCGAACCCGCTTGATACACGCCTCCTGCCGCCGCGAGCTTCAGGCCCGCAAGCGCAGGATGCCAGCACCGCAGCCCGCAACGCCCTTGGGGCTTGCTTGAGCCGTGTGCGTCGATGAGGCGCACGCACGGTTCTGAGGGGGCCCCGGTGCGGCAACGCACCGGGGCTACCCGACTCGGCGATGATCGCCTGGGCGGCGATGACGCCGCAGCCGGTGATCTCATCCAGCCGGGCCACCGCGGGCAGCACCGGGGCGCCGGGGCCGGTGCCGGCGCCCGGGCCGGTGGTGCCGCCGGCGTCGATGCCCTGCGCGGCGGGGATCTGCTCGATCAGCTCGGTTACCCGGGCGGTCAGGGCGTCGATCTGGATGGTCAGGGCGTCGATCTGGTCCAGGATGATGCGGGCCAGCTCGCCGTGGTGCGGCTCGAATCTGCCGTCCAGCGCCTCGGCCAGCTGCGCGCGTTTGGGCCGCATCCTGCCGATGGCCAGGTCCGCCAGCGCCTTGGGGTTGCGCTGCCCGGCGATCAGCGCCTCGATCATCGCCCGCGTCGAATCGGTGTCCAAGGTCGAGGCCACCGCCGAGATCTTGATCAGCGCCCGCTCCAGCAGCTTCTCCAGCCGCGCCCAGTACCGGGTCCGCTCGTGCACCAGGTCGGCGCGCAGCCGGGTGAACTCCCGCAGCCGCCGGATCTCCGGCGGCGGCACGAAGCTGGGCCGCAGCATGCCCCGCTCGGTCAGCTTCGCCAGCCACACCGCGTCCTTTTTGTCTGTTTTCGCCCGGCCCGGCACGTTCTTGACCGACCGGGCGTTGACCAGCTGCACCGTCAGCCCGGCGGCCTCCAGCACCACCCACCAGATGCGCCAGTAGTCCGACGTCGACTCCAGCGTGACGACCTCGATCTGATGGCAGCGCAGGTGATCGGCCAGCTCGGTCACCGCGTTCACCGTCGCGGTCACCGTCCACACCCGGGTGCGGCGCCGGCCCGGACGCGACTCATCCGGCACCCGGGTGCACACCACCCCGGACGCCTTGGCCACGTCAACCGCGGCCACCCGCTCCCAGACCCGCTCGTACTCCTCGTCCTGAACCTCCTGCGGTTCCTCCACAGCCAGGCCACCTCCTCCAGCTAGGCTTGCCAGCGGCGGCGGGCTGCCCGCTGGGGTCCCGATCGGAAAGAAACGCTGACCGGCGTGCTCGTAGCGACAATGCGCGACCCATCAAGGTCAAGACCCCGGCGCCAGGCTTTTCAACGGACTCCGATGCCAGGGAAGAAGCCGGGCTTCAGGAACGGGCAGCCCGCCCCCAGTCTCCCGCGCACCGGCCATCAGCGGAATCCGCCAGCAGCACCACCAGGCAGCAGCCCCAGCCCCGCACCTCGCCGCACCAATGCAAATTTTCGCGCTCGCGCGACGCCCCCACCCGGGGACATATGGCTTTTCAGGAAGAAGGGACATCACGGGGCATACCCTGTCTGATCACAAGCAGACCGAACGACCTGGCGTCTCGCCAGCTTCGCGGCTGATTGATCAAGGGGTGGGCAGGCAAGCAATGGCGCAAATGGGCTGGAATGATCATGAGCCGTTGTGGGCGGGGTCGGCTTCCGCGGTTCCACCGGTGCCGAAGAATCGGGTCGGCGGCGTGCTGCGTCAGATCTGGTGGACCTCGGTACCGATCTGGTCGGCCGGATTGCTGGCCTTCGTGCCGTTCCTCGCCTTCGCCGTGATCGAGCGCAGGAAACGGGACTGGGCGGTGTTCGCGACCTATCTGGCGGCGACTGCGGCGCTTATCACCACGGTGGGCTTGGGCAACGTCGACAACGGCTGGGGCGCCGCCGTGGGCGGGCTCGTCATCGCATTGATTACCTGCGCCGCGATCCACGCCTGCGTCCTGTTCCGCCCCGGGCGCGCCCAGTCGCCCAAGGTGTCGGCAGGGCGGCACCGCAACCAGGAGGCCGTACAGGTAGCGAGGAGCCGGATCGAACGCCGGAATGACGCGCGGCGCATGGTCTACACGAATCCCGTGCTGGCCAGGGAGCTCCGGATTGGGCGGCCCGACCTGCCGCGGGACTACGACGACGGCGGCCTGGTGGATGTCAACCGGGTGCCCGGTGACGTGCTGGCAGCCCAGTTGGGACTCATGCCGGAAGAGGTGACGAACGTGCTGATGGCGCGCGACAAACTCGGCAAGTTCGCCAGCGCCGATGAGCTGTGCGACGTCACAGGGTTGTCGCCCCGTCGGGTGGACGAGCTTCACGACCTGATGATCTTCACCTGACAGGGCGAGTAACTAAATGAGTAACAACCGCCACGGATATCAGCGGACGCCCGAGGACGTCCACGGACGGTGCCTAGCAGGTCAGACAGAGTAAGGGTGGTGGTAGGCCACCTCGCGCGTTGGCTTCGGGACGAAGAGGCCGCCGACTCAAATCCGAGCACCCCGACCTAGTTATCTCCGCGCTAGCGACCCGGCATTTCGTCAGACGCTGGTAGCCCGGAGCGCAGGGGCTTGACCACCCGGTTACGTTGCCGCCCGGTCAGCCGATGAGATCGTCAAAAGCGTACGCATCGGTGGTGGCGTCCCAGAATTCCACCACCTTGCCGTCGCGCAGATGGGTGACGTGCGCGTCGTTGACCTGGATGCTCCGGCCGCCCCGGCTGGCCGTGCCGACCACCAGAGCGACACCGTGCTCGTCGTCGGCGAAGACCGCATGCAGGTCTAGGTGGAAAGATCCCTCCGTGACCTCCATGAGCTTGCCGAAGAACCCGTAGACGGCGTCCCGCCCGCGGTAGTCACCCGCTAGCTGATTCCGTCCGCCGACGTGCCACAGCACGTCCTCGGCGAACAGGTCGTTGAGAACGGCGAAATCACCCTTGGCGAAGGCGGCGTATCCGTCCCTGATGCGAGCGACATTAGGATGCTCGGCCATGGTCTTCCCCTCCTGGTTGCTGGTGGGCGAAAGCCGCTCCCAAGATCAGGGTTGTCGACGTGGCATCCCCCGGCGATCTCCCATCCATGGTTGCTCACAATTCTCCGAAGGGCCAGAGCGGGCGTCAAGATTCACAGCACTCGCCGGAGCGGGGGCCGGAAGCGGATGTTGGCCGCAGTCGTCGCTCTCGTCAGTTCCGCCAGGGTCCTGCCGATCTCGTACTTACCTTCGGACAGGCATCGGTCACGCCCTGATTCGACTCCTTGCCTCGACGGCGGAAGGTCAGGTCGTTGGACCCGTCTCTAGCCAACGATGGCCGGACGACGTTCAGTCTCATTTCTAGTCTCATTCATGTACGTGTACCTGCGTCCATCACCGTCTACTACCGCGTTCTGAGCAGGGTCGATAGACCATCATTGTCGGTCCTGGACGGTCCTCCCACATCCTGAAAAGCGGAAGATCCGAACTCTCTGAGCGCGACTACGGCGCTAGCTTTGCTGGCCGGGTGGCTGATAGACCTGCGTCAGGTTTTTGGCCTTCTCAAGTGCCTGGCTGAGCTGCTGCTGAGTGAACAGTTCATGGGTCTCCACGTGCTTGAAGGCACCTGAGCTGGTAACCGCAATGCTTACCGCGGCGGCATTGACCGAATCGGGTAGATCCACGATGATGAACCCGTCGCGGGCGCCGAGCATCAGATAGGCGGACTCCAGCGTGCCGCCCAGGGCCTCCGCCAATTGCCGCGCCGCGGCGGCCCGGTCGCCAGGGCTGTTGATCATCCGCGCCCAGGCTTCGCTGGTGTAGCTGAAGAACACCGCGTACTTGGCCATGGGTCCCCCTTGCCTGCTGCCTTACCGGGGATAGCGGTCCTGACGCTACTTCCCTGGCCCCGGGGCGTCCAGGGTAGGAGCGCGGGCAGGGACCGTAGCCGGGTGGTGAGTAACTGAGCGAGTAACGACGACTGCCGCCAGCGGTGGACGCCGAGGGACGTCGACGTACGGTGCAGAGCAGGTCAGACGCAGTGAAGGTAATGGCACATCGCTTCGCGCGTCGGCTTCGGGACGAAGAGGCCGCCCCGTGCCAGCCGCGTGCCAGAACGGAGCGGAAACCGGAGACATTGAGCTGTAGCCAGACACCGAGCAAACCGGCCCCCACCAGGAAGGCAGCAGGTGATCGCTGTCCACGAAACGACCTCCTAAGCCCAATACCGTTTACTTACGGGTTAAGGACGACAACGGCGTCTTCAGGTCGGCGGCCGGGCTGGGGCCAGGTGCGGTGGCCGGGCGCCTTGACACCGTAGCCGCTCATTTTCCGCTTGACGACCCGGGCCGCGGCGCGCTTGCGGCGCGGTGGGAGCAGTTCGCGCATGATCTCCTCGTGGGCCCTGGCATGCGCGGCGTCAAGCGCCTGAGGGGGAAAACCCGGGGTGGGAGGCGGTGGTGCGCCAGGCCGCCCGCAACGAGCGGGTGAACGACAGCCGGTCCGGGCCGGTGTCCGCCCCCAGCGCCACGGTGTGCATGAGCCAGCGGATGGCATAGTGCACGCATAGGTAGCCATAGATCTCCTGGCGCACCCCGTCCGGGGTCTTGGAGCGCAGCACGACCCGCGGGCCGCGCTGGTGGGTTTTCAGCTCATCCAGCGCGGTCTCAAACTCCCACCGCTGCCCGTACAAGGCAGCCAGCTCCGGCGCGGGAGCCTCGGCCGGGTCCATGATCGTGGTGATCAGCCGGTAGACCGGGCCCTCATCGGCCCGGCCGACGTCCACCCCGTACTCGATCACCCGTACCGGCATCTCGCGCCCGGTGCAGTGATGCCCGCGCACCTCCCGCACCACCGACAGGTACGACCCGTCAGCCAGCCGCTCAGCCACGGGCAGCACGTGATTGGCCTTGGTACGCCAGCACAGCTGCGTCCCGGTCCCGGCAGCCGCGGCCCACAGCCGGTAGCTGTAGTAGTACCGGCCGGCCAGCAGCAGCATCCCCGCACCCAGCCGGTGCAGCAGGTCCCGCGCCAAGGTGGCCTCCCCGGTGCGGTACGGCCCCATCGCCGCCGCGGTCAGCGCGTGGGTGCCGCACTCAGCCAGCCCCACCAGCCGCACCTGCGGATAGGCCCCCTTCCCGCTGCCCCGGCCCGAGCCCGGCCGGCCGAACGCCTCATCGTTAGCCGGGGTATCGGCGGCATCCAGGCACGTGCCGTCGATGCTCATCACCCGCCAGCCCCGGTAGAACGCGCCCTTGGTCTCCTGTACCGCCAGCGGCTGCGCCGCCGCCTCAAACAGCGCCTTCAGCGGCTCGTGCCCGAGCCGGGCCCGGGCCTTGAACAGCGCCGCCCTGGTCGGCACACTCCACGGCCGCGCCCACCCCGACGCCCACGCAAAGCCCTCGGTCAGGTCCCGCATCACCTCCTCATAGGAGGCCTGGGAAAAAAGCGCCAGCCCCAGCACGTAATAGACCACCACCCGCGCCGGCAGCAACCTGTTGCGCACCTGCACACGCCCGGCATCCACGACCACACGGTCCACCAGGTGCGGCGGGAACACCCGGGTGAGCACCCCGATCGAGATGTGACCAGACAGCCGCTGATCGCTATGCGGCTTCACCCATCCTGCGCGAGGCACGCAGTCAAGGTAACACGACCTTAGTCCTTAAGTAAACGGTATTGGGCCTAAGCGGTAGGTCGAAGGTTCGAATCCTTCTCGGGGCGCTGGCTTCTCGGGGCGCTGGGTTTCAGCAGATCGGACGCAAGCGCGCCCGGCACGGCGAGTCGCTAGGCGGAATTTCAGTGAGCAGATCCGACAGTTAGCGGAGCGCCAAAACCGGGCAGTTACCGCTGGAGAGCAGCAACTTCACCACTTCCGCTTACAAGGCGTAACCGCATGAGTGGCGGGCCGATCACGGAAGGGACTCCGGTCATGGCGAACGACGAGGTAAGCCGCAACCTCACAGGTATGGATGAACTCGACTTCAAGGGATGGAACACAGCCAACTGGCGCGGCGTGTTCGCCCACTACCACACCGACGACGTTCTTGTAGATGTCAAAGGGCAACCGCCTACCCACGGCATCCAGGAGCACATTGATGCCATGAAGGCTATGGTCGAGACCACCGGCGGTGGCAGGCCCATCCAGATCACGTCCCATCCGATCAGGTTTGGATCCGGAGAGTGGACGTGCGTGGTCGGAGAGTTCGAAGGCGGCGGCCGGATGGTGACCGTAGCGAAATGGCGCGACGGCGCTATCGCCGAGGAGTACATCTGGATGTAGCGACCGTGGCCAGGCCGGGCACCGTGCTGGCATCGACGGCCTGACGCTGGTCGAGCCGGGTCTTACCGATGTCGGGGCGTGGCGGCCGGATGACACCGCAGCCCCGGCACCCAGCGAGTTCATGCGCATCCTCGGCGGGGGGCGAGGAAGGACTGGCCGCCGGCGCCGGGTTCCGGGTTTCAGACGGCGAACAGGACCTTCGTCACTGATTCGCTGCGCCTTCGGGCCTAACCCTTTCCGCCCCGCCAGGTCAACCTCCGGGCAAGAGGGGCAGGTGACCAGGGATGATGGATGATGCCAGCCAGCACGCCGTCCGGATCCCAGCGGACCAGGTGAACTATCTGATCGCGACTGCGGCCCGCGCGCCGTCCGTGCACAACACCCAGCCGTGGCGGTTCCGCGTCACTGACCACGCGATCGACCTGTACGCCGATCCGCGCCGCAAGCTGCGGGTGGACCGGGACGGCCGGGAGATGGTCATCAGCTGCGGGGCGGCCCTGTTCGGCCTGCGCCTCGCGATCCGGTCATTGGGCTACCTTCCCGTGGTCGAACTGTTTCCCGAACCGCCCCGGCTGCGGCTGCTCGCGCGGGTGCAAATGGGCCGGGCCGTGCCGATGACTCCCCAGGAACGCCAGATGCTGGAGGCGCTGCCGCTGCGCCACACCCACCGGGGCCCCTTCGACGCCGGCGCGCTGCCCGCCGGGCTGCTGGCCCGGCTCCAGCATGACGCGCTGGCCGAAGGCGCCACCCTGGTGCTCATCGACCGCGCCCTCACCTACCAGCGGCTGGCCGACATCACCAGCGCCGCCGACCGCCGTCAGCGCCATGACCCGGTCGAGCGGGACGAGACACGCCGCTGGAGCCGGGACGCCGGCGATCCCGCGCGGGACGGTGTCCCGGTGACCGCGATTTCCACCGGGACCGGCCGCCAGCCGGGACGCCTGCGCCAGCGCGACTTCGACCTGGGCCGCCGCCTGGGGATGCTGTCCGGGGAAGGGCCGCCACCGGCCGCCACCGCGGTCCTGCTCACCGCCGGCGACCGCCGGGCTGATTGGCTTCGGGCCGGTCAGGCACTGCAGCGCGTGCTGGCCCGGGCCGCGACCGGGTGGGTGTTCGCGAGCCTGCACACCCAGCCGCTGGAGAACGCCTCGATCCGTGCGCTGATCCGTGACCGCCTGTCGCTGCCCGGTGCCCCGCAAATGGTGATGCAGCTCGGTGTCTCCCACTGCGCCCGCTCCATCGCCCGCCGGCCCCCGGATGACCTCCTCGAGCCCTGATCATGCCGGTCAGATGATCCGGAGGGCTTCGGCGGGCGCCAGGCGGGCGGCGCGGACGGCAGGGTAGAGCCCGGCCAGGGCCCCGGTCGCCAGCGCCACGAGCACGGCGCCGAGCAGGACCGGCACCGGGACCACCGTGCTCCAGTGCCGCGCGGCCGCGTAGACGGTGGTGGCGAAGCCGCCGAGGAGCGCCCCCGCAGTGCCCCCCGCGACGGCCAGCAGCGCCGCTTCCGCGACGAACTGGGCGGCGATGTGCCCCCGGCGCGCGCCGAGAGCCCGCCGCAGCCCGATCTCACCGCGCCGTTCGAGTACCGAGATGACCATGACGTTCGCGATGCCGATGCCGCCGACCAGGAGCGCGACCGCGCCCAGCCCCAGAAAGAGGGTCTGGAAGGCGGCGGCCGCATCGGCCCGGGCGGTGAGCGCGTCCGCCGGGTTGGTGACCGTGGCGTCCTGGGGCGCGGCCGGGTCGGCGGTCGCCGCGAGCACGGACTGGACGGCGGCGACGCTCAGCGGATTGACCCGCACGTAGACCTCCACCGGTGCCGGGCTGGCGTGCAGCAGCCGCTCCGCCGCGGGGAAACCGATCAGCGCCGCCCGGTTCAGCTCGGGGGCCAGCGGCAGCCGGGCCATGACCCCGATGACGCTGAACCAGCGGTTCCCGAGCCACACCTGGGCGGAACCGTCCGCCCGGTCGATCCCCAGCGCCCCGGCGGCGTCGGCGCCCAGCACGACGGCGGGATAGCGGCTGGTCGCGGCGCTCAGGAAGCGGCCGCCCAGGAGGTGACCCTGCAGCGTCCGGAGCAGGCTGGTGTCCGCCGGGTACACCGTGATCGCGTTGGTGTTCGCGGCGGAGATGCGGTCCGTGCGGTAGACGTTCGCGGTCACGTCGCCGATGGCGGAGGCACCGATGACCGGCCCGATCCGCGCCACCATGGCGGGGGCGGTGACCGGCAGGGTGGCCGGCTCGTCGCCGAAGGATTGCCCCGGCGTCACCGTCAGCAGATTGGTCCCGAGGGCGTCGATCTCGGCCAGCAACTGGGCCTGGCTGGAGCGGGAGATGCCGAGCACGGCGACCATGGTGGCGATGCCGAGCGCGACACCGAGCGCGGACAGGACGGCGCGGGCCGGCCTGCTGGCGAGGCCGAGCACGGCCAGCGGCCAGGTATCCCCGGCCCGGAAGCGGCTGCGGGGTATCTCCGCGGCCCGCGGGCTGGGTACGGGTCTCATGCCGCCCCGCTGTCGTACTCGACCTGCCCGTCACGGAGCCGGATCGTGCGCGGGATCATGTCGGCGACCTCCTGATTGTGCGTGACGACGACGATGGTGGCGCCGCGCTCGTTCAGTTCACGCAGCAGCGCGAGGATGCCGGCCCCCGTTCCGGTATCGAGGCTGCCGGTGGGCTCGTCGGCCAGGATGATGGCCACGGCCGACGAGGGCGCGCGCGATGGCGACCCGCTGGCATTCGCCGCCGGACAGCTCTCCCGGCCGGTGACCGGCCCGCCGTTCCATCCCGACCTTCGCCAGGGCCTCCGCCGCGGCCTGCCGTCGCCGCCGCGCGCTCACGCCCCGGTAGAGCAGTCCCGTGGCCACGTTATCCAGCGCCGATAGGCCGGGGATCAGGAAGAACTGCTGGAAGACGAAGCCGACCCGGTCGGCCCGGATCCCGGACAGGGCGCGGTCGGGAAGATCCTGGACCGCGGCCCCGGCGACGCGGACCGTCCCCATGGTCGGCCGTTCGAGCGTGCCCGCGATCGCCAGCAGCGTCGACTTGCCTGACCCGGACGGCCCCACGACCGCGGCGAACTCCCCGGCCCCGATCGCGAGCGTGACGCACCGGAGCGCGACCACGGGAGGCGCCCCGGGATGCTCCTTGGTCACGTCCAGGAGTTCCACCGCCTTCACGGCGCCGTCACCACCTTGGTGCCGGGTGTGATGCCCGGCCCGCTGACCTGTACCAGACCTCCGGCGAAGGTTCCTGTCGCCACTCCGGCAAGGTGGTGGGCCCCGCCGGGGGCGATCACCTCCAGCCCGTACCCGCCGCCCGCCAGGGCGAGCAGGGCGGACACCGGAACGGCCAGCACGTTCCGGGCGGACTGGGCCGCCAGGGCGACCTGGACGGGTACACCGGTTCCCGCCGCGATGTCGTCCGGGCGCCCCGGTGCCACTGTGGCCTGCGCCGACGTGGCCGATCCGCCGGAGCCGGCGGCCGGAGACGCATCGATGGCGGTCACGGTGCCGGGCGTGGTCGCGTTCGTCGGCAGCACGATCGAGACCGGCTCTCCGACCTGCACAGACGGCAGGCTGGGGTTCAGGGGTACCGCGACCGTCCGCTGGCTGGCCGTGACCTGGTAGGGCGACTGGCCCGGCGAGGCGGCCTGGCCCGCGGCCGCGGCCAGCGCACCGACCCGGACGGCCGAGGGCAGGAAGACGACCTGGCCGAGGCCTATCTCCCCGGTGAGCGGATAGCCGTGGGCCGTCTGCCAGCGCACGACGGCGCCCGCGGTGCCCGGGCCGAAGTTCCCGTCCGGCGCCGTGAGCAGCCCGGCGGCGTACCCCTCGGCGATCAGGTTGGCCTGCAGTTGCCGGACATCCGGGCCGTCGGTCATGCCGATGGCGAACGGCCGCCAGGCCGGCGTCGAGCCGGTCATCAGCACCACGGGCAGGTCGTCGACCCGGTAGAGGGGATGGCCGGCCGTGACCCGGCTGCCCGCGGCCGGAAGCCAGGTGTAGGTCCCGGCCACCCGGTTGATAACGGGACGCGCCGGTGCGTACCCGAGCGTGCCGCCGGTCAGCACCGTCGCCGTCAGGTTCGTCCGGACGACCGTAGCCACCGCTACCGGGGCCGGCGCGGCGGTCCCGGTAGCGGCCGCCGTGGCCGGGGACGTGCTGCCCCGAACGGCCACGGCGACCACCGCGCCTGCGGCGGCGGCGACCGCCAGCGCCGCGGGGAGCACGGCCCGCGTCCGCTTCACGGGCCGGTCCCGTCGTCGTGCACCCCGGCCGGGAGCAGGTGCCGGCACGCGGCATCGGCCGTCCGGAACTGCGGGGAGTACCGCCCGAAGTCGCTGCTGATGCCGGGCACGTTGCCCAGGTTGAGCTGGCCGCCCGGCGTGGGGTCGAGCATGCCGATGTCGTGGCTGCGCATGCACTGGGCATAGCGGGTCAGGGCCGGGAGCTGCGCGGACGCCTGCGCCGCGGCTCCGGCCTGTTTGGCCTGGATGTTCTGCTCGATGAAGTGCGTGCAGGCCGCATAGGCCGCGTGGTTGGCGGGACTCTGCGACGGCAGGTCGATGCTCAGGCCGGCGTGCCCGGGCCGGTGGTAGGGATCGGTCATCTGGACCCCGTGACTGCGCATGCAGTGGGTGAAGTCGACCATGTTCTGGTCGCCCTTGGCCACGGTGAGCGGCGCGGCCGCGGTCCCGCTGGACGTGTGCCCCGGCAGGCTGGCCACCGGCGGGCCGCCCGAGCCGGTGGAGCAGGCCGTGACGCCCGCGACGGCGAGCACGGCGGCGAGCGCCGCGCATCGGGCCGGACATCGGATGGGCCGTATCCGCCTCTTGGGTATCTGCGCCTGGGTGAGCATGTGACGTCCTCCTCTACGGCCCCGGTGTCGCCGGCCGAGACCAGGCCTACGCCGCCGGCGATCACACCGACATCACGTCACGAGGCCGCCCAGGGCCTCGCCGGTACCGTCCGTGCCGCGAAGCGCTGGTCGCGCCCAGCGCCCGGCACGGCGCGGAAAGCCCGCTCTGTGATGCCGTTGTGACCCGGCACGGTGCACCATGAGCCCATGCGGGTACTCGTGGTCGAGGACCAGGCTGCGCTGGCGGACGACATCGCTGACGGCCTCCGGGACCAGGGCATCGCGGCCGATGTGGCGTACGACGGTTCGGCCGGCGCGGAGAAGGCCGTCCTCAACGTCTACAACGTGGTCGTGCTGGACCGGGATCTGCCCCGGGTGCACGGGGACGCGGTGTGTGCCCTGCTGGTCAGCTCCGGGGCCACGGCCCGCATCCTGATGCTGACCGCGGCCGCGGCCGTCAGCGACCGGGTCGATGGCCTGAACCTTGGCGCGGATGACTACCTCGGCAAGCCGTTCGCGTTCGATGAGCTCGTGGCGCGCGTGCGCGCGCTGGCCCGGCGCAGCGGCGGCGCCACCGGTGATCGTGCACGGTGACCTGGTTGTCGACCGGGCCCGCCGCCGGGTCAGCCGGGCCGGGCGGCCGGTCTCGCTCACCCGGAAGGAGATCGGTGTCCTGGAGGAATTGCTGGCCGCGGACGGGGCCGTGGTCAGCGCCGAGGATCTGCTCGAGCGCGTGTGGGACGAGAACGCCGACCCGTTTACCCGCACCGTGACCGTGACCATCGGCTCGGCTGCGCCGCAAGCTCGGTGAACCCGACCTCATCGAGACCGTCATCGGCAGCGGGTACCGGCTGCCGTGAGAGCGCTCCGCCTGCTCCGTGCAGCTCGCCTGCTCCGGGCGTCCCGGCCGAAGCGGATCAGGATCCGGCTGACGATCCTCTACGCCGGCCTGTTCCTGGCCGCCGGCGCCGCGCTCATCGGCCTCACCTATGCGCTCGTGGCCAGCAGTCTGCCGGCCTCATCCGCCAGCGCTCCGCGCATGGATCGCAATCAGCTGGCGAAGCTGAACGCGGCCTGCAAACAGCCCCTCCCGGACCCCGGGACCGTCGCGGCCTGCAAGCAGGCGTTCTCGGCGGGCGCGAAGGCGGGCTTGCAGAGCCAGCGGCAGCAGGCCCTGCAGAGCCTGCTGGTCTTCTCCCTCGCCGGCCTGGCGGTGATGACGGTGGCCTCGGGCGGGGCGGGCTGGGTGCTGTCCGGCCGGGTGCTGCGCCCGGTCCGGACGATCACCGAGACCGCCCGCCGCGCGTCCAGCAGCACCTCGGGGAGCGGCTGGCGCTGACCGGCCCCCGGGACGAGCTGAAGGAGCTCGCGGATACCTTCGACGCCATGCTGGAGCGGCTGGACCGCGCCTTCGCCGCCCAGCGGCATTTCGTGGCTAACGCCTCGCACGAGCTCCGTACCCCGCTGACTGTCATGCGCACCGCCATCGACGTGACGCTGGCCAAGCCGTCCCGGACGCCGGAGCAGCTCGAGGACATGGCCGCCCGGGTCCGGGCCTCCATCGGCCAGGCCGAGCATCTGGTCGGTGCGCTGCTCACCCTCGCCGTCAGCGACGAAGGACAGCTCAGCCGCGAGTTTGTCGACCTGGCCACGGTGGCCGAAGATGCGGTCGATATCGCCGCGGCCGAGATCCAGCGTCTCGGTCTCCGGATCGACAGCGACCTGGAGGCCGCCGAGACCACCGGCGACCCGCACCTGCTGGAGCGGATGGCCGGCAACCTCGTCGGCAACGCGGTGCGCTACAACGAAACCGGCGGCTGGGTCCGGGTGCGCACCGGGACCAACGCCTCGGCCGTGTTCCTCCAGGTGCGCAATAGTGGCCCGGTCGTCCCCGCCGACCTGGTGCCGTTGCTTTTCGAGCCGTTCCGGCGCGTCGCCGGACGGGACGGCGCCCGGGATGGAGCCGGGCTCGGGCTGTCCATTGTCCAGTCGGTGGCCCGGGCTCACGGGGCGTCTGTCTCGGTGCGCAGCCAGCAGGCGGGCGGCCTCAACGTCCTGGTGGTCATCCCGCGCGTATGCCCCGGCCGTTACGGATTGGAGTCATCTGGGTTAGGGTGTTCTTCCCCCGACGATCCCGGCGAGAGGAAGCCACTGTGACGTCCAGCGGGCCATCGGAGCGCGCCGCCGGTGGCAGCATCGTTCCGGGCCTCGACACCACCGTGGCCAATCCGGCCCGGGTGTGGAACTACTGGGTCGGCGGCAAGGACAACTTCGCGGTGGACCGGGAGGCGGCCGAGCAGGTCCTGACGCTGCTGCCCACCATGCCGATGATCGCCCGGTACGCCCGCCGGCTTCCTGCTGGACGCGGTGGGCTGGCTGGCAGCGAGTACGGTGTCCGGCAGTTTCTGGACATCGGCACCGGCCTGCCGACCGCGGACAACACCCACGACATCGCCCAGCGGGCCGCGCCGGAATCGCGCATCGTGTACGTGGACAACGACCCGGTGGTGCTCACGCACGCCCGCGCGCTGCTGACCAGCAGCCCGGAGGGGGAGACCGACTACATCGCGGCCGACCTGCGCGAGGTGGCGGCGATCCTGGCCGGCGCGGCGCAGACCCTCGACTTCAGCCGGCCGGTCGCGGTGCTGCTGATCGCGATCCTGCATTTCATCCCCGATGACGAGGACCCGTACGGGATCGTCCGCCGCCTGATGACGGCCGTCCCGTCCGGCAGCTACCTGGCGATCTGCCACGCGGCCAGCGACATCCAGGCCGAGGCCGTCGCGGAGGGCATGGGGCTCTACAACGAGATGTCCTCGACCCCGATCACGATGCGGACCAGGGCGCAGGTGACCCGCTTCTTCGACGGGCTGGACCTGGTCGGGCCCGGGGTGGTGCCGCTGGATGAGTGGTGGCCGCCGGGCGAGGTGGAGGCAGGCGCCGTGGGCATGCTGTCCGGCTACGCCGCTATCGCCCGCAAGCCCTGATTTATACGCTTTGGCGGCCAGTGCATCCGCCGCGCGCATTCTCACGAAGGACTACGCGAGGGCCCCCCAACAGGGCGGGCCACAGTCAAGTGAGGATCGCATGCGTAGTTCTGCAATCAGGATGGCGGGCGCGACTGCGCTGACGGCGGCCATGACGGCGACCGGGATGCTGGTGGCCGGTGCCGCGGGAGCCCAGAGCGGCGACGCCACGGTGACCGTCATCCACGGCGTCCCCGGCGTGACCGTCGATGTCTGCGCCGACGGCAAGGCGGCCATCCCCGGCTTCACCTTCACGACCCAGAAGACCCTGTCGCTGCCCGCCGGGTCCTACTCCCTCGGCATCGTCAAGGCGGGCCAGGCCTGTTCGGCGGCTAACTACCTCGCCTCCGCGTCCGCCACGCTGTCCAGCGGCGAGAACGCCAGCGTCATCGCCTACCTCAACGGCGACACGCACAAGCCCACACTCGGCCTCTACCAGAACGACATGTCCGGCGTCCCCACCGGCCAGGGCCGGGTAGTGCTCAGCCACAACGCCGACGCCCCGGCGGTGAAGGTCTCCGCCGGCGGGACCACGCTCGCGCCGAGCCTCTCGCCCGGCCTGCAGGCCGCGCTGACCGTCCCGGCCAAGACCTACTCGGGCATCAACGTGGACGTGGCCAGCAGCGGGGCCGCGGCGATCTCCGGCGCCTCGGTGCCGGTCAAGGCGTCCAGCGATACGATCGTCTACGTTGTCGGCTCGGCCTCGGCCAAGTACTCGGCCATCGTGCAGTACGTTCCGCTGACCGGCATGCCGGGCGCGGTGGTGACCGGCAACAGCCCGGTCTCCTCGCATCACGGCCTGCCCACCGGTCTGCTCGCCGCGCTGCTGGCCGCGGCCGCGGCGGGTGCCGCCTACTCGCTCCGCCTGTTCCGGGCGCCAAGGCCCGGAGGGGTTAGGCCGGATGCGCTCGTCCTGGACCGCCACCCGGCGGTCGCGGGGCCTGCTGGGCCTGATCGCGTCGGCCGCTCTCGCGGCCAGGCGCGGTCGCCGGCTGGGCGGCGTGGACGGTCCCCGCGACGGTCCGGCTCCTGCCGGTCCACCCGGTGGCCGTCCGCGCCAGTCCCTCTTGGCCCAGCCGAACGGGCCCGGCCGGGACTTCCGCCCGCGCGCAGGGCCGGCCGTCCCGGTCGCCCGTGGGCCCATCGTCAGCGGAGCCGCCCCGCCGCCGGTCATGCTGGCCATCCCCGGGGCTGGGATCAGCGCCCGCGTCGTCCCCGAGGGGCTCGGCCCCGGCGGAGCTCTCCAGATCCCGCCTCCCCGGCAGGTCGGCTGGTACGACGGCGGCCGGCCCCGGGCCAGGACGGCAGCACGCTGATCGCCGGGCACATCGACGACAACGGCGTGCCCGGCGCCTTCCTGCGCCTGAACGCCGTCCCGATGGGGGCCGCCATCCGCCTCACCATGGCGTCGGGGCAGGTCGCGGCGTACACGGTGACCCACCGTCTGCTGCTCCCGCAATCCGGGCTGGCCCATTCCGGGCTACTGTCGAACCGGGGCCGTCCCGAACTGGTCCTGATCACCTGCGGCGGCGCCTACGACACGTCCACCCACCTCTACTTGGACAACATCGCCGTCGTCGCCACGCCGGCCACGCAGGGCGGGGGCGCGCCGTGAACGACTCCCAGCCGGTCAGCGAGCGCCTCGCCGGCGGCGACGAGCGGGTGCTGGAGGAGTGCTACCACCGGTACGGGCCATCGGTCCGGTCCTACCTGCGGCGCTTCGTGCCGCCCGGCGACATCGAGGACGTCCTGCAGGACACGTTCCTCGACGTTTGGCGCTGCCGGGGCCAGCTGGATCCGGGCCGCCGGTTCGAGCCGTGGCTGTTCGCCATCGCCCGCCGCCGGGCCATCGACGCCCTCCGGCGACGCCGGGGAGTGGTGGACGTCGCGGTCGTCCGCGACCTCATGGGCGAGGACGGGAACGAGCTCGCCGAGCAGATGGCGTGGGCGGCCGAGGTCCGCGCGGCCCTTAGCATGATGCCGGCCGAACAGCGGGAAGCGATCGAGCTGGCGTATTTCGGCGAGCTCACCCAGCGTGAGATCGCCGAGCGGCTCGGCGTTCCGCTGGGAACTGTGAAAGCCAGGGTGTCCCGGGGCCTGCGCCGGCTCGCTGTCATTGTGGAAGGGAGGGCGCGATGACCGTGCCCGAGCCGCCGGTTCACGTCGCCGATGAACTGCCCGTGCTCCTGGCCGGCGAGTGCGACCGGAGCGAGACCCTGGCCATCGCGGCTCACCTGCGGTCGTGCCCGCTGTGCCGCGACGAGCTTGTCTCGGTCGCAGTGGCCGCCAGTACCCTGCGGGCCGCTGCGCGGGCCGAACGGACCCGCCCGGGCCGGCCAGGCCGGGACCCAGCCTCCCCGAAGGCCATGAACCCTCCGCGCCCGGCGGCGGGACTGAACCGGTTCCGGATACCCCGGCCTGGCTCATCCACCCTCCGCGCCGCCACGTCTCGTCCCGGCGGTTCGCGGCGATCGCGGCGGCGGTCGTGGTCGTGGCCGGGGCGGTCGCGGCCGCGATCGGGCTGACCGGGACCGGGTCCCCGGTGGTTGGCCGGGCCACCCTGCACCCCCTGGACGCCCCGGCCGCGGCCAGCGGCAATATCACCGTGACGGCCAGCTCCGGTGGCCGGCTGATGGTGGTCCGCACCCACGGCCTGCCCGCCCCGGGCGGCCAGCACTTCTACGAGGTCTGGCTGCTCGACCCGGTGACGCTGAAGATGCTGCCGATGGGTGCCCTCCCGCCCTCCGGGCAGGCCAGCTACGGCGTGGCCACGTCGCTGATGGCCGGCTATGCGGCCGTCGACATCAGCCTGCAGGCCGACAACGGGAACCCGGCCCACTCCGCCGTCAGCGTCCTGCGCGGCTCGCTGCTGACCGGCACGGCGCTGCGGTAAGGCCCTTCAACCGTGGTGCGCCGCCCGGTGCGCCGCGAGCACGTCGTAGCCGAAGTCAGACGCCGGGTTGCGCCACACCGAATGCGCGTGGTTGGCGCGGCGCTGCACGTTGTCGTACTCGATCAGCAGGTCCGGGCCCTGCAGCCGGTAGTAGTGCGGCTGACCCGGGGCGACGGGCCCGGCCCAGGCCAGGTGCACGCCGTCCAGGGTGGCGTCGTCGTCGTAGGCCCGCAGCGGCGACAGGCCGTCGGGGACGCGCCCGAGGTAGGTGGCCAGCAGCGCGCGCAGCAGGTCCCGCTGCCCGGCGTCCAGGTCCCGGGCCGGCAGCCCCTTCGGGACGCTGCTCAGCGCTACCTGCCGGTGGTCGCCGGCCCCGTACCCGGTGGCAGCCTCGTTGCCCACGGCGATCTCGGCGATGCTGCTGGCCAGCCTGGGCTCGGTGAAGGGCCGTTCCCACAGATCGGGCAGGTGGATCATCTCGTCGCCGTCGGCCAGGCGGGCCCGGTTGCCGCCGACGATGTCCGACGGGGCGCGGTTCAGCAGGATCGCCTGGCGCTCGGCCCCCGGACCGAGGGAGCGCATCAGCTCGCGGGCCAGGTCCTCGGCGCCGCCCAGCGGGCGCAGCGGCGCGGGTCCCAGCAGCGGGGAGACCGCCGGGTCCGCGCCCAGGAAGCACGGGGTCACCGCGTGCACCCGGCCGTCCGCGATGAGGTTGTTCAGCGAGACGTGATGACCGCCGAAACGCCAGCCCCAGGGCGCGGTGCCGCCGGGCTCACCGAAGACCCGCAGGTAGTACAGGCCGGGGTCGCGGCCCCGCTCCCGGCCCCAGTCCATGCTCCAGCCCTCGCCGTGATCCAGGACGTTCTCCAGCCCGATGATCGTCGCCACCGTGACGTACCCGGCGGTGGACAGCCCGGTGGCCACGAGCCGGAGCGCGCGCTGCTGCTGCGCCGGCCGCTGCGCGCCGAGGGTCAGGCCGCCGTGGTCGGTCGGCGTGTAGAACCAGCGCTGGCGCTCGGGCCCAGCCGGGCCCCCAGGTGCGTCCCCGGTCGCGACGGCCCGCTGCGCGGGCTCCAGCGTGTCCAGCCAGGCGGTCGCGGCCTCCGCCATCCGTCCCGCGATCGCGTCGGCACTCTCCCTGTCCACATCTGCCATGCTCATATCCTCCAACCTGCCCATCCCGGCGGGCCGTGGCAAGGGCCGCGAACCGGTTATGAGGGGGTGGCACGCACGCGCCCGGTGTGACTCCGTAGGTTGGTGTGCCATGGCGACCGCGAAACGTCCCCCCAGCCCCGCCCCCACGGTCTTCGTCCTGTTCGGGGCGACCGGCGATCTGGCCAAGCGCATGGTGCTGCCGGCGTTCTACCGGCTCGCCCTCGAAGGCCTGCTGCCCCGGCAGTGGCGGCTGGTCGGGAACGGCCGCGGCGACGTCGCGCACGAGGATTTCCGCGGCCATTTCCACGATGCCCTCACCGAGTTCGGCCCGAAGCCGGAGCCGGGCCAGTGGAAGGAATTCGCGCAGAACGTCTTCTTCGCGGGCGGCGGCTTCAACACCGAAAATCCCGGCAGCCTGCTGGACATGCTGGACCATGCGCGCACCTCCCTCGGCGGCGACCCGCAGCTGGTCCACTACCTGGCGGTCCCCCCGGTGGCCTTCGGCGGGCTGACCGAGGCCCTGGGCCAGCACGACCTGTCCCGCGGCGCCCGGGTGGTCTACGAGAAGCCGTTCGGCACCTCCCGGACGGGTTTCCGTGCGCTGGACCGGATGGTGCATTCGGTGCTGGACGAGCAGCAGGTATACCGGATCGACCACTTCCTGGGCAAGGAGGCCACCCAGAACCTGCACCTGATGCGCTTCGCCAACGGGCTGTTCTCGGCCATGTGGAACCGGGAGCATGTCGAGTCCGTGCAGATCGACGTCCCGGAGAAGCTCGGCATCACCGACCGGTCGGTGTTCTACGACGCCACCGGCGCGGTGCTGGACATGCTGGTCACGCATCTGTTCCAGGTGGCGGCCGAGGTGGCCATGGAGCCCCCGGCCAGCCTGGGGGCGCTGGATCTGCAGGCGGCCCGCGAGAAGGTGATCAAGTCGTTCCGGCCACTGGACCCGGCCGAAGTGGTGCTGGGCCAGTTCGCCGGCTACCGCGACGTGCCCGGCGTCGCCCCCCGCTCCAGCCGGGACACGTTCGTCGCGGCGCGGCTCTGGATTGACAATCCCCGCTGGCGCGGGGTGCCCTTCTACCTGCGCACCGGCAAACGGCTCGCGGCGTCGGAGCAGCGGGTCAGCCTGATCCTGCGCGAGCCGGCTGGCCCGCTCGCCGGGAAGCTGGGGAACTGCGCCAACGTGCTGTCGTTCTCGCTGGCCGGCGACGGCGAGATTGACCTGTCGCTGGTGGCCAAGAAGCCCGGCCCCAGCCTGGAGACCGACCCGGCGCACACGTCGATCCCGCTGTCCAGCCTGCCCGGTGCGGACCCGCTGCCGCCGTACGTCCGGCTCATCCACGACGTGCTCCTCGGCGACCGTTCGCTGTTCACCCGCCCGGACGGCCTGGCCGCGGTGTGGAGGGTGGCCGAGCCGCTGCTGTCGAACCCGCCCCGGGTCGCCTCCTACCCGCAGGGGTCCTGGGGCCCAGCCCCGGCGCGCACGCTGATCGCTCCCGGCCGCTGGCTGCTGGGCCAGTAACGTCCCGGCCTTGGCGTCCGACCAGGTGCGGACGACGCTGGTGTCCGAAATGAACCGGACCGGGGTCCCGGGCGCCCAGCGCCGGGCCGCCTCGTCCAGGCACTCGTCGACCAGCTTGGCGGTGGCCTCGCCCTGTCCGGCGGGAGTGTGCACGAGCAGTTCGTCGTGCAGGCACAGCACGATCCGCGCGCCCAGCGGCGCGGCCCGCGCCCGCACCGTCACCGCCCACATCTTGAACAGTTCGGCCGCGGCCCCCTGGATGAGGGCGTTCCGCCCGTAGCGCCCGCGCGCGGCGGCGCGAACCGCGGACGGGGGCCTCTCGCTGCCCATCGGGATGCGCCGGCCGCCGTAGGTGCGCAGGTCCCGGCCGGTCCGCCCGGAGCGGTCCCCCTCGTCCAGATAGGCCATGGCGACCGGGTACGCCGCCTTAAGGCGGCGCAGCGCCTGCGCGCCGTGCCCGGTGGTCTGCCCGTACATGGCGCCCAGCACCGCGACCTTGGCCGTGGGCCGGTCCACCCCCAGCTGCTCCGCCACCGGGGCGTAGAGGTCGTCGGCCATGGTCGCGGCGGCCAGGGCGCGGTCCCGCGCCACCGCGGCGAGCACGCGCGGCTCGATCTGGCCCAGGTCGGCCCGGACGAAGACGTGCCCGGGTTCAGCCACGACCGCCCGGCGCATCACGGCCGGCATGTTGTGCAGGCCACCGGAGGCCGTCATCCGGCCGGCCGCGCCGTCGGAGCCGGTCCACGCGCCGCGCAGCCGGCCGTCCGCCCCGAGATGGGTGTCCAGCCACCCGTAGCCGTACGTGGTGGCGATCCGTTCCGCCTTGCGCCACTCCAGCAGCGCCGCGACCAGCGGGTGAGCGTCGCGGAACGCGCGTAGCCGCCACGCCCGGGTGTCGGGAACGTCCACCCCGGCCTCGGCCAGCAGGAGACGCACCTGCGCCGGGCTGCGCAGATCGGCGGTCGCGCCCGGCGGCGCGTGCCGCAGCACCTCCGTGTCGCGCGCGGCCCGGTTCCTGGCCGCCTCGGCCCCGGTGCGCGGGCGCGGGCCCACGAACGCGGCCAGGATCTCCTCGGCGACGGCCCGGTCCATCGGCAGCCCATCGGCCGACAGCTCCGCGCACAGCAGTTCGGCGGCGGATTCGGACTGCGCCGTGGCCATGGCCATCGGCCGGTCCGCCAGCCCGGCCAGCGCCTGCTGCTGAAGCCCGGCGGCGGTGCGGGCCAGCTCCGCCCAGCGGGCCATCCGTTCGCGACTGGCCGCCCAGCCGCCGCTGACCCAGCCGGGCCGCAGGTGGCCGCCGGGCTCCACCGGTTCGGCCGGATCACCGGCCTCACCCGGCTCGAACAGGTCAGGCTGGCCGGCCGCCGGGGTCGTCACCGGGGTCAGGTCATGCAGGTGCGCCCACACCCAGCCGGGGTCGGCCCGCCACCCGCCGAACAGCAGCCGGTGCACCGCACTGACGTCCCAGCAGGTCGCCAGGCGCACGTCCCTGGCCGCCAGCACCGCGGCCGTTTCGCCGGACCAGACCGCCCACCGGGGCCGCAGCTCCGCGTCGATGAGCCGGAGGGCGCCGTCGCCGCCGGCGAGCGGCACGGGCCACCGCCCGTCCCCGGCCGCCAGCCCCAGGTCCTGGTCCGGTTCCGGGCCCGCGGCCAGTCCGACCAGGTCGCCGCGCTTTACCCCGGCCCGGCGGAGCTGCGCTAGCACGTCCACGCATCCCCCACGAACCCACTCTGCCATGCACCTGCACCCGGGCGTGGCCGCCGCGCTAGTGACGTTGGTCCCTGGCCGGCCCTCGGCCGGGGGTGCCAGGATCTTCAGGTGTTCGTCGCCCACGACGTCGAGATCGGCGTCCCTTTCAGTATGGCGCGGTCGCGGCTGATGGAGCTCATCGCCGGCCGCGCGCTCGCCGAGGCGTCCCGTGCGGCCTACGGCGAAGGGCTCGCCAGCCTCCCGGGCCGGCCCGCTTCCGCCCAGGCCGTTCCGGCCCGGCTGATGCGGATCCGCTGCCTGGAGCCCGTACAGGGCGCGGATCAGATGACCGCGGGACTGCGCTGGGAGGCGGCCGGAGCGCCCGGCGGCTTGTTCCCGGTCCTCGACGCCGACCTCACCCTGGTGGCTATCGGCCCGCAGGCCAGCCGGCTGTCGCTCGCGGGCGTGTACCGGCTGCCGGCCAGCGATGATCTCGACCCGGCTACGGCCGGCCAGGCAGCGGATACCACGGTCCGCGCCCTGCTCGGTGCGGTCGCCGCGTACCTGTCCGCCGCCGGCTTCCCGGCCGCCCGCCAGCCCCGCGCGGCCGAGGCCCCGTAGCCGCCTGGCCCTGTGACCGCCTGGCCCTGTGACCCCCTGGCCCGTGACCGGCTGG
Source organism: uncultured Actinomycetes bacterium (assembly GCA_963742865.1). Taxonomy (GTDB): domain Bacteria; phylum Actinomycetota; class Actinomycetes; order Streptosporangiales; family Streptosporangiaceae; genus Bog-532. The sequence goes on from CAVUNW010000010.1 coordinate 25,235, forward strand.
CCCTGTGACCGGCTAGTCCTGGGTCACCGGCCGGGCCTCGTCATCGGCCGCCTGGCCGTTCCGGGGGTGCCAGGTCGGCGCGGAGGGTGCCGCGAGGTGCCGTGGCTGGTGGCGCCGCCAGGACACGGCCATCCGGGCGCCGCCGAGCGAGGGCGAGTCGCCCACGTTCCAGCGGCCGCTGGTGGAGCGGACAATCGAGTCCGCGATGGCCAGCCCAAGCCCGGCCCCCTGGCCGTCGTCGGCCGCACGGTGGAAGCGGTCGAACAGCCGGGACCGTTCCGCCTCCGGAATGCCCGGGCCGCTGTCCTCGAGGGCCAGGCTGACCCGCCCGGCGGTCACGGTCACGCTGATCCGGACGGAGCCGTCCAGGCCCGCGTAACGGCACGCGTTGTCCATCAGCACCCCGGCGAGCCGGTCGATCCATTCCGGGGGCGCGCTGATCAGCGCGGGTGCCGGGGTGGCGGTGTCCGCGGTGATGGTGATGGAGCGCGCCCTGGCGACCGGCCGGAACCGGCCCGCGCACGTGTCGGCGGTGGTCGCGACGTCGAGCGGTTCGTCGCCGGGTGGTGGCGGCTGGGAGTCGAACCGGGCCAGCCACAGCAGGTCCTCGACGATCCGCCGCAGCCGCTTGCCCTCACCCTGGATCCGCGTCAGCGACCCGCGGTACTCGGCCGCGCTGCGCGGGCTGGCCAGCGCTATGTCGGCCTCGGCGCTGATCACGCTCAGCGGGGTCCGCAGCTCGTGCGACGCGTCCGCGGTGAATTCGAGCTGCCGGCGCCGTGATTGCTCGACCGGGCCGAGGGCCTTCAGGCCGACGGTCAGGGAGCCAAGGAACATCGCCGCCAGCAGCAGCGGGGCCGCAGCGATCTCGCTGTCCAGCAGGACGGCCTGGGTGTGCCGGTTCTGGGCCAGGCTCTGGCCCGCTACGATCCACTGGTTTCCGATCGGCCGGGCCACCAGCCGGAAGTAGCTGCCGCCGATGGCCGTGGTCACCGGCCAGCCCGGGCCCGGCCGCAGCCCGGCGGGGAACGCGGGATCGTCCAGGCTCAGCCGGCTGGCCCGCCCGCTGGGACTGATGAGCCAGAGGAAGAGCGGCGAGTCGTCGACGTCACCGTCGTCGGCACCGTCCTTCCTGGGCAGGGCGGTGACGTTCGACCGGCTGGCCTCGGCGAGACGGTCGCTGAGCCGGGCGTCGGTCGCCCCGGTCAGCCGGTGCCTGACCGCGAGATTCAGGGCGATGACGCAGGCCGTATAGACGATGGCGATGATCAGGGTGGCCGCGCCCGCCACCCGGGCCGCGTGCCCGAACTGGGGCGGCAGCAGCCGGCGCCGCGGAACCCGGGGCCTGATTCTCATCTGGCCCGGCTCATGCGGCGGTCATCCGGTAGCCGATGCCGCGGATGGTCTCGATCCGCACCCGGCCGCCGGCCAGCTTGGATCGCAGCCGGGCCAGGTGGACGTCGATGGTGTTCGAGCCGAAGGCGTCGGCCTCGTTGTCCCACACGTGCTGGGCGATCGACCGCCGGTCCACCACCGCGGGCGAGCGGCGCATCAGCATTTCCAGGATCCCGATTTCGGTGGCGGTCAGCGATGGGACGTCCGTCCCGATCCGCGCGCTCCGGGACGCGGGATCGAATTCCAGGTCCCCGATCACCAGCCGCGGCGGCTGGACCTGCGGCGGCCGGCGCTGGAGCGCCCGGAGCCGGGCCAGCAGCTCGGCGAAGTCGAACGGCTTGACGAGATAGTCGTCGGCGCCGGCGTCCAGGCCCGCGACCCGGTCGGCGGGGGTGTCCCGCGCCGTCAGCATCAGCACGGGCGTGGCGTACCGGGCCCGCCGCATCTTCTGGACGACTTCGAGGCCGGAGATGCCCGGCATCCGCCAGTCCAGCACCGCGACGGAGTATTCGTACGTGCGCAGGAAGCGCAGGGCCGTGTCCCCGTCCGGGACCACGTCCACCACGTAGCCTTTTTCGCGCAGCCCGCGCCCGATGACTTCGCCCAGGCCGCGATCGTCTTCGGCGACAAGCACTCTCACAGTGATCGAATCTACCTGTGCGATGCCGTGTGGATGGCCGTCTTGCATGTCCCCTGCCTGCGGTGGTCCCCCATTGGGCACGGCCCCTATCGGGACAGGCGGCGCCAGAGCGGCCGGGGCACGAGCCGCATGGCGTTCGCCAGGCCCGCCAGCTTCTGCGGGACCCACACGGCCCGGCTGTCCCGGCCCGGGTCGCGCGCGAGCGCGGCCGCGACGGCCGCGCCCACGGCGGCCGGCGTGGTGGCCAGCGGGGCCGGGTCCATACCGGCGGTCATCCGCCCGGTGACGAACCCTGGCCGGATGAGCAGCACCCGTATGCCGGTGCCGTGCAGCGAGTCCGCCAGGCCCCGCGCGAAGGCGTCCAGGCCGGCCTTGGCGGCGCCGTAGACCATATTGGCCTTGCGCGGCCGGATCGCGGCCACGGACGACAGCACGACGATCGTGCCGGAACCCTGGGCGCGCATCCGCGCCACCGTGGCCAGCAGCGTCGTGACGTGGCTGGTGAAGTTGGTGTCGATGAGCACGGCCGCCTGCTGTGGGTCCTGGTCCAGCGTGGGCTGGGGGATCAGCACCCCGGCGGCCGAGATGACCACGTCGACGGGGCCTCCGGCGAAGACGTCACGGATGAGGTCTTCGTGCGCCGCGGTCTCGGTGGCGTCGTAGCGGTAGGTCCGTATCTGGTATGGCAGGGTCTTGCCCGCCGCTTCCAGCGCGGCCTCGTCGCGCCCGGCCAGCAGGATCTCGGTCTCCGGCGGTGCGCCGAGCGCGGCCAGGATGGCCAGCCCGATCTCGCTGGTCCCGCCGAGCAGCAGGATCCTCCCCGGCTGGCGGGAGGCCTGACGGGAGGTATTGGCACTGGTCATCGCACGAGCTCCCATAGGCCGGCCACGAACGTGAGCAGCCACAGTAGTTCCAGCAGGACCATCGGTGTGTCCCGGGCCAGGAGGTCCTCGACCGGTCTCGGGGTGGCCTGCGCAGTGAGGTAGTCGAAACGGGCGAGCGTCCCCGCGAGGGGCACCGCGCTCGCGAGGTGCCAGCCCCTGATCCAGCCACGGTGCTCACCGACCGCCCACAGCAGGTAGGTGATGATCATGGCGAACGCGGTGATCCGCTGGGCCAGCCGCAGCGCGGCCGGCCGGTACCAGCGCATCGAGGGCCGGTGCCGGATGGCGTCCGGGCCGAGCACGGCCATCTCGGTGTAGCGCTTGGCCGTGGCCACCAGCAGCGCGCCGAGGCTGCAGACGAGCAGGAACCATCCGGACGGCGGCACACGCGTCGCCGCCGCGCCGCCGAGCGCGCGGAGCACGAACCCGGACGCCACGAAGACCAGCTCGACCACCGGAATGTGCTTGAGCACCAGGCTGTACAGCATCGACGAGGCGACGTACCCGCCGACGATCGCCGACAGCAGCGGCGTCCGGATCGCGAACCCCGCGGACAGCGCCGCGACGATGCATACGCCCGCTACCGCGACCGCGTGCGACTTGGGCAGCTCCCCGGCCGCGATCGGCCGGCGCCGTTTGACCGGATGCCGGCGGTCCCGGTCGGCGTCCACTACGTCGTTCACCATGTATACGGCGACCGACGCGGCGCAGAACGCGGCCGCCGCGACCAGCGCGTAGGCCAGTCCGTCCCGGCGCCCCAGCGACGCGCCCGCGAGCGGGGCCGCGAACACCAGCAGGTTCTTGGGCCACTGCCGGGGGCGCGCGGTCCGCAGTACCGCGTACGGCCAGCGGATCCAGCCCGGATACGGCGCCGCGTCGGAAGAGGCCGCCGGGCTGACGACGGCCTCGGGGAGGGGGCGGGTCACCGTGCGAAGACCGCTGTGAAGTCGCGGCTGTTGATGGAGTAGTACCGGTTAGCCGGCTCCGGCTGGTTGGGCAGCAGGTTCACCGGCGTCGGGTTGGCCGCGCTAGGTGTCGGCTTGTAATACATGTACGACATCCATGCCGGGTTGATGTCCATCTGCATGGCCTCGACCGCCCCGGCCCGCTGCAGCAGGTTGGCCAGCGTCCGGACGGACAGCGCCGGCCCGTAGACCCAGACGACCCGGCCGTCGCGGGTGATGCCGATCCCGGACCGCCACACGTAGTAGCCGCCGCCCAGGGTGGCGCCCCACTGGCCCTGCACGTTCTGGTCCACCGAGGCCGGGACGGCCCCGTTGCTGACGATGAGCTTGAGGTTCTGCCGCACCCCGGCCACGTTAGCGTTCATGCTGACGGTCTGGCCCCAGGCGCCGATGGCGACGCCGCCATTCTTGTAGTAGACCAGCGACGCGGCACCGTTCGTCAGGACGCCCTTGCTGTGCCCGTTGAGGTAGAAACCGCCTCCGGCGGAGTCCAGCTTGAAGCCGCCGTTGAACGTGGCCAGCAGGCCGCTGCGTGAGTTGGCCGGGAGGTACGGCGAGTAGCCCCAGCCGGTTCCGCCGGGATCTTCGGCGCCCGGGCGGAGCTGGAACTGAAGCAGGCGCTGGTCCATCGACGCGATACCGGCCACGTACGAGGTGTGCACACTGTCCGGCCGTAGGTAGGTGCCGTAGATGGCGGGATAGCCGTTCACGCTGGCCAGCACTCGCCACTGCCCCTCACCCGGCAGGGGAGCCCCGGCGGGCGAGCCGAGCGTAGTGGGCACGATCGGCTTGAACGTCGACGTGCCGGTCCTGGATGTGCCGGAGCCGGTTCCGGTCGTGGGCGCGGTCAGCGAGAACTGCGGCTTGCCGCCGACCTTCGGGGCCTTGTAGGTGAGCCATTCGCCCAGGGTGACCACGGGCCCGAGGTAGTGGTCCCGCGCCCATTCGGCGAGCCGGGTGGAGACAGTGCCATTGCCCGGTACCGTCAGTGCCTGGCCGACCGACCAGCCCACCCAGCCGAAGAAGATGACCAGCGCGACCAGCACGGCCTGCACGCTGCGGTGCGATAGGAGTCGCCGGATCAGTCGCGGCCGGCGCGGCTTGCCCGCCTGGCCGCGCTTGCTGTGCCGGTGCGGGGTGCGCGGGCCGTCGTCCCCGGGCTGCTGGCTATCCGCTGGGCCCTGCCCGTAGTCGCCGTTCTGGCGGTAGTCGGCCGGACCGCCCTGGTAGTGGTCGTCCTGGCTGTAGCCGTGGCCCTGGTACTGGGTGTCCTGGTCGTAACCATTCGGCTGGTACCAGCGGTCCTGGTCATACGCGGCGCCGGTGCCGTTGCCGTTCCCCTGGTAGCGGGCGTCCCGGTCATAACCGGCAGGGCCGTCATCGTAGGAACTGTCCTGGTAGTAGCCGGCCGGACCGCGGCCGTTCGGCGCTCCCTGGCCGTAGTCCACGGGGCTGGTCGGGGCCTGCTCCACATATTCGCCCCGTCCGTGCGGGTCGTTCTGGCCGTATCCGTCTCGGTCGTAACCGTCCCGGCGGTGTGAGCCGCCGGAGCCGTTCGCCTGATAGGAGCCGTTGCCCTGGTACGGGTCGTTCGCCTGGTACGGGTCCTCCGGAGGGTAGCCCCCGGGACCGTACGAGGCTTCCTGGCCGTAGCCGGCCTGGCCATAACGGGCCTGGCCATAGTCGGCGGAGGTGCCACCGTACGAGGCGTCTGGGCTCGCCGGACTGGCCGGGCCTGCGGGAGCGCGACGATCGCGCTGACCGGGCTCCGGCCTGCCCGGAGCGTCACCCTGCTCCAGCAGACTCTCGTCGTACCAGTGCCTCGGTGGTACCGATCGCGGCACGCGCATACCTCCTGCCGAGCGCCTTTATTGACTGCTCCCACCGAGCCGTAGGTCTACCCCCGCAACATGAAGGCTCGATGACGGAGAACGTACCCGGACTAAATCTGAACCTTGCCTTAGAAATCCCTGGACAGATAGAAGTTAAACGGTTCGTGTGACATGCGCACAAGGCGTTTGGCGCATTCCGGGCATGCCGGGCACGCTCCGCTACTGGCGGCCCGTCCCGCACTCCCGTCGGACCTGGTCGCCGTGGCCCAGTGCCGTCTCACACCACATTGTGATGAGTGGCACACTGCTTCAATGACGTTCGTATTGCCCTGATTCCTAGGGTACTGCGTCCCTCGACCTGCTCTCAGGAAGTGCGGTTCCCCGCCCTCACGCGGTGCGGCCAGAGGGTGGCCCGTGGGAGTGCAGGACGCGTCCGTCGGGGCTGGTGGCGGTGGTGGTGCCGTCGGGTGGCAGTCCAGTGTCCAGCCCCAGCGATGAATTACCACGAGGTGGTGGAACGTGCACAGGAGTCGCAGGTTCCCCAGCGAGGTGGGGCCGCCTTGGGACCAGTGGATCAGGTGGTGGGCGTCGCACCGGGCCGGTGGCTGGCCGCAGCCGGGGAACTGGCAGTGCCGGTCCCGGTGGATGACGGCCTTGCGCAGGTGCGGGGGGACGGTGCGGGTGCTGCGGCCGATGTCCAGCGGCTGGCTGCGGCTGGTGTAGGGCGCGCCCAGGGTGGTGGCGCGCAGGCAGGCCGCGAGCCCGCCGGGCCCGGACAAAAGGCTGATGCTCATGGTCAGCAGGGTGTCGCGCAGCCGCTGGCGGGTGGCGGGGGAGATCTGGCCGGGCCGGGCTGTCGATCCGGGCGTTCCGCGTTCGTGTAGGGGATGAGAGGCCGGCGGCATCGCGGCCCTGGCGGAAAGAAGGAGCACGGCAAATGAAGCAGTATCTGCTCGCCATGTACCAGCCGCAGGGCGACCCGCCGCCGCCCGAAATTCTCGGGCCCATCATGCAGCGGCTCGACGTTATCCGTCAGGAGCTCAGGGACTCCGGCGCGTGGGTATTCGGCGACGGGCTGTGCCCCCCGGAGACGGCCACCGTGCTGCGCGCCACGGACGGGGACGTGCTCGTGACCGACGGCCCGTTCGCCGAGGGCAAGGAATACCTGGGCGGGTTCATGATCATCAAGGTGCCCGACCTGGACGCGGCACTGGCCTGGGGCCGGAGGTACGCCGAGACGACCGGCCTGCCCATGGAGGTGCGCCCGTTCCAGACCGATCCCGGGGACTGAGCCCCTCCGTGCCTGTCACCTGCGGCCCCAGCGCAGCAGCTCCGGACATCGAGCGGGTGTTCCGGGAGGAGTACGGGCGCGCGGTCGCGGTCCTGGTCCGCGTCTTCGGCGATATCGACGTCGCCGAAGAGGCGGTCCAGGAGGCGTTCACGGCCGCGGTGCAGCGGTGGCCGTCCAGCGGGATGCCGCCCAGCCCGGCGGGGTGGATCATCACCACGGCCCGGAACCGGGCCTTCGACCGCCTCCGCCGGGAGTCGTCCCGTGAGGACCGGCACGCGCAGGCTGCCCTGCTGCACGCGGCGAGCGAACCAGCCGAGGAGGGACCCGTGCGTGACGATCGGCTGCGCCTCATCTTCACCTGCTGTCACCCGGCGCTCGCCACCGCGGCCCAGGTCGCGCTTACGCTCCGGCTGCTCGGCGGCCTCACCACCGCCGAGATCGCGCGCGCCTTCCTGGTCCCCGAGGCGACGATGGCCCAGCGGCTGGTCCGTGCCAAGACCAAGATCCGCGACGCGGGAATCCCGTACCGGATCCCGCGCGAGGCCGACCTGCCGGAGCGCCTGCGGGCCGTCCTGGCCGTGGTCTACCTGATCTTCAACGAGGGCTACACCGCGAGCTCGGGGGACCGGCTCGTCCGCAACGAACTCTGCCGGGAGGCGATCCGCCTCGGGCGGGTGCTGGCCACGCTGATGCCCGACGAACCCGAGGTCGCCGGGCTGCTCGCGCTCATGCTCCTCATCGACGCCCGCCGCGACGCCCGGACCGACGCGGACGGCGCCCTCGTGCCGCTCGCCGAACAGGACCGCCAGCGCTGGGACCGTGACCGCATCACCGAAGGTCAGGCCCTCGTGCGCGGCTGCCTGCGGCGTAATCAGCCCGGCCCGTATCAGATCCAGGCCGCGATCAACGCCGTGCACAGCGACGCGCCGGACGCCGCCGCGACCAGCTGGCCGCAGATCCTCCGGCTGTACGACCAGCTGATGGCGCAGGTCCCGAGCCCGGTGGTGGCGCTGCACCGCGCGGTCGCGGTGGCGGAGGTCGAGGGGCCCGGCGCGGCGCTGCGGCTGATCGACGACCTCGATCTGGGCAGCTACCACCTGTTCCACGCCATCCGCGCCGACCTGCTGCGGCGGCTCGGCCGGCCGGACGAGGCCGAGCGGGCCTACCGGGCCGCGATCGCCGGCGCCCACAACACGGCCGAGCGCGACTTCCTGGAACGCCGCCGCCGGGCGCTGGTCACGCCGGACCGCTGACCACCGGCCCGGTCAGGATTCAATACTTCTTAACGGACGTCCTGAGCGCCGGACCGCCTGCGGGCACGTCCGCCCAGAGAGCCGCACGGGGCCGCCCGCCCCGGGAGCCCCGTACGGCGAGCCCGCTCACGGAGCCGTGCGCGCGACCTTGCCCCGCATGGCGCGCCGTCCGGTATTGCGAAAACGGCGGACCCTCAGCCGGGTCGCCGTGACGTAAGAACCAAGCACGGCAATGGCGCGGAAATAGGTGAAGAGAATGCCACGTCTGGTGGCGGGTTATTTTCGGTTCCGCTGATTTCTAAACGAAGTTACGTGATCCAGGGATGCGATGCTGCGGTGACCTGGACAAACGATGCGCGAGGCAGGTCGGTGTTCTGCGCTGTCCGGCACGGCATCTGGCCGTCCGTTGATGATCAATGGTTACGCCGGCATCGTCAGTTCCTGGCTATTTCGAGACCAAGTTTCCAGCTCGGTCCCTTTTCAAGCGACACGCCGGTGATCTGAACGGGCAGATGATCCTGAAGGGCGCTCAGTCTCCGTCGCCAGCAGCGAGGCCACCGCGGCCTCGGTTTCGGCGGGGGTAGGCAGCGCGGGCGGGTGCGGGGGAATGCCGGGCAGGTCGCCCTCGGACTCGTACCGGCTGATCAGCCGGGGGTCGATGTAGGAGGCGCGGGCGACGGTAGGGGTGTCACCGAGCCAGTCGGCCACCCCGCGAACGCTGGTGGTGATGACCCTCTCACGGCGGCGGCCGGGCGGCGCCGGCTCCGCGTTCGCGAGGTGCAGGCCCATCAGCACCGTCGCGTTCCAGGTGCGGAACTCCTTGGCCGTGAAGTGCCCGCCGGCGTTGGTGGCGATGTAGGTGCTCACGTGGTGGGAGCGCAGCGGGTGCCAGGTGTCCCCGTCTTCCCAGCAGAACAGGCAGTCCAGGCCGCTGGTGCGGCGGAGCAGGGCCTGGACGGTGGCGCGGATCGCCTCATCGGCGACGGTGATCGTCCGGCGCTTGCCTTCCTTCGCGATGTAGTCGAACAGGACGCCCTCGCGGGTCACCCGCACGTGCCGTTTCTCCAGCGTGGCCGCGCCGTAGTGGTGATCCAGTTCGGCGTACCGCTCCCCGCCGATGCGGAACAGGCCGAGGTCGATGAGCCGGACCGCGCTCGCGACGACGCGCTCGCGGTCGAGCCGGCGGCGCTGCAGGTCGCGCAGGGCGGCGGTTCGGAGGGTGGGCAGCGCGCCGGCGAACCGGAGCATGTGCGCGAACTTCTGCGCGTCCCGCTGCTCGCGCCACGCCTGGTGGTAGCGGTACTGGGTGCGGCCCCGGCTGTCGACGCCGGTGGCCTGGATGTGGCCGAGCGGATCGGGTGAGATCCAGACGTCCGTCCAGGCAGGCGGGATCACCAGCGCGTTGATGCGCTGCAGCGTCTCGGGGTCCGTGATGACCGCGCCGGACGGGTCGCGGTACCGGAAGCCTGCCCCGGTCCGCTCGCGGCTGATTCCCGGGCCGTGCGGATCGCTCCGCCGCAGGCCCGGAACGGCCGCTGCCAGCGGCAATTCGACACTGCTCATGACACGTCTTGTCCGGGCGCCGGGTGCCTGCGGGGGCGCAGCCAGACGAGGCCGGTGCCGATCACTCCTGCGAGCATAACCAGCGGTACGGCCGGGACCGCAGCGGGGACCGTGCTCAGCAGCAGGCCGCTGAGGCCGGCCCCGGCGGCCAGCCCGCACAGGGTGGCGATCCGGCGGCCGTTGCCTGCCTGGCGCGATCGCGGGCTGGCCAGCGAGTCGATCAGCGTGGTCAGCGTGCCGGTCAGGTAAGTGGTCGAAAATCCGGCCAGGCCCATCGCGGCGACCACGCCGCTCTGCATGCCCATCGCGAGGGCCGCCAGCGCGAGCAGCAGCAACTGCGTCCCGCCCGCTGGCTGCGCGCTGGTGCTCTCCCATCCGATCGTGAACCCGGCCAGCAGCAGGATCTCGCTGATCAGCGTGGCCGCGATCCAGGGCGACCACGGCCGTTCGCCGGGCCCATCCGGGTCGCCGGTTCGCTGAGCGGTGCGGGCCAGCCGCGAGGCGGCGGCCACACCGGTCACGTAGGCGGCGACGCCGATGGCCGCCCGGATGGCGAGGCTGCCGGAGTGCTGGGCGGCTGAGAGCCCGAGGAAGAGGATGTTGGACGTCATCACGCTGGCGAACACGCTGCCGAGCCGGGTGAAGCAGGCGACGTCGGTGGCGGCGCTGCCGATCGTCAGCAGGACCGCGACCGCGGTGAGCGCGCGCGGTACCGGGTCCCGGCCGCCGCGCGCAGGCGGCCCCGGCCCCGTGCTCTCGCGGGGGGCCGGGGCCGCGGGCTGCGGATTGCTCATCGCGGTCAGGAGGCGGGCACGCGGACGGCGCGGGCCCAGGCCGGGGCGTCCGGGGACGAGTCACCGAGCAGGGCCACGACGACGCGCATCCCCTTGGGGGCGCGGTCCGGCCAGGGCGTATACCCGTCGGTGAGGACCACCGTGATCGCCGGGCGCGGCCGCAGCGCGTACGCCGCGATGATGCCGGCGCCCATGTCGGTGCCGCCGCCACCGACCAGCTCGACCTGGCGGCTCGAGGACACCCGCTGCGCGGGCGCGGCGGCGGCGTCGCAGGCCAGCACGCGGACCTGGCGGGACATGCCGAGGATGCGGAGCAGCCCCTCCACTTCGGCCAGCGCCATGGCCAGCAGATCGTCGGTCATGCTGCCGGAGGTGTCGCAGACCACGGCGACCTCGGGCACCGGCCGGCGCAGCGCGGGCAGCACGACGTTCCCGGCCGCCGCCGCGCGCCGCGAGGGGCGCCGGTACGAATAGTCGGCCGCCCCGGCCCGGTCCGCGATGGCCCGGCGCAGTTCGGCGGCGAGCAGCGTCCGCCAGTTCACGGTGGGAGTGAGCGTTTCCTGAGCCCACCGCAGCAGCCCCGCGGGGACGGTCCCGGCCTCCCGGCCGTACCGGATGCATTCGCTGGCGACCAGGCGGCGCAGCAGGTCCCCCTGCCAGCCGGGCAGCCCGGCCGCCTCTCCCTCGCCAGGGCCGCCAGGCCCGCCGGGCGGTCCGTCGCCCGGGCGCGGGCAGCCGTCCGCGCCGCTGCCGCAGTCGACGTCCCATTCCGGGCCGACCCTCGGCGGCCGCACGGAAGTACTGCTCCGCCAGGCCGCCCGGATCAGCGCCCAGATGCCCCGGCAGCACCGGCTCGCCGGGCAGTTCGAGGCCCGCTGGTATCAGGTCGTCGTTGATCTCCGCATCGGCGGCGCGCGTCCATCCGGGGCCGTCCTGGGGCCTGATGCCCAGCGCGCGCGCCCGGTCCGCGTGCGCGCGCAACAGGTGACAGACGTGGTGGACCAGCACGCTGCCGAGCTCGGCGGGGGACCAGCCGGCCGCGACCGCCGGGTCGGCGTGCAGCCGCCAGTTCTCGTCGACGGCCACCGTCTCGCTGCCAGGCGCCGCGACGACCTGGGTGCCGAAGATCCCGCTGGCCAGATACGGGAAACGGGCGGCCGCCCAGAGCCGCGCCCCGGCCAGTCCGGGTACTCGCCCGGGAACGGTGGTCATGTCGCCAGCAGGCCGGCGTCGCGCAGCACCGGCGCGAAGAGATGAATTTCCGGCGGCAGTGCGGCGTCGCCGGGCCGGTGACGGGCCAGCACCCGCGCGGCGGCCGCGGCGACGTCGGGAGCCGTGGCGGCGGCGATGCCGAGCACGCGCCACCCGGCCGCCCACCGCTCTGGTGAGGGCTGCGCGGTGACCGCGGACGTGACCGCGGCCAGCACGGCGTAGGCGCGATCGGCGCGATCCGGCAACCGGAAGGCGTCCGGGTCGGCGAGTACCTCCTCCGGATCGGGCAGGTCCATCTCCAGCAGCCAGGTCAGGAACTCCGCCCCCGCTCCGTCCCCCACCGAGCCCCGGACGAGCACCGAGCGGGCCTCGTCCCCGGTGCCCGCGGCGCCCGCCGCGCCCCACAGGCGGGCGGCCATTTCCCAGGTCCGCGGGCTCGGCCAGCCCCGTCCCGCGGACGCCGGATCTGCCGGCGGCGCGCACGCCAGCGCGGGCCGGGCCCGCAGGAAGGCGGCCACCAGGCCACGAGCGAGGATCTCCTCCGCCTCCCAGCCGCCGGTCAGCTCGGGTACCTGCGGCGCGGCCCAGCCCCCGGCCAGCCCGTCGGCGACCACGCGAGGATTGACGTCCCAGGCCAGGTGGCAGAGCCGGTTGGCCAGCGGCGCGGACAGGTCCCATCCGTCAGCAGCCTGCTCCGGCGGATTGGCGGCGGCGACGACCGCGATGTCCGCGGGCAGGTCCAGGTCGCCCACGACGCGCTCGAGGACCACGCGGAGCAGGGCCGCCTGCACGGCGGGCGGTGCGGTGGAAAGTTCGTCCAGGAACAGCAGGCCGCGCCCGGCCGCGGCCAGCCGCTGCGCCCACGCCGGGGGCGCGAACCGCACGCCCTGGCCGACCACGATCGGCAGGCCCGCGAAGTCGGATGGCTCGCGGATCGAGGCGATCACGGTCTCGCAGGGCAGCCCGGCCGCGTCGGCCAGGGCCCGGATCGTGGACGTCTTGCCGGTTCCCGGTGCACCCCACAGCAGGACCGGTACCCGCGCGGCGATGGCCACGGTCAGGGCCGCAACGGCTGGATCGCCGGACACCCGGACGGCGGCTGCGGGCCCGTGCGGGCCCATGGTGACGGCGCTGCTGGCGGCGGCCCCGGTGGCACCGCCGGCGGGCTCCTCGTCCACGCTCACGGTTGGTCTGCCTCTCCACGTGATGGCCCGGCCGCCTGGTCCCGCTCGCCGTGCGCCGCGGGCCGGACGGCGGTTACCTCCCAGTGTGCGCGGTCACCGGCCGGGTCCGGGTCCCTGCCCGCGTCCTTGCCGGGGTCCTCGCTGGCCCGCACGCTGAGGATCACCGGGTCCCGGCCAGGCTCGGGCACGGCCAGGACCGTCGCGTCCGGCCACTCCGCGTGCTCGACCCCGACCACGAGATGCCCGCCGGTCACGGTCAGGCCGCAGGCCCATACGGAGGCCAGCCATCCGGCCGGCAGCGCGGCGCGCAGGTGCCGCGCCGCGCCCGTCCCGCTCAGTTCCAGGCAGCCCCACCCGGCGCCCTCGTGCAGCCGCGCGTCCACCTGGTCCGGGTCGAGGGCGAGCCATCCGGCCGCCGCCGGGGCCAGCCGTCCGGTCAGCGCCGCGTCCAGTTCCGGGCGGTGGCCGGGACGCTCGGCGGCCCTGACCCCGCCGTCTGACCACGCGGCCGCGACGGCCCCGGACAGCAGCATCCGGAACGCCGGTCCCAGCGCCAGCAGCGACAGCATGTCCAGCCGGTCCGCCCTGAGCCGCCCGGCGTCCGCGCCGGGAACGGGCCCGGTGCCGATGAGGCGGCCGCCGGGCGCGATCGGCCTTGCCTGCCGCGCCGGCCGGCGCATCGGCTGGCTGCTGGGGCGCCGCTTGAGCAGCGGCCCGGCGCTCCCGGTGACACTGCCGCCGATGGGCTGCCGGGCGACCCAGCCAGTGGGCCGATCGGAGCGGAACGACTTCACATCGTCCCAGGTAACCTGGATGTCGTCGGCTGGGCCACGCGGCCCGATCATCAGCATGTCCAGGTCATCGGCGTGCCGATGCCACGCCTCGGCCAGCTCGACACAGCCCGGCTTGTCGCCCCCGAGGGCGGCGAACACGAGCTCGCCGGCGGCGTCGGGATGGGCCGGCAGGGTCAGGCGGCCGTCCTCGAAGCGCACCGGGTGCAGGTCGGCGCCGCACGGGACCCAGGTCTCGCAGGCGGGCTGGGCTCGCCACCACTCATTCGGCTGCCCCGTCATGGCGACGCCCACCAGGAAAGCGGCACCTGGACGGTGGCCCGGCTCGCCGGCGTGGTGAGGACCAGGGTGAACGCGGCCGTCTCCCGGCCCAGTGGCGGCAGCACGCGCCATACGACCGACGCCTCGTCGCCGGCGCCGCGGTACTCGCGCTGCACGGCGACGTGCCATTGACCGGCGTCGTCCCGCAGCCAGCCGCCGGTGTCCAGCAGCGCGGCCTGGCCGGAGCCGGGAAGAGTGCGGTCCGGCAGTCCGCGCGCGACGATGTGCAGGAAGGTCTGGTCGGCCCGGGTGTGCAGGCCCACCAGCACGAGCTGTGCCCCGTCCATCTCGGGCAGGACCGCGGCGACCGTCGCGGTACCGTCCTGGACGGGGGACCGGTGCCTGCGGCCGAAGTACGCCAGGACACCCAGCCACGGCTCGGGCAGGTCCACGGCGGGGCGGGCCGCGATGCCGTGCCGCGTGATGCCGATCCGCTCGTAGATCGTCGCGATCCGGCCGGGAGCGGGGCTGAACGGTGACAGGACCCCGGCGGCCTCCAGCGCGCCGATGACGTCTCCCGGGCCACCGCCGTCCCGCTGAACGCTCACCGAGCCCTCCACCGCACGCGCCACGATGTCCCGCACCATATTGTCCAGCAGCCATTCGCCGGGCTCGGCGGAAACCGGCGTCACCACGGCGTCGGCGGGGGCCGGTTTCCCGGTGAGATCGATCCGGAAGCCGGTGTCATCGTGGCCGGTGCTCAGCCGGAGCCAGGTGGCGCCGGGAGGCGGGGCCGGATGAACAAGCACGCGTCCTTCCCACTGGTTCAGGTCGCCGCCGCCGTCCAGCCGGGCGACATAGAAGGTCCCCTGGTCATCGTCCGCGGTCAGGGACGCCGGAATGTAACTGTGCGCGGGGAACCAGCCGCCACCGTGAACGGTTCGCCGGATCCGGGCTACCACCGGGGCGGTCGCCTGACGCTCGGTGATGACCAGGGACAGCACGTACAGCTCGCCCGCCATGTCCTCCTCGCGGAATGGCAGCATCCGCCCCACGGGGATCACCCGTGGCGGTCGCGCGCCCGGCGTCCCCGGCGCCCCCGGCCCGGGGTGCCGAACGGTGCGGCGGACCGAGCAACGGTCCCGCCGCGTGGGGGTGCAGCCGGTGCCGGACCGCCAGCGCGGCCTGGAGCTGGAGCGTGATGGCCTCGGCCCGGTGGGCGTCGATCGCCCCGGCGGCGATGAGTGCGCCGGCGACCCCATGGACGCGGGCGATGCAGTCGATGAAGACGTCCCGCGAGCGGAGCCCGGCGTCGTAGCGGGACAGCATCAGGGCACGCCGCAGCGCGGCCTCGGCGGCCAGCCGGAGGTGACGTTCCGCGCGCTCGCTGTCCACGCCCCCACGGTCCCACCAACGTCAGCCAGCGGCGAACCGTTAAGTACCGGGACGGCCTGCCGGTGCACCGGGGAGCCGGCGAAGAGCCGGTGATACCAGCCGGACATGCGGGGGCCGGGCCGGCGGGGATGGGATTCGCCTGGCCCGGCCCTCTTGCCACCGGCACAGGTATGACGCACGTCAGAGCCCCAGCGGTTCCGTCATCGCGGCATCATTTTCGCCGTCGGCGTTGTCCGCCTACGCAGATCACGCCGGGCGGGAAACGGTCGCGGCAAAATACCGGCCGCGATATCCGTGCCGTCTACCGTGGTGCGCCGGCTACTTCCTGGCCGGCCGGTGTCTTTGCGCTCGCCGGGCCGCCCCCCTGGGCGGGTACCGTCGACCCCGACCAGCACCGGACGATGTCCCGCATCGACAGCAGGCCGGTCACCCCGGCTCCGTCCACCACGACCAGGTGCCGGAACCCGCCCCGGACCATGGCGGCCGCGGCCTTTTCGAGCGTCCAGGCCGGCGCGGCGAAGACCAGATCCGACGTGCAGTGATGCGCGGCCAGTTCGGCGTCTGGGTCCTGCCCGGCACCGATGGAGTCCAGGATGTCCCGTTCGGTGAGGATGCCGACACCCGCGTGATCCGGATCGATCACCACCGCTGCCCCCACGTGGCGCGCTGACATCATCCGGGCCGCGTCGCGCAGCGTGTGCGTCGGCCCGATCGTCAGGACCACGTCCGACATGCCATCTCGTACGTTCATCGTCGATCACCCCGGGATGCTGGCCAGAAGCGGCGGGGACTTTGTGAACTTGTGACCGCCGTTTTGAACAGCATGGGTGAAAAGCCCAGCCAGGGCAAGTCCTGAGCCCAGGACTTCCGCGGTCGTCACCGTCCTGACTATTTGTCCTGGTCAGGAACCTTTCAGTCTTTCAGCCGGGCCAGCACCTCGTCGTGCAGGTGGCCGTTGGTGGCCACGACGCTGCCGCCGTCGGGCGTCCGGGCGCCGCTGAGGTCGGTGAAGCGGCCGCCCGCCTCCTCCACGATGACCTGCAGCGCGGCGATGTCCCACAGCGAGACGTCCGGTTCGGCGGACACGTCGACCGCGCCCTCCGCGACCAGGACGTGCGACCAGAAGTCCCCGTAGGCACGGGACCGCCACACCGCGCGGTTGAGGCCGATAAAGGCGTCGAGCTTCCCGCGCTTCTCCCAGCCGCCCAGGCTGGAGTACGACATCGACGCGTCGGCGAGGCTGGTGACGCCCGACACCGCGCAGCGGGTCGCCTTCGTCAGGCCGCGCCCCGTCCACGCGCCACCCCCGGCGGCCGCCCACCAGCGCCGTCCGAGGGCCGGAGCGGACACCACGCCCACCACGACCTCATCCCCGTCCATCAGGCCGATCAGCGTGGCCCAGACCGGGACCCCCCGCACGAAGTTCTTGGTGCCGTCGATGGGATCGATCACCCAGCAGCGCGGGCCGTGCCCGCTCCGCCCGAACTCCTCACCGAGCACCGCGTCGCGGGGACGCGCCCGGCGCAGCACGTTACGCAGCGATTCCTCGGCCGCGCGGTCGGCATCGGTCACCGGGGTCAGGTCGGGCTTGGTCTCAACCTCGAGATTCAGCGCGCGGAAGCGCCGGTTAGTGATGTCATCGGCCGCGTCGGCGAGGACGTGCGCGAAACGCAGGTCATCGTCATAACGTGCCACGCGCGAAACGGTACCGCGTCGGCGAGTCCGGTGACCAGGTGAGCGCCGGCGCGGCGCGGCAGGCACACTAGCAGCATGGGCGATATCAGCCTCAGCAAGCCGGGGGATTCGGCGAGCCGAGCCGTGGCCGGGCGGCTGGACAGCGAGGAACAGCTCAGGCCGTTCGTCCAGGACGGCCGTATCACCGCGATGCCGGCCCGGCTGGCCAAGCGGCGGCTCCTGCTCGACTGTGTGGCGCAGGCGTTCGAACCGGGGCTCCGTTTCCCGGAAGCCGCGGTGGACGACGTGCTCAAGGTCCTGTGCGACGACTATGCGGCCCTGCGGCGGTATCTCGTGGACGAGGGCTTCCTGTCCCGGCAGGCCGGCGTGTACTGGCGCAGTGGCGGGACGGTCGACGTCCGGCCGGATTTGTAGTCCAGCCGGATGTGAGGCCGCTAGGGCGTTTCGGTGCCCTCGCGGCTGCGCAGCAGGCGGCGCAGCGAGTCGAGCCGTGCCTGCGCGCCGTGTTCGCGGGCCCACTCGTCAAGTCCGCAATCGTCGCCGAGATGGTCGCAGCTGGGCGGGCAGTCGGCTGCGGGACCGGCCAGATCGGGAAAGGCCTCCACGACCCGCTGCGGGCTCACGTACCCCAGGCCGAAGCCGCGCACTCCGGGGGTGTCGATGATCCAGCCGCCGCCCGGCAGCCCGAGAGCCACCGCCGACGACGACGTATGCCGACCCCGGCCCGTCACCGGGTTCACGATCCCGACCACCCGCTCCGCGTCCGGGACCAGCGCGTTCACCAGCGTGGACTTGCCCACTCCGGACTGCCCGATCATCACGCTGATCCTGCCGGACAGGGCCGCGCGCAGCCCTGCGATCTGGTCCTCGGTGAGCGGGCGCTGGGTGACCAGGCACCGCACGCCCAGCGGCTCGTAGATGTCCAGTACCTCACGCGGCGAGGCGAGGTCGGCCTTGGTCAGGCACAGCAGCGGGCTGATGCCGGCGTCGTACGCGGCGACCAGGCACCGGTCGACGAACCGGAGGTGGGGGCCGGCTGCGCCAGCGAGCAGACGATCACCAGCTGCTCGGCGTTGGCGACGATGACGCGCTCCACCGGATCGGTGTCGTCGGGCGACCGTCGCAGGGCCGAGGTGCGCGGCTGGACCCGGACGATGCGCGCGAGCGTTCCCTCGTGGCCGGAGGCATCGCCGGCCAGCACGACCCGGTCGCCGACCACCACGCTCCGGTGGCCCAGTTCGCGCGCCTTCATCGCGGTCACGACCCGGCCGTCGGTCAGGGTGCCGTACCGGCCCCGGTCGACGCTGACGACGAACCCTTCGGGGGCACCCTCGTGAGCCGGCCGCTGCCGGGTGCGCGGCCGGGTGCCCCGGCCCGGGCGCACCCGCACGTCGTCCTCATCGAGGCCCGTGTGGGCCGGGCGTCGGCTCAGGATTCCGCCTCCCGCCGTGCCGTCTCGGATCGCATACCGTGAGGGTAACGGCTCGGCGGACAGTGCCCTCAGGGACGGCCGGGATCCCGTGTCCGCCCGGATCGGCCGGATGGGGGCCCGGCGGTGCCCCGTCCGCTTTCGAGGGCGGCCGGCTCGCGGCCGGAAACCGGGTTTGCGGGCCGCGAATTCGGTCACAAAACGTGCTCCTGGTTTGGCGGACGGCCATTGCGGTTATGAATTCGCTCATTCCGCCTCGTGTGACAGTTCCCACTTACGTATCAGGATTTGGGGTATGTGCGGCCGATTCGTTTCCTCGCGGCAGCGCCAGGAACTCATTGATGAGTTCCTGGTGGAACGCGACCAGGTGGCCAGGGATCGTGCCCCTGATTACAACGTGGCCCCGACCGACCCCATTTACGCGGTGCTGACCCGGGCTGGCCGCGAGGGCCGTGACGGGCCGCCCGCCCGCGAACTGCACCTGGTGCGGTGGGGACTCGTGCCCTCGTGGGCCAAGGACCAGTCCAGGGGCGCGCGCCTGATCAACGCGCGTGCGGAGACCGTCGCGGTCAAGCCCTCGTTCCGGAGTGCCTTCGCCCGCCGGCGGTGCCTGATTCCCGCCGACGGCTACTACGAATGGCGCGCGCTCGGCGGCCGCGAGCACGGGCGCCCCCGCAAGCAGCCGTATTTCATCCACCGGGCGGACGGCCGGGGCATGGCGTTCGCCGGGATCTACGAGCTGTGGCGGGACGCGGCGCTTCCCGATGATCATCCTGCGGCCCGGCTGTGGACCGCGGCCATTATCACCACGCGCGCGACGGACGACGTCGGCTGGGTCCACGACCGGATGCCGATGGTGGTCAGCCCGGGCCACTGGGACGAGTGGCTGGACCCCGCCACCGGAGATCGGGACAGCCTGCTCAGGGCGATTACCCCGGCCACCTCCGATGATCTTGAAACCCGGCCGGTATCGACCGCCGTCAACTCGGTGGCCAACGACGGCCCGGACCTTATTACCCCGCTGGCCACCGCGGATGAGCCCGGGAATGCCCCGCTGGCCGCCGGTAGCCGGCCCGGGGAAGCGTGATAGCCCCGCCACAGCGCGGGCGGACAGGAGGCAATGCCGCCGTGGATACCGCAGTGACGCGTAAGCGCCTGGAGGAAATGCTCGATGGCCTGGATCGGTCGATCGCGGTTCTCAAGGGCGAAAGCCCGGCGCCGGGCGAAAGCCAGGCCAACTCCTACGATCCCGCCGACGCCGGTGCCAACCTGTCCGAGACCGACCGGACCGAGGCGGTGCTGCATTCCGCGCAGCGGCAGCGGGGAAAGGTGGAGGCCGCGCTGCGCCGCATGAACGAGGGCACCTACGGCCAATGCGTTGACTGCGGTAAGCCGGTACCGGAGGGCCGCCTGGAGGCCCGGCCGGACGCGTCCCGGTGTGTGGCCTGCCAGGGCAAGCACGACCGCCTGCGGCGCTGACCCGGTTACCCGGAGCGCGGCACCCGCTTACGGGCCGAGACGACGAGCTGCACGCCCACGGATTCGTCGGGCTGCATTGTCAGCTCGGCCTCGACCAGGCGCGGCAGGCACGTGGGGTCTCGCCGCAGCACGTGCGCGACCGTCGACGGGGAGAACACGGTGCGCGGGCGGATCCACATCACGGTCAGCCCGGCGTCCTCGAATAGCTCGCGCAGCTGCTCCGCGCCGAAGCACCGGGTGATCGTGCCGTCCGGCCACGGGACGAGCACCACCTCGGCGTGCGGCAGATCGGTGAGCTCGGCCCAGTGCCGCTGCTCGGCGAGCAGTGCCATCCCTAGCACCAGCGAGTCGACGCAGGCCAGGACGCGCCCGGCGGGCCGCAGGACCCGGGCGATGTCGGTGATCAGGTTCTCCGCGGCGAGCTGCCGGGACAGGGTCCGGTCTTCCGCGATCAGCCCGTCTGCGCACCCGTCACGCAGGAACGACAGGCTGCCCGGGTCGGCGGCTACCCGGACCAGATGACCCGGTCCGGGCCGCATCGGAACCGTGAAGGCGGGACCGAGCAGGTCACCGGGCGGGCCGGGTGCCGCCGCCGCGTCGGTCACGCGCAGCACCGTATGGCCGGCCGCAGCGGTGATCTCCGCAGCGTGCGCCCGCGGTCCCGAGATGTCGACGATTAGGCGGCTCTCCCGCGGTAGCCAGGACGCGAGCTGCGCCTCGGCCACCGCCTGGTGAAAGTGCCAGTACGGCGACAGCGATCCGGGATCGCCGACGGCCGTGGCGCTGGCCGAAGGCCTCACCGTGACTCCTGCCGTGGCTGCGGCGCCCCTCGCCGCGCGGATTTGGTCTCTATGTTCCCCGCCCGGGGCCATTCCTCACCTGCCCGGCGAAGCTCGTCGGCGCGAGAACGGAATGACGGCGGCCAGTGCCGTGTTCTAGCGCACATGCCAGTAGCTTGTGGCGCTCGTCCTTCCAGCTTCGCCAGCGGTCAGGTGACCGCCTGGAAAGGCGGCATAGGGGCCCTGCGAACAGACCCGGGACAGCGCGGCCATGTATCCTCCCGGCCATACGGTCTTCACGGATCGGCCATGGTTTATCCCGAGGAGGTGGGTCCCGTCCCGGAGACACTTGAGCAGCGTGATGAACGGTTTGAGCAAGATGTTCTGCCGTACCTGGATCAGCTGTACTCCGCCGGGCTCCGCATGACCCGTAACCCGGCGGACGCCGAGGACCTCGTGCAGGAGACGTTCGCCAAGGCGTACGCCTCCTTCCATCAGTTCCAGCCGGGCACGAACCTCAAGGCGTGGCTGTTCCGCATCCTGACCAACACCTTCATCAACACCTACCGGAAGCGGCAGCGGGAACCGCAGCGCTCCGGTGCGGAAGAGGTGGAGGACTGGCAGCTCGCCCGGGCGGCCGGGCACACCTCCGGCGGCCTGAAGTCCGCCGAGGCCGAGGCGCTGGAGCGGCTCCCCGACTCTGACATCAAGCGGGCTCTGCAGGCGCTGCCGGAAGAGTTCCGCATCGCGGTCTACCTGGCCGACGTGGAAGGTTTCGCGTACAAGGAGATCGCCGACATCATGGGAACGCCGATCGGCACGGTGATGTCGCGCCTGCACCGGGGGCGCCGGCAGTTGCGTGACATGCTCCAGGACTACGCGGCCGAGCGCGGCCTGGTCCGGTCGGGGTCCGGATCTGACTCCGTGGCGTCGGCCGCGGGCAGCGAGCCCGGGGAGGAATCCCAATGAGCTGCGGCAAGCCGCACGAGGTGCCGTGTACCGAGGTCCTGGACCGGATCTACGCCTACCTGGATGGCGAGCTGGACGACGCCGACTGCTCCAAGGTGCGCCAGCATCTCGACGAGTGCGGGCCCTGCCTGCGTGAGTACGGGCTGGAAGACGCGGTGAAGCGGCTGGTGCGCAAGCACTGCGGATGTGATCCGGCCCCCGCCGAGCTGCGCGCCAAGGTCCTCGTCCGCATCCAGGAAGTGCGCGCCCGCATCGAGTTCTGACCGCTTATGATTCCCGGCATGATTGCGCCCCGTGATTGCGCCCCCTGATTTCTCTGGGCGATTCAACCTTCACGATTTGCTCACGATGAACTTTGGGCCTACGCGAATCATGGTCGCCAGGTTACTCTGGGTTCCTGGTGCCGCGCCGCATAATCCGGGCCGTCAACGCCTTCGACGACCTCGTGGGCAATTCCGCCGACCCGGCGCGGGCCGCCGCGGTGGTCGACCGGCTCCGGCTGGACGCCAGCGCCGAGTACGACCGGGACGTCGTCGCCGCGCTCGGCCGCATCATCTCCCGGCGGTCGATGCTCCCGCGTGAGCGAGCCGGCCGTGAGCGAGCCGCCCATCAGTGAGCTGGCCGTCAGTGAGCTGGCCGTCAGTGAGCAGGCACCACCTGACGGGCCTATGCTGCTCAGGTGCCTGACTCAGTACTGGTGGCGAACCGGGGCGAGATCGCCCGGCGCGTCATCCGCACCGCGCGCCGGATGGGCATCACGACCATCGCCGTCTACTCCGCGGCCGACGAGGACCTCCCGTACGTGCGGGAGGCCGATCACGCCGTCCTGCTCGGTCCCGCCCCGCCCGCGCAGAGCTACCTGGACGCCGGGGCCATCCTCCGGGCCGCCCGCGAATCCGGGGCCAGCGCCATCCATCCCGGCTACGGCTTTCTGGCCGAGCGGGGCGACTTCGCGCGCCAGGTCATCGCGGCCGGACTGACCTGGATCGGGCCGTCCCCGGAGGCCATCGAGCAGATGGGCGACAAGATCCGGGCCCGCAACCTGATGGCCGCGGCGGGCGTCCCGGTCTCCCCGGGCAGCACCGAGCCCGTCCAGGACTGCGACACCGCCGTGGCCGAGGCGAAACGGATTGGCTACCCGGTCATGGTCAAGGCGGCCGGCGGTGGCGGTGGCATCGGGATGAGCGCGGCCGCCGGCGAGGCCGAACTGCGGGCCGCGTTCGCGACGGCCCAGTCCCGCGCGATGCGCTTCTTCGCCTCTCCGGACATCCTCATCGAGCGCTACGTCACCCGCGCCCGGCACGTGGAAGTGCAGATCCTGGGGCTGGCCGACGGCCGGGTCATCGCGCTCGGCGAGCGGGACTGCTCGGTGCAGCGCCGGCACCAGAAGGTCGCGGAGGAGACACCGTCCCCTGGTGTCGGCCCGGACCTGCGGGCGCGCATGCTGGCGGCGGCCGTGCGGGCCGGCGAGGCGGTCGGGTACCGGGGCGCCGGCACGGTCGAATGCCTGGTCGACGCGGACGCCGGGGATTTCATCTTCCTCGAGATGAACACCCGGCTCCAGGTCGAGCACCCGGTCACCGAACTGGTGACCGGCATCGACCTGGTCGAGCAGCAGTTCCTGATCGCGGCCGGCCAGGGCATCTCGTTCGATCCGGGGGCCGTCCCGGCCCGCGGCCACGCGATCGAGCTGCGCGTGTACGCCGAGGATCCGGTGCGTTTCCTGCCCTCGCCGGGCCGGATCACCGAGTGGGCGGAGCCGTCGGGTGAGGGCATCCGGGTGGATGCGGGCTACGTCGCGGGCAACACCGTGACGCCGTTCTACGACCCGCTGCTGGCCAAGCTGTGCGCGTACGGGGCCAGCCGGGCCGAGGCGGTGGCGCGGGCCCGGGACGCGGTGACGATGTTCCGCATCGCCGGCCTGAAGACCAACCTGGCCTTTCACGCCGACCTGCTGACCAGCCCCGAGTTCGCCAGCGGCGACTACGACACGTCTCTGGTGGCCCGGCTGCGGCCCTGATCATGGTGCCTGGACGGGCACGTGGACAATGGACAGGCACCGGGGCCGGCGGCGGCGCCCGGGCGAGGAAGGGAGCAGCCGGTGGCGGAGGTCCGAGCGGAGATGGTCGCGAACGTCTGGAAGGTGGTCGCGGCGGAGGGCCAGCAGGTCGATGCCGGTGACACCCTGGTCATCCTGGAGTCGATGAAGATGGAGATCCCGGTCCTGGCGGAGGAGCCGGGCACCGTATCCAAGCTGCACGTGGCCGAGGGCGACGTGGTGCAGGAGGGCGACCTCATCGCGGTGCTGGCCTGAGGTACCCGGCCGGCCCGCGTCCGGACGGCCCAAGCGCCCGGACGGCGTTGGCGCTCAGACGCCGGTGGTCGAGCGCGGGTAGGCGATCTCCGCGTCGGTGACCACGTTGACCAGGTACGGGACGCCTGCGGCGAACGCCCGCCGCAGCGCCGGCCGATCTGGCCGGGCTCGGTCACCAGCTCACCGGCGCCGCCGAGGGCACGCACCACCTCGTCGTAACGGCAGCCCGGCTGCAGGTCGGCGGCGACGTCGTAGCCGTACAGCGCGCGCATCGGATGCTTCTCCAGCCCCCAGGCGCCATTGTTGCCGCACACCATGACCACCGGCAGCCCGTGCCGGACCAGGGTGTCCGCGTCCATCAGCGAAAAGCCCGCCGCGCCGTCGCCGAGCAGCAGCACTACCTGAGCCGAGGGCCGGGCCAGCCGAGCCGCGATCGCGTACCCCAGGCCCGTGCCCAGGCAGCCGAACGGACCTGGATCTAGCCAGTGCCCCGGCTGCCGGGGTTCCACATACTTGCCGGCGAACGAGAACGAAGTCCCCGCCGTCGCCGATCACCACCGCGTCGTCCGCCAGCTGCCGGGTCAGCTCGCCGTAGACGCGCATCGGGTGGATCGGCTGGGCGTCGCTGGCCAGCAGCCCGGCATCCGCGGCGATCGCGGCGCGCGTGATCTCCTGCAGCCGCGCCAGCCACTCGCGCCGCCGCGCCGCCGCCTGCCTGCCTGGCGCCTGCCTGCCTGGCGCCTGCCCGCCCGGGCCGGACGAGGCGGTGGACGAGGCGCCGGCCAGTTCCGCGGCCAGCCCGGTGAAGAACGCGGTGAGGTCGCCGGCGGCGGCCGCGGCCAGCGGGCAGTGCGAGGCCAGCTGGGCCGCCGAATCGGCCACGTGCACGACCCGGGCGGCGTGCTCGCCCTGGCCGAACTGGCCATAGCCGAGCCGGAAGTCCAGCGGCGCGCCGGCCACCAGGACCAGGTCCGCCTCGCGGAAGGCGGCCGACCGGGCCCGGGTGACCAGCAGCGGGTGGCCGGCCGGGAGGATGCCGCGGCCCTGGCCGTTGGCGATGACCGGTATCCCGAGTTGCTCCGCGGCGTCCCGCGCGGCGGCCTCCGCGCCGTCCATCCAGACGTCCGACCCGAGCACCAGGACCGGCCGCTCGGCCCCGGCCAGCAGCCCGGCGATCTGGCTGACCGCCGCGGCATCCGGGGCGGCCGCACGGGCCGGGACGCCGCCGGGCGCGAGCGGTGCCGCCTCGGCCTTGCCGTACAGCGCCTCCAGCGACACATCCAGGAACACCGGCCCGCGGTGCGGCGTGGCCGCCAGCCGGAACGCCTCGCCCACCGAGGCGGCCACCTGCGCCGTCGCGTGCTCGGTCCAGGCCCGTTTGGTCACCGGGGCCAGCAGCGGCGGGTGGTCGATCTCCTGCAGGCTGCCCGCGCCCCAGCGATAGTCGGGGGCGCGGCCGCCCAGCACGACCACGGGGGCGCCGTTGAAATGCGCCGTCACGATCGCGCTGACGCTATTGGTCACGCCGGGCCCGGCGGTGACGACGGCCAGGCCCGGGACGCGCGTCAGCCGGGCCGTCGCCTCCGCCGCGAACACCGCGGTCTGCTCGTGCCGGACGTCGATCAGCCGCACCGGGGGATCGGCGCGGGTGGCCGCGTCGTACAGCGGGAACACGTGTCCGCCGGACAGCGTGAACATCATCCTCACGCCGTGCCGGCGGGCCGCGTCCAGCGCCAGCACCCCGCCGTGCCCGGACACACGGCCAGGAGCATTTTCCGGCGGCGGCCCGCCCGTTACCTCATCGCCCACGGGGCGATGTTACCAATGAGTTAACTGATGGGCGGAGGCTCGTGTCCCGCTCCGGTCCCCGCCCCGGCCGCCGCGGTCTCCGGCACGACCCCGGCCGGGACGGTCACCGGGTCGGCGGTGTACTGATGCGGCAGTGTCTCGTCCGCCCCGGCCGGGAGCCGCACCGCGCGGAACACCAGGGTGGCGATGACCGCGACCGCCACATTCAGCACGAACGCCGTGATCGCGATGTAGATGACGTGCCCGAACACCGGGGCCGTCGACGCGCCGAAATGTGAATTCGGCACGCCGGGGGTCGGCGCCCGCCAGGCCTGGATCGTCCCGTACACCATCGCCGTGGCCCAGCCGAGCACCAGCGCCCACCGGTGGAACCAGCGGGTGTACAGGCCGGCCACGATCGCCGGGAACGTCTGCAGGACCCAGATGCCGCCGAGCAGTTGCAGGTTGATCGAGAACGTCTTGGGCAGGGCCAGCACGAAGACCAGGGCCCCGGCCTTGACGATGAGTGAGACGAACTGCGCGACCCTGGTCTGCTCGGCCGGGCTGGCGTTCGGCCGGAAGAACTCCATATAGATGTTGCGGGTGAAGAGGTTGGCCGAGGCGATCGACATGATGGCCGCCGGCACCAGGGCGCCGATGACGATGGCCGAGAAGCCGAGACCGGCGAACCAGCTCGGGAACATGTTCTGGAACAGCAGCGGGACGGACAGCTGGGCGTTGCCGCCATGCGCCTTGACCCCGGCGTTGACGGCCGGGGTGGCCAGGGCCATGTAACCGAACAGCGCGATGAGGCCCAGCACGATCGAGTAGAGCGGCAGGAAGGCCATGTTCCGGCGGATCACGTCGCGCCGTTTGGCCGCGAACACGCCGGTGATCGCGTGCGGGTACATGAACAGCGCCAGCGCCGAGCCGAGCGCGAGCGTGGCGAAGGCCCATTCGCTGGCCGGGGTCGGGATAAGCGACCCGAACGGCTTGTGGGTCTTGGGATTGGTGGTGGCCAGGTGTGCGCCGGCCGTGTTGAAGATGTGCCCCCAGCCGCCCAGCCGCGTCGGGATGTACAGGATGGCCACGATGACCATCACGTAGACCAGCGTGTCCTTGATGAACGCGATCAGCGCGGGGGCACGCAGCCCGGAGACGTAGGTGTAGGCGGCCAGGATGACGAAGGCGATCAGCAGCGGCAGGTCCCTGATGAAGCCGTTGGAGGAGGTCCCGCCGACGCCGAGGACGATCAGCACGGCCTGGATGCCGACGAGCTGCAGCGCGATGTACGGCATGGTGGCGAGGATTCCGGTCCCGGCGACGGCGAGCGCCAGGCCCCGTGAGCCGTACCGGCCCCGGACGAAGTCGGCCGGCGTGATGTAACCGTGCACGCGGGCGATCGACCACAGCCGCGGGGCGAACACCAGCACGATCGGGAAGACCATGATCGTGTAGGAGAGCGCGTAGAACCCGGCCGCGCCGGTGCCGTAGACGAGCGCCGGGACGGCGATGAAGGTGTACGCGGTGTACAGATCGCCACCGAGCAGGAACCAGGTGACGAAGGTGCCGAAGCCACGTCCGCCGAGGCCCCACTCGTCGAGGTGGAGAATGCTCTCCGCCCGCCGCCACCGGGACGCGCCGAAACCGGCCACCGCGACCACGGCGAACAGGACGATGACGATGGTGAACGAGACCGCGTTGATGTGGGTCACTTCGCCTCCTGGCCGTCACGGGCGGGGATGCCGTCCTCCTGGCCGCCGGCGCTGGCCGGCGTGGACCTCATCAGCAGGTAGGCGAGGTAGCACAGGACCATCACGACCGGCATCCAGAAGAGCTGGTACCAGTAGAAGAATGGGAAGTCGCCGAGCTTGGGAGCACTGCGGGCGTAGAAGGGGACCCAGAAGGCCCCGAATACCCCGACGAGCAGCAGGACGGCCGCGACCGCCATGCTGAGCGGGTTCCGCGCCCTCCGTTGTGGCTGGACCATGTTCCCTCTCATCGTGCGAGCCGGGCGGCCGGCTACCGCCCGGCGGCCACGATGAGCCGCGATCCCCCCCAGTGGCGATGGACCGGCTGCTGTGCGGGTGTGACTCATGGCACACTGGTTACTACGATGTTGCATCGTGAGGGCCGGCACGGCAAGACCTGATCGGTTGTCGTCCGCAATCGGTTGCCGCCGCACGGATCCGGACTAATGAGGACAGATCTAGGCGGCCGCTGATCGCCGGCCGCCGGGGCCCGGTCGGCTCAGCCCGGATCCGGACCGCTGAACGTGCCGCCCAGGGCGGGCGACAGCCCCCACCGCGCGAGACCCAGGAAGGTGGCGCGGTCCGCCTGTCCGGCGCCCGCGGGCAGCATCCCGGCCAGCGGCTGCCTGGCCACGGTTTCCAGGTCGCGCAGGTTGCACCGTTCGGCCAGGCCCGGCTGGGCGGGCCAGCTGCCGATCACGACTCCCGCGCACGCCAGCTTGCGCGCGGCCAGTGCCTCCAGGGTGAGCGCCGTGTGGTTGAGGGTGCCCAGTCCCGCCCCGGCCACGACGAGCACCGGGGCGGCCAGCATGGCGGCCAGGTCGGCGACCGTCGACCCGGCCGGGTCGTACCGGACCAGCAGGCCGCCGGCGCCCTCGACGATGACCTGCGCCCGGTCCTCGGCCAGCGCCGCGATGTAGCTCGCCGCCGCCCGCAGGTCCAGCGCGGGACGGCCGGCCACCCGTGCGGCCGCTTCGGGGGAGAGCGGATCCGGGTACCGCGCGAGCTCATGCCGGTCGGTGACACCCGCCAGGGCGGCCACGGCACCGAGGTCACCCGGCGTCCCGGGCGGCTCGCCGGTCTGGGCCGGCTTGACCACGGCCACACGTTCACCGCGGGCCCGGGCCAGCGCCGCGAGCGCCGCCGTAGTGACGGTCTTGCCGACGCCAGTGCCCGTTCCGCTGACGACGATCAGGCCCAATCGGCTAACCGCCGCAGCCGGGTGACGAACTTGTACCGGTCACCCCGGTACCAGGACTGCGCCCACTCGACCGGTTCGCCGGTCACGTCCACCGCGTGCCGGGACAGCAGCAGCAGCGGCATGCCCACGTCGACGGCCAGCAGGTCGGCGTTGTGCGGATCGGCCAGCACGGTCTCGATCGTCTCCTCGGCCTCGGTCAGCCGGACGCCGTAGGCCGAGGCGAGCGTCTCGTACAGCGAGCTGTGCCGCTTCAGCTGCTTGCGCAGCCCCGGGAAGCGGCGTGCGGGCAGGTGCGAGGTGTCCACGGACATCGGCTCCCTGTCCGCCAGCCGGAGCCGGTGGATGCGCAGGGCCCGGCCACCGGGCCGGATGCCGAGCAGCAGGGCCAGGTCCTCATCGGCGGCGATGTAGCCGATCTCGAGGATTCGCGTCTGCGGGTGCAGGCCGTGCGCCCGCATGCCCTCGGTATAGCTGGCCAGCTCCAGCGACTGCGCCACCTTGGGTTTGGCCACGAACGTGCCCTTGCCCTGCCGCCGCAGCAGGCGCCCCTCGACCACCAGCTCCGCCAGGGCCTGCCGGACCGTGGTCCGCGACGTGCCGTAGTCGCGGGCGAGCTCGCGTTCCGGCGGGACCGGGCTGCCCGGCGTCATCGTGACGATGAGCTCCAGCAGCTGCCGCTTGACCGTGTAGTACTTGGGGAGCCGCAGCAGCGGGCCGGCCGGCGCGTCCCCGGGCACGTTCTCACTCGCGGACGCCGCGACCGGTGCTCCCGTCCTGGCCTGCCGGACGCCGGGCACGCTGCTCTTTTCCGGCGGATCCGGGGATACAGGGACGGGGGAGACGGTCATGGGCCACTTCCTTCCCGCTCAAGCGGTTATCCGGACATGATCTCTCACCGCACCCAGTGCGCGGAATGCTGTATCGAGGTCAACTTCTGTGAGGTTCGCCCGGGCCGTCAGCCGGAGGCACGCCTGACCGGGTGGCACCGAGGGCGGCCGGAAGCACCCGGCGCGGACGCCATGACGGGCGCAGATCCGCCGCGCCTCCAGGGCCGCGGCCGCCTCCCCGATCGTGATCCGGACGACCGCGGCGGCGGGGGCCGGGACCTCGAAACCCAGCCCGGCGGCCATCGCGGCCAGGCGCTGAGCGCTGGCCTGGGCGCGCCGCCCGAGGCTGGGGTCGCCGCGCACGATGGTCAGCGCCGCGAGCGCCGCGGCCACGCTCGGCGGGGCCAGCCCCGTGTCGAAAATGAACGCGCGCGCCACGTCGACGAGAGTGCCGATGACCTCGGCGGCCCCGAGCACCGCGCCGCCCTGGCCCGCCAGTGACTTCGACAGCGTGACCGTCCGGATCACCCGGGGATCGCCGGCGATGCCGGCCGCGGCGGCCACGCCGCGGCCACCGGGCCCGAGCACGCCGAGGGCGTGCGCCTCGTCCAGCACGAGCAGGGCCCCGTGGGCGCCCGCGATGCGATGCAGTTCGGTCACGGGCGCCTGGTCGCCGGTGACGGAGAATACGGTGTCGCTGACCACGATGGCCGCGGCCTCGGTGCGCCCGGCGAGCGCCCGCTCCACCGCGGCCGTGTCGGCGTGCGGGGTGACCACGGTCCGCGCGCGGGCCAGGCGGCAGGCGTCGATCAGCGACGCGTGGTTCGCGGCGTCGGAGACGACCAGGACCTGCCCGCCTCCGTGCCCGCGGGCCTGGCCCAGTACCTGGCCGAGGGCGGTGATCACGGCGAGGTTGGCCAGGTATCCGGAGGAGAAGACCAGCGCGCCGGCGGCGCCGGTGAACTCCGCGAGATTTCGTTCGAGCTGGTTATGCAGTTCGGTGGTCCCGGTGACCAGCCGGGATCCGGTGGATCCGGTGCCCCAGGCGCGGGCGGAAGCGGCCGCCGCCGCGGCCAGCCGTTCGTCTCCGCACAGCCCCAGGTAGTCGTTGGAGGCCAGGTCGACGATCCCGCCGGGGCCGGGCCCGCGGGCGTGCAGCCGCCGTCCCAGCCCCGCCGCCCGCCGGGCCACGGCGGCCGCCCGGAGGACCGCCAGGGGATCGTGACCGGGCGATGGCGGCCCGGTCAGTGGCTGCGTTGCTGGTGACGGGTGCATAGGTCCTGAACGATTTCCCGAGCGCCCGGCCCGCGTCAAGGGGGACCAGGCGGGGATCGCTGGCACGGCGGGAACCAGTGGCCCGCGGGTGCGATGATGGATATGTGCCCACGCTGACGGATCTGGCCCGCCGCCATACCAATCTGGCCAGTGCCGACCTGGAGTGCCTGCACGCGCTGGTGTCGGACTGGCAGCTCCTGGCCGATCTGTCGTTCGCCGACCTCATTCTCTGGGCGCCGCTGCGCGACGCCAGCGGCTGGATCGCGCTGGCCCAGATGCGCCCGACGACCGGGCCCACCTCGTTCCAGGACGACGTGGTGGGCACGAAGGCGGAGCCGGGGGACACGGCCCTGCTGGACACCGCGCGCGCCGAGCGCCGGATCTGGCGCGAGAGCGACCCCGACTGGACCACCGGCGTGCCGGTCCGCGCCGAGACCATCCCGGTCACCCGCGCGGGCGAGGTGATCGCCGTGATCGAGCGGAACACCAACCTGAATTCCGCGCGCACGCCGAGCCGCCTGGAGCTGACCTACCTCCAGGGCGCTGATGACCTGGCCCGGATGGTCGCCGAGGGAACGTTTCCCTTCGGCGGCGAGGAAGCCACGCTGGCCCGTTCGCCCCGCGTCGGTGACGGGCTGCTCCGCCTCGGCCGCGCCGGGCGGGTCACGTACGCCAGCCCCAACGCGCTGTCCGCCTTCCGCCGCCTCGGCCTGGCCACCGATTTGGTGGGAGCGGAGCTCGGGCCGGTGACCGCGAAGCTGTGCGCCTCGTGCGGCAGCCCGCTGGATGAGTCGCTGATGCTGGTGGCGTACGGCCGGGTCCCGCGGGACGCGGAGATCGAGGGCAACGGGTCGATCCTGCAGCTGCGCTCGATTCCGCTCATCGTGGGCGGCAGCCGGACCGGTGCGCTGATCCTGGTCCGGGACGTCACGGAGCTGCGGCGCCGGGAACGCGAGCTGATGACCAAGGACGCGACGATCCGCGAGATCCATCATCGCGTCAAGAACAACCTGCAGACGGTGGCGGCCCTGCTGCGGCTGCAGGCGCGCCGTCTGCGCGGCCCGGAGGCGCGCGCGGCGCTCGAGGACGCAGTCCGCCGCGTCGGGTCCATCGCCATCGTGCACGAGACGCTGTCGCACGCGCCGGATGAGATCGTCGCCTTCGACGAGGTCGCGGACCGGGTCGTCATGATGGCGTCCGAGGTGGCCGGGACCGAGATCCGGGTGACCCCGAAGCTGACGGGCACCTTCGGCCCGCTGCCGGCCTACGTGGCGATGCCGCTGGCACTGGTGCTGACCGAACTGCTGCAGAACGCGCTGCAGCACGGTTTCGCCTACCCCGAGTCGGCCGCGGGGGAGGCGCAGCGCTCGGCGGGCAGTGTCCCGGCGGGCAGTGTCCCGGCGGGCAGTGTCCCGGCGGGCAGTGTCCCGGCAGGCAGTGTCCCGACGGGCACTGTCGAGGTCAGCGCGGTGCGCGGGCCGGACCGGCTGACGGTGGTGGTTGTGGATGACGGCATGGGGCTGCCCGAGGATTTCGACCCCGAGTCCTCCAGCTCGCTGGGACTGCAGATCGTGCGGACCCTGGTCGTCGGCGAGCTGGGCGGCAAGCTGGAGATAACGCCCCGGGCCGACGGCGGCACCCAGGCCCTCGTCGACCTCCCCATCCAGGACGACGAGGCCCGCGTCCCGGATCATTAGGCCCGGCCGTCGGGTACGGCGGGTACATACGGCGAGCTGGTGCTTCGAGCAGGTGCCGCGCCAGCTCAGCCGGAGGACAGCTCAGCCGGAGACGGGCGTCACGTGCGCCCGGGCGCGGAGCCGCAGCATGCGCCGCTTCAGGGCGCGCCGTTCGTCCTCGCTCAGACCGCCCCACACACCGGCGTCCTGGCCCGAGTCGATCGCCCAGTGCAGGCACGACTCCATCACCGGACAACGATGACAGACACGCTTAGCTTCGTCGATCTGGAGTAGCGCAGGACCGGTGTTCCCGATCGGAAAGAACAACTCAGGATCTACGTCACGGCAGGCGGCGTTATGGCGCCAGTCCATGAGGTCACTCCTTCGGGGCGTGACGGCCGCACGTGGCTACGTGAACCCCGTACGCCCGGTTACCAAAGCTTGTGAATGATTTCACGAGCTATGTCGTATATAGAGGTACGCTCTTTTCCCGATATTAAAACTGAGCCGCTGGCAACCTGCCCGGAGCTGCTTCCTAGCCCAGGCACGCTTTGGGAGACCGGGGAAACCTGGTCGGTGCCGATAACATGCGAGAAGGCTCCCACCCGGCATCGGTTAAAGCTTCTCAAGCGTGCCGCCGCAAACGCAAGGGGACGCAACTGTGATCTTCGGCATTTCAATGTGACCTGAATCACAATTAATGTCAGGTCAGATAGTTTGCAGCCCAAACCATCGTCGCGGCGGAATCACGCGATGACCCGGAGTGCCCCCGGTACCGAGCGGAATGTGACCGATTCCGCATCACCGACATACTCCCCATCGACCTGCAGCGCCGCCGGGTGCCGGGACCGCAGCGTGAGTTCCGGCTCGTCGTGCAGGTTGAGCACGTGCTTGCCCGCCGGCGGCCGGCCCTTGGACTGCAGCATGTGGCGCATGGCGTTCAGGGTGGAAAATGTCCGCAGCCGGCGCAGCGCGAATACGTCCAGGCCCGTGTCGAACGAGGCGTTCGGGGTCGGGCTCACCGGGAACCGGCCGATGTAGCTCCAGGGCGTGGCGTTGGAAACGAGCGCCATGCCCAGGCTGGGCACGGCGATCCCGCTGGCGGTCTCCAGGGTCAGATTCGGGTGGCGCCGGTCGGCGCGAAGGTAGTACTCGCGCAGCGCCATCCGTATGTACAGGCCGGGCGACGCGCGCCGGCCCCGCTCCCGCGCTGCTTCCACCGCGCGCACCACCTCCGCATCCCAGCCCAGACCGGCGTTGAACGTGAAGTAACGGTCCCCGGCCAGGCCCAGCCCGATCGTCCGGGTGCTCCCGGCAGCGAGGCGGGCGCCGATCACCTTGACCGCGGCGATGGGGTCGGCCGGGACCCCGAGGTCGCGGGTGAAGACGTTGGCGTTCCCGCCCGGGATCGCGCCGATGGCGGGCAGTTGGCCGGGTGTGGCCGCCGGATGGCCGGCCCCGATGGATGCCTTCTGCATCAGGCCGTTCACGACCTCGTTGATCGTGCCGTCCCCGCTGAGCACCAGCAGTGCGTCCCGGCCCTCAGCGGCGGCCGTCGCGGCGATATCGCGCGCGTGCCCCCGGTACCGTGTTTCGACGGTCTCCAATTCCACGTCGGCGGCGAGTGAGCGGACGATGAAATCCAGCATGGATTTGGTCGTTGAGGTCGCCCGGGGGTTCACGATCAGCAGCGCGCGCACGCGCATAGGCTAGTCCTGGGCAGAAAGGTGTGACACATGCGACCACGTCCGCCGTCGCTGCTGCTGGCTGTGGCGGCCCAGGGCGCCGAGGCCGTCCTGCTCCTTGTCGCCGCGGTGCTCACCGCGGCGGACACCGCTGCGGGCCGCTCCTACCAGCGCAGCAGCGGGATCGCGCTCACCATCATCGCGTTCGGTGCGGTGATCGCCGTCGCGCTGATCGCGGTCGGCGTCTACCGTGTCCGGCGGTGGAGCCGCACGCCCGCGCTGCTCACCCAGCTGTTCGTCGGGACCACCGGGGTCTATCTGCTGGAGGGGCACCGGCTCGGCTGGGGCCTGCCCACGCTCCTGGTGGCGCTGGCTGGTTTCGCTGGCCTGCTGCTCCCGCCCAGCTGGCGCGCCCTCGCCGCCGGCCCGTCAAGCCCCGCGAGCCCGTCCGCCGCGCCCTCCACGGCCCCTGCGGCCACACCAAGCCCAGCCACCCCAGCGGTCCCGCCCTCCGCCCGCGCAGCCCGCCCCACCGGCAAGAAAGCCCCTACCCGCCGCAGCTGAGCGGGCGGGTTACTCGTCGGTGGTCAGGCCGTCGCGGAGCTGGGTCAGCGTACGGGCCAGCAGCCGGGAGACGTGCATCTGGGAGATGCCCAGCTCGGCGGCGATCTGGGACTGGGTCAGGTTGCCGAAGAACCGGAGCAGCAGGATCTTCTTCTCCCGCGGCGGCAGCCGCTCGAGCAGCGGCTTGAGCGATTCCCGGTACTCGACGCCCTCGAGCGCCTCGTCCACGATGCCGAGCGAGTCGGACACCGCGGGGGCGTCCTCGTCCCCGGAGTCGGGCGCGTCCAGCGAGACCGTGGAGTAGGCGTTGGCCGACTCCAGTCCCTCCAGCACGTCCTCCTCGCTCATCTGCAGGTGCGCCGCCAGCTCGCTGACGGTGGGCGCGCGGCCCTCGCGCTGGGCGAGTTCCCCGATGGCCTTGGTCAGCGAGAGCTTGAGCTCCTGCAGCCGCCGCGGCACGCGGACGGCCCAGCCCTTGTCCCGGAAGTGCCGCTTGATCTCGCCCACGATGGTGGGCGTCGCGTAGGTGGAGAACTCGACGCCGCGCTCGAGGTCGAACCGGTCGATCGACTTGATCAGGCCGATGGTGGCCACCTGGGTCAGGTCGTCCAGCCACTCGCCCCGGTTGCGGAACCGGCGCGCCAGGTACTCGACCAGCGGCAGGTGCAGTTCCACCAGCGTGCCGCGGATCCGTTCCCGCTCCGGGCTTCCCTCGGGCAGCGCCGACAGCCGCTCGAACAGTTCCCTCGCCCGGGCGCGGTCGGGAACGGCGTGATCGTCCCGGGCGACGGCGGCGAGGGTCTCGTCGGCCGGGCGGCCCTCGTACTCCTCGGTCACCCGGGCGTCGTTTTCGGTCACCCGGACCTCGAAGTCTCCCATCAGGTCCCCGACGCCCCGCGGTGCTTGCGCAGCACGATAGCCACCCGGTCGTCCGGCTCGAGCCGGGAGTCGACGTCGCCGGCCAGCGCGGACAGCACCGTCCAGGCGAACGTGTCGCGGGCCGGTGTGCGCGGCTGCGCGGCGACCACCGCGACGGTGATCGTCATCAGGTCGGCGCTGAGCTCGAAGTCGCATTCGAGGTTGGTGCCGGGAATCGCCTGGCTCAGCAGCATGGCGCAGGCCTCGTCCACCGCGATGCGCAGATCCTCGATCTCGTCCAGGGTGAAGTCGAGCCGAGCGGCGAGCCCGGCGGTCGCGGTACGCAGGACGGACAGGTACGCGCCCTCGGCCGGCATGCACACCCGCACGCGGTCGCGGGCCTCGCGATCGCGTACCTCGAGGTCGGGCGCAACCGCACCCGGACCCGGCGCGGTGCCCCGGGCGGTCTGCCTGGCTGCGGTCTCTTCGGTCACGTTTCTCCTTCGGGCCGGCTGGTCGGGCCGGCCACTTGCACCTGCAACCTATCGTCCACGTCGCACTGGTTCCGGCGTGCCGCGCAGCGCGGACCACATGATCTCACGCGCGCGGTCGGAACCGGGCGGCACTGCCGGGGCCGTTACCGGGGTGACGTCACCGGGGCGACGTCACCGGGGCGACGTCACCGAGGCGACGTCACCGAGGCGACACTGCCCCGCTGGCAGACGGGCAGCAGTGCCCGGAACCGGAACCATTGCGACGATGGCCAACCGGGATGGGGTCAGATTCAGCGGCCGGCCGGTGCTCCTTGGTCCGGTCCAGGCCGCCGTTACCCCGAAAATACCCCGGATCAGCCCCCCCGGAAATACCGCGAGGGGCCGCGACCTGGTCGCGGCCCCTCCTACGGGTGCGTCGGCGATGTGACTGCCGGGCGTCTCAGCCCTGCTTGGTCTCCCAGAAGATCTTGTTGATCTCGTCGATCTTCGCCAGCAGCTGGTCGGCCACGGCCGGGTCTGTGCTGGACTTGGTGCCGCCGCCCCCGCCGGCCAGCTTGGTCGCCTCGTTGAAGAGCGTGTGCAGCTGCGGGTACTTCTCGAAGTGCGGCGGCTTGAAGTAGTCGGTCCACAGCACCCACAGGTGGTGCTTGACCAGCTCGGAGCGCTGCTCCTTGATGATCAGCGCCCGGGCGCGGAACTCGGGGTCCGTGTTCTGCTGGTACTTCTCGTCGATCGCCTTGACGGACTCGGCCTCGATCCGGGCCTGAGCAGGGTCGTAGATGCCGCACGGCAGGTCGCAGTGCGCATAGGCGACGGCCTTTGGTTCGAGCAGGCGTGCGAGCAGCCTCATCGATCCACCTTCCGTAGTGTTTGATCGCGGATATCAGGACCGACATTACCCCGCCCGCCTCAGCCGACACCGGAGGGCCTCCGTGCATTCGCCGCTTGTGCGGGTCGCCGTGGCCGAGCACTCGATGGAGCCCGTGCTGTGGCCGGGCGACTGGCTGCTCGTCCGCCGCACCCGGCGGATCAGGCCGGGGCAGATCGTGCTGGCCCGGCACCCGGGGCGGCCCGGGATGCTGATCGTGAAACGCGCCGCGCGCCGCGAGGCCGATGGCTGGTGGCTCGAATCAGCGAACCCGGCCGCGGGGGCCGTGGACAGCGCGCGGTTCGGTGCGGTGCCGGACGCGCTGATCGAGGGCCGGGTCCTGCTGCGCTACTGGCCGCTTCGCCGCCGCGTCCGCCGCTGATCTGCCGGGCCAGGCCGGCGGGCCGGGCACCAGGCCCGCCACCCAACGAGAACGGCCCCGTCTCGCGACGGGGCCGTTCGGTCGTTGCTGGCGGAGGCTCAGTGGTGAACGTCTGACATCGGGTCATCCCCGTGCGCCGCCTGCTTGTTGACCAGCGCAAGCATGTCCGCCCGGGGCAGCTTGGTCCGCATCGCCCAGAGGTAGATGATCACGCTGAACCCGACGACGGCGAGTATGTCCCACCAGAACGGGATGTTGAAGGTGTTGGTCGGCGGCTGCGGGTGCTTGTCGGCCGACGGGGCGCCGCTGTACTGGCCCTGCCAGGAGAGGACGCCCATGCCGATCAGCCACACCGGCAGCCAGACCGCCGACTTCCACTGCAGCGGCGGCCGCTGCGGGTCGAACGCCATGAAGATGCCGATCACCACGTACCCGAGCACCAGGACGACGCCGAGCTTCCAGACCACCTCGAAGCCCGACCAGTAGATGAGCAGGCCGGCGACGGCGAACGCGGCCGGGGCGAGCACGACGGCGGCCGGCATCCGGTACGGCCGGTTGGCGTCGGGAACCTGGCCGCGGAACGCGCCCACCGACAGCGGCGCCCCCGCGTACATCAGCACGCTCGCGCCGGTGATCAGCCCGACCAGCGAATGCCAGCTCGGGAACGGCAGCAGGAAGAACAGCCCGATGATGAACGCGAAGATCAGCCCGACCCACGGGACGCCGTTCTTGTCGACCTTGCCGAAGATCTGCGGGAAGTACCGGTTCCTGGCCAGGCCGTAGCTGACCCGCGAGGTCCCGGTCGTGTAGATCAGGCCGGTGCCGGACGGGGAGACGAAGGCGTCGATCCGCAGGACGAACGCCAGCCAGGTGAGGCCGACCAGACCGGACAGGCCAGCCCACGGCCCGGACAGGATGTCCGTGTTGGTGATGTTCGCGAACCCCTTGGTCACCTCGTTCGGGGGCATCGCGGCGATGAACACGACCTGCAGCATGACGTAGATCGCGGTGCCGATCAGGATCGATATGATGATCGCCCGCGGCAGGTTGCGCCCCGGGTTCTTGATCTCCCCGGCCAGCTGGTCGCACTGCTCGAAGCCGGAGTAGGCGAAGATGATGCCCGCGGCCGGGAGCGCCGCGAACAGGGCCTTGATCCCGCCCGGCATGAAGCTGCCGCCGGCCGTGAAGTTGCCGCTGTGCCAGTGGAACAGCAGCACGATGATGGCCAGGACCGGGACCGCGACCTTCCACCACGTGATGACGTTGTTGACCCGGGCGAAGATGCGCATGGCCAGGAAGTTGACCGCGACGAAGATCGCCATCAGCACGATGGTCAGCACGAAGCCGACTCCGGTGACGTTGCTCGTCTTGGTGTCGTAGATGCTGGGCCAGAAGTGCGAGGCGTACTGCATGAACGCGAAGCACTCGATCGGCGCGATCGTCACTGCCTGCACATAGGAGAAGAAGCCGAACCCGATGCCGGCCACGCTGCCGAACGCGAAGTGCGGGAACCTGGCCGTTCCGCCGGAGACCGGGTACATCGCGCCGAGCTCGGCGTGAGCCAGGGCCAGGACGATGACGATGACCCCGGCGATGGCCCAGGCCAGAACGGAGGCGCCGCCCACCGCCTGCGAGGCGTACAGGGCGCCGAACAGCCAGCCCGAGCCGATGATCGATGTCTCGGACGCCCAGGTAGCCCCGACCAGCCCCAGTTCTCGTTTCAGGCCGACGTCGGTGGGCCGTGTGGCCTCGGCTCCGACGGCTTCTAGGTTACTAGCCATGCTCGATCCCTTTTCCGGTCGTGCCCCGCAGGGCTGGTGCCACCCGCGTGTCGGATCGTCGCGTTATGCAGGTGAGCGTTGGGTATGCGCTAAGTGAGAACATCGTAGAGATACGGCCGTGACCTGAGAAGTGTTCGCCTGGCGTCGTTTCGGTAACGCACATCACGGACCCTGCACCCCCTGGCATCCCGTGTCCCTCCTCGTCCCCGGTAGCCTCTTAAGGCGCCAGTAAGGGAGTTACCCACCTGCCATTACAGACCGATGTCTGATGGATTTCAAAGGTGTCGCGGCCGGAACCTGCTGGGCAGCCCCAGCCCGGCTAGCCCTGCGCGGGCTCCTGCGTGCCGGCCGGGGTGTCCCGTTGCCGGGCCCGGAAGGCGGTCACGTTGGCCCGGCTCATGCACCGCTCCGAGCAGTAACGCCGCGACCGGTTGGTGCTCGTATCGATGAAGACGCCCTGGCACGGGGCCGCCTGGCACACGCCGAACCGGTCGATGCCTAGCTCGGTGAGCCGCACGGCGAGGCCCATGCCGGCGCCGGCCGCGTACTTGTCCGCCACGGTGCCGCTGTCGGCGAAGTGGACGTGCCAGTGCTGGCCGTCGTGCCCGGACAGCTGGGGATGCACGGGGTGCCGGATCAGCAGCGAGTTCAGCCGGGCGGCAGCGTCCGCACCATCGCCCGCGGCGCAGGCGGCGAAGACCTTCCGGAACTCGGCCCGGAGCCCGCGCAGGGCTTCCAGGTCGCGGCGCGACCCGCCACTGCTCAGATGCTCCCGGTCCGCGACCAGGGCCTGCAGATCCTCCATGGTGACCAGCCGGTCGTTGCGGTCCTCGCTGTAAGAGGCCGTGTTGACGAGCCGGACGGCGAGTTCCGCGTATGTGGTGAGGTCCACATCCGCTCCCTGGCTGCGGGAGGTTCCACTATGACCGGTGCCCAGATCAACGGGTGCAGATCAACGGGCGCGCTACGTAATGGGCTGCCCGCTGTGCTGGGTCTTACACGCCGCGATCGCGATCCGTTCGCCGCCGTATGGCACAATGTGATCACGGGCGACCCCCGAATGATCCGAAGACGGCCGCGCGGCGCTGGCGTACCTGACCGCCCGCAGCTGGCCACGACCGGAAATCTGCCCGGACAATGTCCGTTCCTTCTGGGGGTTCACCATGACCGCACGCCTGCACGCTTCCAATCACGCGCCGCCCGCGGACTCCGCTTCCGCCGACTCCGCTGACCCGGGCGCCCTGGCCGCCGACCCGGTGTTCCAGCTGCACCGCGGCGGCAAGATCGAGGTCAGCCTGTCCGTGCCGCTGGCCGGCCGCGACGACCTGTCCATGGCCTATACCCCCGGGGTGGCCCGGGTCTGCACGGCCATCGCCGATAAGCCGGAGCTGGCCGGCACCTACACGTGGGTCGCCAACACGGTCGCGGTCGTCTCGGACGGCACCGCGGTGCTCGGCCTGGGGGACATCGGCCCCGCGGCCGCGATGCCGGTCATGGAGGGCAAGGCCGCGCTGTTCAAGCGGTTCGCCGGCGTCGACGCGGTGCCCATCTGCCTGGCCTGCACCGGCGTCGGCGAACTGGTCGAGACGGTCGCGGCGCTGGCCCCGAGTTTCGGCGGCATCAACCTGGAGGACATCTCCGCGCCGCGCTGCTTTGAGGTGGAGGACCGGCTGCGCGAGCGGCTGGACATCCCCGTCTTCCACGACGACCAGCACGGCACCGCGATCGTCACCCTGGCCGCCCTGCGCGGGGCGGCGCGTCTCACCGGCCGGCCGCTCGGCGACCTGCGGGCCGTCGTGGCCGGGGCCGGTGCGTCCGGGATCGCGGTGGCGAAGATCCTGCTGAGCGCCGGCATCGGCGACGTGGCGGTCTCCGACAGCAAGGGCATGGTGTACCGGGGCCGCGATGGCCTCAACCCGGTCAAGGCCGCGCTGGCCGAGGTCACTAACGCCGGTGGCTTCACTGGCTCGACCGAGGCGGCTCTGCGCGGCGCCGACGTGTTCATCGG
This sequence comes from uncultured Actinomycetes bacterium, assembly GCA_963742865.1. Lineage (GTDB taxonomy): Bacteria > Actinomycetota > Actinomycetes > Streptosporangiales > Streptosporangiaceae > Bog-532. The sequence continues at coordinate 66,518 of CAVUNW010000010.1, forward strand.
GCTGTCCGGCGGCTGCGTCGCTCCCTCGGCGATCGCCGGGATGGCCCCGGACGCGATCGTGTTCGCGCTGTCCAACCCCGACCCCGAGGTCCACCCGGAGGCGGCGCGCGCGCATGCCCGGGTGGTGGCCACCGGGCGCAGCGACTTCCCGAACCAGATCAACAACGTGCTGGCCTTCCCCGGCGTGTTCCGCGGCGCGCTCGACGTCCGCGCGGCCCAGATCACCGAGGGCATGAAGCTCGCCGCCGCCGAGGCCATCGCCTCCCTCGTCGGCGACGACCTGGCCCCGGACTACGTGATCCCCGGCCCCTTCGACCCCCGCGTCGCCCCCGCCGTCGCCGCGGCGGTCGCTACCCAGGCCCGCCAGGAAGGCATCGCCCGCCGGTGACGGGCCAGGCGGCCCGTCACCGCCCGGCCGGCGACGGGCCGTCCCGCGCTGCGGGCGGAGATGCTGACCGGCACCTACCCGGTCCCCCGGGAGGTCAGCCAGCGCCTGCTGCGCGCGCTGCCGCCGCTCCTGGTGCTGCGCGCCGGCCAGTGGGACTGCCCGCTGATCCCGCTGCTGGCCGACGAGATCGTCAAGGACGAGCCTGGCCAGGAGGCGGTCCTGGACCGGCTGCTTGATCTGCTGCTCATCGCCGTCCTGCGGGCCTGGTTCGCCCGCCCGGACGCGCGTGCACCCGGCTGGTACTGCGGTTACGCGGACCCGGTCGCCGGTGCGGCGCTGCGGCGGATCTATCACGCGCCGCAGGAGCCCTGGACGGTGCAGAGCCTGGCCCGGGCCGCCTGGGTGTCCCGGGCCACCCTGGCCCGGCGCTTCACCGATCTGGTCGGCGAGACGCCGATCGCCTTCCTTACCGGCTGGCGTATCGCGCTCGCCGCGGACCTGCTGCGCGAACCGGAGGCCACCCTCACGGCCGTGGCCCGCCAGGTCGGGTACGCGAGCCCCTACGCGCTGAGCATCGCGTTCAAGCGGCTCCGCGGGGTCAGCCCGCGCGAGCACCGCGCCGCCGCCCGGCCGTGACCGTTGCCTCGTTACCCTCCGCCGTGACGCGACCCGGGGCATCTCCCGGGTAGATGCTGTCCGGTGGGGTAGATACTGACTCCATGTTCGCTGTTACCGCCGCGCGTATCGATCCCGAGGACCCGCTGGCCGGCCTTGAGCTCGGGGAGCATCCTGAGCCTAAGGCGCCGGACGGGTGGACCACCGTGACCGTCAAGGCCACGGCGCTCAACCATCACGACCTGTGGACACTGCGGGGAGTGGGCATTTCCCCGGACCGGCTGCCGATCGTGCTCGGCTGTGACGCGGCGGGCATCGACGAGGATGGCCACGAGGTCGTCGTGCACTCGGTCATCGGCGACCCGGACGCGGGGGCCGGCGACGAGACCCTGGACCCCCGCCGCAGCCTGCTGTCCGAGCGCTACGACGGCACGTTCGCGGAACGGGTGGCCGTGCCCCGGCGCAACCTGGTGCCCAAGCCGGCGTCGCTGTCCTTCGAGGAGGCGGCCTGCCTGCCCACGGCGTACCTGACCGCCTACCGGATGCTGTTCGTGAAGTCCGGGGCCCAGCCGGGCTCGACGGTGCTGGTCCAGGGGGCCAGCGGCGGGGTGGCCACCGCGCTCATCGTGCTCGGCCGCGCGGCCGGCTACCGGATGTGGGTCACCAGCCGCACCGGGGACAAGCGTGACCTGGCCCTGGACCTGGGCGCGGATCAGGTGTTCGAGACGGGTGCCCGGCTGCCGGAACGTGTCGACGTGGTGATGGAGACCGTCGGCGACGCCACCTGGTCACACTCGATGAAGTCACTCAAGCCCGGGGGCCGGATCGTGATCTCCGGCGCAACCAGCGGCCAGGCTCCGTCGGCCGACCTTCAGCGGCTCTTCTTCCTGCAGCTTTCGGTGATCGGCTCCACCATGGGTACCCGGGCCGAGCTCGGCCGTCTGCTCCAGTTCCTCGAGCAGACCGGCGCCCGCCCGCTGATCCACATGCGCCTGCCGGTGAACGAAGCGCGCGAGGGCTTCGCCGCGATGGCCCTCGGTGAGCAATTCGGCAAGATCGTCTTCACCGTCTGACGGCCCAGCCTCGAGGAATCCGGCCACTGCGTTAACCCACGCCCCACCCGCATCGCCCCCGGAGCAGCTACGCCGATTCGTGGTCAATAGTGGCTGTCATTCATGCAGCCCTTTCTGACCACGTTTGCCGCGGGAGACCTGCCGGGGATAACGCCCCGGGACCGCTGCCGGGTTCCGGGGCCGCGCCGCCCTGCGAACCGTGCGAACCGGCCCCGGCCGCGCCGCCCTGCGAACCGTGCGAACCGGCCCCGGCCGCGCCGCCCTGCGAACCGTGCGAACCGGCCCCGGCCGCGCCGCCCTGCGGGCCGTCCCCGGCGGGTGGCCCGGCCTCTACGGCTGGCCGGGGGTCGTCGTGGTCCTGCCCGTGCGGGCCGGTCGTCTCGAAGATCTCGCTCCGGACGCGCTCGAGGGTCTCGTCCAGGATGATCCGCAGCTCGGTGAGCGCGTCCTCGCCGGCCGCCGCTCCCGATTGCCAGGCCAGCCGGCCCAGGTCGCGGGCGAAGCCCTTGACCGTCTGCTCCAGGTCCCGGAGCAGGCCGGCGTCGGGCCAGGCCCATCCCCGGCGCCCGGGCCAGTCGGCCCAGGCCGCCCAGTTGCCCCAGTCCCGGTCGCGTCCGGCGGCCCGGGCCTGGTCGCGTTCCTGCCGAGCCCACTCCTTCGCGTCGTCGCGCACCCGCCGGGCGTTTTCCTTCGCGTCCTCGCGGACCCGCCGGACC
>CAVUNW010000011.1:0-260071 GCA_963742865.1 uncultured Actinomycetes bacterium
GCTGAGGCGGCTGATGCAGCAGCCGAACTCTTGCAAGACCTGGGGAAGAATCGCTGGGACACCGAGCGCCCGCTGCGCTTGGCCGGCGAGGCCGTCATCGGCCGACTGGGCGACATTGCCACCAAGTTGCCTGACGAGATCACCAAGGCGACGCCTTGAGGTTCCGTGGCGCGAGGTCGAGGGAATCGCAGGATCATCGCCGCGCTCGCTCCCCAGCCGATAGCCAGCCCGGCCATATGCTGCCCTACGCGACCGGCGGCCGGTGCAGGAGCTCGATGAGGTTGCCTTCCGGGTCGGCGACGAACGCCATCCGCACTCCGGGTTCCGGCGAGGGACACGGCGGCATGACCGGCCGGGCCCCGCGGGCAACGGCACGGTCAAACGCGCCGTCGAGGTCGGCGACGTCGAACGCCACGTGCCCGTATCCCTCGCGCAGCGCCGCCTCGCCGGGGCTGGCGGGCTTGCCCGCCGCCGCCGAACCGGGCCGGTGCAGCAGTTCGAGGCGGTAGCCGAAGGCGGGGTGGACGAGCATCTCGATGCTGAGGTCGAGCGCGCCGACCCGAGGGTTCGCTCGGGCACCAGCCGAACACGTCGCAGAACCAGGAGACCGCCGCGTCGAGGTCGGCGACGGCGAGCCCAACGTGGTCCAGCCGGGCCCGGGTGCCGCCCTGGTCAGCCATGGACGCCTGATCAGCCATGGGACATCAGCTCAGCCATGGACATTCAGCCGTTCCCGGTCGGCCGTCAGGTAGGACCGAAACGGCCGGCGGGGTCGCGCTCGGCGCGGATCGCGGCCAGGCGGCGGTACGCGTCGTCCGACAGGAACCGGTCCTGCCGCCGGGAGAAAACGGTGTCGCCCAGGTAGACGCTGGCGCCGTGCCCGGCCAGCGCGGCCGTCCGGCGGTGCACCCAGTCGGTGTACCGTGCGTCGTCAGCCGGATCGGTGTAGATCGCGTACGTCGCGACGTACACCTCCGCCTCCACCGAGAACGCCATGTCGGGCCGCCCGGCCGCCAGCCGCAGATGCTCGAGTACGGTGAGCCCGGGGAATAGCTCGCCCCCTCGGGCACCAGCGCGAGACCCTTGCGCGCGACGACGTAGTCCGGCACCGCCGATGTTCTCGCCGGACACCTCCTCCGTGCCCGGCGATCGGGCGGTTCAGCCCGGCGATCGTCTCCAGGGTCCGTGGTGTTCGCAGCGCCGTCCCGTCCGGGCGGGCCACGACCTCAGCAGGGCGGACGTCCAGGTTGGCTCGCGACGACCGGGGCCTCCTGGTAGCCGGCGGAGGAGTCCCTGACGGTCAGCGCGTGGCCGGAGGTGCTCGCGCTACTCGCCGGTGCCGGCACTGTGCCCTGCCAGGTAGCCCTCGATCGGCCGCGCGTTATCGCGGATGGCCGCGGGGCTCCCGGCTGCGTCGGCCGTCCGAGTCAAGGGCCATGAGGTGGTCGCGCCGGACGACGATCCCCATCTCGTGGTCGATGGGAGGCCGTCAGCAGTGCGTCTGGGCAGGCTCCGCGGCGCCCGACTGGAGGCTCTCCTCGATGTCGAGCCCCGCCGCGGCTCGTCCAGCAGGACCGGCCGGGGCTCCGGGCGGCGCCCGGCCGATGCCCACCGGCTTGCGCGTACCGGGTGACATCTCCGACGGGAAACGGTCGACGACATCCTCCCAGGCCCAGCCGAGAGGGCCCAGTCGAGCCGGTAGGTCCGGCGGGCGATGCGGCTGGACGGGGTCTCTCATCGCCGGGCGACGGTCACGCGCTCGCGGCGACGAGCTGGTTCTCGTCGAGGGTGAGGTCGCCGACCAGCTCAACCGACTGGAACGTCCGGGCCAGGCCGAGGCGTGCCCGCCGGTAGGGGCGCAGGCGGCTGGTGTCACGGCAGCCGAAGACGATCTGCCCGGCGGCGGACCTGGATATCCGGTCAGGGCGCCGACCATCGACGTCTTGCCGGCGCCACTGCGTCCATCCGCCCGTCGTCGTGCCCTCGATGATCTGCAGGTCGAGGTCGGAGACGGCCACGACCCCCCCGTGGTCGCGCGCAGAGAGGCGCCGTCGCGCGGCTGTCCTGTCGTCGGTGCGGCCATAGCTCTCCCGGTTTGGTGCTCATCCGCGGGGCGCTCCCTGTCGCCAGCCATAACTTTCACATCATGGAAGTTACTCTCATTTCACAGTGAAAGAGCACGCACCCCCGAATACGCTCCGTGATGCACGCGACGATTCTCCACCCCCACCATCTCACCGCGAGGTCCCGAATTGACGACGCGCCCGGGCCGTGGCCCACGTCCGGCCTGGCTCGGCCGACCCGGACTTTTCGAGGCCCTTGACCGGGGCCACCATGCAGTGGTGCTGCGGCGTGGGCACGCCGGTGCGCCGCCCTCGGCCGCTATGCCGCCGTTGAGGACGTCGATTTCGGTCTCCCGGCGGGCGAGGACGTCCTGCAGCATGCTCGGCTTGTGGTCGTACGCCTCCGCGATGGCCTCCTCCACCGCCTCCCACGGCGGGCGCACCAGGGCGATCCCGGCCCGCCGCAGACCGCCATTGCCTCTGTGACCAGGCCGTCGACCTGCAGGCGCAACCCGGCGTCGGTACAGACGCGGCCCACCGGCAGGCCGGTCAGCGCGGCGAGCGGGCTCGTGGCAGAATTGAAAATGACTTTCGTCCATTGCGGGCCGCGGGCGTCTTCGAGCGCAACGGTGCGCAGCCCGCCCTCGGAAAGCAGCCGGGCCAGGTGCGCGATCTCATCCATCGGCGCCGGCCGGGGCTCGAACGGCCCGAACCACGAGTCCCCCGGCGCGTCGTACCGCACGACGCCGGGCGCCGTGACCGCGCCGGCCGTGACGATGCTGCCGCGGATGACACGCGGCACGAGCCCGGCGATGACCTCTTCGTTCCCGAGCCCGTTCTGCACGCTGACGACGGCCGCATCGGCGAGCGCCGCCGCCGCGCCCTCGACGGCCGCCCGGGTCTGCAGGGCCTTGGTGGCGACCAGGCCGAAATCGCATGCGGGCAGGTCGCGGCCGTCGGTTCTCGCATGGACCTGGACGGTGAAGTCCGCGAGCCCGGTGACCCGCAGTCCCCGCGACTCGATCGCGTCCACGTGCCCGGCCCAGCGGTCCACCGCCCACACCTCGACGCCGGGAACGCGCGCGAGATGCGCCGCGTACAGGCTCCCGATCGCGCCGCAGCCGATGACGGCGATACGGACCGGGCCGCCGCCGGGGCCGGCGTCGCCTACCGGGCCGGTGTCGCCTACCGGGCCGGCGACGCTGGTCATGTCGCGGCCAGGGCGGTCCGGGCGATGTCCGCGCACAGGGACGGGCCGGGACCGCCGACGCCAAGCCCGGCGACCACACAGTCGGCGTCGCGGACCGGCAGGCCACCGGGAACGCCCAGCACCGGCGGCACTACCAGCCGGGCGACGCCCTCGGCCGGGCCGAACCGGGATCCGATATCGCCGCTGTCGCAGTCGAAGAGGGCCGCGGCGCCCGCCACGGCCTGCGCCACGGCGACCGCGCCGGCCGGGCCGCCATCCATCAGGTCCTGCTGGATCGGGTCACCGCCGCGGTCCACGACCGCGACCGCCACCTGGACGCCGCGGCGCGACGCCGCGTCCATGGCGGCGTCGCAGAGCGCCCTCGCCCAGTCGAGCTCGGCCTGGCGGCTCGCCGCCGGAGCGGGGGCCATGCCGAGGCTGTCGGCCGGGTCGATGGCCAGCTCGCCGAAGCGCTGTTCCCACCGTTTCTGGTCGTCCCCGTGCTGCCCGGCGTAGGGGATGCCGAGAGCGTAGGCGATCAGCAGGTCCTCGGGGTTGGCCGGCCTGCCGTCCGCGCTGACGACGCGGGGGTCGACGCCGGCCGGGAAGAACGGGCTCACCGTCGCGCCCGAGGCGGCGATGCCGGCCACCACCACTCCGCCGGCGCTGACCGGCATCCCGCCCGCGCCGGGGAACAGCGCCTCCGGGGACGCCTGGGCGAATCCGGCGGCGACCGGCGGGGCGATCGTCGTCATCCGGTGCAGATGCTCGGAGCTCGGGATCTGCTGGGTCGCGGAGATCCAGGCCTTCGAGCGGGCGCGTGCCATTCCGCCCGGCCCCCCGGCATCCATCCGTGACGCCGTGAGCAGCGTCCCGGTCGCCCCCACTACGGCGACCGCCCCGCGCAGGCCGAGCTGCTCAGCCTTGTCCACGGCCCGCTGCACCAGTTCGCGGGCGCCAGCCAGGTCCAGATCGCGCGGATGCCGCTTAGCCGCGCTCAAGCTCCGACCATGTTGTAGCCGCCGTCCGCCACCATGTACCCGCCGGTCATGTGCGCGGCGTCGTCGGTCCCGAGGAACAGGGCCGTGCCCGCGAGCTCGGCAGGCCCCGGTATCCGCCCCATCGGCGTGAGCGATCGCAGCTGGTCACCCCGGCCGGACTTCCAGTCCTGGCGTGCCAGCGTGGCCTCGGTCTCGATGAACCCGGGGGCGAAGACGTTGACCCGGACGGTCGGCGCGAAGGCGTGCGCGTACAACTTCGTCAGGCCCAGGATGCCGTACTTCGCCGCGGCGTACTGCGGCGCCCTCGCGCTGCCGCGGACGATGACGGTCGAGCCGATGTTCACGATGCTGCCGTGGCCCGCCTCCAGCATCCGCGAGCCGAACTCATGGACGCAGAGCATCGTGCCCTTGATGTCCACGCCCAGGACGTGGTTGATCGACTCCTCGGTGATGTCGCGCCATGACATCTGCTCGCGGGCGACGTCGCCGACGTTGTTCACCAGGACGTCCACGCCGTCCAGCCGCTCGAAGGCGGAATCGGCCAGGGCCTTGATCTGCTCCCAGTCCACGATGTCGGCCTGGAGCAGGACCGCCGTGCTGCCCTCCGCCGTTACCCGGTCGGCCGTCCGCTTGGCGCCTTCCACGGAGCTGCGGTAGTGGACGCCGACGGCGCGGGCTCCCTCCTGAGCGGCGCGGACCGCGATCTCGGCGCCGAAGCCAGTACCGGCGCCAGTGACGACAACCGACCGGCCCTCGAAACGGCGCGGTACGGGAACGGGTGCGAGAGGCACGGGATGTCCTTCCGGAGTGGATGTGGAGATGGCGGTCAGACGAGGACGCGGCCGCCGTCGACATACAGGACCTGACCGGTGATGAAGGCGGCGCGGTCCGACGCCAGGAAGGTAACCGCGTCGGCTACCTCAGCGGGCCGGCCGAGCCGCTCCGCCGGGACGAGCGATTCCAGGCTCTCGCGGTGGTTGTCCCGGTCGAGGTAGTCCTTGGTCAGGTCGGTCTCGATGTAGCCGGGCGCGACGGCGTTGACGGTGACACCGTGCCGGGCCCACTCGCGCGCCATGACCCGGAGCATCTGGTTCATCCCGCCCTTGGTCGCCGCGTACGGCCCATGGTTCGGGTGGGCGAGCAATCCGGAGACCGACGACACGAAGACCATCCGGCCGTACCGCTCCTGCACCATCAGCCGCCCGACGGCCTGGCCGAGCCAGAACGCCGACGACAGGTTGAGGCTGAGGGTCTCCTGCCAGTCGGCGTCCTCCAGGTCGAGGACCGGCTTGCGCACATTACGCCCGACCGCGTGCAGGAAGACCTGCGGCGTACCCACCAGCGCGACGGCCTCGCCCACGGCTGCGCGACAGGCCTCCGCGGTCCGCAGGTCGGCGATCAGGGCCTTGATCTCGTCGCCGGCCTCCTTCGCGGCTCGCACGACCGCGTCGAGGTTCTCCTGATTCACGTCGACGAGCGCGACGCGCGCACCCTGCGCGGCCAGGCTCAGCGCGCTCGCTCCGCCGAGCCCGCCGGCTCCGAAGACCAGGGCCGGCCGTCGGTCGAGCGTGAGCCAGTCCTGCATGGGGTCTACCCTTCCCGCCGGAATTCTCGTACTATGAAAGTCACTTTCTAAATACCGTAGCCGACCAGCCGCACGGCTGTCCAGGGTCCACTTGTCCGGGGCCGCCGCCGCCACCGTAGGCTGTTGGCGGTCCCGTCCCCCGAGGAGGAAAGGCCATCCATGCCCCGCCGCACCGCTAGCTCCTCACCCGCGGCTCTCCGCCCCGCCTCGGCGGGGACGGAGTCCCGAGGAGCGCCCGGAGTATCGCGTGGAGGCCCTGGCCAAGGGTCTGCGGATCTTGTCGCTGTTCAACGAGCAGCGTCCGTCCTGGAGGGTGAGCGACCTCGCGGCCGCCGCGGGCCTGCCGATGCCGACCGTATACCGGGTCGTGATGACGCTGGCGTCCGAGGGCTACCTCGACCACTTGCCCAATGGCGACTACCGGCCGGGCGCGCGGACGCTGACGCTCGGCACGGCCGCGCTGCGGAGCCTGGACTTCGTCGCCATCGCCACACCGAAGCTGCAGGAACTAGGTGAGCGCACGGGGGAGACGGTGAACCTGGCCGTCCTCACCGGCGATCGCGTCCTCTATCTCGTCCGCCTGCGCAACGCCGACCTGGTGACCGCGAACATCCAGGTGGGCTCCACGCTGCCCGCCGTGCATACCTCGATCGGCAAGCTCCTGCTCGCCTATCTCGGCGACGCCGACCTCGCCTCACGCGTCACGGACGCCTCGTTCTCCGCCAACTCCGGGCCCAACGCGAAGGTCTCGCTCGCCGAGCTGCGCGACGAGCTGCGCACGATTCGCGACCAGGGCTGGTCCATGCAGGACGAAGAGCTGGCGTACGGGCTCCGGTCGGTCGCGGCCCCGATCACCGCCCCGGACGGCCGCGTGCTCGCCGGTGTCAACCTGGCCGTCCAGGCCCAGGACTGGTCTACGCAGCGGATCATCCGCGAGCTCAAGCCCGCCATCCTGGCCACCTGTGCGGAGATCTCCGCGCTGCTGTCCGACACCAGCGCCGGTTCCCTGTGACGTCCGGCGCGCGCGTCCCGAAGCTCGAGCCCTCGTCACTCGATGACGAGCAGCGTTCGCTCTACGACACGATCGCCGGCGGCCGTCGCGCCCAGGGCCCGCAGCTGTTCCAGCTGACCGACGGCGAGGGCCGCCTCGAGGGCCCCTTCAACGCCTTCCTGCTGCAGCCGCGGCTGGGGTCGGCGCTGCAGGCGCTCGGTTCCGCGGTGCGCTACGAAACCGGCCTCGATGACCGGTGCCGGGAGATCGCGATCCTCGTCGTCGCGGCGCACTGGCGGTCGGACTTCGAGAGGTACGCGCACGAGGCGGTCGGCCGCTCGGTCGGGCTGGGCGACGCGGAGCTGGCCGCCGTCCGTGACGGCCGGCCCGCCGCCCTGGAGGGGCACGAGGCCGTGGTCGCGCGCACGGCCGCCGCGCTCGCGGTGCGGGGTGACCTGGACGACGCCGAGTACCGCGAGGCGGTCGGCCACCTGGGCGCGGCCGGGCTGTTCGAGCTGCTCACCCTGGTCGGCTACTACGCCACGCTCGCACTCCAGCTCCGCGTGTTCCGTGTCCCGGCCCCGGATGGCACCGCCCAGCCCGCGTGACCCGGCCCCGCCCGCGTGACCTACCCCTCCTGGCCCCTCTCCTGGCCCAGCCCCCTTGACAGTGCCCCGCCGCCGCCAGATGATAGGCGAAAGCCACTTTCATACAATGAGAGCGAGTCGCCGTCAATGAAGCTGGTCACGTTCGACACCGGTCGGGTCGGTCGCCTGGAGGGTGAGGTCGTGGTCGAGCTCGACTGCACCTCGACCCGCGAGTGGTTCGAGCGGGGCGGCCAGGTCGGCGAGACGGGGGAGCGACTTCCGGTGGCGGACGTCCGGCTGCGGGCGCCCATCGTGCCGAAGAAGTTCTTCCACACCGCGGGGAACTTCGCGGACCATCACAAGGAACTGCAGGCCGTTGACTGGTCGCACCCGGTGCACAAGGGGATCGTGTTCTTCCAGAACGTCGACGCGATCATCGGCCCGGACGACGCCATCGTGTACCCCGAGGGCCTGACGAAGGAACTCGACTACGAGCTCGAACTGGCCATCATCATCGGCCGCAGCGGCAAGTTCTTCGGGCCCGCCGACGCCGAGGACTACATCGCCGGGTACACGGTCTTCAACGACATCACGGCCCGCGACATCCAGCGCCGGGAGATGCAGTCCGGCGTGTTCTCGTTCTCCAAGGCGATCGACACCTTCTGCCCGATCGGCCCCTGGATCGTCACCAGGGACGAGGTGCCGGACCCCCAGGCCCTGCCGATGGAACTGCGGGTCAACGGCCAGGTCCGGCAGAGCGGCAACACCGCGCAGATGCTCATCTCCATTCCTCACCTCGTGGCGTACCACTCGGCGCAGGGCTACTCGGCCGGGGACATCCTCACCACCGGGACGATCTCCGGCGTGGCCGCGGTCCAGCCCAACCCGTTCGAGTTCTACCTGCAGCCCGGTGACAGCATCGAGGCCGAGATCGGGGGCGTCGGCGTGCTCCGCAACCATGTCGTGCCGTGGGCCGCCGCCCACAGCACTCCGCCGTACTCGACCGACCTCTACTCCTCGACCAGCTGATCCGGGCCGAAGCGTCGGGAAGGAGATCGTCGTGACCAGCATCGAACCACTGCACGTCCTCATCGCCGGCGGTGGACTCAGCGGCCTGGCCCTGGCCCAGGGCCTGATCAAGGACGGGCACACCTGCGAGGTCTTCGAGCGCGACCCCGACGACAGCCGCAAGATCGGCTATTACCTCCACATGAACGCCGACGGCGGCGAGGCGCTCCGCCGCTGCCTGACCGACGACCTGTTCGAGCTGTACGCGACCCCGTCCCGGCCATCGGAGCCTACGAGCAGGGGATGCGCGACTACGTCTACCCGTTCATGCGGATGACCATGGACCACGACCGGCAGTTCGGCGGCGGCGCGCTCGAGGGCCGCGACCAGCGTGACGGCGCCCCGCGCGAGCAGCGCGATGACGCGCCGGCGCTGACCGGCAATGATGCCCGGCCTGCACCACGTCGGCTACTGGGTCGGCGAACTGGACTCCGCGCTGCCGCAATGGCGCCGCGACCTCGGTGTCGGCCCGTTCCAGGTCATCGAGCACATGACGTTCGACTCGTTCGTGCTGACCGTTGATGATCAGTGCGACGACGACGTGGTGTTCGACCATTCGGCCGCCTTCGCCGCCTGGGGACCGGTCGTCGTCGAACTCGGCCAGGTGCACGCGATCGACGACCGTCTCGCGGCCGCGTACGGCGTCACGGCGGGTGCTAACGGCGCCACCCCGGGCATGGTCAGCCACGTCTCGTGGGTGGTGCCCGATCTTGAGCAGGAAAGCGCCCGGCTGGCGCGGCTGGGATGCCGGCTGATCAACACCGCCCGGTCGGGCCCGATCTCCGTCGCCTGGCACGACGGAGGGCCGCTGTTCCCCCACCCGGTGGAGCTGCACCAGCACAACGACGTCATCGCCGGCATGCACGGCCGCCTGGCCGCGCTGCGCGCCGCCGACGGCCGCTGACGTGACCGGCCGGCGACTGCGCACGTTCTGGAGGGGACCATGCCATCCGGGACAGAGCGCATCAGCGCGGCGGCCGAGGTCCAGCGCCGGCTGTGGGAGACCGACCCGCGCGCGTGGGCGGACCTGGCCGAGGCGCATAACCGCCCGCTGTTCGAGGCGGTCCTCGACGCCGCCGGCGCTGGCCAGGGGGCCCGCGTACTCGACGTGGGCTGCGGATCCGGGCTCACGCTCCTCCTGGCCGCCCAGCGCGGCGCGGCACCCAGCGGGCTGGACATCAGCCCCGGCCTGCTGGGCCTGGCCCGCGAGCGGCTCCCGGACGCCGATCTGCGCGAAGGCGACATGGAGTCACTGCCGTTCGGCGACGGCGTTTTCGAGGCCGTTACCGGCGTCAACGCGTTCCAGTTCGCCGGCGACCCGCGGCGGGCGCTGCGTGAGGCGGCCCGCGTCGTCCGTCCCGGTGGCCGCGTGGTGGCCAGCCTGTTCGCGGCGCCCGAACGCTCCCAGGGCACGGTCGTGCACGAGGCCATGAGCACGCTCATCCCGTCTGAGCAGGCGGACGACCACGCTCCCTACGCCCTGTCGGCGCCTGGCAACCTGGAGGCGGCGATGGCGGACGCCGGCCTGCGCCTGGCCGGCAACGGCGAGGTCGTGTGCCACTGGCGCTACACATCAATGGACGAAGCGGTCCGCGCCCTGCTCTGCTCGGCCGGGGGAGCCCGCGCCGCCGAAGCGGCCGGCGACGAGAAGGTCCGCGACGTCCTGCAGCGGGCTCTCGGGCAGTTTCAGGACCCGCAGACCGGGGTCGTCACCATGCGGAACACGTTCCGCTGGGTCGCGGCCCACCGGTGATCCACCGCCTCGGCGTCATTGCCCCGGTATCCACCCGGCTCGGCGGCCCCCGACCGCGCTGGCGCGCGCTATCGCGGCGTAAACGGCCGCGCCGCAACGACTCCGGCAACGATCACGCCGTACTGGCGGGCGGCCTCGGCGTCAAACGGCAGCGGTTCGAAGATCAGAGCGGGAGTGGTAACCGGTCAACGGCACCGTCGGCAGGTCAGTGCGAATTGACGTTCATGCCAATTTTTGGTCATACTTTTGACTATGGAAACACTGCCGCTAGGTGAGGCCAAGGCTCACCTGTCCGAACTCGTCGGCCGCGTGCATGACCACCACGATCGGGTGACCGTGACCGTCCACGGGCGCCCGTCGGCGGTTCTGGTGGCCGTTGAGGATCTTGAGCAGCTCGAAGAGACGCTGGCTATCCTCCGGGATGCTGAAACCACGCGGCGTCTGATCGAATCTGACGCAGAACTGGCACGTGGCGAAACGGTCTCTGCGGAGGAACTTGCTGAGGCAATGCGACAGCGCAGGTCAGCCGAGAAATGAGCGACCAGTCCGCGGAGGAACCATGCGTTCTGCGGACCACGCCGACAGTCCGGCGTGCACTCACCGAAAGCCTGCCTGAGGCGGTGGCAGCAGCAGCATATGAGTTCATGACTGGACCCCTGCTGCGAGAACCGCATCGTGTCGGCAAACGACTGCTGCCGCCGTTGGCCGATCGGTTCAGCGCACGCCGTGGTACCTACCGCATCATCTACCGGATCGACGACAAGATGCGCATTGTCACGGTGGTAGATGTCGGTCACCGCCGCGACGTGTACCGCACCTAATGCGGGATTTCGCCGACGATGCCTGTTGCCGGTCTGTGGCACTTTGCACACGCCGTGTGGGAGGCTATGCTCTCTGGCCTGCGGGACGATAGGGGAGGGCTCCTGCGAGGGCGGGGCGAGCGGCAATGGACAGCTACACCAACGTCCCTCCGGACGGAGACGAGGGGTTCGGCGCCCCTGCCGGAATACACTCTGGACAGCACGATGCGCCCCTCATGGACTGGGCGTTCACCCAGTCACCGGTCGCCCTGGCGATCCATGACAGAGACCTGCTGTGCCTGCGCGTCAACGACCGCATGTGCCAGATGTTCGGGCTAACCGAAGACGATCTGCGCGGACGGCGCCTCGCGGATGTCGTGCCCGGTCCCCAGTATGACGCGCTGGAGCGCTACATGCGCCAGGTGCTCGACACGGGCGAGCCAGCGCACGGGGAGACCTACCGCCGGGTACCGGGTGAGACCCGCGAACGTGCCTGGTCGGTATCCGTCTCCCCGCTAAAGGATCAGGCCGGCCGGACACAGGCAGTATGGATCGGGGCGCTCGACATCACCGAGCAGTACTGGGGGCGCCAGCGGCTGACCCTGCTGAACCAGGCCGGCACTCGCATCGGCACAACCCTGGACGTCACCAGGACCGCCCAGGAACTGGCGGACATGGTGGTACCGCGGCTCGCCGATCTGGCTATCGTTGACCTGCTCGATGCCGTGCTCAGCGGCGACGAGCCGAGGCCGGGGCTGCTCACCGGCACCGTCGCGCTGCGCCGCGTCGCCCATCAGTCCGTCATCGGGGGCCTCCCCGAGGCCGTGCTCAAGCCCGGGGACGTCGATGTTTATCCGGGCTCCTTCCCGTCAGCCCGTTGCCTGGCCACCGGCAAAGCGATACTGACCGGCATCAACGATCCCACGTTCATCTCGGCGACCGGTCATAACCCCGCTCGGGCGGCCGCGATCAGTAAGTACGGGCTCCACTCGGTCCTGTCGGTGCCGATACGCGCGCGCGGGGTCACCCTCGGCGTCGCGGTCTTCCTCCGTGGCCGGCGCCCGGAACCTTTCGGGCAGGACGACGTGCTGCTCGCCGAGGAGCTCACCGCCAGAGCCGCCCTTTCTCTTGACAATGCCCGCCGCTACACCCGTGAGCGGGCCACCGCGCTGGCCCTGCAGCGCAGCCTGCTGCCGCGACGACTCCCCGAACAATCGGCCGTGGACGTGGCCAGCCGCTACCTGCCCGCCAGTGCCCATGCCGGCGTGGGCGGGGACTGGTTCGATGTGATCCCGCTCTCCGGAGCCCGGGTCGCCCTGGTTGTCGGCGATGTCGTCGGCCACGGTATCCGTGCCTCCGCCACCATGGGCAGGCTGCGTACCGCCGTACAAACACTCGCTGACGTCGACCTGCCTCCCGGCGAACTCCTCACCCGCCTTGATGACCTGGTCAGCCGGCTCTCTGCCGAAGCGGATGACGGCAACGGCAATGACGCGGAGAACGATATCGGCACCACCTGCCTGTATGCGGTCTACGATCCGGTCTCCGGCCGGTGCAGCCTGGCCCGCGCTGGCCATCCGCTGCCCGTGCTGGTCACCCCGGACGGCGCCGTCGGCTTCCTCGATATGCCTGCGGGTCCGCCGCTCGGCCTTGGCGGACTGCCCTTCGAGAGCACCGAGATCGACCTGCCCGCAGGGAGTGTCCTCGCCCTCTACACCGACGGCCTTATTGAGTCCCGCGACCACGATATCGACCTCGGGCTTGAACGCCTGCGCCGCGCATTGACCCATCCGCAACCGTCACTGGAAAGCACCTGCGACAAGGTCCTTAAGGCCGTGCTCCCCGAGCGTCCCGCGGACGACGTTGCCCTGCTCGTCGCCCGCACTCACACTCTGGACGGCAACCGGGTTGCCACCTGGGACCTGCCCGCCGACCCGGCCATCGTCGCCGACACCCGCAAACAGGTAGCCACCCGGCTCGCAGGCTGGGGCCTGGACGATGCGGCGTTCATCACCGGACTCGTTGTGAGCGAGCTCGTCACCAACGCGATCCGGCACGCCAAGAGCCCGATCCAGCTCCGTCTCATCCGGGACCGGACGCTCATCTGTGAGGTCTCCGACGGAAGCAGCACCGCCCCGCACCTCCGCCAGGCCCGCGCCTTCGACGAGGGTGGACGCGGCCTGCTCCTTGTTTCCCAGCTCACTCAGCGCTGGGGGACCCGCCAGACCCTGCACGGCAAGACCATCTGGGCCGAGCAAGCCCTTCCCGGTAGTGATGCCGGGGATCCGTAATCAGCGAACCTGTCGTATCCGCCCGGGAAAGCGGTCCACCCGCCTGCTGGTTTATTTACCGGCTGAAGGCAGCAGACGCGATCCATCTGGCCACAGTCGTGAACGTTGGGGCCGACCGGTTCATCACGAATAACCAGCGCGACTTCCCGGCCACGATCACAGAGGTACACATCACCTACCCAGCCGATCTCACCAGCGCTGGTGCGTAATCGCCGGGCGACCTAGGGCTTGGTGTCCTCGGTGCGCAGCTCGGTTTCGAGCAGGTCCATGGCCTTGAGGAAGGCCTGCTGCTCGCTGGGGGCCAGCTTGTCCAGCACGCGCGCGAGCGGGTTGGCCGCGCGGTCCAGCCACTGCTTGATCAGGGCGCTCTGGGCGGGCGTGATCTGGACGATCGTGCGGCGGCGGTCGGCCGGGTCGGGCTGCCGGGTCACGAAACCGGCGCGGTCCAGGTCGGCCAGGACGCCGCTGACGGTGGGCAGGCTGAGGTCCAGCCGGGAGGCCAGCTCGCTCACGCTGAGCGGGCCGTCGCGGAGCTGCTGCAGGGCGGCCACGTGCCGCGGGCCCAGCGACGTGGGAGTATCCGGCCCCGCGGGCTCCTGATAACGCCGCATCCCCTTGGTCACGCGCGGGAACAGCTGCATCAGGCGCAGGCACAGCGCGGAGTGCGCTGAACCACCCGCTTCGTCAGCCACGGTCCTCCCTTGACGGCCCTGCAGTGACAGCCCGGCCCGCCGTCTCCTTGACACTTCCACCCGCAGTCTATATGGTTCGGACAACAAAAGTATTTGTATACCCGAACCAAATTATGAACTGGAGTGTACATGGCACCGTCAGGACAGACGACCACCTCGGACGTGCAGGTGCTGCTGCGGGACGGCACACTTGCGGGGGAGTGGGCGCTGGACCCGTCCGCGTCCACGATCGGGCTGAAGAGCAAGAGCATGTGGGGCCTGGCCCCGGTGAAGGGCGTCTTCCGCGAGGTCACGGGGCAGGGCACCGTGTCGGCGGCTGGAGAGGTGAGCGGCACCATTTCCGTGGCCGCGGCCTCGGTCGACACCAAGATGAAGAAGCGCGACGCGCACCTGCGCTCCGCGGACTTCTTCGACACCGGCAACTACTCCGACATCACCTTCACCATGGACCGGCTCACGCCCTCCGGCGACGGCGTCACCGTGGCCGGCCGCCTCACCGTCCGCGACCGCACCCAGCCGGTATCCTTCCCGGCCACGGTGTCCGTCTTCGCTCCGGACGAGGTTTGGCTCGACGCCGAGATTAAGGTCAACCGCGCCGACTTCGGCCTGACCTGGAACCAGATGGGCATGGCCTCGATGGCCAATACCCTGACCGTGCACGCTGTCTTCGCGAAGCGCTGAATTACTTCTTAACGGACATCACCTCGACGGTCCGCACAAGCCGCCGACTCCCGCCGGAGAACCTCCCATGCCCCAGCTCCCCGCACCGGTGCAGGCCGCCATCGACGCCGCCAACGCCGGCGACATCGGCAAGTTCCTGGCCCTGTTCGGACCGGGAGGCGCCGTCGACGACTGGGGCCGAACCTTCACCGGCGCGGGGGAGATCCGCTCCTGGAGCGACGCCGAGTTCATCGGCAAGCGCGTCTCGCTGGCGGTCGAGTCCTCCGAAACGTCCCCCGACGGGGCAGTCACCGTCCTCGCCACGGTCGGCGGCGACGGCTTCAACGGCCCCAGCCACTTCACCTTCCGCCTCGATGGTGACTCCATCACCTCGATGACCATCCGGGCGTAAGTCCCCGTGCCCTGCCGCCCACGGTTCGCGGAAGCGCTGGCGTTACGTTAGCGCCGCGTTAGCGCGGTCCCTTTGCCGGCGGCCCGGGCCCAATACATTTCGGCCAGAGGTCTCCGGGACACATGTCGCCGACCGCCGCGGGTCTGGCCGGAGTCCCCCTCGACCAGGCCAGGCGGGCACTCGGCGAGCTCACGGCCGCCTGCCTGCTGACCGAGCACACTCCTGGTGTACCGGGACGTGCCGGAGCTCAGCGACCGCGATGATCCCTTCGTGGTCCTCTAGCGACCGCGAAGGTCCCTTCGTGGCACCTTCGCAGATTCTGGCCGGACGGCCGCAGGACAAAAGCGATGCCCACCGCGAGCACCGCCCCAGCGATCGGCCCCGAAGGCCCCGAAGGATCTTGCCGGGCGTCTGGCTAACTACTTCTTGGCTTTCGCGTCCACGACGGTGGTCACCAGGCCCGTCGCCACGTCGTAGACGTGCCCGGAGACCAGGACATTCGCCGGGATCTCATCGGCCCACAGCACCCGCTCGACGTCGGTCCGGACCGAGCGCATTGGATCCAGAACGGGCGTGTCCGCGAGCGTTCTTTCGTCCACGCCGATCCGCATCGCGAAGCCGTGGCGGAGTTTGTCGTCGGCCAGCAGGGTCGATCCGCAGTCGGTGTGGTGAATGATCGCCACCTCGAAGTACGGGCCCTCTGGCGCCTTGGTCTCCACCAGGTAGCTGGCGTAGGCGATGTCCCGCAGCACGGCCGGGGTGATCCGCCCCCCGATGTTCCGCTCGACGAGGGCCTCGCCCAGCTTGATCCCGAGGATCTCCGCCGGGTCGACCCGGCAGTCGATACAGGTGATGACGTAAAGGTTCAGGTTCGGGATGAACGGCAGCCGGGGCATGTTACGCCGGGTATCAGGATCGCGAGCGAAGGCCTGGTTGCGCTCAAGCAGCGGAGCGATGTTGGACATGGATTCACGATCACGCCCGCGGGCCCGGGACGGCCAGCGGCAGGACTGCCTCATTTCGCTAGGATTCTGCCTGTGCATGCCGTGGTCGCGCTGGCCCTGCCCGCGGTAGAAGCTTTCGATCTGGCGATTCCCGCGCAGGTCTTTGGCGACGCCCGGCAGGCCGGGCAGTACACCTTCACCGTGTGCGCCCCGGCCCCGGGGCTGGTGGCGTCGACGACCGGTTACGCCGTGCACGTCTGGCATGGCCTGGACGCGCTGGCCTCTGCGGACACGGTGGTGGTGCCGGGATATCTGCCGCTGAACGATCCCGGCGAGGAGGTCTGCACGGCTCTGCGCCAGGCAGCCGCGCGCGGCGCCCGGGTGGTGTCGGTATGCACGGGCGCCTTCGCGCTGGCCGCGGCCGGGCTGCTTGATAACCGCCGCGCCGCCACGCACTGGAACTACGCGGATGAGCTCGCGGCCCGCTACCCCGCGGTGAAGGTCGACGCGGATGTGCTGTGGGTCGACGAGGGCACCGTGCTGACCAGCGCCGGGCTGGCCGCCGGGATCGACCTTTGCGTGCAGCTCGTCCGGGCCGATCAGGGCAGCGACGCCGCCGTCAGCGTGGCCCGCTACATGGTGGTGGCACCGCACCGGGACGGCGGCCAGGCCCAGTGGCTGGAGCGGCCCGTGCCGCCGCCGGGTCAAAGCCTGGCGGCCACCTGCGCGTGGGCGCTGGAGCACCTGGCCGAACCGTTGACCGTCGCGGTTCTGGCGCGTCATGCGGGCTGGGCGCCGCGGACCTTCGCCCGCCGTTTCGCCGCCGAGACCGGCATGGCCCCGGTGCGCTGGATCACCGCCGCCCGCGTGCGCGAAGCGCGCCGCCTGCTCGAGGTCACCGACCTGCCGGTCGAAGACGTCGCCACCCGCTCCGGCCTGGGCACCGCCGCCAACCTGCGCGTGCACCTGGCCCGCGACGCCGGGACTACCCCCACCGCCTACCGGGCCGCCTACCGCGGTCACCAGCCCACGACTCCAGAGCTCAGCCGCTGAGCGATTCCGGCGAAGAATCTGTCCGGCGCGGCGCGGGCAGATCCCAGCCGTAACGCACCGACAGCAAACGGATGCCGCAGCCGAGGGCGACGCTGATCGGCGGGGCGGCGTAGGAGGCGAGATGGATGGCCGTCAGGACCGGTCCGTGCCGGCCGCGGCGAGCGCGGCGGCCACCCGGCCACCAAGTACGCCTGCGGTGAATACCCCTGTCAGGTCGACGGCGGTGGCAGGCCTCCCGGCCTTCGTGGCACCTGCGCAGGTTCTGGCGGACGGTCACCCCACCGCGGAGGGCCGAGTACCCGGGGCGTTCCGATCGGGCTTCAGACCGCTTGCCCCTTCTTCGCATGGGCGCCTTTGCCCTCCGCCAGAAGCCGGTCTGCCAGCCCGTCAGCGAATTTCCGTGCCTCCTCCAGGTGATGGTCCTGGAGGTTGGTCGGCGGGATCTTCACGCCGAGGTAGCGGTCACGGTACTCGCCTGACCCGAGATAGCTGAGCAAGGACAGCAAAGAGCGGACCTGGCCGCCCTGGTAGCGGAAATGGATGCCGTCGGCGAAGATGCCGCCGCTCTTCGTCCCGAGCCTGCGCACGGTCTTGAGGTTGTGACGCCAGTACCGGCGGCAGCAGACCGCGGCGGCGAAAGGCGTCCCGTTCAGCACCTGCCGTGCGGTGTCCGACTCCAGGAAAGACCGGATCGGAACGTCAGTCGACAGCCACCAGGTGGGAGAGCCGATGAATACCAGGTCATAGTCCCGTTCCGTCACGATGTCGGGAATCCGGATCTGCGCTGGGCGGTGCCGCAGTTCCGCGGGGATCATCGCCACGACTTCAAGGAACGGCCGTGGCATCGGGAACTCCTGGAACCGCTTCGCATAGCGCGGGTCGGTGAATTCGATCGCAGCCAGATTGACCGCACAGCCGCGGCCCCGAAGGACGTCGGCCGTCTCCTCGGCCACCCTTCGGGTCTGCTGCGTGTAGGAGTAGTAGACCACCAGGACCGAGGGCATCGAAGCGGAGGATGGCTGGCCCGCTGACATATCGCTCAGCTCCATTCGCAGAGGACCTACGCCAGCTTCGATGAGCCGCGCGCTTAGTCCAACCACACCGCCCGAAGTCGCAAATTTCCTCACCCGCGAGGGGTGGTCCCGGGCCGCCCCGCCCGTTCCGGCGAGGGACAAGGTGATCGCCCCGATAATGCCCGGGCCCCATCGCCAGCCGGGAGACTTGGCTATGCGCCGGGCGCCGGGTTCATCCGGCGCGGGTGATGCCCTGGCCCACCGTGCTCGGCGCTTCCCTGTGAAGAGTGGCGAGGTCGCGCTGCACGGGTGACGCGCCGGGGAGGCAAAGTGACAGCCAGCGCTGAATGGGCGTGGCAGCCCGCCGTGCCGGAAGCCGTGCTCTCCCCGGGCCTGGGCGCGCCGCAACGGCCGCGGCTGGCCAGCCGCCCACGGGACACGATGGATCACAAGTCGCTGATCTGCGTGGACGGACTGCGGCCATCTGCCGCGCAGGTGCAGGATTCCGCCAGCCCGCTGGCCAGCAGCGAGTCCGGGAACCGGCCCGCAGCCCGCCGCCCGTGAGCAGGCCGGCCTGTCCCGGGAGGACCTCGCCGCCCGGCTGAACTACTCCGGGTCGCTCGTGGGCAAGATCGAGGGCCTCCAGCGCGTGCCGCACGCCGACTTCGCCGCCCGGTGCGACGGCGCGTTCGGCACGCCCGGGACGTTCGCCCGGCTGCAGCAGCAGCTTCGGAACCTGCCGTTTCCAGCCTCGTTCCGTCCGTTCGCCGCCTACGAAGAGGTGGCCACCTCGCTGCGGACGTTTCGAGCACACGCTGGTGCCCGGGCCTGCTCCAGACGCCCGGCTACGCCCGGGCGGTGCTCGCCACGCCGGCCGAACACCACTCGAGGATGAGCTCGACGACCTGGTTGCGGCCCGGCTGGCCCGTCAAGCGGTCCTCGGACCGGGATGACCCGCCGCTGCTGTGGGCGGTCGTCGACGAGGCGGTGCTGCACCGTGCCGGTCGGCGAGCAGCCAAGTGATGCATGATCAGCTGCTCCACCTGGTCGAGATGTCTGACCGGCCGAACGTCACGTCTCAGGTCATCCCGTACTGCGCCGGCGGCGCACATCGGTCTGTCAGGGAGCGTTTGTGATCGCCGATCTCAGGCGACGTGCCCAGCCGTCGTCCTTCCTGGCGACGGCAACGCGGACCGGGCAGACGCTGGAAGGGCCGTCGATGGTATCGACAGGTCGCCTCTGCCTTCGATACCCTGCCGGTCTGAGGCCCTGCCCCGCAGGGCGTCGCGCGACATGATTATGAAGGTTGCTGAGCAGCAATGGACCTGACCCGCATCACGTGGCGGAAATCGAGCCATAGCGGCGCCAACGGCGGAGATTGCGTCGAGGTCGGCGCCGTCGCCGTCCGCGACAGCAAGGACCCCGCCGGGGGCGCCCTTACCGTCAGCCCGAAGACCTGGCTGGCCTTCACCCGCCGCCTCCAGCAGAGCTGACCGCGCGTTCACTGACCGGTCCTCCCACCGCCGCCCTGGCCGGCGGGGCCGTCCCGCCTAGATGAGCCCGTGCGCGCAGGCGAGGACGTGGCCGCGCCGCGCGGCGCCGCGCCGCAGCTGCGTTCCCGCGCCGGTAGCCGCGGAGAGCGTGACGCCAGCACCCGCGTAACCAGCGTGCGAAGCGGGGATCGGGCAGGATGGTGCCGAGATGCTCGAACAGATCCTGCCGCCCAAGGTTGCCGTGGCCGAGGCGTTCGGCGACCGGCCCGATAGCACGCTGTTTCCCGAGGAGGAGGCGGCTATCGCGCGCGCGGTGCCCAAGCGCCGGATGGAGTTCGCTGCCGCGCGGGAGTGCGCTCACGAAGCCCTGGCCCGTCTCGGTGAGCCGCCGGTGCCGATCCTGCGCGGCCCGGAGGGCGCGCCGCTGTGGCCGCCCGGAGTGGCCGGAAGCATCACGCACTGCGCCGGTTACCGCGCTGCGGCGGTCGCCCGCACCAGCGACATCATCGCGGTCGGTCTGGACGCCGAGCCCGATCGGCCGTTGCCCCGCGGGGTGCTCGGGGCGGTCTCGCGGCCGGCCGAACGCGCCCACCTCGCCGAGCTGTCCGCCCGGCGACCGGATGCTGTCTGCTGGGATCGCCTGCTCTTCTGCGCCAAGGAGTCGGTTTACAAGGCGTGGTTCCCGGTGGCGCAGGAATGGCTCGGCTTCGGCGACGCGGAGATCACCATCGACGTGGCCGGCGGGACTTTCACCGCCCGGCTGTTCGTCCCCGGCCCGGACGTCGCCGGCTCGCCGCTGACCGCGCTGCACGGCCGCTGGCTGGCCGGCCGCGGCCTGATCCTGACCGCGATTACCGTCCCGGCCGCCGGACCCGGCAGGGAGTGACCGGCCGCAGCGGGAGACGAGGATGCCCCACGCGGTAGCAGTGGAAGCCTCCATGGGATTCGATTGTCACCACGCGGACGTGTCACGGTGCCTGAGGCATGGACACGGCGCGAAGGTGGGGCTAGTATCCGCCGCGAATACCATCGCCTACGCACACCCGAATCATGATCCGAACCCCCGATCAGCGGGTCCGTGTGTTTGTCAGCTCGACGCTCGCGGAACTGGCGGCCGAACGGCAAGCGGTCAGCGCCGCGATCACCCAGCTGCGGCTGACGCCGGTGCTGTTCGAGCTGGGTGCCCGGCCTTACCCGCCCCGAGATCTGTACCGCGCTTACCTGGACCAGAGCGATGTGTTCATCGGGATCTACGGCCGAGTCCTACGGGTGGGTCGCTCCCGGCATGGAGATCTCCGGCCTGGAGGATGAGTACCGGCTTTCGGCGGATAAGCCGCGGCTGATCTACAAGAAGGCCACGGAGCCGCGCGAGCCGCGGCTGACCAGCTTTCTCGACATGATCTCGGCCGAGGCCGTGGTGTCCTATCGCACCTTCAGGGACGCCGATGAGCTGGCATCGCTGGTCGCCGACGACCTGGCCGTCCTGCTGACCGACCGGTTCACCCGGCCCGGCCGAGGCACCGCCCGCCGCGCCCCTGCCGGAGCTGCGCAGGCCGCTGGTTGACCGGACCGAGGAGCTGCAGATGGTCACCGGCATGCTGCAGCAGGGCGGACGTCGGCCTGGTGACCCTGACCGGACCGGGTGGCGTCGGTAAGACCGCTCTCGCGGTCGCCGCGGCGCACGCCGTCGCCGGCCAGTTCGGCGACGGCACCGCGTTCATTTCGCTGGAAACCCTGACCGATCCGGCCCTGATCCGCGAGACCGTGGCCCACCAGCTCCGCATCCCGACGCCGCCCGGGCCAGACGGTCACCGGAAGCCTGGTCGCTTTCCTTCGGCCCTCGCCAGCCTGCTCGATCGTCATCGACAATGTTGAGCAGCTGGTTGCCGGCGGCACCGCTCGCCGAGCAGGCCCTGGCGGTGGCGCCCGGGCTGAAGCTGCTGGCGACGAGCCGTGAGCCGCTACGCGTCCGCGGCGAAAGGGTCGTCGACGTCGCCCCCCTCGCCCTGCCGGAGCAGGGCAGCCCCCTTGACCTGGGAGCCCTCGCGGCCGTACCGGCGATTGCCTTCTTCCTCAGCCAGCGCACGCGACACCCGGCCCGACTTCAGGCTGACCGAATCCAACGCCGCGGCCGTGGCCGAGATATGCCGCCGCCTGGACGGGCTGCCGCTGGCCATTCAGCTCGCCGCCGCCCGGCTGACGGTGCTCTCGCCGGCCGCCCTGCTGGCGCGGCTGGAGCACCGCCTGCCGTTGCTGACCCACGGCCCCCGGGACCTGCCCGCCCGCCAGCAGACGCTGCGGACGGCGATCGCCTGGAGCTATGACCTGCTCGGGCCAGCCGAGCAGCGCCTGTTCCGCCAGCTCGGGGTGTTCGTCGGCGGATTCACCCTCGAGGCGGTGGCGGCGCTCGCCGAGCGCGGTCTGGACGACGTTGATCCGCTCGAGGCGATCAGCTCACTGGTCGGCCAGAGCGTCGTGTTCGTCCGGCTGCAGGATGAGAGCAACCCCCGCTACGGCATGCTGGAGACGATCCGTGAGTTTGCGCTCGAGCAGCTCGACGCGAAGTGGCGAGGCCGCCGAGGCGCGCCGCCGCCACGCCGAGGTCGTCCTGGACCTGGCCGAGCGGGCCGAGCCGCATGCTGCTGGTGCCCGCCGAGCGAAGCCACTGGATGGCCCAGCTCGAGGACGCCCGCGACAACATCCGCGCCGCGCTCACCTGGAGCGTCAGCGCCGGCGGTGAGCTCGCGGTCGGCGTCGCTCTGTCGGCCGCACTCGGCTGGTACTGGCTGATGTCGGGCCGCTCTGGCGAGGCGGATCCTGGTACCGCGCGCTCCTGGCGCGGCGGGGAGAGGCCGACGACGGTCTCGTCGTGGGCCAAGGTGCTGCACGGCTCGGCGCTGCAGCTCTGGGCGCACGGCGATCTCGCCGAGGCGGCGGCGCAGGAAGAGTCGGCCGTCGGGATCTTCCGCTCGGCGGGGGAAGGCCGCTGGCTTGCTTACGGCCTCGCCCTGCTGGCCCAGCTGCGTACGGGCCAGGGACGCCCGGCCGAGGCGCGTGGGCTGCTGGCCGAGACGCTGGCCGGTGTGGCGTGATGCCGAGATCACCTACGGCCAGCCGTTCGACGCCTACCTGCGCTATTACCAGGGCAGTGCCGCGCTCGCGCAAGGCGACGCCGACGCGGCCGGCAGCGGAACTCGAAGCGAGCTCTCCGCGAGCTTGACGCCGCCGGTGACGACCTGGGCCGCGCCGTCGTGCTCGGCAGCCTCGGCCTGCTCGCCGCGCAGCGGGGCGATCACGCGGAGGCGCGGGCCAGGTTCGCTGCGGGCCTGCCGCTGCTGCGCCGCGGCGGCGACCAGTGGGATCTGGCCCTGCTGTTCCTGAACGCCGGCCTCGAAGAGGCCGAGGCCGAAGTCACCAACGGCGGGGTCATTGCTCGCCGAGGCGCTGCGCGCCTGGCGGCAGTTCGACAGTAACCCCGGCGTGGCCCTGGCGCTCGCCGGGACTGGGCGAGGTCGCGGCCCGCCGCGGGGCGCCGCGGCCGCGCCGGCCAGCTGTTCGGAGCGGGCCGGGCGCTGCTCCCGGCGACCGACCCCCTGCTCGCCGTGGTCGTGCCCTATGACCTGCCCGCCCGGCTGGCCACCGCCCGTGCGGGCGGCGACCCGGTGGCGTTCGACCAGGGTCTCGCCGAGGGACGGACCTGGACGATCGACCAGGCCGTCGCCGCAGGCCTGGCCAGCGCCGAAGCCTCCGGCGCGGACACCGCGTTACATTCTTCCCGGTCGCCAGCGGTGCTCATCGCGCCGTCCGTTCGGTGGTAACAGAAGGCCGGTCGCTGGCCGGGACGGTGAGGTCGGCGGTGACCGCGGCGGCGGGCGGCCGGGAGGGGAGCAGGGCCGCGGCGGCGATGGCGCCGGCCAGGGCCACGGCGGCGGCGACCACGGCGGCTACCCGGAGTCCGTGCAGGAACGCGTCCGTGGTCGTCACGTTGACGATCTGCCCGAGCGCCGTCTGCCCGCTGGCCCCCAGGTGCTGGGCCACGGCGAGCCCGGCGCCGACGGACTGCTGGCTGGTCTGCACGAGGGCGCCGGGGACGCGCGCTCCCAGCAGGCCGCTCATCCGGTGCTGGTAAAGCGAGGCGTACACGCTGCCGATGACCGCGACGCCCAGGGTCCCGCCGATGAGCCGCGTGGTGTCGTTGACCGCCGACCCGACGCCCGCCGTGCGCGCGGCGACCGCGCCCATGATCGACTCCGTGGCCGGCGCGGAGGTGAACCCCAGCCCGAGCCCGTAGACGACCATCTGCAGCGAGATGATGCCGTAGCTCAGCGTCGTGCTGGTGGTGGCGGCCACCCAGAAGTAGAAGGCGGCGATGAGCAGCAGGCCGCCGGCGACGATCACCTTCGTGCCGGCCCGGACGGCGGCCTGGGTTCCGGCCACCGAGCCGATCGCCACCGCCGTCGCCACCGGCAGCAGGTGCACACCGGTCGACAGCGGGCTGTAGTGCCGCAGGAACTGGAAATACTGCGTGATCAGGAAGATGAAGCCGAACAGCGTGAAGAACGAGACGGTCACCGCCGCGCTGGCCGCGCTGAAGCGGCGGTTCCGGAAGATCCGGACGTCGATCATCGGCGACGGGGACCGGCGCTCGCGCAGCACGAACACCAGCAGCAGGATCGCGGCGGCCGCGAAACCCCCGAGGGTGCGCGCCGAACCCCAGCCGTAGGACGGCGCCTCGATGATGGTGAAGACCAGGACGCCGATCGCCGCGGCCGAGTACAGCAGGCCGCCGGCGTCCAGCCGCCCCGCGCTATCGCCCCGCGTACCCGGCACGTACCGGACCGCCAGCACGACCGCCGCGAGCGCTACCGGGCCCATGGCCACGAAGATGCTCGACCAGGAGAACCGGTCCAGCAGCCAGCCGCCCGCGATCGGCCCAAGGGCGATGGCCGCCCCGGCGATCGCCCCCCACAGGCCGATCGCCCGGGCCCGCTCCCGTCGCTCCACGAAGGTGCCGGTGATCAGGGACAAGGTGGCGGGGAACGTCAGCGCCGCGCCGAGGCCCATCACGGCCCGCGCCGCGATCAGCTCGCCGGTCCCCGTCGCGAACGAGCCCGCGACACTGGCCGCGCCGAAGACGAGCAGACCGGCGATCAGCAGGCGCTTGCGCCCGAGGCGGTCGCTCAGATTGCCGGCGCTCAGCAGGAGCGCGGCGAACACGAGGTTGTAGGCGTCGACGACCCACTGCAGCTGCGTGGTGGTCGCGCCCAGCTGGCGCTCCAGCGCGGGCAGCGCGACGTTGACCATGGTCGTGTCGAGGTTGATCACGAACGCGGCGAGCAGCAGGGAGATCAGGATGAGCGTTTTACGTGACATGCTTCAACTTTTAAACCATACGATTGAAAAAATCAAGCAACTAGTGCATTAAAAGAACCAGACGTACTAGAATCGGGTTCATGAAGTCGTATGGCCAGTACTGCGCCGTGGCCAAGGCGCTGGATGTCGTCGGTGACCGCTGGACATTGCTGATCGTGCGCGAGCTCGCTCACGCAAGGCCCCAGCCGCTACACCGACCTGCGCGCCGGGCTGCCCGGGATCGCGTCCAACCTGCTCGCCACGAGACTGCGGGAGCTGGAGGCCGCCGCTCTGATCACCCGCACCGCGGCCCCGCCGCCCATCGCGACCACGCTGTTCGAGCTGACCGACCGGGGCCGCGCGCTCAAGGACGTGCTCTACGCACTCGGCCGCTGGGGAGTTGACCTGATGGTCACCCCGGACGGCGCCGAGGCGTTCCGCTCCGGCTGGTTCATGTTTGCGGCCGAGAACTTCCTCAGCGACACCGACCCCGCCGCCCCGGGCGTGACCATCGCCCTCGACGCCGGGGATGCTCCCGTGCACCTCGCCGTCGGCGGCGGCCAGGTCGAGCTCCGCCAGGGTGCGGCGCCGTCCCCGGACCTCACCCTGACCGGCGAGCCCCGCCTGATCATGGGCGTCCTGTCCGGCAAGCTCCCGCTGGAAGCCGCCCGTTCCGCCGGCCTGTCGGTCACCGGCGACCCCGCCGTCCTCACCCGCGCCGGCCGCCCCCAGCCCAGCGAGCCAGCCAGCACCAGCTGACTAGCCGCGCACCAGGGCACGAAAGCTGACCCGGGGGATTCGCAGGCCGCTATCGCCCCCGGCTGCCCCGCGTGCGCCGAATCCGCCTCATCCGCCGAATCCGCCTCATCCGTCGGCACCCGCCTCATCCGTCGGCACCCGCCTCACGCCCGGGCTTCCCCTGACCCTCTCCCTAGCCTTCGTGTGCCCCTTCTCGGCGGCATCGGACCTATGCCGCTTTCGCCCCGGCGGCCGGGCTTTCTGGCCCGGCCGTCCCCGGCCTGCGGGGCGCGGCGGATCATCGCGACGCTAGGCCGGGACCAGCCGAGCCTGCCCGACGTAATGCCGCGAGCAGCGGTCCGGGTACTGCTGGTGCAGGGCTCTGGTCAGCTCGTCCTCGGCCTGCTGGCTCCACAGGAACTCCCGGTGCCAGCCTTCGGCCGAGTCCACCCGCATGGCGGGCTTGTCGTAACGGTACTGCGCCACTGCCCTGCCGAAGTTCCTCGGCCGTGCCGGCATGTCCTCGCGGCTGTGACTCTGCTCCCAGGGGGAGCGGACGTTGGTCCGCTGCCGTCGCCAGGACAGCAGGCAGACACTGGTCAGGATCAGGGCGATGGCGCCGCCCGTGCCGGTCGCCCCCCACAGGGTATGACTGACGTGCCCGGATCTGGCTGGCTCCAGGACGATCGACGTCGCGACGATCAGGGGCAGCGCCGCGGACACGGTGGCCAGCACGCGGGCCCATTTGAGCAGATGAGCGGCCAGGCCGTGGGAAACGGACTGGGCGATGAGCGCGGCCACCCCCGCGGCCACGGCCGCCAGGATGAGGGCGGGCGCTCCGCTGTCCTGTTTCAGGTTGCTGGCAAACCGGCCGTACGCGACCAGCAGGCCGAACACGGCCCAGGCGGACAGCATCGATGTCATCAGCCAGCCCCGGGTGACGACCTGCAGGCCGACCTGGGCCCGGGACAGCGATCCGTTCGGGACCTCGATCACATGCAGGCCCACCGTGGGGAAGCCGCCGCGCACATGGTCGAACGACGGGTTCAGATGCCCGGGGCGCCCCGCCAGCAGGCTGGCCTCGGCGATCTGGACGCCCCTGGGCGCGTCGATCTCGAAGTGGAAGCTGTCGGTATTCTCGGCGGCCGGTACCGGGAAGCGGATCCGGGTGGTGGTGAAGCCGATGGCGGAACACCACACCACCGGATGCCAGGGGCTGAGCTTCTCGCCCAGTTCGTACGTGTCGCCGGTATAGCCCGGCTTGCGGTAGCGCAGCCGCAGGGGCTCGTCCGAGCTGAAGGTCAGCACCCGGCGCCGTGGGGCCCCGGCCGGAATCATCACCCAGAGCACGAAGTTGTCCGCCAGCCGGCACAGGAGCACCCGGAACATGCGCTGGCTGACCAGATGCTGAACCGCCGGGGCGGCCGTCCCGCGCTTCAGCGACTCATACGCCGCGGTGAGTTCCCGCTGGTCACCGCTCACCACCTGATGAATGAAGCGGGAAATCTCCCGGCGGTCGGCTGCGTCCGCGGGGGCCATGCCGTCGCCGCCCGGCCCGAGGGTGGCGTCCGCGCCGGCGAGCAGCACAGATTCGGTGATCGCCTGGTTCTGGCGCAACGTGGGGACGACCACCGACCGGCCGTTCTCATCGCTCAGGGTGAAGTTGACGAGCGTCTTCCGGCGCATCACGGACAGCGGGACCAGCCGGTAAGACTGGCCGTCGTCCCCGCGGAAGATGGGGGCCAGGTCCGGCGTATGGAACTCGACGGTGACCTGGCGCGCGACCGAACGGTCGTCGCGGAATCTCACCCGCTCGGTGCGGTGTGACACCCAGCTGCTCGACTTCAGCAGCAGGAGCAGGAGGCTGGAGCCGCATTCCCGGCAGCAGCGGGCACCCGGCTCGGACTGGATGTCGCGCAGGCGCAGCACGGCCGGGACCGGCCAGGGCGCTATTCCCCCGGAGACGAGGACATGATGCGGTTCGCAAACCTGGGTGACGTCGAAGTTCATCGGCGGTCGCCTCCTCGCGGGTAAGCGCCGCCGTGACGGCGGCCGGGAGGTCTTCTCCTTCTGCTACGACGGAGGGCGTCACCCGCCGCTCAGATACACCGGCCGCCGTTTCACTTGCCTCACGGCGTGGTCATGAGCAGCCAGTCGGCGATGTCGGCGACGACCGCCGGGTCCACGTGCTGAGGCGGCTCGTATTCGGCTGGCGACGACTTCCCGGTCCCGCGGAAGAAGAGGTGGTTGTCGTTGTTGTAGACGCGGATCGTCACGTCCGTGCGGCCGGCCAGGCTGGCCTCCCAGCGCGCCAGGTCGTCGGGCACGGTGACCTGGTAGTCCCGACCTTCAGCGCCGTCGGCGCCGGTGCGTCCGGCATCATGAGCTTCTCCCGCTGGGTCCAGGGGCTTACGTCGCGCGGGCGGTCAGGATGCGCGGGCCGTCCGGGGTGATCGCCACCGTGTGCTCGACGTGCGCCCCCCGCGAGCCGTCACCGCTGCGCAGCGTCCAGCCGTCCCGGTCCACGCGGTACTCGTCGTGCCCGCCGCCCAGGAACCACGGCTCGATCGCGATGACCAGCCCCGGCTGCAGCTGAACCCCGCGGCCGGGACGCCCCTCGTTCGGCACGGACGGCGACTCGTGCATGGCGTGCCCGACCCCGTGCCCGCCGAAGTCGGTGTTGATCCCGTAGCCCCCGGCCCGCCCGACCTGGCCGATGGCGGCGGAGATGTCGCCGATCCTGGCGCCCACCGTGGCCGCGGCGATGCCCGCCGTCAGCGCGGCTCCGGCCGTGTCGATCAGCTTCTGGTCGGCCGCGGCCCTGGCCCACGGTGAACGACGTGGCGGCGTCGGCCGCCCAGCCGTCCAGGACCGCGCCGAAGTCGATGCTGAGCAGGTCGCCGTCGCGGAGCCGGTAGCCGTCGGGGATGCCGTGCAGCACGGCGTCGTTGACCGACGTGCAGATCACCGCCGGGAACGGCTTCTGCGCGAAGCCGGGCCGGTAGCCCAGGAAGGGCGAGGACGCGCCGGCGACGGCGAGCACGTCCCGCGCCACCTCGTCCAGCGCGGTGAGCGGCACGCCCACCCGGGCCTCGGCCCGCGCCGCGGCCAGCGCGTCGGCCACCACGACTCCCGCGGCGTGCATGGCCTCGATCTCGCCCGGCGTCTTCAGTTCAATCACGTCGTTCCCCGCTCCGCATCGTCCGGCGGCCGTCCCGCCCGTTCGGGGCCGGATGTCTGGTCCGGCTCCGCCTTTCCGGCGCCGAATCCCGGCTCCGCCTTCCGGCGCCGGACCCGCTCCGCTTCTTCCCGGCGCCGGCCGTTCGCTCCTCCGTTGCCGGACCCGCTCCGTTCCGTTGCCGGACCCGCTCCGTTCCCAATTCTTTGCGGTATAAGTATACCGGTATTATTATGACGCCATGGTCCGGCCGATGCTCACCCCCCAAGAACGCGCCCGCGGGCAGCGTCTGGGCGCCGTGCTGCGCCAGGCGCGCGGTGACCGCAGCATGGTCGAGGTCGCCGCGCTGGCCGGCGTCCCGGTCGAGACGCTCCGCAAGATCGAGACGGGCCGCATCCCGACGCCCGCCTTCTTCACGGTCGCCGCCCTCGCCGACGCCGTCGGGGTCAGCCTCGTCGTCCTGGCCGCCACCGTCCACGACCAGGCCGCCCCGGCCCCCGAATCAGCCCCCGCCGCCCTCTCGGCCTGACGCGTCAGCCGATGCGCCACTCGGGCATGACATCTCCTCCGGAGCCCGGGGCCCGCATTCCGCGCCCGGACGAAGACGGCCTGCCGTCGAGCGAAAATAACGCGTATACCGGAGGTGGACTCGAGTCCTGCCCGCGGACCCGGCGGCGCCCCTCCCGCGCCGTTTGCCAACTTACCGCGCGGGAACGGGCCCCGCCATCGGCCGCCTGGGGAATGGAGGACCGCCATGCTCGAAGGGTCGCTCGTCGCCGAGAGCATCCGGCCCGGAACGTCACTCGACGACCTCCGGTTGCTCGTCCGGCAGATCACCCGGCACGCGCGGGACGACACCACGGAGGATCAGCCGGACGTCTGGACCGACATCGTGTTCCAGGTGGACGAGAAAGACGCGGACGGCCTGGCCCGCAAGCTCGCCGACGCGCTGGACACGCCGGGCTGGTACGCCGACTTCCGCTCCGCCACCGAGACCGTGGTCGTATACCGCGGCAAGATCTTCCGCTATCCGCGCGGCGATACGGCCGGGCGCGCTCAGGCGCAGGCGCACGGCCGCGCCCAGGGTGTCCCCGAGGGCCAGCTCGACTGGCCCGTCTGAGTTCGCTAGTCCGCGGCCAGTTCGCTGGTCGCGGTCTGGCCGGCGTCCACCGTCCGGCGGAGGAAATCGGCGAGCAGCTCGAGTTCGGCGTCGCTGTAGCGCGCGCAGATCTCGTCCATCGCGGAGTTCATCCCCTTGTATAGCCGGAAGACCTCCGCGCCCCGGGTACGCACCGCGCGGACAAGGACCGCACGGCGATCTGAGGGGTCGCGCTCCCGGCTGATCCAGCCGCCGCGCTCCAGCCGGTCCAGGATCCCGGTCATGGTCGCCGGATGCAGCCCGGTACGCCGCGCCAGGGCACTCGGACTGATCGGCCCGTGCCTGCTGATCACGTCGAGGCAGTTCACGTCGGATTCCCTGAGCTCCAGCCGCGTACTGACCTGGGCGTTGAGCAGTGAGAGCTGGACGCTCAGCTCGCGCATTGACTCCTTCAGCTCCGTCCGCAGCCGCCGATGCCGCCGCGCGCCATCGCTACCGCCGCCCTCCCCGGCCTTCCCGTTCTCTCCGTCGTTCCCGTTCTCTCCGTCCGCGCCGTTCTCTCCGTCCGCCGCGCCACCACTGCTCGCTGCGATGTTGCCGCCCTCGCCACCCCCGGTCGCTGCGATGTTCCCGCTCTCACCGCCATCCCCGGTCGCGCGAGCCTCATCGGCCCCGCCCCCATCATTTGCTACGGAACTCATAATATATTAACCTCGGAATATATGGACTATGGAGTAAGGATATAGGCAGGCAGGCCGCTGGGTCTGCTGTAAGGCAGCGCGAGGAGTACTGATGAAGCTCACGATTGTCGCCGCGACCGGCGGGATCGGCCGCGAGATGCTGGAGCAGGCGGTCGCCGCCGGGCATGACGTCACCGCCCTAGTTCGTAACCCGGCGAAGGTCGGCGCCGGTGTCCGCGTCGTCCAGGCCGATCTGTCCCGCCCCGATCCCGCGGCGCTCGCCACCGCGGTGGCCGGGGCCGATGCGGTCCTTTCCGGCCTCGGCGCGCGTTCGGCGGCCGATGAGGGCGTGGCGACCCGGGGCACGCGGGCGATCGCCAGCGCCATGCAGGCG
Source organism: uncultured Actinomycetes bacterium (assembly GCA_963742865.1). Taxonomy (GTDB): domain Bacteria; phylum Actinomycetota; class Actinomycetes; order Streptosporangiales; family Streptosporangiaceae; genus Bog-532. The sequence continues at coordinate 31,037 of CAVUNW010000011.1, forward strand.
ACCGGCACCCGGCGGATCATCGTGGTCAGTGCGGCGCCGATCGGGACGGTCCCGTCGCCAGGGCGCCCGAACCCGCCGAAGCACGATCCCGGTGACGGATTCTTCATGCGCCACCTGCTCGCGCCCTTCGCCAGGACCGCGTTCCGTACCCACTACGCCGATCTCGCGGAGATGGAGGACGTGCTGCGCGAGAGCGGGCTTGACTGGACGGCCGTGCGGCCGCCGCGGCTCACGAACAAGCCCGCGACCGGCCGTTACCGGACCGCGGTGGGCCAGAACATCCGTGGCGGCGTGGTGATCTCCCGTGCCGACGTGGCCGGCTTCATGCTCTCGCTGGCCGGCCGCCCGGACACGGCGGGCCAGGTTCTCGGCATCGCCAACTGACCGCCCTGCCGGGCGCGGGCACCGTCAGCGCGCCGCGGCCCAGTCGGCCACGGTCGTCACATCGGCCTGGCGGAGGAACACTTTTTCCGTGCGGACCCGGTGCACCTCGGGGTCGGCGTCCAGGCATCCGTCGGCCAGGACGGTGAGGCCGAAGTCCAGGTCCGCCGCCTGGCGCAGGGTGGACAGTACGACGCCGCTGGTGGCGATGCCGGTGAGGACGAGGTGATCGATCTCGCCGGCCCGCAGCACCACGTCGAGGTCACTGCCGGCGAAGGCGCTGACGCGCCGCTTGGTGACGACGATGTCGCCGGCTTCGGGGGCCACGTCCGGATGGATCTGCATGGCCTGCTTGCTGTCGGCCCTCGCTGCGCGGCGCGCTAGCCCGCCGAAGATCTTGTTGCGCGGGCTGATCTCCGGGTACCCGGGCCGGAACCCGGCGACCACATAGATCACCGGAAGGCCGCCCGCCCGGGCCGCGCCGATGGCCTCGCGCAGGCGCGGCAGGTAGCCGGGATCGGGGTGACGGTCGACGATGGCGCGCTGGACATCCATGACGAGGAGAGCGTGCCTGGCCACCGGTCACCTTCCGTACCGCTGAGGTAAGTCATCAATCGATTACTTGGTAACGTAACGGGCTGTTCGCATCATGGAGGACAGCGGCCGGGTCACGAGCGTGGCGCGACCGCGGTCCCGCGGACGTCGCTGATCGACGTCAGCCCGGCGTCGCGGACCCGGCGGGCCAGGTCCTCCTGAAGCCGGCGCGGCCATTGCGGGCCCCCGTAAATGAAGCCGGTGTACGACTGGACCAGGGTGGCGCCTGCGGCGATGCGTTCCCAGGCGTCGTCGGCCGTCTCGATGCCCCCGGCGGCGATGAGGACAAGCCGGTCCCCGGCCCGGGCATGCAGGCGGCGGAGCACCTCCAGGGCCCGCGGCCGCAGCGGCGCACCGGACAGGCCGCCCGCGCCCGCCGCGGCGACCACTGCCGGGTCGCTGGCCAGGTCCGGCCGGGCGATCGTGGTATTGGTGGCGATGATCCCGTCCAGGCCAAGTTCCACCGCGAGGTCCGCGATCGCGTCGACGTCAGCGTCGGCCAGGTCCGGCGCGATCTTGACCAGCAGCGGCACCCGGCGCCCGCCACGGGCGGCCGCCCCGTCGAGCGCCTCCCGCACCGCCGCCAGCAGCGGCCGCAGCGACGAAACCGCCTGCAGGTCACGCAGGCCGGGCGTGTTCGGCGAGCTGACGTTGACGACGACATAGTCGGCCACCCCGGCCACTAGCCGCGCACTGGCCACGTAGTCCGCCACCGCCTCGTCCGGCGGAACCGCCTTCGTCTTGCCGATGTTGACCCCGACGGCCACCGGCCGGGAGCCGTCCTGGGACCTCAGCGCCGATGTGCGCCGCGGCCGGGCCGTGTCCCGTAGCGCTGCCGTGTCCCGTAGCGCCGCCGTGTCCCGTAGCGCCGCCGCGCGCCGTCTCCGGAGGCGTTCGGCCGCGACCGCGGCCCCCGCGTTGTTGAAGCCCATCCGGTTGATCAGCGCTCTGTCGGCCGGCAGCCGGAACATCCTCGGCTTCGGGTTGCCCGGCTGCGCCTGCGCCGTCACGGTGCCGACCTCGACGAACGCGAACCCCAGCGCACCGAGCGCATCCGCGCCCCGGGCGTCCTTGTCGAACCCGGCGGCCAGCCCCAGCGGACCCGGCAGGTCGAGCCCGAGCGCCTGGACCCGCAGCACCGGGTCCCGCGGCGTGAACCAGCGCCGCAGCAGCCATGCCCCGCCGGGCGCCGCGCCTGCCGCCCGGATCAGCCAGAACCCGGCCGCGTGCGCCATCTCCGCCGGGAGGCGCCGCAGCAGCACCCGGTACACCAGCCCATACACGGCTCCATCGTGGCACGGGGCCAGCGCCGGCATCTCCTGTGGACGAGCCGGGACGGCGTGGCTAGCCTGGTAGCAACGGTTGTGCATGGCCGGATCTGTAATCTGGCTGTGGCGGGCGCTGCTTAAGGGTCTGGGTTTGTCACGGTTGCTTTTACTGGAAGGGCCGGCGATGAATACAGGGCTGGGAATGAATGCTCAGTGGTCGATGGGTGCCCCAGGTGAAAGCGGCACGGGGCTGGGAGTCCGGGTCGCGCCCGGGCCGGGCTACGTTGTCGTGTCAGTAACCGGGGACATTGATATGACAGCCGAGCAGGCATTCCGCGATGTGCTGATGGGCGAGGCTACTAAACCGGCGCGGCGGCGGGTGGTGGTGGACCTGGCCGGGGTGGGGTTCATGGCCTCGGCGGGACTTCATGCCCTGCTCACGGTGAACGAGCGGGCCAAGGCGGCAGGCGTTTCGCTGATCGTGGCCAGCGCGCAGCCGATCGTGGCCCGGGTGCTGTCGCTGACCGGGGTGGATGAGGAGATTCCGGTGGTCGGTGACGTAGGAGAGGCCCTCCGGATGGGACCGCGCCAGCCCTAGGCGTCCCAGGTGGCCAGCGTGGTGTGCAGCGCGCCGATGACCCGGGTGGGAATCTGGGGCTGCGGGGACGGTGCCCCGGGCCGGGGAGCGCGGGGAGCGAGCGTCAGGCGACCAGTTCGGAGTCGCCGGTGAAGGCCTCCCAGAGCTCCGCGTATGTGCCGCCCGCCGCGACCAGCTGCGCGTGCGTGCCGACCTCGGCGATCCGGCCGCCGTCCATGACCACGATCCGGTCCGCGGTGGCCGCCGTGGTCAGCCGGTGCGCGACCACGATCGTCGTCCGCCGTGAGGTCAGCTTCTCGGTGGCGCGGTTGACCGCGGCCTCGGAGGCCAGGTCCAGCGCCGCGGTCGCCTCGTCCAGCAGCAGAATGTCCGGGTCGACGAGCTGCGCCCGGGCCAGGGCCAGCAGCTGCCGCTGCCCGGCGGACAGGTTCCGGCCGCGCTCGGCGATGGCGTGGTAGTAGCCGCCCGGCAGCCGCGCGATCATCTCGTGCGCGCCCACCGCGCGCGCCGCCGCCTCGACCTCGGCGTCGGTCGCCTCGGGCAGGCCGTAGGCGATCGCATCCCGGACCGTCCCGGCGAACAGGTACGCCTCCTGCGGGACGACGCCCAGCCGGTGCCGGTACGCCGCCAGGTCGTAGGACCGCACGTCCACGCCGTCCACCAGGACCGCGCCCCCGGTCACGTCGTAGAACCGCGCGATGAGCTTGACCAGCGTCGACTTGCCCGCGCCGGTCTGCCCGACCAGCGCCACGGTCTCGCCCGGCGCGATCACCAGGTTCACCCCGTTGATCGCGTCCCGGTTCGCGGTCTCGTAGCCGAAGTGCACGTCCCGCAGCTCGATCCGGCCCCGGAGCCGCTTCACCGGGAGTGGCCGGTCCGCGGCGGGGGTGGACGTCCGCAGCAGCAGCAGATCCTTGATCCGCCGGAGCCCGACGACCGCCTGCTGGTAGCCATCGAACACCTGCGACATCTCCTGGACCGGCGCGAACACCATGTCGATGTAGAGCAGGTACGCGATCAGCGCCCCGACTTGAAGTGCCCCGCTGCGGACCTCGCCGGTCGCCACGATCAGCACGATCGCACCGGCCACCGTGGACAGCGACTGCACGAACGGGAAGTACAGCGCGATCAGGCGCTGCGCCCGCATCCGTGCCGTCCGGTAGGAGTCGCTCCGCCGGGCGAAACGGGCCTGGTTCTGGTCTTCCCGCCGGTAAGCCTGGGTGACCCGCAGGCCAGCTACGTTCTCCGCGAAGTCCGCGTTGACCGCGCTGACCTTCTCCCGCGCGTCCTGGTAGGCCCGCGCCGACCGCGAGCGGAAGATCACCGTCGCGACCACGAGCACCGGCATGATGCCCAGCACCACCAGGCCGAGCTTGATATTGATGACGAGCAGCGCGATCAGCACGCCGAAGAACGTCATCAGCGAGCTGACCATCGTAATCAGGCCCGTCTGGAAGAACGAGGACAGCGCGTCCACGTCGGTGGTCATCCGGGTCATGATCCGCCCGGCCAGCTCACGCTCGTAGAAGTCCAGGCCGAGCCGCTGCAGCTGGGCGAAGATCTTGACCCGCAGCGTGTACAGCAGCCGTTCGCCGTTGCGCCCCACCACCAGCGTTTCGGCGATGTTGACCAGCCAGTCGGCGAAGACGATGGCCAGCCCGATGATGGACACCGTCACGATGGCGCCGAACGCCTTCGCCTGGACGCCGTTATCGATGCCGTTGCGCACCAGGGCGGGCAGCGCCAGGGCGGCGAGCGCGTCGAGGCCGTCCAGGATCAGCCCGGCCAGCATGGCCACGGCCAGCGGCTTCAGCAGCTTGGCCAGGGTGAAGTGGCGGTCCCCGGCGCGGGCCTGCTCCTGGTTGACTTGCGGCACGTCCCGGGCCGGCGGCAGCGCGTCGACCTGGGCCAGCAGTTCGGGGCTGGGCGGCAGGTCGCCCATGGCGCCGTGGAACCCGCCGCCACCGCCGGCGCCCATGTGCGACTGCCCGCGTGCGGTGCCGGCCGGGGCCTTGGCCGCGTCCCACAGCCCGGGAGTCACCTGGCCGCCGTCCAGCGTGGCCGGCGGCGCCTCGTCGTTCTCGTAGTAGGCCAGCTCGCCGGCGTCAATGCCCTCCACGTCGTCGCCCGGCCCGGACAGCAGCAGCCGGTACAGCGGGCAGCGCTCGGTGAGCTCCTCGTGCGTGCCGATGTCGGCCACCTGGCCGTTGTCGAGCACCGCGATCCGGTCGGCCAGGTTCAGGGTGGACCGGCGGTGCGCGATGAGCAGGGTGGTCCGGCCCTGCATGACCCGGCTCAGCGTGGCATGGATCTCCGCCTCCAGCCGCGGGTCGATCGCCGAGGTCGCGTCGTCCAGCAGCAGCAGCCGCGGGTCGGTGATCAGCGCCCGCGCCAGGGCGACGCGCTGGCGCTGGCCGCCGGACAGGGTGAGGCCCTGCTCGCCGATTACGGTGTCGTAGCCCTGCGGGAGGTCGGTGATGAATTCGTCCGCCTCCGCGGCGTGCGCGGCGGCGAGGATCTGCTCGTCGGTGGCGTCCGGCCGGCCGTAGGCGATGTTGGCCCGTACGGTGTCGGAGAACAGGAAGCTGTCCTCCATAACGAGCCCGATGGATGCGCGCAGCGAATCCTGCGTCACGTCCCGCACGTCGTGACCGCCCACCCGGACGGCGCCCCCGCTCACGTCGTAGAAACGCGGCAGCAGCAGCGAGATCGTCGACTTGCCCGAGCCGGAGGTGCCGACGATGGCGACCGTCTCGCCTGGGTCGACGCGCAGCGAGAGCCCGCGCAGTACCGGCTCGGACGGCACGTAGCCGAACCGGACGTCGTCGAACTCGATCCCGGTCGCGTCGGCCGGCAGCGGCACCGCACCGGGCTTATCAGTGATCACCGGGCGGGAGTCGATGACCTCCAGCACGCGGATGACGCTGGCCCGCGCCTCCTGCCCGATGGTGATCAGGGCGGTGAGCATCCGGACCGGGCCGGACATCAGCGCGAGGTAGGTGGAGAAGGCCAGGAACGTTCCGAGCGAGATGGAGCCTTCGATGGCCAGCCAGCCGCCGAGGGCCAGCACCCCAACCTGGCCGAGGGTGGGGACGGCCTGCAGCGCCGGGTTGAACCGGGCCATCAGGCGCGCGAGCCGGACGCGGGAGGCGTACAGGTGCGCGCTGGCGCCTTCCATCCGCTCCAGTTCCTGGTCTTCCTGCCCGAAGCCCTTGACCACGCGGACCCCGCCGACGCTCTCGTCGACGATGGCGGCGACCTCACCCGACTGCTGCTGGGCGTGCCAGCTGGCCGGGAACAGCTTGCGCCGGGAGCGGAGCGCGATCGCCCACAGCGCCGGCGCCACCGCCAGAGCCACCAGGGTCAGCAGGGGCGAAAGGGCCAGCATGATGCCGATCGAGACGACGAACAGCAGCGCGCTGCCGAGGGTGATGGGCAGGAACGACAGCAGCGACTGGATCATGTTGATGTCGGAGATGGAGCGGCTCACGAGCTGGCCGGTGTGAATCTCGTCCTGCCGCGCGCCGTCCAGCCGGGACAGCGCCCCGAGCATCTCGGTGCGCAGGTCGTGCTGCACGTCCAGGGACAGCTTGCCGCCGGAGTACCGGCGCATGAAGGTGGCCCCGAAGTTCACCGCCGCGGCACCCAGCAGCGCGATGGCCAGCGGCCAGATCGACTGGGTGTGCTTGACGATGACGTTGTCGATGATGTCCCGCTGGATCAGCGGGATGATCGCCGTGATGACGGTGGCGATCAGCGCGCCGCCCAGGGCCAGGATGAAGCTGCGGCGGTAATGCCAGCAGTAGCCGGTCAGCCGGCGAAGCCACCGGTCTCCCTGTGCCTGCGTGCGAGGCCCCCGTGTACTGGAATCCTGTGGTCGCGCGGCCCGGCCGCGACGCAGGAGATCTTTTGCACGTCTCATGGTTTCGTTAGCTAACAATAAGCTTTGGCCCCGCGAAATTCCCCTCATTATCTGGCGGCCCGGGCTGGCTCTTCCGGCGGGAAGGCGCGAATCCCCGGCGGACTGGGCGCGTCGCCCAGCGAGTGTCACACCCGTTGGCTAGTGTCCCGGTCCATGCGGATGCTGCACACGTCCGATTGGCACCTCGGCCGCTCGCTGCACCGAGCTGACCTCCGCCCGGCCCAGGCCGCGTACCTGGACCATCTCGTCAGCATCGTCCGTTCGGAGAAAATCGACGCCGTGCTGGTGGCGGGGGACGTCTACGACCGGGCCATCCCGCCGGTGGACGCCGTGGAACTGTGCGAGGACGCGCTGGTCCGGCTCCGGGACGCGGGCGCGCGCGTGGTCGTGATCAGCGGCAACCACGACTCGGCGCGGCGGCTCGGCTTCGGCAGCGCCCTGGTCGACGCCGCCGGGGTGTACCTGCGCACCCGGGCCAGGTCGGTGGCCCAGCCGGTGATGCTCGAGGACGGCCACGGCCCGGTCGCGGTCTACGGGGTGCCCTACCTCGAGCCGGACGCCGTCCGCGCCGAGATGCCCCCCGCCCCGCCGGCCACTGGGGACCCCCGTCCCGGGGGCCCGGATCCCGGGGGCCCGGATCCCGGGGGCCCGGATCCCGGAGACACGGACGCCGGACCAGCCGGCCCGCCGCGCGGGCACGTGGGTGTGCTCGGCCGGGCCGTCCAGTGCATCCAGGCCGACATCGCCGCGCGGGGCCGCGTCCGCTCGGTGGCCATGGCGCACGCCTGGGTCGCCGGGGGAGAGGCCAGCGACTCCGAACGGGACATCTCCGTCGGCGGCGTCGGCCGGGTCCCGGCGCCCCTGTTCGACGGCTTCAGCTACGTCGCGCTCGGGCACCTGCACGGCCAGCAGACCCTCAGCCCGCGGCTGCGCTACAGCGGCTCCCCGCTGCCGTACTCGTTCTCCGAGGCCCGGCACGCTAAGGGATCCTGGCTGGTCGAGCTGGACTCCGGCGGCGCCGTCCGGGCCGAACGGGTCCCCGCGCCAGCGTTCCGTGCGCTGAGCGTTCTCCGCGCAACGCTCACCGACCTGCTGACCTCCGCCGCCTACGAGCGATACACCGGCGACTTCCTGGCCGTCACGCTGACCGACACGAGCCGGCCGGAGGGCGCGATGGAAAAGCTGCGGCGGCGGTTCCCGCACGTGCTGGTGCTGGCCTTCGAGCCCGACGGCGGCGCGGAAGATCACCGCAGCTACCGCGCCAAGGTCACCGGGCGCGACGACCTGACCGTGGCCGCCGAGTTCGTCGCGCACGTCCGAAACCGCCCGGTCACGCCGGGGGAGCGGGCGCTGCTGACCGCCGCGTTCGAGGACGCCCGCCGCGCCGTCACCGGAGAGCCGCCCCCCGCCCCCGGCCCGGACATAGCGGACCGCCGCGCAGCGGACCCGGCCGAAGGCCGGGGGGAGGATGGCTGATGCGGCCGCATCTGCTCCGCGTCACCGCGTTCGGCGCGTTCGGCGGCACCGCGGAGGTGCCGTTCGGCGCGCTGTCCGACGCGGGGCTGTTCCTGCTGCACGGCGAGACGGGCGCGGGCAAGACGACCTTGCTCGATGCGATCGGCTTCGCCCTCTACGGCCGCGTGCCCGGCGAGCGGAACAAGACCAAGCGGCTGCGCTCGGACCACGCCAGCGCCGCGGACCGCACCGAGGTGATGTTCGAGACCACGATCGGCGAGCGTCACCTGCGCATCACCCGCCGCCCGCAGCAGGTCCGCCCCAAGCTGCACGGTCCCGGGACGACCAGCGAGCCCGCCAGGATCCTGCTGGAGGAGGAGCGCGGCGGCACCTGGCACACCGTCTCGACCCGGGCCAAGGAGGCCGACGACGAGATCGCCGACGCCATGGGCATGTCGGCCGAGCAGTTCTTCCAGGTCGTCCTGCTGCCGCAGGGGCAGTTCGCGCGGTTCCTGCACGCCGACGCCGACGAGCGCCGGGCGCTGCTGCAGAAGCTGTTCCGCACCGACCGGTTCCGCACCGTGGAGGACTGGCTGGCCGAACGCCGCCGCGCGACCCGTGACCACGTGCAGGAAGCCGACCAGGCGCTGGCCACGCTGGCCGCGCGCATCGCGCAGGTGGCCGGCGTTCCGGTGCCCGGCGATGAGTCCCCCGAGTCCCCCGAGCCGCCCGGGGCGCCCGGGGCGCCCGGCAGGCCGGTGCCCTATCCGGCGCCCAGTCCGCTGCGCAGCCCGGCATGCTGCCCGGCCTGGCACCCGGCGAGGACAGCGCCGCGGCCGCCCCGCAGCCGACCGCCGCCTGGGCCGATGCCCTCACCGCCGACGCGGAGTCCGCCCGCGCCGAGGCCGCCCAGGCCGCGGAGGCGGCCCGCCGCGAGCTGGACGACGCCCGCGCCGCCGAGGCCCGCATCCGCGAGCTGGCCGACCGGCAGAACCGCCGCGCCGCGCTGCTGGCCCGCCGCGACCAGCTGGAGGCCGCCGGCCTGCAGCGGACCGCCGTACGCCGGGAACTCGACACGGCCGGCCGCGCCGCCGAGATCGCCAAGGTCCTTGATGATGCCGAACGGACGTCGGCGGGGCTGGTCCGTGCGCGCGAAGCCGAAGCTAGTGCGCGTGCCGCCGCCGCCGCTGCGGGCCTGCCCGAGACGGCGGCGGCGGCTGACTTCCGGGCCGCCGAGCAGAACCAGCGGCAGCGCGTGGGCCGGCTGGAAGGCCTGCGCGAGGTGGCGGGACAGGCCGATGCCGAGGACCGGCTGGCCGACGGAGCCCGTCGTCGCGCCGCGGATCGCGCGACGGCGATCGAGGCCACGCAGCGGGTGCTGGCGGACCTGCGCGCCCGGCAGGAGATCCTGATCGTGCGCCGGGACGCGGCCCGGCTCGCGTCCACGCGGCTGCCGCTCGTCCGCGCCGAAGCGGACCGTCAGCGCGCCGCGACGGCGGACGCGGCCCAGCTGGCCGACGACTGCGCCGGTGTCCGGGACCTGCGTGAGCAGCGCGAAACGGCCCGTGAGTACGCCAACGACCTACGGGAAACCGCGCAGCGCATCCGCCAGGAGCGGATCGACGGCATGATCGCCGAGCTGGCCGCCCAGCTGACGGATGACACGGCGTGTCCCGTATGCGGGTCGTTCGACCATCCCGAGCCGTCGGAGATCCGTGCGCGCCGCGTCACTCACCACGAAGAAGAGCAGGCCTACGCGGAGGCCGATGCGGCCCGGGACGCCGTGAACAAGATCGACAGCGAGCTGGCCATCGTCGGCGCCCGGATGGGTGATCTGATCGGACGGCTTATGGCCGCGGACATCGACGATACGGTGCTCCGTGAGGACGCCGCTCTGGTCGAGGCGCTGGCTGTGACCGGGGGCATTGCGGCCGAGCCCAGCACGAGCCTGCCTGCCGTGAGCCTGCCCGCTGTGAGCCTGCCCACTGGGCCCCGGTCCAGCGCCGGTCTCGCGTTCATCCCCGGTACCGTCCCGCCCCCGGCGCCCCCGCCCAGCGCCGGTCCGCTGGCCGTGTCCGGCTTTGGCCGGATGCCGGGAGCGGACACGGTGCTCCGGCTGAACGAGCTGGCCGTCACGCTGGCTGCGGCCGCGGAGACCCTCGAAGCGGAAGCGGTACGCCTGGACGCCGCAGCGGCCCAGCTCAGCCGGTCCGAGGCCGACCTCACCGAGATGGCGACCACGGTCGCGGAGCAGGAGAAACGGCACAGCGCGCTGGCCGAGCAGCGGGAGGCCGCCCTGGCCGAAGCCGCCGCGGCGGACGCCCGCGCCGACGGTCACCGCACGTCCCTGCTGACCCATCTCGACGGCGCCCCCGACCTGGAAAGCGCGCTGGCAGCCACGGTCGGCCTGGCCGGAGCGCTGGCCGCCGCGGCCACCGCCGCCGACGCGACGGTGGCGGCCGCGGAGACCGCCGAGCAGGCCGGTACCGAGGCCGTCCGGGCCGCGGCCGAGGCCGGGTTCGCCGGTGTCAGCGCGGCCCGCGCGGCCTGGCGTGCCCCGGACTGGCGCGCCGAGCAGCAGCAGGGCATCCAGGCCGAGGAGACCGACGCGGCCGCCGTCGGCGCGCAGCTGGCCGACCCGGACCTGGACGTGCGGCTGGAGCCGCCCGCCGACCTGGACGGCGCCCGCGAGACGGTCCGGCTCGCCGCGGAACGGCACGACGAGGCGGTCAGCGCCCGCAGCCGCGCCCGCGACCGTTCGGCCACCCTGGCCCGGCTGGTGCCGCGGTTCGCGGACGCCCTGGCCGCGCGGCAGCCGCTGCGGGAGCGCGCCGAGGAGGCGCGCCGGCTCGCGGACCTGGCGGCCGGGCTGGGCGCCAACGCACTGCGAATGACGCTGTCCTCATTTGTGCTCGCCGCGCGGCTGGAGGAGGTCGCGGAGGCGGCCAGCGAGCGCCTGCTGACGATGACCGCCGGGCGGTACTCGCTGGCGCACACCGACGCCCGCCGTGGCGGCGGCAAGGCCGGCCTCGGCCTGCTCGCCTGCGACACCTGGACCGGCCAGGAACGCGACACCAGCACGCTGTCCGGGGGCGAAACGTTCCTGGCCAGCCTGGCGCTCGCGCTCGGCCTGGCCAACGTGGTCACCGCCGAGGCCGCGGGCGTTCCCATCGAGGCGCTGTTCGTCGACGAGGGGTTCGGCAGCCTCGACGAGGACACCCTGGAGGAGGTCATGAACGTGCTCGACGGGCTGCGCGAAGGCGGCCGGATGGTCGGCATCGTCAGCCACGTCAGCGAACTGCGCCAGCGCATCCCCGCGCAGCTTCACGTCCGCAAGGGCCGGGCCGGCAGCACCGTCGAGCTCGTCACGCCCTAGCCGGGGAGGTCAGCCCGCGTACTTCAGCACCAGGTCGCCGACGCGCGGGAGCGCGGCCTCGATGTGCTTGCCGGCGTTGCCGCGGACGGCGCGGTACGTCTTGATGATCGTGGGCCGCTGCGAAATCTGCGCCATCCCGTCGGTCACCGAAAGCAGCGCCTCCGACACCTCGTCGCCGCGCTTGGCCAGATAATCGCCGAACTCGGAGCCACCGGAGGTGGTGAAGTCCGCCCAGAACGGCTCCAGCTTGTCCACCAGCTGCGGGAACATCCCCTCCACCGTGCTGTTGAAGTAGCCCGGGGCGAAGCTGGTCACCGTCTTATAGGCGAGCTTGACCGCGGTCCCGGATACCCCGGACTTGTCCGCGATCTCCTGGTCGATCAGCGTGCGGCAGTCGGCGAGCACCTGTGGCCTGGTGTCGGGCGCGAGCAGGATCTCCTGGAGCGTGGCTGCCATCGGTATCTTCTTCTCCTTCTGCCAGATCTGGACCATTCCGGGTTCGGCATACGTACGCCGTGCGCCGCCCCTTACGTGACGGCGCGACGCCAATGATGGTTTACCGCCCGATGGCAGGATCCGGCAGCGGTTCCGCCAGACTTACGGCGTGCGGCCTTCCGGCGTGTGGTCGAAACTGGCGAAGTAGGCCGCCGCCATGTCCTCGTCACCGTGACCAAGGTCGGCCGCCCGGCCGAATCGATTCGCCGCCGCGGACGCCACGTCCATGTGCAGGCCCGCCGCCTCCCCGGCCTCCTTGATGAGGCGCGCGTCCTTGCCGGCCAGGGTGACGGTGAAGTTGGGCGTGTAATCCTCCTCCAGGATGGCCCGCGCCTTCATGTGCAGGTACGGGGAGTCGATCAGGCCGCCCGCCACCACCTCGAGGAACGACTCCGGGTCCACGCCGAGCGCCCGGGCCAGCGCGACCGATTCCCCGGCCGCGACGTTCAGCGCGGCGATCCAGCTGTTGGCGACCAGCTTGAGCCGGGTGGCCGCGCCCACCTCGTCCAGCCACACGGTCTTGCGCCCGATCGCGTCGAAGACCGGCCGGACCCGCTCGCGGATACTCTGGCTGGCCTCGTCCGGCCCGGCGGCGAACACGGTCAGCTGGCCCTCCTCGGCGGGCTTCCGGGTGCCGAGGACCGGTGCGTCCAGGAACACCAGCTCGCGGTCCCGCCCGAGTTCGGCCAGCTCATCCAGCCAGGCGAGCCCGACTGTGGACGCCTGCACCCAGATCTGCCCGGCGGTGAGCCCGGGGCCGGCCGCCGCCATCACCTCGAAGACCGACGGGCCGTCCGCCAGCATCGTGATGATGATGTCCGCGCCCCGGACCGCGTCGGCCGGCTCGTCGCACACGGCCGCGCCGTCCGCTTCGAGCGGCTCCGCGCGGCTCCTGGTCCGGTTCCATACGCGCAGCGGTATCCCGGCGCGCAACAGGTTCCGGGCCATGCCGAGTCCCATGATCCCGGTCCCCACCAGCGCCACCGACGGCTCCGACGCAGCCTGCTCTGTCATCTGCTGACCTCACACCTTTCTGGCGGCTTCGCGAGGCCGCTGGGCGCATTCCGCCGTGCGGACCGGGTGTCCCCGTGGCCGCTCAGACCGGGGCCTGCTGGTGCCGGCCCGCTCGTTACCGTAGCGCCGCCCGCGTAAGCCAATCACGCGGTAGGGCGACGGCGTGTCTGCACCTGCCCCGCACCTCCTACGCCACGTCGCCCACGTACCAGCTCGTGACGCGTTTGGAGCATCACACGGTACGACGCACCATGAGGTCATGCGCATGCGACCCGCCCCCCGCCTGGCCGGGCTCAGCCCGCGCCGCCGGGCCCTGATCGCCGTGGTCGCGCTCGCCGTGGTCGCGCTCGCGGTCGCTGGCGGCATCGGCTTGAGCCGCTCCGGGTCCGCCGCCGCGCCGCAGGACCCGTCCGCCTCCCGCCCCGGCTTCGTTCTGCTCGTCCCCGGTTACGGCGGCAGTACGTCGGCCCTCGCCCAGCTTGCGGCGCGGATCCGGGCCACCGGCCGGACCGCCACGGTGGTGCCCCTGGCCGGGGACGGGACCGGCGACCTCCACGTCCAGGCGCGCGTGCTGAACGGTTACGTGAACCAGGCGCTGCGCGACGGGTCCGGGCCGGTCACCGTGATCGGCTACTCGGCCGGCGGCGTCGTGGCGTGGCTATGGGACGTCGAGGACCAGGGTGCCGGGCGGGTCGGGCGCATCATCACCCTGGGCTCTCCCTTGCACGGCGCGAGCCTGGCCGCGCTGGGCGCGGCGTTCGTCCCCGGCGAATGTCCCGCCGCGTGCGAGCAGCTTGTGCCGGGCAGTGCGCTGCTGAGCGCGCTGCAGAGCGCATCGCCGGCGGCCCGGCCGCCCTGGCTGTCGCTCTGGACCACCGACGATCAGGTGGTCCAGCCGCCGGATTCGGCCCGGCTGACGGGCGCGGTCAACGTGCCCCTGCAGTCGGTCTGCCCGGGCGTGAATATTCAGCACGGCGGACTGCCGACCAGCGCCCTCGTGGTCGGGATAGTGTTGCGCTCCCTCGGCAGCAAAACACTGACCGCGCCGGGCCCCGCCCAGTGCCAGGGCCTGCAATCCCTCGGGCGCGGCTAGATGAATGATTCCCGGCCGGCGGTTAAGCGGGAGAGCGCTCAAGAGGCCATCCCGGAGTTTTACGTCGCTCTCAATCTGATCGGTGACGGAGAGTGCAACGGTCCCGGCCGGCCGTATGCGCCACCGACGGAGGGGGTGGTCCGGGCGACGGCTACCGGGAGCACGCTGGCGAGCATCACCCCGCCCCCTCCCTACGGCACTTTTGTCGGCGTCACCGCGGCCGCTGACAACCGCACGTTCGTGCTGGCTGCGCAGGACCTGGCCCGACTGCCGCTTCTCGCGGCCCCGGCGACCCGGTTCTTCGTGCTCCGCATCGACCCGGCCAGCCCGGCACAGGACAAGCGGGCACGGCTGATGTCTCTGCCCATCCCGGAGCAACCGCCCGGCCCGGCGCTATTCGACCTTGCCCTCTCCCCGGACGCCGCCCGGCTCGCGGTCAGCGCAGGGCCATTTACGGCAGCCGCCCTGCATGTCTTCACCGTGACCAGCGGGGCCGAGCGAGAATGGGACGGGCCCAGGGTCGGACCGGCCTTCGGGCCGGGCGCCATGCACGGATCGCTGTCGTGGGCCGCGGACGGCCGTACGCTAGCGCTGACCAGTTTTGGCGCCCAGTCGCTGGAGAATGGGGTCCGCCTGCTCAACACCGCGGCACCCGGCGACAGCCTGCTGACCAACAGCCGGCTCGTCCTGCCCACGCCTGCGGGTCCGGCCGATCCAACGGGCAATTACTGGCGCCAAGTCATGATCAGTCCCGACGGCCAGACCATCATCGCCGTCCTCCAGATCCACGCGCACGACACCAGTGGGCGGATGGGCGATGTCATCCAGAAACTGGTCACCTTCTCGGCCAGCACCGGCACATCCTGCACACGCTCAACTCGATACCCGTGCACGGCCGCTATCAGAAAGTCCTGTGGGCCAGCCCGTCAGCGCGGCAACTGATCGTCAGCGGCACCCAGCCCGGCCCCACGGTTGGCTCCATCAACCTCGGCTACAACGCGGGCATCCTCAGCCACGAATGCTTCACGCCGATTCCCTGGTCCGACCGCACCTTCGCAGCCGCCTGGTAACACGAAGCCTGCCCGGCCGATCGCACCAACCCCGCCCAGCGCCATGCGCAGGCACGACCCTGCCGCGCCGTCCGTGGCATCCCTATTTACCCGGGCTATCTTGCGCCGACGGAATTGTCGGAGCGGCCGCGCAATCTTCCTGCCCTATATACCGAAAAATAAGGGTGAATCGGCCAGTGGTAAGAAATTCCCCGCCACTCGCACGAATGGGTGGCGGAAAATTCTCTGTTCTCGCCAGTTTCGGTGATCGCAGTAGGAAACGTAACTAAAACCCGCATACAGAGTAACTTCCCGCCCACGATAACAAATGTGCATCGGGTGTCATCCGGCGCCCTGCCCTGCGAGTCACCTAATGCGGGCACTGCCATTGGCGACAGTGCCGGGTCAGCAAGGGGCTGCCGTGGGAAAACCGTCCAAAGCACTGGTCAGAGCGGGTGGCGCCGCTTTTCTATTGGCCGCGGCGGTAAGTGTCGCCGGTTGCGCCAGCGGTGCCTACCAGCCAACCGCCAGTGACTCGATGGCGATAAGCGCCACGCCCTCGCCGGTGGCCACCGCCGCGCCGACGCCTACACCTACGCCCACGCCGACCGCCGTCGCGCCCAGCACGGCCCCGGCACAGGCTGCGCCGCCCGTGGTCACGACGCCTGCGCATGCGCCCGCCGCGGTAAAACCCAAGGCAGCGGTGAGGACGGCACCCGCCGCACCGCCACCCGTACAGGCCGCGGCACCGCCCAAGACGGTGGCACCAGCACCCCCGCCGCCCCCGGCGGTCAGCTGTCACCCGCTCACCAACGGCGGGAATTGTTACGAGCCGGGCGAGTTCTGCCGGGCAGCTGACCACGGGGCCATCGGGGTGGCCGGCGATGGCAAGACGATCAGGTGCGAGGACAACAACGGCTGGCGCTGGGAGCCCGTCTGAGGGTTACGCGGTAACGTCCTTCGTGGCCAGGTTCGCCCACGCCGCCGCGAGGAATACCGCCACGTAGACCGCCTGGATGGCGAACCCGCGCTGGATATCTCGCCAGAAGATGGGCTGCCGGAAGAAGTCGATCCACGCCAGCCAGTACCTGGTGGGCAGGTACGGCTGGATCACCGACGCCGAGTTCAGCGTCACCAGCACCTCACTGGCCACCAGCACGGCCAGCGCCCCGATGGCCGCGCCGAGCGCCGAGTCGGCCACCGTGGACAGGAACAGCGCGATCGCGGCCACCCCGAGCATCGAGACCGTGATGAAGCCGACGGCCCAGGCGACCCGCTCGACTAGCTGGAACAGCGTCAGCGGGGCCCCGGACAGCGACGTGACGCTGGAGCCGGCCTGCACCCCGGCCGTCGGCTCCCCGCCCGACACGATGCCGCCGGGGCCGGTGACCGGGCTGCCCGGCTGGCCCACGGCCGCGGGCGCACCCGGCCCGAGCAGGAAAATGCCGATCAGATACGAAGTGACGGTGACCGCGATCACGGCGAACAGCACGAATGTAGTGATGGCGATCAGCTTGGACACCAGCAGCCTGGTCCGGCCCACGGGTCGGACCAGCAGATAGCGCAGCGTTCCGTTGGCGGCCTCACCGGCGATCGAGTCCCCGGCCACCACCGCGACCGAGACCGGCAGGAACACGGGCAGCACGAGGGCGAGCGCGGCTGCCGGGTACAGCTTGCCGTCGGTGAGCACGGCGGACAGGAACGCGCTGCCCTGGCCGGGCGGCGGCGCGAGGTGGGTCACGGCGACGAACACCGCGACCAGCAGCGGGAGCCCGCAGATCAGCACGACGCTGATCCAGGTCCGCGCGCGGGTGAACAGCTTGTACAGCTCGACGGCCATCATGGCCGCGACCCGTGAACCGCCGGGTCGCCCGCGGTCCCCGTCCCGGGCTCCGGGCCGGGCCCGGAACCCGCGCGGCGAACCGGGCCGCCCACCTGATCGTCCCCGGCGCCTGTCACCTCCAGCACCACCTCTTCCAGAGTGCGGCTCTGCGGTGCGATCGACGACACGCGCATGCCCTCCCGGACCAGGCGCTCGTTCAGGGCCGCGGCGTCAGGGTGCCGCACCAGCAGGCGGGTGCCCTCACGCTGCTCGACCGCACCGTCGAGCAGCGCCGCGATCCGGCCCGCGTCGGCGCTGTCGACCAGGACGCGGCCGGTCGGAGCGCGCAGGGTGTCGAGTTCCTCCTGGAGGACGAGCCGGCCCTGGTCCAGGATCCCGATCCGCGTGCACAACTGCTCCACCTCGGCGAGCAGGTGACTGGACAGGAAGATCGTGACCCCACTCTGGTTGAGGTCCAGCAGAAGCTGCCGGGTGTCCCGGATGCCGTGCGGGTCCAGGCCGTTACCGGGCTCGTCCAGGACCAGCAGCCGGGGCCGCCGCACGAGCGCGGCGGCCAGGCCGAGCCGCTGGCGCATGCCGAGGGAGTAGGTCTTCACCGGGCGGCGGTCGATGTCGGCCAGGCCGACCTGTTCCAGTGCGTCCTCGACGCGCCGCCGCCGGGTTCGCCGGTCACCCCGCGGTCCGGCCGCGTCCAGCAGCTTCAGGTTCGCCCGCCCGGACAGGTTCGGGTAGGCGGCCGGCCCTTCCACCAGCGCGCCGACGTCGCGCAGGACCCGGCCCGCGTGCCGGGGAATGCGGCTGCCCATCACCTCGATCTCGCCGCTGGTCGCGAAGACCAGGCCGAGCAGCATGCGGACGAGGGTCGTCTTGCCGGAGCCGTTGGGCCCGAGCAGCCCGTAGCGGTCGCCCTCGCGGACGTCGATGTCCACGGAACTGACCGCCGTGACGGCTCCGAACCGCTTGGTCAGTGATCGGGTGGTGATCAATAGTCCTGCCCTCGTCGGGACGCGAGTTCGGCGGCCGCCTGCTCCAGCACCTGGCGGTTGGCCAGGCCGACCAGCAGGTAGGTATCGCCGATGTAGTGCTTGCCCGCCGGAACGTCCGGGTGCATGATCACCATCGTGATCAGCGGGGCGCTGGCTGCCACGCCGGTGCCGTTCGCGTTCTGCAGCGGCGTGCCGCCGGCCGCCTGTGCCTCGCTGAGGAGATGCGTGCCGGTAGTGCCGCGCAAGGTCAGCACCGCGAACGTGCTCAGTCCCTGGCCGTAGATGCCGATGGGCAGCAGGGCTGGGATGAGGTTCATGTTCCGGCCCGCCAGGTGCACGGGCAGCAGTTCCGGATCGAGGCTGTTCAGTGCGCCTTCCAGGTTACGGGCGCCGGTGATGGTGAATCCGGTGCCCGGCCCGCGCTGCGGGGTCAGGATGCTGCGGTCCGGTTTCCAGGTGCTCACCTGGAAGAATTTGGTTTCCAGGGCGGGGTGCCGTGCGCCGCGGCTCAGGATCTGGACTTCGAGCGGCAGCCCGTTCGCCGCCTCCGCCCAGATGTCGATCTGGCCGATCGTGGACGCCGGATCGGCCGGGACTACCCGCAGCCCGGTAGCGGTCAGCCCCGCCACCCGCCGCGGCGGCAGGACGGTCATCCGCGCTGATGAGCCCGCCTCGCGCAGCAGCCGCGTGGCCAGAGCCGGCGGCACGAGATCGGCGGCCCGGGGCAGCCGGATCCCGGGCTGGCCGGTAATCCTGGTCAGCAGCTGACTGCCCGAATCCCAGATATAGGTCGAGCGCGGGGCCTGATAGGTGTCCCGCTCGCCGGTGTCGGACAGCACGTCGACGCGCCAGCTATCCGGCGACGCCTGCCAGACCTGCATCTTGGTCACGCCGTTCAGCAGCGAGATAACGTCGCTCAGCCCGGACAAAGTCGGCAGGCCGAATGTCGCGTCGCTTTCGGCGTACCCGGAATAAGGCAGCTTCGCCGAAGCCAGAATCCGGTTGAGCAACTGGGCGGCGGTCACCGGCGGAGCGCTGACCGGGAGGGCGCTGGCGATCACGGGAAGGGCGCAGAGCACGGCCACACTCGCCGCTACCAGGGCCCACCGCCACCCGAGCGTGCGGCGGATCACGCCCACTGGCCGCGCCGCGGGCCTGAGCGCGGCGGCCCGGTACCGGTTCGGGCCCTCATGGGGCCGTTCCGCCGCTTTGTCCTTGGCTCACGGCATAACGGTACGATAACCATCCCGGTACCGGGGAGGTCGGGAGATGAATATCTGCACGACGCAGCGGTCCGGCGTTCGTTCCGCCGTTCTGTCGGTGGGTGGGCCTACCGTAGGTGGAGCGAAGCAGCCCAGCGTGAGGAGCGGAGACCATGACCACACTCGGGAACCGGCCGAACACCGCACTCCTCGTTGTTGACGTGCAGAACGGCGTCGTCGAGGGAGCTCATGAGCGCGATACGGTCGTCGCGAACGTCGCCAGCCTGGTCGAGAGGGCGCGGCAGGAAAGGGTCCCCGTTGTCTGGGTGCAGCACTTCGACGAGGGGCTGGTGCGGGGCAGCGACGAGTGGGGGATCGTCCCCGAGCTGGCTCCGGGCGAGGCGGAGCCGCTGGTGGAGAAGAGCTACGGCGATTCCTTCGAGGACACCATCCTGGAGACCGTGCTGTCGGACCTCGGAGTCGGGCGGCTCGTTGTCGTCGGCGCCCAGACCGACGCGTGCATTCGCTCGACGCTGCACGGCGCGTTCGCCCGCGGATACGACGCGACCCTCGTCGGCGATGCCCACACGACCGAGGACCTGACGGCATGGGGAGCGCCCCCGCCGGATCAGGTCATCGCGCACACGAACCTGTACTGGAGCTACCAGACGGCGCCGGGGCGGACGGCCGGGACGGTCGAGACGAAGAACGTGGACTTCCGCAGCACGTCCTGAAGCCTGCGCTGCGTGCCGGGGCACTAACCGCCCTTCTTGCCCTTCCCATTCCCGCCCCCATTGCCGTTGCCATTCCCGCCTCCGTTGCCATCGCCGTTCCCGTTGCCGCCCCCACTGCCGGTACCCGGGCTGGCGCTCGGCAGCCGGGGAGCTGCCCGGCCGGTCCCGTTGGCCGGTGGGCCTTGCCGGGGAGCTGCCAGTGCCCGGCGCGGGCGCGGGATTGCCCGCCGGCGTCTGGCCCGGGCGGCCGCCGGGCGACGGCTGGCCTACGGTGACCGAGGGCCGCCCGGACGGCCGGCTGCCCCGCTGCGGTCAGTCGTGACGACGGTGTGCGGTGCCACCCGGCCACGGGGCTGAACGGCCAGCACCGTCCCGGGAGACTGCTGGCTGCGCTGCCAGACGATGCGGACCGGCAGCCCGAGCTGGCGCAGCTGGCGGGCCGCGGGAGTCACCGGCCGGCCCAGCAGCGAGGCGGCGTTCACCTCGATCATCTGCACCGTGGACACGCCCGGCGTTGCCCGGTTGGCTGGGGCCGCCGCCTTGTGACTGGGCGATCCCGCCCCCGCCGCGCGCGCGATGACCATCCCGATGACGGCCAGCACGATGGCGATGGCTCCGGCCAGCACGGCCCGGCCGACGCCGCGGGCGCTGCGTGCGGGGGGCTTCGGCGCCGCGCGGCCGAATCCGGCTGGCTCCAGGCCCGGCGCGCCCGGCGCGGGCCGGGGAACGGCTTCCGGCTCCAGCCCCGGCGGACAGGCAACCGCTCCCGGCTCCAGCCCCACAGGCGCAGGAAGTCCTTCCGCATCTACCCTCTGCGCGGGCTGGCTGTCGTGACCGGGTTGCAGCGTCACGGTCGCCACCTCAGCCGGGCTGCCGGGAACGGCCCTGGGGGCGGGAGTCAGATCGTCGCGCAGCTGAGCCGCCCGCGCGGCCACCTCACCCGCGCTGCCCGGCCGGGCGGCCGGATCCTTCGCGGTCAGGTCCATGATCAGGTCGGCCACGCCGGGTGGCACGGTGGCGGGCAGCGGCGGCAGGGGCTGGTCCCGGTGCGCCACCGCCACCTCGATCGGCGTTCCGGTGAAGGGCGCGGCGCCGGTCAGGCACTCGTAAGCGACGACGCCCAGCGCGTACAGGTCGGCCGCCGTGGTCACGCCCATCCCGTTCAGCCGCTCGGGCGCCAGGTAACCCGGCGTGCCCATGATCTGGCCGGTGCTGGTGACCGGGGCCGAGTTCACCGCGTAGGAGATCCCGAAATCGGTCACCTTCACCCGGCGGTCCCGGGTGAGCAGCAGGTTGGCGGGCTTGATGTCGCGGTGCACCACGCCGGCCCGGTGGGCCGCGTCCAGCCCAGCGGCCGCGCCCGCGGCAATATGCATGGCCCAGGCCGCGCTGAGCGGGCCATTTGAAGAAGCGATTGCCCGAAGTTTGAAGGGAGCCGTTATGGCCGAGATTGTGACCGATAACCCTGGCAAGATGCGGTATGAGATTCACGAGGACGGGGAGGTGGCCGGGTTCATCACCTACGGCCGTCAGGGTGAAACGATCATGTTCCTGCATACCGAGACAGACCCCCGCTTCCGCGGCGCGGGCCTCGGTGCCCGCCTGGTGCAGGCCAGCCTCGACGACGCCCGGGAGCGGGGACTCAGCGTGCTGCCCTACTGCCCGTTTACGCGGGACTGGATCGCCGCCCATCCCGACTACGCCGATCTGGTCCCCGCCCAGCAGCGCGCCCAGTTCGGCCTATGACCGCGTCCCCGTGCGCCCGCGGCCCCGTGGCCGCCCGATCGCCAGGCCCCTGGGGCCTTATCGACCTGACCGTACGGGAGACTATTGATATGGGGATGGGCGTGGAGGTGGCTCCACCTCAGGAGTCCGATGCCGGGGAGTTCATCGAGGCTGCGCGGGACAGCCGGTCCCTGCACCGGCCGTGGCTCGACCCTCCGGATACCTCCGCGCGCTTCGCCGGCCTACCTCGGCCGGGCCGCCCGTGACGATGAGGTTGCCTACCTCATCCGGCACCGCCACTGTGGAGCACTCGTCGGCTACGTGAACGTCAGCAACATTGTGCGCGGCGCCTTTCAGTCCGGCTCCCTGGGCTATGGGGCATTTGCTTCTCATGCCGGCCAGGGCCTGATGACCCAGGGGCTTCGGGCCGTGCTCGATGCCGCGTTCGGTGAACTGGGTCTGCACCGCCTGGAGGCCAACATTCAGCCCGCCAACCGCCGCTCGATCGAGCTGGTCCGGCGCCTGGGGTTCGAACGGGAAGGCCTTTCTTCCCGCTACCTGATGGTGGACGGGGACTGGCGTGATCACGAGCGCTGGGCGCTTCTCGCCGAGCGCTGGGCCTGCCAGCGCCCAGACGCGAGCAGCCGCCCACCCCACGGGTGAGCGGCTGCACGAAGTGAGCGGCTGCAGGAGCTAGGCGGCTTGCGGCACGCGCCCAGGCGCTCCCAGCGCGGGCAGCTTGGCCCGCAGGAACTGGCCCGTCCGCGACTCCGCCACCGAAGCCACCTGCTCCGGCGTGCCCTCGGCGACGACCGTTCCGCCGTCCGGGCCGCCGTCCGGGCCCAGGTCGATGACCCAGTCCGCCGTCTTGATCACGTCCAGGTTGTGCTCGATGACCAGCACGGTGTTGCCCATGTTGACCAGCGAGTGCAGCACGCCGAGCAGCTTGCGCACGTCTTCGGCGTGCAGGCCGGTCGTCGGCTCGTCCAGCAGGTACATGGTCCGGCCGGTGGACCGCTTCTGCAGCTCGGCGGCCAGCTTGACCCGCTGCGCCTCGCCGCCGGACAGCGTGGGCGCCGGCTGGCCGAGGCGCACGTACCCCAGACCGACCTGGACCAGCGCGCGCAGCCGCCGGGAGATCCGGTCCACCGGGCCGAAGAACTCCGCGGCGTCGGCGATCGGCATGTCGAGGACCTCGCTGATCGTCTTGCCCTTGTACCGCACCTCGAGCGTCTCGCGGTTGTACCGCGCACCGTGGCACACCTCGCACGGGACGTACACGTCCGGCAGGAAGTCCATCCCGACCTTGATCGTGCCGTCACCGGCGCAGGTCTCGCACCGGCCGCCCTTCACGTTGAAGGAGAACCGGCCCGGCTGGTAGCCGCGCACCTTCGCCGCCGTGGTCTCCGCGAACAGCTCGCGGATGTAGTCGAACACACCCGTGTACGTGGCCGGGTTCGACCGTGGCGTCCGCCCGATCGGCGACTGGTCCACGCGGACCACCTTGTCGAGCTCGCCGATGCCCGTTACCCGCGCGTGCCGGCCGCCCGCGAGGTTCGTTCCGTTAATCTGGTTGGCCAGTGCCGGGTAGATGATGTCGTTGACCAGCGATGATTTGCCGGATCCGGACACCCCGGTCACCGCGACGAAGCGGCCGAGCGGAACGGCGACGTCGATGCCGCGCAGGTTGTGCTCACGGGCTCCCTCGACGACCAGCTCGTAGCCGGGCTGCCGCGCCCGGCGGGCGGCCGGGACCTCGACGCCCATGCGCCCGGACAGGTACGCGCCGGTGATCGACTCGGCCGAGTTCTTCAGGTCCTCGACCGTGCCGCTGACCACGATCTGGCCGCCGTGCTCGCCGGCCTGCGGCCCGATGTCCACCACCCAGTCCGCGGCCGCGATCGTGTCCTCGTCGTGCTCGACGACGATCAGCGTGTTCCCCAGGTCGCGCAGCCGCGTCAGCGTCTCGATGAGCCGCTGGTTGTCGCGCTGGTGCAGGCCGATCGACGGCTCGTCCAGCACGTACAGCACCCCGGTGAGGCCCGACCCGATCTGCGTCGCGAGCCGGATCCGCTGCGCCTCGCCGCCCGCCAGCGTCGCCGCCGGCCGGTCCAGCGACAGGTACCCCAGCCCGACGTCAGCCAGGAAGCCCAGCCGCGTCTGGATCTCGCTCAATGGCCGTTCGGCGATCAGTTCCTCGCGCGAGGTCAGGCGCAGTTCCCGCAGCCAGGCGGCAGTCTCCGTGACCGGCCGGGCCGCCATATCCGCGATCGACCGGCCGCCAACGGTCACGGCCAGGATCTCCGGCGCCAGCCGCGCCCCGCCGCACGCCGGGCACGGCACCGCGCGCATGAACGCCTCGTGCGCCTCCCGCGCCGCGTCCGTCTCTGCCTCGGCGTAGCGCCGTTCGATCCACGCCAATACACCTTCATAACGGACGTAGTACGAGCGTTCCCGCCCGGCCCGGGTCTGGTAACTCACGTGGACTTTGTCGCCGGTCCCGTGCAGCACCTTGTTCCGCGCCGCCTCCGGCAGTTCGTCCCACGGCGTGTCCAGGCTGAACCCGCCCGCCTCCGCCGTGGCCCGCAGCAGCCGCTGGAAGTACTCGCGGTCCTTCCAGCCGGCCCAGGGCGCGATCGCCCCGCGCGCCAGCGACCGGGTCCCGTCCGGGACCACCAGGTCCGGGTCCACCTCGCGGCGGGTGCCCAGCCGGCGCAGACCGGGCAGGCGCCGAACGGCGAGTTGTACGAGAACGACCGCGGCTCGAGCTTGTCGATCGTCAGCGGATGACCGTTCGGGCAGGCCAGGCGCTCGCTGTAGCGGATCTCGCGATCGGGGTCGTCCTCGGCGAAGTCCACGAAGCTGGCCGTCATCCGGCCGTCCGCGAGCTTCAGCGCGGTCTCCACCGAATCGGTCAGCCGGGCGCGGCTGGATGCCTTCACCGTCAGCCGGTCCACGACCACCTCGACCGGGTTTGGGTCCTGGCCGCCCAGTTCCGGCACCTCGGTCAGCGGGTACACGGTCCCGTCGATCCGGACGCGGGCGTACCCCTTGGCCTGCAGGCCGCCGAACAGCCCCGCGTATCCGCCCTCGCGCGCCCGGGAACACCGGCGCGAGGACGTAGAACCGGGCCCCCTCGGGGCGGCTCAGCAGGTCATCGACAATTTGCTGCGGCGTCCGCCGGTTCACCGGCTCGCCGCACACCGGACAGTGCGGCTGCCCGATCCGCGCCCACAGCAGGCGCAGGAAGTCATAGATCTCGGTGATCGTGCCGACCGTCGACCGCGGGCTCGCCGAGGCCGGCTTCTGGTCGATCGCCACCGCCGGCGCCAAGCCCTCGATGGCGTCCACGTCCGGCTTGTCCAGCTGCCCGAGGAACTGCCGAGCGTACGTTGACAGTGATTCAACGTAGCGGCGCTGGCCCTCGGCGAAGATCGTGTCGAACGCGAGGCTCGACTTGCCCGACCCGGACAGCCCGGTGAACACGATCATCGCGTCCCGGGGCAGGTCGAGATGGACGTCCTTGAGGTTGTGCTCGCGGGCGCCCCGGACAATCAGGCGGTTCTTCACATCCAGCTTCCCCGGCACACCACGGTGCCGACCTAGGTCTGATTTCAAGACTTAGATGAAACACTCCCGGCCCGGCGTCTGTTCCGCCGTCGTCGGGAGCGTGCGTCGCCAACATGCGCTCAGACAAGACCGCCCGCAGCCACCACGCCGCACTCTGCGCGGCCGCGACCCTCCACTGGCTCAACACCACCTGGCAACACGGCCCAGTCCCTCCATGAACACTCGTGTCATGCGCTGATTGAAGCTCGGTTGCTCGCCGCGGACCGGCTGGCAAATGAGGGCAATGGTCATGAGGACTTCCCGGGCCGTAACGTCGTCGCGCGCGCACCCGCTGTCTACCGCTCGGGCGAGGAGCGTTTGGAGCGCCGGTTCGAGCCGGTCCATGAGGTGCTGCGGGAGGTCATCGTAGGCCGGGTCACCGGAGTGTAGCGCCGAGGCGAGCCCGCGTTTGGTGCCGACGAAGTCCGTGAAGCGCTCGATCCAGCCCATGAGCGCGTCCCACGGACTGAGCGTGGTCCCGAGCTGTTCCGCAGCTTCGATGCACTCGTCGATCTCGTGTTGCAACACGGCGACAATGAGGTCGGATCGGCGAGGGAAATGCCGGTAGAGCGTTCCCACGCCCACTCCCGCAAGATCCGTGATCTCCTTCGCGGGCGCGTCCACACCACTGCCCGCGAACACGGTCTTCGCCGCCTCCACCAGCGCGACGACATTCCGCTTTGCGTCCGAGCGCTGACGCCGAGACGGGTCGATACTGCGCCCCGTCGATGGAGCCGTCGTCCTGACCGACTCGGGTGCCATGGTCCTCCTATTGCTAACCGGAAAGCGATTCCGTATAGTTCCGGAAAGAGCTTCCGCTTGGTGGGCAGTGTACGTCGACGGAGGCGTCTACACACGTCACGCTCACGTCTGGAGAACCCGCATGCAGTACCGAAACCTTGGCCGAACAGGCATCAAGGTCAGCCCTTACGCGCTCGGCGCGCTCATGTTCGCCACGCAGGTCGGCAACCCCGACCCCGAGGACTCGATCAGGATCATCCACAAGGCGCTCGACGCCGGCATCAACCTCGTCGACACCGCGGACGCGTACGGAGACTCGGAGGAGATCGTCGGCCGCGCGCTGAAGGGCCGCCGTGACCACGTGGTCCTCACGACGAAGGTCAGCCGCCCAATGGGCGAGGACCCGAACCAGCAGGGTGCCTCCCGGCGATGGATCATGACGGCGGTCGAGAACTCGCTGCGCCGCCTGCAGACCGACCACATCGACGTCTACCAGATCCACCGTCCCGACCCCGATACGGACATCGAGGAGACGCTCTCCGCGCTGACGGACCTCGTCCGCAGCGGCAAGATCCGCGCCTTCGGAACCTCGACGATGCCGGCATCGAACCTCGTGGAGGCGCACTGGGTGGCGGAACGGCGCGGCCTGGAGCGGTTCCGGACCGAGCAGCCGCCGTACTCGATCCTGAACCGCAGCATCGAGCGCGAGGTCCTTCCGGTCGCGCAGCAGTACGGCATGGGCGTCCTTGCCTGGGGACCACTCGGTCAGGGCATGCTCACCGGCCGGGTCCGTCGCGGGCAGGACACCAACGTCATCCGGGCGAAGTTCTTCACGGCGTTCAGTGATGAGCGGCGCCTGGACGCGGTGGAGCGGTTGATCCCGCTCGCCGAAGAAGCGGGCCTGTCGATGCCCCACCTCGCGATGGCGTTCGCGATCTCGCACCCGGGTGTCACGAGCGCGCTGCTCGGTGCCCGCACCATGGAGCAACTCGACGACCTTCTCGCGGGGGTGGACGTCGTCCTTTCCGACGATGTCCTCGACCGGATCGATGAGATCGTCCCGCCAGGAACCGACATCGGCCCCCTCGACCAGGCATACGTGCCGCCGGCGATCCAGAAGACGGGACTGCGCCGCCGCCCGCTCAGCGAGCGCTCCGCCGCCTGAGACAGGGACCTTCGCGGCCGCGTTTCCGCTACCGACACCACCTGGCGCCGGTCCGGCGCCTGCACCTCACGGGCGCCGGGCGCCCCAGACGGTCCTGGTCGCGCGGACAGTGAGGTCGTCGCGGCGCAAGAGACTCTCCGGCCCGTCGCTGCCGATCAGCGTGTCGAGCGCGGCCAGGTCGCCGTCGCTGAGCTGGCCGTCGAGGCCGGAACGCATGCGCCGCAGGGAAGCCTGCGCGTAACGGCCCGTGGCGGGGGGAAGCGGAGGCGTCAGGTGGATGGCGAAGGTCCGCTCGCCCTCGACGCTGAACCCCGCCTTGCTCAGTCGGCTGCCCCAGTCGGAGCCCATGTGCGGCAACTCGCTGGCCCTGATCCTGTCCAGCACCGCGTGGCAGCGCGCTTCCAGCCCGGGGTCCCCCGGGCCGGCGTCGTCCGGCAGGAAGCGCGGGAACGAGTCCAGCTCGGCCACCACCAGCAGCCCGCCGGAGTTCATCGTCGCGAAGACCTCGGTGAGGACACGATCCGGATCGGCCATGTGGTGCAGGGAACTAGACGCCCACGCCAGGTCCACCGGGCCGATGACCGGCCATTCCGCGTCCAGGTCGGCCTCGACGGTCCGGATCCGTTCGGCCAGACCAAGATCGCGCGCCTTGTCCCGGAGGCGCCCCAGCAGGGACGCGGACATGTCCACCGCGACCACCTCGGCGTCCCCGAAGCGCCGCGCCAGGGCGAGGGCCCCGGTGCCGGTGCCGCTGCCCAGGTCGAGGATCCGCTGAGGCGGCCGGCCGGCGGCCAGCTCGTGGACCCAGCCGGTCACCTCGGACAGGTAGGCGTGCAGGACCTCGGCATCCAGGTCCAGCAACTCCGCCATAGCGGCTTCGTCGGCCTCCCCCTGTGGGGCGTGGTGATGCCCGGCCGCAGAGTCGTGGTGCCCGGCGCCGGCGTGGCCGCGCGGGTGATGAGGATGTCCCATGCCCCGACCCTACGTCCTTCTTGCTCCGATGGCATAGGATCTTGCGTATGACGCAAGACGGTGAGCTCGACAACCTGGTCCGCCAGCGGATCAGGGGCCTGCGGGTGGCCCAGGGCTGGTCCCTGGATGACCTGGCCGCCCGCTGCTACCTGAGCCCGTCCACGCTCAGCCGGATCGAGACCGGCCACCGCCGGATCGCCCTTGACCAGCTGGCCCCGATTGCCCGGGCCCTGGGCACGACCCTGGACCAGCTCGTGGAATCAGAAGATGACGACGACGTAGTGATCAGGCCGCAGCGTGACGAGGCACGCGGGAGGACCACCTGGATGCTGACCCGCGAGCCCGGGCCGCACGGCATATCCGTGGCCAAGATGCGCGTCACCCGTCCGGCGCCGCGGCCCGGTCCGGGCGAGATGCGCGTCCATCCAGGCCGGGATTGGTTCACCGTCCTGTCCGGAACGGTCAAACTGCTGCTGGGCGACCGGACCATCCTGGTCGAGGCCGGCCAGGCGGCGGAATTCTCCACCATGATCCCGCACGCCTTCGGCGCCCACGACGGTCCCGCCGAGATCCTGTGCATCTTCGACCACGACGGCCAGCGCACCCACCTCCACCCCTCCTCGTGAGCGCCCTGCCCGTACGCAATCCGCGCCCCACCGCAGCAGCAGGGCACCGAAGGCTAGGATCAGCGCGTGAAGCGCGCCCTTGTCCTCCCGGCCACCCGGCCCCCCGCCGCGCGAGCCGGCCGTGACATCGGCCGTTCCCAGGCCGCCGAGGTCGCCGCCTTCTGGGCATAAGGGCCGTCTGGGCCGTCAGGCGGCTTGCCGAAGGCTGGCTTATGACGTCTGCTCCAGGACCGCACGGAGCGATGACATCCCCCTCGCGGTGTGGCTCTTGACCGCACCCTTGCTGATCCCCATCATGTCCGCGATCTGCGCCTCGGACATGTCGGCGTAGTAGCGCAGGATGACTGCTTGCCGCTGCCGGTCCGGTAGCCCGCGCAGTGCGGTGATCACTGCGCTGCGTTCCAGCAGGGACATCGCCCCATGTTCGGCGCTGGGCATATCGGGCGCGGGCTTGGGGGCGTTGCGGTCCACCACGCTGCGGTGCCGCAGCACCGACTTGGACCGGTTCACCACCGCCTGCTTCAGATACGACAGCGCCTTGTCTTCCTCCCGCAGCCGGTGCCAGCCATCGTGCATGGCAATGAAGCACTCCTGGACCACTTCTTCGGCGGTCGGCTCGTCCCGCACCAGCAGGACCGCGAGCCGGACCAGCGAACGGTAGTGGCCCGTGTAAAGCTGAGTGACAGCCTCCTCGGCCGTCAACTCCAGCTTCGCGGGCAATGGCCGAAGCGAAACGGGAATGGCGTCGGCGCTGGCTCTGATGGCGACGGCGACAGCCGTCTCAGTCAGAGTGGTCCCGGCTGAATAATGGCCGTGCGGTTCCTCCGTCGCAGTGTTATGCCGTAGCCAGCCGTTAAAGCGTGTCAGCCCGGCGGCGGTGTCGTAGGTGGCAGCGTAATCGGATGCCCGCTGGTCAGCGATGTGCTCATAGAGACGGGCGAAGAATTCGTCGTCATGGATGTTTCCCGTGTCATTCCCGTCGGCCGTCATGAGGATGCTCCTTCCTCGTCATCACCGAATGGATTGAATGGTCCCAAGCCAGCCCGCAGTTTTCTTCTCACGGCAGAAAGATGGGCGCCGACCGTCCCCTCGGAGATCCCGAGCTTCGCCGCGATTTCGCTGTTTTTCATCGAGAAAAGCCAGCGCATCACCGCGACCGCATGCTGCTGAGGAGGCAGCGCGCGGATGATCTGCCAGCAGCGCTCTGCCGCGATGGCAGACACCGCTTCGCCATGGACTTCTGCTGACGAGGGACGGTACAGAGCTTCCAGCTGGGGCAGCCGAGTGCGGAAGGCCTCGTCGTGGCGGAACATACTGATAGCGATGTTGCCGATGGTCGTTCTCAGCCAGCGCAGGCGCTGAGCATCATGAAGGCTTCGCACCGTCGCCCACTGCCTTGCCGCCGCCGTGAACGTGGACTGAACCAGGTCATCCGCCAGAGCGCGGTCTCCGCGGGCCAGGACATACGCGTACCCGAACAATCCGCTGGCGTACGCCATGAAGCAGTCAGCCAGCTCCCGCGCATATTCCTCGGGGATCTTCTCGTCGTTCACGCCGCCCCCCTGCGGACGAGCCGTGGCTCGCCTCGGTCCGCAGCACCGAAGTCATTGTCACCCCTTTTGGTCGCACGGGGACAGCAAAGCGTTTAGTCCTGACGTCACCGCACGGTCAGCCTTGAGCGGCTGGCCGCCGGCCTCATTACCCTCCGGGATCGTCATCCATGAGGGAGAACACGGCCAGGTCATGCAGCCCGTCGTCTTCCGGTTGCGCCCGCCGGAGTGTGCCTTCGCGCTGGAAACCGGCCTTCTCCGCTACCCGCTGCGACGGTGCTCCGGGCGGCAGGGACGTGCGATCCTCGGCCGCTACCAGGGCCTTCACCACGGTGGCGTCCTGGGGGCCGAATTCCCGCAACTCGAGCCGCTCCGTCACGATCCGCACCTCAGCGAAAGAACTCACGGCGGAGCAGCCTCCGCGCAAGCTTTCCGCACTGCTTCGCGGACCGGCACGTCCCCGCCGATGAGCTCCAGCGTTCGCCCCGCGGTGCCCGGTTCGTCCAGCAGGGCCACCAGCACAGCGGCCACGTCGTCACGCGGGACCTCGCCGCGTCCCGTCGTTTCGGCAAGGTTCACCCGTCCCGTGCCCGGGGCGTTGGTCAGCCCTCCCGGCCGGAGGATGGTCCAGTCGAGCCCAGCCCGCGCCTGGACGTCGGCGTCGGCTGCCCCCTTGGCGCGCAGATAGACCGCGAAGACCCCTTCGGTGCCCTCCGGCGGCTCACGGTCGGCCCCCATGCTGGAGACGACGAGGAAACGGCGTACCCCCGCCGCCTCGGCCGCGTCCGCCAGGAGCGAGCACGCCTGCCGGTCCACCGTGTCCTTGCGCTCGGCTCCGCTGCCCGGGCCCGCGCCGGCCGCGAAGACGGCCGCGTCCGCACCCTCCAGAAGCCGTTCGACCTCTGCGGCCGACGCCGACTCGAGGTCGCAGACCGCGGGCTCGGCGCCTGCCGCCCGCAGATCGCCCGCCTGCTCCGGTTTGCGGATGATGCCCGTGACCTCGTCTCCGCGCCCAGTAAGCAGCCGCTCAAGCCGCAGCGCGATCTGGCCATGTCCGCCCGCGATGACAATGCGCATGTGCCCGACCGTACGCCACGCTCAGCCAGCGGCCCAGGGGGAGGGATGTGCGCTCAGCCAGCGGCCCAGGAGGGACGGGGAGGCGCGGTCAGGCAGTGGCCTCCAGCGGGACCGGGATGACGGTGACCGTCGGGCCGTCTTCGGTGAGGTCAACCCGGGAGAAGGCCGTGCCCGGAACTCCGCGGAACACCTGCGTGCTGGTGGTGTCGGCCTGGTACGCGGAGGCGGGGGAGACCCACACCGGGATCGCCCCAAGTGTGCCCAGCGCTCCGTGGTGGGTGTGCCCACAGAGCACGATCCGCACGTCGGTGCCGGCGATCGCGTCGCGCAGGCGTTCCGGGTTGTACAGGCTCATCTCGGCCATCGGCTTGATCGGTGACGGGATCGGCGGGTGATGCAAAGCGACGACCGTGCCGTCGGGGGCTGGCGTCTCGAGCTCGGATTTGAGATAGCCGAGCGTGTGATCGTCCAGGACCCCGTGGTCTTCGCCGGGGACCGTAGAGTCCAGCGCGATGACCCGCAAGCCGTTCCGCCAGTGGGTCTGGTTGATTGGGCCGCCGCCCGGACTCCCGAGGCCGCCCGGACCCCCGAGGCCGCCCGCAACCCCGTGGTCCGCACCCCCCACGCCCGCGTCATCCGGACCGGGGGCCATCTCACCGAGGAGATGGCGGCGGAAGGTGGCCCGGTCGTCGTGGTTGCCCGGCAGGTAGATGACGCTCGCGCCGCTCCCCGGCGCAGCGCCGGCGACGATGCTCCTGAGGTCGTCATAGCAGGCGGCCTCGCCCTTATCCGTCAGGTCGCCGGTCAGGAGCAAGATGTCCGGCCGGATACCGGTCTCCTCCAGCAGATGAAGCCCCCGGAGGAGGTTGTCCCGGGGCCGGGTACCGGGTGGGAGCGACCTGCCGGTGGTGGCCAGGTGCACGTCGGAAATCTGCACCATCAGGTAGGAAGCCACGGCGAGCCCCTCCCGGGAACATCGCGGTCGTCCCCTCTGGGAATGACCCTTCCGGAAGCAGATTCCTCAGTCAATCACGTACGGAAAGTTAATCAGGGGTTCAGCATGACGCCCCTTGCCGGGCTCGCTGAGCATCGCGGCGGGTGACCAGGTAGCGGATCTCGTCAGTTGATCAGGGCTTCGATGGAACTATCTGTGTGTCTGTTCTGCCCCGGCCCTTCCAGTCCTTCAGCCGGGTCACACCGGCCGGGCCGGTCCACTCGACATCCCTTCGGGCCGCGCTGGCCCGACCCGCGCCCGGCGGATCGGGCCGTTGGCGGTGTGTCAGCGGGTGATGGCTACCTTGAGGGCCTTGGTCTCCGCTGCGCGGCCGAAGGTGTCGTAGGCGTCGATGATGTCGTCGAACATGAAGCGGTGGCTCACGAACTTTTCCGGTGTCAGCCTGCCCTGGGCGACCAGCCTGAGCAGCATCGGCGTCGTGGTGGCGCTCACCAGGCCGGTGGTGAGCGAGATGTCCTTGATCCACAGATCCTGGAGTTTCAGCTCCACCGACTTGCCGTGCACGCCGACATTCGCCACTGTCCCGCCTGCGCGGACGAGCTCGGTGGCCATCTGGAAGGTCGCCGGCATGCCCACGGCCTCGATCGCGACGTCCACGCCCAGGCCGTCGGTCAAGGCCAGCACCTCGTCCATCCAGTCCGCATCGCCGCTGTTGACGCCGTCGGTGGCGCCGAAGAACTTGGCTTGCTGGACCCGGTTGTCATCGAGGTCTATGGCGATGATACGAGAGGCGCCGTAGAGCCCGGCGGTCATCATCGCCGACAGGCCCACCGGTCCGGCACCGATGACGGCGACGACGTCGCCGGGCTCGACGCGGCCGTTGCGGACCCCGATCTCGAAGCCCGTGGGCAAGATGTCGGAGAGCATGACCGCGGCCTCGTCGCTCACACCCCCGGGCATCTTGTGCAGGGAGTTCTCGGCGAAGGGTACGCGCACGTACTCCGCCTGGGTGCCGTCGATGAGGTGGCCGAAGATCCAGCCGATACCGGAGGCGCCCTCGTCGTCGAGACAGTGCGAGGGCAGCTGCTGGTGGCAGTAGGAGCATGAGCCGCACGAGGTGACGCAGGAGATGATCACGCGGTCCCCGACTGCGAGCTTGCTCACCGCCTGGCCGACCTCGGTGATCGTCCCGGCACCCTCGTGCCCCAGAATCCGCCCTTCGGTCACCGCCGGGACGTCCCCCTTGAGGATGTGCAGGTCGGTGCCGCAGATCGTGGTGATGTCCACCTGCACGATCACGTCAGTCGGGTCGATGATCTTCGGGTCGGGTACGTGCTCCCACACCTTCTGACCGGGTCCGTGGTACACCAGAGCCTTCATCAGATGACTTCCTTGTCGTCGCGTGCCGGTACTCCCGCAGGAGATGATTGATCAAATGCCCGAAACCAGACGGCAACCCGTCCGCGGGACCGGCGACTGGGCGACTGAATGTGCCAACCCGACCTCTCGGTGAGCAAACGTCCGTGTCGGTACGGAACGCCACCGGGGTCCGGAGCAACGCCTACGCAGCAAAGCTGGGTGGCAAGCGAAAACCATCGCAACCTGTGATCAGCATACGCCTGCATGGGAACTTTGCATCAGCCAGCCGCCCTGCAGACCAAGCTAAACCGGAATCAGCGATCCCTCGGAGACTAAGGTGCCGGACGGCCTGGCGTGAGTACCCTGTCGACCGCGCGATGGCCGCGACGGATTCTTCGCCCGTGGATACGTGACGCAGAAACCCTCTAACGGGCACGCGGCGGGGTAACAGAGTCCAAGACACGCCGCCCGCCCTCCATGAGTGACTGCCCCGCCGCTGCCGGGAATTCATCGGCGCCGTCCTCGCGAGGGTCGGCGTACCGGGCGGTCCGTAGTGCGTCCTGGTCAGATAAGCGTGGTGAACCGGGTGGGCTGCGATCGAAAATGATGTCCCGGATGTCCCTGATGGCCTGGTCCAGTTCATCGAGGACGTGGTAGATCCTACTGGCTTCGCTGTGATCGCCGATCAGCCCCAGCGCGGTCTGGAGATCCAGTCCGGCGGCGAAGATCCGGCGGACTATGACGTCGTTCATGCGCTGGGCAATCCGGTCGTGATCTTCGGTGAGGCACCGGATCACTTCCGCTGCGCCGCCGCCCTGTGGTGCCCGGCCGCTGCCAGCCGGGGGACCCCTGGTCAGCAGCTCACGGGGAACCCCCGGTGCCGGTATGGCTGCGGCGGAAGGCAAGCTTGGTGATCGGTGCATCGCTGAGGCTCCTAGGTCTTTGCCCGGCCGGGGCTGGCCGTGCCACCAGGGTCTGGAGCGACGCGGTCGCCTGCACCCACGCTTGGGCCGGTGCAGGCTGATACGGGCATTCGTTCCGAACCTACGCCTATGTCCCGGTCCCCGATAGCCGCTGCGGGGCTCGATCTGGCCGCCTGGCGGCGGCACGTGGGCTGCGCCGTGGATGATGGCCGTGAATCCTGCGCGCCAGGCGTTTGCAGACTTGCTACCTGCCGCTATATAGCAGCCCTTATCGCACAGTTTTCGGTGGGCGGGCCGCTCGCCGGGCGGCTCCCGTTAGAGCAGCGTTACATGTTCGTCCGGGCGCGGGCGAAGGCTAACGGGCGGCCCCGTGCCGGGAAGCGGCTGGCCCGGGGGCGGCCGGTGCCGTCCTCGTCCAGGAAGCGCTCGATCACCGGCGCAAGCTCGGCCGCCTCGGTGATCAGCCCGAGATGGCCCCCGTTGAAGACGTGCAGCCGCGAGTCCCGGATGAGCCGGTGCATCAAGCGGGCATTGGCCAGCGGGATGATCGGGTCGTCATCGCCGGACACGATCAGCGTCGGCTGCCGCAGGAACGGCAGGAACGGCACGCTGGTCCAGCCGGCCGCGGCGCCGAGCTGGTAGAGATAGCCCTTGGGCGATGCGAAGTGGTTGTTCCCGTTCAGATGGGCCGTGACGCGCTCCGGGTCGGTCCGCGCGGACCCGCCATACAGCGACGGGGCGGCCCGGCCGAGGTAACCGGCGTCGGTATAGCGCCGCGGCGTAGCCATCCGCGCCAGGACATCGGGCCGGGCGGGCACCATGAGTGAGCCGGTCGCCGTGCTGACCAGGACCAGGCGGCGGCAGCGCTGGGACTGGAAGGCGGCAAAATGCTGCGCGACGCCGCCGCCCCAGGAGATGCCGAGTACGTCGGCCGACTCGTGCCCGAGGTGGGATAGCACGCCGCCGATCAGCCTGGACAGGCCGCTGAACCGGTACGGTCGTCGTGGCAGCGGGGAACCGCCGACACCGGGTGGGTCGAAGCGGATCACGGTCCGGGACGGGTCGACCGCATCCACGAACGGCTGCAGGGCTTCCAGACTGGCGCCGATGCCGTTGATCAGTAGCAACGGAACCGGTTTACCGGCACCGTGGCGTACGGAGACCAGCATTTGCTGGCCGCTGACGGTGACGAGCTCGGTGGTCACCTCGGGCCCGGCCTGGACGCGCCGCAGGAACTGCATAGATCCTCACTGATTGGGCGCATGCCGGACTACTTGGCTGGCATGTGGTTAACAACCGTATTACCCGGCGGTAATACCGGGTAAACCGGGCCGGTCCTCGACCGCCAGAAATCTACCGGGCTGGACCGGCCGCCCAGTAGTGCCGGGACGAGCGGGGCACAAGGGTCACCGGGGGCAGGGGTGCGGACTGAGTAGGTCCCGTGACACCGACTTTCCCGCGATAGAGGGCACAAAGTCCCTTTCCGGAAGTAATGCACCCGCCGAAGACTCAGACGAGTCAACCGGCCTGCGGGCCTGCCCGGTGGGTAGCCCCGGCCAGAGGAGAGGGATCGATATGTCACAGGAGACACAGCGAGTTGCCATTGTGACCGGAGCTGCCCGCGGGATCGGCGCTGGAGTCGCCATCCGGCTGGCCGCCGACGGGATGGCCGTGGGGGTCCTGGACCTCGACGAGGGCACGTGCGCCGAGACGGTCAAGGAGATCGAGAACGCGGGCGGGAAGGCGCTCGCGATTGGCGCCGATGTCAGCCAGGCCGATCAGGTGAACGCCGCGGTCGAGCGGGTGGCCGCCGAACTCGGCGAGCCGACGGTGCTGGTGAACAACGCCGGGATAACCCGCGACGCCATGCTGTTCAAGATGACCGACGAGGACTGGGACCTGGTCATGAACGTCAACCTGCGCGGCGCGTTCCTGATGACCAGGGCGGTGCAGAAGTACATGACCGGGCAGAAGTGGGGGCGGATCGTCAACATCTCGTCGTCGTCGGCGCTCGGCAACCGCGGCCAGGCGAACTACTCCGCCAGCAAGGCCGGCCTGGAGGGCTTCACCAAGACGCTCGCCAAGGAGCTGGGCAAGTTCGGGGTCACCGCTAACGCGGTCGGTCCGCACTTCATCGCCACCGACATGACCGCGAACATGGCCACCAAGCTGAAGATGTCGTTCGAGGATCTCGTGGCGACCTACCAGAAGCAGATACCGGTCGGACGGGTCGGTCAGCCGGCTGACGTGGCGAACGCTGTCTCCTTCCTCGCCGGCGAGGGCGCGGGCTTCGTCTCCGGCCAGGTCATCTACGTGGCCGGCGGCCCCTTGTGCTAACCGGGCTCTTGTGCTAAAGGGCCTTGGTACGGACCAGCCATGAGCTGCTCGCTGTACGTGGCCTGGGATGACCGGCTTGCAGGCTATGACTTCGGGGCCGGTCATCCGATGGCGCCGGCGCGGGTGGAGCTGACGATCGAGCTGGCCCGCGCGCTCGGCGTGCTCTCGGCGCCCGGGGTGTCGCTTGAGTGCCCGGAGCCCGCCACGGACACGGATCTGGAGACGGCACACCAGCCGGGTTACATTGCCGCGGTCCGGCAGGCGAGCGGCCTGACCCTGGGCGGCCTGGCCCCGGGCGCCGTGGCCCCGGGCGGCCTGGATCCGGGCGGCCTGGCCCCAGGGGGCCTGGATCCGGACGGCTCTGAGGTCCTGTACGGCCTGGGCAACGAGGACAATCCCGTGTTCGCCGGCATGCACGACGCGTCGGCGATGGTCGCGGGGGCCACCCTGGCCGCGGCCCGGGCCATGTGGACGGGCGCGGCGCAGCACGGCGCGAGCATTGCCGGCGGCCTGCACCACGCGATGCGCGGCCAGGCGAGCGGGTTCTGCGTGTACAACGACCTGGCGATCGCGATCAGCTGGCTGCTCCAGGCGGGCGTCCGGCGGGTCGCCTACGTCGACATGGACGTGCACCACGGTGACGGGGTGCAGGCCGCCTTTTACGACAACCCGAACGTGCTGACGATCAGCCTGCACGAAAACCCGGCGACGCTGTGGCCGGGCACCGGGTGGCCGTCGGAAACGGGCGCCCCCGGTGCGGCGGGATCCGCGGTCAACGTGGCGCTGCCGGCCGGGACGGGGGACGCCGGGTGGCTGCGGGCCTTCGACGCCATAGTGCCCCCGCTGCTGCGGGAGTTCCGCCCGGATGTCCTGGTCAGCCAGCACGGCTGTGATACCCACTGGCTTGATCCGCTGGCCGACCTGCGGCTGTCGATCGACGCGCAGCGCGTGGCCAACGCCGCGATCCACCAGCTGGCCCACGAGGTGGCGGGCGGTCACTGGCTGCTGACCGGCGGAGGCGGTTATGAAGAACTTCAGGTCGTGCCCCGGACCTGGACGCTCCTGCTGGCCGAGGCGGCGGGGTGCCCGATCGACCCCCGCGTGCGTATTCCGGCGCCCTGGCGCGAGGACGCTTCCCGCCGCACCGGCCGGGAAGCACCGGAGACCATGACGGACGGCACTGAGCCAGAGTTCGCCCGGTTTGAATCCGGATATAACCCGTCCGATCCGGTCGACCGGGCCATCCTCGCCACCCGGATGGCCGTCTTCCCCGAGCACGGCATGATGCCCGGGCCCTAGAGATTCTGGCCTGACAACTGCGCCCTGACAACACTGCACCCCCGAAGGACAGCGAGGCCGCCGGACCAGGTCCGGCGGCCTCGCTGTCCGTTCATTCCCGGCGGACTACAGCCGCTCGAAGATCGCGGCGATGCCCTGGCCGCCGCCGATGCACATCGTCACCAGCGCGTACTGGCCGCCGACCCGCTTCAGCTCGTACAGCGCCTTGACGGTCAGGATGGCGCCCGTGGCGGCAACCGGATGCCCCAGCGAGATGCCGCTGCCGTTGGGGTTGGTCCGGTCCTCGGGCAGGCCGAGCTCGCGGATGACGGCCAGGGCCTGGGCCGCGAAGGCCTCGTTCACCTCGAACACGTCGATCTCGTCGAGCTTCAGGCCGCTCTTCTCCAGCACCTTCCGGATGGCCGGAATCGGGCCGATGCCCATGACCCTGGGCTCCACACCCGCGTGGCTGTAGGCGACCAGGCGGCCCATCGGCTGCAGGCTGTGGCGGCTGGCGTACGCGCTGGTGGCCAGCACGACGGCGGAGGCCGCGTCGTTCATGCCCGAGGCGTTCCCGGCGGTGACCGTTCCCTCCTTGGCGAACGCCGGCCGCAGCCGGGCCATGGACTCCATGCTGGCGTCGGCGCGGAAGTGCTCGTCGGTCGACGATGTCGACGGTCTTCTTCTTGACGGTGACCTGGATCGGCGTGATCTGCTCGTCAAAGTAGTGCGCTGCCGTCGCGGCCGCGGCCCGGCGGTGGCTCTCGACCGCCAGCGCGTCCTGGTCCTCGCGGGAGATGTTGTAGTCCTCGGCCACGTTCTCGGCCGTCACGCCCATGTGGCAGGCATGCCACGGGTCGTTCAGCGCGCCGACCACCGGGTCGATGGCCTTGCCGTCGCCCATCCGCTGGCCCCAGCGCATGCCCGGCAGCCAGTACGGGCCACGGCTCATCGACTCGGCCCCGCCCGCCACCGCGACCTCGGCGTCACCGAGCGAGAGGAGCTGGGCGGCCGAGACGATGGCCTGCAGCCCGCTGCCGCACAGCCGGTTGACGGTGAAGGCCGGCACCTTCACGGGAAGGCCGCCGTTGACGGCCGCGACCCGGCTCAGGTACATGTCCCGGGGCTCGGTGTGGATCACGTTGCCGAAGACCGCGTGGCCGAATTCCTCCGGATCGACGGCGGACCGGCGTACCGCCTCGCGGACCACCGTCGCCGCCAGGTCGCACGGCGGGACGTCCTTGAGGCCGCCGCCGTACCGGCCGATGGCCGTCCGGGTGCCGGACAGCACCACCACATCGTTCAGTTCGGTCATAACGTTCCCCTTACCTGTCCAGGCCGCCGTGGCCTGCGCAGATCTGCCCGGTCGCCCGGCAGACTGAGCTCGCAGCCAGGAAGCTCCTCACGCAGTACTCTCCTGAGCCTTAGCCGGACCCTGGCCCGCGGCAAGAGGACGAACGTCCCGCGCTTTCAGACCGTCGGCCCGCCGCCCGCGCGGCCGGGTGGCGGGCAGGATCGGGACCTTCGCCCCTACGGGCCAGCGGCAGGCCGGCCTAATTTGGCTCTAATTGCTGCTGACACGTATGCGGGGAATTGTTCTCCGGAACGGGTCTAAATGAATTTCGGCATGTAAATCGGCCGGGAATACCGGCCATTCCGGGAGGTGCCCGGTCATGGATTTCGAGCTGACCGACGAGCAGGAACTGGTACGCAGCACGGTACGTGAGTTCGCCGAGGCCGAGCTGGCGCCGGTCGCGGGGGAAATAGACCGCGACCACCGCTTCCCCGAGGAGGTCCTGCCGAAAATGGCGGGCATGAGCCTCATGGGAATGCCCTATCCCGAGGAATACGGCGGCGCCGGGACAGACTACGTGAGCTACATGATCGCGCTGGAGGAAGTGTCGCGGGCGTGCGCGACCACGGGCGTCATCATGACCGCGCACACCACGCTGGCTACCTTCCCCATTTACAAATTTGGCAGCCAGGCCCAGAAGGACGCGTACCTGTACGACATGGCCTCCGGCCGCCGGCTGGGCGCGTTCGCCCTGACCGAGCCCGCCGCCGGGACCGACGCCGCGGCCGGCACGTGCACCGCCGTCCGCGACGGCGGGAATTACGTCCTGAACGGGTCGAAGATCTTCATCTCCAACGCCCCCTACGCCGAGATCTATATCGTCTTCGCCAAGACCGACCCGGACGCGTCGGGCACCCGCGGGATGAGCGCCTTCATCGTGGAGCGGGACACCCCCGGCCTCTCCGTCGGCGAAGCCGAGCACAAGCTCGGGATCCGCGGGTCGAGCACGCCGCCGCTGTACTTCACCAACTGCCGGGTGCCTGCCGGCGCGCTGCTGGGGGAGGAAGGCCAGGGCTTCAAGATTGCCATGAAGACGCTGGACGGCGGCCGGATCGGGATCGGCGCGCAGGCCCTGGGCATCGCCCAGGCGGCCCTCGACGCGGCCGTCGCGTACGCCAAGGAGCGCGTCCAGTTCGGCAAGCCGATCGCGAACCTGCAGGCTATCCAGTGGATGATCGCCGACATGGCCACCGAGATCGACGCGGCCCGGCTGCTGGTCTACCGCGCCGCCTCCAACATCGACCGCGGCCTGCCCTACTCCACCGAAGGCGCCATGGCCAAGCTGTTCGCCTCGGAGACGGCCAGCCGCGTCGCTGGCAAGGCCATCCAGATTCACGGCGGATACGGCTACACCGAGAACTACCCGGTCGAGCGGAACTACCGCGACGCCAAGATCACCGAGATCTACGAGGGCACCTCTGAGGTCCAGCGCATGGTGATCGCGCGCGCCGCCCTCCGGTAATGATGGTCGGCCCAGGGCAGGCGCGACAGCAAAGCCAGCGAAAGCAGCGTCATCGCGCCCACGTGCCGCGGTGGCCGCCGCCAGGAGGAGCACTATGAAGATTGTGGTCGCCTACAAGTGGACCAGCGACCCGGAGGAAGCCACCGTCGGCGCTGACGGCACTGTGGACTGGAGCCGGGCCCGCCCCGGGATCAGCACCTATGACCCCGTGGCTATCGAGCTGGCGCGCGGTCTCGCCGTGGCCACCGGGGCCGAGCTGATCGGTGTGACGGTCGGGGCGAAGGGCGTCGGCACACCCCTCGCGTGCAAGGCCGCCCTCGCCCGTGGCCTGGACCGGGTCGTCGTCGTCGAGGATGACTCGCTCAAGGGCGCCGGGCAGGCCGAGCTGGCCGCGGTGGTCGCCGGGGCGGTCCGCCATATCGGCGATGTGGACCTGGTCGTCACCGGTGACTCGTCGGTCGACGTGGCGGCCAAGATGGTGCCGACCGTGCTGGCCGGCGAGCTCGGCTGGCCGGCGGTCGCTGAGGTCACCGATGTGACTGGCCAGGCCGGCGCGCTGCGCGTGGGGCGCGCGATCCCGGGCGGGGCGCAGGTGCTGGAGATTTCCGGTCCCGCCGTGCTGGCCACCTCCGCGGATGCCACCACGCCGCACGTGCCCGGCATGAAGGACCTGCTGGCGGCGGGCAAGAAGCCGGTGGAGCATGCGGACCTCGCGGCGCTGAACGTGCCCGCGCAGAGCGCGGTG
The DNA here is from genome assembly GCA_963742865.1 of uncultured Actinomycetes bacterium. Taxonomy (GTDB): domain Bacteria; phylum Actinomycetota; class Actinomycetes; order Streptosporangiales; family Streptosporangiaceae; genus Bog-532. The sequence goes on from CAVUNW010000011.1 coordinate 72,925, forward strand.
ATGACGGTCACCGGCACGTCCCGCCCGGCCCGCAGGGAGCGCAAGAACCAGATCCTGGACACGACCGACCCCGCCGCGGCCGCCGCCGAGCTCGTCAAGGCGCTGCGCGAAGTGGGCGCGCTGTGACCGCCCGCCAGGCCCGCCGGAACCGCAGGATGAGAAGAGAGGACTGCACAGTGAGCGTCAACGCCTGGATCGTCGTCGCGGAGCAGCCGGCGATCGGCAACCTGATCACGGTCGCACGCAACCTGGGCGGGCCCGCCGGGCAGGTCGCGGCGGTCGTCGCCGGGCCCCGGCCGGTGGCCGAAGCGGTAGCGGCCAGCGGCGTCGACCGGGTGGTCTGGTGCGGCGCGCCGGAGGGAATCCCCGCTGAAGCCAGCGCCGCGACGGTCGCCGAGGTCGTCGCGGCCGACCCGCCCCGCGTCGTGCTCAGCGGCCGCAACCCCGCCGACCGGGTGCTGCTCGGCGCCGCCGCCGCCCGGTTGCGGGCCGCGGTGCTGACCGGGGCCCGTTCGGTCGCTCTTGACCAGGACGCGGACAAGACCACTGTCCTGAACGCCGTGTACGGCGACATCTCCGAGGAGACCGTCGAGATTTCCGGGCCGGTCGCCCTTCTGCTGGACGGCGGTTCGGTCCCCGTGGCCAGCGCGTGACAGCGTGCCCATCGAGGAGGTCTCCGGCACGCCGTACGGCCTGACCGTGCTCGAGACCAGACATGTCCGATTTCGAGCAGGTCGACCTCAACGCGGCGCAGCGCGTAATCGGCGTCGGCCGCGGCCTCAAGGCCAAGGAAGACCTCGAGCTGATCGACACGCTCGCGGCGGCCGTCAAGGCCGAGATCGCCTGTTCACGCCCGGTCGCCGAAGGCCTCAACTGGATGGGCAAGGACCGCTACATCGGCAGCTCGGGGGCCCGGATCACCCGCAGCTCTACCTCGCCGTCGGGATCTCCGGCCAGCTGCAGCACATGGTCGGCGTGGTGGGGGCGGAGACGATCGTGGCGATCAATTCCGACCCGAACGCCGCGGTGTTCAGCCAGGCCGACTACGGTCTCGTCGGCGACCTCTACGACCTGGTGCCGGCGATCACCAGCGCCCTCAATAGCCCACGGATAACGGTGCGACTAGCCCACGGATGACGGTGCGACATGACAGAAACAGCTGAGCCCGACTTCGACGTCATCGTCGTCGGTGCCGGGATCGCCGGCTGCGTCGCCGCCTACCAGCTCGCCCAGCAGGGCCGTGAGGTGCTGCTGATCGAGCGGGGCGAGGCCGCCGGCGCGAAGAACCTGTCCGGCGGCGTGCTCTACTCCCGGGGCATCCAGGAGGTCTTTCCCGGCTTCCTGGACGAGGCCCCGGTCGAGCGGCGGATCACCCGTAACTGCGTCACGTTCCTCAACGCCACCAGCTCCGTCGGCATCGACTACCAGGACACGCGCCTGGCCAACCCGGTCAACGCGGTCACCGTGCTGCGGGCCAAGCTGGACGCCTGGCTGCGCCGGCAAGTGTGGAGGAGGCCGGCGTCACCGTCATGCCCGGCGTGCGCGTGGACCGGGTGCTGACCGAGCCTGCCCCGGGCCAGGATGCGGGCGGATCCGCGGTCGGCCCCGCGTCCTTGGCCGTCAACGGCACGGCCGGGAAGCGGACAGCCAAGAACGCGGGCAGGGACGCGGCCGGGAAACGCGTCGTCGGCATCCAGGCCGGAGAGGACGAATTGCGCGCCCAGGTGGTCGTGGCCGCCGACGGCGTGAACTCCTTCCTCGCCCGCGATGTGGGCCTGCGGGCCAAGGAGCCACTGAACCACCTCGCGGTCGGCGTCAAATCGGTGGTCTCGCTGCCCCGGGAGACGATCGAGGCGCGCTTCAACCTGACCGGTGACGAGGGCGCGGCGCTCGCCGTGGTCGGCGACTGCACGGAAGGCGTGGCCGGCGGCGGCTTCCTCTACACGAACACCGATTCGCTGTCCGTGGGCATCGTTGTGCGCCTGGACGACCTGACCGCCAAGAACAAGGTCGTCACCGACGTCTTCGACCATTTCCTCGGGCACCGGTACATCGCCCCGTACCTCGAGGGGGGCGAGCTGGCCGAGTACGGCTGCCACCTGGTGGCCGAGGGCGGCCTGAAGATGATCGGCGAGATCACCATGGACGGCATGGTCGTCGTCGGTGACGCGGCCGGCCTCACCCTCAACACCGGCCTGACCGTGCGCGGGATGGACCTCGCGGTCGCCTCCGCCGTCGCGGCCGCCGAGGGCATCGGCGCCGCCCTGGAGAAGAAAGACACCTCTAAGGCAGGCCTGGCCGGTTACCGGGAAAAGTTCTTCGCCTCCTACGCCGGCCAGGACATGAAGACCTACGCGAAGGCACCCGCCTTCCTCGAGCGTGAGCGCATGTATGCCCAGTACGGCGAGCTGTTCGCCGACGTCCTGTACGGGACCTTCAGCCTCGACACCAGGCCCCGCCGGCATCTGCTGAGCGTGGCCCGCCGGGCGCTGGCACACTCACCGCTGAAGACGAGGCATCTGGTCAGCGACGGCATCGCCGGAGGGCGCGCGCTATGAAACCCCTGTCTGTCCCCGAGCGCCTGACGAAGAACCGGTTCAACCTCGACGAAGAGGAGAGCCACATCGAGGTCAACCAGGAGATCGCCAGGGCCACCGGAACCGGCCGGGCTATCGTCGCCTGCTGCCCGGCGCACGTCTACGCCGAGGAACCGGACGGGACGATCTCGGTGGAGTACGCCGCGTGCCTGGAGTGCGGGACCTGCCTCGCCGTCGCCGCCCCCGGCGCCCTGACGTGGCACTATCCCCGCGGCGGCTTCGGCGTCCAGTTCCGCGAGGGATAACGCTGCCAGATGGCGCCCCTCGCGGCCCCATCTTTCTGGCCCGAACGGGCCCTGCTGGGAGTCGCCCCCCGGCGGGGCCCGTTCGGCGGACATGTCACGGCCGGCGGATAACCCGCGGCACGTCCGTTCGGGCCGAATCGCGCTCCCGGCATGACGAGGCCCGGCACCGGGCCTTCCCCGGTGCCGGGCCACATCCGTTGCCTACCGCTCCAGGACGTAGGTCCCGGGCGCGTCGGCCAGCGGCGGGAACTTCGCGTCGCCCAGCTTCTTGGGGGCATCCTTCATGTCGCCGCTGCGGCCTTCCAGCCAGGTGGTGTAGTCGGGCCACCAACTGCCCTGGACCGTCTCGGCCTGCGCCAGCCATTCCTTGTGGTCGGGCGGGGTGCTGGTCCCGACCCGGAAGGTGGCCTTCGGGTTCGTCGGCGGGTTGACCATGGCGGCGATGTGGCCGCTGTTGGAGAGCACGAACCGCTTGTCGCCGCCCAGCATCTGGGTGGCGCGATAGGCCGACGGCCAGGGCGAGATGTGGTCGTCGATGCCGGCCACGATGTAGGTGTCGCTGTCGATCTTGGAGAGATCAACGGGGGTGGTGAGCATGCTGGTGGCACCGGACTTGGTCAGCGCGTTGGCCATGGCGATCTCGATGAAATTGCGGTGCAGGGCGGCGGGCATCCTGGTCGTGTCGGCATTCCAGTAGAGGATGTCGAACGCGGGCGGCGGCTTTCCCTGCAGGTAGTTGTTGACCCAGTAGCTCCAGATCAGGTCATTGGGCCGGAGCCAGGCGAAGATCTCCGCGAGCGAGCCCCCGTCCATGTAGCCGCGGACGCGGGAGGCGAGGATCGACGCCGTAGCCGTGTTCTCGTCCATCAGCGAGACGGTCGTGCCCGCCTGCGTCATGTCCAGCAGCGTCACGCCCAGGCACAGGCTGGAGACCTCACCGAGCCGCCCGGTGGCGCTCAGGTGCGAGGCGACCATGGAGGTCATGATGCCGCCGGCGCACAGGCCGATGACGTTGATCTTGGGGGACTTCGTGATTTCCCGGGCTATGCCCATCGCGTCCACGATGGCCTCACCGTAGGTGTTCACATCCCAGTTCCTCGCCTCCCGGCCGGGGTTCCGCCAGGAGCACACGAACACCTGGTACCCCTGCGCGACGAAGAACTCGAGCATGCTCCGGCCCGGCGTCAGATCGGTGATGTAGTACTTGTTGATCATCGGCGGGATCATGAGAAGCGGGAACTCGTGCACGGTCGGCGTGCTCGGCTTGTACTGGATGAGTTCGAAGACGTCCGTCCGGGCCACCACCGAGCCCGGCGTCACCGCGATGTCCTTGCCGACGGTGAACGCGTCCGGCTTCACCATGGTCGGGATGTGCGGAGTAGAGGACATGTCGGTCACAAAGGCGCGCAGACCGCGGACGAGGCTCATGCCGCCCGTGTCGATGGCCGCCTTCCACGCGTCCGGGCTGAGGAATGGGTTGTTGCTGGGCGCGGACGCGGCGATGAGATTGACCAGCACGAACCTCAGGCGGGTATTGTCCCGCCAGTCCAGCGAGGCGTCGGCGAGCAGGGTCTCGGCGGTCCCGCCGAGGGCCAGGTACGTCTGAACCGTGCGCTTGAGCAGCGGGTTCGACATCCACGCCGGATCTGCGAACCGGCGGTCCCGGCGCTCCGGGGCGATTTCCGAGCCGCCTGCCGCGATGTTGGCGAGGTCGGCGGACAGCTTGGCGGCCTGGCCCGCGACGACCGCCGGCTGGCTGGCCAGTTTGATCGCCCAGCGCGCCAGGGTGACGTCGGGCCAGAATCGGCGCATGATGCCCACCGTGCCGTCGGGCACGAGGAAGTCCAGCGAGCCGACTGCCTCCTCAACCCTGTCGGTGGCCTCAGCGACGTTCTGGTTCGTTTTTGCATTTTCGGCGTGCGTCTTGTTCGTGCTCTTGTCGTCAGGTGTTGCAGCAGCCATCGGTGATCACGTCCTTCTCGTCCGCAGATTCCAAATGGCTATACCTCGTTCAGGGCGGGGATGCCGCCGGAGCCAGCCATTACTGCTTGCTTCACACATGACCATGGTGACCTGAACATCCGAAGAGCCAACGGGCCTGACAACCGCGGGACGTTTGTCCTCTTTGACTGGACCGCCTCTTTGACTGGACCGCCGCCTTGACTGGACCGGCGCCGTCATGGCCGCATTTCCGCGCGGTTGGCCAGGACGAACAGCTGGCCAGAACGTATGAGTCAATCGGTGACGCCGTGAGCTGAGTGAACGCTGCGGCGCTTCGCACGGCATGAGTCACCGGCCAAACCCCGTGCTGCCCCGGACGCCCAGGTCGCCGGTTCGTGACCGGCAGGCTGAGCCGCGAAGCGGCAGAGATTAGAGATTTACGTAACTTGAAAGGTACCTGCAATTCACAAACAATACGAGCTCGCTGCGGTAGCAATACGCGCTCGTTGCGTTGAAGTTAACAATACGGGCTCGTTGCGTTGAAGTTAACAACGCGGGCTCGTTGAGTTAAAAGCAATTTGAGTGACCGGTGGGACGGCGGGCGAATTGCAGAGTTTGCCCATCCGAGATACGTTGGGAATGAGGGAAATCTCAGACCAGGGAAATCCTGGCTGACCGATCAGAGATCTTGCAGGTCCGGCTGCATGACGTGCAGAGATGTGTACCTAATGCCAGGCTTTATCACCAAGGAAGGAAGATCAATTATGACCAAGATATTGGCTGAGGCAGGTCGGATAACCGAGCTCGGCCCGGAGATGAATGGCGAGATAGTCTTCGGCCTGCAGCCTAATTACGCCAAATACACTGGCCAGCAGCCGATGAGGTTTGTCGCGCCGGCCAGTCAGCTGACAGAACTGGGCGATGACGATCTGATTATCGTGCGGTTCACCGACGCCGATCACCTCACTATGGCCGGGCCGCTGCCGGTTGTCTCGCTTTCCCTGGCGTAGCGGCTGGTAAATGGGCCCGGCGATGCCCCATGGCTGGGCGCCGGTCTGGCGCGCGGAGCGCGATGCATGCCTCCGCGGCCAGGCCGGTGCGGGCCCATGCTCGCCGGGTCGGCTCGCCCCGGAAGAGGTCGGGACCCACCGGATTTCATACCAATCGTCTGATGTGCCTCCGGACCAGCCGGCGTTTCGGGATGGTCAGGGCGAGTCGGCCCTGCCGCAGGGGCGGGCGGCCCGGCAGCGGTGGGACGTTTGTCCCCCGGGCGGAAAGACTCAGCCGGTCTCCGGGCCATGCGCGAGAAGCCCGCGCGCCAGCCGCTTGGCCTGCCCCGGAGGCAGCGGTTTGGCCGGCCCTGCGTCCGGTGCAGGCGCCGCACCGGGCGCCGAGGCCGCCGGACCGGCCGCCCCAGCCCGGGCCGGCGCCTGGCTGCCGCGGTCCGCCACCGGGGCCGTGCCGTGCGAACGGCCGCCCGGGGCGCCTGGTGAACTGCCCAGCGGCGGCGCGGCCGCTGGCGAGGAGGCCGCGGGAGCCGCCGACGGCTGGTGCGCTGGCCCGGGACCCGGCGTCGTGGCCAGCACCCAGGCGACCAGGCCGCCCGTCGCGAACGCGCCCACCGGCAGCGCAAGGGCGGCCGGGCTCAGCGTGACCGTCGCCCGCGCGGTGCCGAAACCGGCCTCAGCGGCCGCTGGGGCCGTAACCGTAGGCACGTGCTCCGCGCGCTCGGCCACCTCCGCGGCGTGCGCGGGCCGCGCCGCGGGATCGCGGGCGGTCAGATCGGCTACCAGCCGCGCGACGTCCGCGGGCACCCAGGACGGCAGCGGCGGCATCGTGGCCTCTATGTGCGCGGCCGCTACCGCCAGGGGCTCACCGTCGAACGGAATCCTCCCGGTCAGGCACTCATACGCCACCACGCCCAGCGCGTAGAGGTCCGTGGCCGGCGTGGCCGGGCCCCCGGACACCCGTTCCGGGGCCATATAGGCCGGCGACCCCATGACGATCCCGGCCCGCGTCACCGGAACCGAGCCCGCCGCGTACGCGATGCCGAAGTCGGTGACCGCGACCCGGCCGTCCCGGCTCACGAGCAGGTTCGCCGGCTTGACGTCCCGGTGCACTACGCCCGCCTCGTGCGCGGCATGCAGCCCGCGCGCCGCCTGAGCCACTACGTTCATCGTGCGTACCGGGTCCAGCGGCCCGTGGTCCAGCAGCCGGGCCAGGGAGGGCCCGTTGACGTACTCCATGACCAGGTAATCCAGGCCGGAAGGCCCCGCTTCGCAGTAGTCGTACACACGGACGATGTTCTGGTGGGCCAGCGCCGCGGCGTGCCGGCCCTCGGCCCGGAACCGCGCCCGGCCTTCCTCGTCCCACACATGCTCCGGCCGGACCAGCTTGATCGCCACGATGCGACGGAGCGCCAGGTCGGTGCCCCACCAGACCTCACCCATGCCGCCGGCCCCGATCCGGGCCCGTAGCCGGTACCTCCCGCCGAGAATCAGTCCCGCTTCTGCCATAACGGCATACGTACCCGGCCAGCCGCCGCTGACCATTACCGGCTGCTAACGGCTCCTCCCCGCTGTACGCAGTTCAATTTTCCTTAACGGACGTGCCTGGGACTCCGCCGCTGGTGCGGAGCCAAGCCGCGTGCGGGGTCTGTGCGGAGCGGACGATCTCCCGCCGATCCTGCCCTGGTCGGGACCATAGCGCCCCGTGGCGCGTGGTCATTTGGGGCCGGGATCGAACAGGCGCCGCATCGGCTGGTCGGTGACCCGGGCGATCATGTCATAGTCGCTGTCGACGTGCAGCACCTCGGCTGCGTGCAGTTCGGCGGTCGCGGCGATGATCAGGTCCGGGATCGGGCGCCGGTGGCCGTTGCCGCTGTGCGCGGCGAGCAGCCGCTGGACCTCCAGCGCCCGGTCCATCACCGCCTCGTTGACCGGCAGCCATTCCAGTGCCCGCTGGCCGACGAGCAGCGCTTCCAGATCTGCCTGGTTCCGCGCGGAGTAGCAGATCTCCAGGGCTGTCACGTGGCACGCGGCGATGACGTGTGCGGTGCGCAGGCTCAGAAACGCGGCCCGCGCGCGTTTGTCTCGCCTGGCCCACTCCAGCGCGGACTTGTCCGCGAGCAGCACGCTCAACCGCGGCCGCCGTCCCGCCACGCGCCGCGCAGCGCCTCATCGGAAAGGTCGGCGCCGGTCTCGTCGAGGAGCTCAAGCATGTGGGCCGCTGCCCGCTGGTTCGCCACGCGGCGCAGGGCGGCGTTCACGGTCGCCACCTTGCTCTTGGTGCCCAGTTCCTCGCTCGCCAGCGACAAGGCTTCATCATCAAGGTCCACCATCGTCCTCGACATCAGATCCTTCCAGATAGTGATGTCTATCAACCGGTCTGATTGTATATCAAGTAACGATGATGAAGAGGACATCATCACGGCAGGTCAACTGCACCTCTCGTTGCCCTCGCTGGCGGACGAGTGCCCCGAGTGGGAGTGGTACGAGGAGAGATGAAACCCGTGCTTATTGATCCACTGCCGCGGTCCGGGCGGTCGTCAGGCCCGCAGTCCCACCAGGTAGTGGAAGTTGCCGTCGCCGACGTTCTGGCGGAGCGTGTGCATGATGCGCCACGTGTCGTCATGGGGGCCCTCGATGTACATGGGCATACCGTCCCTGCCGAACTCCAGGTCGCACACGCCATCCCAGTCACCGAGATGCCCCGCGGCCTTCGCGAAGTCCGCGTGCGGCTCGAACCCGAGCCCGCGGGCGTACCCGACCGCGCCGAACACGATCCGCTGGGCGAGAACCAGCGGCACCGCCACGGGTTCCCCCGGGTAATCGCGGAAGGCATCAGCACAAAACGACGGGAGCTTCCTCCTCTCGACCGGCTTCGGCCCCAGTGCGTTCTTCACGCCCAGACACCACGTGTCGACCAGGAACTCGCACACGCGCACAGAACTGCCCTGCTCACGGGCAACGACGACGACGACCAGCCCAGACTCCCCTGTCTCGCCTGGCCCGGTGTCCGGCCACTCCGGATGGCCTGTGAACCGCATGCTCGACGACCAGCCCTGGTTGACCCAGCAGCCGATAAGCGGTGCCTGTTTCTCCCGGGGCTCGGCAGCGGCGAGCCGCCGGATCAGCGGCGTCACAGTCGCGGGCGGCACCTTGAGGGCGCGGGCGATCTCCTTCGGCGACCGTCCGCGAGCGCGAAGCTCGCGGACACGTTCCAGCAGTTCGCCATCGGGCATTCCACCATGATCCCGGATACCGGCATTCCGGATACCGGCTCCATCACGAGTTCGATGGGCGCTCACCGGACCACTCCGTTGAGCTGCTCGGCGCGGAACGCGGAATCATCACCAAGGTGGAAGAAGATGTGACCCTCGAGCGTGCCATCGGGGTTGAGCGCGGCCCAGCCGCGACCGCTCACGTCGTCGCCCTCGTCCGAGCCTTGCCACGAGAACTCGACGCCCGGCCTGCCATCACGATCCGCGTCGCGGCAGTCGAGTTCTCCCGTCACCGCGATGAAGCCCAGTCCACCGAGACCGTCCTCATCGAACTCGATGAAGCCGGGCTCGACCAGGTCGACGGCCTCCTGATCCCAGTTGTCCATCTCTGTGATACGCCACCGGCCTGCGATCCTCCTACTCTCGGACACGCGACGAGAGTAGCGGCCCGAAGGGCCGCCCGCTGCCGCGACTCGGACGCAGCAGCGGGCGGCTATCGCCACGCGCCTTCAGCAGGGTGGATTGCGGGTGGCTTCGCCGCTCGATCGGGAATCGGGTCAGCCAACCTTGTCGGCGAACCGGTGGCGGGCGGCCTCGGGTCCCGCGACATCTTCATCAGGTACGTCATCGTGTTGCCCGAGCGCGGCGCCGTGGAGATGAACTTGACGCTGGGCTCGTCGTGCCCGACGTACCAGCCGTTGTCGATGAACCGGCTGCCGTGGCCGCGCCCACCAGGCCCAGCTGGCCGCCGACCAGGACGGCGCTGAGCGCGGGCACCAGGAGCATCCGCCATGCGGTTGCTAGGCCTCGCGGTCAAAGGGATGGCGGCGCAGGGTCTGGCGGTAGCGCGTGATGGCCGAGCGCAGGTCGTGGATGGCCTGGGTGCGGGCCCCGGCGAGCGGCGCGTTCTCGGTCACGAGCGCCGGGCGCAGCATCACCGGCCGGGCCAGCCGGTCAACGGCTGCCTGCACCGCGTCGAGGATGACCGGGCTGGTGCCCCACGGGCCGCCGACGATGACCACGGCCGGATCCGTCAGCGTGACCGCCGCCGACACCACGCCGGACACCGCCGTGGCCAGGACCTCACGGGTCGCCCGGGACGTGGCCCCCGGCCCGGTGACCGCGCTAGTCAGCGCGTCGACGTCGATCGCGGTCGAGTCCGGATGGCGCACTCCCAGGTCGCCGAACACGTCGATGAACGCCATCGCCCGGCCGCCCGGCCCGGCGGTGACCACGTGGGCGATCTCGCCCGCGACGCCGCCGTGCCCCCGGCGGACCTCGCCGTCGCTGACGACGGCGCAGCCCAGGCCTTCGCCGAGATACAGGTAGACGAAGTCGTCCATCGGCCCGGCTCCCGCGGGAGGTGGGGCATGCGGAGGTTGGGCATGCGCAGTCCGTTCGGCATGCGCAGCCCAGTTGACGTCGTTGTCGACCAGAACCGGCCCGTCGACGAGGTCGGCCAGCGCCTGGGCCGGTGACAGCTCACCCAGCAGGAACGGCGAGTCCGTCAACGGCAGCAGCCGGCCGGTGACCCGGTCCACCGGGCCGGCGGCGCTGACCACCGCCAGCCGGACCGGCGCGCGGGCCTCCGCCCGGACCCGCGTGCATGCCTCGCGCACCGAGGCGGTCACCCGGTCCGTCCGGACTGGCCGGCGGACGTGCTCGGTGGCCCGGGCCAGTACGGCGCCGCGAGCGTCGACGATCTCCGCGGTGATGCCCTCCGGGGCGATGCTCACGGCCAGGGCGCAGCCGATGTCGCCGGCCAGCGCGTAGTAGGAGCCCGCGCGTCCGCGGCCGGTGGTGCGGGCCCCGGTGTCGACCACGACCCCGGCCGCCTCCAGCCGCCGGACGCTCTCGCCGACGGTCGGCTTCGAGATCCCGGTCCGCGTCGCCAGCTCCGCGCGGGTCAGCCGGGTCTCGGCCATGAGGGCCCGCAGCACGTGCTCGTCGCTCAGCTCACGCAGCAGCTCCAGCGAGGGCTTGGCCGCGGTCATCCCGCCAGTTTAGTCAGGACTCTTGCCCAAATAGGGGAACCCGGCTTATGGTCTTTAATAAGGAGTCCTGACCAAAGGAGCAACCATGACCATCGCCGCGCCGGGATGCACGCAACTGCCCGATCTTCCGCACTGGGAGACCCCGCCCGATGACCTGCGCGGGGCTATCCGCGAGGTCAAGACGGCGCTGCGGGCGCGGATCGCGGCGTCCGGCCGCTCTGTCAAGGACGTGTTCGCGGTCATCGAGCAGCGGGTCCGGCTGCGGGCCGGGGAGATCGCGGCCGAGAAGGCACGCGGCGACACTGTCTGGCCGGTCATCGACTACGCCGACATCGCCGCCGGCACCGTGACCCCGGCGCAGCGGGCGAAGCTCCGTCAGCGCGGCTGCCTGGTTGTGCGCGGCCATTTCGACCGCGACCAGGCGCTCGGCTGGGACCGCAACATCGTCGAGTACGTCGAGTCCAACCACTTCTTCGAGAACTACCGGGGCCCCGGCGACGACTTCTTCGGCACCGTCGGCTCCAAGCCCGAGATTTACCCCATCTACTGGTCTCCGGCCCAGATGCAGGCCCGGCAGAGCGAGCGCATGGCCCGCGTCCAGGCCTTCCTCAACGCCCAGTGGATCAGCGAGTCCGGCGGCGTGCAGTGGTTCGACCCCCACCGCGACTCGCTCTATCCCGACCGCATCCGCCGCCGCCCCGAAGGCGCCGACTCCGGCGGGCTGGGCACCCACCTTGACCCCGGCAACCTGGACCTATGGATGACCCGGGCCTACCAGAAGGCATTCCGCCACCTGTTCGACGGCACCGTGGAGGCCTACGACCCCTGGGACGCCGCCCACCGCACCGCCGGTCCCCAGTACCCCGGGACCACGATGTGCTCGGCCTTCCGCACCTTCCAGGGCTGGACCGCCCTGTCGGACATGGCCCACGACCAGGGAGTGCTGCACACCGTCCCGATCCCCGAGGCCATGGGCTACCTCATGCTGCGCCCGCTGCTGCCGGACGTGGCCGACGACGACATGTGCGGGGTGACCATCAACCGGACGTTCCCCGCCAGCGAGACCTGGCACCCGCTGCTGACCGGCGCGCTCACCGGCATCCCCGACGTCCAGGCCGGCGATTCGGTCTGGTGGCACTGCGACATGGTGCACAGCGTTGCGCCCGTCCAGAACCAGCAAGGCTGGGGCAACGTCATGTACATCCCCGCCGCTCCCTGGTGCCCCCGCAACGAGCAGTACGCCCCCTCCGTCCGCGAGGCGTTCCGCACCGGCTCCAGTCCCAGCGACTTCCCCGGCGAGAACTACGAGCGCGACTGGTGCGGCCGCTTCCGGTTCGGGGACCTCAACCAGATCGGCCGCCGCGGCCTCGGCTGAAGCCGAGCATGGCCGCCAGGACGAGCGCGCTGCGGGGAGCGTAGGCGATTCGCCACAGTCCGCCGTGGGCGGCCGCGCGGGCCTCTTCCTGCCAGGGCTTGGCCTGGGCTGGACCGCCGCCGCCGGTGTGCAGATCATGGACGAGCAGGGCCGCCATGAGCGCCCGGCAGGTCTCGGGCTCGAAGACCTCGACGCCGAACCGGTGGGCGCCCGCGTACGCTGCGGCCAGGGCCCGGTTTTTCATGACTGACCGGGTGCGGGCCGGTGGGGCGACGTTCATCGAGACGGTCACGCCACTGTCCCGGGCGACGGTGGCCCGCCAGCGCTGCAGGCGCTTGGCCAGCGCGTAGTTGGGCCCCTGCTGCGGTATCAGGCCCTCGCAGATGCCGGGATCCGCGCCGGGCGGATACGCCGGGCGGAGCAACCGGCCGCCGGACAGCGCCCGCAGCAGGGATCCGCCCAGCCTCGACGGCCAGGGCCGGCCGGCGTAGACCCGGGCCGACTGGGCGACGGCGTCCGCCGGGACGGCGAACACGTCGGTCGGCGTGGCGAGGAACGCGAGGGCGACATCGCGGCGCGCGGCCAGCAGGCGTGCGGTCAGCGCGTCGACCGCGCTGGCGACCCGAACGTTGGCGGCGCCGTCGGCGTAGACGTAGTTGCCCAGGACCAGCGGACCCTCCGCGCTGGTCAGCCAGTCGGCGACCGCGGGCACGTCGCGAGCCAGGTCAACGCCGGCCCGCTCGGCCAGATCCTGGCCGTTCCCCGCCGCCGGCCGCCGGCCAGGGGCGGGGCCGCCGACCGGGACCAGCAGGGTCCCGCCACTGCGCCGCGCCGTGTCCAGCACCCGCTCCCAGAGGGCAGGGCGGGGCAGGTCGATCCCGATTACCCGGGCACCCCAGCTCAGCAGCACCGGCAGCGGGCCCACCTCGGCGCCCGCTCCGAGCACCACGACCGTCCGGCCCGGCAGGGCCAGCCATTCGGGGCACGCCGCGACCGTGCGGACGGCTTCCGCGCACGACGGTTCGATGACCCCGCCGGCGACCCACGCATCCAGGCGGCGCGCCAGGGCACCGCCGCTGAGTCGCTCACCGCGGTAGGGCACCGACAGCTCACCGGCGGCTTCTCCGGTGCCCGTCACCGTGACGGTGCCGAGCCCCGCCTGCGCCGGGGCCGTGGCCAGGGCGTCCAGCCCGGTCTCCGCGCCGTCCTGGCCGATGACGTGCATCCGCCGGTGCAGTGACTCCAGGCCGTCGTGGGCGATCGAGACGGCGGCCTGCCGGGACGGCAGGCCCGCCTCGATGAGCCTGCGGAAAGAGCCCAGGTATCCGGAGCGCCATTGGGTTTCCCGGGCCGCGGTCCGGGCCCCGTCCGGGTCGACCCGGCTCAGCGCCTCGGCGACGAGCGCCCGGCCCAGCGCCGACGTGCTCCGGCGGCCATCCGCGGAGACGGGAAACACGACCCCGGCCGGCGCGTCGCTGGTCATCCCGTTCCTGTGATCTTCACCAGACCATCATGGCGAACCGGGCCTGCCGGGACCAGACGCCGGAGCCGCCCGGTGCGCAGCCGGCGAAAATCGCCGTGAACGGCCGGCGAAGGCCGGCCCCGGGCCGTCGGCGAAGCCGCCGTTAGCGGTCGGCGGGTCCCGTCACGAGCAGTCGGCAATATGGCTGACCTGCGCGGCCAGGATGCCTTTGTGTGACCTCTTCCCGGTAAAAGGGCAATTGACCTAAGATAACGCCGATGCCTTGGGGGGGTCCGATGAGCAGGCTCAATCTAATCCGCCATGCCAATAGCGCTGCCCGGGGCGGGACGACGGAGACACCCGCGCGGCCGCAGGCTCCCGGTACTGACGTTTTGCAGATGGCCAGGGACCTGCGGGACATGGTGGAGTCGGTCAATCCCGATGAGTTCTCCTGGCAGGAAGCTCACTACGATCGTGACTCCCGGCAAGGTCGTGAGCTGCTCTTTCTCATGGCGAACCATGAATGGGTCCGGGCAACCTCCGAAATCGCCGATATCGTGCGTTCCGACGCCATCGAAACGACGATCAAGATCGACGTTGACCTCAGCCAGATTACGCACGAGGCCTTCCGGGCGCGGACGGGGCGGATATGGCTGCCCGTGGCGGTCCTGCCGCCGCAGCCTGACCAGCGCCACTTCGAGCCCGACCTATTTGCCACCGTCACCGATGCGGCGGGCAATCCCGTCCCGATGCTGCCGACCGCCGAACTGCAGCATCAGATTTCGGCGGCCATGGCGGAGATTATCGCCAAGATGGCCGTTTCGCATTTCCCGGCCCGCGCGAATGGCCATCCCGGGGGCCAGCCCGGGGGCCATCCCGGGGGCCATCGCGGAAAACCCCGGGCGGGTGAGCCGCAGGCCGCCCGCCTCCCCGGGCCCGGTGCTGACCTGCGCGAGGCGCCGGGGGCTGACCCCGCTCCACGCCACGGACTGGAACCGCCGGTCGATACCCGTGACGAGCGGCTGCTGCTCTCCGCGGCGATCTACCGGCTGCTGCGGCATGAAGCGAGCGGCACCAGTGACTCGCCGGTGTCCAAGCCGGTGGTGCAGGCAAGGCGCGTGAAAGAGGCCAGGCGGTCTCTGCTCGGGCTTATCGGCTATTACATCGACCTCTTGGCTTCGCAGGTGAGCGCGGACGGATCGATAAGAAAGGTGGCCAGGGACCCGCAATTCAATCCGGAGCTCGCCAGCCGGGCCACCAGGGTGCTGCAGGGTCTGGCTGAATCGGTCATCGTCGTCGTGCTGATGGATTACAGCGTCGCTCCGTCGGTGCTGACCGTGCGGGTGCCGACGCGGAAGCTCGAGGTCTCGCGGCCGGCCTGGATCAAGCCGTGGACATCGATCCTCAGGCCCTGCGGCCAGATCGGCATCGATCTGCTGCTGCCCACCTCGGACGCTGACCGGCAGATTCAGGTCAACCTGCCGGGCGGCGTCTCCCTCGAGCAGCCCGGCGGTGCGGACCGGCCAGCCCACGCGCACGCCCCTCACCTGGATATCGCGGTGCATACGCCGCTGCCGTTCCAGGAACTGTCGGCAGCGCTGGGCCAGGTCTTCGCGGCCGGCAAACGCGGATGGCCGGCCCCATTGATGCACTCGTTCGCCGACCTGGCCCGGGTGAAGTCGGCGGCGGCCCTCGATACGCTCCGGTATTACGAGGTGCGTCCCGGAAACGACGGATCAGCACCGCCCGGGGATGATCAGACGCCTGCCGGCCAGCTGCGCGAGACGCTGAAAAGCCTGACCAAAATGCTCGTTAAGCCGGCCGATATAGACGGCCCGGTCCTGGCCCGGCTGAAGAAGAAGCGGCGTGTGTTCGAGGCGCAGCGGCGCCTGCCGCTCTTCCGCTTCACGTCGGCGGACCCGCTCAGCCCGCAGACCGTCGTGGCCCGGGCCGGCCTGGTCGAGAATGTCTCGCAGCGCGCCATTCCCCGGGAGGCGACCGTTTACGTCGATGTGACGGTCGAAGACCGGGACTATTTTTCCGTGGCCAGGTCCTCGGCGTTCATGAGCCTGGTGCTCATGCTGGGCGTCCTGGGTTTCCTGCTCTTCTGGCGCTACGTGAACGCCAAAGCGGCTCCGCTGTCCCCGGAGGTGCTGGCGATCGTTCTTACCTTGTTTGCCACCATTCAGGCCGACCGGATCGAGCGCCCGGACCGGGCGACACTGCGCGGCCAGTTGTTCGCCATCGGGAACTGGCTGACCGCCGCGTCCGTGCTTCCCGCGCTGACTTTAGCGGTCGCGCTGGCTTTCCAGCCCAGCCGGTGGCCGGCGGTTTACTGGGCGGCCGGGTGCAGTATCGCGCAGATACTGCTGCTGACTCTCATGTGGCGCGGCCCGCTGACCCCGACCGGGCGGCCCAGGCTCGGGAACCGCCGTATTTTCCGTACCGAGAAGCTGAACTACCGGCATTTCGAGGCGCTGCGCAGTGACTACTGGCGGAACACGACGGCCGAAGCCCTGATGATCGGGCGAAAGGCTTACGGATACGTCGTCTGGCAGAAAGCCGATCCCGATCAGGTCAGCGAATCGATATCACCCAAATTGCGCCCCCTGCTGATCTGGAACGGAAAACCGGGGGGAGCGGACGAGTCGAGCAGTGTGCTGGCACTGCTGCGGTCGGGCACGCTGAGCCAGGCGATCACTTTCGTCGTGTTCCGGGGGGAACCGGATGAGCGGTGGCCGACCGGGACCCAGGGCCGCAAGGCGCTCGACATCGATCCCCGCTGCCTGGTCCCCACGGAAGCGGCCAAGCGCCTTGATCCCGCCGGTCTGGACCGTCGTCCGGTCAGCTTCGCCCCGGCTGAGCTTGATCCTGGTCGTCTGGCTCCCGCGGACAGCGTGGCCAGCATGGTCGACGTCTTTGTCGGCGTCCACCGGTACGAGATGCCGAGGATCGAGCAGCATCCCCTGGTCATCATCCTGAAGGCGGCCACCAAGAAACTAATCGTGCTCGACGCCCAGCTTCCGGTACCGGCCCCCGTCGCCGGATATGACGACCGGCAATGGGCGCGCATCAGGGTCGCGCTGCGTGACCGGGAAGATATCCGCAGGCTGACCAGATTCCTCGGCAAGGTCTTCGGGAAGATGACCCGGCCGAAGAACGAACGGCACGTCGTGGCCGTCCAGACCGCCCAGGACGGCCGGCCATGGGTCATCTCGGGGCCCGCGGGATCGCCCCGGAGCGGCGATCCCGGCGATCCCGGCGATCCCGACGATCAGGTGCTCATGTGCGATCTTGATATCGTCAACCGCGCGGCCGTGCGGGGCGAGGGCGCCGACGACCGCACCTGGCGGGTGCTGACCATCTGCGCCGACGCCCGCAGCAACATCGAGAGTGAACATCGTCCGGCAGCTGGCCGCGGTGCGGGACCACTTTCAGCTGGCGGGGCTGACCTATGCGCTGCTGCACGGGACGGCGGTGATGGTCCTGCTCGTTCATGAACCGAAGTTCGACCCTGAGTCGGGCTTCATCTTCGGCCAGGTGGCGCAGCCGGAGGCCGGACACGCCAGGACACTCGAAGCTGACCTCCAGCAGGACCGGGCGCTGGCCAAGGCCCGGGTCCTGCTGGACAAGCAGCTGAACAGGAACGAGCTGGGCGGGGAGAGCGATTACCCGCTGCTGCGCGTTCATTTCCGCTGGCAGGACCGGCCGGGCGCGTTCCTGAACGTGCTCAACTCGATCAGCGAGGAGCTGCGGGTGGAGCTTCCGTCCCTTCAGCGGCAGGACTGGAGCGTCTCCTACGCCCGGCTGCAGGTCCTCACGGGCCAGGTCGCGCTCGGCCAGCTGACCATCCGCCTGCACATCCCTCCCGGCAAGGTCAAAGGCTGGGATCCGGCCAGGATGGCGGACATGGGGCGGAAAATCGAAATGCGAGCGGCCGGCGAGGCGGCGGCCGGGCGTTCCCCCGGTTCTCCGGGAGAGGACCCGGACAAGCAGGAAGACCCGGTGATCAGTATCGACCGCATCCGGAAACCCGGCGGAGCCAGGAGCCGGACGTGAGACGTCCTCGCGGGGCTGGACGACGCATAAGGCCGTAGCGGTGTCGAGATTTGGTAACACACGCGCACATTTGCGGCGTATTTGGGTGCTTGGGCCGGTTCCGCGTGTCATTCTGCCCTTCTGCCCTTGCCGGGCGCGGGGCCCGGCAGCACCGGGTAACCCGATAAGAGGAGTCAATGAAACGTAGGTTGATCGCTGCCGCGGTGGCCATCGCGGCGGCGTTCGCGGTTCCGTCCGCGGCGTCCGCTGCTCCGCAGCCCGGCCCGCAGCCATCCGTCTCCGCGCACGGGATGCGGGCCGCCCCGCAGACGCACCTCCCGCGCACGAACCTCGCCGCGCCAAGCCACGTCCGGGCCGGCACTTACGCGAGCCACGTCCGGGCCCGGCAGCTACTACAGCCAAACCTGGTCCGGTTATGCCGACGCGGCCTGCTCCACGTGCGCCATCCGCTACGTCACGGCCGATTTCAGCGTGCCGTCGATCAACCCCGCCGGCTGCGTGCCCGGCAGCTCCGGTTCCGCCTACGACGGCACCTGGGTCGGGCTGGACGGCCTCAACGACACCACGGTGGAGCAGATCGGCACCACCGGCTACTGCACCGCCAGCGGCGTCACTTATTACGCCTGGTACGAGATGTACCCGCTGGCGCCGGTCAGCTACACCGGAGTGCAGCCCGGCGATGCCATGAACGCGTCGGTGTACTGGAACGCCTCGACCGGCCAGTACCAGCTGGTGCTGCAGGACCTCACGACCGGCGGGGGCATCACCACCACGCAGCCGTGCCCGACCTCGCACTGCGGCAACGCCAGTGCGGAGGTCATCACGGAGGTCCCCAGCGGCGGCCCCTCCGGGGGTATCAACCTGGCGCCCTTTGGCATGACCAACTTCACCAACGTCACGGTCACGAGCCGGGGCGGCCTGCACGGCGGTTTCACCAACAGCAGCCTGTGGCAGGCCGACGAGCTGACCATGCAAGGCGTCGGCCCGGCGTACAACATCATGGCCACCCCATCGACCGCCTGGGCGGGCCAGGCGTTCAATATCGCCTTTAACAACCCCGCGTAAAACGATCTGGGTACCGCCCCCGGCCCCGGGCCGGGGGCGGTTTGCCCGTTCCCGGGGCGGTTTTGCTGGCCCGGTCAGATGCCGGCCTTGTCCAGGGCGCTCTGCAGGGAGCTGATGTAGCCGTTGGACGTGTAGGTGGCGCCGGAGACCATGTCGATGCTCGCGCTGTTGGCGGTGAGCGTCTCCTGCGTGAGCTGCGGGATGGCATAGGCGTTGATCTGTGCGTCGCGCGAGGTGCCGTCCGGGTACTGGACGACGTTAACGGCGGTGATCTTGCGGCTCTTGACCGTGATCTGCACCTGAACCGGCCCGTACATGGTGTCGCTGGCGTCGCCGGTTACGGTCTTCGCCGACGCCGTACCGCTAGCGGCTCCGCTGCCGCTGCCGGTGCCGCTGCTGGGGGTGGGGCTGGCTCCGCTGCCCGAGCCCGAGCCGCTGGTTGTGCCCGGCCCGCTGCCCGGACCGGGCCCGCTGGCCGAGCCGCTGGGCGTGCCCGCGGCCGCCGGGGGTGTCGTGGCCAGCGAGCTGACGCTGTGGGTCTTGATCGACAGCAGGATGACCAGGACGACG
Organism: uncultured Actinomycetes bacterium; assembly: GCA_963742865.1. Lineage (GTDB taxonomy): Bacteria > Actinomycetota > Actinomycetes > Streptosporangiales > Streptosporangiaceae > Bog-532. Next base: position 92,455 of record CAVUNW010000011.1, read on the forward strand.
ACCGTACTGGCGATCGCCAGGATGACGCGGCGCATGACAATGCCTTTCGGGCGGTCAGAACTCGAACGATTCGTGGTGGATCTGCCGTCGCGGCACGCGGGCGGCCCGCAGCGCTCGTGTGACGGCGGCGGTCATGCCGGGCGGACCGCACAGGTAGACGTCGTGCCGCGCGAGGTCGGGGATGTTCGCGAGGAGCGCGCCGGGGGCCAGCGGATCCTCACCGAGGTCGGTGCGCCTGCCGGGGATGATCCACAGCGTCGCGCCGCGCTGCTGGGCCAGGTGCTCGAGCTCACGGCGGAACACGGCGTCCTTGTTGCGGCTGACCCGGTAGATGAGCGCCAGGTCGCCGGGGGCCGCGGGAATCGCCTCGAACAGCGCCCGCAGGGGGGTGATGCCGACGCCGCCGGCGATCAGCAGCACCTTGCGCCGCCGCCGGACCGCGGCGGTGAGGGCGCCGTACGGTCCCTCGGCCAGCACGCGGGTGCCGGGCCGCAGCGCCGCCAGGGCGCGGCTGTGCTCGCCGAGCGCCTTGGCGGTGATGCGCAGCTGGTCGGGCCGCGGCGGTGCCGAGAGCGAGTACGGCGAGGACGTCCACCACCCGTCACGGGTGAGGAAGCGCCACCGGAAGAACTGCCCGGGCTCGGCGCGCAGCTCGTCCAGGTGCTGGCCGGTGACCACGACGCTGACCACGCCCGGCCCTTCGCGTTTTACCGACAGGACGCGCAGCCGGTGCCGCATCGCCTGCCGCGCCGGGGTGATGAACCGGTACCAGCCGATCGCGGCGGTCACCCCCGCGTACAGGGTGCCCCAGACGATCCGGGCGGTGAGGCTCCGCATGAACTCGGCGCCGTTCGCGAACTGGTGGCTGAACGCCAGCGCGATCGCCAGGTAGGTGTAGAAGTGCAGGTAGTACCACGTCTCGTAGCGCAGGCGCCGGCGTGCGGCGCGCGCGGAGCTGATCCCCACGCCGACGAACATGACACCCGCGAGCGTCGCCGCGATCACGTCCGGGTAGCTCATCAGCAGGGTCTTCGTCTGGCTGATGACCGAGGTGTGCGCGGTTACCGCGTACCCCCAGGTGATGAGCAGGGCGTGCGCGACCACCAGGCTGACGATGTAGCGGCCGCCCATCGCGTGCCAGCGCGCCAGCCGGTCCGCGCCTATCCCGCGCTCGAGTGGCGGCAGCCGCGCCATCAGCGCGACCAGGACGACCACGCCGTAACCACAGGCCAGCCCGGTAAGGCGCCCGGCGTTGGTCAGCCAGTCACCCAGCCCGTGAATCGACGGCGTGTCCTGCCACCACAGGCCGATCGCGGCGACACCACCCGCCGCGATCAGGGCCAGCACCGCTACCGGGCGGGCGCGCGCCGGAGCCCTCGGCGGCACCCCCGGGGCCGGGGCCACCCGGGCCTGGCGTCCCTGCGTGAACGCGGTCAAGCTGTCCCCCCGGAGAGCGCGGTCGTCCCCGGTGCCGCACCCCAGGACGGCGCGGTCGCCGGCACCGGGGCAGGGTTAACCCGCACAGCGATAGAAGCCACCCCATCTATGTTCCGGAGCAAATTCTGCTTCTGCTTCGGCTTACCTATGCGCCAGCTCTGAAAACCACAAGGACTGGCCCGGTTTGAAGCTGTTTGCCCGGCTTGAGTAACAGGCTACCGCCCGTAGCGGGCCGGCAGAGGCTCGCCGGACGCGGAACGGGGCCGCCCGCGCGGCGTTAGTCACCCAAGCCGGCCACCGCCCGTCGTATCTGCAAAGATGACGGGCAGTTCTCGCAGATGAAGGTGAGGCCGTGGCGACTGCCCAGCGCGTAAGGCTCAGGCGGACCGCGCTGGGCGCGCTGGTCTTTTGCGTGGGCGCAGGCATTCTGGCCGCCGCGCTGGGATCGGGACACCATGCCGCGGACCGCGCCCCCGGCACGAGCCACCCGGGCCGGTCAGCCGGGCCGCCGCGCCGCGAACAGCCATCTGGTGCTGCAGGTCATGCCCGCCCCCTACCAGCTTCCGGCGCCCGTCACCCGCGCGGTGGCGCTTCCCGATCAGCAGGGGGTGCTGATTGCCGGCGGCCTGGATGCCGCGCAGGCCTCGACGAACACGGTCACCCAGCTCGACCCGGTCACCGGGCAGACCAGCCAGGCCGGCCTGCTGGCCGTCGCCACGCACGATGCCGCCGGGGCCATGCTGAACGGCCGTCCCGTCGTGTTCGGCGGCGGCTCACAGACCAGCATCGCCGCTGTTCAGGCGGGCCCCGCCGGCCAGGCCTGCGCAGTGAGCGCGGCCCCCGCATCCTGGACCAGAGCCGGGCAGCTTCCGGGCTCGCGCAGCGACCTGACGTCGGCCGCCGCGGGCGGGAAGGCTTACCTGGTCGGCGGCTACGACGGGGCCAGCTACAGCCCGGACGTGCTGGCCACCGCCGACGGCCGGACGTTTGCCGTCGCGGCCCGGCTGGCGGTCCCGGTGCGCTACCCGGCCGTCGCGGCGCTCGGTTCGCAGCTGTGGGTGTTCGGCGGCCAGACCCCGGCGGGCATTACCGACGCGATCCAGCGGGTGGACCTGGCCACCGGCAAGACGGCCGTCGCCGGGCATCTGCCGTCCGCGCTGGCCTACGCCACGGGAATGACCGTGGACGGCCACATCTACGTCGCGGGCGGGCAGACCGCCCCGGCCACCAGCCGATCGGGGCTCGCCGGGCCGTCGGCGGTGCTCGCCACCAGCACGCAGGTGCTGAGCTTCACCCCGGCCGGGGCCGGGGGGCAGGTCGGGCTGGCGGGCCAGCTTCCCGTGCCCGTCGCCAGCGCCGCCGCCGCGGTATGGCACGACACCGGCTACCTGGTCGGCGGCGAAAACAACGGCCGGCCGGTGCCCGCGGTGACCACCCTGCGGCTGGTATCCGCGGCCGCGCCGGCGATTAATCCGAACGCGCCCTGGCTCGGGCCGCCTCAGGACCAGAGCCATCTGGCCCCCGGCTCGAACCCGGGCGCGCTGCCCTCCGACGTCCTCATCGCCGACCACCTCAACAACCGGCTGCTGATCGTCGACCCGCAGGGGCGCATCCGGTGGCAGTTCCCGCAGCCCGGCGACCTGGCGCCCGGGCAGACGTTCCTGGTCCCCGACGACGCGTTCTTCTCCCCGGACGGGCGGTTCATCGTCGCCACCCAAGAGGACAACTTCGTCATCAGCGTGATCGACGTCGCCAGCCGCAAGATCACTTACCGGTACGGCACGCCCGGAGTGCCCGGCAGCACCGCCAACCACGTGAACAACCCGGACGATGCCCTCATGGCGCCGAACGGCCGTCTGGTGTTCGCCGACATCAAGAACTGCCGCATCGTCACCGTGGCGCCCCCCGCGCATCGGCCGCTGCAGATCATCGGCCAGGCCACCAGCCAGTGCCTGCACGACCCGCCGCACCGGTTCGGCAGCCCGAACGGCGCCTTCCCGCTCACCAACGGCCATTACCTGGTGACCGAGATCAACGGCGACTGGGCAAACGAGATGAGCCTTACCGGGAAGGTCAGCTGGTCCGCGAATCCGCCCGGAGTGCTGTACCCCTCCGACACCAATGAGGTCTATCCCGGCCGGTACCTGACCGCGGACTACTCCAGCGCCGGCCAGGTAGTGGAGTTCACGTCCTCCGGCCGGCTGCTCTGGCGCTTCGGCGGCCTGAACAAGCCGTCGCTGGCCCTGCCGCTCCCGAACGGCAACATCCTCGTCAACGACGATTTCAACCACCGCGTGATCGTGATCGACCCGGTCGCCAACCGGATCGTCTGGCAGTACGGCCACACCGGCGTGGCCGGGCAGGGGCCCGGATACCTCAATGACCCCGACGGAGTGGACCTCGTCCCGCCCGGCTCCCTGCTCATCACGCACGCCGCCACCATGGGTCTCCCCGGCGGCTGCGCCGGCAGCGCGGTCAGTGTGCCCGCCTAAGTCACCGTCCCGCACGGCCGCCGACGCCAGCATGGAGGAGATCGCCACCCGCGCCGGCGTGGGTGTCGGCACTGTATACCGCCGGTTCGCCAACAAGGACGCCCTGATCGACGAACTGGTAAGGCTCGCGCTCGAGCAAACGATGTCGGCTGCCGAGCAGGCGTTGCTGCGCACGGATGGATACGGGCTGGAAGACCTGCTGCGCGCCCTCGGCCAGTCCTTCGCCGACCACGCGCGCTACGCGAGCCTGCTCTTCCAGCGCCCGACCGACGCCGCCGCCGGGAACCGGATCCGAGCAGCGATCGAGGAGCTCACCGCCCGCGCCGTAGCAGCCGGCATGGTGCACCCGGGCATCACCACGGGCGACATTTCGTCGCTCGTCTGGGCGATGCGCGGGCTGGCGCAGGCGGCAGGCGACGCCGCCCCGGAGACCTGGCAGAGATTCCTGGACATCCACCTCGCGGGCATGCGAACGGCCACGCCGGCAGGCAGCGCACCCCCGTCTCCGGGCCCCATAACGCCTGACAGCTAACGGCGGCGTCGCGGCCGTGAGGCGCCCGCTTCGGGCCGGGACATCAGATCAGCTCGAGCTGCCGGGCCCGGCGGACCGCCTCGCCCCGGTGGGTCGCCGCCAGCTTGCGGTAGATGCTTTTCAGATGCGTCTTGACGGTGTTGACCGAGATGTACATCTCACCGGCGACCTCAGCGGTGTTGAGCATGCCGGAGACGTGCCGCAGGACCTCCAGCTCGCGTTCGGTGAGCCGATCGACCACGATAACGGCGGGCTGATCCGCGGCGTCCCGCGGATCCGGGACGGCCGCCGGCGCTGCGGGCTGATCGCCGCGCCGGGCCGGGTTCAGCAGGCGCTGGTAGCTCCGGGCCAGTTCGGCGTCATGCCGGAGCACCTGCCTGATCCAGCCGTGCTCCAGCACGAACGGCAGCCTGAGCTGCTCATGCTCAGCCAGTCGCAGCGCGGACGCAAGTGACCGATGGCCGCGCGCGCCATCGCCGGTGTCGTAGCTGAGCTGCGCGTCGGCCAGCCACACGTGCATCTGGAGCCGTTCCGGCATTCCCTTCTGGGCCGCGAGTGCGGGTGCCAGCGCCCGCCGTGCGTTGCTGGTGTGCCCGGCCGCCGTCCAGGTCTGCGCGTGCATGACCGCCGCCTCCAGCGAGCTACCGTCGTCGATCCGGCCGGCTGCGGCCAGCGCCGCCCGGATGTCGCCCGCGATCGCGTATGCCCGCGCCTCGACGTGGCTGAGTCTCTGTTCGAGCCAAGCGGGAACCTGCCACCCGGACCGTGCCCTGGCCACGCACCGCGTGGCTACCTCCGCATGCCCCTCGGCCAGGCCAAGGCAGGCGGCGACCAGCCCGGCCAGCGTCCCTATCAGCTTGTCCGGCTTCGCACCCAGGGCGGCGTCCGCTTGCTGGAGGAAACTGCGCGCGTCGCGCATCTCCGTCCGCTCCGCATGTACCCAGGCCAGGGCGACCAGCGCCGCGGGGTTCGGCCGCTGGACGAGCGGGCGCCGCTCGCCCGCCGGGCTGGCCGTGGCCGCCTGGGCGGCCAGTTCCGCGGCCTGGCCCAGCGAGCCGCGCACGGCTTCTGCCAGCGCGAGATGCGCGAGACAGTCGGCTCGTACGTACTCGGCGCCCGACGCCGTCGCGGCCGCCAGTGCCGAATTGAGGACGCGGGCTGCCTCTTCGAGGTGGCCTGACCACAGCTCGAAAGACCCACGCTCGGCCAGGACGTGGGCGCGGATCTTAGGATGGCGGGCAAGCTTGCCGTCCGGGACCCTGCTGACGATCGCCTCGGCGCGGGCTGTGCTCTCCGCGGCCATGGCGAGATCACCTGTGCGGCGAGCCACGGCCAGACGGATCATCGTTGCGGCCAGCCGGCTGGGGGCTTCCTCGCCGGGGGGAAGACGCCCGAGCATGGCTTCCGCGGCCGTCAGTGCGGCGACGGAAGATTCATGCTGGCCAGCGGCCTGCGCGGCCGCGGCGGACACCAGGTACGGCTGGGGCTCCGGCCAGGCTTCGCTGTCCGGCATGCTCAGGAATTCGTCGGCCAGGCAGCGGCTGCCCTGCGGCTCGGTGATCTCGCTGATGGCCAGCTCACGGATAACCAGGCTGGCGGCGAGCGGCCAGTCGCGTGCTTCGGCGGCGTGCCGGACCGCCTCTATGAGCGAGCCCCGTCTCTCATAGAGGCGGGCGGCCCGGCGATGCAGACCGGGTACCCGTTCCGGATACTCGCACCTCAGCTTGAGACGCAGCACTTCCGCGAACAACGTGTGATAGCGATACCACCCGCACCCGATGGGCTGGATGAACGTGTTCGCGCGCGCCAGGGCCTGCAGGATTCCCCCGGCCTGCTCGTCGCCCAGCAGTTCGCTGGCGGCCTCGGCGCTGACGTGCTCCAGGATGCTCGTACTCAGCAGAAACTCCCGCATCTCGGGTGGCTGGGTGCTGAGCACCTCCTCCATCAGATAGCCGGTCAGGGCGCTGTCCTCCGTGATCAGCTCCTTGACGAAGTGGTCAGGTTCGGGATGTGTGCCCATGGAGATCGCGGCGAGGCGGAGACCGGCGGCCCAGCCCTCGGTTCGCGTCGTGAGGGACGTGAGTGAGTCCGCCGGCACCGTGATGCCGTGCTGGGCCATGAGCAGGCCAGCCTCGGGGACGCTGAAAGCGAGATCGCTGGCCCGGATCTCGGTTAGCTGGCCGGCCACCCGGTAACGGTGCAAGGGCAGGAGCGGATCCATCCGCGAGGAGATCACCACACGCAGCCCGGATCCCACGTTCCGCAGCACGAAGTCGAGTCCGCGCAGCACTTGCGGCTCAGTCAGCACGTGAAAGTCATCGAGGACCAGGCTCACGGGCGGGTCCTGGGCCGCCAGCGCCGACACCAGCCATAGCAGGAACACGTGATCAACCGCCCGCCCGCGCGCGCCGGCCGGCGGCACGTCCGGGATGACAACGCCGGAACGGCGCAATGCCGCGACCACGTAGGACCAGAAGGCACCCGGCCGGTTGTCGTAGCAGTCCAGGCGGACCCAGGCCACCGCCCCGGGCTCCGCCGCCGCCCACAGCGCCAGGGCCGTCGTCTTACCCGCCCCGGGCGGCCCGGTGACCACCGTGAGCGGGCACCACCGCGCACCCTGCGCCAGCGCCTCGGTGATCCGCGGGCGCGGCACCGCCCAGCCCGGCGTATCGGGCGCGGTGATCTTGGCGGCGAGGATAGGGTCGCTCTCGGACATAGCCGGCCGTCTGGCCCGGATCACCACCGGTTTGGATACGTCGGTCGCCATCGGAAATCCGCCCCCTCGCCCACCGGCCTAATGGTCGCGCGCGATTGAGGATCACCGGCGGGACGCCGGGTGACCCCGGCCCGGCGGCCAGCGGAGATCTTGCTCGCACTCTCACCACGAAACGCCGGCCGGCGCCCGGGCATCCCCCGATTGGTATGAAGTACGCCCTCTGAGCAGGTCAGATCCCTGCCAGCCGATCCGTTGCCGGCTGGAATTAGGACCGGCGGGGCCGGCGCCGGCGCTTCGTTTACGAGAATGCCCACGGCGGGACATCCGTCGTTAACCGTTGGTTTCCTCAAGAGCGGCGGCAACGTCATATTCGAGCGCCGTCGCCACGGCGTCAGCGGCCGAGACCACCCGGCCCAGGCCGGCCACCGGAGCAATCGCCAGCAGTACGTCGGCGATCTCGTCTTCGGTTGCGCCCGCCGCCAGCGCCCGGGCGGCGGTCCATTCCACGCAGACCGCCGGTGACCCGATGGCCACCGATGCTCCCAGCTGAAGCAGCGCGACCGTCTTGGGAGCCAGGGCCGACGTCTGGGGCTGGCGAAGCCCGAGCCCGGCCTGATCTTCGACGAAGCCTTCGTCGATCATCGCCAGCCTGCGCAAGGTCTCCTGGAACCTCATCGTCTCGCCCATACGCCTCCGTTCACCGCTCAGGCAGCATTCCATCGCACGACGGCGCCGATTCCATCCCCTCGATGGCATGAAAAGTGCCCTCACCCCTCCAGCAGCATCAGCTCCCGGGACCGGGCGACCGCCTGGCTGCGTGAGGTGGCGCCCAGCTTCCGGTAGATCGAGTACGCCTGGGACTTGACCGTGTGGTGGGACAGGGACAGCTCCTCGGCGATCTCCGGGAACGACATGTGCGTGGTGAGCAGCGGCAGCAGGCGGAGTTCGGCGGCGGTCAGGGAGGAGGCTCCAGGCGTGCTGATCCCGTGTTCCTTCGACAGGCGCGTCCGCAGCCGCTGAGCCTCGCCGGCCAGGTTCCCCAGGCCGGGCCGTCGCCGGAGCAGCTCATCGATCTCCCGCATCAGCGTCCGTGCCCCGGCTACGTCCGCGAGCGCGAGATGGACGCGGCTGAGCTCGATCCGGGCCTGGACGGCCAATTGGGGCATCGCGTAGGTCAGCAGATGCCGGAGGCGCTGGGCACTGACGAGTTCCTGGCGTGCCGCCGGGACATCTCCGCTGTGCAGAGCGAGGCGGGCTCCCACCGCACAGATCAGGGGCTTCGCGTAGCTCTCGTCGATACCGGCCCGGTGCAGCCCGGTCCTGGCCTGATCCGCAAAGGCCCGGGCCTGGCTCCACTGGCCGTGGGTCATCGCCACGAGCGACCGCTCGCACAACGTGACCGCGAGCGTCTCGTGCGCGCCGGCTTGCTTCCCGGCACTGACGGCAGCTTCGAAGGATGCGTCGCCGCCATCAAGGTCGCCGGAAAGGACACGGGCGAGACCCTGGTAGAGCGCTGGTGCCGGTGTCACGATGCTTTCGGCGGCGCACCTCCGCACGGCCTCGTCGGCGTCGGCGTGTATCTGAGCGAGCCCGCGCCGGCACATGAGGGCCCGGAGTATGGCGGCATGGGCCTCGGCGTAGGAGGCACCGAGCGGCGTCCCATCCCCGTACTGCCAGCGATCGACCACATCAGCCCACCGCTCGGCCTCGGCCGGCTGCCCCGTCAGCGCGAAGAAGAGCGCGGCCAGCACCGCGGCCATCGGGTGCCCTTCGATTCCCCCCCGGTCTTCCAGCCACCGGAACCAGCGCTGCAGGGTGGTGAACCGGCCTTGCCGGTGGGTGGCAATCCCGAGTTCCGCCACCAGGCGAGCGGCGGTGGCCACGTCACCGGCGGCGATGGAATACTCCAGCGCTTCCTCGGGCAGACCGTTGCGCAGGCACCAGCGCGCGGCGCGGCGGCGCAGGACGGCCATCAGGCCGGGCTCTTGCCGCTCCAACTGCGCCAGCAGCATGTCGCGAAACAGGTGGTGGTAGCGGTACCACTCTCCCCGCCGGTCCAGTGGCACCAGGAGCATGTTCGAACGGGCGAGATCCGTGAGGGTCGCGGCGGATCCGGGCACCTCCAGCACTGCCTCGCACAGCGGGCCGGACATGCGCTCCAGCGCCGCGGTCCGGGTCAGGAACACCCGCTGGCGCCGGGAGATCCTGGCCAGGAACTCCGACTCCACGTAGTCGCTCACGAACCGGTCATCCCCGCTGAAGGAGACCCCTGCGCTCCCGGCGTGGCCGCCTTCCCTGACGTAGAGCGCCGCGAGGTACAGTCCGGCCGGCCACCCCTCGGTCCGCCGGTGCAGCTCCGTGACCTCATCCTCGCGCAGCACGACACCAGCACCAGCGAGCAGCGATGCGGCCTCCTCGCGAGTGAGCGACAGCTGATCGGGGCCGATCTCGGTGATCCTTCCTTCGGCCCGGAGCCGCGGGATGCGCAACGGCGGCTCAGCCCGGCCGGCCAGCACGAGCCGCGAGCCCCCGGGCACGTGATCGGCGAGCGCGGACAGCGCTTCCCGGCCCTCCCGGTCGTGCAGCACGTGCACGTCATCCAGCACCAGGACGACCGGCGTGGTCATCGACGCGAACGCCGACGCCAGCCGGGGCACGACCGAGCCCGGCACCGAACTGCCGGGCGACGCCAGCGCCTCGAATACCCGCGTTCCGATCGGGTCCACCGCATCGAGCGCTTCCGCCACGTAGGTGAGCAGGATCTTCGGGTCGTTGTCCGCTTCGTCGAGCGACACCCAGGCGAAACTCTGCGCGCTGCGCTCGGCCCACTGCGACAGCAGCGTCGTCTTCCCGTAGCCGGGCGGCGCGACCACCGAGACGATCCGATGGGGGTCCCCGTTCGCCAGCCGCTCGATGAGCGAAGAACGCGCGACGGTCCCCGGCCGCACCAGCGGGCGCATGAGTTTGGACACGGTGAGGTCGTCCACCGACCCATCCGGCCGGTTCTGCCGGTCCGCCCGCTCATGCACCTGGCCGTCGCTCATGCCTGGCAGTTCTCTCGGGACAGTCTGCCGCCACCCCCGGGACAGTCGGCCGTTACATGATCTTCCGGTTGTCAGCTTATGACCTGCCACCTGCGGGCCGGGGGAGGCCTGAACACGCTGGCCCGCTCAGCAGCGCTCCTCTATCTCGTCCCCCGCCCGCCGCCCAGGCTAGCCCGGCCGGCTCGGCGCCTCTGGAGCCGTGAGTCGAGCGCCTGGGCGCCGCTGCCCTTCCGGGGGCCATGCCCGGCGGGACCCGGCCCGCCCTTCTGATCGCCAGAGATCTGCGAGTACAGCACGGAATGGCTGCGCCCGGCTAGCCGGGGCCCGCGGTTTCGGTCAGCGCGGTTTCGGTCGGCGCGGTTTCGGCCGGCTCCGGGGCGGTGGTTTGCCAGATCTCGCGGATCGTTACCTGCAGCGCGCCTGCGGTGGGAATGGCCAGCAGGGCGGCCACGAATCCGCCGAAGGTCCCGCCGATCCAGCTGCCGATGGACGCTCCGACCAAGATCGACACCAGCACCAGCAGCGGGTTGACCTTCACGGTCTTGCTCATCACGACCGGGTTCAGTATGTGATTCTCGATCTGGGTGTAGATCAGGAATACGACCAGCGTGATGATGCCCGCCGTCAGTGAATGGCCGGCCGCGAACAGCACGGTGGGTATGCCCGCGAGCGCGCCGCCGATCATGGGCAGGAAGTCGACCAGTGCGACCCACAGCGCCCACAGCAAGGGGTACGGAACCCCCAGGACCAGGAGCGTCACAAACACGACCACCCCGGCGATGGCCGAGGTCGTAAGGTTACCGAGCATGTACCCGGTGACGGAGCCGCTGATCTCGTGGGCAATCCGCGAGTAGCGTTCCGCGTGCTCTGGTGTCATCATCCCGAGCAGGCCAGCGCGCATCTTGGGCGCTTCGAGCAGCAGCAGCAGCACGAGCACGAAAATGGTGAGCAGGGTGATGATCAGTGTCGCGGCGCCCTTGCCCAGGCTCAGCGCCGGCTTGGCCAGGCCCTGCCCGAAACTCACTAGCTTGGGCGTGTTCTTCGCCACCCACGCCTGAACGTGATATTTAATCGCAAGGTGCCCGATCCAGCCCTTGCCGTGCTCGGCCTGCGACACGTACGTCGGCAGTTGCTGGGCCAGGTGGCTGATGCCGTTGACCAGCGGGTAGCCGAACGCCGCCGCCAGGCCGATGAAGACCACCACACCCCAGAGGGTCACTATGGTGACGGCCAGCCCGCGTCGCCTGATCTTCCACCGCTCCAGGGCCACGACAAGCGGATTCAGCAGCAGGGCGATGAATCCCGCGACGACCATGATCAGGACGACGTCGCGCAGCCGGTAGAGCACCTTACCGAGCAGGTAGGTGGCGACCACGACCCCGACGGTGGCCAGAATGGCCGGTAGCGGAATGCCCCTGCGCTGTGCGGCTCGCCAGAGACGTTCACGCCGGGTCCGTGGCGGCGGCAAGGAATCTTGCACCCAGCCATCATCTCAGCCGAGCGCAAGCTTTCCCAATCCATCCGGGAGTTCCCGCGCATTCCGGCCAGACCTGCCTGACCCGTAGGGCCAAAGCTCTGATCTAATGAGCAGTCGCTAGGCAGGGTCCGAAGCATCACGAGCTTGGCCGGGGCTGTTGACGGTGGCAGACATATTCGAGTTCCCGCTCAGGGTCCGGTATATGGAAGTCGACGCGCAGGGCGTCGTCTTCAACGGCTGGTACCTGACCTATTTCGACGAGGCGTTCGCGGCCTTCCTGGACGCGCGCGGGCTAAGCTACCGGAAGCTGCTCGAGGCCGGCTTCGACACCCAGCTGGTCCATTCGGAGATCGACTGGAAGGCCGGTCTTCGCTGGCAGGACGACGTCCTCGTGGCCGTGTCCACCGCGCGCCTCGGACGGACCAGTTTCGCGGTGGACTTCGAGGCTCGCCGGAACGGTAGCGAGGTGGCGTGCCGCGCGCGCACCGTCTACGTCGTGATCGCGACGGACGGGTCAGGCAAGGGTGAGATTCCGCCGCTGCTGGCCGGTGCGCTGGGGCCGCCGGCGCCGCTCCGGCCCGAGTAGGCGCGTTACCGGCTCACAATTGGTGCGTGCCGCGCCGGGGACCCGCGCGGCACGAGTCTCGCTCATGCCGACACCACGATCATGGTGGTGTGCCCGACCCTGACCTTGTCGCTCTTTTTCAGCCGCTGGGACTGGTAGATACGGCGGCCGTTAAGCCAGGTGCCGTTGGTCGAATCGAGGTCCTGGACGTACCAGAGACCGTGAGCGAACTGGAAAAGGGCGTGGTGGCTCGAGGCACGCTCGTCGCGAAGGATCAGTGAGCCCTGGCGGCCGACGGTGAAGTCGTTGTAGAAGGTCCGGGTCTGATCCCCGGCCTGGATGACGAGCGACGGGGCGGGAGGCCCCTCGGTGACGGTGATGTCGCCCCGGCCGGTGATCGCGGCCACAGCGGCCCTCCAGGCTTCCTGTTCCTGCTCTGCGGTCTCGTCCCACGACGGTAGAGGCCCGGAGCTGGCATCGCGGTGGGCTTCATAAGCGGTTCGTGCGAGATGTTGAAGGTCGGGGCTGGTCACACTTCGATGATGCCAGAGGAGGCAAATCGGACGCTCCCGGAAAGCTCCGGATTAGCTCTGAGCCGGAGCGCTCCGCCGGGTGCGCCGGCCCGATCTATTGCGGTGCCCGGGAAGCGGCGTGTCATGATCGGGCGAAGGAGGGAGCCGTGCAGTACCTGACCGTCGCCGAGGCCTACCGTGACCTGGAGCAGGCCAGCGGACGGCTGGCGCTGGTGGACCGGCTGGCGGTGCTGCTGGCCGGGACCCCGGACCGCCTGCTGCCGGTGGTCTGCTACCTGTGCCAGGGCCTGATCGCCCCGGAGTTCGCCGGGGTGGACCTGGGCCTGGCCGAAAAGCTCGCCGTCCGCGCGGTGGCCAGCGCCACCGGCGCCAGCCCCGCAGAGGTCACGGCCCTGCTGCGTCAGACCGGCGACCTCGGCCTGGCCGCCGGGCAGCTGCTCGCCGCGGCCGCCGCCGGCCGGCCAGCCAGCCTGACGGTCCCCGCCGTGGTGGACACGCTGCACGAGATTGCCGCGGCCGAGGGGACGGGCTCGCAGGGCCGCAAGCTGGACCTGCTGGCCGGGCTGCTGGCCCAGGCGACCCCGCTGGAGGCCCGCTACCTGCTGCGCCTGGTGACCAAGGGGCTGCGGCTGGGCATCGGCACGCCAACCATCCTGGACGCGCTGGCCCAGGTCTATACCGGCGGGCGGGCGGCCCGGCCGGTGCTGGAACGCGCGTACAACATCTGCTGCGACCTGGGCCGGGTCGCCGCTGCCCTGACCGAGGGCGGCATGGGCGCGGTCGAGCAGATCCACGTGCGCCCGGGCAGCCCGGTGCGGGCCATGCTGGCTCAGCGGCTGTCGGTCGCCGCCGAGATCCTGGCCAAGCTGGGCGGGGAGTGCGCGGCCGAGTACAAGTACGACGGCGTCCGGGTCCAGGCGCACCGCACCGCCGACGGGGCGATCGAGCTGTTCACCCGGCGGCTGGAACGCGTGTCCGCGCAGTTCCCCGACGTCGTGGCCACCCTCGCCGCCGGGCTGGGCCCCGCGAGGCGATCCTCGAGGGAGAGGTCGTGGCCTACGACGCGGCCACCGGGGAGCTGCATCCCTTCCAGGAGGTCATGTTCCGGCGGCGCAAGCACGGCATCGACCAAGCCGTGCTCGACGTGCCGGTGGGCCTGTTCTGCTTCGAGCTGCTGTACGCCGATGGCCAGGACCTGACCCGCCTGCCGTATCCCCAGCGGAGGGCTGCGCTGGCCGAAGCGATCACCATCACCGACCGGCTGCGGCTCACCACGGCCACCGAGGTCGACGACCCGGCCGCGCTGGACGTGGCGTTCGAGCAGGCGGTCACCGACGGGTGCGAGGGGCTGGTGTGCAAGTCGGTCGGCCCGGACGCGATCTACCAGGCCGGCGCCCGCGGCTGGCAGTGGATCAAGCTCAAGCGGGACTACCGCACCGAGCTGTCCGACACCGTTGACCTGGTCGTCGTGGGCGCGTTCGCCGGGCGGGGCCGCCGCGCCGGGGTCTACGGCGCGCTGCTGCTGGCCGCGTACGACGCCGGGGCCGACCTGTTCCGCACCGTGACCAAGTGCGGGACCGGGTTCTCCGACGCCGACCTGGCGGCGCTCCCCGGCAGGCTCGCGCCGCTGGCTGCCCCGCATCGGCCTGCCCGGGTCGACGCGCGCCAGCAGCCCGACCTCTGGTTTGAGCCCGGGATGGTGCTGGAGATCCTGTCCGCCGAGCTGACCCTGTTCCCGAACTACACCGCCGCGTGGGGCCAGATCAAACCCGACGCGGGCCTGGCCATGCGCTTCCCCCGGTTCACCGGACGCTGGCGTGACGACAAGGCCCCCGAAGACGCCACCACCACCCAGGAACTGGTCGATCTATACCGCACCGCCCGGCGAGCACCGGCGGGCACCTGAGCCGTCCCGGCGCCGCGGCCGGCCCACGGCCCGGCCGGCTCGGCTGCCAGGGCACGCTGCCCTACCGGACACGGCCATGCGCGGAGGTTGGAGAACAGAATGGCCCAGGCAACCAGCCCGCACGATCACGTCGTCCTGGCCTCGGCCGACAGCGACGCCTTCACGTCCCTGCGGCGGCGATCAACGTTGCGGCGCGACCGGTACCGGATGGGCAAGGAGCTCCGGCAGCAGGTCCCGCGCAGGACGCTGGGGGACTGGTCCGCGCCGGCCCGGCCCGACCCGGTGGGGCTCATCACCGAGTCGCATCGCGGCCGGCTCGACTGGCTGATTCCGGTGCGAGTGGGGCGGATGACCGCCTCACCGTATGGATTCATGCGCGGTGCCGCGATCGTTATGGCCGCCGACGTGGCGCGGTTGCCATCCACTGGTATCACCCCGGTGATCTGCGGCGACGCGCACATGGGCAACTTCGGCTTCTACGCGTCCCCCGAACGGGACCTGGTCATTGACCTGAACGACTTTGATGAGGCGCACCCAGGCGGATGGGAGTGGGATCTGCGGCGGCTGGTCGCGAGTATCTGGGTCGCAGGCCGACAGAATGGCGCCAGCGAAGAGAAGTGCGAATCGGCCGTCCTGCGGTGTGTCGCGGGATATCGCGCAGAGGTCCGCGATCTCGCGTCAACCGCGCTGCTGGCCCGGTCATACCAGCGCATCGACGTCGGCCACCTGCGCGAGAGCACGAAGGACAAGTCATTGCGGGCCGAGATCAAACAGGCCGCGGCCCGTGCCCGCCGGAGAACCAGCGACCGGGCGCTCCCCAGGTTCACCAGCGAAAGGGATGGGAAACGCCGCATCGTCGAAGACTTCCCGCTGATCACCCGGCTCAGCTACGCCGAGGCCGACCAGGTCGCGCGGGGGCTCGATGAGTATCTGGGCACGCTGGCCCCGCACTGGCGGCGGGCCCTGGGCGGCTACACCGTGGTCGATATCGCCCACAAGGTGGTCGGCGTCGGCAGCGTCGGGCTGCGCGCGTACGTGGCGCTGCTCGAGGGCAGCAGCCCCGATGACGTTGTGTTCCTGCAGTTGAAGCAGGCGCGGCGGTCGGTCCTGGCCCGTTACGTCCACGGTGACTCGGCCTGGCACGCCCACCAGGGCCAGCGGGTGGTCGAGTACCAGCAGGCATTGCAGACGGTGAGCGATCCGCTGCTGGGCTGGACAACCGTCGGCGACCATCAGTATTACGTGCGCCAGTTCAGGAACATGAAGGGGACCGTCCCCCTGGACTCCATCGACGGTACGGCGCTGGCGGACTACGCCGGCATCATCGGGCACCTGCTGGCCAAGGGTCACGCCCGCACCAGCGGCGCCTCGATGATCGTCGGTTACGCCGGCTCCTCCGACCGTCTCGATGTTGCGCTCGCGCGCTTCGCGCGGCTGTACGCCGACCAGACCGAGGCGGACCATGCGGCCCTGGTGAAGGCGGCCAAGCAGGGCGTCCTGCCCATTGAACGTGGCCTGTGAAACTGGTGGCAGCCGCCCCGGCGGGCACCGACGCGCGCTGAGTTCTCCTGGCCGGACCGGGCCTTAGCGTTTCCTGCGCGGATGGGCGCGCTGCGGGCTACGGCCCGCGGCTGGCGCGAGGGGGAGTGGCCGGTCATCGACGACCCGCTTCATCACGATGGTGGAGGTAAGCCGCTGCACGCCGGGCAGCGTGGCGAGCGCCTCGTCACGTAGCGCGGCGTACCCGGGGAGATCGGTGGCGGCGATGCGCAGCAGGTAGTCGGGGTCGCCGAAGAGCCGCTCCGCGTGCCGGAATGCTGGACTGGCTTCCAGTCGCGGCGGCGGGGTTCGCCGTGCCGCAATTCCTGCCGCAGCTGGCCCGGGTATGGCGCGCCGGCGACGCGGCCGGGGTGTCATGGTCATGGGCGGCGCTGACCGTGGCACCGACGATGGTGTGGTTCAGTTCGATGCTATATCGAATCCTTCGATATCAAAGATTTAGCTATCTAATTGAAAATGATAAGGTTGGAGCATGCCAGTGCCAGACGGTCATGCCGCCGGTGCGCAGCACCGGCTCGATGGCCTGCCCGCGGGGCAGCCGAGGAGCGGGCCGGAGCCGCCTCCCGGCCCGCCTGCCAGGCCGCCCCTCGGCCTTCATCTGGCCCGCGCAGCCAAAGAGATCACCCGGGCATTCGACGACGCGCTGGCCGAGGCGGGCGGCTCGCAGCCGATCTGGCTGGTGCTGATCTCCCTGAAGACCCGGCGGCTGGCCAGCCAGCGAGAGCTCGCTAACGCGGTCGGGATCAGGGAGGCAACGCTCACCCACCACCTCAACGCGATGGACGCCAGCGGCCTCATCACCCGGCGGCGGGACCCGGAGAACCGCCGGGTGCACCTGGTAGAGCTGACTCACGCGGGGGAGGAGGCCTTCTACGAGATGCGCGGGGCGGCCCTGGCGTTTAACGAACGGCTCGCGGCGGGCTTTGGCGAGAACGAGCTCACCGAGTTCGGCGAGTCCTCGACCGGCTTCGCGGCAACGTCTCAGGCGAGCAGGGGGAAACGCCCGCCGGACGTGAGGGCAGCGGTGATCACGCCGAGGTCCACGGACTTGCTGGCCCGGGCGATTCACCCGTGCTGGGCGAGAACGCGCCACGGTGGACGCGAGATCCTTGAGTGGAGTCCGCATCGTAAATCCCCGAAACAAGGAGCGTGGCATGACGACAAAGGCCGCCTTTTCACCCGAGGAATGGAAGGCCGTGCTGGAGGGGCCGCCGGCCGCGGGCATGATCGTGGTCACCGCGGCGCGCGGCGGAATGTTCCGCGAGACGGTCGCGATGTCCAAGGCGTACGCCGAAGCGCGCGCCGAGCACGGCGACAGCGAGCTCCTCGATGAGATCGTGGCCGCCAAACCCCAGCTGGACCACACCAGATACCGTTCCGCCGAAGAACTCCGGGAAAACGGGCTCAGGCACCTCCGCGATGCGGTCGCGCTGGTCGATAGCAAGGCGACTGCCCAGGAAGGTAACGACTACCGGCGTTTCGTCCTCACCCTGGCTGGCAAGGTGGCTGCCGCCCATAAGGAGGGAGGGCAAAGCGTGAGTCCCGCGGAGGCAGAAGCCATCCAGCAGATCACGGCCGCCCTCGGCGCGGCTGGTTCCTGACCCAGGACCAGAGCACAGCGCCGACGAGGACCGCGCCGACGAGGACCGCCCCGCGAGCCTGACATCCCCCCTGGCCGGTGCGGGCCCTCGTGATTATCACCTGCCAGGGGTGAAGCACCGCGCGTGTGCCTCGGCTCTGATGACCGCATGGTGGTGATTTTCGGCTTCGGGCCAGGCAATCCGGAGGATCTGGGCGAGGTCGCGCTGTGCGTGTGCCCGAACTGTCATAACCAGGTGTTCCTCCACCACGTCCGGTCCAAGAAGTCGGTGCGCCTGTACTTCGTGCCCGTCGTGCCCTACGGGACGGACGACTACCTGGTCTGTCCCGTATGCAGCCGGGGCCTGCAGATCAGCAACGTACAACTGCGTTACGTACGCTCGGTGTCCAACGCGACCGCTTCGTTCCGCGCCGGGCGGCTCACCCAAGCCGGGTATACAGCGCAGGTCGAGCGGTTCTGGCGTCAGCTCGGGGTAAACCCCGCAGGCCAGCAGCCCTTGACTCCAGCCAGCCCCGGCGCCCCGGTCGCCGCGCAGCCAGTAAATCCCGTTCGGTCACCCGCCCCTGCCCAGCCCTCGCACGTGGCTGCGGATGACCAGACATCGTGGATATCGCAATTGCGCAAGCTCGCACAGCTGCACGACCAGGGCGTGCTTTCCGACGCTGCCTATGCGGCCGCCAAGCAGCGCTTGCTCGACCAGCAGAAGCAGCCTCCGTGAGCGGTCCGGGCCCGGCACGACCGTCATCGCGCGCACGTCCGCATCGTCGTACCCGGGGGTCGCGTCCGCCTCACCCGGCGGGGGTGATGACGGGCCGTGGCCGGGATCCGATGATCGGGTCATGGCCTCATCGCCGCGTCGGCTGTTCGACGTCGTGGTCGTCGGCGCCGGGCCCGCGGGGGTCGTCGCGGCGCTCCGCGCGGCCCGTCTGGGCGCCAGCACAGCGCTGATCACCCGTGATCAGTTCGGGGGAATGGCCGCGAATGATGGGCCCGTGCCGGTGCGCACGCTGGCCCAGGCGGCGCGGCTGATCCGTGAGGCCAGGCAGCTCCCGCTGTACGGGATCGCGGGCGGTGAGCCCTCGCTCGACTATCCCCGGCTGCTGGCGCGGGTCCGCGAGGTGACCGCGGACGCACGCCGGCACACGCTGCTGCGCGGCGATCTGGAGCGGGCCGGGGTGAGCATCTACGAGCAGGCCGGGCCGGCCCGGTTCGCCGGCGCCCACACGGTCGAAAGCGACAATGCGCCGCGGCTCGAAGCAGGCACGGTCATCCTCTGCACCGGGGGAGCCTCCCGGCCGCTGCCCGTTCCCGGCTTCGATCTGACCGCGACGCACAGCGACGCGTGGCACCTTTCCTCGGTGCCGCCGTCGCTGCTCGTGATCGGCGCGGGCGCGACCGGCGTGCAGGTGGCGTCGATCTTCAGCGCGTTCGGCTCACGCGTCCACCTCATCGAGATCGCTCCCCGCATCTTGATGAGTGAGGATGTGGAGGTCTCCGCGGCCGTCCGCGCCGCCCTGGCCGCGTCCGGCGTCCAGGTCACCGAGGACGCCGGGACCATCGACCGCTTCGAGCGCTGCGCGGCCGGCGTCCGGCTCACCCATTCGGCCAGCGACGGGCCGCACAGCATCGACGCCACGCTGGCCGTGGTCGCGGCCGGATGGGCCGCGGCCACCGCCGGGCTGGACCTCGGCCGGGCCGGCGTGCAGACCGGCCGGCGCGGATACGTCCAGGTCGACGCGCACCTGCGCACGACCGTGCCGCACGTCTTCGCGGCCGGCGACATCACCGGCCACGCGCTGATCGTGCACGAGGCGGCCCGCCAGGGGCTGGTGGCCGCGACCAACGCCGTCCTCGGGCCGACCACGGTCCTGTCTGCCCAGGTCAGCCCGATCGGCAGCTTCACCGACCCCGAGTACGCCTCGGCCGGGCTGACCGAGGCCGCCGCCCGGGAGACCCGCGAGGTGGCCGTGGCGACGGTCCGGTTCGACTCGCTCCCGCGACCGATCATCGATGGCCGCCCGACCGGATTCTGCAAGCTGGTCGTCGACCGCGAACTCCATACGATTGCCGGGCTGCCACGTCGTGGGGGAGCGCGCGGTCGAGCTCGTACAGCTGGCTGCGACAGCGATGGCCGCGAAGATGCCCGTCGAGGAACTCGCCCTGGTCCCGTTCTCGTTTCCCACCTACGCCAACGCCCTCGGCCGCGCCGCGATCCTCGCCGCGATCGACCTCGATCACACCGGAATGTGGGCCATCGATCATCTCGAAACGGCAGTGGAGACCGGCGTTGCCTAAGCTCGCCGCAGGCGCACGCGAGCCCAGCTTTCAAGATCCCGACCACTGATAGTGCCCGGGTGACGAAGAAAGGGGGAAGGCGAATGACAACACCGGGGCGGGATGCCCACGGATCGGCGCAAGCCGTGGCTCGGGCAGGCAGCAGTGGGCCGACCCGGCCTCCACAGACCTCAAGTCCTGACAATAAGTTCGCGCTGCGGCTGATCGGGCTGGGCGTGGTGATTCATATGCTGCGCAGTCGCCGCTTCTACCAGTGGGTGGCCATCGGCGCCGTCGTGGTGGCGGCGGTCCGAAACATGGGCCAGGAACAGCGGGCCAGCACCTTTGAGCGTCTGTCGGCCTGGAATAGGCGGCAGATCGAGATCCTTGAGCGCAAAACTGAGCAGCAGGCCCTGCGGCTCGAGCGCAAGGCGAAGCGGGAGGCCCGGCGCCTTGAGCGCAAAGCGAAACGGCAGGCCCGGCGTCTAACTGGCCGGGCAAGCTAGGGCTGGCAGACCGAGAGCCAGGCAAATGCAGGCCCGGCCGCACGTCCGGCGACGGTTAGACCGGCCGACCATCCAGGTGCGCGTCCGTGGGCCGGCATGGTGATGCTTTCGGGGTGGTGTCCGCTGCGGGCGAGCAGCCAGGCGGTCAGGGAGTTGGAGTTCCACATTTGGCCTGCCTGAAGCTCATCGCGGCCCCAGGTGGCGGCGGGGAAGAAGGGCACCAGGTCCAGCAGGCACCGCGCCCGGGTGACATCGGTATCGAGGTGGCGGGGACCGCCGGCGGCCTCGCCGATGTCAGGGATGGCGCCGTTGCGCCAGCGCCGGACTTCATAGCGGAAGAAGCGCGACCGGCCCAGCCACGGCAAGCCAACCGGCCCCTCGCTCACCACGCCGCGATCTGGCCGTTGGCTGTCCCACACGGGAGCCATTTCGATCACGAAACGATCCCCGTCGAGCCAGACTTCCAGCGCCGAGTGGTACAGGTCGCACACCTGACGATGCTGGCGCCGGGCCATGACTGCCTCGAAGAGGCGCCCGTTCCACCGCACACAATGTGAGGCGTCGCCTGCGCCCAGCGGCAGCCAGTACAGGTCCACGCGGGCGAAGCCACCGTCCTTTAGCATCGGGCCCTGGGAATCTGGCCGGTGCGATCGCCCACCGCTGGTGCTATCTCGCTCATGACTGCGAGTGGACAATGGCGATCGGGCAGGGAGCGTGCGACAGCAACGCCTGGGATACCGATCCCAATTTCATGCCGGGGAGGCCACCACGGCCACGGCGCCCCACGACTAGCAGTTGCGCATCGTGGGCCGCGGTGAGCAGGGCGCTGCGCGCCGAGGCCACGGTGACGTGCCGGTGGACCGCTACATCTGGGTGGTCCTTCTCCCAGGTGATCACCGATCGCTCGAAATCTTCCTCGATACTGCGGGCCGATCCCAGGTCCCCGGGAGCATCCGCGAGGGCGCACACGGCGGTCAGCGGGACCCGGCGGAGCGCCGCCTCATCGCCGGCGAAGTTCAGTGTCTCTTCCGCTGCGGCGGAGCCGTCAACGCCGACCACGACGTGGCCGGGCACATATCCCCCCGCTGGACGCCAGCGTCCGCGGACGACGACCACGGGCCCGGATGCGTGCGCAGCTACCTGCAAGCTCACTGATCCGAGCAACTGACCGGAGAGACCACCGAAGCCCCGGGAGCCGACCACGAGCATGTCCGCTCCGGCGCCGCACTCACAGAGCACGGCAGCGGCCGGCCCCTCAGCGAGCAATTGCCGTACGGCCTTGGCTCCGGCAATATCTGAGGCGCCAGCGAGGATCCATCCAGCGCTCTGCCGCGCCAGATCCTCCTGTCCCATTCCGGATGACGGCCCCGCTGAGCCTGGCATCCAGGCGTGGCATGCCGTCAGGACGACGCCGCGATCTCTGGCCTCCCGGGCGGCCCACCGGAGAGCTATCTGGGCACTGGATGAACCGTCGTACCCGACCAGGATTCCATGCTCAGTGCTGCCCATGGCGACCTCCAGGTTGCCTTCAGCCACAAGCCTCGGCTGCCCTGGCGCCCACGAGCAGAGGCGGCAGTCCCGCCCTGAGCAGACGTTCGGCCTAGCTCCTGAGCAGCGCGGCGGTCACGTCGGCTGGTCAGGTGCGATGGCCGGTCCACAGCGGTCCGGTGGCGCGCCACTCGGCATCCCAGGCGCTCAGCCGTCTGCGGTCCAGGGCGCGGCGGGCCAGCTCCTGGCCGCTCAGCAGCAACACGACCAGCACCACGCTGGTGACTATGACGATGGCGCTGACCTCGGCCATGACGTCCCTGTGCCTGGCCGGCGGGTCGGTGATCGCGCCGGAGGCATTGATCCAGACGGGCACGGTGCTGCCCTTCTTCGTTCCCGCGGGGACGAAGACCTGGCCGGAGCGAGCGGATCCGTCCGGTGCCGTCCAGCGTGCCGTTGCCCAGGTGTACTGGACGGTCACGTAAGGACCGATGCTGCTCGCCGGTGCAGGCTGCGTGAGGACGGCGCTAACTCGGTGCCGGGATGCCTGCTGAGCCTGCGCATCGCGAAGGAATGTATGGTCGGCGGCACGGCCGACGATGACGGTGGCAATCGGGACTCCGACGATGATCAGGAGCAGCACGGCCACCCGCAGGGCCGTCTCGATCCGGTCAGCGGGACGGCGCAGCGGGTTGCGGTCCAGTCCAAGCCAGCGGGCGCCCCGTGCGCACCGGGAGCCCGCGGCGCGGGCCTCGGCGTCGCTCATTGTGGTCACCTCCAGCGGCGAGAGCGGCGGGGCCGCGGCAGGGTCCTGACCGCGAGCTGTATCAGCGTGCCGCACGCCCGCTATGTCCCTGAAGAGGCGAATCGTCCTTGCCTCCCGGGACCTTTGTCAGCGCTCTGGTGGGCGACGGCTCTATGGGCCTTTGGTCCGTTGGCGTGATGACGTGCAGCCCTGCTGGTCCGCGGCGCCATGACCGCAGGCTGAGGGGCGGAACGCGATTCGCGAGGAGGAGACATGAAGGCTGCTGTGGTCACGCAGTTCGGGCGGCCGCTCGTCATTGAGGATCGGCCCATCCCCGAGCCTGGTCGGGGGCAGATCACCGTGCAGATGGAAGCGTCCGGGCTCTGCCACACGGATATCCACGCCGCGCACGGCGACTGGCCGGTCAAGCCCGTCCCGCCGTTCATCCCGGGGCATGAGGGCGTGGGCCTTGTCCAGGCCGTTGGCGACGGGGTCACCCGCCTGCACATCGGCAACCGGGTCGCGGTGCCCTGGCTGGGCTACGCGTGCGGCGCCTGCCGGGCGTGCCTGACCGGCTGGGAGACGCTGTGCGAGAAGCAGCGCAACACCGGTTACTCCGTCGACGGCTGCTACGCCGAGTACTTCCTGGCCGAGGAGGCCTTCGCTGCGCGTGTCCCGGCCGGCATCAACCCCTTCGAGGCGGCCCCGCTGACCTGCGCCGGGGTCACCACCTACAAGGCCCTCAAGGTCGCTCACGTGCGCCCGACGGAGCTCGTCGCGATTTCCGGGGTCGGCGGCCTGGGGCACCTGGCGCTGCAGTACGCCAAGATTCTGGGCGCGACCGTGGCCGCGATCGACGTCACCGACGAAAAGCTGGACCTGGCCAAGGAGCTGGGCGCCGACCTGGTGATCGACGCCCGCCACGAGGACCCGGCCGCGGTCCTGAAGGTGCACGGCGGGGCCGACGTGGCCGTCGGCCTGGCCGTCGACTCCAAGTCCTTCGAGACCGCATACGCGGGCCTGCGACGCGGTGGCCGGCTGGTCCTGGTCGCGCTGCCCGCGGAAGGCACGCTTACCGTCCCGGTGTTCGACACCGTGCTGAACGGCACGTCGATCATCGGCTCGATCGTCGGCACCCGAGCTGACCTGTCCGAGGTATTCGCGCTGCACGCGGCGCGGCGGACACGCGTGATCTACCAGGACCGGCACCTGAGCGACGTCAACGAGGCCATCAACGAGGTCCTGCAGGGCCGGGCCCCGGCCCGCCTGGTGCTGCGCCCGTAGCCGGGCCCGAACCCCGGACGCAAACCGATGAAGGAGACACGTCATGCCTGATCAAATCGCCGCCAGCGTAGACGAGCTCAGTGAGGGCGAGTGCCGCATACTCATCTCGCCCGGCGGCGTCGGCCGGATCGCGTACTCGGGCCGGTTCGGCCTGACCGTGCTCCCGGTCAACTACCAGATGTACGAGGACACGATCGTCTTCCGCACCACGCCGGACAGCCCGATGGATGAGGATCTGCGTTCCGGGATCGCGCACGCCGAATACAAGGTCGCCTTCGAGATCGACGAAATCAATGATTCCGAACGGACCGGATGGAGCGTTCTCCTTCAAGGGCCGGCCCACCACGTCGATTCCGAGACCGAACGAGGGTTGGTCCGCGCGTCCGGGGTCGAGCCCTGGGCCGGCGGCTCGAAGGGGCACTACATCCGCATCGTGCCTACCCGGATCACCGGCCGGCGAATCCGCTCGGAGAGCTGAGGTTAACCGCCGGGCACCGTTGTGCGGAGCCTGCGCCTGCGAGCGCAGGCTCCGCTCGGCTTCGGCGTCCACGGACGGCCGCGGGGACGAAGGCCCGGTCATGCGTACAGGGCTTCGACATCACCGGCGTATTTGGCCAGCACGTAGGCTCGGCGGACTTTCTGGGTCGGCGTCAGCTCGGCGCCATCGGTGAAGCCGGCGGCCGGGAGGACCAACGTCCCGGCATCGGGCCACCACTGGCCCCTGTCGGGGACAAAGGGGGGCCGCAACCATGGTGTCCAGGGCCGGTATGCCTGGAACCTAGGACGGACGGAGAGCGCCATGTCCCGCCGGGATAGCTATCTAGATGCCATGCTGAAGCACTTGGGCGCGACGTACTACCAGACCCTGGAGGGTGAGGCCACGTTCTCTGATGTGGATCGAGCGGTTTCCTCGGTGCGGGAGGAGATGACTCATCGCCCAGGCCAGTATCCGGTCCTCGAGCGCGGCGAACATGGCCGCCCAGCCGGCCGGTGGCGGGTACGGGATGTGATGCGGACCGATCCGGTGACCGCCGGGAAACGGACCTCTGTTACGGACATCGCCCGGCTGATGAGTGACCACCGGGTCAGCGCGATGCCGGTGCTAGCCGATGACGGGCAGATCGCCGGCGTGGTCTCTGAGGCTGATCTGCTGCGCGCCCGCAGGCATCAGTCGGCGCCTATGCCGGGCAGAGCCGGACAGCCGGGTGACACGGCGGCGCAGTTGATGACCTCACCGGCTATCAGCATCGGCCCGGAGGCCTCGCTCGCGGCTGTGGCCAGGCAGATGGACCAGCATCACCTCCGGATGCTTCCCGTCGTGGACGCCGACGGGCGCCTGCTCGGGGTGGTCAGCCGCCGGAATCTGCTGAGCGTCTTCCTCCGCACCGACAAGGAGATCGCGAGCGAAGTCCGCGCGGTGCTGCACAACGTTCTGCTTCTCCCGAGCGGCTCCGTGAGGGTCTCTGTGCGGGATGGGATAGTGACGCTGTCCGGGCACGTGGACGCCGAGGCCACTCGCCGGGCCGCTGTCGAACTGGCACACGACGTGTTCGCGGTAGTCGACGTGATCAACAAGCTAGCGGGCCCGGTTTCCGCCGAACCTGCCGCCGCACAGCCCTAGCGGTAACGGCCGTCCAGCAGGGCGGCGCAAGCGGCGGAGCAGGAACCGGCGCAGTTCGTCGGCTCCCCAGACGATGATGGGGTAAGGGGCGACGGTGAACAACTGGGCTGTGGTGAGTGACTGAGTGCCGAAGAAGGATTGCAGCGGGGGTGCGTAGATCAGCAGCGCGGCGGTTGGTGTTGCGCACTCCGATCGGACTCCTTGCCCGCGGCGCGGTGGCAGGGACGAAGGGCCCGGACCAGCGTGCCCATGGCCCGTAGGCCGCCGCCCAGCTCCGGGGCACCGTGAGTGAGCAAGGGCCGTGGGGCCCTGGAAAGGGGAGGCCATCATGAACCCTGGACCGTGCGCCTCCCGGGTGACGGTGGCGGCGCTCGCCGCTCACCGCCTCCTGCACGGCCTGTCGCGCGAGCAGATCGCGGCGCTTTTGCCAGCGGCGGCGCTGGCCGAGATACCAGCCGGGCGCCGGCTTTTCGACGATGGCGGCTGCGCCCGCGGATTCTGGCTCATCCGTTCCGGCTCGGTGGCCCTGGACCTGCACATTCCCGGAGCGGGCCAGCTCATCGTCGGGACGCTGGGCATGGGTGACGCGCTCGGCTGGTCGTGGCTGGTCCCACCGTACGTCTCGACCCTTGGCGCCGTGACCGTCCAGCCCACCGAGGCGTTCCACTTCGACGGCCCGGCGGTACGGGCGCTCTGCGATACCGATCCGCAGCTGGGCTACGAGCTCACCCGGCGGTTCCTCGCCGTCGCCGCGGACCGGCTGCAGGCCAGCAGGGCCCGCTTGCTCGACCGCTACGTGCCCGCCCGCTCGTGGCCGTGATGGGCCCGCGACCTTGAGCCCGGTAGCCCGGGACCTACGTCTCTACGTCATTCGATGACGTAGCCAGACGCTGGACGTGAAGCTCACGGTGAGCGGAGGAAATCATGAGGGCGCTGGTCTATCACGGACCGGGCCGTAAGTCCTGGGAAGAAACAGCGGATCCGGAGATCACCGACGACCTGGACGCGATTGTCCGCGTCGATACGGTCACCATCTGCGGCACGGACCTGCACATCCTCAAAGGCGACGTGCCCGAGGTGACAGGCGGCCGGATCCTCGGCCATGAAGCGGTGGGCACGGTCGTCGAGACCGGCCGGGCCGTGGCGACCCTGCACCCCGGTGATCGCGTGCTCGTTTCGTGTATCACGGCGTGCGGGCGGTGCCGGTTCTGCCGGGAAGGCCGGTACGGGCAGTGCCTCGGCGGGGGCGGCTGGATTCTTGGTCACACCATCGACGGCACCCAGGCCGAGTACGTCCGGGTGCCCTTCGCGGAGAACTCCACCTACCCCGTGCCCGGCGGCGTGACCGATGAGGACCTGCTCATGCTGTCCGACATCCTGCCGACCGGCTATGAGGTCGGCGTCCTCAACGGCGCAGTGCGGCCCGGCAACGTCGTCGCCGTGGTCGGTTCCGGCCCGGTCGGCCTTTCGGCCATCATGGGCGCCCGGCTGTTCAGCCCGAGCCATGTCGTTGCCATCGATCTGGCCGATGCCCGGCTCGAGGCGGCCAAGCAGTTCGGCGCCGACATCACGGTCAACAACAGCCGCGAGGACCCGCGCGCGGTGATCGCCTCCCTGACCGGTGGTCTCGGGGCCGATACGGCCATCGAGGCGGTCGGCGTGCCCGAGACATTCGAGCTCGCCGTCGCGCTCGCCCGGCCGGGCGGTCACATCGCCAACGTGGGCGTTCACGGCGGGCCCGCCACCCTGCACCTGGAGGAGCAGTGGGTCAGGGACATCACGATCACGACGGGGCTCGTCGATACGAATTCGACGCCCACGCTGCTCCGCCTGCTGGCTGGCCATCAGATCGAGGCTGGCCGGTTCATCACCCATCGTTTCGGCCTTGGTGAGTTCGCTGAGGCCTACGACGTATTCAGCCGCGCGGCCGAGACCGGCGCGCTCAAGGTCGTACTCAACCGTCACTAATGACGCGAAGCAATCAAAAATGAAGGAGCATTCAGATGGTCACCAAGGTAGGCATTAACGGTTTCGGCCGCATAGGGCGCTCGTTCCTGCGCCGCGCCACCCAGCGGTCCGACCTCGAAGTCGTTGCCATCAACGACATCACCGATGCCCGGACGCTGGCGCACCTGCTGGACTTCGACTCCACCTACGGCCGGTTCGGCCACAGCGTCAGTTACACCGCGGACTCCATCGTGGTGGACGGGCGTCCCATTCCGGTGCTGAGCAGCCGCGACCCGGCCGATATCGACTGGGGCGGACTCGGCGCCGACATCGTGATCGAGGCCAGCGGCAAGTTCCGGGCCCGCGACCAGGCCGCGCTGCACCTCAAGGGCGGCGCCAGGAAGGTCCTGATCTCCGCGCCCGGCAAGGGCGCCGACATCACGATCGTCCTCGGAGTCAACGAGGGCGACTACGACGCCCAGCGGCACGACGTGATCTCGAACGCGTCCTGCACGACGAACTGCGTCGCGCCGATGGCGAAGGTCCTGAACGACGCGTTCGGCCTCACCCGCGGGTTCATGACCACCATTCACGCCTACACCGGCGACCAGATGCTGCTCGATGGCCCGCACAAGGACCTGCGCCGGGCCCGGTCGGCGGCGGCCAGCATCGTGCCGACGACGACGGGTGCCGCCCGCGCGACCGGGGAAGTCATCCCCGCGCTGGCCGGGCGGCTGGACGGCATTTCGGTGCGCGTCCCGGTGGAAGACGGCTCCCTGACCGACCTCGCCGCGGTACTCAGCGTCGAGGTCACCAGGGATGACGTCAACCAGGCGTTCAGCGACGCCGCGGCGGCGGGCTCGCTGAACGGGCTGCTGCGCTACAGCACGGACCCGATCGTCTCGCGTGACGTCATCGGCGACCCGTCGTCGTGCATCTTCGATTCCGAGCTGACCCAGGCCGCGGGCACGCTGGTCAAGGTCTTCGGCTGGTACGACAACGAATGGGGTTACACGTCCCGTCTCGTGGACCTGGCCGCCTACGTCGGTGACCGGCTCTGAGCTGGCAGGCCGAACCCCGGCCGCCGGCAGACCGCCGTAACGGCGGCGATAGCTAGACCTCAGTGAAGGAGGAAAGATCATGGCCAGTACACCGATCGTGGTCGGCGTGGACGGCTCGGAGCAGGCGCTGAGCGCCGTCGAATGGGCCGCGCGTGAGGCTGTCCGGCGCAAGGTCCCGCTGCGCATCGTCTCGGTGTCCGCGATGCCGCCCCGGATGCGCCCGTACAACGCCGCGCCCGCGACCGTCGCCGACACCTTGCACAAGATTTCGGCACAGGTCCTCGCCGCGGCCGTGACCTTCGTCAGCGAAATGGCGCCGGGGCTGCCCGTGGACACCGAACTCGTCGCCGGGGCACCCGCGCAGGCGCTGACCTCGTGCGGCGCCGCGGCGTCGATGCTCGTCGTCGGAGCCCGCGGCGCAGACGGTTTCAGAGCGATGGTGCTGGGCTCGGTGAGCCGGTACGTGGCCATGCACGCGCCGTGCCCGGTTGTGGTCGCCCATGAGGACGACATGGCCGTGCTCCGGGAGATCGTCGTCGGCGTCGGGGACCCGGCCGAAGCCGCCGACAGCCTCGGGTTCGCCTTCGAGGAGGCGTCGATGCGGGGCGCCCGGCTGACCGCCGTTCACGCCCTGGAACGGCCCGCCTGGGCTGCTCCCCGGGACAGAGAGGACGCCAGCCTGACGGAGGCGGTGGTCATGGCTACCGAAGGCGCCGATGCCGCCAGCGATCCCGGCATCTTCGCCGCGGCCGATGAAGCAGCCGCCAAGGTCGAACTGGCCGAGGTTATCGACAGATGGCGGGACAAGTACCCAGAGGTGCCCGTAACCCAGGCCATCGTCCGTGGGCATCCCGGTCGCGTGCTGGCCGGCTACACTGCCCGCGCCGACCTGCTCGTGATCGGCCGGCACGGTGACCCGCACCGGGCCCGCCTCGGCTCGATCCAGCACCCGCTCCTCAGCCACGCCCACGGTCCCATCGCTATCGTCCCGTCCATCCGCTGAGGCCCATCCGCTGAGGCCCATCCGCTGAGGCGTAGGGCACCGACGCCCGTCGCGCCCGCCGCGGGTACCCCGGCGGGCGCCCGCGTTGCGGGCCGACCGCCGAGCAGTAGCCCAGACACACCGCAGGCCCCCTTCCGGGGGCCTGCGGCCAATGCTGGGCGGGCGGGTTCAGGTCGTCGGCACGTGATGGAGCGGCCCCGCAGCGAAAACCAGGGCGGCGCCCCACGACCGGGCCCGCTCGTCTTCGCCGTCCGGCAGCGTGTTGTGCTTGGTGACCAGGAAGCTCTCCGCGGGGACGACCAGGTGGTAGCCGTGCCGGCGGAGCCGCCGGGCGATGCCGATGCTCGCGCGCCCGGTGACCATCGCGGCGCCCTCCAGCCGGGTGTCGAACGCGGCGGCGGGAGTCGCCTGCGCCGGTCCCATGTCGTGCAGCCATTCGCGCAGGCCCGGGCCCGAGGCGTCGGGCTCAAGGGTGATCCCGCTGCCCGGCTTGGCGGCGGCGTCGGCCGCCATCCGGCGTGACGAACTGCTCGTCATGCCGTGCATATGGGTCGGGCCGCCCACGACGATGAGATCAATGCCAGCAGTCATCTCGGCCGTGGCCCGGCTCACCGGCACGACGCTCACATCGCACGCCTTATCCCGCAGGCCTTCCGCAATACGGTTGGCGACGAGGTGGGTGTTCCCGTACATCGATTCGTAAACGATAAGCGCTCGCATAATGGCGCCTCCCTGAGCATCGCTCGGTGATTTACCTTCATCGCATCCCGCGCCGAAGCCGCCGCCTAGGTGCCAACGGCCCCTCCTGACCGGGACCATCGCCTGGCCCGGACCTGGGCTCTCAAAGGCCGCCCGGCCACGGCGTGCTCAGGGGCCGCCGAGGCGCGCGCAGCCGTCAGCCGCAGCGCCAGCCTGGGGCACAGCCGGGCGGCCTCGGCGGCCTCATCCCGCAGCGGCGGCGGCACGTCCCCGTGGATGATGGGGAAGCCCCAGTCATCGAGCGTGATCAGTCCGGGGAGCAGTTCGGCGCAGATGCCCCGGCCGTCGCAGGCGATCGGGTCCACCCGTAGCCGGGCGCGCGCGACCATAACCGCACCCGCCCCGGCACCGGCAGCAGGGGTTCCATGCTGGTGGCCCGGCACGTGCCCCGCGCGTGCCCGGCGATCTCGGCCGCGAATACGTCCAGGGCACTGCCGATCATGCGGATCGCGCCGTCGGGATGCCGGCAGCCGCCGCGTCCGTGCACCTGGCCGAACCAGTGCCGGACAATGCCCAGTTCAGCGGAACGTCCGCTGGCAAGCCGGGTGAGCTGGCCCGCGATAGCATCCAGCCCGAAGACGCAGGGGCCGCATTGCCGGGCCGACTCACTGGCCAGGTAGCGGGCCAGCCGGGCGGTCTCGGCCAGCCCGCACAGGTTGCCCGGCAGCGCGGCGATCAGCCCGGCACCGGGCGTGGCCCCGAGCCCGGCGAGGCCTGCCACCGAGAACGGCCGGTCCGCTGCGTCGGCGGCCCTCACCCACGTACCGAAGTACCCGCCGACCAGGAAGGCGGTCAGCGGTACCCGGGCACCGCCAGCCTGGTCGATCAGCTCGCTGACCGGGGTGCCGGGGGCGATCTCGTACACTCCCGGCCGCCGGACCGCCCCGGCCACGGTGATCAGCATGGAACCGGGCTCTGCCGGAGTCCCGGCTGAACGGAAGTATCCCGCGCCGTACCGGGCGATAAGCGCCAGGTGTGCCAGCGTCTCGACGTTCTGGACGAGTACCGGGGGCCTGCCCCGCCGGCCCGGCCCGGGTTCCCCGGGCCGGGCGGCTCCGCCGGAGCGGGGCGGCCGGCCCGTGGGCCGTGCGTCACCGCGCTCCACCCAGTTCACGACGGCGCTGGCCTCTCCGGCGACGAAACCCGGGGCCGCCGCCAGCACCCGCACCCGGACATGATCACCGCCTGGCCGCCGGATACAGGCCGCGGGCCGGCGTTCGTCCGCGGCCTTGGTGACGGTGCGGAGCACGTCGGGATGCACCGCGATCACGGCCTCGTGGGCGCCGATGAGCCGGGCCGCGTAGACGGCGCCGTCCAGTACGAGATGCGGGGCCGAAGCGAGCAGCGCCTTGTCCTTGCCGCTGGCCGGCTCACCCTCGGTGCCGTTCGCGATGACGAGTGGCCTGCGCCCGGCCGTGGCCAGGCTGCGCAGCTTCACCGCCGTGGGGAACGCCGCGCCGCCCCGTCCGGTCAGGCCGGCCCGCTGCACTTCGGCGATGAGACCCCACCGGTCTGCGCCGGCGCAGGACGGCAGGGGGCCGTAGCGGGCCAGATGCTCCGCCAGGCCAGTATGCGGGCGGCTGGCCAGCAGCCGGGGGAGCCGGGCCGTATCACGGCCAGCGGATCCGGCCACGTCTCGCCCGGCGGGTCCGGCCGCGCCTGCCTCAGCGGGTGACATCGGCGTACCGGTCTCCGCTGCCGGGTGCGGCCACGCGGGGCCGGTGGCCATGGACCCGGGGTCGGCCACGGGCGCCCCGCAGGCGTACCAGTACGGCTGCCGCGACTGCGGCCGCCGATGCCCCTTCGATCGAAGCGACCCAGGCGACGTGGAGATCGTTGCCGGCACTGACCGAGTGCATAAAGGCCGCCGGCCAGGCCAGGTACGCGAGCCAGTGGACGGCCCGCCAGGTCCGGTAACCGAGCCGGCGGCGCAGCGCGCTCGTCAGCAGGACGGCGCCGCCGGCGTCGACCGCGAGCGTGCCGAGGGCAATGGCCATCGTCCGGTACGGCGACAGGAACGGGACCGCGGTGGCCGCCCAGCCGATCCGCACGTATGGGTCGAGAATCGCGGTCAGCACGTGCAGCCCCAGCAGGGCGACCGCGAACAGGGACAGCGTCCGGTGCAGTTCGGCGACCGCGAAACGCGGCCAGCGCGCTCGCGAAGCGCCCGTCCGTGTCGCCACGCCCATGACGATCACGGCGGTGAAGAGGACCAGCAGCACGAGCCCGCTGCCGCGGGAGACCAGCCACAGGCCTGGTGATCCGGTCATGGCAGTAGCCCGCCTTCGGCCGCGGGCCAGCCGTTCAGCCGGTGAGCTACGCCGTCGTGGGTGACCAGCCGGGCCAGGCAGGCCCCGGGCCGACAGCCATGCCCGGGCGCTTTCGCCGGCCACGATGGCTGCGGTGGCGGCGGCGTTCGCCTGGGCGCAACTGGACGCAATGACGCTTACCGTCCGCCATGGCCCGCTCGCGGGCCGGCCGGTGCGCGGGTCCACGATGTGGTGCACGGGCTGGCCGCGATGCCGCCATTGCCGGGTCGTCACTGAAGACGTGGCCAGGGCCCCGGCAGCCAGCCGGACGAGCTGGCATGCGGCCCGGCCGGGCCCGGCCCCGGCTCCGGCCCGGGCCACAGGGCTCGAAGAATCGGCCACCATGATGGGCCAGCCGCCGGCCGGCGGCTCACCGGCGATGGCGATGTCGCCGCCCAGACCGACCAGGACGCCGCCCTCCCCGGCGGCACGCCACGCCGCGGCGGCGGCGCGATCCGAGCCGAGAGCTTTGGCGGTCGCGCCGAGATCGAGGCGGACCCCGGGCGGCACGGTGAGCCAGGAGCCGTCCAGACGGACGGACTCCCATCCGGGGACCGGCGCCGGCTCCCATCCGGGGACCGGCGCCGGCCCCGATCCTGGCACCAGCGCCGGCTCTCCTCCGGGGACCGAACCGGCCTGGGGCGGGTCGCCAGGCCCCCCGGCCGCCGGTTCCGCGCCGACGATCGCGAAGTCACGGTCGTAGCCCAGCCGGATGATCGCCGCGCCGACCGTGGGATCGACCAGGCCGCCGGTCCAGCGCGCGGCCGCGAGCGCCAGCCCGGCCGCCTCGGCCAGATCCGGGCTGACCTGGTGCCTTCCGCCACCGGCCTGGTGGATGCGCGAGATCTCCGAGTCATCGCGGAACCGGCTGGCCGTGCGGTCGAGCCGGTCCAGTTCCGCGTCGACCGCGCCCAGGGCCGCCGCCAGACGGCGCGCGGGCCAGACGGCTACCCGCACGTCGGTGCCGAGGCCATCGCGCTCGGCGACGGCCGCGGTGTCCGTCCCGATGCCGACGGGAGTCCATCCGCCGTCGATGGCCACATGCGAGCGGCTCGTGCCCAGGAAGGGCACGCCGGTAATCGATTCGGGCGGTGCCGGGGTCCGCATCAGTTGTCCTCGGAGCTTGCGGGGCGGGTCACGTAGACCACGGCCGGGCCGGAACCGCCCGCGCCCGGCCGGCACGTCGTGACCGGCGCCTGCCGGGTCACGCCCGAGCCACCCGAGGTGGCAACCGGGACGGTGATGCATGACGTGTGCGGCCCTGATGCGGACGTGCTTGCGGCGCCGGCCTGCGCGGCCGCATGCGGCGTGCCGGTAGCCGCGCTGCCGCGGGCCAGGTAGCCGGTGGTCAGGGCCGTCGCCGCGATCAGCGCGGCGGCGGTCCAGTTCGATGCGTGGCGGACCCGCCGCAAGCCGTCGCGCCGCTCCGGCAGGCCCTGCGGATCCTGTGGCTGTTCGGTCATCGGTGTGCTCCTGACCGGGTAGATGGACAGGTCCAGGATGCGCCCACGCTGGTGAAGTGGCCGTGAGAGAACCGTGTGAAGAGTTCTCATCTTCCGGGCGGTCATCCGCGGCGCACCGCCGGTCCGGGTGCAGCGCCCGGCGTGATCCGGGCCGGAGGACCCCTCATGGTTTTCTCATCGGGACTTTCATAGCCTGCGGTTATGCGGGTGCTCGTGGTCGAGGACGAAATCCGGATGGCCCGTCTGCTGAAGCGCGGGCTGGAGGAAGAGGGCCACGCCGTCGACATCGCCCAGGACGGGCCGGAAGGCCTGTGGCTGGCGACCGAGAACCCGTATGGTGCGATCGTCCTTGACGTCATGCTGCCCGGCTGCGACGGATTCGAGCTGTGCCGGCGGCTCAGGGCTGACGGGAAATGGATGCCGGTGCTGATGCTGACGGCCCGCGACAGCGTGGGGGACCGTGTCCGCGGGCTCGACGCGGGCGCCGATGATTACCTGGTCAAACCGTTTAGCCTGCTGGAACTGGCCGCCCGGCTGCGTGCGCTGTCGCGTCGCGACGACCGGTCGCGGCCCGTCGTCCTCGGCGAGGGAGACCTGAAGCTGGACCCGGCGGCCAAACGGGCCTGGCGCGGCCATTCCGAGCTGCACCTATCCCCGAAGGAGTTCGCGCTGCTGGAACTGTTCCTGCGGCACCCGGGCCACGTGCTCAGCCGCTCGCAGATCATCGCGGACGTCTGGGACTTCGCCTACGACGGCGGATCGAACGTCGTCGACCAGTACGTGAACTACCTGCGGCGCAAGATCGACGCCCCGTTCGGCCGGCACGACATCGAGACCGTCCGGGGCATGGGTTACCGGCTCCGCCAGGGCGGGCCAGGGCACTGACGTGCCCATCCGGTTGCGCCTTGCGCTCGCCTTCGCGGCGGCTACGGCAATCGTGTTCGCCCTCGGGAGCTGGCTGTTCCTCAGCGCCCTGTCCTCGGCGCAGCTGAGCACGATCGACTCCCAGCTCGCGGTACAGCTAGCTCAGGCCGCACATTATCTTCCCGCTGGCCACCACGGCACTTCCGCATCCGCGGGCAGTCCGGCGCTGGGCGAGTACATCGTCCAGGTCATCGACAGCGGGAACCACGTCCGCGGCGCGAGCGCGGACGCCCCGGCCACGCCGCTGCTCAGCACCGCGCAGCTGGACCAGGCGCGGCACGCCCGGATCGCGGTGACCCGGATGCTCGACGACGAGAACGAGCGTATTACCGCCGCGCCGCTGGCCGGCCATCCCGGGTGGCTCGCCGTGGCCGGCATCTCGCTGGAAGCGTTCGATGCCACCCAGAGCCAGGCGGCCCGCGAGCTGGCCATCGGCGGAGCGGTCGCCGTCGCCGTGGCGGGGCTCGGTGCCTCCTGGCTGGCCCGTTCGGCCCTTTCGCCGGTCGAGCGCCTGCGCCGGCAGGTGGCCGCACTCTCCGAACAGGACGAAGGGGCGGGCGTGGAGATCCCGCGGACCCGGGACGAGATCGCTGCCCTGGCCGGGACGATGAACGACCTGCTCACCCGGCTGCAGCGAGCGCTGGCCCGGCAGCGTGCGTTCGTCGCCGACGCCAGCCACGAGCTGCGTACGCCGTTCGCGGTGCTGCGCGGTGAACTGGAGCTGGCCGGGCGGCCGGGCCGTACCCGGGCGGAACTGGCCGCCGCCGTGCACAACGCGGCCGAAGAGGCCGCCCGGCTCGCCCGTATCACCGACGACCTGCTGCTGCTCGCGCGAAGCGATGAGGACCGGCTGACCGTGCGGCGTGAATCGTCGGATATCGGTTCGCTGCTCACCCGCAGCGCAGAACGAGCCGGTTCGCGCCTCCGGGCCGCCGGCCTCACCTGCCGTGTCGAGGTCCCGGCCGGCCTGCGCGCCGAGGTTGACCCGGACCGGATCCGCCAGGCCGTCGACAACCTCCTCGACAACGCCTCGCGGTTCGCGCCGGCTGGCTCCATCGTCGTGATCACAGCCCGGGCCGCAGGCTCCGCCCTGGAGATCGAGGTCACCGACGCCGGGCCCGGTTTCCCCGCCGACTTCCTGCCGCACGCGTTCGAGCGGTTCCGCCGTCCCGACGGCGGCCGGGCTCGCAGCGACGGCGGCGCGGGTCTCGGGCTCGCCATCGTGCAGGCCATCGCCGTCGCGCACGGCGGATCGGCCACGGCCGGGAACCGCCCGGGTGGCGGCGCGACCGTGCGGGTGCGCCTTCCGCGCACGCTCAGCACACAGTCGGCACTGCCGGTGTAAATGGCACGCAGCCGGCACTGCCGGTATAAATGCCGCTGGCCCGGGCGGGCAGGACGCCGTTGTCCTGCCCGCCCGGGCCATCCGGGCTGCCCGCCAGGCGGGCATTCCGGTGCGGGCTACTTGTCGCCCGCGGACCCGGCCGGGTGCCGTTCGGGCGTCACCGGCCCTTCCGGCGGTGCCTGCTTCCCGGGGTCTGCGGTACCGCCGTACGTGGTGTTCCACGATCGCCAGACCAGCCGGTGCACCGGGATCAGCCGCGGGATGTCCCGCAGGCCGGGGATGAACGGCACCAGCAGGAGCAGGATCGTGGCCAGGCCGGTCAGGTAGATCGCGATGAGGTCCACGTTGGCCGAGTTGTCGAAGCCGGGCACGTGGTACCAGAGCTGGAACAGCCACAGCCACGGCTGGCCGGGGTAGCTGCCGGTCTCGTTCATCACGCCCCACTGGTCACCGGTCAGGTGCTCGGCCGTGGCCTGGTTGGCGTAGTAGGCCCCGTCATTCAGGAACAGCAGCGGCTCGGTGAAGTTGGTTCCGTAGAACGGCTGCGCGCCGGACAGGTCGGCGTCGATGGCCCCGCTGCGCGCCAGCGTGAGCTCGGTGGCCAGCATCAGCGGCACCGGGCCGTCATTGGCCCTGGGCACCACCGGGTTGCCGTTCACGAACTTGACCTTGGTCACCGCGTTGCCGTAGGCGGTCGCCCATTTCACCTGCTGGGCCGGGGAGGCCGCGTTGTAGATCCTGAGCGCGGCCGCCAGGGCCGGGTCGGTCGGTGCGTTCTTCGCCAGCGGGCTGAGCACGAAGGTCTGGGCGGCGTCGATGGGCGTCCGCACCCCGAGTATGTTCGCCGGGGCGAACAGGAGCGACTGCGGCGTGCCGTTGTTGTTGTAGGGCGGCCCGTAGGTCGCGGTCGCGCTGGTGCCGTTCAGTTCGGTCGCGGCGGTGGCCAGGAAGTCGTCCGGGGCGACCTGGACCCAGCTGCGGACCGTGACCGGGGGGACGTTCGGTGAAGACAGCACACCAGCCAGGCCGAAGGTCAGGGCCAGCACCACCACCGTGGCCATCGTGCCCTCCTTCAGGATGTCGTACCGCCGGGTCGGCCCGCGCCACGCGGCCGAGTCCGCAATCCGTGCGGCGCGGCGGGCGGCCAGCCCGCGCGGCCGGCTGACCGGGAGCGGATGGCTCACGCCGCGCACCCGGACCAGCAGCACGTGCGCGCCGATGATGGCGATCAGGACAACAGGGATGAGCACGATGTGCCACATCAGCATCTGGCCGAAGTTCATCAGGTTGAAGAACGACCCGACGCCGACCGCGTTGAAGGCGTCCTTGCCGTTCGTGGCGATCCACTGGGCGTCGAAGTTCTGCTGCGACAGGTAGCCGGTGAAGCACTCCACCACCGAGGCCACGAACGCCACCACGCCGGTGATCCAGGTCATCGCGCGCCGCCCCCGCCAGGCGGCCATCCAGAACTTGCCCCACAGATGGATGACCAGGAACGCCATGAACAGCTCGACGCTCCACAGGTGCAGGCTGTTGAAGAAGTGGCCGACCGGGTTGTAGTGCCACCAGTCCGGGCCGCCCAGGGCGATGGCGAACCCGCTGACGATCACCACACCCAGCGCGGCCAGCGAGGCCACGCCGAACACGTAGATCCAGGACCGCACGTAGGCGGGCTGGCGGTCCGGCAGCAATTTGCCGGGCGGTAGCACCCGCAGCGCCCAGTTGCGCACCCGGGCCGTCCACATCCGGTCGTCCGGCCCCGGTTCGGGGGCGCAGCCGCGGCCCGTCGGCGAGGCCGGTGCCCGCGGTGCCCGGACCCTCAGCCGGCTCGGGCGCGATGTCGCCCCCGTCCTTCCCGCCGCGCGGGAACGGCAGCAGGAGCGCCGCGCCGAAAATCACGACCATGACGGCGATCAGGACGAGGTTGGCCTCAGACACCTGGAAAATTGACCAGTGCACGTACGTACCCGGCTGGTTCAAGTCGATCGCGGCAGGCGGATTGCCTGCGAACGCTACTTCTCTCATGTGAGGCTCCGGCTGGAAGGCGGGACGGCCCCGCGCGAAACAGTTATGCGGTCACCATGCGCCCTGATGCCATAGGCGACCCAGGGATCTGAGTCACCTCCGTGCGGGACCTTCGTCCCCCTCGTCCGGCCCGGGGGTGAGGCCGGGGATTTTGACCTGGACTGGGGACGTAGGGCCCGGAAGATTACGGCCGTTCTTCCTATGACCTCCGCGACCTGGCCATGCTGCGCTTACCGGTGAGGGCGTTCCGCCCCCGGTGGCCTGCTCCCCGCCGCCCCGCACCGGTCACCCGCCGCGGGGCGGGGACGCCGGCCTCCGCGACATCTGGATGGTGAGATCAATGGCTAGGCAGATCGACCCCTGGCTCGGCATACCCCAGACGGCAGTCCTGGAGGAGAACCTGCTGGCTGTCCAGCACCGGCTTCAGCGGCTGGATATCAAGCTCAGCGAAATGGAGGCGCGGCTGGCCCGGGTCGCCCGGGTGGCCAGTGAGGCTAAGGCGGACGCGCACCAGGTCAGCGGGGAGACGCGGCGGCTTGAGGGCCAGTTGGCCGAGGCCGCCGCCGCTCTGCGGGTGCTGACCGACCAGATCACCGTCCCCGCACCTTCCTAACGGAAACGCTCGCCTGCCCCGCGGTCTTCAGGCCGATGCTGACCGTAGCGAGGATGTCATCCACGGCCACCCAGGCCAGGTGCTGGCCGCACTGTCCGTCGGCATGGACCTCGTCATCCTCGGGCGCCATCAGCGTTCGGGCCCCGAACGGCCCGGCATCGGCTCGGTGCAGCACGCCGTGCTCAATCACGCGCACGGCCCCGTCGCGGTTGTTCCGTTCTTTGACTGAGCCGCGGGGGTGGTCGCCGGGCACACCCGGGGCCGGCGCATGGTAAGGGCCCGGATCGCCGGTCGAGAGTGCCGGGTCGGCGGGCGGCGCAGCGGATAACCGTCCAGCCCCGATGTCACGGCTCAAGCACGTCTTCCGGAGACCGGCGGGCGGTGGCGGAGGTCGTATGGGCCACGCCCAGCTGCAGCAGCATCTGCGGGGTCCCCGGCAGGGCCAGGCATTCCCGGATCAGGGCGCGGACCGGGGCGGCCTCCAGCGGCTGGGTGTACAGGCTCGCGAACACCCACCTGCTCGCCGCGTGGGCCAGTAGTCGGTGCAGCGCCTGGCCGGCCCGCAGCCAGTCAGCCCGGCCATCACCGGGCGTAAGCAGCACGGCTGTGGCCGCAGGTGGCGGGCCGCCGGCGGGTAGCAGCCCCAGGCCGCGGCCCTGGTCGAAATCACGCTGCCGGAGCTGTCCCCGTTGCCGGCTGACCGTGGCGGCGAAGGCGCCCGCGGGGATGCCGTCACGCGCGGTATCGGCCGCAGCCCGGGTCCACCGCCGTATCTCGGCCCGCGCCCGCGGGTCGAGATCCTGGCTGCGGCCGGCCGCGGCGGCGATCTCGGCCAGCTGCTGATAGGCGATGCTCCCGTCGATGAGCGCTAGTGTGGCTCCCTCAGCCAGCGCATCGTGCTGGATCCCGGGAAGAAGACCGGCGGGA
Organism: uncultured Actinomycetes bacterium; assembly: GCA_963742865.1. Classification (GTDB taxonomy): domain Bacteria; phylum Actinomycetota; class Actinomycetes; order Streptosporangiales; family Streptosporangiaceae; genus Bog-532. The sequence goes on from CAVUNW010000011.1 coordinate 132,611, forward strand.
AGCGGGCCCGTGGCGAACGGGCCGCGGTGCGTGTGCCGATGCGGCACCGCCTCCAGCAGTTGGCGTTCCCCGGTAGTCATCGGCGCGGCTGCGCCCAGCTGCACCCGGGCGAGCAGCCGCCGCCGGGCCGGGTCGGGGAGCAATTCCACCGTGGGCAGGTAACCCAGGGACCGGACCGCGAGGCGCAGCCCGTACAGGGCAGCGCCGCAGCTGATCAGCATCTCCCGGCCATCCCGGTCCACCCGCAGCCTGCGGCGCGGGTCGGCGTACAACTCGATCGCGTACGGGCCGGCCCGGAACCGCCATGGCTGAGTGTTGTGCACGGACGGAGCGCGGCCGGCGGTGGCGATCAGGTACCGAACCTGGTCGGCCGGGATCGGCACTGGTTGCCCGGCCGTCTCCTCGATCATGGTGCTTCACCTGTCCTTGCCCGATCAGGGCCGCCGCGCGAGGCTGATCAGTAAGAGCTTCCCTCTAGCGGGCGGATGCGCCGCCCGCTGATCCGGCGCGCGGTGATACGTATGTAGGCATTGCGATCGCCCTGTGGCCACGGCAGCACGTCCGCGCACCGCTGCAGATGAGCTAGCTCCGTTCGCTGCAGCACGCGGTGTGCCGGGCCCTGGATGAGAACGCTCCACGCCCTCTCGAGGGCCTCGTCGATATGGTCGACCTCGAAGGACACCTCACCGTCGGCATGAGCGGCGATGATCGAGCCCATGTCCGTCCGCACCACGATCGTGTTGGCGGCCACGGCGAAGTTGACCGGCAGGATCACGACGCCCGATGCGGTGGTGAACCCGATCCGGCCAATGCCCCCCGCCGAGATGAGCTGATGGCATTCGGCGGCCGGGATGCGTTCCAGCGCGTGCGCGAGGATCTGGCGCCGACGTCCCGGAGGTACCTCCGTCCCCGCGCCTAGCAGGGCCACGGGGCTGGTCTGCAGCGCCGCGGCCAGCTGGCGCAATACCGCCCCAGTGGGGATTCCCGGGTACTTTTCCAGGAACTCCAGGTACCGCACAGTGACGTTGGCGCGGGCCGCTACCTGCTCCCGGGTGAGCTTGAGTTCCGCTCGCCGCTGGGCGATCCTCCGGCTCAGGTCACCGGGGTAAGGCGCCGACGGCCACGACTGCGCATCCTGCGATACCGGCCGTTCATGCCCGCGTGACTCGTGCGCTTCTTTCAGGGTCATATGCTGAAGGGTCCTCCAGGAGCGTCGCGGCGGGGAGGGCCATCCGCAATGTCCGGGCAGGACCTTGGTCCAGGGTCCTGATGATGGTTACGCTGTGCTGTGCCACGCTGGATTGATAAGAGAAGGGCCGCCTGATGGAGCCTCCGGGCGGTAACCGTCCCGCGGTGCTGCCGCATCTGCAGCTGGATGATCTGCTGGCCGAGCTGCAGTCGCGGCTGCAGATGGTGCTGGCGACGCGCGATCGGATGCATAGCCTGCTGGAGGCGGTGGTGGCCGTCGGTTCCGGGCTGGACCTGGAGACCACGCTGAAGCGGATCGTCGAGGCGGCGGTGGGGCTGGTGGATGCCCGGTACGGTGCGCTGGGGGTGATCGGGGAGGGTCAGCGGCTGGCGGAGTTTATTCCGGTGGGCCTGGATGAGGCGGCGATCGGCCGGATTGATCACTGGCCGGAAGGCCGTGGCCTGCTGGGGCTGCTGATCCGGGATCCGCGGCCGCTGCGGCTGGCGGATATCGCGGCGCATCCCGATTCGTCGGGGTTCCCCGACGGGCATCCGCCGATGCGGAGTTTCCTGGGCGTGCCGGTCCGGGTCCGCGAGGAGGTGTTCGGCAATCTTTATCTGACCGGCAAGCAGGGCGGCGGTGAGTTCACCGAGGACGACGAGGCGGTCCTGGTCGCGCTGGGCACCGCGGCCGGTGTGGCGATTGAGAACGCCCGGCTGTATGAGACCGCGCGCCAGCAGCAGCAGTGGATGCAGGCTAACGCGGAGGTCGCCACGGCCCTGCTGTCGGGGGCCGACCCCGATGAGGTGCTCGCGGCGGTGACCAGGCAGGTCCGCGAACTGTCGGGGGCGGATCTGGTGGCCCTGGCGCTGCCGGAGCAGGGCGGCCGGATGCTGTTCATCGGGTTCGCGGACGGGGAGGGGGCCGAGGCGGCCCGTGGCCTGGTGCTGTCCACCGAGCATTCGCTGTCGGGGCAGGTGCTGGCCACCGGTGAGCCGCTGACGGTCGATGATTTCGCCGGGGACCGCCGGACGGCTGAGGCGGTGCGCGGGCCGATGGGCCATATCGGGCCGGCGGTGTTGTTCCCGCTGGGGATCGCCGGTGATGTGCGCGGGGTGCTGACGGTCGGCCGGCGCCGCGGCGGGATGCCGTTCGCGGAGGCCACGGCCGCGGTTGTGGGCTCGTTCGCGGTGCAGGCGGGGATCGCGCTGGAACTGGCCGATCGCCGCCGTGACGCCGAGCGGCTGTCGCTGTTTGAGGACCGGGACCGGATCGCCCGGGACCTGCATGATCTGGTGATCCAGCGGCTGTATGCGACCGGGATGTCGCTGGAGGGCACGGTGCCCATGATCACCAGGCCGGAGACGGCCACCCGGGTCAGGCGGGCCGTGGACGCGATGGATGAGACCATCAAGGACATCCGGATGACGATCTTTGCGTTGCAGTCCCGCGGGCAAGAGGCCCGGCCCAACCTGCGGGAGGCGATCGTCGGCGTGGTCGAGGAGATGACGCCGATGGCGGGGTTCGCGCCGTCCCTGCGGCTGGGCGCCCGGCTGAATGACCAGGTCACCGCCGCGGTGGCCGAGGACATGCTGTCCGCGCTGCGGGAGGCGCTGTCGAACGCCGCCCGGCACGCGCACGCCAGCCGGATCGACGTGGGCGTGGACGTCGACGCCGGGGGGTTCCTCGTCGTGCGGGTCAGCGACGACGGGATCGGCATCCCCGCCCAGGGCCGCCGCAGCGGGCTGCGGAACCTCAAGCTCCGCGCCGAGAAACTCGGCGGCGAACTTCGCCTGGAGGCGGGAGAGGGCAAGGGGACGGAGCTCATATGGCGGGTCCCGTGCGACGGGGCGGCTGAGACCAGCGAGAGCCGGGACTAGCTAGAAACCAGCAGCGTCTGCCCGCTCATGATCTCCGGCGTGATGCCAAAGAATTGGTCATCTTCTGCTGCTGCCCACGTCTCAAGCCCAGTTCCCCGCACGTTGGTGATTTCGCTCAGGTCAGTTACTTCGCGTGCGTTACCAACGGCCGTGACCGTCCAGCCGCGATTATTCGCGTAGTCGAGGTGGTCGGCCTGAAAAGCCACGACAGTATGTGAGAGAGCCGCGGAGAGCAGGCTGCCGGCATTGACTCTGATGATGATGCGGCCGCGGATAACGGCGAATTTCACCGGCTCGGCCGCGGGCATCGCGCTTTTTGTGAAAATGATCCGGCCAACCGGCACCGATCTCAGGAGCCGGAGGCATTCGGGCGCCGGGATCGGTCTTAGTCCGGTGACGGTATTCATGTCTGCAGGGTTACCTGGTTCAGCCGCCACGGGAACAGGGACGAAGGTCCGGCGAGCGAAGCCATTTGGTCTGTGCCATCTGGTCTGTGCCGTCTGGTCTGTGCCGTCTGGTCTGTGCCGTCAGCGCAGTCTGCGCAGGAACGGGTCTTGCGGGTGGGCCGGGGTGAGCCGGATCCTGGCGTCCACCGCGGATACGCCGTCGGCGCGGGCGATCACCGGATTGAGGTCGAGTTCGGTGACCTCGGGGAGGTCGTCGGCCAGCCGGGATATCCGCAGCAGCATCTCCTGCAGCGCCGTGAGGTCGGCGGCCGGGCTGCCGCGGTAGCCGAGCAGCAGCGGTGCCGAGCGGATGGAGCGGATGAGTTCGTCGGCGTCAGCGTCGGTGAGCGGGGCGAGCCGGGCCACATGGTCGGCCAGCACGTCGGTGGCCACGCCGCCGAGCCCGAAAATGACGAGCGGGCCGAACGAGGGCTCCTGCACCACGCCGATGGTGACCTCGGTGCCACCGGTGATCATCGGCTGGATCAGTACCTGACGCAGCCGGGGGCCAAACTTGCCCGTGAGCAGGCGGTAAGCGCGCCTTATATCGGTTTCGGTTCGCAGGTCGAGCTGGACCGCTCCGGCATCGGTCTTATGCACCAGGCCCGGCACGTCAGCCTTCATGACCACCGGGCCGCCGATTTCCGCGGCCACGAGGGCGGCCTCCTCCGCACTGGCCGCAGGCGTGAGGCTCGCCAGCCGGACGCCGTAGCAGGCGAGCAGCGCAGCGGCCTCGCCGGGCGGCAGCCAGCCGCCCTTGGGGGAGCGGTTCAGGTATCTCCGGATCAATGCCCGGGCGTCATCGGTGGCCACGTCACCGAACTCAATGACGCGCCCGGCCGGCCGCGCTCGCCAGGCGCCATAGCCGGCCGCGCGCGCCAGCGCGTATGCCGCTGCCTCCGGGTAGGCATAACACGGTATGGAGCCTGCCTGCCGCCGGGCCTCGTCCGGGCCGTCCGGGGCCGGGAGGACGCGGGGCAGTATCTCGATTCCCGCGGCCTGGTCGAGGACGACGGCGGCGAGCGGGACGTTCACCTCGGCGGTCCGGATCGCGTGCACCAGGTCCCCGGTGGCGGCGGTTGGCAGTACAAGCGCCAGGACGGCATCGACGCCATCGTCGGCGGCGGTCAATTCCAGGCAGCGGCGGAACGACTCTTCGGCCACGGTGGCGGTGGTGTCGACCGGGCCGGTGACCGAGCCGCTGCGCGGCACCACTGCGTGCAGCCGCCGGCGTGTCTCACCGGTCAGCCGGTGGACCGTCAGGCCATACTGCGCGCAGGCGTCTGCGGCCAGCACCCCGGCGCCGCCGACGTTGGATACCACCGCGACGCGCGGGCCAGCCGGAACGGGCTGGCTGGCCAGCAGCGCGGCGACATCAAGCAGTTCACCGAGGCTGTTGGTGGCGATAATGCCGGCTTGCTCGAAGAGGGCCTCCCGGCTCACCAGGGGCGTCGCCGCCGCTGCGGTATGCGAAACGGCGGCCCGCTGACCGGAATCCGACCGGCCGGCGTGCACCGTGAGGACGGGCATGGTCCGGCCGACGTGGCGCGCGGTGCGGGCGAACTTCCGCGGATTGCCGAACGATTCGATATACAGGATCGCAAGCTTGGTGGTGCCGTCCTGCTCCCACCACATCAGCATGTCGTTGCTGGAGATGTCGTACTTGTTCCCGACGGAAGCGAAGGACGAGACGCCGACGCCGAGCCGGGACAGCCGGTCGGCCAAGGCGAAACCGAGACCGCCGGACTGCGCGACCAGGCCGGCTATTCCAGGTGCGGGATGCCGGGTGGCGAAGGTGGCGTCCAGCCGGTGGCCGGGCACGGCCACGCCAAAGCAGTTCGGGCCGACCAGCCGCATGCCGTACCGCCGGCAGATCGCCAGCAGGTCCGCTCCCTGCGGGGTGTTCAGTCCCGCGGTGATGACGATTAGGGCCCGGACGCCGCGCTGGCCGCATTCATCGGCCACGATGGGGACGGCCGCCGGCGGTACGGCGATGACCGCGAGATCGACGGGTTCGGGAAGCGCGGCGACCGAGGGCAGGCAGGGCACCGCCTCCATGTGCACGGCGTGCGGGTTGACCGCGTAAATCCGCCCCTGGTAGCCGCCGGCGACGATGTTGTGCAGGATGGCGCGGCCGGGTGTTCCCATCCGGCGGCTGGCACCGATGACGGCTACGGAGGACGGCTGGAACACATGCCGCAGGCTCTCCACGTCAGCATTGCGCTCACGCGACGCCGTCGCATCGAGATAAGGGTCCCAGCTCGGATCGGCGTCATCACCGGGCAGCTCGCAGACGAACTCGATCATGCCATCCTCCAGTCGGCGCCGGACCACGAGCCCGGCATCGGTGAGAACCTGCTGCATTTCGGCGTTCTGCGTCAGGACCGAAGCGATGAAGGTAGAGACCCCCCAGCGGTCAGCGGCCGACACCAGATGCTCCAGCAGCAGCGTGCCGACGCCCCGGCCATGCATCTGGTCGGCTACCGCCAAGGCGACATCCGCTTCGGTGGTGCCGTCCTTGACCTCGTAGCTGGCGACGCCGACGACCTGGCCGCCGACAATTGCGAGCAGGGCCATGTGATCGGTTGCGGGGGCCCGGCAGACACGCTTCGCTTCCTGCTCCGCGGACAGCCGGCTGAAGTTGAAGAAGCGCAGGTAAGAATTGTCCAGCGACATGGCCTCGTGCATCGCCGTGACCGCGGCCACGTCGCCCGGCGCTGCCGCCCGGATCTCGGCCGTCGTACCGTCGGTCAGCAGCGCATAGACGCTTTCCTCTGCGGTGACGGGTGCCATGCTCATCACTGCCTCCAGCCTGCGTGTGAGTGGCCGTGGTCAGGCCAGGGGCCCGTAGCTGTGCACCGGGGGCGCCGACAGGTAGTCGAGCCGGTCGCGGACCGCGACCACGCCATCCAGGTGCCGCACGGCGCGGATGATTTCCTGGCCCAGGGTGTCGGTCTCCGGCGTACCCGCGAGGGTGACGATGCCGTCCTTGACGGTGACCTGGTACGACCCGGGATCAACGAGGAAGTTCTCGAGGAGGAGGGGGCCGGTTATCTCCCGGCGGATGTCTTCGTCCGGACGGCTGTAGACGCTCAGCACGTCGGTACGGCTGATGATCCCGACCAGCCGGCCTGCGCCGTCGACGACCGGCAGTCGCTGCACCCGGCGGTCATACATCAGCTGAGCGGCGTGGCTGACCGTATCGTCCGGGCGGGCGGTGACGGCCGGCTTGCTCATCAGCTGGGCCGCGGTGACGCCTCTGGCCTTTTCCAGCTCATGGCGGTGGAGGAGACCGGACCACGGCCCGGAAAAGCTCTCGTAGCCACCTCCGGCGGCTTCCTTGGCGATCAGGTCCGCCTCTGACACCACGCCGATCACCCGGTTGTTGTCGTCAATGACGGGAAACGCGCTGACCCGCTCGTCCCGGAGCCTGATCGCGATTTCCCTGAACGATGCGTTTCCGCGCACCGCGATCACTTTCCTGGTCATGACGTCCGCTACCTTGGCGCTCATTGCGTTCGCCCCTTCCGTCAGCTATCCCTGAGCCCAGTTCACAAGAGACGGCGCGGAGCCGGTAGCGGTAAATGTCCGGTGGAGGGCGGGGCGTTCGGCGGCCCTGGCCGGGCCAAAGGTCCCGGCCAGGGCCGACGGCGGTTTGCCCGCAGCGAGGCCAGGCGGAACTTCAGGACTCGGCTGCTTGGTTTTTCCGCAGGCCTCATTGGTTTTCGCGAGCCTCGTGGTTTCGCAGGCACTGACAGCCAGGCCACCATCGCGGACCGGTTCCCGATCAGGGCCGTCGGCGGGAACCACCCGGGACTTTGGTCCGGGCCGGAGGCCTGCCCGCCGGGGGCGGAGGTCCATGGCAGGCCTGCCCTGGATCGCGGTGAACTGGGACCAGGAGTAACCAGGAAGAAGGGGCGCCATCGTGACGCACGAACGGGTCAGGGACGTCATGACCGCGAAAGTCATCGCCGTTCAGCAGCGCACTCCGTACAAGCAGATCGCCGTGATGCTGCGCGAGTCCCGGGTGGGCGCCTTCCCCGTCCTCGACGATGACGGGGAAGTCATCGGGGTCGTTTCCGCCACGGACCTCCTGGCCAAGGAGGCCTTTGCCGCGGTTGAAGATCCGCGCCTCTCGCGGCCGCCGATCCGGCTTCGCGCCCGGCCGCATGCTCGGGAGCGGGCTAAGGCCAACGGCCTGACCGCGGGCGACCTGATGACCGCGCCGGCGGTGACCATCGGCCCGGACGACACGGTCCGCCACGCCGCGCAGCTGATGAGTGACCGCCGGGTGAAGCGCCTTCCCGTCGTCGGCCCGGATGGCCGTCTCGCGGGGATCATCAGCCGGTCAGACGTGCTGGCCGTGTTCCGGCGCCCGGACGGGGACATTCAGCGCGAGATTCTCCGTGACCTGATTACGGACGGGTTCTTCATGGATCCGGCCTGCTTCCACGTGACCGTACGGGACGGCATCGTGACGCTGGAAAGCTCTCCCGATGTGGCGGTCGTCGCCCGTATCATCGCTGAGCAGGCCCGGCACCTGGAGGGTGTCGTCGCCGTCCGTGAGCGCCTCACTGAGCCCGGGGCTCCGGGAGCCGGGGCTCCGGGCCTGAGCCGGGAACTTCAGGCGTGAATCCCTGGTCCGGTTTCGTTCGAGTCGAAAATGTGCGCGGCGTACGCGGCGGCCTGGGTGCGCCGTTCCATGCCGAGCTTCTGGAACAGGGCCGAGACGTAGTTCTTGACCGTCTTCTCGGCGAGGAACATCCGCTCGCCGATCTGCCGGTTGGTCAGTCCTTCACCGATGAGCTCGAGGATGCGGCGCTCCTGCCCGGTCAGCCCGGCCAGCGGATCCTTCTTCTGCGCGGCGTCCCGGAGCCGGGCCATCAGCTTGCTGGCCGCCTGGGGATCGAGCATTGACTGGCCGGATGCCACCGTCCGCACCGCGCCCACTAGGTCCGTTCCGTGAATCTGCTTGAGCACGTAACCGGCTGCGCCCGCCATCACCGCGTCGAACAGCGACTGATCCTCCTCGAAGGAGGTGAGCATCAGGCAGGCGACCTCCGGCATCCGGGAGCGGATCTCCCGGCAGACGGTCACGCCGTCGCCGTCGGGCAGGCGCACGTCCAGGATCGCCACGTCCGGCCGCAGCGCCGGGATCCGGGCCAGGGCCGAGGAAGCGGTCCCCGCCTCGCCGATTACGCGGATATCGGGCTGGGTCTCCAGCAGATCCTTTACGCCCACGCGGACGAGCTCATGGTCGTCCATGAGGAACACAGTGATCACGCGGTCGTGAGATCGAGTCTCCGTCATCAGCTGGCTACGCTTTCTCCTGTGGTCCTGGCACCCGGCGCCGAAGTACTGGTCCATATGACTTTAATCTAGGCGCGCGTCCGTCCCGAAAGAAGGGACCAAGGTCCCGCGCCACCGAGAAAAGGTCCCCTGGGGCGCAGAACTAAGCCCCTGAACCAGGCATTGGAAGGCTCTTAGCGTGAGCAGGGAGGATAAGGCCGTTTCAATATAGGAGGAGAAATGCCCGGGATCGTCGTGGGAATTGACGGCTCAAGCCATTCGCAGGTCGCGCTGGAATGGGCCATGCGAGAGGCTGAGCTGCGCTGCGAGCGGCTCACTGTCATCACCGTTGTGCAGCTTTCGGCCGCTGGCTGGCACGGCATGGTCGTCTTCCCCTCCAGTCAGGAAGTTGTGGCTGACGCCCGGGACGCGGCCAGGGAAGCTGCCGCCAAGGCCGCGGCGCAGCTCGGCGAGGCTGTGCCGTCCACGACCACCGTGCAGGCTGTCGTCGGGCTGGCCGCCGAAGTTCTGGTCGAAGCGTCGCAGGGCGCCGACCTCCTCGTCGTCGGCTCCCGCGGATCAGGCGGCTTTTCCCGGCTGAGGATGGGTTCCGTCAGCAGCCAGGTCGCCCATCACGCGCACTGCCCCGTCGCCATCGTCCCCGGCGACCCGCATGCATAGATCAGCGGTACCCAAAATGGAGCCCACGCCACGGGTGTGGGCTCCATTTTCAATGCGCCCGGTGTCAGAGGTGGCGCATCCAGTAGAGGCGGCGAATGTCGGCCTTGCCTGCGTACAGGGCCACGACAACGGCCGCAGCCAGCGCTGTCCCTATTGTGAGCTTCATCGTCGACCCTTTCCTTCCCGCCGGGCGGGTACATTCCGCCCAGAGTCTGGTCACGTGCTCTTTTCTCGTAAGCACGTCTTTCAGGGTTCATGGTTGCGTTCCTGATAAGCACCCGGCAGGGCCGGAGGTCGGTCTTAGGCGGGGCCTTGGACCGAGGCTGAGGACGTTTGCCGCTGCGGGCAGGCCGTCCGGCTCTTGCCGGCACCACGGCACGGTGCAAGACAGTCAAGACAGGCGGACAGTCAAGACAGGCGGACAGTCAAGACAGGCGGACAGTCAAGACGAAGGCATCGTCTGGGAACAGGGTGGTCAGGATGGCTGCCACGGAGACCTATCCGGTGCGGGTGGACGCGTCGCTGGACGCGCCGGCCCGGGCTAGCATCTGGGCCGCGCAGGCAGCCGGGCCGGGCACCCAGACGCTGACCTGGCCAGTCAAGAGCGGCGACTGGATGGTGGTCGCTATGAACGCCGACGGCTCGCGGCCGGTGAGCCTCCAGGTCAACGCGGCCGCCACCCTGCCCGCGCTGCCGTGGATCGCGGCGGGCCTGCTCATCGGCGGGTTCATCTTCCTGGGTGCCGGGATCACGCTGGTCGTGGTTCCGCTGCGGAAGGCGTCCTGACGTGTTGCCACGGGACATCCCTGCCGGTCGGCATCGAACAGCCGGCCGAGAAGAACGAAGCGAGTAGAAGGTGATCGAGATGTCCGCGCTTCCTGGCGGCCGGCGGCCCCGGGGCTCGTCATTGCGCACGCTAGGTGTTGTCGCCGCGTTCCTGGCCGCTGCGATGTTCGGGGCCGGCATCATGCCCGCCGCGGCCCGGTCATCGGGGCAGGCCGCGCTGGCGGCGGTCGCGGCGAACCAGGCGGCACGGTCGGCGGTGGCGCTGGCCGTTGATTCCGCGGGCACCGGTTATGCGTTCTACCGCGGTGAAAACGACGCGGTGTACCTGCGCACGGTGCGCAATGGCTCCTGGTCGCGGCAGACCAGCCTGGGCGGCACGATCATCGGTGCGCCCGCCGCCGCGGTCGCCGGTACAGCTGTGGTGGTCGCGGCCCGCGGCACCGACAACGCCCTGTGGGTCCGGACGCTGAGCAACGGCGCGTGGGGTGCCTGGCGCAGCTGGGGCGGCACCATGTCAGCGTCGCCGGCCATCGCCGGGACCAGTACCGGCCGCATTGATGCGTTCGGCCGCGGGCCCGGCGGGGGGCTGTGGACCACGACCATGTCGTCCGGCGGCGTCCTGACCGCGTGGAGCGGGCTGGGCGGTCAGGTCATCACCGCGCCGGCGGCGGTGGCCTCGGCGCCCGGCAGTGCTGAGCTGTACGCCGTGGGCACCGATCACGCTGTGTGGCGTGACGCACTGTCCGGCGGGAACTGGTCGGGGTGGACGTCGATTGGCGGCGCCACCTACAGTGCGCCCGCGGCCGCGTGGATCCCCGGCAGCAACGGCGTATGGGTATTCGCTCGGGGCACCGACAACGCGCTGTACGCGAACACGGGTAACGCGGGCTCGTTCGGTGGCTGGCGCAAGCTGGGCGGTGCGATGATCGACGGCCCGGCCGCCGCCGGGACACCGGTGCCGGGCATTGATGTCGCGGTCCGCGGGACCGACAACGGGGTCTGGGTCACCTCCTACCGGGCGGGCGGCTGGTCCGGCTTCACCCAGGCGTGGGCGCCCGCGGCGCCGGCCGCCCCGGCAAGCTCGCTGCTGGGTACCGACTGGACCCGCATCCCGACCACGTCCAAGGTGGTGGCGCTCACGTTCGATGCGGGCGCCAACGCCGCGGGGCTGCCGTCCATCGAATCGGCCCTGCGGGCCAGGAACGTCCGGGCGAGCTTCTTCCTCACCGGCACCTGGGTCCATGACTTCCCCGCCCAGGCCAACCTGATCGTCCAGGACGGCTTCGGGGTCGGCAACCACTCGATGACCCACCCCTACTTCACCCAGCTCACCGACGCCCAGGCCCGGGCCCAGGTGCAGGACGCGCAGCAGGCCATCCTGCGCGTCAACGGCGCCGACACCCGGCCGCTGTTCCGCTTCCCCTTCGGGGACGTGAACAGCCGGGTGCTGGCCGACGTCAACGCCCTCGGCTACGTCGCGGTCCGGTGGACCGTGGACTCCCTCGGCTGGGAAGGCACCTCCGGCGGCCAGACCGTGCAGAAGGTCACCGACCGGGTCCTCGCCGCCGCGCAGCCCGGCGAAATCGTGCTTATGCACCTGGGCTCCAACCCAGATGACGGCACAACGCTCGATGCCGCCGCTCTCCCGGCCATCATCAGCGGGCTCCAGGCCCGCGGCTACAGCTTCGTCACTCTCCAGGCACTCACCGGCTGAAGGGCAGAGGTGATGGTGATGATCACGGGGACTTACGGATCGGTGGGCGGCCCGCCGCGGCATGATCAGCCCAGGGAAGCGGCCGGCTGGACGGCGGGCCGGATCATTGCCGTGGTCGCCGGATCGATCCTGGCCCTGGCCTCACTCGGCCTGCTGGCCGCGGGCGCCACCGTAATGTGGGCCGACCACGGCCAGCGTCAGGACGGCTACCTGACATCAGCCACCGCCACCTACTCGGCCAGCGGCTACGCGCTGGCCAGCGACACGGTGGCGCTGCACGGATGGCGTGGCTGGCTCGCGTCGTTCGCCGGGCCGGTGCGGATCCGGGTCACCGCTACCGACCCGGGGAAACCCGTCTTCGTGGCCATCGCGCCCGCCCCGGCGGGCAGAAACTACCTGTCCGGTGTGGCCTATACGTCCGTTCCATTGCTCGGCGACCGGGGCGCCACGGCCGCCCATCCCGGCGCCGCTGTTCCCCAGCCGCCCCTCACGGCCGGGATCTGGGCCGCCCAGGCCGCAGGAACTGGTACCCAGGCCCTGGTGTGGACGGCCCGCGATGGTGACTGGATGGCCGTCGCCATGAACCCGGACGGCAGCGCCGGAGTGAACGTGCGGGCCGACATCGGCGCCCAGTTCCCGGCGCTGGCCGCGCTGGCGCTTGAGCTGCTGGTGACGGGCATCCTGCTGGCGGTTCCGGCGCTGGCCCTGATCGTGGTGCCGGTGCGGATGGCGGCCGGCTCCCCGGCCGTGAGGTGACATGACGTCAGGGGCATTGGCCACGCCGGTGGCAGAGACCTCGCCCGCCGGGCTGAGCAGCGCGGAGGCGGCGGAGCGGCGCTCGCGCGGGCTGGCGAACGAAGGCGGGGAGCGGACCAGCCGGTCGGTCGGCGAGATCTTGCGTGCCAACATCCTGACCCGGTTCAACTTCATCCTGGGTGCGTTGCTGGCCGTGATCCTGGCCGTGGGCCAGCCGCAGGATGCCCTGTTCGGCATCGTGCTGGTGACGAACGCGCTGATCGGTATCGGCCAGGAGCTGCGGGCCAAGCTGACGCTGGACCGGCTCGCCGTGCTCAGCGCGCCCCGTGTCGAAGTGATCCGTGACGGCACACCGCGCGAGATAGCCGTCGCCGGGCTGGTCGCTGGTGACCTGGTCCACCTGCGGCCCGGCGATCAGCTGGTAGCGGACGGGGTGGTGCGGGCCAGCGTCAGCCTGCAGGCGGATGAGTCGCTGCTGACCGGTGAGTCCGAGCCGGTGGACAAGCGGGCCGGTGACCGCGTGCTGTCCGGCAGCTTTGTGGTGGCCGGGTCCGGTGGTTATCAGGCCACCGAGGTGGGCGCGGCCGCGTACGCGCGCCAGCTGGCCGCCGAGGCGCGGCGTTTCACGCTGGTGCGCTCGGAGCTTATGGAGGGCATCAACCGGATCCTGCGTTACGTCACCTGGGCGATCATCCCGGTGGCCGCGCTCATGGTGATCAGCCAGCTGCATGTGCACGACTCGGCGCGGGAGGCGCTGACCGGGACGGTCGCCGCACTGGTCGGCATGGTCCCGCAGGGACTGGTGCTGCTGACCAGCGTCGCGTTCGGCGTGGCCGCGGTCACCCTGGCCCGGCGCCGGGTGCTGGTACAGCAGCTTCCCGCGGTCGAGGGCCTGGCCCGGGTCGACGTTGTTTGCTTCGACAAGACCGGCACCCTGACCGACGGCAGCATCGCGTTCGACACCCTGATCCCGCTCGACGGACACGCGCCGGCCGAGGCCGCGCTGGGCGCGCTCGCCGGTGAAGAGAACCAGAACGCCACGCTGGCCGCCATCGGGCAGGTTTTCCCTCCGCCGGCCGGGTGGGCGCGCCAGGCACAGGTGCCGTTCTCGTCGGCGCGCAAGTGGAGCGCGGCCAGCTTCGCCGGGCACGGGACCTGGGTGCTGGGCGCACCCGAAATGGTGCTCGCCGACGGCCAGCAGGAGCATCTGTCCCAGGCCGCCACGCTCGCCGCCAGCGGCCGCCGGGTCCTGGTGCTGGCCCGGGCCACGGGGGCCCTGGACGGCGAGTCGCTTCCCCGGGGCCTGCGGCCCGCCGCGTTCGTCGTGTTCGCGGAGCGGCTGAGGTCCGACATCAGGGAGACCATCGAGTATTTCGCGTCTCAGGGCGTGGCGCTGAAGGTGATCTCAGGAGACAGCCCGCACACTGTCAGCGCCATCGCCGCGCGTGCGGGCCTGCCCCAGGCCGGGGATCCTGTCGATGCCCGGAACCTGCCGGAGGACCCCACCGCGCTCGGCACCCTGCTGGAGGAGCGCTCGGTATTCGGCCGGGTCAGTCCGCATCAGAAGCAGGCGATGGTCAAGGCGCTGCAGGCCCGCGGGCACACGGTGGCGATGACCGGCGACGGCGTCAACGACGTGCTGGCGCTCAAGCTCGCTGACCTCGGCATCGCCATGGGCTCAGGCGCTCCAGCCACCAGAGCGGTCGCCGAACTGGTGCTGCTCGACGGCAGGTTCGCCACCCTCCCCGGCATCGTCGCGGAAGGCCGCCGGGTCACGGCCAACATCGAGCGCGTCGCCAACCTGTTCATCACCAAGACCGTGTGGGCGACCCTGCTCGCGGTGGCCGTCGGCGCCCTGCTGCTGCCGTACCCGTTCCTGCCCCGGCACCTGACCATCATCGACACCCTGGCCATCGGTGTGCCGTCCTTCTTCCTGGCCCTCGCGCCCAACCTCCGGCGCTACCGGCCGGGGTTCGCCGGGCGGGTGCTCCGCTTCGCCATCCCGGCCGGCGCCATCGTGGCCGCGGCCACCTTCACGGCGTACTACCTGGCCCGGGCGGCCGGCCTTCCGCTCGTGCAGCAGCGCACCGCCGCGACGCTCGTTACGCTCACGCTCAGCGTGTGCGTGCTGGTCCTGCTGGCGACGCCGCTCACCTGGCGCCGGATCGCCCTGGTGGGCGCCGCGGTGACCGGCTTCGTGCTGCTGTTCCCGGTCCCTGCCGTGCGCAATTTCTACGCGCTGGAACTCCCGCGCGGCGAACTCGGGGTAACGCTCCTCGTCGCGGCGCTGGGAGCCGCCGCGCTCGCCGCCTTCTGGCTGCTTACCCGCCCGACGGCCGGGGCAGCCCGCCGGTAACGACCGGCGGCACCTGACGGCGCGGCGCGGGACGTTGGCCGGGCTGGCCAGGACTTAGGCCTCTCACGCCGAGACCACCAAACGGACGAAGGGTGAGGCTGGGAAGGCAGGTGTCGCCATGCAGAACCTCACCGCGACGAGCCAGCCAGGTCACGGCCGCCGGGAAGACGTCACTAACCAGCAGGTTCCCGTGGCCTACGGGACAGCGCTGCGCGCGGTGGCGAACTGCGCCGCCCGTACCGTCCCGTCGCTCGTCGGCCGCCGCATCCACCTTCGCCGCGACCACCTCGGGATGCGTCTGCGCTTCGCCGACGGGACGTCGGCCCCGGTGTACCGGGAGACCGTCGCCGGCCCCGGCGTGGCGCACGACCCGTGCGTGCTGGTGGTCCGGTTCCGGCTGCGGGGTGTGCGCGGGTTCGGGCATGTGATCTTCCGCCGGGAGAGCCTGCTCAACACTCCGCTGTTCGTAGGCTTTCCCGGGTTCGTCTCGAAACTGTGGCTGAGCCACGACGAGCACGGCTTCTACCGCGGACTGTATGAGTGGGACGGCCCGGCCCGGGCCGAGCACTACGCGCGCAGCCTGTGGCGGGTGCTGGCCCTCGTTTCGGTGCCCGGGTCGATCGGGTACCAGGTCCTGCCCGGTATCCGCCCGGCCGACGCCCTCAGCGGGGCGTCGGTGCCAGCTGGCGGGGCGCAGCCGGGTGCAGGTAAGTGGTGGCGGGTAGCCGGGCCAGATGACATCACCGCCTGACGTCCTGGTGGCCGGGGCCTGCCCGGCCGGGCTGACCCTGGCGTTGCAGGCCCACGACCACGGGGCCCGGGTGCGTATCGTCGAGCGGCGGCCGGAGACCTTCCGTCCGTCACGGGCCCTGATCGTCCACTCCAGGACGCTGGAGGTGCTTCGCCCGCTCGGTGTCACGGCGGAACTGCTGGCCCGGGCGGACACGGCTCCGCAAGTCAGGCTGCACATGGCTTCCCGCACGGTCCGCGCGCAACTGGCCGGCCTGGCGCTGCCGGACACCGCGTTCCCCCACCTGTCGCTGGTGCGCCAGGCGGACGTGGAAAGGGTGCTCTCGGACGCGCTCGCGGATCGCGGGGTGCGGGTAGAACGTGGCACCGAACTGACCCGGGTGCGCGACGACGCGGACGCCGCGCGGGTGCGGCTGCGGTCGGAACGCGGATCCGAGGAGGTCGCCTGCCGTTTCGTCGCGGGCTGCGACGGGCCCGCCAGTACGGTGCGGGAGCAGGCCGGGATCGGCTGGCCGGGCGGGCCGTACCCGGTTGAGGTGGTGCTCGCGGACGCCGATATCGACGGGAGCCTCGAAGCAGGCGTCGCGCATGTCGTTGCCGCGCGGGACGGGCTGATATTCGTCTTCGCCCTCGGTGAGCGGGCCGCGTGGCGGCTGCTGGTGACCCGGCCGGCCAGCGGTGAGCCGGTCCCATTCGGGGTGCCCGGTCCGCCGGTCGCGGCCGCAGAACTGCAGGCGCTGCTGGACCAGGCTGGCCTGGACGTGCGCATCACCCGCCTGGCCTGGTCGGCGCGGGTACGCCTGCAGCACCGGGTGGCGGCCCGGTTCCGCCAGGGGCGGCTGTTCCTCGCCGGAGATGCCGCCCATGCCTATTCGCCCGCCACCGGTCAGGGAATGAATGCCGGTATCCAGGACGCGGCGAACCTGGGCTGGAAACTGGCGTTCGCCGTTGCCGGAACCGCGGACCCGGCCCTGCTCGGCTCCTACGACCCGGAACGGCGGCCGGTGGCACGCGAGGTTCTGGCCATGACGCACCTGGTCTTCTGGGCTGAAGCCGCCACCGGCCGCATCCCGTCGTTCCTGCGCGGAGTGCTGGCACCGTGTGCCGCTCCCGCCGTGCCGGCACTGCTGGGCCGGCGCCGCCTGGTCGCCGCGGGCATCCGCCTGCTGTCGCAGTTGCGGGTGGGGTATGCCCGCAGCCCGCTGTCGGTGGAAGGGGCCCCGCGCCTGGCCGGCGGCCCCCGGGCCGGGCAACGGCTGCCGGATGCGACCGTAACCTGCGCCGGCCACCGGGCCCGGTTGCATGAGCTGCTCGCCCGCCCGGGGATACACGTGCTCCTGCACCGCGACGCGGTCCAGATCGAGAAGCTGCCGTTCGGCCGCCATGTCACCTTTCACCGGCTCACCAGCAGCCCTGGACGCGGCCTGGTGGCCGTCCGCCCCGACGGCTACGTCGGCTTCCGGTGCGGGTCCGCCGAGGTCCGGCAGCTGAGCGACTGGCTGGCCGGCATCGGCGCCACCGGCCGGGCTGCCGTATCGGTGCCCGAAAGGCCGTGAGCATGGTGACTTTCCGCCCTGCTGCCTGACGCCGCCCGCTAACACGGTGGTGGTATGGCGACGACGATTGTTCACCGGATGCGGGCGTGGCTGGGCGGGCGGTCGGCGCTGCTACTGCTGGCCGTCACAGCTCTGGGCCTGGCTGGTGGCGGTCTGGCCGCCCTGGCCGGGGCGGAAGCGGTGCGGGATGCGCTGTGGCTGGCCACGGCGGCGGCCGGGCTCGGGTACGCGTCGTGGGCCACGGCCGCCAGTATCCGCCGAGGCCGGATCGGGGTCGACGTCATCGCCCTGCTCGCGCTGGCCGGGGCCATGGCCGTCGGGGAGCTGCTCGCCGCCGCCGTGATCGCCGTCATGCTTACCAGCGGGCGGGCGCTGGAGGAGTGGGCCGACGGGCGGGCCCAGCGGGATCTTCGTGCGCTGCTGGCGCGCGCACCGCGGACCGCGCGGCGGTACCGTGACGGGTCATTGGAGACCGTGCCGCTGGCGGAGATTGCCGTCGGCGACCTGCTGCTGGTGGCGCCGGGCGACGTGGTGCCGGTCGACGGCACCGTCGCCGGCGGGGCCGCGGTGCTGGACGAGTCCGCGCTGACCGGGGAGGCGCTGCCGGTCGAGCGGCGCCTCGGGGACAGCGTGCGCAGCGGCGTGCTGAACGCGGGCGGCCCTTTCGACCTGCACGCCGTCACGAACGCTGCCGACAGCACCTACGCGGGCATCGTCCGTCTGGTGGCCGAGGCAGAGAACTCACAAGCACCGTTTGTCCGGCTCGCTGACCGGTACGCGCTATGGTTCCTGCCGCTGACGCTGGCGGTGGCCGGGGCGGCCTGGGCGCTGGGCGGGCCCGCCCGGGCGGTCGCGGTCCTGGTCGTGGCCACGCCGTGCCCGCTTATCCTGGCCGCGCCGGTGGCGCTGGTCTCGGGCCTGTCCGCCGCCGCGCGCCGGGGGGTGGTGGTGAAGAACGGCGGTGTGCTGGAGCGCCTGGCTCAGTGCCGAACGCTGCTGCTGGACAAGACCGGGACACTGACCGTCGGCCAGCCCGCCGTGACCGGTATCGTCCCGGCGGGCTGGCTGCCGTCCGGCGAGATCCTCCGGCTGGCGGCGTCTCTGGACCAGGTCTCCGGGCATGTGCTGGCGGGGGCGGTCGTCCGCGCGGCGGCCGGACGTGACGGCCGGCTGGTCCTGCCCGACGACGCGGCCGAGGTGGCGGGCCAGGGAATCAGCGGAACGGTCGCCGGTCACCATGTGGTGCTGGGGCGCGCGGAATGGGCCGGGGTGAGCGGCACCCCGCCGTGGGTGAAGACGGTCCGCCGGCGGGCGCGGCTCGACGGGGTCCTGACCGTGTTCGTCGCGGTCGACCATCGGCCGGCGGGCGCGCTGCTGCTGGAGGACCGGATCAGGCCCGATGCCCGGGCCACGATCCGGGCGCTGCGCAGCGGTGGTATCCGGCGGATCGTGCTGGCCACCGGGGACCGCGCCGAGGTCGCCGACGCGGTCGGCGCAATCACCGGCGTGGACGAAGTCCTGGCGGCCCTCAGCCCGGCTGGCAAACTGGACGCGGTCCGCCGCGAACAGGGCCATGGGCCCGTCATCATGACCGGCGACGGGATCAACGACGCGCCCGCCCTCGCCCTGGCTGATGTCGGGGTCGCGATGGGAGCGCGCGGCTCTACCGCCTCCTCCGAAGCCGCCGACGCGGTGCTCACCGTGGACCGCCTCAGCCGGCTCGGTGAGGTCACCGCGCTCGCTCGCCGGACCCGCCGGATCGCCCGGCAGAGCGTGCTGGCCGGAATGGGGATGTCGCTGGCGGCCATGGGCGTGGCCGCGGCCGGGCTGCTGCCGGCGGTATGGGGGGCGCTGCTGCAGGAAGCCATTGACGTGGCCGTGATCCTCAACGCCCTGCGGGCGCTGCGGCCCGCGGCGCCCGGCCCGCGGCTCGGTGCCGCTGATACCGCGCTCACCAAGCGGTTCCGCGACGAGCACGAAATGATCCGCGCGGGCATCGATGAGGTCCGCGCCGCCGCTGATGCGCTGACCGTTGCGCCGCCTGCGGAGGCGATCACCCGGGTCCGCCATGCGTACGCCGTGCTCATCAGCCAGATCGAGCCGCACGAAAATGCCGAGGAGGCGGAGCTGTACCCGATGGTGAACCGGGCGCTCGGCGGAGACGACCCAACGGCTCCGATGAGCCGGGCCCACGCCGAGATTACCTACCAGATCGCCCGCCTCGGCCGGTTCCTCGACGACATCGGCGACCAGGTCCCCGACGAGGCGGCCCTCGCCGACCTGCGCAGCCTGCTCTATGGGCTGGATGCCATCCTGCGGCTGCACACCATCCAGGAGGACGAGACCTACCTGTCGCTCGGCGACACAGCCGATGAATCTCCCCCGGTGCCGATGCCGGCCAGGGAGTGAGGCAGCCTCGGCTCCTCGGCTCCATTTGAGCGCATCGGCGGGAGCCGATGTGCTCACGACTACCCCCGCAGGACTCTTTTCAGTGAGAGCGCCAGTGAAGCTACTGATTGCGGTTCTAATCCGCCTGCGTATCGTCGGATCGAACGCTGAACGCCGATGGAAGGAACCGGTCGACGGCGGGCCTCGCAGCATCACATGGACCCCATCCCCAGGAAGGACCTGTCCTCATGTCCCATCACCTTGATACACCGCTGGCGAGCCAGAACGGCCAGCTCTACATCGACGATCTGTACGGGAGAAAGGCGTTCTCGGAGACTTCTCGCCCGTGGCCGTCACGATTTGAGGGCCAGGAGCCCGGTTCCTGAGGCGGCACCGGCAGCGCTGCTTGCCCAGGTGCTGAACGCGGCGAATGCCTGGATCGCGGTCTGCTGAGCCAGTTGCCTGCCCTGCTTGCTCTTAACGTACTGGTCGGCGAGCTGGCCCAGGTCACGCCACATCGGCTGAGTGCGGTCGCCGTGGCCGTCGAGGAACCTTACCGGCACCGGACCGAGGCGGCCTTCGATGCGACGCCGCAGGACCCGGCCGCCCAGGGTGGCCCCTTCGGTGACGTACAGAGTTCCCCACACCGCGCCGGGAGCGGCCAGGGTCGGCAACCCGGTGGCTTCGGGTAGCGATGCGCCAGTGACGCCAAGATCGGTCAGGTCCGCGGCCAGTGCACCTAGTCGTTGCCGCGCCGGCCAGCCGACCGCTGACGGCAGTTCCTGGTGACCCAGCAGCCGCTCCAGGGGTGCCTGAAAACCCCATAGGACACAGAGCAATGCCGCATAAGTGGCGAGGCTATCCGGTCGCGCCAGCCCCGCCAGGCTCGCCTCGGCCTGGGCATGCGCCGCACGAGTGGATCCCCGTAGCTGCGCCCAGAGGAAGCCGTGCCGCGGTCCCGGCGTCACCGCACCAGCGTAACTGGGCACATTGCTTTTGGCATCGGCTGGATTAGCCTCGTCCTAGAAACGTCTGGGCTCTGGGGCCACGCTCGTCACGGCCGTGCAGGAGGCAGCATGACAGACGAAAAGCAACCCAGGCTGTCAGCGCGTGAGGTGGCCGCGGAGTATGCCACCGGTACCTTCTTCGACATCACCGAATGCGCTCGTGAGCCGATTCACCTCCTGGGCTCGGTGCAGTCACATGGCGCTCTGCTGGCCCTGGCCGAGCCCGGGCTTGCTGTCGAAGTGGCCAGCGCGAATACAGCCGCGCTGCTGGGAGTGGCGCCGGGGGCGCTGCTGGGCTTGCCGGTAGCAGACATTCTCGGCGCAGAACAGGCCAGCCAGATTCGCGAGGCGGCCTCTGGTGAGGACAGCGTGGCCGCGATCGTTCCGGTTCGGCTGGAGGAGCGGGCGAAGGAGTACCAGCTGGAAGTCAGCGTGCACCGTGGCGATGGCCTCATGATCTGCGAGTTCGAGCCGCCCGCCGATCGTCCATTCCTGTTCTCGTCGTTCTATCCGGGTGTGCGGCGCGCATTGCTCCAGCTCGAGGGCACGCGGACGGTGACGGCGCTGTGTGAGGCCGCGGTGAGGCAAGTCCGGGCCTTCACCGGCTATGACCGTGTAGTGGCCTACCGTTTTGATGGTGACGGGCCGGGTGAGGTGATCGCGGAGGATGCCGGGCCCGGCTGGGAACCGTGGCTAGGGCTGTGGTTCCCGGCGATCGACGTGCCGCCGCAGGCGCGGCGGCTTTACCTGCAGAACTGGATCCGGGTCATTGCCGACGTCGACGACCGCGGCGCGCCATTGGTACCTCCGCTGCGGCCGGGCACGCAGCGGCCGCTGGACTTGTCCGGTTCGGCGCTGCGCACCGTGTCGGATTATCACCTGGAATACCTACGGAACATCGGCGTGCGCGGCTCGATGTCGGTGTCGCTCATCAAGAACAGCCGCCTCTGGGGACTGATCGCCTGCCACAGCGGCACGCCCCGGCAGCTGACTGCCGATCAGCGCGCGGCGTGCGAGATGTTCGGTATCGCGCTGTCGCTGCAGCTGGCCAGCGTCGAGCATCGCCAGCGCGCAGAGGGCGAGGCCCGGGTGCAGCGAATCCTGCAGCAGATAACCGATGCCGTCGGCACCGGCGCGCCAGAACATTTCGGCGAGCGCATCGTCACGGCCTCCGCTCAGCTGCGCAACCTGGTCAGCGCCGATGGTCTCTACGTGCGCTTCGGCGCCGACTCACACGCATCCGGCCTGGTACCGGATCTGCCAGGGCTGCCGGCCTTGCTGGCGCGCCTGCCCTCGGTGCCCGCGGGCCGGGCATGGTCCACTCACCGCCTGGGTGAGGAGCTAGGCGAGCTGGCTCATCTGGCTGGCGACTGCGCCGGCCTGCTGATGGTGCCGTTGAGTTCCGGGGGTGATGTGCTGGCCTGGTTCCGCGGGGAGGTATCGCGCACGCTGCGGTGGGCCGCCGATCCGGAGCGCCCGGTCGTCACGGGCAGCCAGGGGCAGCGACTGACCCCGCGCGGCTCCTCCACGGTGTGGCAGGAGACGGTGCGCGGACAGAGCCCGCCGTGGTCGGCCGGTGAGGACGGCATCGCCGAGGAGGCGTACCGGGCCTTGTTCGAGGTCGCAGTGCGGCGCGCGGCGGCGCTGAACGCCGCCAACGCCGAGCTCGCGCGCAGCAGCGACGAACTTGAGGCGTTCACCCATGCCACCGAGGGCCTGAAGGAACCTCTCCGGGGGATCGTCGGCGACGCCGCTTCCGTCATGCAGGATTCGGCCGCGCTTGACGACGCGACCGCGAAACGGCTGAACACCATCCACGGCCTCGCCTTGCGCATGGATGAGCTGCTGAACTCGCTACTGGAATACTCGCGTCTGGGCCGGGCCGACCTGCGCGTGGCGCCGGTGCCGCTGGACGATGTGCTCGACGACGTCGAGGAATTCCTCGCCGCCCGGTTCGTCGAGGCCGGCGTGCAGCTACGCCGTCCTATGGGCCTCGGCACCGTTTCCAGTGACCGCATCCGGCTGCAGGAGGTGCTGGTCAATTTGATCAGCAACGGCATCAAGTACGCCGCGGCGGAACCGCCACGCTGGGTGGAGGTCGGCCGTGAGGCCGCCGTGCCACCCGATGGTGAGCGGCCGGTGCACGCTTTCTACGTTCGTGACAATGGCATCGGCATCCCAGCCGAGCAGCAGGAAGACATCTTCCGGATCTTCCGGCGTTTGCACGCGCCGGGCGCTCACGGGGGTGGTGCGGGCGCTGGGCTGACTATCAGCCGGCGCATCGTCGAACGCCATGGCGGGCAGTTGTGGGTTCGTTCGACGCCAGGGCAGGGCGCCACGTTCTACTTCACGCTCTAACCGGCGGGCTAGCCGTCGGTCAGGCAACGTCTCCGTGTGCGGCGTGTGAGCGGGTCGCCAGCGTCATGGTCCGGACAAGTGAAGTGGGTGCGTGGCTGACCGCCCGGAGGTGGACATGGCTAGACAGCGAGTCCTGGGAATGATTCTGGCAGGCGGCGCGGGTGAGCGCCTTGCGCCTTTGACCGCGGACCGGGCCAAAGCAGCTGTTCCCTTCGGCGGCCTGTACCGGCTGGTGGATTTTGCGTTGTCCAACCTGGTCAATGGGGGTATCCGCCGGATCTGCGTGCTTACCCAGTACAAGAGCCACAGCCTGGACCGGCATATCACCACCGCCTGGCGGCTCAACAGCCTGCTAGACGACTATGTGGCGCCGGTCCCGGCGCAGCAGCGGCTCGGCCCGCGCTGGCAGACCGGCTCGGCGGACGCGATCTACCAGTCGCTGAACCTCATTTATGACGACCGGCCCGACCTCGTGGCGGTCTTCGGGGCCGACCACGTATACCGGATGGACCCGATGCAGATGATCGACCAGCACACGGCCTGGGGTGCGGGAGTCACGGTAGCGGCGATTCCCGTACCGAGGATGCAGGCGACGGACTTCGGCGTGGTGCAGACCGCGCCGGACGGCCACCGCATCAAGGCGTTCCTGGAAAAGCCCGCCGACCCTCCGGGGCGGCCTGGCCAGCCGGATGAGGCATTCGCGTCTATGGGCAACTACATGTTCGACCGGGATGTGCTGGTGGAGTCGTTGAAGCAGGACGCAGCCGACGACGGCAGCGGGCACAGCATCGGCGGCGACATCATCCCCATGCTGGTGCGACAGGGCGCCGCACACGCCTATGACTTCCTGCAGAATAAAGTTCCCGGTACCCAGACGTCCGACGTGGACCACTGGCGGGACGTCGGAACGCTCGATTCCTATTTCGACGCGCACATGGACATGTGCGCGGTGCATCCGTTGTTCAACCTGTACAACGACTGGTGGCCGATCCTGACCCAGGTGCCTTCGCAACCGCCGGCCAAGCTCGTGCATGACGAAGGCGGCCGCATGGGCCGGGCGATCGATAGCCTGATCACCAACGGCGTCGTCATCTCTGGCGGCCTGGTGCGTAACTCGGTCCTGTCGCCGGGAGCCCGGGTGGAAAGCTATTCCCTGGTGGACCGGGCAGTGATAATGCACAATTCCCGTGTCAGCCACCGGGCCATCGTCCAGAACGCCATTCTGGACAAGAATGTAGTAGTCCTGGAGGGCGCTACGGTCGGGGTGGACAGGGAGCACGACCGGGCCCACGGTTTCACGATGTCCAGCGGCGGCATCACCGTGGTCGGCAAGGGACAAGTGGTGACGCCATGACCGCCAGCAACCCTGACCACGCACCCACGTTACGCTCCTCGACGCACGCCCGCCGCCGGCAGCGGCCCTCAGGTTCCTCGAAGCCCGCTAGCCCGGGTTGCGGCGGAAAGTCTTGCTAGCCGCAATGCTGGGGCGCTGTACGCCTGGCACCATGATCGTATGCCGCTGCGGTGCCTGCTAGTTGATGACAACGAGGCCTTCCTCGAGACCGCAAGCCTTCTCCTTAACCGAGAGGGCGTGACCGTCGTGGGCGTGGCCTCCAGCATCGCCGAGGCGCTCCGGCAAGCCCGCGCGCTGCGGCCCGACGTCATCCTCGTCGACATCGGGCTCGGCGACGAGAGCGGCTTTGACCTGGCCCGGCTCCTGGCCAAGGAGGGTCAGGGCGGTGACGCCGTAGTGATCTTGATTTCAACGGGGGCCGAAGCAGACTATACGGAGCTGATCGCCGAAAGCCCCGCCGCCGGATTCCTGGCGAAGTCGGAGCTGTCGGCGCGGGGCATCAACCGGATCCTCTGCGACACGCCGTAAAGAGTGAGCCAGCGGACAGCATGCTCCCGTGCGCGTCATATTCCATTGGCTGGCCCGTTCTTGCTAGGGCTCGGCGGACGAGCCGGCTAGCGCGCCACGCGGTAGTGGAGGTAGACGACTCTCGAGCTGAAGGTGCGGGTCTCGACGAGTTCGAGATCCACTCGGCGCTCGCGCTGGGCAAAGAACGGAATGCCACCGCCAACCAGCACCGGGTAGACCCGGGCCCGGTACTCGTCGATCAGATCCAACGCGGCCGCCTCGGCGGCGAGAGCCGCGCCGCCGATCGCGATCTCGCCCTCGGCCGGCTCGGCTCGCAACCGCTCGATCTCCTCCGCCAGGCCGCCGGAGGCCAGGCGGGCATGGCCCTGCACCGCCGGCAGCGTGGTGGAGAACACCACCTTTGGGAGCGGCTTCCAGATCGCGGCCCATTCGAGCATTGAGTCGCCGAGCGATGGATCCTGGTCGGCGGTCTCCCAGTACAGCATCGTCTCGTACAGCCTTCGTCCCAGCAGGTGGACGCCGACCTGTCGTATCTCGTCGGTGACGAAGCGAAAGACCTCCTCGTCGGGCGCCGTCCAGCCGAAGTCGCCGTCCGGCCCGACGATGTAGCCGTCAAGTGAGACGCCCATCGAATAGGTCACGCTGCGCATCAGAAGTCCTCCTCGGTAACGGGTTCGACCGTACGACCGCCGGACGCCGCAGAACTCATCGCGGCTCGCGCGACAGGGCAAACGTTGCCAGTTACGGCACTGAGCGGCTTGCTGCAGCTTGATTCCGTTTTCGTTCGTTTGTGCGTTCCTAGTGTCGCTGGCGTAGTCGACGTCACGCGGGGGAATGCATGGAAGACGTTTCCGGAATGGCTGGAAAGTCATCTCGCCGAGAGCGGCCTGTTGTCAGGTATGGAGATCATTCCCGACGTCGGCGGCGACGTTGAGCCTTGTCACGGTGTTGTCATTCCCGTCGGCGTCAATGCCGAGGGTGGTGTTGTTGCCGCAGCCTGTGGTCGCACCGACTTTCCCACGGAGATTGACCAGCTTCTGCTTTGCCTCGCTGCGAATCATCCTGCGATCGCCTTCCAGAGCGCATGCCTCGCCCACGAGCGAACGAGGGCTGAAGAGGAGCTCCGCATAGCCCGGGACGAGCTGGAGATGAAGGTGGCTCGGCGGACGGCCGAGTTGCGGAGAAGCGAAGCCTACTTGTCCGAGGCGCAGAGGGTGACCCATACCGGTACTGCCGCTCTGGACGGCGCTACTGGAGAGGTGACGCACTCCTCCGATGAACACTCCCGGTTGTACGGGTTCGATCCTGAACAGGGAGTCCCCTCTTTCGAAGAGTTTCGCCAGCGCGTCCATCCGGAGGATCGTGCGAGCTGGACCGAAGCACTCCGGAGAGGAATCAGGGCTAACCGCGCGTTCCCGGCCGGGTCGTCATCGGGGGGCGGGTGCGGCGGCGCGCTGGGTGAACAGCAGCCCGGTGAGCGCGGCGGCGGCGAGGTGAAGGTGTGATGGTCAACTCAACCCCGAATGGGCCTGCCGCTCCGTGCTCGTGACCCAGAGCACAGCATCGCGATCCGGCGCGAGCGCCGCGACACGGCGCTCATCACGGTAGGAGCCGCTGCTGATCGCTGGGCAGGTCGAAGGTGAAGTGGCAGTCACGCGTTATGGGCCCGGCGGCCCGGTAGCTGGTACCGGGCCGCCGGGTACCTGTTACGGGGTGACCTTGGACCAGGTGCCGGTAGCCAGGTCGGTGTGCTGCCAGACCTGGCTGTCGGTGCCGAGTACGTAGGCATTCGGCGTGGCGCCGAAAGAAGACCCGCCTGTCCCGGTGGTGAGGGAGCCGCCAAGCGAGTGCCAGCCGGGCGCCGTTGAGAGGAACTGGTGGTACCAGAGAGCGTTGTTGGTGCCACGCACGTACCCCACCAGCAACCCGGTCGTGTTAACTAGCGCCGGGTCGGAGGGGGTCAAGCCGCCGGCCGGGCTGAACCCGGTCGCGCCGACCTGCTGGATATAAAGCTCCTTGTTGGTGCCGACCACGAGCACGAAGTTGGCGCCCCGGTAGGCGGCCGACGGACCGGTGCCGGACAGCAGCGCGCCACCGGTAGAGAACCAGCCGCCCCAGCCCGCGCTGGTGTGGTTGCGGCCCCACACGGCCCCGTTTGACCCGCGCACGTAGACGGAGTACGTCGTACTGTTGACGTCCAGCGCCCCCGGCTTGGAGGTGAGCGTACCCCCCAGCGAGGTCCAGGCCCCGCTGCAGGGGCCCACCGTGCCGCCGGAGCCGGTGCACGTGCTGTAGTACAGCTGGTTATTGGTTCCCTCGCCGAAGATGACGAAGGTTCCGGCACCCGTGACGATCGGGGACGGCGCGCTGATCAGGTGGCCGCCAGCGGACACGGTCGCGCCGCCGGTGGCCAGGCTCTTCATCTGCACGGTGCCGTCGGTCGCCGTGTAGAAGATGAAGTTGGTGCCGCCCGCGTTCGCCGCTCCCGGCGCGATCCTAGGGGCAGGCGGCGGCGGGGCAGCGCTCGCGACGGAGGCGAATCCCGCCAATGACGCGGTGCCGAACGACACCGCCATAGCTACCGCGCTTGCCCAGGCCCATGGCCGCCAGCGCCGTTTGGGTGAAGTTGGGGCATCAGATGAATAGCTGGCGAAGGCAGTGTTACGAAATGCTCGCATGATGCGTTCCCCGGAAATCCTCGATACTGCCGACGCCCGCACGGTTTTCACCGGGTCAGTCGCGCCTATTCCCCATTCGCCTTCCCTTGATGACGCGCCACCCGCAAATTGGACCCCATCCTTGGCGCGGCGCCGGCCCGTAGGCATTTGGCCGACAGGATTCGAGCCTCTCAGATCCCCGACAAACCCGACAGGGACCAACGTCCCGAATCCCTGGCGAGTGCCTTTCCCGGGAAACGCTGGAACCGTGGAGACGCCCACCGCCAAGGAACGTTTTTCATCCTCCGATCTCGCGGGTCTGAAGTACGTGGATGGCTTTGGCGAGCTGCCCGGCCTTCCGGGGGCAGCAGCGGAGTTTGCGCAGGATGCGCCAGGTTTTGAGCTGGGCCGTTGGCGCGTTCGCCGGGGCCGGGCAGCTGGGCGTGAAACGCGGTTGGCGGCCTTCTGCGCGGTGAGCTTTCCCTGTCCTTGTACGGGTACGGATGCGCGCGCTGACCCCGGCGTAGCCCTTGTCCGCCAGCACCAGCAGGCCACTGGCGGCAGTTCGCGCACGAGGGCCTTAGATCCGGGCGGCGGTCAGGTCGTGCGTGGCGCCGGGGAGCGGACCAGATACCCGCAGAATCTCAGCGGCGCTGCGAAGCGGGAGGCCGGAGCCGATCCGGGCTCAGCTTCGAGGCCCGTTGATGCAGTCAAGCCGGGCGACCTGCTCATCTTGCCTGCGCTTCGGCCACCACACCGGCACCACGACTCGATGTGCAGCGGCAGGCCAGCAGAGTCACAGGCTCGGCAGCGGAACGGGCAGCCGCGTAGGCGCCGCCACGCGGCAGCGGATAAGGGCCGGACGGATGAAGGGTAAGCCTTCACGGCAGCTGCCCGTTGAGGATGTTTGCTGCCTGGCCGGAGCGGAGTTAGCCTGGCCGGCGAGAGGGCAAGGGGGACAGTGGGTTGGGGGAGCTGCGACAGTTCTACGGCGGGTCAGGCGTTCCGCTACGCCTGGATCGCGAGGCCGGTGCGCCTGCGGCCGCATGGCAGTCGCACCGGGCACGGCTCCGAACATGGCTCGACGCGGTGCCGGACTCTGATTGGGGCGGGCCGACGCGCTGCGCCCTGTGGGACATGACCGCGCTCGTACGGCACCTGGTCTCCGGATCTCAGTTCCTCGGCTACACGCTCCACAAGGCGAATCGTGGTGTTTCAACCGCTGTGATGCGGGGATTCGACACCCAGCTGACCGCGCAAGCCGATGCCGAGAGGTTCGGCGAGATAACGCCAGATACCGCCCGTGACTTGCTGGCGTCGAAGGATGCTTCGGTAGCGGCAGAATTCGTCGGCGCAGGACAGGGCGGCTGGTCGGCGATGGCAGAGGCGCCTCCCGGGCGCCTGCCTGCTCATATGGCGGTCAATCACTTCCTGTTCGATTCGTGGGTGCACGAGCATGACTTGATGCTGCCGCGCGGTGAGATTCCCGCCGTGGACCGTTTGGAGGCCGAGGTCGTGGTGAGCTACCTCATCGGCCTCGCGTCCCTCCAGGCCGGTTCCACGACCTTCCTCGACCTGCGGCTGACGAGCCCCGATCTGCGGGTCGGCCTCGATGTGGCCGGCGAGATGGTGCATGTCACCCTGGGATCAGCACCCGAAGGAGCGGCGGTGATCGAGAGCCAGGTCGCAGATCTTGTCGATCGCGCCACCGGCCGCCAAGGCGGTCCGGTCCGGGGAGATGAGGCCGGCTTGGCCGTCCTCGATTACTGCGCAGGGCTGCTGGCGGGCTGAGGTCCTGCCCATCAGCTCGGGGCCATTCTGGATGGGTGGTCTGTGACTGGTCCGCCCGGGCAGAGGAGGCCTCCCGGCGTCTGCCCATCATCGGCGCCCGCTGCCTCGCCCGGCTGCTCGATAACCTCGGCGCGGCCGACCTCGACCTGCTCGTGGCGCGGCCGCGCGGCTCGACACGCCACCCGGGTCGACCTCGGATTCCCGGCCACGTTCATCCGCGACACCAGCCCCTCGGGCCATCGGCGCAGTCGCCGAGGGCAGCTGACGACTCCGAGGGTCTTGATGCCCGGATTGCCCGGAGGTTGAGCCGCGAACGACCGGCCGGAATCACCGAACGTCTTCATCCTCCGACCTCGCGGGCCTGAAGTACGTGGATGGCCTTGGCGAGCTGCCCGGCCTTCCAGGGGCAGCAGCGGAGTTTGCGCAGGATGCGCCAGGTTTTGAGCTGGGCGTTGGCGCGTTCGCCGGGGCTGCGGAGCCGGGCGTGAGCTCGGTTGGCGTCTTTCTGGGAGGCTGGCTTGTTTCGCCCCCGGTACGGAGTGCGGATGTGCTCCCCGGCGCCGGCGTAGCCCTTGTCCGCCAGGATCACCAGCCCGCAGCTGGCCAGCTCCCGCACGATGCCCCAGATCCGGGCCGCAGTTAGGTCGTGCACGGCGCCGGGCAGCGGCCCGGACACCCACACGATGTCCCCATCCGGAGTGAGACCACCCGAAGCCGAAGGGACCGTTGCCCGTTCCGGAGCTATAGGTCAGCACGAGTTCGGGTCCGAACCCAGATCGCCCTGGGCTCACGTTTATGGGGATGGTCATCGTCCCGGTACCGGTGACCGGATTGGCGGAGAACTTCTCTCCTATGCCGCGAATCGCGCCACCGCCGCCCCATCGCCCTGCTCCTCCGTTCCTCCGGTACAGGTCAGCTACATGTGAATACTCGGCGCGCGAGCTTCAGGGACAAGACGCCAGGTGACCCGTCCTATCTCCTTTCCCTCATATATCTGCCGGACCGCCACGTCATAGGTCCAGTCGCGCCGCCTGACCGGCACATGTACGAGGAGATGACTTTCCGCGGCGGCGCCGGCGGGTAGTTCGACCTGACCGAGCGCGTGACATCCGCTCGGATCGACTCGTATGCGCAGGACACGACGGTCGCCGGGATCGGTGCCGGCGGCTGCCCGATGTTCTTCGCCGGGGACGCCCGGAGCGGGCCGCAGTCCCTGGCCCACCCAGTCCGGGACCTGCAGCACCATCTGGCTGTCTTCGGGCAGTTCAGCGAGGGTCTCGATGGCAAAGACCTGGGCGCCGTCCCACGCGCCGGAAATCAGGAACGGCAGCTTGACGAACCCGGCGGACGGTTCGCCGGTTCTATGGGGAGTGTTGGCGACCACGTTGAAGTTGCGCCACGAGATGTTGTTGTGGGCGTAGATATAGGCGACGAAGTCCGCGAAGGTCGCGAACGTGGTGGGGTCCGGCGCGGGGTCGTCCGCGTTCCCCACCGTGGCCACGAAGCAGTAGTGACCGGGGCCGGGGATATCAGCCTGGGACCAGGTGATGCCCGGATCGGATACCTGCACGACGTGCCCCGCTGGCACGTCCGCGAACGACGCGCTGCCGATCAGATTCCACAGGGCAGGCGTCACCAGCGTGGCCGGCGGTGACCAGTACGCGGTGGCGGTGACCGCGGTCGCATCGGTCCCGCGGTTCCATACTCGGAGGTATACGTAGTTCGGCTGGCCAGCCCGGACGTCGGGGTCGCTTTCGCTGTCACTGCTGATCGACGCGGGCGTCGAGAAGACCGCCTGCGGGTCCGCGACGGGATTGTTCTTCACAATAATGTCGGGACTGTCCGACAGCGAACCGGTGTGAGAGGTGCCGTCGTCTGCCAGATTGTGACGAATGTAGAGGCTGGGATCTAGTAGTGGGAAGGGGTCATCGTCTGGCAAATTCACTGCGGTGCCGGGCGGATAGTGGCGCGCGAGCAGCGCGGCGAAGTCGCTGAAGGCGTTCTGCAGTCCGAGGTTGGCTGCCGTTTGGCCCAGGGTGGGAGCCCCCGCGCTGATGATGTCCGGCCAGCTGAAGTTCAGCTGGTAAGCGAGGTAATTGAGGAACAGCGACCCGCAGCCGGTGGAGACCACGTTCTGGTCGGTCGGTTCGGTATTGGTCACCCAATCCGGGCGGGAGGGATTAGTGCTGTTGAGCCAGGCATTGCCGGTACTGAACCAGGGGCGCCAGGCCGGGTTCAGCACCGTGGGCAGCACTCGCGAAATCGCCTCGCCATTGCTGAAACCGCAGTTGACGCCCTTGGCCTGAATGGCCTCGAAGACCTCCACGACCTCGGCATCGACCAGTCCCGGGAGGTTTTGTAGAATGGTACCGGCACTGATGTAGCAGGTGATAGCCGTCGCCGCGCAGCCTGGATGGCTGGCGCCGCCGCCTCCGGGCACGAGGCTGACCTGGAAGGGCAGCGACGACGCGGGCGGCATGATGCCGCCGTACAAGGTGCTCAGCGCGCTCAGGTCTTGCTCGCACCGGCCGAGAACAGACTGCGCCAGCGCAGCCCCGTTGCTAAGGCTGTCGTCATAAGAAACAACAAAGTGCGCTGTTTGACCTCCGACGATCATCATCGGAGCACGCCTAGGTAAATAGCCCGCTGTGTACACCCCATATGTGTGGCCCCCTTCGGTACCGTGCGTGTTCAGCGCACGCGTAAATCAGAATCCTGGGTCTGGGTAAGATACGGCGAGCTGACGCTCCAAAAGATCGTCATACGCAATCGCCTTCGAGCGGGCGTGCGGAGACGGGCTCACCCAGCAGGCGGCGGAAGCAGAATTCCAGCACGCCTGCGGAGGGCCGGTCCAGCCATTGCGCGTCATCCACGGCGACCGTAAGCGGCGCGGCGGCCGAGAGGATCCGCAGCCCGTCAAGGATCCCTCGTGCCAGGACCCGCAGCTCCGGCACCGGACGGGCGGCCCCGGAAAGAGCCGCCGGCCGGGAGCCCGGGCACGCGTCGCGCAGCAGAGCGAGCTCTACGGCGCGCCGCCGCGGCCCCGCAAGCATCGGAAGGATTCCTCCGGCAATGCCGCCGAACAGGTCATCAAGCGCGGAGAACGCGAGTGGCCTTTTTCCCGGGGTCGGTCTGCACGACAGTACCTGGGATGACCGGCCTGCGATCCGGAGCACGTGTTGCCACACAATGGTCTTACCGATCCCGGCATCGCCCGTGATGGCAAGCGCCGCCGGCGCCCCGGACGCAGCCGAAAGAAAGGCCCAGATCTCCGCGATCTCGGCATCCCGTCCGATCGGCCTCGAATCCACTTATTACCCCCGAATTGGGTCTAACATATCCAGACGCCAGCGAACACCCCCTCCTTCCATTTTCTGAACGCACCTCAAACGAACCCGGAATCTCACTGATTCGGGGCCGGCGAGTGATGGAACAGATGATCGACGAGCGAACCCAATCGTCGATGCGATCGCGGTGACCGGCTGACCGCCTCAGGTGGCCTACAAGGTGCAGAGCCTGCTCGTTCTCCTGGTTGACTGCCCGATCGGGCACGCTTTGCCGACTACAGGCCGATGCCGGGCCTTGCGTCGGGTTCTCCGGGATGACAGTGTGAGCTAAGTCACTAATCATGGGGGGGAACCATGAAGTTCATCGTTGAAGTCGATCTTCCGCTGGAGCCGTTCAGCACCTATGTCCGCGCGGGCACTGCCGGGGAGAAGATCGGTGAGGTGCTCGGAGCTATCAAGCCTGAGGTCATGTACTTCACTGACAACGGCGTGGGACGCGGCGCGGTGATGATCGTCGAGCTGGACAGTGCCAGCCAGGTTCCGCACGTGACCGAGCCATGGATGCTCACCTTCGGCGCGTCCGTACATTACCGACTTGCGATGGCGCCAGAGGAGCTTCAGTCTGCTGGGCTTGAGAGGTACGCCGCGACCTGAGAGTTGTGACCGCGCTGAGTGACCGCTGACGGCGGAGTTGCAAGAGCGGATGCTGCGTTGTCTAGCGGCCCACATAGGAAGGGGGCCAAATCATGATGGCCGACCACGAACCGGTCTACTACCAACTCCGGTCGGGAGCGAACACCGCACTGAGCGCGCCGGAGACGAGGAAGGCAAGGAAGGCAACCCGGGCGGCGACCTCGTCAACGCTAAGCCGGACGAAACGCTCAAGGACGATTACCAGCTGTGGGAACTGCTGGTCGACCTGGCAAGCTTCGAGGGTAACTCCCGTCGGGTCGTCATGCGGAACAAGAAAACAGGCTTGGTAGCCGCCGCTCCCGAGCACGACAACTACTCGGGGGTGGCTCAGAAGGCGTTCGACCCGGACAAGGATTGGTCATCACGTCAGACGTGGACCTTCGCTCATTCTGGCGACGGGTGGGCGATCCGCCCCGCTGGCCGCCAAGGCCAGAATCTCAACGCAATCGTTTGGGTTGACCCTGGAGACGGGGGCCGAAGTATGCCAGGCGAGTGCCGCGACCTTGCGTCCTTCTATGTGTTAATACGATTCAATCGAACTCGCCTGCGCCGCCCGGACGTGACAGGGCTTACGGGCCGGGAGCTGTCAAGGGATCAGGAGCGATCCTTGCGGCTGCACCAGGTCGTTGCCGGCCGCCGTGCTCTTGACCCTTACGCGGTGCTAGGCCAGCGACTATGCATGGTCACCGTCGCGCCGGCGCGGGCGGCCGCGGCGGCTGTTGCCGCGGCGCGGTCAGCGATGGCCTGGCTGGGCTGTTCGCCGGCGAGGAACAGCCCGTAGTAGATCTGCGCCGTCACGATCTGAATGACCCCCGCGGCGTCGGTGCCGGCCGGCACCTCGCCGCGCTGGACAGCGCGGTCCACCACAACGGTCATTAGCGCGGTGCGGGCGGCGACGAAGCGGGACAGCACGTCCCGTGCCGCCGGGTCCTGCACGGCCGCCCCGACGATGCTGGTGAAGGCGGCCCTGATGGCCGGGTCCTGGAGACCGGCCACGACCTCGCGGGCGAGGGCACGCAGATCGGCGCCGAGGTCCCCCTCATCGGGTACGGGTATCTGCTGTGCCGCGTAGCCGCTCATGAGGTCGGCCAGCAGCCCGTTGAGGCCGCCCCAGCGACGGTAGATCGTCGTCTTGGCGATCCCCGCGCGCGCCGCGACCCGCTCGACCGTCATGCCGGCGTATCCCTCGCCGGTCAGCTCGTCCAGTACCGCCCGCAGCACGGCTGCGCGGGTGCGGGCGGTCCGGCCCCCCGGTCTGGGGGCGCCCGGCGGCTTACCGTCCAAATAGAACTCCAGTTGCGTTAAGGAGATCGGCTGCTGTATCGTCAACATTAACGCAACTATCGTTCTATTAGCGCGGCGGATCGCCGCCCGGGGAGAGCACAATGCCTGCAGCAAACCCTGACATAGCCTTCTGCCTGCAGCGCGTCGGCAAGGACCGCGCGGGCCTGGACACGCTAGTCGCCGCCGGCGAGGCCGACACCGAGGTCTCCGGCGCAGACTTGTGGGCGACGTGGACCGACCTGCCACGCTGGCCGGCGTGGTCGCCCCTGCACCGCTCGGTGACCAGGACGGGCACAGGAGGGCTCGCCGCGGGCGCAACGTTCGATCAGCAGATCAGCCTCGGCTTCCCAATCGGCACCACCACCCAGCACGTCACCATCGACCTGCTCGAGCCCGCGCGGCGCGCATCCTGGTCGGGCGACAGCAACGGGGTCAGGTCGTGTCATCTGTGGAGCTTCAGCCCGCTGCCCGGCGGCGGCACCCATGTCAGCAACGTCGAGGCGTTCGCCGGCATCACGGTCGCGATGCTGCGCCCGCTGGTCGCCCGCCGGTGGAACCGGCTGTTCCAGGCCGCGGCCGACGGCCTGATCCACAGCGCAGCCGGGGAGCGCACGGCCACGTCCGGGTGAGCATCGCGCGAGCGCCGCTCCTCATCCCCCGAAACAGCACGGCCATTAGATCAGCTGATCATTTTGTGCTTGAACTGGACCAGGACGAGGACGGCCCTGGTGATGTCGCCGATCTTGCCGGGGCTGAGCATCACCCGCTGTCAGGTCCGTGGGCATCGCATCTTTGATCTTGTCACGTGGCTGGCGCCGGGCAAATCCGATGCGAGCGGCGTCCACGCAAGGCTACGCACGTACCCCGGGCGGTCCCGTGGAGCCGCGCTCCCGCAGGCGCGGCGGCTGGACAGTGCGGCGGCGGTAAGGCTTTCCGTCGATAGCCGCGAGAATGAGCCGGACTGCGGCGCGGACGATTCCGTCGACATTCCAGTCCATCGTGGTAAGCGCCGGTGTCAGCAGCGCAGACATCGGGTGATCATCGTAGCCGGAGATCGACACCTCGTCCGGGATGCGCAGACCGAGTTCGCCGGCGGCCGCGTAGGCGCCGTAAGCGATGGAGTCGGCGAAGCAGAACAGCGCCGTTGGCCGGTCTGTCTTCGAGAGCACCTCAAGCGCCACCTCGGTCGCTGCCGTGAGTGCGGATGGCGAACTGATAATGCTCACGTCGAGGCCGAGCCGCTCTGCTTCTGCGGTGACGTGGATGTCGGCCGGACGATCCGGCGTGCTTGGCTGAGTCGGGGTCAGCACACCGATCCGCCGGTGGCCGAGTTTATGCAAATGCTCCAGGGCGAGGGTGACCCCGGAGCGGTTGTCGAACACCACCTCACCAGCGGCCCGCCCGCGCAATACGTCGCCGATCGACACGATGGGCAGGCTCTCCGCCAGCTGCGACCATCGCTCATCAGACGGGTCGAGCGGATGCACGATGAGACCGTCCACCCGCTGGTCCCGGAGCTGGTGGGCGAGAAGTACCTGCCGTTCGGGGTCGCCGGCGGCGTCCACGAGGAGGCCGTAGTGGTCACGGGCCAGCAGTGCGCTGCCTATGCCGACGCCCAGCAGCTGTTGCCACAGATCCTCCAGCGAACTGAAGAGCAACCCCACGGTGCCGGTCCGGCCGCTGGCCAGGGCGCGGGCGATGCGGTCGACGTTGTAGCCGAGCTCAGCCGCGGCGCGCCGTACCCGCTCCTGCGTTTCTCCGGAGGTCTGGATACCCCGCAGGGCGTAGGAGACAGCAGCAGGTGACAGCCCCGTTGCCTCTGCCACCTCGCGGATCGTTGCGCGTTTGGGTCGCTGCGGCACCTTTGCCAACCTATGATTCGCCGGCGTCTACCAGCCTAGTTGTCGCGGCCACCATGCCAGCTCGCCACGCCGTGACAAGCCTAACGGCAGTTTTCTGCGCTCTAGCGGCCCGCAGGCGGCCCAGCCCTTGACGCAGCGAGCACTGAAGCGGTTCACTGAAACGGATAAGTGAATCGCTTCAGTGAACCGGATCAGTAAGTGCCAGACCGGCCGCGGCCCTCCATGTGACCTGCCTCGCGACCCGCCCGGGATCAGCGGAGGAGCACCATGCACGTCGACATCCATCAGCACGTCTGGCCGGACGGGCTCGTCGGGGAGTTGCGGCGGCGATCACAGCCACCGCGGCTGGATGGCTGGACGCTGCTCACCTCCGGCGAACCTCCCTTCGCAGTGAATCCGGCAGATCACGACGTGGGACAGCGGGCGGCACAAGCGGCCCGCGATGGCGTTGGCCGCGTGATCATCGGCCTGTCAAGCCCGCTCGGCATCGAGTACCTGGCGCCTAAGGACGCGGAACCACTCCTTGACGCTTACCACAACGGAGTCACCGAGCTAGGCGCCCCGTTCGCCGGCTGGGCCGCGGCCTGCCCGCAGCCGCGCCCCGATCTCGGCCTCGGCGACGCTGCCCACCATGCGATCCACGTGACAAACCCAGCCCGGCTGCTTCAGGGTGACCGGCTGACCCCGGAGGCCGGAACCTGATCGTCCAGCAGCGACGAGAGGAGTGACCGCAATGACCGTTTCCGCACTACCCGCCAGGTATCTCGACCAGCGCGAACTAGCTGAACTCGTCGCGAACCTGGCTGGCCGCCCAGATGAGTGGAGCGACCACGTTGCTTACGCCGGGGGGCGCCGGCACTACGCCTCAATCCACCGCGACGAGTACGTAGACATCTGGCTCATCTGCTGGTCTCCCGGTAACGACACGGGCTGGCACGACCACGACGTCTCATCCGGAGCGGTTCGCGTGGTGCGGGGCGCGCTCACGGAGTCCAACCTCCGAATCGGCGGCGCGCACGTGCAAACGGTCGTCGCGGAAGGCTGCTCGTTCTCCTTCGGGCCTGACCATATTCACCGGCTCACCGGCGAGGCTGAGCAGACCGTCTCCCTGCACGCCTACTCACCCCCGCTGTGGCGGCTCGGTCAGTACACCATCGATGACGGCGGCGTGATGCGCCGCGTATCGGTCTGTTACGCCGACGAACTCCGCCCGCTCGACTCGCCGCCGGCCGTTCAGGTCGCGTAGGGGCGTGATCTTTTGGCGAGGCGGCGGGGCGGACGGGTGACGATCATCGGCGGCGGAGTCATGGGGCTCATGACGGCCTACTATGCGGCGCCCCTGGCGGAGGCCGTTACGGTGCTGGAGAGGTCGTGGGTGGGAGACCCGGCTACTGCCTCTTTCGGTCTCACCAGATCTGCCCGTAACGACTACCGCGATCCCGAGTACGCGCGGCTCGCGTTCGAAGCACGACGGCTGTGGCAGGAGTTTCAGGAATACTCCGGCGAGGCGATCCTCATTGATTGCGGGTGCCTGAATCTGGTGAAGGGCAGCGTGACGCCGGATCTGAAAAGCACGCACGCGGTTCAAAGTTTTGCCGTCCTCGAGCAGCTGCAATTGCGTCGCGAGGTCTTGTCGGCAGCGGAGTTGCAGGAGAGATTCCCGCAGTTTAACGCCGACGGGGGATGGCTGGACGTGGACGCCGGGTTCGTCGATGTGGCCGCGGTCACCCGGGCTCTGCGGAAGGCTCTGCGTGTTCGCGGAGTGCGCGTGGCCGAGAACAGCGTGCTGAGGGGCATCGCCCGGTCCGGCCGCGCCTGGAGCGTGGCCACCGAATCCGGGCGGGTGGAATCCGAAGTCCTTGTGATCACCGCCGGCCTGGGCACCAACGAAGTGCTCGACCTGGTGCCGGACTGCTCTGTCCGGTTTCCGCTGCGGCCCGACCGCCCGTCACAGTCGAAGTACGTCATTCCTCCCGCCGGGATACGCAGCCTTTTCACCGAGGCGGCACTGCCAGTCTTCGCGTACCTGGATGTCGGGATTTATGGGCATCCGATATATGACGGAAAGACACCCGGAGTGAAGATCGGTTTCTACAATCCGCCCGATGCGACCCTGGTGCCCAGCCGGATCGGGAGCGTGGAGGATTTTGTGGCCGAATGCATGCCCGGGTTGCGTGGTGGCGAAGCCGTCGACGTGACCGACGCCAGCGGAGTAGATGCCTGCTCGTATGACCTCGTGGCAGACGATGATTTTATTCTCGGCCCAGTCCCCGGCGCGGACGACGTCTTCATTGGGGCCGGGTGGCGCGGCACCGGATATAAGTTCGCCCCCTGGGTGGGACGGGTGCTCGCCCAGCTCGCCTTGCAGCAGGGCACCGTGTACGACATCCGCCGCTTTGCGCCCGGCCGGTTCGCCGGCGGCGATGCGGTGAACGAGCCAGAGTCAGGAGGTGCGGCGTCATGAACCGGCGCTCCCGCGGGGGGATCATGGAACGGCTGACGAGCGGCACCGTACTTGGTGCCGAGGGTTATGTCTTTGAACTGGAACGCCGCGGGTACATCAAGGCGGGTCCCTACGTCCCCGAGGTGGTTCTGGACTTTCCCGACGCAGTACGCGAGCTGCATCGGGAGTTCCTGCGCGCGGGCTCGGATGTGATGGTCGCGCTGACCTACTACGCGCATCGAGAGAAGCTGCGCCACGTAGGCCGCGAGGGCGACCTTGAGGCGATGAACCGGCGTGCCGTGCGGATTGCCCGCGAGGTCGCGCAGGAGGGCGATGCCCTGGTGGCCGGCAACGTCTGCAATACGTGGGCCTACGACCCGGACGACCCGTCAGCGCGGGAGGCTGTCCGCGTTATGTATGCCGAGCAGCTGGGCTGGGCGGTGGAGGAGGGCATCGACTTTGCCATTTCCGAGACCAATGACTACCTCGGCGAGGCGGTCATCGCGCTGAAGGTCATGCAAGAGCTCGGGCTGCCCGCGATGGTGACGCTGGCATCAACGCAGTCAGATCAAACCCGTGACGGCTACGACTACGCGGAGGCATGCCGTATCCTCGCCGCCGAGGGAGCTCAGATCGTCGGCCTGAACTGCGACCGCGGACCGCAGACGATGGTGCCGCTGATGGCCAAGATCCGGGAGACGGTCGACTGCGCGGTCGCCGCCCAGCCAGTACCGTACCGTACGGACTCCGCCGCTCCGACGATGCAGGCCCTCCGGTCCGAGACCACACAGCGGGCCTTCCCTCTGGCGCTTGAGCCTTTCGGATGCACGCGCTTTGAGATGGCGCAATTTGCGCTCCAAGCGCACGATCTCGGGGTGGACTACGTAGGCATTTGTTGCGGCGCCGGTCCGCATCATGTGCGGGCGATGGCCGAGGCACTGGGCCGCGAGGTCCCGGCCAGCAAGTACTCGCCGTCGATGAACCTGCACCCCATGTTCCGGGCAGATGTATCAGCGAAAGATGCCATGTTCTTCGACACTTGGAACACGTGACCGACAAGTAACAATACGTACCCAATCGCGATGCAGCTCATTCCCGGAACGGAAAGGCCGGCACGAATCTGGCGCGGGCGAAGTCCAGCGTTCTGTCGGCCGTGCTGCGCTGCTCAGCCGAGCAGGCCATTATGAGCGCAGCGGAACTGAGGCCGGCCACTGAAAGGGCCCGAAGGTCCTGCCTGGCCAGGACCTCTGACACTCAGGCCGGCCGGCCAGCCTGGGTGAGCGTGAGAGAGAACGCAAGGGAGGCCGTCATGGGTGATGACCGGAAGACGATGCGGCAATACCTGGATGCCCTTACCGCGCGCGCTGACTATGGCCAGTACTTCACCGATGATGTTGTCGTCACGGTGGAGGGTTCCGATCAGCGTGCCGAAGGCCGGGAGGCTGGCGAGCAACTCATCCGGTACATGCATGAGAAGGCATTCGATGCGCGCCCGGAGCTGAAGAACCTGCTCGTAGATGAGGGCAAGGCGGCGATCGAAGCGGACTTTACCGGCACCCATACCGGCGAGTTCGCCGGTGTTGCGCCTACCGGCCGGGCGGTCCGCGTCCCCTACTCCGTTATCTACGACCTGCGCGGCGATCAGATCAGCAAGCTGCGCATCTACCTGCCCCTGAGCGTGCTGGTCGAGCAGATCACCACCTGACGGGACAACGGCGGGCCGAGCCCAGCGCCAGCTTGATTTTGCACTTGCGCGAACCGGTGGCCGCCACCGGCTCACTCGGCCCTGACCCGCTACCACCAACGGTGACCTCCAGACAGGCCACAGCGCAGCGGACCGGCGCTCGGCATCTGGCTACCCCTGCAAATGCCATCACGCCGGGCGATAGAGAAGGCCAGGGAGATTACATACCGAGCCGCCGTTAGGCGCCAACACTCACGTGCGACAACGCCACCCACGGCGGTCGCCGATCTGGGTGATCTGCGCGCTTGCCCACTCACCGCCAACGCCCGCTCGTGCCGAGAAGAGTGCGTACGCCGTCCGCATATTGATGCCGGGCACACGGCAAGGACTAAGGTCATGAGTGACAGGACCAAGGTCGCGTGTAGGCCGAGAATAGCCGGGGCATTTGCCATGTCTGCCCGTCAGGACCACAAGCAGGGTGGGTACGGCGAAAAGGGACATGCCATGACTCACGGGGACAATCTGCCCGCGGAAGTGCGAAAGCAAGACGAAGAAGCCGAACTACAAGTAGCCGCGCAGCTAGCCGAGCTCCGCCAGGACGCGGACGCGGCTCACGGGGACGACCTGCCCGCGGAAGTGCGAAAGCAAGACGAAGAAGCCGAACTACAAGTAGCCGCGCAGCTAGCCGAGCTCCGCAAGAATGACGATGTCTAAGCCATGCGGGAGCGCACCAATCAGGTACCTGCTCACGGCGCGCTCACATGCCGCGATGACGTCCGTCCCAGCGAGCGGGCATCGATGGGCAGGATCAGTAATTGGCAAAACTCAAGGGCCCGTTTGGTTACGAGGCTGGGCGGCTCGCGCCGGGCCCCGCTGTGCCGCCAGCAGGCGCGAACTGCCTGTCGTCGGCGTAGTCGCAGGTGCCTTCGGCCTGGAACTGGCGGGCGGCGCGCACCACCTCGGCGCCGAGCGCACGCAACTGTGCGGCGATGGCCTCATCTGCCAGATGCCCGTCCGGATCAAACGACTGCCACGATTGCGGCACCGCCTGCACGAGCGGAACGCTCCAGCCGCGCAGCGCACGCGCGATGAAGTCCATCGAGTTAATGGCCTGCAGCCCCTGGATCCCGCCCGCCGTGGAGATGAGCCCGATCGGCCTGTTCGACAGGTACGGCGGGTTGCGCTCGGCCAGCAGGATCAGCCAGTCCAGCGCGTTCTTAAACGAACCGCTGACCGACCCGTGGTAGGTCGGGCTGCTCCAGATCATCGCGTCGCAGTGATACACGGTGTCCGCGAAGTGGTGCGCGGCCTGCGGGATCGCGCGTTCGGCGGTATACAGCGGCAGGTCCAGGTCACGGACCCAGATCAGCTGCGTGTCAGCCCCCTTCCCGGCTGCCCCCTTCAGCGCGGCCTGCAGCGCGGTGCGGCTGGTAGAGGCGGCCCGGAGGGAACCGCCCAGACCTACGACTCGTACGGACCCCGCCATGATGCCTCCCTCGCGCCCGTGCCAGGCAGATCAGCCTATGCGCACCCCGGCCTGGATCGTGGCTGCGCGGCCTTCGCCCGGACCTGACGCGGGGGCCGCCCTTCGTCCGATCAGGACAGCGCTCAGTGTCGCCAGGCACCAGACACTGGCACTCCCCTTCCCGCGGTCAGCCAGCCTGCCCGGGGTTGGCTCCTGCGCCTTTTCCGCCTGGCGGCGGAATTCGTGCATGGTGGGGAGTAGGACCGGCACGACGTCCGCAATGTGTACGAGGCACTGCTGGCCACCTTGTTCGTCAGGTCCTTGCTGGCGAACTGGCGGAAAAACAATCGCCGCGCCCCGGCCTGGTACGTGATGATCTCACCTTTCCTGATCGTGGTCGCCGCGTTCCCGGTCGTGGCCGCGGGCATCTGGCTGATCAACTACGTTCTGCCGTATCTATGGCATGCGTGGCTCGCGCACCACACACTGCACAACCCAGTGCACATGCCGCACCCGCTGGCCTGGCTGGGCACCTACCTTGCCGGTTTTCCCTGGCAGCCTGTAGTAATCGGCCGCTGAGAACGGGCACGAAGCCTGTGCCGACGCGAGAGCCGGCGCAGGTCGAACGCGTACTGGCGAGACAATGGAATCGACCGCCCACTCATGCATGATATGTGGGTGATCTTCCTAAAGATCTTGGGCTCGAGGAGGGCGCCGGCCGATGACGGACGAGCTGTTCCGGACGATTATTGAGCCGTTCCGGATTCATTCGGTCGAGCCGATGCGGCTGACCACCCGGGCGGAGCGGGCGGCGGCTCTGGCCGCCGCGGGATACAACCTGTTCGAGCTGCGGGCCGAGGACGTGATGATCGACCTGCTCACGGACTCAGGGACGGGAGCGATGTCGGCCGAGCAGTGGGCCGGCATCCAGCGGGGCAGCGAAGCCTACGCGGGAGCCCCCTCGTTCTACCGGTTCCGCGATGCGGTGACCCACCTCTTCCCGTTCCGGCACGTCCTGCCCACCCATCAGGGCCGTGCGGCCGAGAAGATCCTGTTCACAGCAGTCGCCGGACCCGGCCAGGTCATCCCGAACAACACCC
Source organism: uncultured Actinomycetes bacterium (assembly GCA_963742865.1). Classification (GTDB taxonomy): domain Bacteria; phylum Actinomycetota; class Actinomycetes; order Streptosporangiales; family Streptosporangiaceae; genus Bog-532. Next base: position 175,915 of record CAVUNW010000011.1, read on the forward strand.
ATTTCGATACCACCCGGGCCAACATAGAGTTCACCGGCGCGCAGGCGGTCGACCTGCCCATCCCGGAAGGGCTCCAGCCGTCGATGCGGTATCCGTTCAAGGGCAACATGGACGTCGGAGCGCTCGAGCGACTCCTCGCCGCGCAGTCGGACGCGGTCCCGCTGGTGATGCTGACCATCACGAATAACTCCGGCGGCGGCCAGCCGGTCAGCCTGGCCAATATCCGGGCGGTCCGCGAGGTCTGTGACCGCTTCGCGAAGCCACTCTTCCTGGACGCCTGCCGTTTTGCGGAGAATGCGTGGTTCATAAAGACCAGGGAGCCGGAGTACGCCAACGTCTCAGTCACCGACATTGTCCGGGAGATGGCGGCCCTGGCCGACGGGATGACGATGTTGGCGAAAAAGGACCCGCTCGCCAACATCGGCGGCTGGCTTGCACTCAATGACGACAGCCTGGCCGAAAATTGCCGCAGCTTGGAGATCCTCACCGAGGGCTTCCCCACCTATGGCGGCCTCGCCGGCCGTGATCTGGAGGCAATCGCCCAGGGACTGCGCGAGTGCATTGACGACGACTACCTGGGCTACCGGGTACGCTCCGTCGCCTACCTCGGCGAGGCGCTGGAATCGGCGGGGATCCCGGTCGTTGTCCCCTTCGGGGGCCACGCGGTCTTCGTCGACGCGCGCGCCATGCTGGCTCGCCTCGACCCGCTGCAGTACCCGGGCCAGGCACTCGCCTGCGCGCTCTACGAGGAAGGCGGCGTGCGGGCCTGCGAGATCGGGACCGTGATGTTCGGCCTGCACCCCGACGGCACAGAGACCCCGGCCGCCATGGACCTGGTACGCCTTGCCATTCCCCGCCGCACCTACACCCAGAGCCACATCGACTACGTGATCGAGGTCGCCACCCGGGTGGCCAGCCGGGCCGCCGGGCTTCCCGGCATGCGCATCGTGTCCCAGCCTCAGCAGCTGCGGCACTTTACCGCACGGTTCGCGCCGCTGCGCTGAGTGGCGTCGAGAACCTCGGCACCCGGGTCGCGGCCAGGTGGGGTCCTCCTGTGGGTTGACGGCGCCCTCGGCTACACCACTTCTCGGGGATCGCCCGTAGGCTTCTCGCGTGGTTGCGATCGACTTCGAAGAACGAGAGCTTGAGGCGAGAGTGCCTGATCTGGCCGCCGGCGGGACCTGGACCCGAGTACGGCTGCGCTGGAGGCGGGACCCGCTGACGGGAGCCAGCGCCCGGATCCTCACCGGAGTGAAGCTCCAGCCTGCGAGCCGGCCGGACCTGACTGAATTCGCGGCGAAGCCGGCCTTTGCCCATTCGATGCGGAGCACCTGGAGACGGCGACCTTCCCGTTTCCCGCCGAACTCACGTCCGAAGGCCGCATCCGCCTGGGCAAGGCGGTGGTGGTCCCCAACATCATGGCGTACGCGACCCACAGCGCGGTCGGTATCTATGACCCCGGGCGGCACTTTCTCGATCTGGATGACCTGACACCTTCCCTCGTCGGGGACGCCCTTGCCGCTATGGTCCGCCACGCTCAGGCGGTGCGGCGCCTGGACCCGGCGGCCCGGTGGAGTTCGATCAACTGCAACCACCTTCCGCCCGCGGGCTCCTCGCTCGTTCATCCCCACATCCAGTCCGCTCACGACGCTTACGGCCTGACCGGCCAGCGCGTTCTGGCAGAGCGATCCAGAGCGTGGAAGGACAAGCACGGGTCCTACTGGGCGGCCCTGGTCGACCAGGAGGCCGGCGGTCCCCGGTGGGTGGGACACATCGGCCGGGTGGCCTGGCTAACCCCATTTGCGCCGACCGGGTTCCACGAGGTGTGGGGAGTGGTCGCCGGGGCCGCTGATGTCACCGAGCTGACCGAGGAGGACACCCGGGCGCTAGGGCAGGGGCTGTCCCAGGTCCTGGCCGCCTATCGGGCCTGGAACCTGGCATCGTTCAACTTCGCCGTAATCGGCGGCGGCCCGCAGGCGCGCGAGCACGGGCACAGGGTTGTGCTCAAGGTACTCAGCCGGTCCAATCCGGAGCCCAGGTATCGCAGCGATGCTACCTATTTCGAACGCCTCTACGGAGAGGCACTGATCGACCTGAGCCCGGAGGACGTTGCGGACGGCGTCCGGGCCAGATTTTGATACAGGCAGTGGCCACCGCACCTCACGCCGCCCCGTCGGGCAAGATCGCAGGCTGCCTCGCGGGGGAAGCTTCCGGCCGGATCAAGTCTTGATAGCGGCCAGCCCGTGATCGATGAAACAGCCGAGCTCGCGTGTCAGCTACTTTCACGCCAGCAAGAGCAGATCTGCACAGGCCAGATCGTGGGGCGTGCGCAGCCTCGGCCGGGTCTTCTGGGCGGGGGATACCGCCACCCGCGGCTCGGCGAAGTGTCCAACCCGGCTTCGGGTGCGGTAGCGGCCGGGCGATCGGGACGAGCCCCAAGCGGCGACGGGTTACACGTCCAGGATGAACCGGGCTGCGGGGCTCAGGCGCGCACGGGTCTGCGGGCGGATGTATTTCTTCTGGTCCAGTTGCTGCTGGTTGCCGCGGCGGGTGAAGTAGGAGTGCAGCGCCCGGCGCGGCCGGTCGCTGCGGTTCTGGGTGCCGCCGTGCCACAGGTGGCTGTTGAAGATAACCACCGTGCCGGCCCGGCCGGTGATCTGTACCTCATCGGGGTGGGCGGCGGCCGGATCCGGCATCGCCAGGCGCGGCGCCGTGCCGGACCGGTGCGAGCCCGGCACCACCCGGGTGGCGCCGTTGACGGCGGTGAAATCATCCAGCAGCCAGATCGAGTTGCAGACCTGGTAGCCGCCGGCCGGAACCGGTCCGCCCCAGTCGGCGTGCAGGCCTTGATGGCCCTGCCCCGGCAGCGCGGCGCGGCTGTTGAGCGAGGAGAGCCTGAACTCGCCCAGCACATGGGCGATGCAGGCCAGCACCCGGGAATCGGTGAAACAGGGCTCGAACACGGCGCCCTTATTGACAAGATCAGCGAGCCGGTCAGCGCCTCCCTCTTGATGCACCTCCAGCCCGGCGCGCTCCCCCTCGGCGGCCAGCAGCTCGGCCAGCCGCGCCCGCACCGCCTCCACCTGCTTCCCGGACAGCACATCGGGCAGTGCCACGTACCCGTCCCGGTCGAGCCGTTCCGTGGCGTCAGCATCGACGCTGGCCGCTGTGACGCCAAGTTCTGCCAGCGCAGTCGCCATGTCCATGCCCGCCTCCCGCAATCACCTGCCTGGCATAGCCGGGGCTACCCAGACAGTCTTCCCAGCCTAGGCCGCGCAGCGATACTGACCCCCAAACACAAGCGCCGTTCCGGCACACAGGCCCGGTTCACGCACGCGGCCTTCTAGCGGTCTCGCCTCCCTTCGAGCGCGACCAGACCCGCGAGATCAGCCCGCACAGCGGACCACTGATGCTGCAGACGACAAGAACCGCCTGCTCGACTGCGGGCTTCTGGAGCAATGCCCCAGGGACGCGCCAGATGGATCGTTATGGACCTGCGGTCAATGCGGGCCGAGTGCCTGCGGTGGCGGCCAGTCGCCGGGCAGTTCGTTCAGCCGCCGGGCGTAGTCGCCAGGATCGAACTGCCGATGCTCCTGCATGGCCCGGTAAAGGTCGTCGCTGACCACGGCTGCGATCATGTGCATGGTGTTGTGCCAGTCGTAGCCGAGGGCGCTGAGCCGCTGGACCGTCTGCCATGTCTGGGGCGGATCATCGGCCAGCAACTGGCTCGCGACAACCTGATGCATCGCGATGTGGAGCCTCGGGCTGAACGGCTCACCGTCGGTGATCATCTCTTCGTCGCTGCGGAGCGCGTCTTCGAATTCGGTGTGCTGCGCCTCGATCAGGAGCGTGAGTTCGTCCTCATCGGCAGGATCCAGTAGTTCGAGGTCGAGTCCCCGATAGGTGCCGTGCCATTGAGGCGGCGGTCCCGGCCAGCACCTCGTGGTGCTCGACGTTGAGCAGCCGCAGCCAGCTCTGCTGTCCCCTCGTAGGGCAATGAAGCAATCGAGCTCGACCAGCTCGGGCTCGGAAAAGTGGTGATACAGCCCGGATCTACCCCGGCGAGTACGGCGCCGTGGGCGAGATCGAGATCCGTCAGCTGTTCGAGCCGGAGCGTTCTGACGCATCGAACTAGCGCGACACAGCCAGCGTCCGGCCGGTACCTCACAGCTCTGCGACGTTCACATGCAGGCGCTCCCGAACCGGATGCGCTGATCATTGAGGATGCCCGGCAAGGGGTATGCATGCGGAACTGGCACAAGGAGGGCATTATGACCACGGATCAGGGTCCGTACCCAGCTCAGTATCCTGTTCAGTTCGCCGTCGACTACCCGGACCGGCCGCTCAACCGGCTGACCTCGTTCTTCCGGATTTTCGTGATCATCCCGATCGCGATCGTGCTCGGTACCGTTTCCGGTGCGACCTGGGAATCCCCGGGAAGCACCTCCACACTCCACCACTCCACCACGTACTACGGCCCCGCGGGCGCGGGCGGCCTGCTGTTCTTCGGCCCGCTGCTGATGATCTTGTTCAGGCAAAAGTACCCCCGGTGGTGGTTCGACTGGAACCTGGCCCTGCAGCGCTTCATCAACCGGGTGTGGACCTATCTGGCCCTGATGAACGACAGTTATCCGTCCACCGACGACCACCAGTGGGTCCACCTTGATTACGCCTATCCGGACGCGGCCACGGACCTCAACCGGTGGCTGCCGCTGGTCAAATGGCTGCTCGCCATCCCGCACTACATCGTGCTGTTCTTCCTGGAAATCGCTGCGTTCTTCGCGGTGATCGTGACCTGGTTCGCGATCTTGTTCACCGGCCGTTATCCGCGTGGCATATTCAGCTTCGTCGAAGGCGTATTCCGCTGGCACAACCGGGTCGCCGCCTACGCGTTCGTCCTGGTCACCGATCGGTACCCGCCGTTCAGGCTGGCGCCGTGACCCGGTACCACAGGCGGCCAGGCTAGGCTGCGGCCGATCAGGCGCCATTGGGCGGCCATGTGGCACATATGTGGCACGACGATGGTCCGCAGGCCGATCCCGGCACCGTCGCCGCCCCGTTACCCGGGCTGTGATTAAGACCCCGCAGCGGCCTGATACCTTCCTGACCCCTCGCTCGTGGCTTGGGCGAGGGTCCTGAAGCTTGCCGTCGGCGGATCTCACTTACCATTGTCTTGGCTACGGCGGTGACCGGCGGGCTCCCGTACGGGCTGGTTCAGCACCGCTCGGTGCGCTGGTAGCGCTGCGAGGCGGGCAGCCGGTTAGCTCCCCGACAGCATCCATCGGCTCGTGCCGAAGGTAGCGCGTACTCATGATGCATGATGATGCTCGTACCTGCGTTCTTGTGCGCTGTCGGCGCGATCGGCGCGGCAGCTTTCGCGGAGGGAGGAGGTTCGGCTCATGACAGTCCGTCGATGACTGCGCCGCACCTATCTCGTCCGGTCGGGCGGGGAGCACATCCGCAGGAGCTTACGTCGGCACTGACCCGCGCTCTCCTGCGGCAATTCTGGCCATGTCGTTTCTGCAGGAGGAGCAATGGCGTATCAGGACGCGCTCGCGCGCATTATCGAAGGTGTCATCGGACCAGGTGCCGCTGAAGTCGATGCGGGGGCGGTCTTCCCCCGGCGGCAGATCGAGGCGCTTGCCGGGGCGGGACTGCTGGCACTTACCGTGCCCACCGGCCTCGGCGGGGGCGGTGAGGGATTGCGCGCCGCCTCGCACGTGGTGGGTGAGCTTGGTGCGGTATGCGGGTCTACCGCGATGGTCGTCACAATGCACTACGCCGCGACCGCCGCGCTAGTGGCAGGCGGCGCGGAGGGTGCGCTGGCTGCGATCGCGGCCGGGCGGCATCTGTCCACGCTGGCGTTTTCGGAGGTTGGGTCCCGCAGCCATTTCTGGGCGCCGCTGAGCACCGCGACGGCCGACGGCGGCGACGTACGGCTGGATGCCCGCAAGAGCTGGGTGACTGCGGCGGGCGAGGCCGACAGCTATGTCTGGTCGAGCCTGCCGGTGGAGGCCGGGGGCCCGATGACGCTGTGGCTGGTGCCAGCCGGTGCGGACGGGCTGACGGTGGCAGGGAAGTTCGATGGGCTGGGGCTGCGCGGCAACGCGTCCTCGCCGATGACCGCGGAGGGAGTGCGCGTGCCGCGCAGCGCGATGATCGGCACTGATGGCGCGGGCCTGGATCTGGCGCTGGCCGCCGTGCTGCCGGTGTTCTTGATCTCCAACGCGTCCATGAGCGCGGGCCTGATGCGCCGGCTCGCTGACGAGACCGTCGCCCATCTGCAGCACGCTTATCTGCAGCACCTTGACCAGTCGCTGGCCCAGCAGATCCAGCCGCGCGCCCAGCTGGCGAAACTGCGCATCGAGGCTGACCGCGCCCGCGGCCTGATCGAGGACACGCTCACCGCAGTCGAGCAGGGCCGCGCCGACGCCCAGCTGCTGGTGCTCGAGGTCAAAGCAGCCGCCGGTGAGGCTGCCGCTGACGCGGCCGATCTGGCCCTGCGGGCGGGCGGCGGTGCGGCGTTCCGCAAAGAGTCGGTGGTCGAGCGGCTGTTCCGCGACTCACGCGCCGCGCGGGTGATGGCACCAACCACCGACGCGCTGCATGACTTTATCGGGCGGGCCTTGTGTGGCCTGCCGCTGCTGGGTGATGCCGCATGAGCGGGCTGCTGCTGGGCGCGGTGGCGTACGACCCCAAGGTGGTCACCATCTGGGATGGCTTCCGGGTGTGGCTGCGCGGGCAGGGGCTGGCGTTCGATTACGTCCTGTATTCGAACTATGAGCGACAGGTTGAAGAGCTTGTCGCCGGGCGGATCCAGCTGGCGTGGAACTCACCGCTTGCCTGGGTGCGGGCCAGCCGCCTCGCGCGGGTAGCGGGGGTCACCATGCAGCCGGTCACGATGCGCGACGCCGACTGCAACCTGACATCGCTCGTCGTCACCCGTAGCGACTCGCCGGTGCAGACAGCCCGGGACCTGCGTGGCCGGGTCGTTGCGACCGGTGCTGTCGACTCGCCGCAGGCGACGTTGCTGCCGCTGTCGCTGCTGCGCGGCGCAGGCTTGCATCCCGGCACCGACGTGCACGTGCGCAGGTTCGACGTCGGTGTCGGCCTGCACGGTGACCACATCGGGGGGGAGCGTGACGCAGCTCGCGCCCTCGCCGCGGGTGAGGCCGACGCAGCCTGCATGATCGACGCCAGCTTGCTGCTGTTCGCGCGGGAGGGCGTCCTGCCCTCTGGCACGGCCCGGGTCATCGCGCAGACCGCGCCTTATGACCACTGCATGATGACCGCGGGGCCGACCGCCGATGCCGCCCTGGTCGAGGAGTTTCGCGGGCTGCTGCTCGGAATGTCCTACGCCGACCCGCAGCTACGGCCGCTGCTCGACCTAGAAGGGCTCAAGCAGTGGCAGCCGCCGCGGCTTGAGGGCTACCGGCAGCTTGAGCACGCGGTCGATGAGTCCGGCTTCTACGACGCCGAAGGCAAGATCAGTGTCAGCGACTACACACCTTGAGGGGCTCGGTCTCGACACCGGCGGGCACCTGCTCGTCGACCACGCGCTCGCGCCGCTGGCGCCCGGTGACCAGCTGACGGTCACCGGGCGGGACCCGGCGCTATCCATTCACCTCGCGGCCTGGTGCCGCGCGCAAGGACACCGTTTCGACGGCGGTGATCCACCGATGATCACCAAAGGACAGGCCGGGCAGCAGCGCTGGCAGGGCGCCGTCCGGGCCGGTGAGGCGGCCGGGCCCCCACGTCGCAGCGCCGACCCGCGGTGGGGACTCGCGGCGCGGGGTGCGCTGGTGGAGGCCGGCGGCCCGCCGATCGGAGCCCAGTGGGCCGACCGGGATCACCTCTGGGCCGACATCGCGCCGAAACTCTACGCTGCGGCTGCGGCCACCCAGTGGGACCCGGCAACCGCTGCCGACTGGTCGGCCGTGATAGCCCTGCCGGCGGAGGTGGAGCACGCGGTGGTGCAGATCATGACCTACCTCGTCGAGAACGAGCAGGCAGCGCTGATTATCCCGGCCCGGCTTCTCAGCCAGATCCACCCACACTTCCGCGAGGTGATGCAACTGCTCGCGACCCAGGCCGCAGATGAGGCGCGTCATGTCGAGGTGTTCAGTCGCCGCGCGCTGCTAAGCGGCGGCCCGCTCGGCACGTCAGGCGCTGGCGGCCGCGCCTCACTGCAGACCCTGCTCAGCGAACCAGATTTCACCTCCGCCAGCTTCCTGCTGTCGGTCCTCGGCGAGGGCACCTTCGTCGATCTGCTGCGCTTCCTGCACCGCCACGCCCCCGATCCGGTCACCGCGGACGTGACCAGGCTCGCGCTGCGCGACGAGGCGCGGCACGTCGCGTTCGGGGTAGCCCACACCGCGCACGCGGCCCGCGCCGACCCCGGCTACCTCGGCGTGCTCCGGCAGGCCGTGGAGCGGCGGCACGCCACCCTGCTCGACACCGCCGGGCTGGGCAGTGAGGTATTCGACGCACTGGTCCTGCTCGCTGCGGGCTCGTGGGAATCCGAGGCCATCAGCCGCGGCTGGCGCGCGGTGCAGCTGCTGCAGCAGACCATGGACGAGGGCCGCCGGCGGCGGCTGGCATACATCGGGTTCCCGGCCGGCGAAGCCGCCGAGCTCTCCGCACTGCACACCCGTAACTTTATGTAACCAGCCCCTCCGGAGGCGGGCCGCAGCACGGGCGGTTCCCACGTTCACTGCTGTTCGATTCATCACGCCCCCGGTCTGGCCTTGCCGCCCCAGCACTTCATCTCGCCGCCGTCTCGACAGCTTCCTTACCTGGTCGTCAGCCACCCCGGCAGCGACCACCAGCTTGCCCAGATCGGCCCCGGCGCCTGGAACGCCGCGACATCATGCCCCCAGGGTGGGGCCAATTGAAAAGAGAACCCTCCTCCACACACCCACCCCGGGTGGGGCCAGATCAGAGAAGAACACTGGGCCCAAATCAGACCTCCCGGCCCGGCGCCGGTACTTCGATGCGCTGCTGCGCGCATCTGTCCTGCTGATCATCCCGTCTGTCGTCGACCCGCCCGTTTGGGGGAGCGGGCCTGGCCCCAAGGGTCAAAGGTGGAGCGCCCCACTGAACGAACGACCTTGACGCGTGGGGGCCGGTCTGCTCGGCTCGCCCGGGTCGATGGTAGGCGCGATGATCAGGCTCGACCTCAGCTATCTACGGCCCTGGTCGGCCATCCCCGATCATCCCGGAGCCTGATGAGCCCCGCCGGGGGCAGCATCGATGCCCGCACTGTCAGCCTGGGAATCGGTACCGTCCGGGCTTGCACGGGGCCTGACCTGCGCCGAGGCTTAGCCGCGAATGACCGTGAGAGACCCTCTTTTACCGGTGTTAATGGCGCGCTAACCGGCACGACGGTCTGCCCGCTGACCTGGCCTGATCCTGCCCCTCCCCCGTCCTCCTCGTGGCTGCCACCCCTCGGGCCGTGGCCGGCGTGTAAAGACTCGCGGCTTGACCTTGACTCGGCGGCCTCGGCCAAGATCATCGCGGCGGGCAGGCGGCGGTCAGCGCATGGCCACGGCAAGGGCTCTCTCGTTGTAACTACCTAACGTACTCAACTATACACCTATAGCTATCTGTTGGCCGATGCCCGGGCTCCGGGATGATCGCTAATGCTTCTGGTGAGGACCGAGGTCTACGTATCCCGCGGCATGCCGTCGAGAGCGCGACGCTGGGACCGAGAGGCCGGACGTCCCAGCTGGTATTCGGCTTCGGCGGCGACGCTGGTCTTAAGGTCGAGGACAAGGCGGAGCTGGCCGCGTCGGTGGTCCTATACCTGGCCGGGCGGAGGAGCGGGCCCGGCGGAGGAGCAGGGCAAGGTCGCGGATCTGCGGCTGAGTGCTTTGGCCGTCCTTTCCAGGCCTGGCGTCGGCCTGCCACCGGATCCCCTGGCGCCACCCGAACCGGACTGTACCGGCAGGCGACAGCGAGCTTCTGATCGGGTCATACAACTTCAGTAAGAGGATCCAGATACCTTGTCGCCTTCAGGCCTCAGGGGTTACTTTGAATTCTGAAGGCGGAAAGCAGCTGATCAAGACATTACTAGGAACAGCGAGTAACGAAGAGCTCTTTCCTTCGCACTTGCAACACTTGTCACAATCGGCTCTCAGCGTCAACCTTACGGGAGGGCAGCGCCGTGTTTGAGAAGGCTCCTGCCAGGGATCTTTATTCCGAGGCAGAATTCCAGGCCTGGCTCGCAGAGGAGTATATTCCGATCGCCGGTGGCTGGCATTATTGAATGGCGGGGGTTCCAGACCCCCCATTCCTCTCGGTCGAGGGGCCAGAGTTCGCAGATCGGGTACGGACTGCCGAGGAAGTGACGCGCCGGCTTGAGCAAAACAACTGGGACTTCGATGCGGCACCCGAAGTGTTCAGTCCGGATGCTGCGTGCGACGTAGCAGCGAAGGAAATCGTCAACGTATTCGACGGCAGAGTTCAGACTCGCTATGGGAAGCTAGTCATGAAAGGGGCCGGAGCCCGCTTCAATCTCATGAGCCATGAGTCCCCTAGGTCTGTCTATCTCGGCGGCCGCCCGCAAGTATTCACCGAAGTCAACTCCCAAGTGGGAAGCGAAGGTCTGCTCGATTTCGATGAGTTTCGGCGCATTGGGGCTCCTCAGCGCGTGGATCTCTACAACCCGGAAGTCTTCTACCAGCTTCGCGACGTCGTATTCTGGAATGTACTGAACCGCACCGGTTTGTTTCCGACGGGCTTCGAAGACATTGCCAGGCAGATAAATTCTGGCAACGTGATCCGCAATCTGCTGTTTGCGCCGGGGCGCCCATCTGAAGATCACGAGAGACCGGTCTTCATGGAAGCCTTCTCCGCAGTGCAGTTCCCTACGGACGTGGTTGAGTGGATGCCGAAGCCGCTCTTTGGTGGGATGTCACCAGACAGTTTCCACATCGATACGCTGCTCACTGTCGAGCCGACCGATATCTCTCATCCTTATCTCAACCTAGTCGCCGAGGGCACTGTGATCTTGCAGGATCGCAGTTATTTCATGCGCCGCTTTGCGGGTATTTCTCCAAAAGATGCTACTCGCGGGCCTGGCGTACCCCCTGAGGGGCAGCGATGATTACGCCTGAATATGCGGATAATACCGATCCATATTCATTCGACCTTCGCGTCCGCGGACGGATTCCCCCGGAACTGGCAGGGTGGCTTCTAGTTCCGACCAACCGGCGCCACAAGGATCGTGCCCGCTTTGCGCGCTGGCACGATTCCCAGGCCGACTTGATGAGGATCGACCTGTACCCGGGGAGGCCCGGGCGGGTGAGGGCTAATGTCCTCGAGGTAGACCCGATGGCAACGGATGTGGGAGGCGCCCTCGCCTCCGGCGGCTCTCCCGCGCTCGATCTACTAGGACTGGGAGAGCCCAGTCCCTATGTGACCCAGCCCAATCACGGAGCGAACATCGCAGGCGACACACTTTGGGCGACTAATCTCCTTTTCGGTGCGCCGCTCGAAGTCGACATCCCCCGATGGAAGCCGGTAAGGGTTCTCAGTTATCTAGAACTCAGCCGGCTCTCCCCGCGTATTAGTGGCACATCACACTTTGCGTGGAGCCTGGACCGGCGGCACGCCTACTTTCATCAGTCGCATCTCGAACCCGGTATCGGTGGTGGACCGGTTCGGGCCACTGACCTGACACTGTTTGAACTGGATATCCAGACGGGAAGAGAGCGCTCTTGGCGACTAATTTCCCCGCCAGGCGATGGCGGGCCGGAAATTGCCAACTTCCATTCGGCCTTCTACTTCAAGCAAGCCGACCGCGAGTTCGTTGGACTGCTGCGTACCGGAGCATTGCTCGAGACCCTGGCACCTCACACCGCAGCTTTTAACCACACGGTACTGCCGGCGGCGCCATCAAGTATCTGGATCGTCGAAATCGATCATGCGCAAAGCGATCTTCAGGCAAGGATTCTGCCCGGAGTCCGCGAGCTCGATGGGTTGGCGCTGTCCCACCTTGATGTCGACGCCTCAAGCGGAGACGGATTCGTGCTGTACGCCAACTTCAAGGAAGCCGACGTTGGTGAAGAGACCCATGGCCCGAACGTGTATAACGAGGCACCGGCCCAGGTTGCTGAGCACTACTCGGGCATGATCGTCGAAGCGCTTAACTTCGGGCTGGTTGTCCGGTATGAGTGGCGGGCCAACGTTGCGCGGATAACAACCTTCAGCCGATCGTACGATCCCGCCCGGACATCGCTGGGACATACCTGGCTGCCCATCAACATCCAGCTCGACGCCTCCCGGCGACGACTCTTCTGCTCGTTCAGCGGATTCCGGCCGCGGCTGCTGCCCAGGCACATCAGCGAGGCCTACCCAAACCGCCTAGTCGACATTCAAACCATTTGTCATGTCCCCCCGCTGCTGATGCGCCTTGACGCTGAAACCCTCAAGCCTGACGTAGATGGCAGCCGCAGCCATCTCAGCTACGCAGAACCCATGGCCATGACTCTTGCCGGAAACAGCGATCATGAGTACGTTTGCACGTTTTCCCCAGAAGCCGGGCTTCGCGTCTACGACTCCAACCATCTCGGACGCCTGTTGTGCCATGCTGAGTCGCCGCAGCTCATCTCCTGGCACGATAGCCACTTCCGTCCCGACCCGGCGCACATGGTCTTTGTCCCCAGGTAGGTAGCCCTGAAAGAGTTGCTCATTCTGCCGCGCGCAATACACGATCAGGTCCTTGAGCACGCACGTACCTCGGTACCTGCCGAAGCCGTGGGCATACTCGGTGGCGTCGGCAACCGAGTAATGGTCGTTGTCCCCCTACCTAACATGGTCGGCGAAGGATCGTTCTTTGCAGATCCGCGGGCGCAGTTTCAGGCTCAGCGAAGCCTTGAACGACGCGGCTTGGAGGTGGTCGCCATCTACCATTCACATCCAGGCGGAGGGCCAACGATGTCCACGCTGGACCGGATGTTCGCAGCGCGCTGGCCGGTCGTCCAGGTCGTCGTGGCGGTGCAGCGCCCGGCAGGCAGAACCGACGAGATGCGCGCATTCCGTGTTCCCGCACCTCAGAACCGTGAAACTGAGATCAATCTCAGCCTGCGCTGACTTGGATCGATACCTCTTTCTGTGAGCAGGTAGCCTGCCGGCAGGCAGCGGTCTGGCGCCCGCCGACAACGCCTTTCTACGATGGGGTCACGCCGATAACGTCACGAACAGCCGAGACTCCAGGGGTGAAGAAGTAGCCGCCGCCCGTCGGCGTCACGAACTGGCCGGCGGCAGTGAGGGTTTGCATCTCGCCCGTGGCGTTCAGGAAGGCGGCCGAGCGACTCCTTCCCTGACCGGGTTCTCCATTCTGGCCGACAAGCAGGTCGTGGCCGCTCGGGCTGCGAGGTGCCGCCCGGTCATTCATCCACGCCGATACAAGGAACTCGAACTGGTCGACGATGGATGCCTGGTAGCCGAGGAAGAGGAGTCCCTTATCGGCTGCGTCTGCGGCACCGTAGGGCAACCCGCGTCGCAGGATTCTGCGGTTGAGGGTGGACCGGCTGGCTCCTCGATCATTGGCGGAGCCACGGGTGTTGACCTTGCGGATGTGGGCTGAAAGGGGGCAGCCGAGTCCCACTGGGTCGCTCGAGGCTGGAACGAGGTGAGCGGTCTCCCTGTTTTTCAGCTTGTATTCGGGCGGGGTCAGCGCGAAGTTGAAGTTGTTGTTTGCGAACCGGTTAGCGCCAAGCTCATAGTTGTCGCTATCAGGACTTCTAGACAGCGGAGCCCCGCTCGGCCACCGCCCGACCATGGCTGCGCCGACCCGTTCCTGCGTCCACGCTTTCCAGCCCGGGAACTCACTCAGCCGACGGGCCTCACCGTCAGTGAAGGACTTGAACCCTTCGACATCCTGAGCCAGTCGGCGGAAGACCAGATAAGCGCCGTTCTTAGACCAATCGGGCCCGGGCTGGTTAACCAGGCCTGGAAGGAAAGGGTCTGGCGTCGATGCTGGGTAGCCGAACACAAACTCACCGGGCCATACAAGGACCTGGCCAGGCAACCCGTAAAGCTGGGATTCGGGTTGTACCTCGTTCTCGATGGTCCTGGGCGTTATGAAGGCATCAGCATGGACGTCGTAACGGCCGCGCACGCCGGGCTGGGACACTCCGTCCTTGAAACCGAAGTGCTCGCGGCCCAACCCGTCTAGCTTGTGCCCTTCCTCTTGGTAGGCAACTGTGATCCCTGAGCTCTGGGCTGTGGAGATGACACTGGCCATGCGGTCGGCGACCGCCTCTTTGTCCTCGCCGGCAACCACCAGCAGCAAGTCGGCGGGATCGTTGTTCGGTCCGCCTATCTTCCAAGTCGCGGGGCTGCCTGGGTCGGTGCCAGTCGGATCACCCAGGAAGGACGAGCGGGCCGGCAACCCAAGAATGAAGCCTGCATCCGTGAACTGTGCCAGTTCGGCGTTTCGCTGCTGGTCGCCTCCGAACAGTGTCCGCAGACCCGGGAAGCTAAACGACACGTTGAGCCACAAGTCATGCATCTCGGCGGACTCTGCGTCGCGGGCTGCAAGTCGCGGGCTGCAAATTGAGGCGGCCGGATTCCATGGCGCTGTGCCCGGATCCGGTGGCGTGACGGCATCACCTGGCGGAGCGTCGTCAGCTGGCCTGCAAGTGAGCCGATCCACGAACGGGCCGCTGAGACATCTCGGACCGTAAGCGCAGCGATGGCCATGTGAGGCTTGAGAAAGCCCGGAACGATATCGCCCTGAATGTCATCGGCGTCGAGCAGCGGCTCCGGGTAGGGGCGGTCAAATTGGACCAGCGGCTCAGCGCCACCGGCAGCGCTACGGTTGGGATCTTCCATAGCAAGAACTCCTTCAGGGCCGGGTGGTGTGAGCTATTCGCGGAAGGTCACATGAACGCCCCCCAGCGCCGGTGGCCATGCCGATTCAGCAGGGCAGGTACCTGTGGGGCCACAGCGGCGGCTGTCTCAGCCTGGCCAGCGGCCATGGCGGCTGTCTCCAACTGGTGGCCAGTCGAGGCCTGATCAGTCATCGGCGGGGAGGTGAAAACCGGTCGACGGGGGGGTATGGCCAGTGTGCCCAAGTGCTGATATTGCACATCAGTAGCCGGTTGGAGCGTGACCGCCCCGGAAGTCTGGGGGCCCTGCCAGTTGACCGGTACAGTGCCCTCTCCGGCCGCAACCGCAACCAGGTGGACCGTCATGTGCTCGGCCACCTGCGCTCCGAACAGGATCGATTCGCCCCCGACCAGCAGGTCGCTCACCGTAAAGTTTTCTCCGTCGGGCACAGCGAAGACGGCTCTTTCGATCAGGTTTTTCTCAGCATCGCCCCGGATTACCCGGAAATAATCCTCAGTAATCGGCTTACCGTCTGGGGTGGAGAACGGGGCGAGGTTGAGATGGTGCATGTACAGGCCCACGGGATCACGCAAGGAGAGCTGAAAACCTAGAGCGGCCAGACACTGGACGCTGGCGCCAATCGTTGGATCACTTGTCCGATTGGTACCACCATAGTGGGCGGCGCATATGAGGTCGAGTGGGTCAGTGATGCGCCGGCCATCGCGGCCGTAGAGAACACTTGCGTCCGATCCAAGCTGGATCTCTGCCTGTAGGTAGTTAGCCGGATGGCTCAGGTGCATGATACCGTCCACGGTGTTCCACCGATTGAATGGGTTGTATTGTCCCTTACCGAATGCGATATTGCCGTTGCCGTCCAGAACGTCGACCGGGAACTGGAGATCTTCCAGCTGTACTTCCTCGCTGACGTATTGGTGATAAAGATCGAGAACGATCTGCGGATCACCCGACATGGTGTACTGAGAGTTACCTGCGATCAGGGTGTCACCGTGCAGGGCCTGCCAGTATTCCGGCGGTTCCGAAGTGAAGATGATTTCGAGGATATTCCCGGTGGAATCCCGCCTGACCCGCCATTCGCAGTACTCGTCTTGCGGGCGGTAACAGTAATTCGCGAGCGGGCCAGTGGGGTTGAATGCCGCCGGGGCGTCCTGTTCGTTGGCCCTCGTTAGCGGATAGGGGTAGTCGGCCAGCGCCAGAGCCTGCCGCCTGCCGTAGCGGTTGACTAACGTCCCGGGGAGGGCGTTCCATACGATCGACTGCTCGATCATCGGATCCGGCAGCGGCGTATGCGCCTGATTAACGAAAGCGAGCGGCGTCACCGGCTCACTAGCAATCGAGACGTCGAACCAAGCGGGAAACGACAGTGTTCCACTCTTCCGCAAGCTGCGGACTGAAGCCACTCAGATAACCGGGCGGGTGATATACAAAAGTCACTCGTCTCCCCCCTTGTTAATCAGACACCACCAGAAACAAGGTCACCTTAATGACGACCAATAGGGGTCTGTCAGCCAGCGCACGCAGGCAAATTCTAGGCCCGTTAGTGATGCTAGTAAAGGGTCGCGTGTCGCCAGTGGAGCTGGATGGCAGGACGGCAGAGCAGGGCGCTGACACTCGATCAAGCCGTCACCGTAATCGTCCAAGCCCAGACGCATTGACGTTTTCTCAACGACTTTCACGTGATCATCTTGTGCTCGAATAGCACCAGGACAAATGCGGCGCGGGCGATGAGGCCGATCCTGCCGGGGCTGGCGGTGACGTGCTGGAGCGTTTTCCACCGCTCGGTCAGCAGCGCGAAGCCGCGCTCACCCAGGCAGCGCACCGAGCGGATCAGCGCGTTCCGGGCCCGGGTATCGATCTCGAGCTTCTGACCCCGGCGGGCTTCTTCACCGGGATGTGGACGCCGTGACCTGCGCCTTCGTACCCGGGATCGGCCAGCACCGGCATCGCCTCCAGGAACGGCCGCGGCGCGCCCAGGACATTCTCCCGGGCCGCGGCCAGGTCATGCCGCATTGCCCGGCGGCGCGCTCGGAGACCCACAGCGGGATGCCGGACGGGTAGAACAGCGCCTGGATGTTCCCGCCGAAGTCGTGGGTCTTGCCCGCATCCGCGAATCGATCGTCTTCCCCTTGCGGCTCGTGACTTGTCCCGGCACCGGTCGGCGTCCACGATCTTGCCGTCCAGGGTCGGGTGCCGGAGTGTCCTCCGCCAGCGCCACTCCGACTGCTCCTGCAGGCCCGGCGCGCGGGCCGCCAGCACCTCGATCACCTCATCCAGGTAGCGGTACGCGGTGGACTGCGGCAGCCGAACCCGCGGCCCAGCCGCGGGATGTCGCCCTTGTCCCGGAACCAGGCCAGGGCGAACCCGCCTGCTTATAGCAGCCCAGCCTGCGGGTTCCCCTCCGCGTGCCGATCTCGCGCCGGTGCTCAGCGAGCAGGCGGGAAACGAACCAGACGAGCTCCCTGGGCACGTCGAGCATGACACGATAGGAGACCACGCGGAGCCTCTCCCGGTAGCGGGTTGTTCTTTGGCGAGACTTCTTCTACGGGGCTCCGCGCCTCCCCAGTGATCTACGCGAATGTCCGCGTGTCTGCCCGTACGTCTGCTACATCACGTTTGCCCGATTCGCGCTTGCTGGGAAAACGCACTGGCGGTACGCTATGTGGCCCTCAGTCTGCTGACCGGCATGAGGACGGGAGGAAGCCCATGCTCTCCAGTGGTCGCACGTCGTTGCCTGGGTCGAGGACGTCCAGCAATGGCAGCCGGTCATCCAGGCCGGTTTCGACCATGAGAAGCTCGCGGTCTACGTCTGGCGCTCAGTCCGCTCTGGCGGTGACACCAAGACCCAAAAGTCCAGCCGGACACTGGAAGTCCCCGATGAGGTAGCCAGGTCGCTGTGACAGCACCACACGAAGCAGGCGGCCACGCGGCTCCGGGCCGGGAGACATGGCAGGACCACGACCTGGTCTTCTGCACCAGGAATGGAAAGCCGCTCGCCGCAGGTAACGTCCGCCGGGCGTTCCGTACGATCACGAAAGCAGTTGGCGTAGGGGAGGACTGGACCCCGCGCGAACTCCGGCACACGTTCGTCTCGATCATGAGTGACAACGACGTGCCGATCGAAAAAATCGCCGACCTGGTGGGCCACAGAACAACGGTCGTCACCGAGACGGTCTACCGACATCAGCTCAGGCCCGTGATCGAGACAAGCGCCACGACCATGAACAACATCCTCAACCGGTAGAAGAAAGACCGGATCTGCCTAAAGTCTGGCTCCCCGTTCGGCTCCCGTTTTGGCTCCCGCCAAGGGACAGATGAGATCTCGACCACAAAAACCAAAAGAGAAGTGGGCGGTACAAGATTTGAACTTGTGACCTCTTCCGTGTCAGGGAAGCGCTCTCCCGCTGAGCTAACCGCCCGGGACTTGCGAGGCGGAGACGGGAATCGAACCCGTGTACAGGGCTTTGCAGGCCCTTGCCTAAACCACTCGGCCACTCCGCCATGGAAGCTCTTCCGGCAGCCGAACCACCGCGAAAGGCTCACCATGGATCCCGAGAACCGCCATGGGTCAGACCCGACGGTGTTCGGCGTCTCCGAGCGGACGACGGGATTCGAACCCGCGACCCTCACCTTGGCAAGGTGATGCTCTACCAACTGAGCCACGTCCGCGTACCAGCCGATGAAGCTGGCGGCCGCCGTAATGTGCCCGGCGTGCGAACAGAACTGTAGCCGATCCTGGCCGGGTAGCAAACTCGGAGTTGGTTCCCGGCTGTGTTCGCCGTGCCATCCCGTGCTGGACTTGCCACTTACTGTCACCATTCGGAATGATCACCTGTACCGCTAGCATCCTCCCATGAGCCAGCCGCAGGGCATCGACGTCGCGTACCCCCAGGGCCCCCGCTACAACTGGCGACAGTGGCAGGGCAAGATCAGCTTCGGCATGTGCAAGGCCACCGAGGGCCTGACGATCACCGACTCGACCTTCGTCAGTAACTGGAACGCGATGTGGGAGCTCAACCGCCTGATGCCGCGGTTCGCCTACCACTTCTTCCACGCCTCCGACAACCCGGTCAAGCAGGCCGAACGGCTTGTGGCGGCGGTGAAGCCGCACGGCCTGCTGCCCGGCGACAACCTGGTCATGGACCTGGAGGCCACCAACTCCAGCGGGTCGAACGACGGCGTGTCCCCGTCCGTGGTGGCCGAACGCGCCCGGACGTTCCTGCACACCGCCAACGGGCTGGCCCCCAACCATCGCGTGCTGCTCTACACCAACCCCGGATTCGCCGAGACCGGCGCGTGCGCGGGCCTGAATCCGTGGGCCCTCTGGGTGGCCGACTACGGCGTCAGCTCCCGGCCGTGCCCAAGCCGTGGTCGCACTGGACGTTCTGGCAGTACACCGACTCGCCGATCGACACCGACCGTTACAACGGCACCGAGGCGCAACTGCTCAGCTTCACCCGCATGCCCAAGTCCCGCTAGTCACCCTGGCGTCCGTGGCAGGCTGTGGGCATGCGAGAAGTGATCATCGATGGCAGCGCCCTCACCGTGGAGGACGTCGTGGCGGTCGCGCGCGGCGAGGCCACGGCGCACCTCGGCCCGGACGTCGCCGCCCGGATGGAGCACAGCCGCTCGGTCGTGACCGAGGCGCTCCGCGGCGGCGCGCCCGTTTACGGCGTCAACACGGGATTCGGCGCCCTGGCCGATACGCCGGTCAGCGAGGCGGACCTGACCGCGCTGCAGGCCGCGATCCTCCGGTCGCACGCGGCGGGCACCGGGGAGCCGCTCGGCGACGACGTGGTGCGCGCGCTGCTGCTGCTGCGGGCCAGGACGCTCACTGCCGGGTATTCGGGCGTGCGGGAGGATCTGCCGCGCCGCCTGCTGGAGTTCCTGGCCCACGGGCTGCTGCCGGTCATCCCGGGCAAGGGCTCGGTCGGCGCGTCCGGTGACCTGGCCCAGCTCGCGCACCTGGCGCAGCCGCTGATCGGGGAGGGGATGCTGCGCGAGCCCGGGGGACCGCCGGAGGGGGGCCCGGCCGCCGGCGTTCTGGCCGCCCGTGGCCTGGAGCCGCTGCAGCTGGCTCCCAAGGAGGGCCTGTCCCTGGTCAACGGGACCGAGCCGATGCAGGCGATGCTCGCCTTCTCCGTGCACGACGCGGCGATGCTGGTGCAGGCCGCCGACGTGGCCTGTGCACTGTCCATCGAGGCGCTGCTCGGCACCGACCGGCCCTACGACGAGCGGGTTCAGGCGCTCCGGCCGCACCCGGGCCAGCTCGACAGCGCGGCCAACCTGCGGGCCCTGCTGACCGGGTCGCCGCTGCTGGCCAGCCACCGGTACAGCCGGCATGCGGTGCAGGACGCCTACTGCCTGCGCTGCGCTCCGCAGGTGCACGGAGCCGTCCGCGACGTGCTCGCGCACGCCCGGCGGGTGCTGGAGACCGAGCTGGGCTCGGTCGTGGACAACCCGATCATCACCGACGACGGCGAGGTGATGACCACCGGCAACTTCCACGGGGAGCCGCTGGCCTTCGCCGCCGACATGCTGGCCATGGCGCTCGCGGAGCTGGCCAGCATCAGCGAGCGCCGGGTGGACCGGATGCTCGACCCGGCGTTCTCCCGCGGGCTGCCGCCGTTCCTCGCGCCGCAGGCCGGCACGAACTCGGGCTTCATGCTGGCCCAGTACACGGCCGCGTCGCTGGTCAGCGAGAACAAGGTGCTGGCCCACCCGGCGAGCGTGGACACCATCCCGACGTCGGGCAAGCAGGAAGATCACGTCTCGATGGGCTGGACGTCGGTCCGCAAGCTCCGCGAGGTGGTCGCGAACGTGCGGACGTGCCTGGCGGTAGAGATTCTCTGCGCCGCGCAGGGCGTCGACCTGCGGGCTGGCATCGCCGAGCCCGCGGCGGCGCTGGGCGCCGTGCACGCCGCCGTCCGCGGGCGGGTGCCGCGGATGGACGTGGACCGCGAGGTGGCCGGGCAGATTGCCGCCGTCGACGGCCTGCTGCCCGAGCTGTGCCGGACGGCCTCAGCCGCGGTGAACGGCCTGCGTTAGCCCCCAAAACCAATAATTCTTAACGGACGTGGCCAGGAGCAGTCACTTCGCGGGACCCTGCGTCCTGGGGCTCCGGCCGGACGGACGTGCCCAGGAGCCGTCGGCCCGTCGGACTCCTCGTCCCGGGGCTCAGCCAGGCTTTCGGGTGCGGGACCCGGAAGCGTGCGGTCAGGCCTGCCAGAGCAGGCTGTTGAGCTCGGCGTCGATGTCGATGACGGCGGTTTCCTGGCCCATCCGGACAATGCTGTAGGTGCGGTCGAGGAAGTTGCCGATCGCGTCGACCGGCGCCTCGAAGTGCGCCTCCCCGAACGGCGAGGACAGCTTGATGTTGAGCACGCTGAGCGGCCCGCGGATCTCCCCGTCCGGGCCCGCGGCCGGTGCCGACGGCCAGATCTGCACGTCACCGTCGCCCACAGGCGTCGTCATTCCGTCTGCGAGCAGTTCACGGCCGAAAATCCACTCGACCGGATCCTCGGGCCCCACGTGGAAGGCCATCCGGATCGCGTACGGGTCACTGCCGCTGTAGTGGAGGCCAGCGACCAGAGGGACAATCGTCTGCTCGGCGGCGACAAGCCTGAGGCCGAGCTCGGCTGAGACCGTTGCACTGGTATTCATCGTCTAGCCAACCCTTATCTCGCCGGGTCCCGGATCTCCGGGCTTACTGAACTTGACGTTGCCGGCTTAGAACTATGACGCGATTACGCGACGAAGTTTTTCCCCGGCTCGAGCAGGCCCTGCCCCCGGCGGTCAAGCGCTCCACCATACCCAGAATCGTAACCCCCTGAACTGCAAAAACGCACTGTTAGCGCTAACATATTTACGCATACGTAATGTTCCTGTGCTCTCGCGTTTCGGATC
The DNA here is from genome assembly GCA_963742865.1 of uncultured Actinomycetes bacterium. Taxonomy (GTDB): domain Bacteria; phylum Actinomycetota; class Actinomycetes; order Streptosporangiales; family Streptosporangiaceae; genus Bog-532. The sequence goes on from CAVUNW010000011.1 coordinate 197,674, forward strand.
ACCGGGGCGGAAACTGCGTGCGGGCACCGGGCGGCCGCCGTGACGTCTGTGCCTGGGGCGCCGGGCGGCGGCCGTGGCGTCTGGCCGCGGGCAGGCAGCGGCCCGGATGCGCTACGCTATGGGAACGCCGGGGACAAGCCGCGCCAGCGGCGAGCCGGGAACGGCTCCGGTCCCGTCCGGCAGCGGGCGATTGGCTCAGCGGGAGAGCGCCTCGTTCACACCGAGGAGGTCACTGGTTCGATCCCAGTATCGCCCACCTGGTCAGGCCCTATGTCGATCTTCGTCGAGATCACTGTGGGAGCCATTCCTGTAGCCAAGCGGTCAGCGAGCCGGTGCGCTGCCGGCCATGGCGGGCAGGCGTGGATGGGGCGAAGGCAGCATCCACTTCGATCACTCAGGGGAGTGCCGCGACCCTGAGACCCATCGGCATTGTCTGGGTCGCTGGCGTGGCGTGGTCAGTCTCAAGCCCGGCCCTGACGGCAGCGGCGGCGCATGAAAGTCTCCGGTGCCCGGTCAACTATGTCCAGGCCACCGGGCTATTCCTGGCGTTACTGTCATGCCCGGCGGCCAGTCGCGCCTGGACGGGATGATGGCCTGTGCCCTGGCGCACTCCCTGATGGCCTGCTGAGGCGCGATGCTCGGTAGACGCCTGACGGTCCGTCGAGTCGCGTTCTAGGCGTTCCTGGTCAGCAACCAGAACGCGGTTCCGGTGCCCGCGCCGTAGGCGAGGTGGGCGCCGAGGTCCCAGGCCAGGGTCTTGGCGTCGTACTCCCAGATCGGCTGGTAGAGCCCGGCGGCCGGCAGGGCGATGTAGTCGCCGGCGAACACCGCGGCGCCGAAGGGCACGCCGTACTCCGGATGCGGCACAGGCAGTGATCCGGCCAGGATGCCGTAGGCCGCGCCCGCCGCCGATCCGTAGGTCCAGTGAGCGATGGTGCTGGTGAGCCAGGCCGAACGGTCCGGGAGCTTGCGCTGGGTGAAGCCCTCGAGCACGCGCTTGGCCACCTGCCCCGGGGCAGGGGCCGTCTCCCAGCTCTGGACCGGCGCGAATTCCCAGGCCAGGGGGCTTTCTGTCCCGCCTGCGCGGCGGTATTTCAGGTAGTGGACGGCGTCCAGGCACACCGTCCCTGCGGCCCCGGCCAGCAGGCCGGCCACCACCGCCGCGAGCGGAGTCATCGGGTCCTTCCGGACGCGCATGGCGAGTTTCCCTTCTCGATGCCGTTCATGTTCGGTCACCGTTCGTCCTGGGTGAAGATCTGCAGGAAGAACAGGAACACGTTTAGGATGTCCAGGAAGATCGACGCGGCCAGCAACGGCGCTGACGCAGCGTCCGTATTGGTCCGTACCCGCTGGAAGTCGAACAGCGTGAACCCGGCGAAGATCACTAGGCCGAGAACCGAGTAGACCAGGTCGGCGCCCGGGATCTGCGCGAAGATCAGCACGATGCCGAACACGATCAGCGCCACCAGCGCCCAGAAGCTGGCCCGCGCGACCGGTGCGAGGTCGCGCCGGGTGGCATAGCCCGCGGCGCCGAACCCGGCGATGAACAGCGCGGTCGCCCCGCCCGCCTCCCACAGTGCGCGCGGGTCCATGCTCCCGTAGTACGCCACCACCGGCGCCACGGCCAGCCCGGTCAGCAGGCCGAACGCGCCGAGCAGCCCGACCGTGAGCTGCAGGGACCGGCGCACCGCGAACTGCATGCCGATCAGGCACGCGAAGGCCGCGATGAACGCGACGATGCCCAGCCCGCCGGCCAGGTCGTGGCCCGCCCAGGCCCCGAGCGCGAACAGGGCGGCCGTGGCCGCCACATAGCCCATGGTCTGAGCGAACAACGCGTGCGTCTGGCCGCGGGCCGCCGTCCCCATCTGCTGGTAGGTCAGTGTGTCGCTCATGATGTCCTGCTCCTTACCGGGCCGTATCTCTGCGCCCCAGGCCAGGGCGTCGACCGTGCGTGATATTCACGATCGCGCCCGCAGCGCCCGGGCGCGCCCGTGGACACCCTGGCCGGCGCCCTGGTCCCTGCTGGCTCTTCGGCGTCCAGATCGCGCCAGTGATCGAGGTGGTGACGCGGAACTTTTCGATCTGCTCCCAGCGGCGCTGGCCGCCGTGGCCCTTGATGGCCAGGTCCAGCAGGTCGGTCATTGCCTCACGCTCCGGTGATGAGCTGCTGGCCGCCGTCGATGTCGAAGGTGGCGCCGGTCAGGGCCGTGTTGGTCATGATGTGGACTGCGAGGGCGGCCACGTCGGCCGGCCCGACCACGCGGCCAATCGGGAGCGTAGCGCGGAGCTGGGCCCGTCGCGCTTCGATCTCGAGCTGGCGCCATCGGTGCGAGGTAGCCCACGGCGAAGACGGCAGTCACCAGGCCAGCCTGCTGACCGGACGTGGCCAAGGTGAGGATCATGCGGAACGCGCTCTGGGGGAGGCCTGGCCGAAGCCCGCATTCCTCCTTGGTCGCCCCTTGGTCTCCCCGCTCTTCACCCGCGCCAGCACCAGTGTGTCCACGGGCGCGACGGGGCCGCCGGGACCGGGACTGTGGAAGCGAGCACAGACCCGATCAAGGAGCCCGCCATGGCCACGATCCATCTTCACCAGACGACCACCGCGACGCCGGAGCAGTTCCTGGCCGGGCTCACCGACTTTGGGGCGGGCCGCTCGAAGATCTTCCCGAACAGCGCCGACGGCTATCTCAAGGTGCACGACCAGGGCGGCAAGCGCGTCCTGGGCAAGGCGCTGGCGACCACCGTCAAGGCCATCGAAGCCCGGAACTACCAGCCGAGGCAGGCCCAGTCATGAACCAGGCCGGAAACCTCGCCTACGACGTGTTCGTCAACGACCCGCCACCGCAGGACGGTCTTCTTCCGAACGGAGAGCCGAAGCGGTTCTCTCCCATGGCCAGCACGCTGATCTACGGGAACGAGGACGCGGTGCTCACCGACCCCGGGATGACGGAAGATCAGGCGCGCACGCTCGGCAACTGGGTCGCCGCAAAGGGCCGCAACCTGACCGACATCTTCATCACCCACGGCCACGGTGATCACTGGTTCGCCGCCGGGCTGCTGGCCGAACGGTTCGGAGCGCGCGTCGTCGCCTCCGCGGGCACGATCACGCAGATGCACGGCAGCGTGGCGACGCGGCCGCTGCTGTGGGACAAGCTGTACCAGGGGATCCCGCCGTCGCCTGTCACCGCGGTGACCGTCCCGGACAACCGCTTCACGCTTGAGGGACACGACCTGGTCATCGTCGAGGTCGGCCACGCCGACGCCGACGACAACAGCGTCCTGCACGTCCCGGATCTCGGGCTGGTTGTCGCCGGGGATGTGATCTACAACGGCGTTCACATGTACCTTGCGCAGAGCGCGGTCGGCGGCTTCATGCCCTGGCGGGACGCGATCGATAAGGTCGAGGCGCTCGGGCCCCGGCATATCGTGTGCGGCCACCAGAACAGGCGGCTCGACGACGACGCGAAGCGGACGATCGCGGAGACCCGGCAGTACCTGGACGACGCGGACGAGCTCCTGCGTACCGAGAAAACCGCCGTCGGCTACTTCAACGCCAAGATCGAGCGGTACCCGGACCATCTGGGGCGGCTGATCCTGTGGGTGACTGCCCGCGCACTTTACGGCGTCCGCGAGCACCCCGGAGAGAACGCCGCCCAGATCATCCTCAGCTCCTGGCTCTGACCTACGCCAGAGTTCTGACCCGCCAGGTAACGCGGATGCCGGATCTGCGGACCGCGCACGAGATGCTGGACACATCAAGCTCGGCATCGGTTCCCGCCGCGAGCTGCGCACCGCGCTGGACAATCCCGGGCCGGACCGGCCGACGGCCTAGGTCCAGCGCCGACCGGATTCCATGACGCCGACCCGGTAGCCCTTCTCCGCGGCCCGCAGCGCGGCGACGCTTCCGCCGAACCCCGAGCCGATGATCAGCACGTCGTAGTCGAAGCTCGCCATGAGCTCTCTCCTTCCTGGTCGTTAGCGGAGGTCCGCGAGCCATCGCAAAGCGGACAAGGACGGCAGGAAGAAGTACTCGCCGCCGCGCAGCACGTTGAAGGTCTCGATCCCGTGGATGCGGCGCCTCACCGGCACCTGCGGGATCGTGAACGTCGCCCCGTCTACCTGTAGGCCGACGTTGGGATCGCGCTCCTCGCCCAGGCTCATGAAGTTGCCGTTGTTGATCCACTCCTGCTGCAGGAACTCCATGGTGGCCATCGCCTTGGCGCTGATGAAGATGAAGTAGAGCCCCCGGGGGGTTTCGTCGTCCTGCGCTGAGGTCGCGTCCGGGTCGTAGGGTGGCCCGTAGGTCGTGCTGCGCCGGATGATGCGGTGGACGTTCACGTCCGTGAGGATCGCCAGCTTCGTGTCGCGCGGGTTCATCCGCCGCACGTGCGAGCCAAGCGGCACGTCCCGCCCGTCCGGATCGCCGGCTCCTTCGGTCTAGGGGAAAGGCGTCCTCTCACAGTCGCCTCCCGGCACGGCGGTCGCACCCGTGCCGGCACTGGCCGGCACGCGTGCTGAACACTGGTTGGCACGTGTGCAGAGGACGCGAGGCCCGGTGGGGAACAGGGGATCCGTGATCAGTCCACGATTCCCGCAGCTCTTCGCGCCAGGGGTATACCGGGAAGGTAAGACATCAGCCGCTCAGACGCCGAGCAGGGCGCAGTAAGTGAGCCCAGGACCGGCCAGGGGCTTCCGCTGGCTAACCCGCGGACGCGCCAGGGCCTTTCCCCAGGGCGACAGGTCGCCCGAACCGGCACTGTGAACAGCGAGCAGAGGCTCTGAAATGACCCATCCGCATGACAATCCTCTGCCCGCAACTGTTTGGCGGCGCCGTGGCTCAGGTGCTCCCGGATGCCGGCACTCCGGTCGCCTCACGCAAGAGTGTGAGTACCTCAGAGTCGAGGCGCTGGGCAACCTCCGAGGCGGCCGCATCGTGATAGGGAGCGATCGCGCTGGCGACCGAGTCATAAGCCACACGGGTTCCTCCGTCCGGCAGCTCCTGGATGAGGATGGTGACCGGCGCATACGAGCCGGCGTCGGCTACATGGCGGGTCATTTCACCCATGGTGACCGGGTTGCCCGCTATCAGGCGGACCAGACGGTACCCGGCTTGATCCCGCGCCTGGGGATCGAGAGTCAGCGCGACGTCGAGGTCAAGCTGCCAGAACCGCATCAGCCCGGCGCTGCCCTGAGCTTGCTGGACCAGCGAGCTGAACTGCTCGTACGAAGTACTTGCCTCCAGGTCGCTGAACAGCGCCCCGGTGTCAGGCAGGCTGATGCCGCCGAAGATGCCGTCCAGAACGTTTGCGAACGGTCCGTCCGCTTTCGATGGTGTAGCGGCAGAATCGGAACCTGGAGCACTTGTTCGGTTGCCATGATTCCGTCCGATCACGTTCCTTTGCCGGCAAGGAATGCCTCGACGTCGGCGGCGAACTCGGCGTGATGCTGGAACAGGAACCCGTGTGCGGAGTCGGGGTAGAGCTTCACCCGGGCGTGTGGGATCAGGCCCGCGAGAAGGTAGGAGTAGCGCGGCAGGATCATCGGGTCGCTGTCGCCGTTGGCCACGAACACCGGCATGTCGATGGCACTGAGGCGCTGGAGCAGCGCGTGGTCGGGAATGCCCCAGGCGCACACCGCGTCGTACTGAGCCTCGCGGGTCGCCCACGTCGTGGCCTTGTCCCCGTCGTGCGTCCTGGCGTACATCCGCCGCAGCGCATCGCTGCCTGCTTGCCGACTGGCCGCTGACTGGGTGAAGAACACGTCAAGATAGGCCTCAGAGCTGGTCTGCGGTGTACCGACCGCGCCGATGACCTTCGGCGCCCAGCCGTGCATGCCGGCCGCGCCCTGGGGCGCCGACGAGGCCAGCACCAGCCGCCGGACGATCGCCGGCCGCACCAGCGCGATCTGCTGCGCGACGAAACTTCCGATGGAGAAGCCGAGCAGGTCTGCCTGATTGAACTCCATCGCAGCCACGAAGGCGATGGCATCGCGGGCCATCTGCTCGATAGTGTCCGGGGTGGTGCCGGTGGAGCCGCCGACCCCGGCGTTGTCGAACGTCACGACGCGCCGGGCCCGAGCCAGCGAGTCGATCAGCGCTGGGTCCCAGTTGTCGAGGTTCCCGCGGAAGTGCTGGAGCAGTACCAGCGGTACCGTGCCCTCCCCGCCGCCACTGTCGCGGTACAGGTAATCGATGCCGTTGGCCGCACTGACCAGTTCGTTCGGCAGTTCCGAATACGCCGTGCCCATGGCTGCTCACCCAGTCCTTTCGTACGGTGACGGCAGACTCCTCGGCTCTAGCATGGTTCCACTGAGATGATCGCGTGGGCCGCGGGATGAGCTCACAGGGCCGTGACGTGCTTTACTTTGGCCATGTAGCGGGCCGCGGCCGCCGAGGCCTCCTCCGGCGTGCTCCCGTGCTCGCGAGCGCCCATGTAGGCGGCGTACCAGTCCCACCAGTCGTGCGGGGCATGGGTCTTCTCGTACGGGTCGTGATGCTCGGCCGTCTCGTGGAGCAGGCCGGCCCGGGATACGACGTCCGCCGTGGTGTCCTGCCATTCCCGACCCGGGAGCCGTGCCGTGATCTCCTGGAGCAGCCACCCGTTGCCGTCCGGGTCGCTGAACGAGGCATAGCTCTGGTAAGAGCGGCCTTCCGGGTCCTCGCCCGGAACCGGCCCCCTGGCCAGGTGGAACACCTCGCTGACCTCGACGCCTCTGTTGACAAGGTCCGTGCGCGCCGCGTTGATGTCGGAGACGGCCAGCAGAAGGCGCTGAACCGAGCCCGGCCTTCCTGTGGTCAGGCCCTTGCCGAGCGAAACCGAGCACGCCGAGTGCGTGGGCGTGAATTGGACTACCCGGAAGGCGTCGCCGGCGGTGAGGTCGGCGTCCAGCCGCCACCCGAGGCTCTGGTAGAAGCGTTTGGCCCGGTCGACATCGGAGACGGGCACCGTCACGACCTCGAGCTTCATGTCGACCGTCCCCGCCTCGGACGTCTGCGCCGAGGTGTCATTGCTTACGTCGGTGCTGGTCATAAGGACCTCCGTCGGTGAATTGGTACCGGTACCAGCGTGTCGCTTCGGCTGACCCCTCGCACCCGTGGGAGTCCCTGGCGGGTACCCTGGCGGGCCTCCCGGCCCTGATGCTGGGTTACGGGCGGGAGCGGCTCGGTCAGATGAGCCGGTTCAAGCCGCTGACCAGGTAACTTTCACTCTGTTCAGGTGCTCTGCCTGGACATTGCAAACGTGACGGGCCAGGAGTAATTTGATTTTTGGTTCCTCGTCTTCCGGCGGGTGCGATGAAGGCTGGCACGTGAGGCGCCTTGTGGTCATCGCCGTAGCCGGCCGCCTGTGATCGCACCCGTCGTCGGCCAGCGCCGACACGGGGGTCACGTGCAGCTACGTGCAGGCGGATTGGGCTCATGGCTATCGGCGTCCTGGCCCTGGTGGGCACCCGCAAGGGGCTTTTCCTGCTGCGCGGGGAAGACGACCGCCATAGCTGGCAGCTGGACGGCCCGCTACTTGACGGCTGGGGGGTTTACCACGCAACGGTCGATGCGCGTGACGGCAAAATCTATGCGGCGGCGAACCATGTCGTCTACGGCCCGACGGTCCAGCGGTCGGCCGACGGGGGCAAGACGTGGCAGCGGTCGAAGAAGATAGGCCTTCCCGAGTGGTCGGGGCTGACCGTGAACGCGGCCTGGCACGTCGAGCCGGGTCTCCCACAGCAGCCTGGAACGCTGTACCTCGGGGCGGATCCCGGCGTTCTTTTCCGCTCTGACGATGCCGGCGAAACCTGGGAGCCAAACCTCGGCGTCCTTGAGCATCCCACGCGTGACCGCTGGTTTCCCGGTGCTGGCGGGTTGTGCTGCGATTCGATCCAGCTCGACCCCGGCGAACCGCAACGCATGTACGTCTGTATCGCCTCGGCGGGCACGCTCCGGTCTGATGACGGCGGACAGACCTGGCTGCCGGTCAACAAGAACGTGGCGGTCGACTACTTTCCCTACCCAAATCCGGAAATTGGCCAGTGCGTGCACAAGCTGCTGCTGCACCCGGCGCAGCCAGAACGGCTCTGGCAGCAGAACCACTGCGGCGTCTACCGCTCTGATAACTGCGCTGACTCCTGGGAGCGGGTCGACGGGAACGGGCTGCCGAGCGGCTTCGGGTTCCCGATCATGATCGATCCGAACGACCCTGATACGGCTTTCGTCATCCCGGAAACGAGCCCCGAGTATCACTATGGCCCGGACGGGCGGCTTGCCGTCTACCGCACGCGGGACAGCGGGAAGACGTGGGAGGCGATGTCGGACGGCCTGCCGAGACCGGCCTGGGCGGCCGTGCTCCGCGAGGCATCGGCCTCCGACGCGGACTCGCTGTACTTCGGCACCCAGAGCGGCTCCTTCTTCGCGCTCGCCGAGGGCGATACGTGGGTCGAGGCGGCGCGGCATCTTCCTCCTATCCTGTCCGTGGAGGTCACACCATGGTCCAGGTGATAGTCCCGAGCGTCCTCGCCGCGCAGGCTGAGGGCAGGCATCGCTTTCAGGTAGAGGCAGATACCGTGGGGGACGCGCTGCGAGCGCTGCCCGTTGCCGATCTTCTGTCTAACGAGCGGGGCGAGTGGAGCAGGCATCTGAACGTGTTCGTCGACGGGACGGACGCGCGCGAGCGGGGCGGTCCCGCGTGCCCGCTAGCCGGTGCCCGCGAAATACTGGTCATCGCCATGCTCTCCGGCGGCTAGCGCTCAGTACGATCCAATGGATGACTTATTCCCCTTTCGAAAGGCCAAGGCCGCTGGCAGGCCGCGGCCCGGAGAGCGCCCGGCTGGACCGGCTGCTAGCCGATGCGCGGGGCGGGCAGAGCGCGGTACTGGTGCTGCGCGGCGAACCGGGGATAGGAAAAACAGCACTGCTGGGTTACGCGGCCGAGCGTGCCGCGGGCTTCCAGGTTGTCCGGGCGGCCGGAGCCGAGTCGGAGATGGAGCTTCCCTTTGCCAGCCTGCATCAGTTGTGCGGGCCGATGCTGAGCGGCCTCGGGCGGCTGCCGCCGCCGCAACGCGATGCGCTCGGGACGGCGTTCGGGTTGAGCTCCGGGACGCAGCCCGACCGGTTCCTGATCGGCCTGGCGGTGCTCACCCTACTCTCCGACACCGCCGAGGAACGGCCCCTGCTGTGCCTGATCGATGATGCCCAGTGGCTGGACCGGTCCTCGGCACAGGTGCTCGCGTTCGTGGCGCGGCGCCTGCAGGCGGAGTCGGTTGTGCTGTTGTTCGCGGAACGCGAGCCGGGCCAGCTTGACGAGCTCGCCGGACTGCCGGATGTGCCGCTGCGGGGGCTGCCGGCCGGTAACGCGCGCGAGCTGCTCGCGTCGGCCATCAGCGGGCCACTCGATCACCGAGTGCGGGATCGGATACTCGCCGAGGCGCATGGCAACCCGCTGGCACTGCTTGAGCTGCCGCATGAATTGTCCCCAGCGGAACTGGCCGGCGGGTTCGGCCTGCCGGGCGGCCTGCCGCTGCCGGGCCGGATCGAAGAAAGCTTTCTGCGGCGCGCGCAGCAGCTTCCCGCCGCCACCCAGCGGCTACTGCTGGTGGCCGCGGCCGAGACGACCGGCGAGCCGACTCTGCTGTGGCAAGCGGCCGGGACGTTGGGTATCCCGGCCGAGGCAGCGGGCCCTGCGCAGGCAGATGGCCTGCTCGATCTTGGCGCGCAAGTCGCCTTCCGTCACTCGCTGCTGCGGTCGGCGGTCTACCGCGCCGCGGCGCCGGACGAACGCCGAAGCGCGCATCTGGCGCTGGCCGCGGCCACCGATGCGGAGACCGATCCCGACCGCCGGGCCTGGCACCGCGCCCACGCGACGCTCACGCCTGACGAGGACGTCGCCGACGAGCTGGAGCGCTCGGCCGGGCGGGCCCAAGCTCGCGGCGGGCTAGCGGCGGCCGCTGCCTTCCTGGAGCGCGCGGCGGCACTTACACCCGATCCGGGACGCCGGGCGCGGCGCGCGCTCTATGCCGCTCGGGCCAAGCACCTGGCCGGAGCACCCCACGAGGCCCTGACGCTTCTCGCAACCGCCGCTGTCGGGCCGCTGAGCGACTTCGACCGGGCCATGCTCCAGCGCCTGCGCGGGCAGATCGCCCTTGACGCCAGGCGCGGCGGGGACGCGGTGCCACTGCTCGTTGAGGCGGCCAGACAGCTCGGACCGCTGGATCCCGCCCTCGCGCGCGAGACGCACCTGGAAGCGTTGCGAGCCGCGAGCATCGCAGGCCGGCTCGGCGTCGGCGCGCGGGCCGCCGCCGAGGCCGCTCGCCGGGCGCCCTCCCCGCAAGGGCCGCCGCGGGCCGTCGACTTGCTGCTCGAAGGCCTCGCCGTGCGTTTCACCGACGGTTACGCGGCCAGCGCGCCGGCGCTCAAACGGGCCCTCAGCGAGGTCCGCGACCAAGGCGGGCGCGCCGGGCAAGACGTGCGCTGGCCGTGGACGGCCCGCCGCGTCGCGCCGGAGTTGTTCGACGACGATGCATGGCATGAGCTGGGCACCCGCAACGTGCAGATCGCGCGCGACGCCGGTGCGCTCGCGGTGCTCCCGCTGGCCCTCAACTACCTCGCAACGATGCGCACCTTCGAGGGCAAACTGGAAGCAGTGACGGCGCTGCTCGAAGAGGCCGACGCGATCGCCGATGCGACCGGCGCCGCGCCCATCGTGTTCGGAAGACTGCAGCTCGCGGCATTTCGCGGCGACGAGGCGCAGGCATCGGTGCTGATCGAGGCCAGCGAGCCCACGGCCATCGCCCGGGGTGAGGGGGTGGTGCTCAGCTTCGCCGAGCACGGGCGCGCTGTGCTCCACAACGGCCTCGGCCACTATCAGGCGGCGCTGGATCCCGCCCAGAGCGCGAGCACCCAGGACGAGCTGATGCTCTCGGTATGGTCGCTGCCCGAACTGGTCGAGGCGGCTGCCCGTTGCGGCCGGGCCGATCTGGCGGCCGACGCGCTGGAGCGGCTCACCGAGCGAACGCAAGCGGCCAGGACCGAGTTGGCGCTCGGCATCGAGGCGCGGTCACGGGCGCTGCTCAGCGACAGTGAGTCCGCCGAGGGCCTCCACCGCGAGGCGATCCAGCGGCTCGGCGGGACCCGCGTGCGCTCCGCCCTGACCCGCGCCCATCTGCTGTACGGCGAGTGGCTCCGCCGGGAGAACCGCCGCGGGGACGCGCGCGAGCAACTCAGGACTGCCTACCAGGGGTTCACCGCGATGGGGATGGAGGCGTTCGGCGAGCGCGCCCGCCGCGAGCTGCTGGCTACTGGCGAGACCGTGCGCAAGCGCGCGGCCCAGACGCGCTATGAGTTCACCGCACAGGAAGTGCAGATCGCCCAGCTTGCCGGTGACGGGCTTAGCAATCCGGAGATCGGCGCCCAGCTGTTCCTCAGCACCCGCACCGTCGAATGGCACCTGCGCAAGGTGTTCAGCAAGCTTGGCATCAGCTCGCGCCGGGAGCTGCGCCGGGCTCTGGCCGACCTTACGCGGTCGGCCGATGTGAGCTTATGACCGGCGCTGGTCGGCGCACGCCAGTGGAACCACCAGTGAACCACCAGGGTGTCTCCCTGGGGTGATGCAGCGGTTGAGATCGTTAGCGTCGCCCCTGACCCAACCCCAGGGAGGCGGCAATGACCACCATCGAGAACCGCACCAGCGCCGCGAGTGGGCAGGCGCCGGGACTTTTGCCCAGCGACCTTCGTGAGGGCTACGCCGAGATCGGCGACGTGCGCCTGCATTACGTCGAGGCTGGCGAGGGGCCGCTGATCGTCTTGCTGCACGGCTTCCCCGAGTTCTGGTACGGCTGGCGGCGGCAGATCAAGCCGCTTGCGGCGGCGGGATTCCGGGTCGTCGCACCTGACACGCGCGGCTATAACCTGTCCTCCAAGCCGGACGGCGTCGCGGCCTACGACACCGGCAAGCTCGCCGCCGACATCCGCGATCTGGTCCACGAACGCGGCGCCGAGTCCGCGCTGCTGGCCGGTCACGACTGGGGCGGAAGCATCGCGTGGGCCACCGCGATGAACCACCCCGAGGTCGTGGACCGGCTGGCCATCCTCAACGCGGCCCATCCGCGGAAGCTATCGCAGGGACTGCACCACCCGGGCCAGCTCCGCAAGTCCTGGTACTTCTTCTTCTTCGACCTCCCGGACCTGCCCGAGGCCATCGTGCACGGCGACAACTGGCATTTCTTCCGGCACTTCCTGCGCGACGCCCACCCGGCTTACACACCGGAGGAGATCGACCGCTACGTCGAGGCGTGGTCGCAGCCCGGCGCAGCCACCGGGATGATCAACTATTACCGGTCCTCGGTGCGGACCTCGCCCAAGAAGGCCGAGGCGGCGCTTCGCCCGATCAAGGCGCCGACCCTGGTCATCTGGGGCCAGCGGGATCGCTACCTCGGCGAAGAACTCGCCGAGCCCGACCGCGACGACGTGCCCAACCTGGACCGCGTCGAGCGCCTGCCCGACGCCTCGCACTGGGTCCATCACGACGAGCCGAGCGCGTCAACCAGCTGCTCACCGACTTCTTCGCCCCCGCCCTGCCCACCAGCAACCGCTGAATGTCAACGAGGTAACCAAAGCGCGAGCCACGTCTGCGACGCATCAGGCCGGGTTTACCGGCCTGGTGCGGTCGCCGCATGCCTCGGTCTGGCCACGCGACGTCCGCGTGATGAAGACTGCCGGTAGGCGTCAGACCCAGGGAGTCGTGCCGTGGCTGAGTTGCTTGGACGTCGTGATGAGCGTGAAGCGCTCGACCGGCTCGTGGCCGACGTGCTCGCGGGTTCGAGTCGGGTCCTCGTCCTGCGCGGCGAGGCGGGCGTGGGCAAGAGCGTCCTGCTGGCCTACCTGTCTGGCCGGGTCACCGGCTGGCAAGTCGCGTCCGCTGTCGGGGCGGAGTCGGAAATGGACCTGGCCTACAGCGGCCTGCATCAGTTGTGCGCGCCCCTGCTGGACCACCTCGACGAGCTGCCGGTCCCGCAACGCGACGCGCTCGCGACCGTGTTCGGGCTGAGCACTGGTCCCGCGCCCGACCGGTTTCTGGTGGGACTGGCCACGCTGACGCTGGTGGCGCAGGCCGCCGAGCAGCAGCCGCTGGCCTGCATCGTCGACGACGCACAGTGGCTGGACGGCGCCTCCGCGCAGCTCCTCGCGTTCGTGGCCCGCCGCCTGCTGGCCGAGCGGGTCGCGCTGGTGTGCGCGGCGCGCACCGGCATCGGAGACGGCATGCTGGCCGGCCTGCCCACGCTGGAGATCCGCGGGCTCAGCGACGGCGACGCGCGGCCGCTGCTGCTGAGCCACGTGCACGGCCCGATCGACGCGGCCGTCACCGATCAGATTATCGCGGAGAGCCGCGGCAACCCGCTCGCGCTCCTGGAGTTGCCGCGCACCTGGGAGGCGGCCGGTCTGGCCGGGGGATTCGGGCTGCCCGCCAGTCAGTCGGTGGCCGGCAAGATCGAGCACAGCTACGTCCAGCGTCTCCGGCTGCTACCGGCCGACACTCGGCTGCTCGTCCTCACCGCGGCCGCGGAGCCCCTCGGCGATCCGATGCTGCTCCGCCGCGCGGTCGGTGCGCTGGGCATCGACATGATGGCGGCGGCTCCCGCGGTGGACACCAGGCTTATTCAGGTGCGCATTCGCGTGGAGTTCGCCCACCCGCTGGTCCGGTCGGCCGCCTACCGGGCGGCCGACGCCGCCGACCGCCACCGTGTGCATCGTGCCCTCGCCGAAGCCACCGACGCCCTGACGGACCCGGATCGGCGGGCCTGGCACCGTGCCCGCGCCACCTCCGGGCCCGATGAGGAGGTGGCGGCCGAACTGGAGCAGTCGGCCGGCCGGGCCCAGGCTCGGGCCGGGCTCGCAGCTGCCGCCGCCTTCCTGACCCGCGCTACCGAACTGACCCCGCTTTCCGAGGCGCGGACCCGGCGCGCGCTGGCGGCCGCCTTCGCCAACGTCCAGGCCGGCGCCTTCGAGAGCACCCGGACCCTGCTCACCATCGCCCGGGACGGCCCGGTCGACGAGCTGCAGCGCGCCCAGATCGATTTGGTGCGTGCTCAGATGGCCTTCGCCTCCAGCCGAGGCAACGAAGCGACGCTGCTGCTGCTGGCTGCCGCCCAGCGGCTCCAGTCACTGAATCTCCAGCTCACGCGCCAGACGTACCTGGACGCATTCTCCGCTGCCCAGTTCGCGGCCCGGCTCAACGAGGGCGTCGGCACCGCCGAGGTAGCCCGGGCCGCCCGCGCCGCACCGCGCCGGCCGGACGACGAGCTCGCGGCCGGCGACCTGCTGCTGGATGCCTTCGTCGCGCTCACCGATGACTACGCCACGGCCGTTCCGCTGGGCCGGGACGCCCTGACCAGACTCCGCCGCGACCCCAGCTCGGCCAGGGAGAATCTTCGCTGGTTGTGGCAGGGGTGCGTGCTCGCCCTCGAACTGTGGGACGACGAGAGCGCGTACGTCCTGTCGGATCATCACCTGCAGATGGCCCGGAAGACCGGAGCGCTCAGCGAGCTCCCGCTCGCCCTCGGTTCGCGCACGCCCGTTCTCGTGTTCTGCGGCGAGCTCCCCGCGGCCGCCTCGCTGGTCGAAGAATCACGGTCGGTACACGAGGCGGCGGGGATCGCCGAGGCGCCGTACGGCGCGCTGATCCTCACCGCGTGGCGGGGCCAGGCACGCGAGGGCAGAGAACTGATCGACGTCACGATCGGTGAGGCAAGCGCCCGCGGCGAGGGAGTCGGAGTGGCCATCTGTGAGTACTCCCACGCCGTCCTGTGCAATGGCCTGGGCCAGTACGACGAGGCACTAGCCGCCGCCCGCGGCGCCTGCGCGGATCCGCAGGAGATGGTGGCCCACAACTGGGGCATGGTCGAGCTGATCGAGTCGGCCGTGCGAACCGGAAGGACCGACCTGGCGGCGGAGGCCCTCCAGCGGCTGGCCACGAAGGCGCAGGCGTGCCGGACCGGCTGGGCGCTCGGGATCGAGGCCCGTTCGCGAGCCCTGCTGAGCACCGGAGACACCGCCGAGCGCGGATTCCGCGAGGCTGTCGGGCATCTCAGTCGGGCACGGGTAAACGGCGAGCTCGCCCGCGCTCACCTGCTGTACGGGGAATGGCTCCGGCAGGATAGTCGCCAGGTCGACGCCCGCCGCGAGTTGACGCGAGCCTACGAGATGTTCACCGCCATGGGAATGGAGGGTTTCGCGGAGCGAACTCGTCGCGAATTGCTGGCCACCGGCGCGGCCGTGCGCCAGCGCACTGCCGATGCCGTCGAGCAGCTCACGGAGCGGGAGGCACTCATCGCGCGGCTGGCCCGCGATGGCCTGTCGAATCCGGAGATCGGCGCCCAGCTTTTCATCAGCGCCCGTACGGTCGAATGGCACCTGCGCAAGGTGTTCACCAAGCTGGGCGTCAGCTCTCGCCGGCAGCTGCGGCTAGCTATGGCCGACCATGGTCGGCCGATGACGACCGGTTGGTAGTACCTACGACTGACGCTACGCTTGAATTAAAAATCTAGCAAATCATTTCTAGAATAATGGACCCACTCCTTTGCCGAGGCAGAGCCCCACCAGAGCCATTTCGCGAAGTCCGAAGGGCCCGTCAGTGGCCCGCCCATGCCCTCCGGAGAAACAATACAGATAAATCGTTTGTACGTAAGCAGGCAGATTTGCTGGAAAGAGCCGGTCTAACTCTTGAACAGTTGCGCCACTTCTTCCAATCACATCCTGCCAATGCCAATTGGGAGGAGCCGGACTCCATGGGCGGCAAGCGGTACCGGCTGTAGCGACCCGCGCGGCGATGTGGGCAGCACCAGGCCGATCCCCATCGAAAGGCTGACGCTTGAGCGTCAAGGGCGGCCGAACACCGTACAGCTGAGAGGTACAGCAACCCTAACGTCCATCAATTGACCCCATGTGACCCGCGCAGACTTCGGAGCTGCGCCAACGACCTTCACCGACCAAGGTGCAACTACAGTAGTTCACACCGAGGAGGTCACTGGTTCGATACCAGTATCGCCCACCCAGCTCAGCGGCCGGTTCCGACTCAGGGACCGGCCTTTGTGATCTTGGTGCAGCAGTCGCGCCGGATGTCGGTTGCCCAGCCACTGGCCGAGCTTGCGGAGCGCGCCGCCGGTCGCGGCCGAGGGCACCTCGTCAGCCCGCGCGGTACAGGCCGCCCACTTTGGCGGCCTGCCGGTGTCCATTCTGGTGAATGGCCGGATGGATACCGGCCGCTTACCGTAGGAGGATCACATGCCCACGTTCGCTCTCGTCTACCGCGGCCCGGCCGGGTACGCGCCGACCCCCGAGACGACGGCTGCCTGGAAGGCCTGGTTCGCCGGGATGGGGGACCAGCTCGTAGACCTCGGAAAGCCGGCTGTGGCCCATGCCGTGGTCGGCAACTGCGACCCGGCCAGCACGGAACTGGACGGCTATTCGCTGATCAGCGCCGAGAACCTGGAGGCCGCCATGGCGGTGGCCAAAGGCTGCCCGCATCTCAGCCGGAGCGGCGGTGTCGAGATCGGCCAGCTCGGCGAGGTCCCCGGCCTGGCCGTCACCGGCCGGCCCGGCGACTAGCCCTTACCGGCCGACGACAGCCATACGGCGCGTAAAGGAGCCCCGGCCGGCGTCAGCGTGACGCCGGCCGGGCCAGACCTGCCCAGAGCGCGACAGCCCGTCCCCGCCGCAACGGAACCGGCGCCCCGTTACGCGTCCGCTGCGCCCACCGTCGGCAGCACCCGTAACCCTCGCAGTTAAAGATCTTTTTTAGCGCAACGCACGCCTGGCGGCTGCCCCGCTTCATACGGGCCCGAAACAGTGAACCTTTTTCATCCTCGATCTCGGCGAGTGCGCTTTGGTAGCGGACGCGAGTGGATGTGTACCGGATGTTCTGGCGTCTAGGAGAGCACGGGGCAAGACGATGTGGCTCCGTAGCAGGCAGTCTGGCAATACCAGCCGGAGCATGGCGGCGAATAAGCGCGGCGTCTAGGTTTGTGTCAGGCGCTTGGGAGGAGGGGCGATGGCCGGGTTCGGCGGGGCAAGCGCGCAGCAGATCGCCGAGGCGATCCGCGGCAGGCAGGTATCGGCGACTGAGGTGCTCGCGGACCAGCTGGAGCGGATCGCGCGGCTGAACGTGGAGCTGGGTGCGGTGGTCACGCTCGATGCCCAGGGAGCGCGCGCGCGGGCTGAGGAGGCGGATACGGCGCTGGCGCGCGGCGAGGTATGGGGTCCGCTGCACGGGGTGGGAGTCACCATCGAGGACATTCACGCCACGGCGGGGATGCGCTCGACGTTCGGCGGCTACCAGCCGTTCGCCAGCCATGTTCCTGTCGTGGACGCCACGGTGGTGGCCCGGCTGAAGGCGGCGGGGGCGATCGTGGTGGGGAAGACGAACGGGCCGTGCCTGTGGGGGGACGATAGCGTGTTCGCGCCGACCAAGAACCCGTGGAACCCGGCCCGGACGGCCGGGGGCTCCTCGACGGGCCCGGCGGTGGCGGTGGCGGCCGGGCTGACCCCGCTGGACATCGCGGCCGATACCGGCGGGTCGATCCAGTGTCCGGCCGCCTTTTGCGGGGTGTTCGGGATGCGCCCGACCGAGCATCGGGTGCCGTTGACCGGCACGTTGTTCATCGACCCGATCCGCAAGTTCCGGGTGCTGACCACGGCCGGGCCGATGGCCCGCTCGGTGCCTGATCTGCGGCTGGCGCTGCAAGTGATCAGCGGCCCGGACGGCCGCGATCCCGAGGTCCCGCCGCTACCCTGGCGCGATGCCGGGCCGGCAGAGCTGGCGGGGCTGCGAGTGGCCTACGCGCCGGGTTACCCGCCCTCGGTGGCTGGGGAGATCCGGGCCGGGATCGATGCGCTAGCCGCCGAGCTGGACAAGCTGGGCATGATCGTTGAGGACCGGCTGCCCGACCCGGCGCTGGCCGGGCACGGACGGCTGGTGGAAGAGCTGTTCGCCATGCTGGCCTTCGCCGCCGAGGCCTCCGCGCTCGGATCGGATGAGCCGGGCTCGCGTCCGCTGTGGGACTACCTGGCAGCCCTGGACCGGCGGGATGGGTACATGGCCAGCTGGGACCGGTTCTTCGCCACCTGCGACTTGTTCCTCGCCCCGGCGATGCCGATGTGCGCCTGGCCGGTGGACGACGAACCCGCCGACGACAGCCCGCACATGCAGGCCCTGGCGGCCCTGATGCTCTCGCAGGTCAGCGGCTGCCCGATGGTGGTGATCCCGGCCGGGACCGACAGCAACGGCGTCCCCTTCGCCGCCCAGCTGATCGGCCCCCGCTGGCAGGACGAACGGCTTCTGGCCATCGCTGAGGCGATCACCGCTGCCGCCGGGGGATTCCGGCCTCCGCCCGGACTATGAAAGGCCATGTGGCACATCCACCGAACAGCCGCGCCCAGAGCCGCGGGCGGCACTGACGGTGAACCTTTCAGCCTGCGGTTTCGCGGGTCTGAAGAACGTGGATCGTCTTGCTATACGTAGCGCAGCGCGGCACCGGGCCGAAGGTGGGTAGCCCGGCTGATCGGCAGGAGCGTGATAAGGAGTGCGAGCAGGATCGTGCCGGCGAGGGTGAACGCGAGGTTCCAGGGCGGGAAGGCGAGCGTGATGTTCAGGTTGAGGACCGTGTTGAGCAGCCAGACGAGGAACCGGTCGAGCAGGTAGCCGAGCGGGACCCCGATCAGCCATCCCGCGGCGGCCAGGGTGAGGGTTTCGGTGGCGAAGATGCGGCGGATGTCCCGGGCGCGGGCGCCGATCGAGCGGAGGATGCCGATCTCGCGCGTGCGTTCGAGGACGCTCATGGTGAGTGCGTTGGCCAGGCCGGCCATGCTGATCGCGACGACGAGCAAGCCGACCGCGGCGAGGGTGGTGGTGGAGGTGCGGTTGCTGGCGATCTCGTTCGCCAACTTGACGTATACGATCTCGCTGTTGACGTCGTAGCCGTGCGCTGTGAGCGTGTCTTCGATGCGGGTGGTGGTGCCGTCGATGAACGCGTGGTCGTGTGAGGTGGTCTGGACCCAGTATTCGTAGCGCGGATGAGGCGGCCTTGGTGGGTGGGGGCCGCGGCGTAACGGGTGATGTTGCCGCTGGTTAGCTTCTTGAGCGCGTCACGGGTGGCGTCGGACAGGGCTCGGTGTAGATCTCTATTGTGACCGCGATCTTGCTGGGCCGCAGGATCACCTGAACGTCGTCAATTGCATCCCATCGAATTCAAGTAGCGGACCTTCTTCCGGGATGGTGGCGTCCGGATCGGAGCTTACTATAACGGTAATCGTCAATTCGGCCTGGTTCAGGTATCGCCTGAGGGCGTCAGTCACCACGACTCGCTTAAAGGCGCGCGTCAGCGGATGTGATGCGCGGTCGTCGAATCGCCGGCGGTGCTCGGGCACCTCGCAATGACCCTCTCCGCCGAAGCAGGTCGGATGGCCGAGCATGGCAAATCTGCCAGCATAGGTAGCCCGGTCCTCGCTTGCTGATTCTGCATCGACATCAGGATCGTTGAAAAATATACGCGCCAGGTACGACGGGCGAAAATGATTGACGCGATAAAATTCGAGGTCCGCCCGGGACATCGAAGGCTGTGCATCGTGACGGACTGGCCCGAACACGTAACGTTCGATCATTGGCCGCCTCCTGCCGATGGAACCGGCGCAGCGCTGGCTGCGTATTCATAGCCAAGAGCCTGGACGTTGAGGACATCGTTCGGGGTCTTGCCGAAAGGCTGCAACGGCAAGCTGAGCAGCTCGGCTGGGAAGCCGCCGTTGCCGTGCTGGACCTGCCAGAGATACCAGAGCCGGTCGATCTGGCAATGGTGGGCGAAGAAGATCGGATCGAAGGCGGCCGTGTTGATGTCAAGCATGTCTCCGCCTACCCACACGTGAACCTGGTCATGGTAGTCCTCCAGTCGGTCGGAGAACGACGCCCAGTCTGTATCAGCGAGAAGATCATTGATCTCCGCCGCGGTGGGCAGTCGGCTGCCATCGACCTGACCCGGAGCGCGCTGGGTGATTTGGTCAAGAGGTGGCTGTGCGGTTGGCACATACATTCTCGTCGCGACCAGCGGATTGGGCTGCTGGTCAATTTCTGCGCTTGCGTAGGCATCCGGAACCTGGGCGATCGTCGTCCAGTCCCAATACGGCAGGGCAGGTCCAGGATTGAGGTCAGGAGTGAGATCCTGCAAACTCTGTTCGAGCCACCACAAGTATGCCCGGTGCCACGGAAGGAACAATCGCGCCTGGACCGGAGTACGCGGGTTCTGCTGATGGTGCCAGCAGTATTGGTCAGGCGCGCCATGGAATCCAGCGATATGATTATATCCGCGCTTATCCTGAATTCCCTCAGCCCGGGTCATTGCCTGGCGGAACGCCACCATGTGAGGCGCGGCAGGATCTCCGACCGGCAGCCGGTAAACCATGGATCCGGGCACCCTAAGCCCCCCAAAGTGATGCGGATCTGATACACCTTCAATAACCTTCGCCTGAGCGGCTGTCAAGGGTCAGCTAGAAAGATATATCCCGGCCGCCAGATGTGTCGTCGTAGGCATCCTCCGATGCGGCCGGAACGGAGACCGATCGAGGCATAGTTGCTTTCTCGCAAACAAATTCGGGGGACGAGCCCTATTGTGGTGCGGCAATGCCGTTCAGCTCGGTCAGGTCGTCACCGGATAGGGTCAGCGCCGCCCCGGTAACGTTCTCGCGCAGATGCGCGGCCGATGAGGTGCCGGGGATCAGCAGGATGTTCGGCGAGCGCTGCAGCAGCCACGCCAGCGCGACGGCCATGGGCGTGGCGCCGAGACGGGCGGCGACCGATTCCAGGGCGCCGGACTGCAGGGGGGTAAAGCCGCCGAGCGGGAAGTAGGGCACGTACGCGATGCCGCGAGCGGCCAGGGAGTCGATGAGGTCGTCGTCGTCCCGGGGGCGACGTTGTAGAAGTTCTGCACGCACACGACCGGTGCGATGGACTCCGCCTCGGCGATCTGCTCGGCGCTGACGGTGCTGAGACCGAGATGCCTGATCAGGCCTTCCTGCTGCAGTTCCGCGAGCGCGGTGAAGGGTTCGGCGATCGAGCCCGGTACGGGCGAGTGACCGTCGTCCCCGCCGCCAACGCGCAGGTTGACCACGTCAAGCGCGCCGAGGCCGAGGTTGTCCAGGTTCTCCCGCACGCCTGCTCAGCCTGGCCACGCCCCGGCCCCGGCACCGGCAGCGCCGTCCCCGGCGGGAGACCGTTCCCGCCGGCGTCCGGCAGTTGCTCGATGTCGTGGGCCTGCCCGCCTTCGTCGAGGGCCGTTACCTCGACGTCCTCGCGGCCAACAGCCTGGCCCGCGCCCTGTCGCCGAACCTGCAGGCCGGCCAGAACCGGCTCCGTGCGGTGTTCCTCGACCCGGCCGAGCAGGCGCTGTACCCGGACTGGGACCAGGCCACCGCCCGGCCGGTCGCCGGCTTCCGCGAGTCCGTCGGAACCGACACCGACGACCCGCGTTTCGTCCAGCTCGTCGGTGAACTGTCGCTGTCCAGCGAGCGATTCCGGCAGCTCTGGGCCCGGCACGACGTTCAGTCCCGCGAGGGTATGCCCGCCCGCCTCCACCACCCGCAGGTCGGGGACCTGACGCTCAGCCGCGAGAAGCTCGCCATCAGCGGTACCGGGGGCCAGATGCTCGTGATCTGCCACGCCCGGCCGGGCACCAGCAGCGCCGAGAAGATGGCGCTCCTCGCCTCCCTGGCCGGGCCGCCCGCCGCGGCCGCCCGCGACGCCGAGGTGGAGGACCAGCGTTCTTAGCGCGGCTCCCATCCTTTGGGGCCGCGGCAATATGCCTTAACGGCCAGCCCGCCTGCTGTCGGCCGGGTCCCTGTCCGGGTACCTATCCGGCTCTGAGTCCGGGGCCGAGTCCGGAGCCCCGTCCGGGTCCCCGGCAGGATCGTTAATGGGATTAACGGCAGGCGGCCGGCCGCGGGGGCGCATCGGCCCGGCGTGGTGCGGCAGCCGCCCGGCGTCGGCCAGCGCCCGCCGGAGCAGGAACTCGATCTGGGCGTTGGTGCTGCGCAGCTCGTCGCTGGCCCATTTGGCCAGCGCGTCATGCACGGCGGGGTCCAGCCGGAGCAGGACCCCCTTACGCTCGCTCACCGCGGCACCATGCCCGCGGTTACTCCTGCAGCGGCCGTCACTGGTACAGGGAACCAGTGTTCACGACCTGCTGGGTCGCCTGCTCACTGCACAGGACCACGAGCAGGTTCGAGACCATGGCCGCCTTGCGTTCCTCGTCCAGTTCGACGACGCCCTCCTCCTGCAGTCGCTCCAGCGCCAGCTTCACCATGCCCACGGCGCCCTCGACGATGCGCGACCGGGCGCCCACGACCGCGCTGGCCTGCTGCTGGCGCAGCATGGCCTGGGCGATTTCCGGCGCGTATGACAGCCGGGTCAGGCGCGACTCGATGATGCGGACGCCAGCCGACGCGACCCGCGCGGTGATCTCGGCCGAGAGCTGCTCGGTGATCTCTTCGGCGTTGTCGCGCAGCGACAGCGCGCCGCTGCCCCGGCTGTCGTACGGATAGCTGGAGGCGATGTGCCGGACGGCGGTCTCGGTCTGGATGGTGACGAACTGCGTGAAGTCGTCGACCGAATAGACGGCGCTGGCGGTGTCCTGGACCTGCCAGACGACGACGGCCGCGATCTCGATCGGGTTGCCGTCGGCGTCGTTGACCTTGGCCTGCGCCGACTCCTGGTTGCGGATCCGGGTGGAGACCCGGATGCGGTCGGTGAACGGGTTCACCCACTGCAGCCCGGAGTCGCGGATCGTGCCGCGGTACCGGCCGAACAGCTGCACGACCCGGGCCTGGCCCGGCACGACGGCGACGAGCCCGCGCAGGACGAGGGCATCGGCGATGAGCCCCAGGACGCCGATCGTGATCAGCGCCTTCGCCAGGGCGCCGTGCTCGTGACCGGCCAGGACGAGCAGAGCTACGGAAACGAGCAGCAGGACGATGCCCAGCACCAGCATGGGCAGCCCGGGCAGGGACCGGGCGGGCCGCTCGGTCACCGGCGGGCTGGGCAGATCGGGGGCGGCGACCGCCGTGTTCTGGGTCATCGTTCCGTGACTCGCGGGCCTTGCATTCTGGGTAACCATCGTGCGCCTCCTAAGGCTTGACGGCCCTGATAACACGTATCTATCATACTGATATCTATTTATCTCGGCAAGAGCCGTATCCCGGCCAGCGCCCGTACCGCGGCCCGGTGACACGTCGGGCTGTCTGACCACGCGGGAGATGGGTCAGATGAGAGGTTTCGCTAAGCCGCCCACCGTCACCAGTGTGACCTTGCTGGCCATGTAACCCGGCCGGCGCGCTCAGCCGCTGGTGACGGTGCCGTTGGCGACCTCGAGCCGCCGGCTGACGGTCACCGCCTCCAGCATCCGGCGGTCATGCGTCACGAGCAGCAGCGTGCCCGGGTAGGACGCGAGCGCCGCCTCCAGCTGCTCGATCGCGGGCAGGTCCAGGTGGTTGGTCGGCTCGTCGAGCACGAGCAGGTTGACCCCGCGGGCCTGCAGCAGCGCCAGCGCAGCCCGGGTGCGCTCGCCGGGGGAGAGGGTGTCGGCGGGCCGCAGCACGTGCTCGGCCCGCAGGCCGAACTTGGCCAGCAGCGTCCGGACGTCCGCCGGGGCCAGGTCCGGCACCGCGGCGCGGAAGGCGTCGATCAGCGGCTCGGGGCCCAGGAACAGCCCGCGGGCCTGGTCGACCTCGCCCACGACGACGCTGGGCCCCAGCGACGTATGCCCTTCGTCGAGCGTAATCCGCCCGAGCAGCGCGTCCAGCAGCGTCGTCTTCCCGGAGCCGTTCGCGCCGGTGATCGCGACCCGGTCGGCCCAGTCGATCTGCAGGTCCACCGGGCCGAGGGTGAACGCGCCCCGCCGGACGACGGCCCCGCGCATCGAGGCCACGACCGCGCCCGCTCGGGGGGCGGCCGCGATCTCCATCCGCAGGTCCCACTCCTTGCGCGGCTCATCGACCACCTCGAGCCGCTCGATGAGCCGTTCGGTCTGGCGCGCCTTGGCCGCCTGCTTCTCGCTCGTCTCCGCGCGGAACTTGGCCACGAACTTGTCGTTGTCGGTCTTCTTGCGCCGGGCGTTCCTGACGCCCTTTTCCATCCACGCGCGCTGGGACCGGGCCCGCTCCTGCAGGGCCGAGCGGGTCTCCGCGTACTCCTCGTACTCCGCGCGCGCGTGCCGTCGCGCTACGTCCCGCTCGGCCAGATAAGCGGCATAGCCACCGCCGTAGGCGCGCACCTGCTGCTGGGCCAGATCGAGTTCGACGATCCGGGTCGCCGTCCGGGTGAGGAACTCCCGGTCGTGGCTGACGATGACCGCCCCGGCGCGCAGATCCTGGACGAACCGCTCCAGCCGGGCCAGCCCGTCCAGGTCCAGGTCGTTCGTCGGCTCGTCGAGCAGGAACACGTCGTACCGGCTGAGCAGCAGCGACGCCAGCGACGCCCGCGCAGCCTGGCCCCCGGACAGCGCGGTCATGGCCTGATCGAGCTGCACGCCCAGGCCCAGCCCACCCGTGACCGCGTCGGCCCGCTCGTCCAGGTCCGCCCCGCCGAGCGCGAGCCACCGCTCCAGCCCGCGGGAGTAGTCCTCATCCGCACCCGGTGTCCCGGCCGCGAGGGCATCCGCCGCCCCCGCCATCGCATCGTGCGCCGCCGCCACGCCCGTACGCCGCGCCAGGAACTGCCTAACGGACTCTTCCGGAAGCCGGTCCGGTTCCTGGGGCAGATACCCGATCGAGCTGTCCGGGGGGCTGATCGTCACCGTGCCCGCGTCCGCGGCCCGCAGGCCCGCCAGCACGCGCAGCAGCGTGGACTTGCCCGCGCCGTTCACGCCGACCAGGCCGACGACATCCCCGGGACCGACGACCAGGTCCAGGCCGGAGAACAGGAGCCGGTCCCCGTGCGCGGCCTCGAGGCCCTTGGCGACGAGCGTGGCGCTCATCGCTATCGCCTCCCCGGGCACGTTCTGGTTCCGCTGTCCCCGCGCGGATCGTGGCCCGCGCGGCGGGGCCCAGCGTACCGGGCTGCCGGTGGTGCGCTCACCTGGTTATTCCGGCGCCCAGACCCCGGCTCGGATCGCCGATCGGCGCACGCACAGGTGACCTCAGCCGGGCCCGGGCAAGTGCCTGCGCCCTGCCTGCTGCGGGATGAGGCTGGGGTTATCGGCCTGGTCCGCCCCGGCCTTTCCTGACGGTCGCCATCCGGCCCGTCTTCGAGCAGGAAACCGGCCGCCGCTCCTGGGCCCATGACCCGTCTGCCAATTATTGAGACACTCTGCCCGGGATGCCTGGCGGCGCTGCCCTAGACCGCTGACCTGGTTTCTCCCAGACTGGCAGGAGGGTCCCGCCTAGCCTGTCACCGCCGACGGGCCGGGACCCGCAGGAGGTGACCGTGATGGCACGCCGGGATATCGCGTTCGACGCCGAGGGCGTCACGTTGCGCGGCTGGTTCTACGCCGGCGAACAGGCGGGTCCCCGGCCGGCCGTGATCATGGCGCACGGCTTCTCCGCGGTGAAGGAGATGTACCTGGACAGCTTCGCCGAGGTCTTCGCCGCGGCCGGGCTGAACGTCCTCGTCTACGACAACCGCTGCTTCGGGGCCAGCGACGGCGAGCCCCGGCAGGAGATCGACCCGTGGGCCCAGGTGCGCGACTACCGGCACGCCATCACTTACGCCAGCACCCTGCCCGAGGTGGACCCGGGGCGCATCGGAATCTGGGGCAGCAGTTACTCCGGCGGCCACGTCCTGGTCGTCGCGGCGATCGACCGCCGGGTCAGGGCCGTGGTCGGCCAGGTGCCGCTGATCAGCGGGCACGACAACCTGCGCGCGCTGGTCCGGTCCGACTTCATCGCCGGGTTCCGCGAGATGTTCGACGCCGACCGCCTGGCCCGCTTCCGCGGCGACCCGCCCGCGATGGTCCCCGTCGTGGACAAGGACCCGCTGGCGCCGTCCGCGCTGCCGACGCCGGATTCGTGGGAGTGGTTCTCCGAGACCGGCGACACCCGCGCCCCGGCCTGGCGCAACGAGGTCACGCTGCGGAGCGTGGAGATGTTCACCGAATACGAGCCGCGCACCTACCTGCCCTACATCAGCCCCACGCCTCTCCTGCTGCTCGTCGCCGAGGGCGACCACCTGGTTCCTGCCGAGCTCGCGATCGCGGGCTTCGACCTGGCGCACCAGCCGAAGGAACTGGTCATCCTGCCGGGCGGTCATTTTGACGCCTACGTGAAGGGTTTCGAAGGCGCCAGCAGCCACGCGCGGGACTGGTTCACGCGCCACCTGGCCAGCTGACACCGCGCCCGCCCTCGGCTGATCGCGGCCGGCTTGCCGCGGAGGCAGCGAGCAGCGGATTCACGACCTCGTGCCGTGAATCCGCTGCTCATCATTACCGGCTCGTCCGACAGACCGTCATGACGACACAGGGACCGGATGGACGCAAGGACTGACACCGAACGAGCGGGCTCACCGGCGAAGGAACCGCACGCGCCCGCCGACCTGCTCGGGCTGTTCCCGCCTGGCACCACGCAAGACGATGACGGCATGATGAGGGTCGGTGGGTGCCGCCTGGATGAGCTGGCGGCCTCCTATGACACGCCGGTCATGGTGGTCCATGAGGGCGCTGTGCGCCAGCGCGCACGCGACTACCGGAGAGAGCTGGCCGCACGTTGGCCCGACTCACAAGTCGTCTTCGCCTCGAAGGCGTTCCCCTGTACCGCTATGCAACGGCTCATGGTCTCCGAGGGGCTATGGCTTGACGTGGCAGGCGGCGGCGAGATCGTCACGGCGCTGGCCGCTGGCGCCGATCCGGCGACCCTGGTCCTGCACGGCAACGCCAAGACCACCGAGGAGATCGAGCTCGCTGTCGGCGCGGGCGTAGGCACCATCGTCGTCGACAACCTTGACGACATCGACCGGCTGGAAGCCACGGTTCAGCCCGGCCGCGTGCAGGGCTGCCTGGTGCGGATCATCCCGGGGGTGCAAAGCTCCACCTACGCCGCCTATGCGACGGGGCACGCCGGCTCCAAGTTCGGGCTGCATCCCGCCGCGGCCACTGAGGCTATCGCGCGAATCGAGGCCTCCAGCAGGCTGCGCATGGACGGTCTCCATACCCACGTCGGATCGCAGATCCTCGTGGCGGATGAGCTCGCGGCCGCGGTCGCGCCGCTGGCCGCCGTCGGCGAATACCCGGTTTATGACCTAGGCGGCGGGCTCGGCTGCCGGTACACCTACGCCGACCATCCACCGAGCCTGGAGGAATACCTGGACGTCCTGGTAAGCGCAGCCCGCAAGCATCTGCCCGCCGCCTCCCGCATTCTCATCGAGCCCGGACGGAGCATGGTTGCCCCGAGCGCGGTGACTGTCTACCGCGTCACGACCGTCAAGCATGGCCCGAAGACGTTCGTCGCCGTTGACGGCGGAATGGGCGACAACCTCGAGGTTGCGCTCGTCGGCCAGCGCTTCGAAGCCAGTATCGTCAACCGCGTCGGCGGCGGACAGACGGTCACCGTCGTCGGCCGCCACTGCGAATCCGGTGACGTGATCAGCGACGGCGTCCAGCTCCGCGAGCCGCGCGTCGGCGATCTGCTCGCCGTCCCGGTCACCGGGGCGTACGCCTACACGATGTCGAACAATTACAACGGCGCCCGCCGGATACCGGTCGTGTTCGCCGGCGGCGGGGACGCGAGGCTCGTCGTCCGCCGCGAGACGTGGGACGACCTACTGACCCGGGACGCGTGACCAGCGGTTTCTTCCCTCCCGGGAGCACGCTCTGCATCCCCTCAGGATGCCAGCGCGCGGCCACTCCCAGGGTGCGGCTAGCTCAGCCGGGAACCGGCGCCGGTTCCACCGTGCCTTCCGAGGCCGGCCCGGACAGAGTTTGCATGCTGCCGACGGGGAGCACCAGCGCGGCGACTACCGCGGCCACGACGAAGATCAGCGCGGACCACAAGAACGCGGTGGTGTAGCTGTGCAGCGCTGCCGCCTGCAGGTTCGCCGGCGTCGCCGCCCGGCCGACCAGGTATGCGGTGGCCGCGCCGGCGGCGAGGGTGTTGAGCAGGGCCGTGCCGACCGAGCCGCCGACCTGCTGGGCTGTGTTGAGGGTGGCCGATCCCACCCCGGCATCGCTGGGCGTGAGCCCCAGGGTGCCGGTGCTGAACGAGGGGGCGAGGCTCAGGCCGAATCCGACGCCCAGCAGCAGGAGGTACGGCAGCACGTGGCTCGCGTACGAGCTGTGCAGCCCGACTCCGTGCAGGAGGTACAGGGCAGCGGCGTTCAGCAGCAGCCCCAGCGGCACGATCGCCTTGGGACCGAATCGGGGCAGGAGCACCCGGTTGGACACCTGCGCCATCCCCGCGAGCGCGGCGATCATGGGGAGAAAGGCCAGGCCGGTTTTGACGGGGCTGAACCTGAGTGTTTCCTGCAGGTAGTAGGTGAGGAACAGGAAGACGCCGAACAGCCCCATGCTGGCGAACAGCATGGCCAGTATCGAACCGCCTCTCGTCCTGTTCCGGACGATCCGGGGCGGCAGCAGCGGGTACCGCACCCGGGGCTCGAGCAAGGCGAAGGCGGCCACCAGGATCACCCCGAGGACCAGGAAACCAATGGTGAAGGGGTTGCTCCAGGCGGTGGTCTCGGCGTGAGAGAAGCCATAGACCAGGCAGAACAGGCCGCTGGTGACCAGCAGAAGGCCGGGAATGTCCAGCGGATCGCGGTCGGCGGCCTTGTCGTTCTTCAGCCAGGCCGCGGCGCCGGCCGTGGCCACAGCGGCAAAGACCAGGTTGATGTAGAGGGTCCAGCGCCATGACGCGTAGGAGGTAAGGATCCCGCCCAGCAGCAGCCCCAGCGCCCCGCCGGCGCCGGCGATGCCGCCGTAGATGGCGAACGCCTTACCGCGTTCACGGAAGTCGGTGAAGGTGGTGGTCAGCAGGGCCAGGACGGATGGGGCGAGCAGTGCGCCGAAGGCCCCCTGCACAGTGCGGGCGGTTACCAGCATCGGGAAGTTGACCGAGGCTCCGCCGATGGCCGAGGCCACGGCGAACCCGGTCAGCCCGATGATCAGCGTCCGCTTACGCCCGAAGATGTCGCCGATCCGGCCGCCGAGCAGGAGAAGGCTGCCGAAGGCGAGCGCGTACGCGGTCACGACCCACTGGCGGTCGGCGTTGGAGAAGGCGAGCGCGTGCTGCGCCGTCGGCAGTGCGATGTTGACGACGGTGTTGTCCAGGATCACCATCAGCTGGGCGACGCCCAGCACGGCCAGAATCCACCACCGCATGGCGTGGTTCGCCGCATGATCGGTCGTCTCAGCTATGTCCAGCGGCGAGGTGCCCGGTGGGCTCGTCGATTCCTCTTTTGACTGAGACAATGTGATCTCTCCGCTCGTCCGCTCGGCGCCTACCCATGAGGTAACAGTCGCCGGCCCGAAAACGGTGCCGCGTGAGCAGCCCCGATTCGAGCCGGAGTGGATCCGGTTCCGCTGCGGCCGCGCCCCGCCCGTCAGCGCCCACAGTTTGCCCAGCTCACCGAGCGGGTCGTCGTGGAAATCCACCAGACAAGCGAGGCCGGCCCCGGCAGCGACGCCGCCGGGGCCGGCCTTCAGGTGGCGGATGGAGGTTAGTGGCCGGCTGAGATGGGTGTGTGCACGTGGACGAACACGTTGGTCCGCAGGCCATGCGCGGTTACCGGCTTGCTCAGCCAGATTCCGAAGAAGTTGTCGGAGATGAGGTTGTGGGCGATCGTGACACTGACCGGTGTGCCGCCGGAGAACACCAGCACGCCGGTGGTCTTCAGATCTCTCACGCCGGGCCCGGTGGGCGGCGCGTCGAGCGGGTCGCCACCGGTGTTGTTCTTGCCGATCTTGTTTGCGGTGATGGTGTTGCCGTTCAGGTCCTCGAACTGGCCCGGCATGAGGGTGTGGGCGTGCATGGTCACGCCGGCGAGCTCGGTTGCCGGCGATGTAGTTGCCCACGACCAGGTTGTTGTACGAGGCGGTGCCGGGTCCGGCGTTGGCGAAGAGCACCCCGGCGCCCTCGCCCTTCAGCCCGTTGTCGGTCACCACGTTGCCCCGGATGACGTTGTTGTACACGCCGGCGACCGAGGGCTGCCGGACGCCTTTGGCGTTCAGGGCCATTGGGTTGTGCCCGGGAACGGTGATCCCGCAGTCACTGGCGTTCCGGGTGATGACGTTGCCCGCCACCGTGTTGTGGTGCGTGGGCCCCGTTTCGTCCGTCAGCAGGACCCCGCCGGAGTTGTCGGCGATGTAGTTTCCGCTGATCTGGGAGTAAGCGACGGCGACAAAGTGAATGCCCTCCCCGCAATCACCGGGAATCTGTCCCTGGGCCGCGCATTCGAAGTAGGTCGAGGCGGGCGGCACGCCGCCGCCGAGGTCGTTGTGCACGACCGCGTTGTGCGTGATCGAGAGGTCACGCAGTGGGCTGGTCAATCCGGCGGCCAGGAGTCCCTCGCCCAGAGCGTTCCGGATCGTGAAGCCGCTGAACTGGACATGGGAGCTGCCGATGGCCACGCCGGCGAAGATGGTCTGCGTCCCGGCCCCCGGGATGCTGACCTGGAGCGTGGGGGTGACGCCCGCCTCGTCGATGGTGGCCTTCAGGCCTACCAGGGACAGTGACTTGCCGATCACCACCTGCTCGTGGTAGGTCCCCTTGCACACGATGACGGTGCCCCCCGCGGGGGCCGCGTTGACGGCGGACCGGATGGTCCGGAACGCGGCGGAATGGCAGGACCGGTCAGCGTTGTGCGACCTGGCGTCCCGGGAGACATACAACGGGCCGTAGTGACCACCTTGCCCGGCTACGCCGGCGGACGCCGCCCCCGTCTGAGCGATCATGGCGCCGGCGACCAGTAGCGGCGCCAGTAGCGCGCCCATTGCCCTGATGACTCGTTTGGACCTCAATGTCCCTCCCCAGAAACACGCGCGGGCCGAATCGGCCCGGCTGATGACCCCCCTCGGGCCGAGAGGCGCACTTGTGAGACGCTGCGGCGTTTGTGGAGGTTTACCTCAGCTGCCATTAAGCCACGCCCCTGAAACTGCCCCGTAAAGCTGGCGCGCCTCGTCCTCATCGACGGCGTTGGCGAAGGCGAACCGGAACTGCTCGAACGTCAGCGGGACGGCGCGGTGCCGGTTGGCCGGGTTGCCGAGGACCGGAGGAATTCGCCGCCCCGTGCGGTGGCCGCCTTCCCGGGGCTGACCACTAACTCCGCCACCTTCAGCAACAACATGACGACCACGTTCAACGTCTTCTCGGCGGCCCGGAACGCCGGAATCACCAACATCGTGTGGGCCTCGAGCGAGACCGTGCTCGGGCTGCCGTTCGACAACCCGCCGCGTCCTGGGCTACCAGCCCACCCACAGCTGGCGGAACCAGGTTTAGGAGACACGGCCCTGGCTCAATACGCAGCAGCAGCGATGAACGCGGCCAGGTAAGTGGCGGCGAAGATGACCGGCACCCACTGCTCCAGATGCGATATCGGCCAGTACTTCGCCTTGTCCTTCCCCTCGCCGAGTGCTTTCCATTCGGCGTTCCAGTACGGCGATGCCGGCAATCGCTCCTCGAGCACTCCGATGACGATGTACTTAGCCGAATTGAGCTGCCGGTACGAACGAACCAGGAGGAACCACGCGCCGCATTGGACCAGCAGCGCCACCAGAGGAAATACCAGCAGCCATGCCGGAAATGTGAGGCGGCCCTTCCATGAAGCCCCGATCGCGGCGAAGATCGCCGTGTTGAGCGTGAGAAAGAAGGTGTTCGTAAGGCCCCGTCGCGCGCTGATCCGGTCGGCCATCTCGACGTACACTTTGTACTGCTCCAAGAGGACGGCGCGATCCTTATCACCGTCGGGCGTGCTACTGGGAGCATTCCACACGGCCGGGCGTACATCACCAATCGATGCCGTCTCGGTGGTGACGTATTTCCTGAGAATCAAGGGGCCGTCCATTGCAGCAATCGTGGCTGCGCTGCCACGGGGCCGGGTGATCTCGCCAAGAGTAGCGCTTCGGCTCCGCCAGCTCCGGTCCGCGCCCGGTATCTTGCCCGCACCATGCGACAGTTGATCACGTGAGCTACCTCGACGCGCTGGCCGCTGACATCGAACGCGAGGTGCCAGCCGAGATCCTGCCCGCTCAGGACACCAAGCTGCTCTTCCGTCTTTACGCCCTGCTGCTGCTCGCCAAGGGAGCCGCCGTGACCGCCCCGGACGTGCACAATGCCTGGGCTGTCTGGATGCAGGAAACAGATCCGGGCCACCACGCCATCAGGCCGTTTGACGAACTCGGCCCCGCGGCCCAGGCATCCGACGAGCCCTTCGCCGCGGCGATCAGGTCAGTTGCCGATCGTCTTAACGATCATCCGGTCTAGCCCGGCGTGCCTATCTTCTCCCGATGGACGGACCCGGTCCTCTCCCGATGAGCGCCTGCGGTTCGGCCTGCCCGTAATCGGCCCTTGCCTGCCCGTGTCAACCAGGACCAGGAGGTCGGCGTCTCCTGTAGCAGCGATCCCGGTTAATTACGAGAACTGTGGATCATCGACACCGAAACGTGCGAGACGCACCGCCACAGGCAAAAACGGCCCGGGGTGACGCGGAACCTCGGCCGGGGGGATAAGTGCGCAGCCGGATAGTTTTGATCTTGGCCAGTCTCATAGCCGCTTTGACCCTCGGCACTGGCGTGGCGCCAGCCTCGGCCGCCGCCGCGCCTTCCTACCCCGCCGCGCTCGGCGCTTTCAACCCGAACGGTGTGGTGCCCGGTCACTGGTATCTCTTCAAGAAGACGGGCGTTCTTTACCTGAACTCCGGGCTGCTGTCCGGTTGTCACAGCGCCGGAACCAGGTGGCAGCGGACGGACGGTACCCAGATCAGGCTGATCTGGGCCGCCTGCGATCAGCAGGAAATCAAACTGCTGAGCTCGACCTATGCCATCACGCGGAGCCGGCTTCCTGCGAACATACGGAATCTGAGCACCCTGGGGGCGAACGTCGATCTGGTGCAAACCGGGCCCGGTGGCCAGGTCTGGCGAGACTGGCTGCAAGGGGATCTCACCTTGACCCTGGTATCGGTCTGCCCCCACCAGGCTGCCGGGCCCTGCGCCGGTCTCACTGCACCCGCCGCTCGTTATCTGGCCGCGCGACTGCCCGGCCAGCCGGTCGTGACCAAGGCGACCTCGGTGATCCCGCCTGTGTCGGGCCTGCTCGGCGCCCTCGTCCTGCTCGCGCTGGTGTTCGTGGGCGCAGACCGGATGAGCAGGCGGGCCAAGCTCGAGAAATTCCATCTGGTCCCGGGCAGTCACAAAGTTCAGGCCGTGGACCGGGCAGCCGATGATCTCCGCAAGATAAGCCGGCGACGGTGGTGGGCCAAGCTGCTCACGATCATCGGCGTGGTGCTCCTGGCCGCCGGCGTGGGCAACCTGGTTGCCCGGGCCCCGGCACAGGCCGCTGGCGCGCTCGTGATCGGCGTTGTCCCGGCCACCGCGGGCGTCGTCATGCTGCGCCGCTACCGTCATCCGCTGCTCAGCCGCGAGCGCTACCAAAAGCGCCCGCCGGTAAGAGAGGCCGTCGATATCCGCCGGCTCCTGTCGGCCAGTCACCTCCGCAGCGTCCTTTCGGTCGGGCCTATCAGGAGGGCCCTTTCCGCCGGGCTGACCCTTTTCCTGGGACTGCTGTCGTTGCTGCTGCCGCTGGCCCTGCTGGCCGGCTGGGTACTGGCCGGGCTGTCCGGAGCCACACAGGATCTGTCCGAGATCCTGGCCGCCCTGGTGATCATCGCGATCGTGGCCTGCTATTTCATCGATCGCGGCGCCCAGCGGCTCAGAGCCCGCAATCTCCATGAGGCCATGGAACGTGCTCCTGACCTTTCCATCCTGTACCTGCGCAATTTCGGCGACGACACCCAGAAGATCCTGACCAGCCGCTTCAGCCGCAGGGGCGTATGGCAGCGCTCGACCGGGTGGCTCAATCCGATCGGCAGTGCACGCTTTGAGGAGGTCCTGACCCGGGCCCTGGCGCACAGTGGCCCGGTCCTCGCCGTCGGCCAGCCCGGTAAAAGGCTGCACCGGCTCTATTCGGCCATGGTCCCCACCCTGGGCGCGGCCCGGACCACCCTCGGGGACGACTGGCTAGACCACGTGACCAACTGGGCGATCAACGCTCACGCGGTCGTCGTATCGGCCACTCCGCTGGAGATGAAAGACGGATTGGCCGATGAAATGAGGAAGCTGGCCACGGAAGTCGAGCATGGCCACATCATTCTCGTGTTCGGGACCGGGACAAAGGCCGCGCTGCACCAGCGCTTCGGTGGCTTCCTGAACGCCGTCCGCCATTATCCGCTCTTCCAGGATCTGGCCTCGGGCTGGCTGAGCGACGGGGCGCTCGTTCTGGTCCACGTCCCGGCGGAGGGCTGGGGCACCTGGTACGGCTGGGGGGCGGAGCGCCGGACCGCTTGGACCTATACGGCTGCCGTCGGCGCCGCCATGGCCTACGCGGAACAAGCATGGGGCCAGACCGCCCGCGAAGCTGGTTCCCCGCGCGAGCCGGCCGTCCAGCAGGAGGCTAACGGGGGACGGATGAACCAGCCGCTGGCCGGGCCACCGCCAGGGAGGCCGTCCTGGGCAGGCCCGCCGCCGGCCTGGGCGTCCTGGGCCGGGCTGCCGCTCACAGAGACTGTGGCGCACGCCCTGGGCGCAGCCGCCGCCGGGGCCGGTCGCCGCGGCGTGCCTCTCGGCACTAAATCCCTCCTGGTTGCCCTCATGGACGCAGACCAGGCGGGGGAATGGGGCCGGATCTGCCTCAACAGCCGCGGCCGGGAGGCCATCGAGCAGGTTGGCTATGAAGATCCGCCCGCTCCCGGCGGCTACTGGAACAATGTGCCGCTGACCGGGGCCTGCACTCGGGCACTCGAAACCGCGTGCCAGCTCTCACGGCAGTACCAGGAGGATGCGCTGCAGGTGGGCTTCCTGGTCCTGGGACTCATCGCGAGCGGGTCAAACGCCGCCGCCCGGGCGCTGAACATCGGCGATCAGGGGCAGCAGAGGGAGCTGTCCAGGCTTGTCCAGGAAGACCTGATCGGCACGAGGCTCACCGACCTGCGCCTCGACTCACGTCCCTAGCGATGTCCCCCGCATCGATGTTCACTTCCCCATGGTGTCCTAACCAGGGCGTATGCGACAAATGCACAATCAGCGGATGCTTCCAGAGGCGCTTACGGCGTGGCGGAGGGTAACCGGGCACAATCCGGGCAATGATCGCTATGGCCGGGCACACGTGATATGCCAGGTGCCCTGGCACGGGTCACTGACAGCGGAGGTGGAACGTGAGCATCGGTCCGGCGCTGGCCGACGCCCGCTGGCGGGCTCGTCTCACCGTGAGCGAGGTCAGCCGCGAGACCCGCATCCGGGAAGCAATCATCTGGGGGATCGAGAAGGATGACTTCTCGGCGTGCGGTGGTGACGCCTACGCGCGCGGCCATATCCGCGCCATCGCCCGCGCCGTGGGCACGGATCCTGATCCGCTGATTCAGGAGTACGACGCGACGCACCGGACCCTCGGGGACATCGAGGAACTCGTGGTCCTGCGCCCGGCGGGCGCGGCCAGGACGCGCGGGACGCGCAGGCGGGGGCCCCGGCTGGCCTGGACCACGGCTCTCGGTGTGGTCCTGGCCATCGCGGGCTGGGCTGTCTATCAGCTGGCCAGCACCGGGGGCCATGCCCCGCGCAGTGCGGCAGTGGCCGCGGCCAGCCGCGCCCCCTCCCATAGCGCGGGCGCGGCGCCGGCCGGGGCCGGCACACCCAAACCGAGCCCGTCGCCTACGCCCAGTACTGCCGCTCCCGTGCCTGCCGCCGCTCCCGCGCCTGCGGCGGCCCCGATGCAGATACTGAGGCCGGCCCAGGTCGCGGCGTTCGGTCCCGGCGGCCCGGCCACGGGCGACAATCCGCAGCACGCGGCCATGGCGGCCGACGGCAGCCGCGCAACCGCCTGGCACAGCGACTGGTACACCACGGCGGCCTTCGGGAACCTGAAGCCGGGCACCGGCCTGCTGCTGGACATGGGCCGGCGGGTCACGATCACGTCCGCCCAGATCACGTTCGGTATCCCCGGCGCCGACGTCCAGCTCCGGGCCGGGAATGTCCCCGCGCTGGCGAACCTGCGCGAGGTCGCCAGCACGTCAGGGGCGGGCGGGACCGTCGGCATGTGGCCCTCCGCGCCGGTGCGCGCCCGGTACGTCCTGATCTGGTTCACCCGGCTGCCGCCCGATGACCAGGGCACCTACCAGGCCGCTGTCTACAGCGTCCACCTGCACGGCCATTTCTGAGCGAGAACGCGGCCTGGGCAGGCCCACGCCGCCCCGGGCGTTGCATATCCAGGCGAGGCCTGGGCAGTTGAGCGGCAGGCTCGTAGTATCCGAATTGTCGTTAGCGTCCCCACCGGCGTGGGCGCCTCCTGCGCGCGTCGGCGGGGACGCTCCGAGTGCCGGGAGGTGGTCGCGACGAGTTCACGCCGTACCGCGGCGGGTTTGCCGCTGTGACCGCCGAACCGGCGGCTGTCCCACTGCCCCACGTGCCGGCGCCCCGGCCAGTACCGGCGCCATCCCGGGTGACCAAATTCCTCGTCCCCGACGTGATATTCGGCGTCGGCGTGCTGTCCGAGGTCGGCCAGGTCGTCCGGCGGCATGGCGGGGTCCGCGTGTTCGTGGTCAGCGACCCGGGGGTCGCCGGGGCCGGGTGGACCAGTGAAGCGCTCGGCTGCCTGGCCCGGGCGGGCGTCGCCGCCGAGACCTGGCTGGGGGTGACGCCGAACCCCAAGGACACCGAGGTGCAATCGGGCTGCCAGGCCTACCTGGCCAGCGGCTGCGACGTCCTGGTCGCGGTCGGCGGCGGCAGCTGTATCGACGCCGCCAAGGCGATCGCGGTGCTGGCCGCGGGTGGCGGCCAGATCACCGATTACGCGGGCGTCGGCAAGGTGACCGGCCCGCTGGCGCCGACCGTCATGGTGCCGACGACGGGCGGATCCGGGTCCGACGTCTCACAGTTCTGCGTGGTCACCGACACCATCCGGAAGATCAAGGTCACCATCGGCGCCCGGGCGCTGGTCCCGGACATCTCGGTGACGGACCCGCAGGTCCTGACGACCGTGCCGGCCGACATCACCGCCTACACCGCGATCGACGTGCTCAGCCACGCCATCGAGTCCTACGTGTCGAAGGCCGCCAACTTCCTGAGCGACGCCCAGGCCCTGGCCGCCATCCGCGGCGTCACCGAGCACCTCTTCCCGGCCCTGGACCATCCCGGTGACGTGCAGGCCCGCGAGGGACTGGCCCGCGCGAGCCTGCAGGCCGGCCTCGCCTTCACGAACGCGCTGCTCGGGGCGACGCACGCCATCTCGCACCAGATCGGCGGGCTGACCGATCTCCCGCACGGGCTGCTGAACGCGATCATGCTGCCGCACGTGATGGAGTTCAACGCGCCCGCCGCCGCCGAACGGCTCGCGGACGTGGCCGCCGCCATGGGCGTGCCCACCGGCCTGATGAGCTCCTGCGAGGCCGCCGACGCGGCCATCCACACGGTGCGGGCGCTGGCGGGCAAGGCCAGCCTTCCGGCCAGCCTGCGCGAGATCGGGGTCCGGATGCCGCAGATCGACGGCATCGCCCGGAACGCGCTGGACGACGCCTACATCGTCACGAATCCGCGGCCGGTCAGCGAGGAGGACGCCCGTGCCATCTGCCTGGCCGCCTGGTAGCCCCCGGGCCACCGGGGAGGTGCCGTTCTGACCGATCTGGACGAGTCGCAGCTGGAGCAGCTGATCGGGGTCCACTCCTCGAAGACCGGCTACTACGCGCGCTGGCGCGGGACCCGGCAGGACCTCCAGCGGGCGCTGGCCGGGCTGCGGGCCATGTCGGAGGCGCTGTGCGTCACCGCGCTGGGGCCGGTGGCGCTGTGCGACGCGGTGCTGGACGCGGTCGGCCGGCTGTTCGACGCCGAATGGGCCACCCTGGTCCTGACCAGCGGGGAGCTGCCGTCCTCGGTGCGGTCGCGGTTCATCTGGCGCCGGGAGCCAGGGCAGAGCGCGCGCGTTCCCTCGGCGGAGGATGCGGCCGCCCTGGCCGCGCGGATCACGAACGTGCCGCAGGCGCTGGCCGTGGGCGACGCCGCGGCGCACGCGGCCGTGCTGGGCGTCCCCATGCGGCTGGATCACCGGCAGGTCGGGGCGCTGCTCATTGGCACCGAGCATCCAGCTGATCCGGACGGGATCGAGATGTCGGTCCTGGAGACGGTGGCGAACCAGATCGTGGCGGCGCTGCGGAACGCGTGGCTGTTCGAGCACGGGGAGGAACTGCGCCGCCAGGCGATGGCCG
The DNA here is from genome assembly GCA_963742865.1 of uncultured Actinomycetes bacterium. Lineage (GTDB taxonomy): Bacteria > Actinomycetota > Actinomycetes > Streptosporangiales > Streptosporangiaceae > Bog-532. The sequence continues at coordinate 236,079 of CAVUNW010000011.1, forward strand.
GGCGGGCCGAGGCGGAGCGGCACGCCGAGGAGCTGGCCAGCCGCAACGAGCAGCTCCGCCGCGCGCGGGGCCGGCTGGCCCGGGCCCGCCAGGCGGAGCTGGTCAGTGCCGAACGGCACCGGATCGGGCGCGACCTGCACGATGGCGTCGCGCAGTGCCTGGTCGGGATCGGGATGCACCTGGAATGGTGTCACCGCCACGTCGATCCCGCCTCGCCCGCGTACGGGCGGCTGGTCGCCAGCAAGGAGCTGGCCCGCGCCGGCCTGGGCCGGGTCCGGTCGGCCGTCGCGGAGCTGTCCGAGCTGGAGCGTCCCGGCGTGGGCCTGGGGGAGGCGCTGCGTGATCTGGCCGGCAACTTCCGCTCGGCGGGCCCGCTGCGGGTATCGGTCCGGGTCAGCAGGCGCCGCCGGGAACTCGCGCCCGCGGTCGAGCACGCGCTGGTCCAGATCGCCCAGGAAGGCCTGTGGAATGTGGTCCGGCACGCCGGCGCCGCCCAGGCGTGGCTGAACCTGCAGTACCGAACCGGGGAGACGCGGCTGATCATCTCCGACGACGGCCACGGCGACCCAGCCGCGGCCCGCCGCCATCTGGCCGGTGCGGCGCCCGGAGGCCGGTACGGCCTGCGCATCATGGCCGAACGGGCCGGCGAACTGGGCGGCGTGGTCACGGTCCGGCGCCATCGCGCCGGCGGCCTGCGGATCGAGGCCCGCATCCCGGACCCGGACCGGGACCCAGAGCCGGACCCGGACCCGGACCCAGAGCCGGACCCGGACCCGGAGCCGTGACCAGGACCACGACGGCCGCCCCGGTCCGGATCCTGATCGTCGACGACCACACCATCGTCCGGCAGGGCCTGCGCTCGATCCTTGAGCTGGAGCCGGACTTCACCGTGGTCGGTGAGGCGGCCGACGCCGCGAGCGCGGTGTCCGAAACCGCCCGGCTCCGGCCGGACGTGGTGCTGCTGGACCTCAAGCTCAGCGAGAACGCGCCCGCCGAGGGCCTGGACGTGTGCGCCGCGCTGCGCGATAGCCAGAGCGAGGTGAGCATCGTCGTGCTCACCACGTTCCTGGACCAGAAGCTGCTGCTCGGCGCGCTGCAACGCGGCGCCAGCGGCTACGCGCTGAAGGACGTGGACGCGGTGGAACTGGCCCGGATCATCCGCACCGTGCACCAGGGGCAGTCCGGGTTCGACGGCCGCAGCGCCCAGCTCGTGGTCCGGTCGCTGACCGGGCAGCCGGCCGCGTCCGCCCGGCTGCTCAGCGAGCGCGAGCTGGAGGTGGTCCGGCTGGTGGCCCGGGGGGCCACCAACGTGCAGGCGGCGCGGGACCTCTACGTGAGCGAGAGCACGATCAAGTACCACCTGCGCCTGGCGATGCGGAAGCTTGGCGCGAAGGACCGCACCGAGCTGGTCTACCGGGCCAGCGCGCAGGGACTCCTCTGACACCTGTCCGTTCGGTTCAATTTCCCTGTCCGGATGGTCACCTGTTTCCCCTGGCCGGCCCAGTGACGGGGGATCAGCGCCGGGCCTAGCGTCAAAAGGGCTGCGAAGACGCTGAGGAGGTACGCCATGCCAGGAAACCGGGCTGTCGCCTACATCGAGCCGGGGCACGTCGAAGTCGAGACGATCGACTACCCGAAGCTGGAACTGCAGGACGGGCCGGGCGTCAACCCGGCAAACGTCGGCCGCAAGACCCCGCACGGAGTGATCCTCCGGGTCGTCTCCACCAACATCTGCGGCAGTGACCAGCACATGGTCCGCGGCCGGACGACCGCGCCGAAGGGCCTGGTGCTCGGGCACGAGATCACCGGCGAGGTCATCGAGGCCGGGCCCGACGTCGAGTTCATCAAGGTCGGCAACCTGGTCAGCACCCCGTTCAACATCGCCTGTGGCCGCTGCCGGAACTGCAAGGAACGCAAGACCGGCATCTGCCTGAACGTCAATCCCGACCGTCCCGGCTCCGCCTACGGGTACGTGGACATGGGCGGCTGGGTCGGCGGGCAGGCCGAATACGTGCTGGTCCCGTACGCGGACTTCAACCTGCTGAAGTTCCCCGACCGGGACCAGGCCATGGAGAAGATCCGCGACCTGACCATGCTCTCGGACATCTTCCCGACCGGCTACCACGGCGCCTACACCGCGGGCGTGACGACCGGCTCGACCGTGTACATCGCCGGCGCGGGCCCGGTGGGCCTGGCCGCCGCGCACGCGGCGCAACTGCTGGGCGCCGCCGTCGTCATCGTCGGCGACATGAATCCCGAGCGGCTCGCCCAGGCGCGGAGCTTCGGTTGCGAGACCGTCGACGTGAGCCAGGACGCCGAGCTCGGGGACCAGATCGAGCAGATCCTCGGCGAGCCCGAGGTCGACGCCGCGGTCGACTGCGTCGGGTTCGAGGCCCGGGGACACGGTGCGGGCGCGAGCGAGGCGCCGGCCACCGTGCTGAACGACATCATGACCGTGGCCCGGGCGGGCGCCGGCCTCGGCATCCCGGGCCTGTACGTGACGGGCGACCCGGGCGGCATCGACGAGGACGCTAAGGTCGGCTCGCTGAAGGTCCGCCTCGGCCTGGGCTGGGCGAAGTCGCACTCCTACTTCACCGGCCAGTGCCCGGTGATGAGCTACAACCGGCAGCTCATGATGGCGATCCTGCACGACAAGGCGCACATCGCCGACGCGGTGAACGCCACCGTGATCCCGCTGGACAAGGCCCCGGACGGTTATCGCGACTTCGACTCGGGGCAGGCCCGCAAGTACGTGATCGACCCGCACGGCCTGATCCCGGCCGCGTGACTCCGGCCCGCGTGACCCCGGCCGCGTGATCCCGGCCGCGTGATCCCGGAACGCCGGGGAGACGGTGCACCATGCCGTCTCCCCGGCGTTTTTTAACTTCTTAACGGACGTACCCCGCGCCCTCGTACCTGCGGAGCCCTCGCGCCGCAAAGCGGGCGTACTTGTCCCTCGTGCGGATGGGGCGTAGCGTCTGAATCAGGAGGGTGTTCTCGTTTAACTGCGTGTGAACGAGATTGAGATTCCTCCGGCTGCTCTGGACCTCGGTGGCGTTTAGCGCCAGCCAAGCCGAGATGGCATATGGCAGCCCCTGCCCCTCATCGGGCTCCGCTCACCTTCGGCGGCCAGCGGGTTCTGTTCGACTGCGCCGTTAGCGCTGCGGCGGCCGGCAATGCACGCGATTGTGCAGGACAGTTGGGGCGCCGCCGACGTGTGGCGTGCGGGGTTACGGGGCGCAGGGGGAGGATCAGCATGTCCTTTCGGACCATCATGTCAGCACGGGTAGTGCGGCTTGCAGGGGCCGCGGCCCGGCCGGGTACCGCGCGGCGCAGGTGGAAGGACCGAACGGCAGCCCAGGCGGCACTGGGGCCCGAGTCACCCGGGGCACACCGGGTCGGGTGGGGTTTCATCTCGCTGTACACGCTGGCGTACATGAGCACCAGCCTGCTGTTCCTTGCGCCCCTGCTGGTCACCTTGGCCTTGAAGGTGGACTCGCTGGTCGGGATCAAACAGGCACCGAGCAGCTTGGCGCTTGTCGCCGCGATCGGCGCCCTGTTGGCCATGGTCGCTAATCCGTTCTTCGGCAAGATGAGCGACCGCACCGCGTCGCCGCTGGGCATGCGGCGGCCATGGATGGTCACCGGCCTGATGGGCGGCTCGCTCGGCATCCTCATTGTCGCGTTGGCCCCCAGCATCCCGGTCGTCCTCGTCGGATGGTGTATCGCCCAGTTGTTCTTCAACGCGCTGCTCGCCGCTATGGCGGCGGTGCTGCCAAACCAGGTCCCGTCCGTCCAGCGCGGCCAGGTCTCCGGTGTCCTGGGCGTCAGCCAGCCGGTCGCGTCGGTGTGCGGCGCGTTCCTGGTCAAATTGTTCACCGGCAGCCTGCTCGCCATGTTCCTGGCCCCGTGCGCGATCGGCGGATTTTTCGTCCTCCTTTTCGCGGGCACCCTGAAGGATCGCCGGCTCGCCCAGGCGGATAAGCCGAAGTGGTCACCGCGGGAATTCGCCAGCACGTTCTACGTCAACCCGCGGAAGAGCCCGGACTTCTCCTGGGCTTTCGCCAGCCGCTTCATGTTCGTAATGGCTTACGCGTTCCTGGTTACCTACCAGGCCTACTACCTGCTGGACAAGATCGGCACCGCCAAGGCCGATGTACCGCAGCAGATATTCCTGGGCACACTCGCCCAGTCCGCCGTCATCGTCGCCGCTTCCCTCATCGGTGGCAAACTTTCCGACCGAACGGCAGGCGGAAGATCTTCGTCCTCACCGCGTCGATCGTGTACGGCCTGGCGTTGTTCGTGATCGCCATCGCCAGCAACTTCAGCGGTTTCCTCGTCGGCATGGCCATCAGCGGACTCGGCTTCGGTGTATACCTGGCCGTCGACCTGGCGCTCGTGGTGGACGTGCTGCCCGACAAACGCAGCGCGGCCAAGGATCTCGGGGTATTCAACATCGCCGGCGCACTTCCCTTTTCCATCGCGCCGGCGATCGCGCCGGCCATCCTGGCGATCGGCCGCGGCAGCTACGGCGTGCTGTACGCGGTCGCCGGAGTCTGCGCCATCATCGGAGCGTTCGCCATCCTGCCCGTGAGGCGTGTCCGATGAGTCTTCGGGTCTGGTCGCCTGCTCCGGGCGGGCCCGCCGGCCTGCCCATACAGCGGCCGGGCCCCCTTGGAGGGCCCGGCCGTGTTCTTGATGGTTAGACGGTGACGTCGTGGTAGGCGGGCGGGCTGCTGGCAGCCTCGATTTCAGCGGTGATGGGACAGGGCCTGAAGCCCTTGACGACCAGCCAGACGCCGAGTGAGAACTCCCAGGCAGCTACCGGGACGGTCGCGATCGCCGCGAACGCGGAGACGTGCCCGATGCCGCCGCCGGACAGCGTAGCGATGACGGCGGCGATGAGCAGGGGGGCGCCGATGAGTCCGACGATCGGGATGATCCGCGGCACGAGCCGGGACCGGTACATCAAGGAGCCCAGCAGCAGGGCGTTGATGCACGGCATGAGGGTCTGGCCGAGCAGGAACGTCCCGTTGTAGAACGCGACGTGCGACGCGCCGGTGGTGACGAGCGCGGACGCATTTGCTCCGGCCGCCCCGCCCAGGTCGTGCCGCAGGGTCACCAGCGAAAGCAGGCTGACGACGCCGGCGAAGATCATGCAGCCTTCAAGGACGCGGGCGGTGACAAAGCCCAGCGCGACGCCTTCGTTCTGCCGCTTGACTACCGGATACAGCGTGACGGCGGTGCCGATGCCGGCCAGGGCGACGATCACCTCGAGGACGCCGCCCACGAGCACGCCAGTGTGGCTGCCGGAGCTCAGGATCCAGTCCCGGTGGTTCTTCACCGGGCCGTAGAGGGCGAGTGTGGGGATCGAGATGAAGGTGATCAAGTAGAAGATGCCCGCGACGAGCGCGGTCTTCCTCAGCGAGGTCATCGGGATTCTTTTCGCCGCTTTCGTGGCCGGGGTTTGTACGGTGGTCGCCATGTCAGTCTCCTTTTCGTGAAACTGCTGAGTTACCGGGTCTCGATGGTGGGCATATGGGGATGGCCGGGTTCGGCCTGAGTGACCGAGATGAGGGGCAGGCCCAAGTCGCGCGTTTTCTGGAGCAGGCCATAGAGCGCGGCCTGGTCGGCTACGGGGCCATGGATGATGGTGGTGCCGTCACTGTCGTGGGTGAGGGTCAGCCCGTCGAACCAGGCAGCCCACCGGGCATCGAGGTGCCCCTTGAGGCGGATCTCGTACCGTCCCGGGGTGTCATGCTGGCCGGTCGATGTTTCGCTCATGGTGCTCCTTTGCTTTCCGGCGGCGTCGGGAACGTTCGCAGGTCTGATCGAAAGCTAGGAGCAGACATGGTGAGATGGCGTCACCACACGTGGGGATTGATGTGATGATCCGGGCGACGGGGCTGACCCCGCGGGCTAGCCGCTCGGGATAACTGGTCGGCGCGTCTGGCCTGCTCCGGAGGCCCGTGAACGACGGGTCAGGGTTGCCGGTGGCGGGTTCGCGGCAAGTCGAGTTCCGCGGCCCGGCGGACCGCGGCCCGGCGGTTCGTCACGGCGAGCTTGGCGTAGATGTGCTTGGTGTGAGTCCGCACGGTGTTCAGGGACACCATGAGCTCACGGGCGATGGCCGGGCCGTCCAGCTCGGTTCCGAGCAGCCGGAGCACGTCCAGCTCGCGTTCGCTCAGTGGCTCAATCAAGGCCTGTTGACGGGGCTGTCGTGCCCGGTCTCGCCCGCGGCGGTCAGCAGCCGACGGACATAGTTCACGGCAGTCCCTTGTTTCGCGACCGCTCTGAGCAGGGAAGCCATAGGGGGGCCCTCATCGATGAAGACCCGGACGTAGCCCTGGGGCTCGGCTAGCGTCACCGCCCGTTCCAGACAGGCAAGCGCAGCCGGGATGTCCCCTGCCATCTGGTGCGCGAGCGCCTGCAGCGCCAGGATCTCGATGACGCGTCCCGTCCTTCCGCCCTCTTCCGCCGCCTGCAGGAGGCGCTCCAGGAGCCGGGTTGCCTCGTGAACGGAGCGCTCGGCCCGCTCAGCCCGGTACCGCGCTATGAGCACCCTGGCCAGGGTGATGTGCTCGAACTCGCGCAGGTAACTGAGGTCATCATCAACGGACAGGCCCTGCTCACGCACCCAGCCGACAGCCTCACTGAGGCTGCCTTGCGCGATCCAGACCCGTGCCTTCACGGCCGGCACCGGCCGTACATTGGGGAAGAAGTCGCTCACATACAGGCGCTCCGCCTCGCGGAGCAGATCAAGTGCGCCGCCCAGATCTCCTTCAGCCTCCTTTACCCGGGCCATCGCGACCCGCCAGCGGTACCGGTGCTGCGGCAATCCGGTGTGCTCACCCAGCTCCTGACTCTTCAGCAGGTGCCGGGTGGCAGCGTGCAGGTCGTTGCGTTCGCGGTAGAGCTCGCTCATCCCTACGTGCATGTCTGCCGTTCCCCGCAGAACCGGCCCGCCCTGCTCAGGTGCGCGCTGCAATGCCTGCTCGTAGGTGCGCATGGCCTCGCCCAGACGACCCTGCGCACTCCGTATATCCGCCAGCGCCATCGCGCACCCGAAGGTATCGGCGATGTACCCGGCCCGCCGCAGTCCCGCCATGCATTCGGCATACGCCGAGTGCCCTGCCTCCAGGTCCCCGCTCGCCCAGGACGCGAGCCCAAGCAGCCCCGATGCCGAAGCACGGCCGAGGTGGTCCTCCTCAAGCGCAAGATCGAGCGCCCGCCGGCCGTGCCTCACGGTGCCGGGCGCATCGCCCCGGGCCAGAGCCAGGGCGGCATGGTATACCTCGATCTGCGCCGGGAGGCGGCGATATTCCTGCTCGTCGACGACGACCATCTCCGCCGACGGCGCTGGGGATCCCTCACCGATACCTGTCGTTGCGTCGAGCCACCGCTCGGCGTCCCGCAGTCGGCCCTCGACTCCCTCGAGCTCGCCGCCCGACAGCAACGCCCCGGCAAAGTGCATGCTGAGCACGGGCCTCACGCGGATCACGTCGTCGGGGAGGACCTCGAGCCAGCCCCGCGCCGCGGCCTCCTGCCTGGTCCTGCGAATGTCTGGGATCGCCAGCTCGACCAGGTCCGCCGCTCGCTCGAAATCCCCGGCGGCCAGCGCGTGGCCGATGGCTACGGACGGCTCGCCGTTGCGCTGGAACCACGCGCTCGCCCGCCGGTGCAGGTCCGGCACCTGGCCGGGCTGCTCGTCGAGCAGGCGTGCCTGCAGCACGTCAGCGAAGAGATGGTGGTAGCGATACCACCGGCGGCGGTCGTCGAGCGGGACCAGGAACAGGTTCCCCCGATCCAGCGCCTCCAGCATGGCCTTGCCACCACCTTGCGCGGTGACGGCATCGCACAGCGGGCCGCTCAGCCGGCCCAGGATAGAGGTCTGCAGCAGGAAGGCCTGGACACGATCGGATTGACGCTGCAGCACCTCCTCGGCCAGGTAGTCGACGACGTAACGATCATCGCCCGCGAAGCCGGCGATGAAGCCGGCGACGTCGGCACGCCCCTGCATCGACAGCGCCGCCAGCTGGAGCGCGGCGATCCAGCCCTCGGTGCGTCCCTCCAGCGCGGCCACGTCCTGCGCCGTCAGCTGCAGGCCCATCATCTCGTTGAGGTACGCCGCGGCCTCATCTGGCGTGAACCGCAGCTCGGCCGCGCGGATCTCGACCAGCTCGCCGCGTGCGCGCCACCGTGCCAGCGGCAACGCGGGATCGGCCCGGCTGGCGATCACCACGTGCAGCCATGGAGGCAGATGGTCGAGCAGGAACGCCATCCCGTCCTGCACATCGCGCGCGTCGATGACGTGGTAGTCGTCGAGCACCAGTACGATATCGCCCGCGGTGGCGCTCAGGTCGTTGAGCAGGGCGGTAAGCACCGTTTCGATCGGCGGCGGCTGGGGCGCATGCAGGAGGGCGAGCGCACTCTCGCCGACCCCGGATGCCACCGTCCGCAGGGCGGCGATCACATAGGCCCAGAAGGATGCCGGATTGCTGTCGGCCCGATCGAGCGAGAGCCACGCGGCCAGCCGCTCATCGGCCGGCGCGGCCGGTCCCGCCGCCAGCCATTCGGTGAGCAGCGTCGTCTTGCCGAAGCCAGCGGGTGCGGAAACGAGCATCAACTTCGACGCGGCCCCGCGGCCCAGCCGCTCGCTCAGCCGCGGACGCGGCACCAGACCACGCCGCGACCTCGGGACATAGAACTTCGTCTCGAGCAGGGCGGCTGGCACGGCGGAGGCCGGATCTGGTGGGGACTTTGCGGGCGGTGCTGGTGCGGGCGGGCTGAGGGAGGGGTGCTGGGCCAGGATGCGGGCTTCGAGGTCGCGCAGGGCCGGGCCGGGGTCGAGGCCGAGCTCGCCGGCCAGGCGGTCACGGACCTCGGTGCAGGCGGCTAGGGCCTCGGCCTGGCGTCCGTCCCGGTACAGGGCCAGGATGAGCAGTTCCCACAGGCGCTCGCGCAGCGGGTGCAGCCGGCACCAGGCCTCCAGTTCGGCGGCGACCTCCCCGTGGCGGCCCAGCACCAGGTCCGCTCCGGCGCGGGTCTCGATCGCCACCAGGGTCAGCTCGTCCAGGTGCGCCCGTTCGGCGTCGGCGAAGCCGGCGTAGGCGAACTCGGCCAGCGGCTCCCCCCGCCGCAGCCGGAGCGCTTCGCCGAGGGCGGCTGACGCCTGCGCGGCCTGGCCCGCCTCCGCCAGCCGGCGTCCCTGCGCCACCAGGTGCCCGAAGCGGACGACATCGACGTCCCCGGGACCGACGTCCAGGGCGTAGCCAGCTTCGGTGGTGAGGATCGCAGCCGGCCCGAGGGCGCGGCGCAGCTGGCCGATCTGGGCCTGCAAGGCGTTGGCCGGGCGGGCCGCTTGCCCGTCGCCCCACAGCGTGTCGATCAGCCGGTCGGCACTGACCGGCTGGCCCTGCTGCAGCGCCAGCAGGGCCAGCAGGGCCCGCTGCTTGGCGCCGCGGACCGGCACCGGCACGCCAGCATCCAGCGCTTCGAGCTCGCCGAACAGCCGGACCTCCATGACCCCCACCGTACGGCCGTCTCCCGCCGCCTCACCACGCTGACCGGTATGCCGGAATCGCCGCGCCTCAGCGCCACGACAGTCCCGCCTCAGGGCGGGGAAGTCCACCACCATGCGGGTCATCGCCGGGCTGGACCGGCCGACGAGCGGGACGGTGCGAGTCAACGGCAAGCACTATCCCCATGCCGCCGCCCCGATGTCGGAGCTCGGCATCCTGCTGGACCCAAGGTCCGTCCATCCCGGGCTGTCGGCCCGCAACAACCTGCTGGCGCTCGCGCGGACGGCCGGCATCGGACGTCGCCGGGTCGATGAGGTGATCGAGCTGGCCGGGCTGGGCGAGGTCGCGGGCACGCGGGCCGGCGGTTTCTCCCTCGGCATGGGGCAGCGCCTGGGCGCGCCCGCCGCGTTCCTGGGCTTTCCACTGCTCACCCCGTGACGAGCGATATCGGGCTCGCCCGCCACGGGCTGGCCGGGCGGGTCAGGATTGCAGGAAGGCCAGCAGGTCGGCGTTGATTGTCTCGGCCTGGGTGGTGGGCATGCCGTGCGGGAATCCTTTGTAGGTCTTCAGCGTCCCGTTCTGCACGAGCTTTGCCGACAGCGGTCCGGAGTCGGCGTACGGAACGATCTGGTCGTCGTCGCCGTGCATCACCAGGACCGGCACCGTGATCTTCCTGAGATCCTCGGTGAAATCGGTCTGGGAGAAGGCCACGATGCCGTCGTAGTGTGCCTTCGCCCCGCCCATCATTCCCTGCCGCCACCAGTTCTCGATGATCGCTTCGGAGGATTTGGCGCCGGGCCGGTTGAAGCCGTAGAAGGGGCCCGACGGCAGGGCCCGGTAGAACTCGGACCGGTTGGCGGCCAGCTGGGCCTGCAGGTCGTCGAAGACGCTCTTCGGCAGGCCGCCGGGGTTGGCGTCGGTCTGCACCATGAGCGGCGGCACCGAACTGATCAGTACCGCTTTGGCCACGCGGCTCTCGCCGTGCCGGCCGATGTAGCGCGCGACTTCGCCGCCACCGGTGGAATGCCCGACATGGATGGCGTCGTGGAGATCGAGATGGGCCGTCAGCGCGGCCAGGTCGTCGGCGTAGTGGTCCATGTCGTGACCGTCGCCGGTCTGCGTGGAGCGTCCGTGCCCGCGCCGGTCATGGGCGATGACGCGGTAGCCGTGCTGCAGGAAGAACAGCATCTGGGTGTCCCAGTCGTCGGCCGACAGCGGCCAGCCGTGGCTGAAGACGATCGGCTGGCCCGAGCCCCAGTCCTTGTAGAAGATCTCCGTGCCATCAGTCGTCGTGATCGTGCCCATGCGCTGCCTCCGTTGGTCTGGGCGCTGACGCCGAAACGTCCGCACCGGCAGCGTAACCATCTTCTTGATCGCATTCCAGGTCACGGGGCTAGCGTCGCGGTGAACCCGCGGTATCGGCATCCGATCTGGAACCTGCCATCTACCGGAGCCAGCGGGACGAGTACCGCTGGCAGCAGCCGGTGGCGTCGCGCCAGGGTCCCATTACGGTCATGGGGGGCTCTGGTCAGCCGGGGCGAAGTCGCCGTGGCGGTGAACCAGGCGCCACTCGCCGTCCTCTCGGCGGTAGATCTGCGTGACGCGCAGCCTCTGGCGAGTCATCCGCGCCCCATCGAGGACCACGTTACCGATCTCGTAGCCAACCGTGTACGCCAGGTCGGCACCCTCGTGTACCACTTCGTATTCGGCGGTGACCACTCCTTCGCGGTAGCGGCTGGCAACCCATTCGACGGTCTTCCCGACCTGGTGCCAGCCCTTCTTGCAGGGACCGAAGGCGCCGAACAGCGAGACGTCGTCCCCGCGCGACCACAACGCCTTGAACGGTTCCGGGTCACCCAGGTAGATCGCCGTTTCAGCGGATTGCTCCCGCGATAGCACGTCCGCGAACGTCGCCGGGTGGCTTGCCGTCACGCCGTCCTCCTTACTCGGAACCTATCCGTTAGATAAACGGTAAGATGAATTATGGCTGAAGTCAACCGGGGTGCCCGGCGCTATGTCTCGCCCCTGCGCCGAGAAGGGGCGACGCGGACCAGGCAGGCGGTCCTGGACGCCGCCCGCGAGCTGTTTACCGCGCAGGGCTACATGGCCACAACCGTCGACGAGATCGCCGGACGGGCCGGCGTCTCCAAGCCGACCGTGTTCGCCGCGGCGGGCAGCAAGCAGGCGATTCTCAAACAGCTACGCGACATAGCGCTCGCAGGCGACGACGAGCCGGTACCCGTCGCTCAGCGCCCCTGGTACCGGGAAGCACTGGCCGAACCGGACCCGCGCCGCGCCCTTCGCCTGTATGCGCGCAACGCCACGGCTATCCACCGCAGGTCCGCCGACGTGCACGAAGTACTCAGGGCGGCCGCAACATCGGATAAGGACCTGCACGACCTGTGGCGCGCCAGCGAGGACGAACGGCGCGGCGGTGCGACGATCGTCATCGACGCCCTCCTCCAGAAGAGCCGTCTCAAGGCGCCCCTGGACCGCACTGCCGCCATCGACATCGTGTGGGTCCTCACATCCAGCGAAATCTTCTGGCGGCTCGTGCACACCCGGCGATGGAGCGACGCCCAGTTCGAGAGCTGGCTCGGCGGCACGCTGTGCGAACAGCTCCTGCCACCAGGCGAACGGCGGTCGGGGCCGTGACGTGCAGGCTGGCTCCTGCACCTGGATAAGGACTTCGACCTCATAGCTGAGATCACCGGGCAGTCGGCCGAACGCCTGAACGTTCCATAATCCGGCGCCGTAGCGCCTGCTTTGCGCGAGCCGGCGAGCGGTTGCGGGCGGGCGCCGGCTGGTCCAGCATCTCAGGGTGACAGTGGATGGGGAGCAGGGGTTCTCCGGGCCGGAGATGCGCCGGCGCCGGGCGGCGTTCGGCCGGGAAATGGATCGCGGCGAGGTGCCGTACGCGCTGGTGTACGGGGCCAACCGGTCGGGCAGCGCGGTCTCGTGGCTGACCGGTTGGCCGGTGACCCGGGAGGCGCTTCTGATCGTGGCGCCCGAGGAGGACGACGATGTGCTCCTGGTGTCGTTCTTCAATCACGTTCCGCAGGCCCGCCGCCTTTCCGTGACCCGCGTCGAATGGGCGGGGGCGCGCGCGGTGGCCACCGCGCTGGACCTGATCGCCGCGCGGGGCGCGCTGCCCAGCCGGATCGGCGTGGCCGGGGCTCTGCCGTTCGATCAGTACCAGTTGCTGGCCGGGCAGGTCCCCGACGTGGTGGATCTGAACGCCGCCTATACCGGGCTGCGGCTGATCAAATCCGGGGAGGAGGTGGCGGCCCTGCGGCGCGGCGCGGCCCTCAGCGATGCCGCCATCGCGGTGCTCGCGGGCGCGCTGCGCCCGGGGGCGACCGACCATGAGGTGCTCGCTTGCACCCAGCAGGCCTACACCGCCCAGGGCGGCCTGCATCACATCAGCTACCTCGGCATCACCGCCATGGACAAGCCCGCCCTGGCCGTGCCCGCGCAGTGGCCGACCGGCCGCGTGATCCGCCCCCGCGACATCGTCACCTGCGAGATCAGCGCCGCAGCCGCCCCGGAGTACGCCGGGCAGGTGCTGCGCACGTTCACGGTCGGCGCGCCGCCGACCGCGCAGTACAGCGAACTCCACGATGTCGCGGCCGCCGCGTTCGACGCCATGGCCCGCACCCTGATCCCGGGCGCCCGGGCCCGTGACCTTGCGGCTGCCGCAGAGGTCATCGGGCAGGCAGGCTTCACCGCGATCGATGACCTGGTGCACGGCTTCGGCGGCGGCTACCTTCCGCCGGTCGTCCCGTCCCCGGACCGGCCGCTTTCCGCACCCGACTTCACGGTGGCCGCCGGGATGACCGTCGTCGTGCAGCCCAACGTCGTGACCCGCGACGGGCGGGCCGGCGTCCAGACCGGAGAACTGCTACTGGTCACCGAACACGGGCCCGAGCGCCTGCATGCCTACCCCCGGGGCCTCCAGCAGGCGGCTGACCCGATGAGTTCCGCCGCCGCCGATCGTCGGCACTGACATGACTGCTGCCGAACCCCGCGCGAAGAATCTCGCCGGCCTCTAGGACCTCGCCCCGCTCGACTGGGCCGCTGTGCGCCGGACGCTCGAGACCCAGCTGACCCAGGCACCGGGCACCGGCGGACCCGGGCACCACACCTTCTGGCTGTCGACGATCGACGCCGACGGCCGGCCGCACATGACCGCCGTCGGTGCCTTCTGGGTCGGCGGACGCTACTACTTCTCCGGCGGCGTTGACTCGCGCCCGGCCGGTTACGGGCCACCGCTAGTGACCGAGGTCCCCGCTGGCCGTGACGTTCGGCCGTGATGACCCCCACAGCTGAGAGAAACGCTCGGAGTGCAGCACCCCCGGCAACGGATCACGAGAGGGGGAGAGGACATGACACGCAGCGATATACACCGTGACGCGATGCTCCGTCACCTTGGGGTGACGACGTATCAAGAGTCCCCACACGGCAAGGCCACCGCCGTGGACTATAGGCTGGAGCACTCAGCGGAGCGGGCTGCGGCAGCCGCGTCCCCGGCCGCCGGCCCGCATGCCCGCGGCGAGGGGAAGCAGCACCCCGGGCGATGGCACGAGCGGGTCAGGGACGTCATGACGGCGTCCGTGGTGACGGTCGACCGGATGACCCCCTACAAGGAGGTCACCGTCCTGATGGCCGAGCACAAGATCAGCGCCGTGCCGGTACTGTTCCTGGGCCGTCATGTCGCCGGGGTGGTATCCGAGGCCGACCTGCTCAGCGTGCTGGATGAGCGCGCGCGGGCCGCGCAGCTCGAATCGGGCGGCCGCCTCCACTGGCACGTCGGCGATAAGAAGCACTTGGGCCTCACGGCGGGCGAGCTGATGACCTCACCGGCCGTCACGATCCACCCGGACGCAACGCTGCCGTCCGCTGCGAGGCTGATGAACAGCCGCCGCGTCAAGCGGCTGCCGGTGGTCGACTCCGGCGGGGGCGTCTTCGGCGGCAACCTGGTTGGGATCGTGAGCCGCTGTGACCTGCTGAGCGTCTTCCTCCGCCCCGACGAGGACATCGCCGCCGAGGCCCGCCGGATGCTCACCGAGATCCTGCTCGCGGCCCCGGAAAACGTCACCGTGCAAGTGCGGAACGGCGTCGTCACCCTGGCAGGCCAGCTCGGGTTCGCCGAGCAGCATGACCTGATCCGGATAGCGGTCCGGCTGACCTGGGACATTGACGGCGTGGTGAATGTGGTGAACAAGCTCGGCACCTCGATCACGCCGTCCATCCCGGCGCCCGACCTGGCGTACAGCGACGTACTGCCCAGCCCCGAGGAGGTCGTGGCCAGTGCCTACGACTTCACTGAGCATCTGCTCACCTCCCAGCGGAAGTTCGCTGAGACGATGGCCGAGGCAACCAAGCCGCTGTTCGGCATCAAGCAAGCCCCGGCCGGCAAGGAAGGCGACACCAAGTAGCATCCCGCATGCGCGGCGGGCAGGGATTCCCCGTGGCTCCCCGGAGGCATGGCGTGGCGGTGAAATACCGTCCGGCTGACGCCGGTCATAGCGTGGAGCATGGTCAGAATCCCCAGGGGATCTGGTCGAGATCCCGGGAAACGGAGTAGATCATGACAGAAGCCTCTGCGCAGCAGCCGTCCGCGCCTCCGCCGCCTGCCCCGGCCCACGTCGCCGACATTATGCGGCCGGCGGTGACGACGATAGAACGGAACGACCATGTGGCCGCGGCCGCGTACCTGATGAGGCGTAAAGGTGTGACCGCTCTCGTGCTCGTGGACGCGCAGACCAATACGCCGATAGGCCTCATCACGGAGGCGGACCTTGTCCAGTTGATGGCGGATGGGAGGGACCCAGATGCCGTCCGAATCCATGAACTGATGGCCACTCGCCTGAGCGTCATCGAGGTGACGGCAAGCATCCGTGACGCGGCTAACACCATGATTACTGGCCGTTTCCGGCACCTGCCGGTCATCGACGACACCGGTCTTGTCGGAATAGTCGACATCACAGATATTTGCCGCGCGTTGCTCGATGCACTCGGGGGATGATCTGTCGCGGCGATCCCGCGACGAGCACCATCCGCTCAGGACGGTCATCGTGGTCCTCGATGGTGATGTGGACCGTCACGTTCGCCGCCTTCCAGGCAGCGGGAACCAGCATCATCGGCGTCCCGGACGCGAACCGGAACAGGCAGGCCCGCACCCGCCCAGCGCGACTTTGCCGTTTGGAAACGGCATGCGGCCAGGCGTCAGCCGTAAAGCGGGTGATGCCGCGCTGTCGGCCGGGGTGCCGGGCGGCCGGGCCGGGGCTTAGGTGGTGCGGCCGTAGAAGAGTTTCTGGGTGAGCTCGGTCAGCTTCATGCCCGGGTGCTCGCCGTAGGTCAGCACCGAGTTGATCCGCGGGCGCGGCCCGCTGTTACGCGACGCTCGGCAGGAGCATCTTGCGACGCCTATCGTGAACACGGCTATGGCGGTCCCCTCCCGCCCGCCAGCGACAGAAACGTGAGCATGCGGGCGGGTGGGAGCCGCTGCCGTGACCCCGCGCCTGGGTGCCCATCACCACGGCGGGTGACCACGCCGGATCTTATGGACAGGGCAAGGCGCGCGGAACGCCGAATCTGGTTCGCGTGTTCATTTGGTGATTCAGTACCAGCGAGGTTGCCAGATTGCCTGTTATGCGCGGCATTGACCTGGGCAGAGGCCTGGTCAAGAGACTCGCGCGTCAACGGCGGTTCGAGCCGCCGTTGAGCTGATGGTCGGGACTGCGGCCCTGATAGCTGCGCACCGAGGACTTAGTCGCCTGCGCTAGCCGGTGCTGGCTGACGGATTGGGTGCTTACGCGGGCTTGCTGGCCGGGATGGCTGGTTGCAGACTTGCGTGGTGGGCCAGCTCAGGGGCGATCGGTGAGCCAGGGGCCGCGGGATGAGCCAGTCATCCGGACTCCTGACCGGCGTCTGCGGGTGTTCGTGAGTTCCACGCTGGGCGAGCTAGCCGACGAGCGGCGGGCCGTCTCGCGCGCGATCGAGGCGCTGCGCCTGACCCCGGTGATGTTTGAGCTCGGGGCCCGGCCGTACCCGCCGCGGGAGGTGTACCAGCAGTACCTGGCGCAAAGCGACGTGTTCATCGGGCTGTACTGGCAGCGGTACGGGCAGCCCGCCCCGGGCATGCAGGTCTCCGGCCTGGAGGAGGAGTTCGACCTGTCCGGTGCGCTGCCCCGGCTGCTGTACGTCAAGGCGCCGGCGGCCGGCCGCGACCCTCGCCTGGGCGATCTGCTGGCCCGCATCCAGGATGACGCCTCGGCGTCTTACCGGCATTTCCGCACCCCCGCCGAGCTGGGCCGGCTGGTGCGTGATGACCTGGCGGTGCTGCTGAGTGAGCGGTTCGCCGCCGCTGCCGGCCAGGCCGCGGCCGCGGTGCCGTCGCCGGCCGGCGCCCGCGGCCCCCGCCCGCTGCCGGTGAGCACGACGTCGCTGCTGGGGCGGGAGCGGGCCGTCGACGAGGTGGCCGGGCTGCTCGAGCGTCCTGAGGTGCGGCTGGTGACGCTGACTGGGCCGGGCGGGGTCGGCAAGACCCGGCTGGCGGTGGCGGTGGGCGAGCGGCTGCGAGACCGGTTCGGCGCGGGCACCGCCTTCGTGCCGCTGGATTCGGTCACCGACTCGGGGCAGGTCCTGGCCGCCATCGGCCGGGCCGCGGGCGCCGACCTCGCCGGCGCCGGCGCGCCGCTGGAGGCGCTGGCCGAGACGTTCGGCGACGGCGCGTGGCTGCTGGTCCTGGACAACCTGGAGCAGGTGGTCCAGGTTGCCCCGGACCTGGGCGAGTTGCTGGCCCGCTGCCCGGGGGTGGCGATCTTGGCCACCAGCCGCACGGTGCTGGGGCTGCGCGCCGAGCGGGAGTACCCGGTGCCGCCGCTGGCGTTGCCGGCAGATCCGGGCACCGCCTCGGTCGCGGAGGTGGCGGCCTCGCCGGCGGTGGCGCTGTTCGTGGACCGGGCCCGCGCGGTGCGGCCAGGATTTGCCCTCACCGAGGGCAACGCGGCGGCGGTGGCGGAGATCTGCCGTCGGCTGGAGGGGGTTCCGCTGGCGATCGAGCTGGCCGCCGCCCGCACCCGGCTGCTGGACCCGCCCGCGCTGCTGGACCGGCTGGCGGCCTCGCTGGACGCGCTCGGCACCGGCGCGGTGGATCTCCCCGAGCGGCAGCGGACCCTGCGCGCCACCGTGGAGTGGAGCGTCGGCCTCTTGGAAGACGCCGAGCGTTCGCTGCTGGAGGTCACGGCGGTGTTCACCGACGGCTGGACCATCCCGGCCGCCGCCCAGGTGGCGGGCCTGGATGAGGACCGGGCGCTGGAGTTGTGTGAGGCGCTGGCCCGGCACAGCCTGGTCGCTATCGACAGCACCGAGCTCGGGCCCCGGTCGCGGATGCTGGCGACCGTCCGCGCGTTCGTGGCCGAGCGGCTGGCGGCCCGGCCCGACGCCGCCGAGGTCGGGCGCAGGCACGCTGGCTTCTACCGGGCGCTGGCCGAGCAGGCCGACCGGCCGCTGCGCGGCCCCGGGCGGAGCGAATGGACGGAGCGGCTGCAGGCCGAGGCGGGCAACCTGGCCGCCGCGGTGCGCTGGTACCTGGCGCATGACCGCGGGCCGCTGCCGCACCTGTTCCGGGTCCTGTATCTGTTCTGGTCGCAGCGGGACCTCGGGCGCGAGGCCTGGTCCTGGGTGGAGCAGCTGCTGCCCGGCTTTGGCACGCTGGACCCGCAGGCCCGGGCCGAGCTGGCCTGGGCGGCGGCGGTGCTCGCCGGCGACATCGGGGACGACGCGGCGGCGCTGGCGGCCCGCCAGCGCCTGGCGCCGCTGCTGCCCGGGATCCAGGATCCCTTCCTGCACGCGGTGGCCCGGCTGGCGATGGCGTGGACCTTGCCGGTCGCCGGCGACTACGGCGGGGCGCTGCGGGAGGCGGCGGCCTCGCTGGAGGAGCTCCGCGGCCAGGACGAGCCTGTCTTCACCGCCATGGCCGCGTTGACCGTCGGCTCCCTGGAGACCACGCTGGGCCGCTACGATGACGCGCTGCGTCACCTGCGTGAGGCGCGTGACCTGGCGGAGCGAGTCCGCGGTGACTGGCTCGCCGCGGGCTCCCGGGTACAGCTGGGCATCCTAGATGTCGTGCGCGGCAGCCTCGATGAGGCCCGGCCGCTGCTGGAGGAGGCGCTGGACCGGAGCCTGGCGGCCCGCAGCACCTCGTTCGTGACCCTGTGCCTGGCCGGGTACGCCCAGCTGGCGTTCGCAGACGGCGACCCGGACCGGGCGGCGCTGCTGGAAGGCGCGGCCGAGGGCCTGCGCCGGCGGGTCGGCCTGCGGGCATGGCCGCATCTGCGGCGGGTCGAGGCCGATCTGGTGGCCCAGGTCCGCCAGAGGCTGGGCGCAGCCCGGTTCGATCAGGCGTTCTCCGCCGGCTCCGGGCTCACCCAGCAGCAGGCGGTAGCCATCGTCCGGGACCAGCGTGGTACCGGCACTCAGACGCCGTGAGCCACCACGGCACACAGCGCGGAAGCTGCAGCCTGGAGGCCAGCGCAGAGGCGGACCTGGCGCCGGCTCTGCGGCCAGCCCGGCACTGACGGCCGAGGTGGCCGACCCCTGAACAATGCCGGACAGGTGGACGGGCGACAACCGGCAGCGTTCTGATACACGCGCATGTAATTCGACCAGGATCGGGCGTACGTGCACGCCTTGCGTGACGCCCATGTTCCCAGCGACCCGCGGGTCGGCCCATCGGCCACGAACGGCAAGGATTGGCTGCCTGGCGTGCACGCACGGCAACTCCAGCGCCTCGCCCGAAGAAGCGAGCGCGACGGGACGCCCGGCTAGCGATCGGTGTGCGACACAATGCCAAGATGAAGGACGTCGCATCAGGCGCGCATGCCGTGATCGTCAAGCGTGATTGGGGCGCGCTCCAGCCGCTGCTGCATCCGTACTTGCACTGGGGTGCAAGCGGACGGTCAGGTCGTGCGAGGGCGGACCAAGGTCATCGGCATGCTGCAAGCGATTGGCATATCCGGGCCCCCGGGCGTCCGTCGAGTTGCGCGACGGCCAGGTCTACCGCTGGTACGTCTGAGGGTGCTCCGATTCCCGCTCGTGGATCCCATCCGAACGCCAGCGGCGCCATCTCCATTAGGGGCTTGCAGCGGGACGATCGCGGAGCGACCCTCTGCAACTGGTGCACATTCCCCCGGGGTTGCTTTGAGCAGGAGCCGACGGGCAGACGCGACCAGGGCGGCCACCGCGCCTGAAGATCATTACAGCTGGTTGGGGTGCGCGCCGTTACAGTGACCAGTGGAGCCTATCAAAGGGGGCGCTGTGGAGCCTGCCGTCCGGTCCGGGACCGCCGACGCTCCAGTCGCCGCTGCCGTCGACGGGGTCGTGTCCCGCCGCGCGCTGTTCGAGCGGCTGGGGGCCGCGGGGCGGGTAACCGACGTGTCGGCGCCGCCGGGGAGCGGGAAGACACTGTTGCTGCAGTCCTGGATCGGCCAGGCGGGCCTGGCCGGGCGCGTGGCGTGGGTGGCGGTGCCGGGCGGGGAGCGTGATCCACAGCAATTCTGGATCGCGGTGGCCGACGCCCTGCGGGGCACCGCGGCCGCATCCGCGCTGGTGCGGCCATTAACGGCGGCGCCGGACCTGGACGGCTGGGCGATTGTGGAGCGGCTGCTGACGGACCTGGCGCGGCTGGAGGATCGGATCTGGCTGGTGGTCGACGACGTGCACGAGCTGGCCGCCACCGACGCGCTGGCCCAGCTGGAGCTGCTGGTGATGCGCGCCCCGCCGGAGCTGCGGTTCGTGCTGGCCACCCGTCATGATCTGCGGCTGGGGCTGCACCGGCTGCGACTGGCGGGCGAGCTGACCGAGATCCGCGCGGCCGACCTGCGGTTCACCCTTGAGGAGGCGCGGGCGCTGTTTGACGCGGCCGCGGTGCAGCTGCCGGAGTCGGCTGTGGCGCTGTTGCATGCGCGGACCGAGGGCTGGGCGGCCGGGCTGCGGCTCGCGGCGCTGTCGCTGGCCGGGCACCCCGATCCGGCGCGGTTCGCCGCCGAGTTTTCCGGCAGCGAGCGGACGGTGGCGGACTACCTGCTGGCCGAGGTGCTGGAACGGCAAAGCGAGCAGGTGCGGCGGCTGCTGCTGCGCACCTCGGTGGCCGAGCGGGTCAGCGGCGAGCTGGCTGACCTGCTGACCGGGGCCAGCGGCGGGGAGCGGGTGCTGCAGGACCTGGAGCGGGCTGGCGCGTTCGTGGTCTCCCTGGACGCGGGGCGGTCCTGGTTCCGCTACCACCAGATGTTCGCCGACCTGCTGCAGCTGGAGCTGCGGCGCACCGCGCCCGGCGAGCTCCCCGCGCTGCACCGGGCCGCCGCCGGATGGTTCGCCGGGCACGGGTACCCGGTCGAGGCGGTGCGGCACGCCCAGGCGGCCGGGGACTGGAGCCTGGCCGCGCGGCTGCTGTCCGACACCTGGCTCTCTCTCGCGCTGGACGGCCAGCAGGACACCGCGCACGAGCTCCTGGCCGGATTCCCGGGCGGCGTCGCTGCGGGCGATCCGGAACTCATCGCGCTGGTGGCGGCCGATGAGCTGAACCGGGGATCGCTAGCGGAGGCCGAGGGGCATCTGGCGCGGGCAGCGAGTGAGCTGGGGTCGGTGCCCGCACAGCAGCGCGGGCGTTTCCAGGTCACGCTCGGCATCCTGCGGCTCTTCCTGGGCCGCCAGCGGGGTGATGTCCCGGCCGTGGCCGAGGAAGCGCAGCGGCTGCTCGCCCCGGTCGAGGCCGCGGACGCGGCGGATCCTGGCCTGGGCGGGGAGCGGCGCGCGCTGGCGCTGATCAGCCTCGGCACCGCCCAGACCTGGACCTATCGCAACGAGGAGGCCGAGCGCCATCTCCAGCAGGGCGTGGCGGTGGCCGGCCGGATCGGGCGGCCCTATCTCGAACTCACCGGCCTCGCGTACCTCGCGCAAATTGCGATCTTCCGGTCCTATACGGTCGCAGCGCAGCGGGGCAGGCAGGCGATCGAGCTGGCGCAGCGGCACGGCTGGGGCGGGGACCACGCCGCCGGCGTCGCTTACCTGGTACTCGCCGGCGCGGCGGTGGCTCAGGGGCGGCTGGCGGAGGCAGAGTCGTGGCTCGAGCGCGCCGGGCAGACCCTCCGGACCGAGGCCGAACCCGCCGCCGGGATGCGCCTGCACTATGCTCGCGGCCTGCTCGAGCTCGCTCGTGGCCGTAACGAGGAGGCGCTGAGCGCCGTCCAGGCCGCCGAGCGGCTGGCCGGCACGCTCGTCACACCGCACACCTTCGCTCCGATGATCCCGGCGACCATGCTGCCAGCGCTCACGCGGCTGGGCCAGACCGAACGCGCCGAAGCCGCCTTGGCCGGGCTGGACGCCCGCGAACGCGCAAGCGCAGAGATGCGCGCCGCCCTGGCGTCGCTGCGGCTCGCCCAGCACGACCCGCAGGCGGCGACGGCCGCGCTCGCGCCCGTCATCGACGGTTCCGTCCGGCCAGGCCTTCCAGCCATCGTGGTGGTGGCTTTGCTGCTAGAGGCGATGGCCCGCGACGCGCTCGGCGACCCGGACGCCGCCGGGCGTGCCCTCGAACGGGCCCTCGATCTCGCCGAACCCGACCACGTGCTGATCCCGTTCCTGCTCCACCCCGTGCCGGGGCTGCTCCAGCGCCAGGCCCGGCATGCCACCGCGCACGCCGCCCTGATCGCCGAGATCCTGAGCCTGCTCGCCGGGACAAGCAGGCCCGCCGCACCGCCCGGCGGACAACTGCGAAGCCTGCGCGAGCCGCTCAGCCTGGCCGAGACCCGCGTCCTGCGCTACCTGCCGACCAGCCTGTCCATGCCGGAGATCGCCGGCCAGCTGCACCTGTCGGTGAACAGCGCCCGGACGCACATGCGACACATCTACGCCAAGCTCGGTACGAACCGCCGCCACGAGGCCGTCGAGCGGGCCCGCACCCTCGGCCTGCTCGCACCCTCCACGCGGGCCCTCGAGGCTGAATACGCCGTGGGCCGTACGCTTGACCTGGCCTGGGTGTCGGCTGCGCTCGGGCACAAGGACGCAGCGGCCGGGCAGGCGGGCGTGGCTGACGAGGCTCCGCAGGTGATGCAGGCGGGACGCGAGGGGCAACGCGCGGGTGCGCTCGCGACCGACCTGGACACGGCCGTATCGGCTGAGGCCGTGACGGTGCTGACGCCTCGCGAGCTCGACGTGCTCAAGCTCGTCGCGCAGGGATTGAGCAACGCGGACATCGCCCGGCGGCTTGTATTGAGCGATCACACGGTCCACCGGCACCTGGCCAACATCCTCCGCAAGCTCAACCTCTCCTCGCGCGCTGCGGCCGCGGCCTGGGGCGTACGCACCGGGCTCGTCTGAGCCTGGCCCGATCGGGCCATCTGCCGCGGGCCGCGTGAAGCTGGCCCGATTGGGCGAAGCGATAGCGCTGCGCTGCCGTGTCCACTAGAGAACGTGGGCAACGGGTTCGCCTGAGATTGCCACTGGCAGACGAAGCCGCTAACGGGGAGCGAGATACCGATCATCGAAGCGAGATCGCGGGCTTCCACCGCGAGGAACTCGAGTTGGTCACCACCGCCACGGCTGCAGACGCCACCGTCAGCTTGCTGAACGGCAAGCGGTAGAGCAACACAACCATCACCAGTAAGAGGAGTACGGCAAATGGGACTGTCCATCAACGACACCGCACCAGATTTCGAGGCCGCCGGGCTGCCAGGGATGTGCCCATGAGCAAGATCGGAGCACCTAAGCGAATCATCGAGATCGAGCCGATCGAGGCACCAGCCGCCGAGCCCGCCGCCGAGCCGGTCAAGGTGCCCGAGCCCGCCAAGGTGCCCGAACGTGTCTAGGGC
This sequence comes from uncultured Actinomycetes bacterium, assembly GCA_963742865.1. Taxonomy (GTDB): domain Bacteria; phylum Actinomycetota; class Actinomycetes; order Streptosporangiales; family Streptosporangiaceae; genus Bog-532. The sequence continues at coordinate 259,474 of CAVUNW010000011.1, forward strand.
CGAGTTCGGCATCACACCCCTGCGCGGCTACCGCAAATGGGATATCCGCGGCGGCCGCCTGGTCAGCTGTTATAACCAGGTCTGGCCGCTTCGCGCCCCGGCCCGGGCGGCCTGCAGGCACTGCTCCCGCGCGGACATGCCCATTCCGTCCGGGACCAGGCACGGCCACTTTGCCGGCGAGGGCTGTGGCCTGTACGCCTGGAGCGCCCCCGAACTGATCGAGCGCCGGTACACGCTGGTGAGCAAGCGCATCCAGTGCTGGGGAGTCGTCGAGGGCTGGGGCCGCGTCGTCGAGCACGACAAGGGCTTCCGCGCCCTCTACATGCGCCCGCTGGCCCTGGCGCCCATGTTCCCGATCGACGTCAAGCTCCTAGGGGACGTGGCCGCCGCCTACGAGGTCCCACTCCTGGGACGAGAAACACCATCACCCGTAGCCAACCCCTCGACGCCGTATTCTCAATCGTTTAAGGAGTTCCTATGGGTAGGGAAATAGGGATCGAATTGTCTTACGACGTTGCCGTCATCGGTGGTGGCGCCGTGGGCCTCGGCTACGCGATCCGCGTCAAACGGGACAATCCCGAACTGCGGGTTCTCGTCT
>CAVUNW010000012.1:0-40380 GCA_963742865.1 uncultured Actinomycetes bacterium
TTCTGCCGAACGGACGTCCGAGGCGTCGGCCATCATGAAGCGGCTCGGCACCCCGCTCCTCATTCGCCAAGCCGCCGTCGTACTCGATGCTCAACCGGTGGAGTCGAGGAGGACCTGCTGGACACCCTGGAGCGCGAGGGCATCGGGTGCATCGCCTTCTCGCCGCTGGCGCAGGGCGTGCTCACCGGGAAGTACCTCGGGGTGGCGGACCCGAGGGCTCGCGGGCCTCCCAGAACGGCTCGCTGAGCTCCGACCAGCTACGAGTGAGGAGACGCTCGCGCACGTCCGGGCGCTGGCCGAGATCGGCCGTCAGCATGGCCAGACGCTGGCGCAGATGGCGATCTCCTGGGTGTTTCGAGACTAGCGGATCAGCCTGGGCCCTGATCGGGGCCGGCGAGGGTGCGGCGCGGGCTGAAGAGAAAACCTGGCCGCCGCGCAGAAAAACGAATTCAGCGGGGAGGACCTGGGCGGGGGTGGACGGGAACGCCGTGGACGCCGAGATCGACATCTGGGCGGCATCCAGCGCCAGTGACCCGGCGGCGCCGGGGGCCGGGCCAGGATGGGGGGCCGGTCGCGGTGCGGGGCGGCGATAAGGAGGGCGGCGCGGGCGTCCGCACTTAATTCGTTTGACCGTCTCGGGTGCTTTGGTTGACTGGAGCAGGCACGCAGCGATTATCCAGGTGAAGCGGCCTGGGTGCCGGCTTCGCGGGGCTGGCCTGGCCTGGGCGATGAAGGGCCGGGGCCTGCGGCAATGAAGGATTTGGATTCCGGCGGCGATCTTGGTATGGTAGAGCCACTCGACGGTTGAGCGGCTAGAGGATCAGTTTAACCGCGGCGGAACGCGAGGGACGCCGGGAATGTGAAGCCCGGTGAGGGCTTCGGCCAGGAGGTGGTGGGTACCGGACGGGTGCGCACGACAAGCTGAGCCTATGATCATGGACGCCTTGTCCGAGGTAGTGAAGCGAGCGGCAGCGTTTGGCCAGGAGCTTCGCTCAGGGTTTCGGGCTGTCCGTCAGCCGTTCCTCGTGGGCCTGCACAAGCTGAAGGAGCCGATGACCATGAGAAGGAAATGGGGCAGCGCAGCTCCGCTGCAATGGATCCTTCGTGACCGTGTGGGTGACCGACGGCCTGGCAGAGCGCGGTCTAGCACGCGGGGAGCGCAAAAGAAGCAGAAGTCGAACGTGGTGCTGACTGCGGAGAGTGTGTCGATGCAGAACGGCTTGAGAAGGAACTCGCAACCCGGATGCCGTGGGCGAACGCCCTGGCACGAGCGACCGTGAGTGCCTGCTGACGATCCTGCAAAAATAATCACCGCGGCGGACGCGCGTGTGCGCCCGCATGGCAGACCCCGCCCACCCGGGTACATCGTGGCCCGTCATCGACGACGAGCCCGCGACGACGGGAGGCGACCCTGCCGCTGGCGGTGCGGGGCGGGAATCTCTGCTGCCCACCGGCTCTTCGAGTACGGCAGAACCTCCAGGTTCCGCTCCGGCTGGCCAGCTAACCGGACATCTGAGGAGCTGCCACAGATGACGGCCCTCCAGCGTGGGGGGGGGGCGGGAGAAGTACAGCGTAGCAAATCGGGGATTCGCTGGGGATGCGCCGCCGGGCCCGGCACGTTGTGCCACGGCCTTAGTGCACCGCGCCCTTGAACAAGACTTACCGCGTCATCACACAAGGGAGAATGACTTGTCCGCCACCTCACACGATACCGGGCGCGGGGCTCGACCGGCAGACCGCCACCCGGCGAACCGTACACCAAGCCTAGCCGTCGAGGCAGTCAAGGGGAACACGGCGGGACCAGGAACGGCACCGGCAGGGCGGTGGCCGCACGGGACCAGCGACCGCGGCACCTGGGGCTGGCCCTGGCCGTCATCGCGACGGCGCAGCTCATGGTGGTGCTCGACGCGACCATCGTGAACGTGGCCCTGCCGCCGCATCCAGCACGCACTCGGCTTCTCGGGCAGCAACCTGGAGTAGGTAGTGAACGCCTACGCGCTGGCGTTCGGCGGCCTTCTACTGCCTGGGCGACCAGACCAGCAACCTGCTGGGCCGCCGCGAGGTCTTCATCGCCGGCATCCTGCTGTTCTCGCTGGCCTCGCTGGTGGGCGGCTTCGCCACGAGCCAACTCTGGCTGCTCACGGCGCGGGTGGCGCAGGGAGTCGGCGGAGCCTTCGCCGGGCCCACCGCACTATTCGCTGGTCGCCGTCTTCATCCTCCCGGAGGGGCGGCCGCGTGGTCCCGGGCCATGGGGGTCTACGCGGGCATGAGTCCTGGCGGGCGGCGCGGTTCGCCTGATCCTCGGCGGCGTGCTCGTCAACTTCGCCCTCCTGGCGCTGGGTGCTGTTCGTAAATGTCCCCATCGGTGTCCTGGTCGCGCTGGTGCGGGCGCGGGTGCTGGGTAGCTGGGAGGCGCCGACGCGGGAAGTTCGATGTGCCCGGCGCGATGTCGCCCCGGCCACCGCCGGTGTGACCCTGCTCGTCTACGGTCTGTCCAGCGCCGCGACCAGCCCGAACGGCGTGTCGCGCTGGGGTGACCGAAGGTGATCGTCTCCCTCGCCGTCTCCGCCGTGCTGCTGATCGCCTTCGCGATCATCGAACTGCGCGGCGAGAACCGCTGCTGCCCGTCGGGGTGCTGCAAAACCGGAACCGGGCGGGCGCATACCTGGTACCATGTGCTTTGCGTCGGAACCGCGATCTTCGGCATGTTCTTCTTCCTCACGATCTGTTCGTGCAAGCGCGTGTGGGGTACAGCGCGCTGAAGTCGGGCGTGGCCTACCTGCCGATGGTCAGCATGATCATGGTGGGGTCCATTCTCGCGTCGCAGCTGGTGGCGCGCATCGGTGCCCGCCGCTGCAGTGCTGCGCCCGTTCGCTGATAGCCACAGGCGGCATGTTCTGGCTGTCGCGGCTCAACGGGCACCCGGCACCCGTACGTCAGCGGGCTTGCTCGGAGCGATGCTGGTCACCGCGCTCGGCATGGGACTGCTGTTAGTGCCGATCTCGCTGGTCGCGCTCCACAAGGTCCCCAACAAGGACAGGGGGCGTCGCCTCGGCCTCGTGAAGCACCGGGCGGCGACGGCGGCTCGATGGGGCTGGCCCTGCTGGGACCGTCGCGTGGAGCGCGGTGTCCGACGGTGTTTAGAGCCGGACGGTGGCGGCCAAGGCGGCCGCCGCACACGCCGGGGCAGCCGCGCATCCGCTAACGCACGCCAAGGCGGCGGCGTGGAACCGTCAGGGTTCTGCCAATCACGCGCTGACGGGTGGGTACTCGCGCGGGTTCCTGGTCTCCCGCGGGAATCGCTCTGCTCGCCTTCGTGGTCACGGTGATTACGATCCGGGTCACGCGCGAGGACCTGGCCGGCGTCAATCCAAATGAGCGCCCCGGCCTGGGCCGGACCAGCCGGGCGGCGGGGGACGAGGGAAGGAGCTCCCGCGACGGGAGCCTCCCCTTTCGTGCGCGCGGCCGGGGTGCGGGCCGCCTTTATTCCGTTGTCGCCGCCTCCAGGACGTTCAGCCGCGCGGCGCGCCTGCTCGGCGAGATCGCGGCCACGACGCCCGCGGGTCCCACCAGCGCGGCCGGGAGCGAGCAGCTGCTCGCCGGGGATCACCAGGTGGGTGACGCCCTGAGCGTGCAGCGCGGTGATGATGGGCCAGGCGAAAATGCGTTCCCAGGGCCAGGCCCTCGAGGGTGCCGAGAGAGGAGATGATCACCGAGCTCCCCGCGGACGATGAACCGCAGCTGTCGCAGGGTGATACCCACGGCCCGCAGCAGGCCGAGCTCACAGGTACCATTCGTATACCGAGAGGGCGAGGGTGTTGCGCGATGCCGATGAGCGCGATGCACACGGCCAGCCCAAGCACCATAACCAGGTTGAACGGTGGTTTGCCTGCTGCTCCTGCTGCGCGCCCGGTGCTGGGCCTGGTCCAGCAGCGTGACATTCGGTAAGAGGCAGGCGCCCCCCTTGAATGGCGTGGCGACGTGCGGTCGCGCTCACGCCGGAGGCGAGTTTGACGAGGACGGCAATATCGAGGGGGTGGGGAAATTGGCCACGGGGTCGGGGCAAGCAAAATCACCGCCAGGTCCGCACACTGTGCGGTGACCTGCGCGGTGTACGGTCTAGGAAACCGCGCTCGGGAACGTCGCCACGACCGGGCTGCCGATCTTCAGCTGCCTGCTGCCCGCGACCTGGGCGGACACCGCGATCCCCAAAGCTGCATATTCGCCAGCTGGCCGTGGCTGACCCCGATATTGAACAGCTGACTGGCCTGGCCGGGTGCGTGGCCGCGATCGGGGTGGCCTTGCCGTAGAGCTGCACGATCCAGGAGCGAAATCCCGCGGTGGTGCTCACCTGCGGGAGCGCGTCCAGCGACCGTTCGAGGCTGGGCGGCGGGACCCGCTGGCGCCTCCCGCGATCCCGCCGCTGCTGACCACGAAGCGGCCCGCGCCGCAGAACCGATGATCGAGATCGACCGAGGCCTTGGTGTGGAGCGAGGCGACGATGGTCATCAGCGATACGAGGGTCACGCCGACCATCAGCGCCGCAGCCGTCGCGGCGGTGCGCGTCGGATGCGCATCGCGTTGTGCTGGGCGACTTGCCGGTCGCGCCGCGCATCGCGAGCGGAGCGCCCCGGCCAGCAGGCTGACCGGGCGCGCGACGAACGGCCCGGGATCGCGATGCCCACGAACACCGCCGCCGCGCCGGCGCCGACCAGCGCGACCCGGTTTCCCAGGTGGGCGGACAGGGCCGACCAGGACCGCCGCACCGCCGGCCGCCAGGACCGCGCCGCGGGCCATGCGCCCGGCCGAAAGCTGGCGCGGCTCGGCCGCCACGTCCTGCATGGCCGCGACCGGCGGGATGGGCGAAGCACGCCGGGCGGGGAAAAAGCCGTACCAGCGTGATCACGGTGCCGACAGCGAGACCAACGATGATCGTCCGTGAGTTGATGACCAGGCCCGTGGCCGGGATGTTGAAGCCGAGGGCCGCGAGGGCCGCCTGGCGCGATGGCGAGCCCGATCCCCGCGCCGAGGCCAGCGGCCGACGCCGCACCCCGATGACCAGGGACTCGCCCAGCACCGGGCCATCACCTGGGCACGGCTCGCGCCCACCGCACGGAGCAGGGCCAGCTCGCGTCCGCTGGGCGACGGTGATCGAGAAGGTGTTGAAGATGACGAACGATCCGACGAAAAGGGCGATGAAGGCGAACACGAGCAGGAAGACGCTGATGAAGCTCAGCGCCTGGTGAACGCTGTCCTGTGCCTCCGCCGTGATGGCCTGGCCGCTGACAACTTCGATCTTGCCGTTGTGAATGACCGCTTGCAGGCGGCTCACGAGCTCCGATTGGGTGACCCCGGGGGCCGCCTCGATGTTGATGGCATCCACCTTGCCGGGCTGACCGAGCACCCGGGCCGCGGTGGCCGGGGTGAACGCGGTGATCGAGGCGCCCAGCGGGCTATCCGCGCTGCCCCACGTGACGATGCCGGTAACGGTATAGGTGGCCGTGGCAGCTGGGTGAGGACGACGACCTTGTCGCCGACCTTGAAGTGCCCGACGTCGGCGGAATGCTTGTCGATCACCACCTGGGACCCCGTACGGGGGGGCTCACCGCCGGGCTGCATCCGCAGGGGGTTAAGGGCGGCCACATCGGTCCAGGCCTCCCCCAGTGTCGGCGGCCCGTTGGCGGCCACGCCGATGGGCTTGCCGTTACGCCCGACCAGCTGGGCGTAGCCCTCAATACCGAGGCTGGCCGCCTTCACGCCGGGCACCTTCAGCACGGTGCTCAGGAGGCTGCCGTCGATCCGCTGCCGCTGGTTGGTGAAGTTGACGCCCGGGTTGAAGGGCTGCTTGGCCCTGACGACCGCACTGGTGCCCTGGTAGACCTGACTGTAGAGGCCGTCGAACGTGGCGTTGATGGTGTCGGTGAGGACGAACGTGCCGACGATGAAGGCCACACCGAGCAGCACCGCCAGCGCGGTCAGAGCGTAACGCAACTGGTGAGCGACGATCCCCTTCACGGTGACATGCCACATGGTCAGCCTCCCTCGTCTCCCAGCGCGCGGATGGCGTCGAGGACCCGGTCGGCCGTGGGGTCGGCCAGCTCCCGGACGAGCAGGCCGTCGGAAAGGAAGAGCACCCGGTCCGCGTAGGCGGCAGCACGCGGATCGTGGGTGACCATGACCACGCTCTGCCGGTACTGGTCGACGGCCTGGCGAATCTGGGTGAGGAGCTCGGTCGCCGACCGCGAGTCGAGGTTGCCCGTGGGCTCGTCGGCGAAGATCAGGTCCGGGCGGGTAACCAGGGCCCGGGCCGTCGCGACCCGTTGCTGCTGGCCGCCGGACAGCTCGTTCGGACGATGCCCCAGACGGTCGGCGATCCCGAGGGAGCGCACCAGTTCCTCGACCCAGGCCCGGTCGGGTTTCCGGCCGCCCAGGGTAAGCGGAAGAACGATGTTCTCCCCGGCGGTCAGCGTGGGTACCAGGTTGAAGGCCTGGAACACGAATCCGATCCGCTCGCGGCGCAGCAGGGTCATGGCCTTGTCCCCCAGTGAGCTCAGGTCGGTCTCGCCGACCAGCACCCTTCCTGAGGTAAGGCGGTCAAGGCCCGCCAGGCAGTGCAGGAGCGTGGACTTTCCGGAGCCGGACGCTCCCATGATCGCGGTGAACTCGCCGGCAGCGAAGCTCGCCGAGATCGCATCCAGTGCCCGTACGGCTGTCGCACCCTGACCGTAGACCTTCACTCCGTCCACGATCCGGGCCGCGGCAACCCCTTCCAGCGTGCTGGTCGCTTGCTCGCCGGGGATCGTCATCCTCATCGGTCCGGCCCCTTCACCCACGACTCCACGGAGCCTGCTCTCCGTGAGGCCTGCCTTCAGGTTTTTTCATGATCAATCGGGCGTCGCAGAGGCCTAGGTCCTGATCCGAAGGAACCACCGGCCGTCGTTGCCCACCCTTTCGGCGGGGAAGAGTCCCGGCGAAGACCTCTCACCGCAGGGCCGAACGGCCCTCCTCAGCGCGCGAACCTAGACTGACCTGGTGGCGTCAATCAAAGATCCAGAGGTCCATTCCTTCCTCACCGAAGGCACCCGGACCGGGAAGTTCGCCTACCTGAGCGCGGCGGGGCGACCGCTCGTGGTCCCGATCTGGTACATCGTCGAGGACGAGGACCTGATCTTCAACACCGGCAAGGACACGGTCAAGGGCCAGTACCTCGCCCGCGACCGCCGCGTGTGCATCTGCGTCGACCTGGAGGAAGAGCCGTACGGGTTCGTCCAGGTCCAGGGGCAGGCCGAATTCTGCGAAGATCCCAATGAACTGCTGCGCACGGCGACCGCGATCGCGGCGCGATACGTGGGACCGGACCGTGCCCGGGAGTTCGGCCAGCGCAACGGGGCGCCGGGTGAACTGGTCGTCCGGGTTCGCCCGACCAAGGTGCTCGCCTACTTCAACATGACCGCCTGAGCCGTGGATGGCATCGTCCCGCCCGGGGCGGGGCACATCCTGACCGCGCGCGGCAGCGTCATGGCGTTCAAGGCGGTCGCGGCGCAGACGGGCGGCGACTTCTCACTGATGGAGCGGACGCTGCCGCCGGGCGGCCGCGGCCCCCGGCGCACCGGCACGTCAACTGCTCCGAGGCGTTCTTCGTGCTGGACGGCCAGATCGACTTCGCGCTGGACGGGACCGGGCTGAGCGGCGGACCGGGCGACTTCCTGCTGGTCCCGCGCGGGGCCGCGCATACCTTCGGCAACGCCGGGACCGGGCGCCCCGGCTGCTCGTGCTGCACGCCCCGGCCATGGACGCCTACTTCGAGGAACTGCACCGGCTGTGGTCTTCCGGGCAGCCGCCGCCCACCGAGGAGGAACGCGCGCTGATGGCGCGGTTTGGCATGGAGCCAGCCTGAGCCAGGTTCGGCTGCGCGCCTATCTGGCCCCCGCCGGCGTAGCCGATCGGCGGTCAGGCCGCCGAGCTGGCGGTCTCGCAAGCGCGGCGGGCGAGCTCGGCGCCGTAGTCCGTCCAGATGCCCTGGCCCCAGTAGCGGTAGCAGCTGGTTTCACAGGCCAGCAGATAGAACAGCGCGCGCCGGTAGCGGGGTGGCTGGCGGGCACGCCTGGGGTCAGTACGTGCTTGTTGAAGAGCGAGCTCGCACGCTCCATCGGCGCCAGCACATTCTCGTACCCGCGCATCCATGAGATGTTGCTGGTCCAGCTGCCGCCCTCCATGCTGAACCGGTCGTCTTCGGCGCTGAGCTCGCCGATGACCGCGCCGAGCCGTTCAGGTCCCTCGCCGGGCTCGAAACGCTCCCACGCCCGATGCTGGAGCAGCGGCTGCAGCGGTGGCAGGTCCTCGCGGCCGATCCCCAGCCCAGCCAGTTCTTCGAGGTACTCGGTGACGTTCACAGCGGGGGTGGGCGACCCCGGGCACTCCCTCATGACCTCGAGGTATTCGGGCGAAACCGTTCATCATGACGCCGCCGTTCTCGCCGTCGGCGATCTGGGTGACCAGCGGCGGGAGGCCGGCCGGCCAGTTCAACGGGCCCCAGGCCCTGGCCTCGTAGTAGGGCTGCATCTGGCCCACGAGCTTGGTATCGCTGCCCTGGGTCTTGACGACCGCGATGATGCTGGCCGTGTTGCCGTGGGAGTCTGTGCACACGAGCCGGTGCGGCAAATGCGGGCGCCCGACAGCGCTGCCGCCGGGTTGTTCCACGGTGTGTTCCTGGACCAGCACCACTCGTAGCCGCAGTCGAGAAGGTTGCGGACAAACTGGTAGGCGACATCGGGCTGGTTGGGCAGCGCCATCTCGGCCGGGGAGAATCCCCGGATACGCCCGAGTGCTTCCAAGCCGAAGATGGCAGCGAAGTGGTGCTGCCAGGCGCGTACGTGCAACCGGTAATCCTGGGCAGGCGTCGATGGCGCCACCGCGTGGCCCCAGGTGGAACCGAGCCACTCGGTGGTCTGGCGGCCCCGGCTGTCGTGCGTAAGGTATCCGAGCGCGTCGAACACGTCGCTCAGACCCATCTGCCGCATTCCGTGCAGCAAGGTGCCCGAGTAGTCGAGATCACCCGGGGCTGGCGGCCTTCACCCAGGAGCTGGGGAATGAACTCGCCCATGCGCCGGTAGCACCACACGAACACCGGGGCATTGTGGTTGTCAGCGAGGTCCGGATGGTCCATCATCCACGCCAGGTTGCTGATGATCACCGCAGAGCGCAGGTCGTCGCCAGCGGCCGGGATAAGCGGCTGATGCATGTGCAGCGCCACCGCAAACGTGCTGTTGGCGCGCTCGATGTCCATACCGCCCGGAAACACCGGGCGCTGCCGGCCCGCTTCGATGGCCTCGCTGATCAGCGATTCCTGCCCGCACAGGCTGGGCAGGCCATCGACGTATTCCGCCCGGGTGTCCATAAGGCTCGCCTCCCGGCGCCGTCAACGTGATCGCGACCTACTTCGCGTTCCGCTGGATCGACAAGGTAGGCCGCCGCCCGCTGGCTCTGTGGGGCTACGCGGGCATGGCGGTGTTCATCCTGATCGCGGCCGCCGGAGTGGGATTCCTGACCGGCGTCCCGAAGACCGTGGTGGTGATGGTCGGCAAAACGGAGCCTCAGCCCGAGCCTGCGCAGGACCGAGAGGAACCACAGTGTGGACGCGCCGGTTCCGGCGACGACGAGCGCGACGGTAGCGGCGGTCGAGAGCATCAGGAACACTTTGACCGGCGCGGTGACCATCATCACCGCCAGGCCAACCGTGAGCAGCAGGAAGATACCCGCCCACAGCCAGGTCGCCCCCTGGAAGAAGCGGTGCAGGCCCGGGTGATGGGTGGCCGGCTGCCGTAGCGCGACCACCTCGGCAGCCAGCCGGGCAACGAGCGGATTCGGGCCGCTCGCCGTCCGGGCGAACAGGACACACATGCAGAGGTTCGCGAGTGGGAACTGCAGCAGGAAGAGCCAGAGTTCGCCGGTGGCCAGTACCAGCGCGGTCTGCAGCGTGAGCACCACCGCAGAAATCGTCAGCAGGCTGGGCACAGATCCGGTCGCGATCTTGCGGATGACCGCGGTGAGCCAGATGGCCACGAGTCCCGCCACCAGGCCCGCGTCGCGGCCGTCGAGCCAGGCGGCAATCACGTAGGCGGCCACGGGCAACCCGGCTGACTCGGTCAGGTTCCAGCCCGCCGTGAGCGCCAGTCGTAGCGGCCTGGGGACTTCCAGGTCCTCAGCCATGCAGATGCTGGCAGCCGGGGAAGACTCAGCATTGCCATTACGTGCTCTCGCTATGGCCGCGGTCATCAGTGCCGCCTCGCAGAGCTAGAAAATGCAGCGAGGCGGTCTCGAGACTTGGCGTATGGTCCAGACCCGATCGGGAACTCGTTCAGGCTGCCTGAGCAAGTACAGATACCAGGATACCTCCCGGCATGTAAGACCGCCGCCAGAGCCCGTGGACCCTTCCATTCGCCGGCTAAGCGAAGGAGGAATCCACAGCGTCGCCTCATCGCCCCGGTGTCAGGTCGCGGTAGCGAGCCTCAATCAGGCAATAGAGGCCATAGCAGAAGAGGCCGCACGCGAGCAAAGCCAGCAGCCAAGCGCCGCAGGCGGAGCTGGCCACCGAACGGAAGACCGCGTCCAGCCCCTTCACCTGCTTGGCGCTGGACAGCACCGCCGCCTTGATGATGAAGAAACCGACCAGCACCAGCACGATGGAGCGCGCGATGCAGCCAAACGCGCCAACCGCCCGCGTAAGGATGGCCAGCGCACGAGACATGTGCTCTGCGGTGAACCGCTCCCGGAAGTCGAGCCAGACCGACCGGCGGCCCATTTCCACGGCAGCCGCCATGATAAGGAGCCCGGCCAGGATCAGGAGCAGCTGGCCCCATCCCGTTCGCAGCACGGTTGCGGCCACGTCGATGTCTTGTCGCTGCTCCGACTGCGCAGTCTGCCTCGGCGGGCTTCCCACCAGAAGGCGGGCGGTGGTCAGGCAGAAGGCTGAGTACAGCAAACATCCCCATGACGACACCGCACGCTGACGCCATCCGGCGGCCGCGCTTTCCGCGCGGGCAGGCCGGAACACCGCCTCGAGGAGCTGGGTGAGCGCGTACGCGCCGAGACCAGCCACGAGCAAGACCAGCGGGATCCGCCCCCATGCCGGAGCGACGGCCGCCTGCACAGCCCCGGCGCTGCTCGCGGGCGCCCCCGCTCGCCCGCGCACGGCGAGGGCTAGACGGAACGCGAGGTAGCCGACCAGAAGGTAAACGGTGCCGCGGCAGGCCAGACCGAGCCGGGACCCCGCACGCAGCCACACGCCGGACGCGCCCCGCGCCATAGATAGTGCAGCAGCCTCAAGTGACGTCCCGGCTGTCCTGCCCCGCCCATGAACGTTCCTCAACGGACGCCTCGCTTCTGCTAAACAGTATGCGCGGTTCGTCCCGCCCGGCGAAGTGCCGCGTCTGCGGCTGGCGGTTATGAGCAATACCGCCGTCCGTTAAGCGGACCAGCGTCCCTGCCATGCTCATGGCGTCCCCAGACAAGACGCCCCAAACTAGAACATCCCCGGGCACCTTCAGCCCGATCAGGGACCAGACGATGGCCGTGTGCCTCACCCTGACGGGTGACAGGCCCAGCTCTTGCCGTGCGGAAATGCGTTGCTGTCGTGGTTCAGGCGTGCACCTTCGGCGTGGCGCGAAGCTCGTGCCGCAGTATGAACCCTCCGCTGATCTCGAAGATGCCCATGACGATAAACCAGATACCGAGCAGCACATCCAGGACGTTCAGCGAGGAGGTCGGGGCCGACACGACCACGATCCCCGCGATGAGGCTCACCACCCCGAACGGGGTCATCAGGGCGACGGCCAGCCAGGGAACCAGGACGTAGGGGGTGACCGCAAGCGTCAGCCAGCGCCAGAGCATGCGCCCTGGCGGCCGGCGATGCTCCCACCGGACCCGCAGCGGCATCGGGTGGTACGGGCAGAGGATCCCCGCCCGCGCCGATATCCCGAGCGCGACCGTGCTGAGCGTGGCATAGGGAGGCCGCAGAGCCCGGCCAAACTCTGCCCGCACAGCGTCACGGAAAGTACGGGGCAGCGATACGACATCGGCGTCAGGCACGGGCCAGACCATCAGCCGGAGGGGCAATCACGGGTCGGGTTGGACTTCAGCGCGCTGGCCGAGGCCTGGCGGATGCCCCCCACGCCGCTCATCTGTGCTCGCTTCCACGGCACAACACCCTCGATCTCGGTCTCCAGCGAGAAGCTCAGAACCGTCCTGATCAGGACGATCAGCCCGAGAACCAGGACATTGTCGAGAGTGGGTGCGACGGCGACCGTCCGGACGAGGTCGGCCGCCACGAGGACTTCCAGCCCGAGCAGCAGTGTCCCGCCGATAGCCGTGCGCAGCGCCAGATAGCCCTTGGCCGGCTGGCCTGACCGCCGCCACGCCACCACCGCCAGCACGAACGCCCACACGATGCCGATTACCAGGACCGCTGCACCCAGTGCCTCGAAGCCCTGGGCGACGTGATCCATCACCGTGGTGAACGTCTCGGCCGACGGCTGGGCAGAAGGTGCTGCGAGGATCATCTCAGCGTTCCCAGCATGCGCCCCCTCAGTCAGCCCGGCACGTCGGCTGCGGGCTCGGCAAGTTCAGTACGATCACCGCTGACGCGCTCAAGGCGCTTTACCTCCTTGACTCCGGGCCTGGTCCCGCTGCTGGGCCTACCAGACCGATCGCTCGTGCATCGAGCCGCCGCGGGCGATCAGGTAGACCAGCACGCCGATCAGCGGGATGAACAGCACGAACAGGAACCACAGGGCCTTGCCCCAGCCGGACAGGTCAGGGCTGCGGAAGATGTCAATGAACACCGTGATCAGGATCCAGAACCAGATCACCCACAGGAAGATCTCGAGAATCGTCCAGAAAATGTTCAACAGCGGATAAGAAGATGATGCAGCTGCGAGTATCATTCGTGCTCCTTTAGCACCGGGGAGTTGCCGTGTCTTCCTCTGCGAGTTCCGGACTCTGCTGCCGGCAGGGCCGGAACTGCATAGGCGTGGGCGGCAGTCAGGCAGCCTGGCGCCTACCGGTCAGGGCAGGCGGCGCTGCGGGCTTTCCGCAGGTCCAGCTGCTGGTCGAGGTTCAGTGCGGCGTTGATGAGGAAGCCCCAGTTCATGTCCCAGACCACGCGCCGGTCGGCGTTCTTGATGACCATCGGGTCGAGCTCGGCGATGAAGCCGCGGTCTGAGTTCTCAAAATCAACTCGGTCATTAAATCGGCAGGCATTTTGCTCCCTTTTGACCGCTAATCCGTGTTGACCGGCGGATGGCCGGGTTCAGCTAGTGTCGGCAGGACACGCCCCTGCTTACCGTGGGCAGTGAGATGACCGACGCACCAGTCGCTGGGCCGCCTCAGCCCGTCCCTCAGCCCGAGGATGTGTCATCACCCGCCCGACGTCGCCACCTAGGTGAAGCGACGACAGAGCCGTCGGAGGAGGCCGGGCAAAAGACGCCTGCGGCTGCCGCGGCGCCGTCAGCTTTTGAGCGCTTCCTGCAGCTCGCTGGTGATTTCGTCGGTCGTGGCATCCACCGAGCGCTTCACGACTTTGGCGGCACCTGTAAACGCCTTGTCGAGTCCCTTTTCGATGGTCGGCTCTCCAACCACGATGAGCCCTGCCTGGTCAGCAGTCAGTGCCTCAGCCGCCTCATGGAGCTCCTTGCGAGGCAGCGTCCCGCCCCCGAATATCTCAGGGATGACCCGGAGGCGCGAGCGATCCATCCGCTTGACAATGTGGGTTTTGCCGTCCTGCTGATCGATCACGGCAGCGTCGTACGTACCGATCATCTTGTCCTTGTGCAGCTGCTCGACGGCATCCATATCCGCCAGTGCGGCGTCGACAGTCTCGTACGCTGCGGCGTAGATAAGCATCTGGTCTTTGTCGGCCATGGCATCTCCCCGGTCGGGTTGTCCGATGAACGAGCGCGTCCATCACCATGTAATGCTCACACGCAGGCAGGCGAGGCGGCATCACCCGCCGCGTCGTTTCACCTAGGTGGGATTCTGCTAGTCGATGCAGCCAGGAGCTGGACCGTCCCGGCACGTGCCCTTCAGGAGGTCACGCACGGCATTTCCCGTCATTCACGGGGCAACCGGCACTCGTCTGCCGTCAGGTTCGCCAGCAGTCGGGTTCGGGGGAGAGGTCTGGGCAGGGCCGGGCAAGTGATCATTGGCTGTTAACGGTTTTCCACCTAGGTGAACCGGCTGGCGGGGGATGCCGGGTCGCCTGCCTGGGTCTTAGCGTGCATGGTGATGGACAGTAACCGGGCGCAAGAGCCACAGGTGTGCCTGCCCGCGAGCATTTGGGGGAGGAGTGAGGCGCTGATGCCCGAGGGACTGAATCCGATCGAGACCGGCAAGAAACTGTATGAACATGGCGAGGCGGCGCAGCAGGGGGCCGAGGAGGAAAGCGGTCACGGTGGGTCCGGCGACCGTCATTCCCGGATCGTGCAGATCTGCGAGGCGGTGCTGCTCGCGCTCGTCACCATCACCGCTGCCTGGGCGGGGTACTCGGCGGCGAAGTGGGGCACGGCGTCGCGCGTCGACATCGCCCGGGCCTCGACCCTGGGCAATCTCGCCTCCCGCGACGACCTCGCCGCCATCACGACCCGCAATTTCGACGCCTCGACCTTCAACGCATGGTTCATCGCGTTCACCCTGAATAGCCCGCAGAAAGAAGCGATCGCCGTGCGCCGCTTCCGGCCCCAGTTCCGGGTCGCCTTCAATGCGTGGATGGCGACGGACCCGCTGCATAATCTGCATGCCCCGCCCGGCCCGACCTATATGCCTCAGTACAAGCTGCCACAGGAGGCGCAGAGTAACGCGCTCGACAAGGAGTCCGCCGCGAAGTTCCAGGCGGGCAGCCAGGCAGCGCAAACCGGCGACAACTACGTCCGGATCACGGTGTTCCTGGCCGCGGTGCTGTTCCTGGTGGGCATCGGCAGCTCGTTCAAGCTGTTCGGCGTCCGGTACGCCCTGGTCACGTTCGGCTCCATCCTGCTGATCCTCTCGATCGTGCTGATCTTGCGACAGCCAGGGCCTGCCGAGCTGAACCTGACGGGGCAGGGCGGGCCCGAGCCCAGCCGGGTAGCTGTCAGCAAGACCCGAACCGACGACAACTTGGGCCACCGACGCTCTCGTCATACGATTCCCGACGGCGGGGTCGGCGAGGACGCGCCAGGCCTTCTCCGCCGCCTGCAGGGTCCGGTCCGCGGCCGATAGCCCGGTGAGGGCCGGCGCAGAGGTGATGGCATACATTTTACCTCCGGCGGTGGCGCGCGATTAGGACACCGGCGAGCAGGACCACGCACGCTGCCGCGAGGACCGCCTGGCGCTGCGGGGGGATAGCCGCCGCCCGTTCTTTCACCTTTTCTTTCACCTGCCGGCGGTGTCCCTGAGGCGCTCGGCGACCTCGGTCGACTTCTCCTGCGCCCGGGCCATGAGGTCGGTCTTGGCAGCGAGGGCTGCCACGGTCTCGCCGACGTCTTCCCTGGTTCGCTGGATCTCCTCGGTCAGCGCCTGAATACTGTCCGGTGGAGCATCCCCGATACCAAGGTCGGCAGGCGTGAGCTCGGATTCTGTCATCGGTGCGCACTCTCCTTGATTTCCTCGACGTCGGCTCGGACGCTTTCGACGGCCCGGTCCCGGCCAGCGGGCTTGGCCTTCTTCAGCTCAGCCCGGCAGGCCAGCACAGCGATCCCAGCCGCGGCCAGCAGGCCTGCTCCGATGATCAGGGCCGCAAGCCAGGCTGCCACGGCCGTGGCCAGCCCGATGATCGCGGCAGCCAGCAGGCAGCCAAGCCCGTACAGCGCCAGCAGGCCGCCGCCACTGAACATTCCGATGCCCAGCCGGCCCGCTTGCCCGCGCGCATCATCTCCAGCTGCGCGAGCCGCACCTCGTCGCGGGCCAGCCTGCCGATCTGCTCAGACAGGTGCTTCACAAGATACTTGGTCGAACTGCCCTGCGCAGTGGCCAGCCGGGCCGTGGTCGTGTCTTCCATTGAAATTCGCCTTTCTCGTCCGCTGCCACCTCGCCACGGCGTCCTGGCCGGACCTGCCCAGATGTCACACGTCGGGTTCGGCGGTGATCCGCCCCGAGGCGATCGTGTCGACGAGTGTTTGGTGGTCGCGTTTCGTCCTGGTCGGCGTAGGCGGCGGTGAACCGGTGATGGCCTGGTCGAAGGCGTCGGCGCCGCCGAGGTAGGCGGCGATGGCGATCCGGTCGCCGGAGCAGGTATGCGCCCGGGCCAGCGTCCACCCGCACAGTTCGCCGCAGAGCCGTCACGGCCGAGCATCACGACGATCCGGCAGCGGGTGCCGACGCTGCCGACGCCGACGACCTTGTGGGCGATGTCGGCGACCTCGAACTGTTCGAGCAGGTACCGGCGGTCGGTTTCCAGCGTCCGCCCGTACTTGCCGACAGGTCCCTGATCTGCGCTTCGAAGGCCGTCTGGTCCATCTGCATGCGCCCTGGCGGCAGGCGATGCAAAGTGAACACATCGTCCTTCAGGGCCCTCGGCAGGAAGAACCACGCCAAGCTCATGAAAGCGGCGTTGCCTGCGACCGTGCCGAGCGTGGCATAGGGAGGCCGCAGAGCCCGGCCAAACTCTGCCCGCACAGCGTCACGGAAAGTACGGGGCAGCGATACGACATCGGCGTCAGGCACGGGCCAGACCATCAGTAGTCGTCGGCCTGTTGCCACGTCACGTATTTCCCTCTCTTGCTCGCCAGCCCGGCACAGCGGGGGGCCTTGCGCCGTGTCGCTGTCCATCCCCTGGCAAGCTCTCACCCAGGCAGGCGGCTTGTCGTCACCTGCAGGCCGGATTCACCTAGGTGGAAACCGCCTACGCCCGGCTACGGACCCGCGAGCTCCGACTCCTCTGGCCATGTGCCTCGCCATCCGCGTGCTCACCCTGGGAGTGACACCACGGGAGTGGGATTGTCGCTGGTGCAGGCGAGGCTCCTGTAGCCGCGATGCCCGGCTAGGCGCGCGGTTCACCTAGGTGGAAATGGCCGGCAGGTGGTGACAGGTCACCTGCCTGGGTGTGAGCGTGCCTGTGATGGACAGCGACCGGGCACGAGGCAGGCGGTACCGGCTGGTTCTTCGGGGCGAGCTGGGCGAGCCGTTCGGTTTCCTGTTCGAAGGGATGCGGATGGACCGGGTTGCGGGCACCACGGTGCTGACCGGGCGGGTGATCGACCAGGTGCATCTGCACGGGCTCCTCCAGCGGACCCAGGAGCTGGGCCTGGAGCTCATCTCCATCGGGCAGGCGGACGAGGGGCCAGATGAGACCGGACGCCCGGCAGACTGACCGCACCGAGCTGGTGTGGCGCGAAGCGCGGAGATTGGAGCCGATGATGAGTGTGCAGACGACTGAGGCTGCGCCCCAAATGACCCACCGCTACCAGCTGGAGTCGGGGCTGGAGCGGCTAATCCCGGCGGAGCGCGCGGAGCGGGGTAAGGAGGCGCGGGTTGCGGTGCCGCGGGAGAGCCATGCGGTGTTCGACCCGGGGCCGGACCGGCCCGATCCGATCGGCCTGCTGGAGGAGCAGGCGAAGACGCGGGTGCCGGAGCTGGTGCCCATCCGGCGGGGCCGGATGATGGTCTCCCCGTTCACCTACTACCGCGGGGCGGCGCTGCCGATGGCCGCCGACCTGGCCGGACCCCGGTGTCCGGGCTGGCGGTGCAGGCGTGCGGGGATGCGCACCTGTCGAACTTCGGCATCTTCGGCTCCGCCGAGCGCCGCCTGGTCTTCGACGTCAACGACTTCGATGAGACGACGCCCGGGCCGTGGGAATGGGACGTCAAGCGGCTGGCCGCCAGCATGGAGGTAGCGGCCCGCGGCAACGGGTTCGGCGGCAAGGACCGCCGCGAGATCGTCACGGCCACCGTCGCCCGCTACCGGCAGGCCATGCGGGGCTTCGCCAAGATGACGAACCTGGACGTCTGGTACGCGCACGCGGACCTGGACCAGCTGCGGGCGGAGTTTAACTCGCAGCTGGAGAAGCGGCAGCGCAAGATGGTGGACAAGGGCATGGCCAAGGCGCGGACCCGGGACAGCATGCAGGAAGTGGCCAAGCTGACCCACCTGGTCGACGGCCGGCCACGGATCATCGCCGACCCGCCGCTGATCGTCCCGATCGCGGACCTGCTGCCCAAGCAGATGGACCAGGAGACCTTCGAAGCGCAGATCAAGGACCTGCTCGGCAAGTACCGGCGGACGCTGGAAACCGACCGGCGGTTCCTGCTCGAGCAGTACGAGTACGCTGACATGGCCCGCAAGGTCGTCGGGGTCGGCAGCGTCGGCACCCGCTGCTGGATCGTCTTGATGCTCGGCCGCGACGAGTCCGATCCGCTGTTCCTGCAGGTCAAGGAGGCCGAGGCGTCGGTGCTCAGCCGTTTCGTGGGGGCCAGCACGTACACCAACATGGGCCAGCGGGTGGTCGCCGGGCAGCGGCTGATGCAGGCATCCAGCGACATCTTCCTGGGCTGGCAGCGGGCCGAGGCCGGGCTGGACGGCCAGCAGCGCGACTTTTACGTCCGCCAGCTGCGGGACTGGAAATACTCCATCGCCATCGAGGCCCTGATCCCGCGCGGCATGCGCATCTACGGCGAGCTGTGCGGGTGGACACTGGCCCGCGCCCACGCCCGGTCCGGCGACCGGATCGCCATCGCCGCCTACCTCGGCAGCTCCGACGCCTTCGACCAGGCCATCACCCAGTTCGCGAGCGCGTACGCCGACCAGAACGAACGCGACCACAAAGCACTCGTGGACGCCGTCGCCTCTGGACGGCTCACCGCCGAACCCGACATGTGAGATCCAGCGGGCCTGGCGCAGCGCAGGCGTGCGGCGGCAGTGCACGGAACCGGTACCGCCTGCCTCGTGCCCGGTCGCTGTCCATCACAGGCACGCTCACACCCAGGCAGGTGACCTGTCACCACCTGCCGGCCATTTCCACCTAGGTGAACCGCGCGCCTAGCCGGGCATCGCGGCTACAGGAGCCTGAGCTCGCGGGTCCGCTGCAGGGCGTGGGCCCGTGAGGAGACGCCGAGCTTGCGGTAGATCGACCGGACGTGGCTGTGAACGGTGTTGTGCGACACGTACAGTTCATGGCCGATGTCACGCTCGGACAGATCGCTGGTCAGCAGTTGCAGCACCCGACGCTCCCGCCGCGTCAGCTCCCCGTCCCCGGAGCTGGTGTCCGCTCGCGGGGACGGCCCGCACGTACTCAGCCGGCTGGTCAGGATCCCCGGATCGGGACAGGATCCGATGATGGATCTTGCCTCGGTGATCGCCGCCTGCGAGCCCTCGCGCTCGCCGATCGCACGCAGTACCGATCCCTGGTGCAACAGCGCCATCGCCACCTCGGCCGGCTGGCCCCGGGAACGCAGCAAGGCGACACCACACCCGATCAGCGGCAGCGCCTCCTTGGGCCTGCCGCGTGCGGCGAGCGATACCCCGAGCGCCAGCGGGACCACGCCGGCGGCCTTCTCGGTGCCATGCTCCCGGACGAGTTCCGCGGCACCCTCGGCCAGCATCCGCTGTTCTTCGAGACGGTCCAGCTCGCCCGCGATGAGCGAACGGTAGGCGAGCGACGACGCGCCCGCCGGCCACTGTGCGCTCGCCGGTGCCAGCGCCGCCGATTCCGCGAACCAGCGGCCGGCCTCGCCGGGCTCACCCCGGAAGTACAGGCCCATGCCGACCGCCCAGCAGGCCACCGGCCGCCACGGCGACCCGGGGCCCTCAAGTTCTGCCGCGCGTCGGCCGTTCTCCAGCTGGGCGCCGACGTCACCCCACGGGCAGCAGGCCCGCAGCATCGTCAGGCTTGCCCCGGCCGAGCTGAAGCCGTCCGGCAGGGCCGCCCCGCCGGGCTCGCCCAGCCGTTCGGCCGCCGCGATCACCTGACCCGCCTCCAGCCGCTTCCCGGACAGCGAGAGCACCCACGCCGCGACCAGAAGCAGCCTCGCACATCGCCACTCTGCATCTCGGTCGGCAACTGCCCGATCCAGGCCAGCACGGTGTCGTACCGGCACGAGCTGGCGTAGCTGACCCACGAGGCTTCGATCAGCTCGGCGGCCTCGGCGTGCGCGCCTGCGGCGATCGCATGCGCGATGGCCTCGCCGGTCATCCCGTGATCGCGATGCCAGGCGTACGCCCGGCGGTGCAGGGCCGGGGCCGTGCCCGGCTCACGCCGCTCGAGCTCGACCCGCAGCAGCTGGGCGAACAGCGGATGGAAGCGGTACCAGCCGCCCTCGTCGTCCAGGGAGATAAGGAACAGGTTGCTGTACGACAGCGCGCCGAGCATCTGCGCCGAGTGCTGCTGCTCCAGCACCGCATCGCACAACGGGCCGGACAGCCGTCCCAGGACCGAGGAGCGCAGCATCAGCGCCTGCATCGGCGGATCATGCGCCTGGAGCACCTCCGTCTCCAGGAAGTCGATCAGATGGCGGCTCGAGGCGCCCAGCTCGTTCACCAAGCCGGGGCGGTCGGCAGTGCGCCGCAGCGACAGCGCCGTCAGGTAGAGCCCGGCCGGCCAGCCCTCCAGCCGCTCGACGAGACGATCCACCTCCTCGGGCATGAGGCCGAGCCCGAGGCGCCCGTTCAGGAACGCGTCCGCCTCCCCGGACGTGAACCGCAGATCGCCGGCGCGCAGCTCGAGCAGTTCACCGCGCGCGCGCAACGCAGCCAGCGGAAGGTCCGGCTCGGTCCTGGTGGAGAGCACCAGCTGGAAGACGGGCGGCGCATGCTCGACGAACCAGGCGAGGCTCTCACGGGCCGGGCCGCCGGCAAGCCGGTGGAAGTCGTCCAGGATCAGCGTGACCTCACCCAGATCATCCAGCTCATTCACCAGGCGCGGCAGCACCGTGTGAACGATAGACGCCGCGCTGGCCAGCTGCGGCGACGCCGGCACGCTGATCGCCGGGCAGGCCCGGCGAAGCGCCTCGATCACATACGACCACAGCACCACGGGGTCATTGTCGCCCTCGTCCAGCGTCAGCCACCCGACAGGCCTGCGCGCCGCCTCGGCTTCCCGCCACGCCGCCAGCAGGGTCGTCTTCCCGTAACCCGCCGGACACGCCACTAGGCTGAGCGCCAGACCCGACCCGGCCCGAAGCGCATCCAGCAGCCGCTCCCGCGGAACAACCTGATCACGCACCGCCGGCGGACGCAGCTTCGTCCCGATCAGGACCGGCCCCGAACCGTCCTCTCCCTGCCCCATCGCCAGCTCCGATCGAGAAGGCCCGGTCGGTGTCACCGGCGGCCAGCAGGCAGGGCGCCGCGTCGGCGACGTCGCCCCGCGCCTGCAGGATCCCGGCGGCCAGGCGGTTGAGTCCTTGCGCTTCTCCTGGGCGGTGCGTCTGCAGCTCGGAGCGCAGCATCTCCGCCAGCAGCGGGTGATACCGGTGGGTGTCCCGGCTTGGTCCGGTCGCCATCACGAACTGCAGGTCGGCCTCCATGCGCCGGAGCACGTCTGCGCTGTCGTCGCGCCCCGACAACGCGTCGCAAAGCTCCGCGTCCAGAACGTCGGCGACCGACGTCCGCAGCAAGAACTCCGACAGCTCTTTCGGGGCTCGGTGCAGCAGCTCGTCGGCGAGCAGGTCGGCTACCACCGGGGTCCGCCCGGAGAACTCGGCCACCGCGGCCGGGACGTCGGTGCGGTCCTGGAGCCCGGCGGCGGCCAGGCGCAGGCCGGCCGCCCAGCCCTCGGTGCGGCACCAGAGCCGCTCGAGGTCAGTTGCGGTGAGACGATGCTCGCCGAGCGCGCTGAACAGCTCGGCGGTCTCGGGCAGCGTGAACGCCAGGTCGCGCTGGCGGAGCTCGGCGAGCCAGCCCCGGCCCCGCCACCGGCTGACGGGCAAGTGCGGGTCGGCCCGGCTCGTCAGCAGCATCCTCGAGGGTCCGGGGAGGTGCTCGATGACGAAGCCGAGATCCTCGGCGATCTGCGGGCTCTGCAGGTGATGAAGGTCATCGAGCACGATGACGAGCGGATCGGTGACGGCCGACCACGCGGTCAGCAGCCGGCCAAGGAACTCCGGCGGCAGACGATGCACGTCCGTTGCCGACGCCGCGGCCGGGGCGAAGGCCCCCGGGACCGCGCGCTCCAGGGCCAGGGCGAACGTGAGCCAGAAACGCTCCGGCCGGTCATCGTGGGCGTCGAGCGTCAGCCATTCGCGGGCGATCGGGTCCAGGGTCTGGAACCACTGCGCGACGGACACGGTCTTCCCGGTGGCCGGACCGGTCACCAGCGCCACCCGCCAGTCGGGCTGGGCCAGGACCTCGGCCAGGCGCGGACGGCAATCGCCCGGACCGGTACGGCCGGGCACCCGAACTTCGAGCGCGGAATCGGAAGCGGGCCACCTCCGGAGACGTCGCGCGTGCGCATACCGCCCATATATAACGACCGGATCAGGGCGGGCTCCGAGATGCCAGGGTCGAAAGTCCCGTCCGGCATCTGGCCCGGGCTCCGGTCCCGGGCCATCCCTGTCCCAGGCGAGGCCCGGTCGGTGTACCCGGGACGGGTGACGGCAACTCACCCTGTTCCGTGATTCCCTAAGGAGATGACGAGGCCTGGAAAGGTAACCGATGGCGCCTACGTGATCACCGTTCGCGGTGTCGCGGGTCCCGCGGTGCGGGCAGTCTTCGACGACGTGGCGGTGAGCACGGTGGGCGATACGACGGTGCTGCGGAGCGCCGAGGCCGACCAGGCGGCCCTGCACGGCCTCCTGCACAGAATCGAGGACCTCGGGCTCGAAGTCGTCGACGTTCACCTGGAGTCGGCCGACCCGGCGTGAGGCACGAAGTGGCCCGGCCGTCCGAGCGCCCTCAGAGAGTCGCCAACGTCCGCCAAGCGGCACAACCTGCGGATACGCGGTATCTCCGAGTTCACCGTCTATAAATCGGCCGGGAGCAGCAAGGGATACTGGCGGGTTGCGGATCCCAGATCACTTATCGGCCGGCAGGACCCGAGGGAACCCGACGGGCAGGCCCTATATGCGGGTAGGCGTGCTGACCAGGCCGGGCATTGATACCCGAACCAGCCGGAGCTGGAGCCGGGTTCATTGGCGAAGCCAGATAGCCGGGCCATTCATGAAACACCTGCTGTAGCGGTGTGCCCGGCGGATGAACCGCGAGGTCCACTCCGAGCAGCGTCGCGGCGAATGCGAACACGCCGTCGCTGAATGCTTCCATCCGGCCCTTGCCGATCGCTCGGCGTCCACGCGGCGCGTCTCCGTCAGCTGGCATGGCACTATCTCCTTCGGCATCGGCCGAGGTGGCAACCCCTGCGGAGGCGGGTCCTCCAATTCGGCCACCGGGCAAGCATGCGTCCGGCCTGCCCGACCGGCAGCGGTTATGAAGGAGCTAGGATTTGTAATCTTCCTGTCACATCTCGCATTAGACCGCTGATCAGGACCCGTTCGGGCGGCCCCTGTTGCTTGCCCTCCCGGCCGGCTCGGCCGTGGGTTCCACCTAGGTGAAAACGACGGGCGGGTGATGACAGGTCACCTGCGGCCGCGGAATCGTCAGCTTCGTGCGAGCCCGAGAAGGGCCGTAAAAGCTAGGCGAAGGGGACTGTGGTGGGCGCGGAACGGGATCGGGTGGCTGGGTTCGGGAAGCTGCAGGACGGGCTGCGGCAGGCCAGTGACTGGTATTTGTGGGGACCGTACGTGAGTGAGCGGCAGTGGGGCACGGTCCGGGAGGATTACAGCGCGGACGGCGGGGCGTGGGATTACCTGCCGCACGATGCGGCCCGGTCCCGGGCCTACCGGTGGGGTGAGGATGGCCTGGCCGGGTTCTGCGACGTGGCGCAGCGGCTATGCCTGGGGCTGGCGCTGTGGAACGGCCGGGATCCGATCCTGAAGGAGCGCCCGTTCGGGCTGACCGGGGAAGAGGCCAACCACGGCGAGGACGTGAAGGAGTACTGGTGGTACCTGGACGCCATCCCCAGCCACGCCTGGAACCGGTGGCGGTACCACTACCCGCAGGCGGCGTTCCCGTATGAGGACCTGCTGGCGGAAAACCGCCGGCGCGGCAAGTTCGACATGGAGTACGAGCTGCTGGACACCGGCGTGTTCGACCAGGATCGGTACTGGATCACCGAGGTGCATTACGCCAAGGCCGACCCGACCGACGTGCTGATGACCGTCCGGGTGACCAACGCCGGCCCGGACGCCGACACGCTGCATGTGCTGCCGACTGCGTGGTTCCGCAACACCTGGTCCTGGGACACCGGGGCGCCCAAGCCGGTGCTAGCGGGAGCCGGCGGCTCGGCGATCACCACCGAGCACCCGTTCCTCGGCTCTCTCGAACTGCTCGCGGGCGCGGGCCCGGACGGCACAAGCCCGGTGCCGCTGTTCTGCGAGAACGAGACCAACCTGGCGCGGCTGTACGGCGCGGCGCCGACGACGCCGTACCCCAAGGACGGGATCGGCGATCATGTGATCCACGGCGCGGCCACCGTCAACCCCGATCAGCGGGGCACCAAGTGCGCGTTCTGGTACCGGCTGACGGTCGCGCCGGGCCAGACCGCCGAACTGCGGCTGCGGCTGCGCCCGGCGGGCACCGCGGGCGGCAAGCAAGCGCAGCCGGCGGCCGCGCTCGGCAGCGGTTTCGGCAGTGTCGTCAAGCAGCGCCAGGCCGAAGCGGACGAATTCTACGCCGAGCTCACCCCGGAGGCGGCCAGCGCGGACGAGGCGATGGTGATGCGGCAGGCGTTCGCCGGGATGTTGTGGTGCAAGCAGCTGTACAACTACGACGTGGCCCGCTGGCTGGAGGGTGACCCGACCCAGCCGACGCCCCCACCGCAGCGGCAGAGCGGGCGCAACTCCAAATGGCGCAACTTCGATTCCTTCGACCTGATGTCGATGCCGGACAAGTGGGAGTACCCCTGGTTCGCGGCCTGGGACCTGGCCTTCCACTGCGTCACCCTCACGCACGTGGACCCGGCGTTCGCCAAGTACCAGCTGATCCTGCTCTGCCGGGAATGGTTCCAGAACCCGAACGGGGCGCTGCCCGCCTACGAGTGGGACTTTGGTGACGTGAACCCGCCGGTGCAGGCCTGGGCCGCGCTGGAGGTGTTCGCCATCGACGGCGGCCGCGACTTCGACTTCCTGAGCGAGGTCTTCGACAAGCTGCTGGTCAACTTCACCTGGTGGGTCAACCTGGAGGACGCGAAAGGCAACAACCTGTTCGAGGGCGGCTTCATGGGGCTGGACAACATCGGCCCGATCGACCGCTCGCACCTGCCGGTCGGCGGAGTCCTAGAGCAGTCCGACGCGACCGGCTGGATGGCCTTCTACGCGATCGCCATGGCCGCCATCGCCGTCGCCCTGCAGCGCAGCGGCCGGCGGCTGGCGACCGGCCTGATCCTCAAGTTCCTGGAGCACTTCGCCGGTATCACCCGGGCCATGGATGACCAGGGCCTGTGGGACGAGGCCGATGGGCTGTATTACGACCGGCTGCTCACCCCGGACGGGACCGCCGTGCCGGTCAAGTACCGGTCGATGGTGGGCATCATCCCCATGCTGACGGCCGCCGTCATCGACGAGGGGATGCTCAACCATGCGGCGACGGTCGGCAAGCAGTTCGCCGGCTTCCTGGGCCGGCACGGCCAGGCCGACCCTGACAAGGCGCTCAGCGAAGCCGGCCTGATCCGCGGTAAGCCCGGCGACCGGCAGATGCTGCTCAGTGTCGTCGGCCCCGACCGGCTGGAGAAGCTATTCGCCAAGCTCTTCGACACGGACGAGTTCTTGTCCCCGTACGGGCTGCGGGCCCTGTCTGCCTACCATCGCGAGCACCCGTATCAGCTCGACGTCGAGGGGTTCAGCGCCACCGTCGACTACGAGCCGGCCGAGTCCACCACCGACATGTTCGGCGGGAACTCCAACTGGCGCGGGCCGCTGTGGTTCCCGCTGAACTACCTGGTCGTCAGCGCGCTTGAGCGCTACTACCGGTTCTTCGGGGACGAGCTCACCATCGAGTACCCGGTCGGCTCGGGGCACAAGGTGCCGCTGGACGTGATCTCCGCCGACCTGCAGGACCGGCTGATCTCCTTGTTCACCGTCGGTCCGGACGGGCGGCGGCCCTGCTTCGGCTGGATCGACAAGATGCAGCACGATCCGGCCTGGAAAGACAACCTGCTGTTCAACGAGTACTTCCACGGCGACAACGGCGCCGGGCTCGGCGCCACCCACCAGACCGGATGGACCGGGCTGATCGCCGACGTGATCCGCCGCCGCCACGGCGCGGTCACCCCCACCGGCGACGTGGTCCGCAGCATCGGCAAGGAGGCCCGGTCATGACACCACCACGCACCGCCGCGCCCGCCGCAGCCAGCCGCACTGCAACGCCGGCCAGCGCGCCGCCGGCCCCGGGCGCGACAGCGCTCCCGGGCAGCACGTTCCCGCTGGGCGCCACGCCCGGTGAGCACGTGGGCCGGGCGGGCACCAACTTCGCGCTCGCCTCCAGTGTCGCCGGCAGCGCCACCTTGTGCCTGTTCGACGCGGCCGGCACCGAAACCCAGATCCCGATCACCGATAACGACGCCGACATCTGGTATGCGTTCGTACCGGGCATCGGCCCCGGGCAGTCCTACGGGTACCGTGTGGGCGGGCCCTGGGACCCGGCCCGGGGCCTGCGGTGCAACCCGGCCAAGCTGCTGCTCGACCCGTACGCCAAGGCGGTGGCCGGGACGGTCTCGTTCGGGCCCGAGGTGCTCGGGCAAGACGAAACCGACCCCGGCAAGCCGAGCACCCTGGACTCCGCCGGGCACGTGCCCCCTCGGCCCCCTGCTGCGCCGCCTCGCCATGTTCATACAGTTTCTTGCCGGTCTCGATCGGATTCAGTCCCTCGGGCATCAGCGCCTCACTCCTCCCCCAAATGCTCGCGGGCAGGCACACCTGTGGCTTTGCGCCCGGTTACTGTCCATCACCATGCACGCTAAGACCCAGGCAGGCGACCCGGCATCCCCCGCCAGCCGGTTCACCTAGGTGGAAAACCGTTAACAGCCCGGCGGCGGGTCGAACACCTCCTCTCGCCCCAATTCGCCGCGCCACGGCCCTAGCCGCGGTCAGCTAGCCGGACGTTCGGTCTCATCTGACCTCTCGTCCGCCGACTGGACGGAGATGAGCTCAAGGCCCAGCTCCTGGGCCCGCTGCATGAGCCCCACTGCCGCGGGGCCACCGCCCAGGAAAAGCACGCCGTAAGGAGACCGATGGAGCAAGAGAAGGCCATCAGCGAAGCCATGGGAGCTCTCGAGGCGGTCGTCCGCCTTACGAGCTCTGGAGGCAAAGACTTCGGACCGAACCTCAAGTCTCTTGTCGCGAACGGCCGGGGCCGCGATCTGGACGCCGAACCGGCGCAGCGGGCGGACCCGCCCTCCCCAGCCGGTGTCGACCGTCGCCTTGCCGGTGACGGCCAGATAGTAACCCAGGCCTGCCAGGGCACCTGCCGCGGCTACCGCCGCCGCCCAACTCGGATCATGCTCACCAGCCTGCGGACTGCCCAGCCGTGCGGGCACTTCGGCATGCATCTCCACGGCCGTGGGCTGCGTAATCGGCGACGGCAGTTGACGGCTCAGCCTCCCAAATGAACATCCGGGGAGCGGCATGAGCGGTGGTACCTCAGCTGCTGAGGAGTTCTTGCATCTTTGCCGGAAAGGCTGACTTGGCGGTATCAGGTCGTGCCCAAGATTCGGGTGGTGGGCCGTCCGCGCACCATTCACCGATCATGGTCGCTGGGGTGATCTGCCACCACGTTCCGGGAGAACTCAAGCGTGAGGTATCGACGCGACTCGGGTGGGGTGCGATCACGGCGAAGAACGCTTCGGCCGCGTGATGAGGCACCGGAAACGTCACCAAGACGGCTGGCTTACCGGTGATCTCCACCGGTTCGCCGTGCAGCCCGTAGTCGGGGAGGCCGTCAGGGTTCGCTTTGGCGTTCGCCCACCGCTGCCCACGTGGCGGGCAGGGCACCGTCGGGACGCCCCGGCCTCGGGCACCCGAGGCCCGCGGCGTGCCGGTCCAGGACGCCTCGAGCCGGAGCCGGCGGGTCAGGATCAGCGGGCGGGATGCGGGAATTGCGCTACGGTATTGCTGCTACGGCGAAGTTACCCGCCTGGCTTGGCTGGTTAGGCCCGGTACCAGGTCCGGCTTCTCCTCAGGGAGCCATTGCCGTAGTAGGCCCGGCAGAGGTGACGGGAGGTGACATCTGGTGACCGATGACGCGGCTACTGCGCGGACGGGACTTGACACGACGGTGTCGCATTCGGCCCGGATATGGAACTACTGGCTGGGCGGCAAGGACAACTTCGCCGTTGACCGGGAAGCGGGCGACAGGGTAGCTGCGATGCTGCCGATCATCGTGGCCCAGGCCCGGGCGGACCGGGCGTTCTTGGGACGGGCGGTGCGGTACCTGGCCGGCCCGGCGGGCATCCGCCAGTTTCTCGACGTCGGTACCGGGCTGCCGACCGCGGACAACACCCACCAGGTGGCCCAGCGGGTAGCTCCCGAGGCGCGGATCGTGTACGTAGACAATGACCCGCTGGTGCTGTCGCACGCCCGCGCGCTGCTCACCAGCAGCCCGGAGGGTGCCTGCGACTACATCGACGCCGACCTGCGCGAGCCGGGCAAGGTCCTGTCCGGAGCGGCGCGGACCCTCGACTTCACCCAGCCCGTGGCGCTGCTGCTGCTGGGCGTCTTGCACCACATCCCCGGCACTGACCAGGCGCAGGAAATCGTCAGGCGCCTGGCGGCGGCGCTGGCGCCGGGCAGCTTCCTCGCCATCAACCACTCCACCAGCGCGGTCAGCGGCGCGGCCATGGAAGACGCGGTGGCGCACTGGAACCGGGTCGGCACACCACTGATGACGCTGCGCAGCCCGGAGCAGATCGCCCGGTTCTTCGACGGGCTGGACCTGCTGGAACCTGGCGTGGTGCCGTGCTCCCAGTGGCGCCCCGATATCAGCCCGCTGGGCTGCCAGCCACCCCCGGTCGACGAATTCTGCGGCGTCGCCCGCAAGCCGTAACCGGCCGCATTCCCGGCCCGGCCCGCCTGGCCCGCGGCGACGCGATGGGCCCACCGTCGCTTCCGATAGCGGGCTGTCCCGGCTTTTACTTCCAGACAACTACGACAGGAACACGGCGACCTGGCCTCTACGGCCCATCAGCGATCCGGGCTAGGGGCAGCATCTCCGCCTCGCGGCCGGAAGTAACCGCGTACGCGTTTCGTTTCATCCCTCCGGCCCGCCGCCGAGCGGAACGCACCAGTCCAAGCCCGGCGGGCATTTCCTTACCAGGCCGACCTATGGCAAACGGCCCAGTCCTGCCGCGCTGGTTGTGCTGAAGCAAGGCCTGCGCATGGGAGGCGCATAGGGTGATTGAACCTGCGCCACCTCAGCACCAAGCGATGGCTCTACCAGAAGCGCACCTCGCGGCAGAAGCGGATGTTCCCCCACGCGGCTAGTGTCCTGAGTCGTTAATTCGTTCGCAGTAGGCGGCGAGGGTTTCGAGGATCTCGTCGGCGGTCTTGGTCCACACGAACGGCTTGGGGTTCTTGTTCCATTCGTTGACCCACTTGCGGATGTCGGCTTCGAGTTCGGTGACGCTGCGGTGCGCTGACCTGCGCAGCTTGCGGTTGGTGAGCTCGGCGAACCAGCGCTCGACCAGGTTCAGCCACGATGAGCTGGTGGGCGTGAAGTGCAAGCGGAAGCGGGGGTGCTTCAGGAGCCACTGGTGGATCGCCGGGGTCTTGTGGGTGGCGTAGTTGTCCAGGACCAGGTGCAGGTCCAGGTCCTTCGGCACGGCGGCGTCGATGAGCTTGAGGAACCGGAGGAACTCCTGGTGCCGGTGCCGCCGGTAGTGCTGGGCGATCACCGAGCCGCTGGCCAGGTCGAATGCCGCGAACAGGCTGGTGGTGCCGTTGCGGACGTAGTCGTGGGTCATCCGGGCCGGGGTCGTGGGCAGCATCGGCAGGCACGGGGCGGTCCGGTCCAGCGCCTGGATCTGCGACTTCTCATCGACGCACAGCACGAGGGCGTTCTCCGGCGGGCTCATGTACAGGCCGACGACGTCGCGGACCTTGTCGATGAACTGCGGGTCCGCCGACAGTTTCCAGGTCTGGACGATGTGGGGCTTGAGGCCGAAGGCCCGCCAGATCCGGGAGACCGCGGACTGGGACATGCGCGCTGACCTGGCCATCGACCGGGTTGACCAGTGCGTGTCCCCGTCCGGCGGCTCCCGTTCCAGCGTCGCGGTGATCACCTTCTCCACGTGCTCGTCGGTGACCGTGCGCGGCCGGCCCGGCCGCGGCTCGTCGCTCAGCCCCTCCAGCCGGGACTCCAGGAACCGCGACCGCCACTTGGCCGCCGTCGACCGCGATATCCCCAGCTCAGCGGCCACCGAGCTGACCGCGGCACCGTCCGCGCAGGCCAGGATGATCCGGGACCGCAACGCCAGCGCCTGCGCGGTCTTCCGGCGCCGCGCCCACCCCTCCAGGACCTGCCGCTCCTCATCAGCCAGCACCAGCGGCTCAAGCTTCGGACTCGCCATAAGCCGAGCCTACTAGGTGACCAGAAATTATTGATTCAGGACACTAGGTATAAACATGCAGCCTGACTGCCCATGCGGCCACAGCCGTTGGCGTCCAGATCGATCCCGTCTGCGTTGAGGGCACTCCAGATCTTGGCTCGCTCAGGGAGCGGGTTCTTCGGCCCGTAGACGTTCAACGAATTCGGTGATCTGCTCACTGGTCGTTAGACCCTCGCTCAGGGCTTGCGCGACCACCAGGCAAATCTTTGCCGGATTACCGCCTGCGTAGCGCAATAGGGGCCGCCAGACGGCGCCCAGTGCCGTAGGTCCGGCTTGGGTGCCACCCTCGCGGGCGATCATCGCATGGGCTAGTTGCAGGCTTTCCCGCATCGGCATGCGTGGTATTTCCACGCGGGTAGGAAGGTTACCGAGCCAGGTGTGCTTGTCGCGGCGAGAGGTGAGCAGGACTCGAGCGCGGGTGTGATGTTTCAGATCGCGCAGGAAGTCGGCTAGCTCGTCCTCCTCCGACGCGGCGCTGCCTCCAGGAACGTCGGCCGGGATCCCGATCGTCTCGATATGGTCCCAAACCCATATCGCCGGGACCTGCGACAATACTTGCACGGCGATATTTCGGCGGGTCTCCTCGTCTACGACGTCCTGCCAGCGGATCTGGTCGTCGTCCAAGAATTCGCTTAGTTGAGCGCCGATTACGTCCAGGACCTGGGATAGGCGTAGGTGGTGTTCAAAGCTGGTCCACAGAATCGGCCCGGTGGCGAGGTCGGCGTAGTCGAGGGCGCCAGTGTCCTGATACCAGCGGGCAAACTCCGCAGCGGTTGCGGTCTTCCCCATACCTGCGTCGCCATGCAAAAGGACCAGTCGGTTGGTGTCAAACGCCCGATCCAATGCAAGGATCGTCTCGTCTCGGCCGAAGAACCCCAAATCTGGTGGCCGTGGTGGTCTTGCGCCAGTGATACGACTCTTGCCAGCTGGCATGGCATTCGACCTCGTGAGGTCGATTTTAATCCGGGTTTGCCGCTGCCGATCTGAAGTACGTGCGACGAGGGCGAGGCGCCGAGATTCGTAAATAATAGGGACGGCCCAGTCCTGCAACGCTATCGGAACATATCCGATATGGCGGATAGGGTCGTCGGCGAGAGCCTTTCTAGCCGCGGTAGCAGCTTGACCTAGTGTCTTGCCTGCAAGTAGGTGAGCGTAAAAGTCGGCAGCGAACTGGACAGCTGTGACAACGTAAACGTTGTGCCGCATCGCAACGACTCCGGGCACCCCGGCATCGGCAATCTCGGCCGCGAGCGATCCAAACGCTCGCACCCGCGAATGGAAATCGTCTTCCGCGTCTCCAACGACCGGTGGCCTGATGTGGGCGTCCCGCCGGTCGTGCCTGGCCTCGGCGGAGACGGCCTCTGTCATCGCATCGCCATCCTCTCCGGCGTCCGCACCCGCTTCGCTATACGCACTACGGCAGGCGTTTAGCATCACCACTGGAACATCAGTCTCGGCGAGCAGGGCGGCAAGCGTTGTTCCGTCGACCAGTTGCTGGTTGGAGGCCATGGTGGGGTCTTCGAACAGCAGGTAGCCGTGAGCGCCGCGCCGGATCGCCCCCGCCACTGATAGCGATCCCCACATAGATTCGCGGGCGTTATCGTCGGCGAGAGCGGCAACATCTAGATAAGTGCCATGTCCGTCGAAATGAACTATGCCATATGGATGGCCCGTGTCCGCGGCCGCCCGCAGCACCTGCGCGAGGCGCTTATAGGTTGGCGGCCGCAGCACGTCAAGATCAAGGCCATGCATCTGTTCGGCGCCACTCTGGACCAAGGGGGAGGCCATGGACCGGTAGGGCACATCATCGCGCCCTTGTGGCCGGCAGATTACGAGCAAAACTCGCAGTCGATCCGCAGTAGGTTGCGGAACTATGAGGGGCCTGGCGGTTTGATGGTGGGTGCGAACGAACTCCTGCGCGGTTAGCGCCACAGGCCGGTCCGTAGTCGGCACACGGAGGAATTCCCACGGAAGGCCAGGTACGTCGGTAGGGTCAGCATCCACCTCGAAACGGAGCTTCGTTAGGCGACGGGTGCCTGACGTGGCCAGGGTCCAGATACCGGCCGTTTCCCGGGCCCTGAACACGGCAGCAAACAACTCACGGCCGATAACGGACAGGTGAGCCTCAGCGTCAGCCGCGATCTTTGGTGCCGGAGAGGCGGGAATTCGGCGTACTCCTCCAAGTACCATCGGATTCTTTCGGTATCAGATTCGTCAATCCGGTACGTGAAGGTGGTCGTGGCCTCCCTTGACTTTGACCCCTGTGGCTGCCATGAAACGGTTACCCGACGGTCTCCGCCGAAAGGCCGGTCTACGAGTCGCAGAATGGATGGCACTTGTAGTTCGGTGTCGGCACTAGTATCGGCGGTCTTTTGACCGAAGTCGTTCTGGGTGTTTCGCTTGGCATCCTCGCGATCGCTGGCGGGTGCGGTGCTGGATTTCGGATCGCGGTGTGAATGTACCGTCTGAGCATCCTCGGTGACCGTAGTTGCAGGTGAACCCTCCATTGCGGGCGCGTCCGCAGGCGCGGCTTCGGCTCTGTCCTGCGCAGGACTAATCGACGGCGGTGGCGTGGTCACTGTAAAGGGCGGGGACCCGGTTCCGAAGCCCAAACTAACGGGCGTGGTAGCCGCGGGTTGCGCGGGTGCGCGATCGCCAAGGGGAAGGGTGAACGTACGGTGATCCACACCGTCCGGGTCGGTGTCAACCCCGAACCGCATATCCCTCGGGTGCCACTTGCGGGGATACACAGAAGCCCGCAGTATCATGCTGCCGGCCTAGGGACATGTTCAACTTGAGCACGTTGTAGTGCGGCCACCAGTCGTTGCCGCGCTCGGGATGAGTGGCACCGGCATGCACGATGAGGTTTCCTACCTCGTCCCGCGGCCGGAAGACATGCCGGTGACCGTAGAGCTGGATCCGCGCCCGGGCGTCGAGAACATCGCCGATCTCGTCGCGGCGTCGCATCCATTCACGCGGATGATGGGCGAGCAGCATGCCGACGGTACGCGGTTCCTGTGGCAACATCACCATCTGGGTGGGTACCGCAAGCCGGTAGTTGTTGTCGTTATCGCGGCGGTCGGAGACCAATACGGAGGTCGCTCCGCGCATACGCAGCTCGTACCCGTGCCCGAGCGTGAACTGGCGCTCCCACCATGGGCAGTCGGGGGTAATGGCACAACCGAACGTCGCGGCGAACGGTTTATGCCCCGAGGGGAGCGAGCAACGACGGGCCGGTTTCCGCGTCGCGCAGCGCCTCCTCCAATTCCTGATCGAGGTCCTCGTCGGGTATCTGCCGGACTCGTTCTTGAGCCAGCCGAGTGACACGGCTTGAGGCAGCCACCTTGAGATCGACGTCGTGATTGCCGGGCACCATCAACACTGCGCCGGGATCATGACAAGCGAGCTCGGCGACTTTGCCGAGCCAGCCGCGGAGCGCAGCGTACTCGTTGTGCTGGCCTGAGAAGGCGATGTCCCCGGTGATCAGGACCGCATCAGCTGGTCCTGCCTTGTCCGTGACCCGTTCCAGGTCGCGTACGACCTCGCGGCGAAGATCCTCGTCTGGGTCCCACCTGTCAATATGGCGGCGGTTAAAGTGGATATCCGAAAAATGGAAAAGATTCAAACTCATGGTTGTGGATCCAGCCGCCGATGCCTGTACCTAGTTACGCACTGCATGTCCGCCCATCCTCGCGACGACATCGGCGGAGCTCAACCCACACCTGCCGCACCCTCTCGCCTGCAACGAGACGCAGCAGGCGACTAGATTCCAATCAGGCGCTCCTTGCGCAAGAGGAACAGCCTGCCAGGTGTCCTTTGCTCCGCTGACGCCGGCTCCGGCACACGCTGTCGGCTGACCGTGGTGGCAGGGTACCTCGAATTGGACGATCTGCGCACCGCAACAAGCGGCCTGAGATTGTTCTCGGTCGGACTCATAAGAGGTGGGATTTGTAGACAGTAGTATGCAAGAACGCAACGCCCTCATTTCGGCATGTGCGTGAAGCACCGTGGCCCGGCGAAAGAAGGTGTTCCGGACTCTACTGCCCGGTCGCGGCCTTGAACCGGGCCACCAGTTCAGCAGGCACTCGCCCGCGGTCCTTTACCTCGATGTCCTGTGCCCTGGCCCACTCGCGGACCTCGGTACTGTCCACCCCCGGCTGCCGTGCCCGACGTCCGCCGCGGGCTGGCCGCCGCGCACGGCCCCCGGCCGGCCGCGCAGCTTGCCAAAGCGTGCCACGCATCCCGCAGCGCCTGGGCAAAGCCCGGCTGGTTTGACGAAGACACCATGTGCTGAGCCGCGGAACCCGGTCCCATGAGGCCATACGGCTTCGGCGCCGGCGCTTCGCAGCAAGGCCAGGCGGTCAGCGTTTGGCTGGCAGGGGAACAGGACCGCCAGACGGCCGGCGGTTTATGGAAACGGCGGAGGGTCCGGTGGGATCCGGGCGGCAGCAGACCTCGGCCGCGAAACCCCAAGGCCATAGGGTCTGTCTGGCACCCGCGGTTATCGCCTATGGTCTAGACATGACCAGCAAGGACACGCTGCGAGTTACCGATTCACGAACCGGCCGCAGCTACGAACTCCCGATCGTCGACGGCGCGATCCGCGCGACCGATCTACGGCAGATCAAGACGTCCGATGACGACTTCGGATTGCTGTCCTACGACCCCGCCTTCCAGAACACCGCGAGCTGCCGCAGTGCCATCACGTTCATCGACGGGGAGAAGGGCATCCTGCGTTACCGCGGCTACCCGATCCAGGAGCTGGCCAGCCGGTCCTCGTTCCTGGACGTGGCCTTCCTGCTGCTGCGCGGCGAAATGCCGGGCAAGAAAAAGTCGGCGGCGTCGGCCCGCAATATCGCCGATCACGCCTGCGTGCACGAGAACGCAGAAGGTCATCGACGGCTTCCACCACGACGCTCACCCGATGGGCATCCTGGTCAGCACCTTGGCGGCGCTGTCCACCTTCTACCCCGAGGCCAAGGCGGTCCACGACCGGGCCTGCCAGGACGAGCAGGTCGTGCGGCTCATCGCCAAGATGCCCACGCTCGCGGCCTTCGCGTACCGGCACGCGCAGGGCTTTCCGTACGACTGTCCCGACGACGACCTGTCCTACGCGGGCAACTTCCTCAACATGATGTGGAAGATGACGGAGCTCAAGTACAACGCCGGACCCGGTGCTCGAGCACGCCCTGGACGTGCTGTTCGTCCTGCACGCCGACCATGAGCAGAACTGTTCCGCGAGCGCGATGCGGGGGGTGGCCAGCTCCGGAGCGTCCGTATTCCGCGGCGGCCGCGGCGGCTGCGGCGCTGTACGGCCCGCTGCACGGCGGGGCGAACGAGCAGGTGCTCAAGATGCTGCGGAGATCGGGACCGTCGCGAACGTGCCCGGCTACATCGCCCGGGTCAAAACGGGCGAGCTGCGCTTGATCGGGTTCGGCCACCGGGTGTACAGGAACTATGGCCCGCAGGCGACGCTCATCGAGGAGATGGCGGGCCAGGTGTTCGAGGTCACCGGGCGCAACCCGCTGCTGGACATCGCGCTGGAGCTCGAGCGGATCGCGCTCGCCGACGACTACTGGATCAAAGGTTTACCCGAACGTGGACTTCTACTCGGGCATCATCTACCAGGCCATGGGCTTCCCGGTGGCGATGTTCCCGGTGCTGTTCGCGATCGGAGGCATGCCCGGCTGGCTCGCCCAGTGGCAGGAGTTCGGTCGATCCGGAGCAGAAGATCTCCCGGCCCCGGCAGATTTACGTCGGGGAGGGCCTGCGCCACCTCGACGGGGAAGGCGCTGACCGCGACCTGGCTGGAGCTGCCGCCTGACTCGCTGTTTGGGGTGGCGAACCTGCCCTGCGGCGTGTTCTCCGGTCGCGACGGGTACCCTCGGCTCCGAGGCCGGGGTCACGGCGGCGACCTTGCGGCCGGATGTCCCAGTGATGTCCAGGTAGTGGTTGACTCCCCTCTCCGGGCCGCTCATCAGCCACCCCCGGGACCGGCCACGGCTCCAGCCCCTCCTCCTCCCGCAGATAAGTAAGGGGGCGAATGGGTTGCCCGCGCCGGGATAGATCGCGGTCAGCGCAGCCGCTCCAGGTCGCAAGATGAAAAGTGACAGCTACCGAACCTCTTCCAGTTCCGCTCCAGACTCGATGTGACCACCCGCTGCGGGCGTACCTGCCGGATCACGCGAACAGGTCCTCATGCAGCTCGCGCCGATCATCCAGCAGGCTCTGCTCCCCGAGACCGGAGAACTTGACCTCGCTCACGCCCGGCAGCTTGGCGGCCTGCTGCTCCGCCCGGCGGATGTGAGCGATCTCGGCGCCGGGAACGCCGGGATCGAAGCCACCGCGCTCCTGCCCGTCAGCACGCAGCAAGTTACCTGGATGCCCTCATCCGTCCATCAGGCGACCGTGCCGCCCGCCCGGAACTCGGCGTCATCGGGGTATGCAATGATCACCAGCACGCGCTCCACGTCCCGGTCAGGAAGGAGCGGCACATCCACCTCCACCTAGCTGGCCACCTGCGCGACTGCAGCGCCGGCCGCCAGCGCCTCATTCTCCGCGATGTGAGCACGCCCGCCGACGCCGCCAGCGGGCGATGTTCTGCCCGGGCGGCTCGGTGGATGATTTCCCTGTACTGGCGCGACATCCAGGGATGGCGGCCCCGGCTGGAACACCAGGCGCTGCGGCCGCTGTTGTCCGGATCGCCGGGCCGGTTCTGCGTCCGTGACCGGCGAGGCGATCCGCGGAGCCGGGCCTGCCCGAATGTTCGCCTTGCTCTTGGTCGGGTCGGGAAAGACAAATCGAACGTCGCTGGCGGGGCGACTTCCTCCACGCTATCGCGCGCCTCAGACAATCTGGACCGCGCCGGTCCGTGGATGCGCCTCGATCCGCCGGCGTTCGGCCCAGGCATAGGCGTCGTCATGGTGACCGACAAAGGCGACCAATCAGGCTCTCGCCATTCTTATGAACGATCAGGCGAACGTCGCGATTGACCCGCGCCGACCAGAAATTGGGGTCTTTGCTCTTGTCGATGCGGTGCAACTGAAGCCCGTTGCCGGCCGGGTCCATCTGAAGATCGAAGACGCTCGCTTTCACTGCCTTCTGGTCGAGGCCGGGCTGAGTCGGTTGAAGGAGGCTGTGAAGGTGGTCGGAGATCAGGAAGTTCACGAACTGATCCTCAGGAGCGGGGCGAGTAGGGCGGCGGATCTGTCGGCAAGAGCTGCCGCCCGCCGAACGATGCGCAAAAGCGAGGCCCAATTCGATCGCATCCAGGGCGCCTTCGACAAACCTGTCCTGCCGGATGCAGACGGTCAGCAGCTTCGCAAGCTCCCCCCTCGGTCGCGTTGTCTGATAGCTTTCTATCGTCGCGGAATCGACGTTGCTTCGTCGGACTCCATCCCACTCCCGGCCAGTCGAAATCAGTCAGACACCCAGCCATGCTGGATAGGCCGCCTCCACGAATGATTGAACCACGTCGCCGTAAGAGACGAAAGGCATTCTGAACACATTCGGCTCAATTTCATCTCCGCCGCTGCACTTCGCCAGCCTTAAATCCCGGCCGCTCAAACTCCGGAAGGAAGCGCGCCAACGCTTTCAGTCTTTCCATGCCTACACTCGGAATACCTTCATCACCTCATCCCCGAAGTGATTGATGACCTTCACCGCGATGCGGCCGTTTCCGGCCGCTGAACAGGCGGGAGATGTCGCGAGTAAAGCGTCGCCCAGGCTTCCTCGTCGATCTCGGCTGAAGCGCGGTCTTCAGGCTTTGTAGGGGTCTTGGCGCCGAGGAAGTAGGCGTGGCGAACGAAGAAACTCTCCTCGTCATAGTCGGTGTCGATGAACCAGGCGGCGATGCCCGCCGTGTCGCTCGACCGGATGTCGCCAGTGTTGGGGTCGAACACGTCGACGCCGTTGCACCTTCACGCGGATTTTTGGGCCGCCGTCGTCGAGGATCTCGACGTCCGGCTCGCCGAACACGACGAACATGTTGCCGCGCCCGGTGTTCTTCAGTTCGTCCGACATATGCATGTCGGGGTTGATCCGGGCCTTGAGTATCTTTGAGGCTCCCAAGCTTACCAGTTCGGAGGAATGGGCGTCGAAATTGAAGGCGCAGGCGATCAGCACGTCGAACCGGGCGTCCAGAGCCTTCGCGAGCTGCGGCGACAATGTCCTGCCGCCCCACGGTGCCGTATTCGGGTCCGATGAGGATGGCGGCTCGGCGCTCGGGGCCATTTGTCGCCTTGGATGAAGGCGAGGCTCTGCGCCGATGAAGGCGCCCGGCCAGGGCGTTAGGCTCTGGAAGGTGATGCGGTCGCCCTTGGGCCTGTTGCTTGACGCCCTCAGCCTTGCAGGTAGTCGATGACAATGGCGGCGAAGTCCTGGCCCGCGAGATCGGCGTCGGGCGTGCGAACGCCGGCCTTCGGCGGGCTCGATCTCGTCGATCAGCTCCTCTTCGCTTGCCGGCAACACGCGATGCGGCGACAGGCTCTCGACCGTGAACGGCCCGGCGACGCGGACGCGCGCATTGTCGAGGTAAGGCTTGTCATAAAGATATTCGACTTCAGCGCGCGCGGCGATGGAGGCGTCGATTTCCTTTTGACGGGCGATATGCGCCTTCCACCATTTGGCGTGAAGCGCCTCGGCTTCGGGAGTCCACGGGGTGCGCGGCTTCTTCGGTAAGGTTTCGAATGTGAACTCCGTGCCGATGTTGATAGCGATCACAGCCAGCGCGCGCAGTCGTTCGGCTTCTGGCCTGGCCTCGTCGCGGGCGATAAAGAAAGCCTTGGTAGCGCCTTCGTCCCAAGGCTCGCCGCTCTCGCGCGGGATTTCCCATTCCTGCCAAGTTCTTGCCGAGCGCGGCGTTGAGCTAAGTCGCGCAGCGGTTCGAGAACCGCCTGCCACTTCTCCCAGATGTCCGTCGATCAGCGGAATTGTTGGCGATCGACTTGAGGGTGATGTGTGGCACGCGCTCGTAGACGAAGCCCTGACGGAAGATCGTTGTGGACCGGCGTGTCGGCGGGGAACGCGCTGAGACAGCTCCGCTTCCTTAGCGCGGCCGTCGCTGCTGTCCGCGAGCAGATACCAGGGATAGCGCGCCGCCATCAGCCGAGTGCGCGCAAGCGCCAGCGCGACACGGCTGGTATCTATGGTGATCCACCGTCGGCCCCATTGTTCTGCGACCTGGGCAGTCGTGCCCGAGCCGCAGGTCGGATAGAAGACGAGATCGCCGGGATCGGTGCTCATAAGTATGCATCGTTCGATGACCCCGTCCTGGGTTTGAACGATGTATATCCTTTCGTTAGCTTTGCCCGACGTGTCAGTCCAAGCATTTGTCAATCGCCGCTTCGGCCAGTCTTTGTGGTAGCGCTTGTACCAAGTTGTCGACCGCCGCGAACTTCGAGTCTAGCGGCTAGTGAAAGTCGGCCAACGCCAATTTTCGTCGTCTTCCAATGAGAATTGCCTCTTGGGCGATAAACCTCCCGCTTATAGGAGAACTCGAAGGGGTTTTTGGCAGCCCCAGCCGAAAACATGTCCGTGAGTTGGTAGACACTGGATGAATTGTCGAGAACTGTTGGGGTCGGACTTCTCCGAAGGCGTCAAAGGACGATCTATCTCATTTTCAGTAACGCCCCACGAACCTCCCTTGGTCTCGCTAGTCCACTCCTTGAGCGGCTTTTCGTTGTAAACGCTTCTAACTTTGATGCTTTTTATATCATTACAGTACCAGATAACATAGTATAAATTGTTGTCTAACGTATCGCTCGGCGTA
>CAVUNW010000013.1:0-43762 GCA_963742865.1 uncultured Actinomycetes bacterium
TAACCCTTCTGGGGAAGTGCGCGGAACCGCGTCGTGGGGCAAGCTGGCTGCAACCCGCTGATCTAAGACGACCAGTCTTCGGAGGAAATTCCGTGACGACGATCGACGATCCCACCACCATGGCTCGCGAAACTCTCCTGACCGACGAGGTAGTACTAGGCCGCGATCAAGCACCCCGCGCGATCGCCGCGGCTCAGGCTTGGGCGACGCTCGCGGTCGCCGAAGCCGTCAAGCGGCTGGCGGCCGCCGTGGAAGCCATGTCCGAGAGTTGATTGCCTGTAGGTCCGGGCGTATCCGGCGCCGGGAGATGAGTCACCGGTGCGGCTCCGGAATGCCGCGCATTGTCCGGGGCGGCCCCTCTGCCCGCAAGGGCGCCCGAAGATCCTTTCTAACCGCTTCGCAGAAAGGATCTTCGGGACCCACCCTTGAGCGCCGGAGCCTACCCAGCAGGCCTGCGGCGAGGGCCAGGCCAGAGGCCAGGCCCAAAGCACGCGGCAAACCTCCGTGATGATTTAATGAAGACTACTCTGACGAACGTCCTTAAGCTTGGCGTAGTAATCTTCCAGCCAAGCGCGTCACCAATTACTTCCATTTGCGGGCTGACAGCAGCGTTAATCGCACTGCGCAGTTGCGACGTTGCGTCCGCTAGCTCCCAAGTGGCCTTGTGTAGGCTTTTAGGCGTCCATTGTTGAACTGTCCGGTCTCGTCCAGGTGTGCCGCAGCGGCCGGGAACTTGGCCTCCAGCGCGGTGACGACCTGGGCGTGCTGGGCGCGCACCGAGGCGGCGTCCGGCTGCCCGGAGATGGTGCGCACGAGCGTGGCGATCCAAGGCTGGGCGGACTTGGGCACCTTGGTGGCCAGATAGGCGGCTTTAGGTTAAGCCATTAATCGAACAACCCGTTCGAGGGGGTGGAACGGGTCGTGGAACGAATGACCCCACGCCGGGTTATCGTTTCGCCATGGCCAACACCGTCGTCCACTTTTCAGGCCGGACGCATGTCAAGTTGGCGCGGATCGTGCGAGCGTTATGCGCAGTCGCCGGTCGCCGCCGTTAGCCTCGAAGCCTGGCCCAGGTCACGCCCCGCCAGGTGGCGATCGCGGCCTCGTCGCGCTCAGCGGCCCGGTGCACGGGGACCTGCGGGGTGTACCCAATCCGGTGCAGGAGATACGAGGTACCGCGCCGCGTGTAGCGCACATGGAACAGCCGCCCGATCAGGGTGGTCACCCGCTCCAGCGTCCACCGCTGATCCTCAGCCCAGCCCCAGGCGGCGGGGCCCTGGTCCAGCGCGCCGCGCAGCCGGGCCAGCTGCGCCGGACCCAGCCGGCAGATTGCCCCGCCCGGCCCCTTCGAGGCCAGCGCCGCGGTGCCGCAGGCCCGCCAGCGCCGCCGCCACTGATAGGCGGACTTCGTGCTTACCCGCAGCTCATGGGCTACCTGCACCGGCTTGATGTCCTGCTCGAACATCGCCGCGGCCGCCAGCCGCATCTTCTCCCGCCGCGCCCTCCCCGCAGCGGACAGACCACCACCATCGGCATATCTCATACATTCCGGCGTAGACCCAGCCCTGGCCCCGATCACGCAGGCACGCCGACTGTGATCAGGCAGACACAGATGCGGACCCTGGCCTTTCAATTCCTGTAGGTGCTGGCTGCAGGAAATGCGGGCCCAAAGAATGAACGCTGCAGGAAATGCGGGCTGCGGGAAATGACGCCTAACGCCGCGCCAGCCAGGCACCGGCAGCTATTAACACGGACTAACACTCGCAGCCATTAACGGACTAACAGGGCCTTCCGGATGCCAGCCGCGGAGAACAGGCACAGAATGGCGAGCAGGATGGAGAACGCGAGCACGGCCGCGAAATCTCCGATGAACCCGGAGGCCACCCCGACGCCGATCACAGGGATGATCAGGCGGCGTAGCACGCGACGAAGAAGGTAGATATGGTCTGGCCGCGCCGTTCGGGCGGGGCCAGGCGATTGGCCGTGGCCAGGCTGCCCAGGAAGACCGCACCCACGGCCGCCCCTCCCACGATCGTTCCCGCCAGGAACAGGGCCATCCCGGCCTGGGCGAGGGCGGCGACGATCAGGGCCAGCGCGGCCAGGAACAGGCCCAGCCCGGCCATGACGACCCGCCGGCTGCTGAACCGGGACAGCAGGATCTGGGTCAGGGCCCCCACCGCCAGGAGCAGGAACACGACGGCGCCCTGGACGGCGTGGCTGCCCTGGTGCAGCACGGTCCCGAGGAACGTGGGCGCCAGCGCGCTGAACAGCCCGAGCAGGGAGAAGGCGGCGAACCCCGCCGCCGCGGCGGCGGCGAACTCGCCCCGGCCCCGCTCGGGGATGCCGAGGCCGGCGAAGCGCACGGTCGGCCGGCGGCGCGGGCTGACCGTTTCGGGGACCAGGAACAGGCACACGCCTGCGGCCGCCAGTACCACCAGGTACACCTCGAACACCAGGACGGTGGGGTGCGGCGCGTACTGGGCGAACAGCCCGGCGATGAGCGGGCCGAGGCCGAGACCGCCCATGTTCACGACCGTGGCCACCAGTGATGCCCGGCGGCTGGCCGAGGCCGGGACCAGCTCGGTGAGCGCGGCCGTGGCCGTGCCGGTCATCAGGCCCGCGGACAGCCCGGACAGGATCCGGCCGGCGATGAGCACTTCCACGTTGGGGGCCAGGATGAGCACGACCGTGCTCAGCGCGCTGCTGCCCAGGGCCGCGGCCAGCACCGGCTTGCGCCCGGCCTGGTCCGAGGACCGCCCCATGAGTAGCAAGGTAACCAGGACCGCGACGGCGTAGACGGCGAAGGTCACGGTCACGATGGCCGCGGAGAAATGCCACTGGGCCTGGTAGATGACATACAGCGGGGTCGGCAGGGTGGTGCCCAGCATGGTGGCCGTGAAGACGGACGCCAGCAGCCAGAACGCGACCTGGCGGGGAACGGCCGGCGTTCTGCGCTCGGCGCCGGGCGAATGGTCGAGGCAGTCGCCGCACGGCTGGTCGGCCATGCGGCTGACAGCCGGCGCGGTCGTCGTCGTGAGGATCGCGCCGCGGCGGGAGCCGCGACCGTATAGCTGGGGCGGGCTCGCATCGGACGGGGGAGGGTCGGCCGTCGTGACCGGGCGCTCGTCCGTCATGCGGATATGGCCAGCTCTGGGTAGACCGTTTGGATTGTCGCCAGCGCCCAGCTCATCCTGGCCACTGCCGTATCCGGGTG
Organism: uncultured Actinomycetes bacterium; assembly: GCA_963742865.1. Taxonomy (GTDB): domain Bacteria; phylum Actinomycetota; class Actinomycetes; order Streptosporangiales; family Streptosporangiaceae; genus Bog-532. The sequence continues at coordinate 3,215 of CAVUNW010000013.1, forward strand.
GTCGCCGAACTCACCGGCCGTCTGCGCGGCACAGCCGCGGGCTCCCAGCCGCCGCAGCGTTGTCGCGACGACGCGGCGAACCTGGTCGGGTGAGGGCGCCCCGGAGGGCTGCAGGGCCGAGACGAAGAGCGCCCCGGCCCGGACCGCCTCGATCGTGCCTGGCGTTTCGCCTCCGGGAACCGATACCGGCAAAGCCAGCGTCTCCACCATCGTTCTCGCCTCGATCCGTCTCCGTTGCGGCTTACCGGAGCTCGTGCCGCATGCTGTCCAGCTTCGGGGCTGACTCGGCGTACGTCTTCGCGGCCACCCCCCAATCCGGCTGAGCTTGGTTCCGGCAGCTGGTGAGCCGTCAGCGACGGTGATCTCGACGACCCGGTAGCCACGCAGGGGGCTGGGCGGTTCGGCAACCGCGGACGTAGGCGTGTCGTGGTCCCAGTCAGCGGCGGCCTGGGCCTCGGCGGTTTCTTCTCGCGCGCTGCTGATTTCCCGGGCCATAGCGCTCAGCATGCTGGTGCTGGTGACCCAGCCCGCTACCTGACGGCCGTCGGCGGACAGGACGGGCAGCCCGTCTCTGCCGTAGATCTCCAGCTGGCGCAGGGCCTGGGCCAGGGACTCAGTGGCGAAGACCGCCTGGGGCTCGGTCTCATAGGTCACCGGTCCGGGCAGTGATGCCAGGTCTGGCCTGGCCGGGAGTCCGAGTAAGTTGATCTTGATCTGCTGAGGCGTCGGGTTCCGGCGGGCTTGCCTGGGCGATCGGCATGTTGGTGGTGGCCTGTGCGCGCTTGATGGTGTATTACCCATATATGGCATCGATCGTCGGTAAGAAGCGCGGCGAAGCCACCTACTACTACCTGGTGGAGTCCGCTCGCGTCGGCGGCAGGCCCGGGATCGTGTCCAGGGATACCTGGGTACTGCCGAGGAGCTGGCCGCGGCGATGCGCGGTGGCGGGCTGGGGCTGCCCGACCGCATCCGGCGCGAGGACTTCAGTGCGGTCGTTGCAGCCTGGGGTGTGCTGGAAGACCTTGGCGTGGGCGGCGATCATCGATGAGGCGGCCGGTGCGCGGCGGTCTGATGCGGGTGCCAGCGCGGGCACCTACCTGGTGCTGGCGACGCTGAACCGGCTGGCCGACCCGTGCTCCAAGCGGAAGATTCGCCGACTGGTGGGCCAGGACGGCGGCGCCCGGTTCGCCAGGATCCCTGCCAGCGTGTGCGATCACCGGCGATTCTGGGACGCGATGCATGCGGTGCCGCTGGAGGCCCTGGAGGAAATCAGCCAGGCCATCGCGATGGCGATCGTGGCGGCATCCGGGCTGGACTGCTCGTCGGTTGCCCTGGACATGACCAACTTTGCCACCTTCATCGACACCGGGAATGAGAAGGCGCCGATCGCGCAGCGGGGCAAGGCCAAACAGAAGCGGACTGACTTGCGGCTAGTCGGCCTGGGCCTGGTTGTCACCCGCGACGGGGGGATCCCGCTGGCCTGGCGCGCCTACCCCGGCGACAAGCCCGACGTGACCCAGGACCCGCCTGATCGGGGCGCTGCGCGCCCGGCATGAGGCGATCTGCGCTGCCAGCGGGCAGCAGCCCACGACGGAGATGATCGTCATGTTTGACGCCGGGCGGGACTCCGGGGACAACTTCGCCTACCTGGCCAGCGCCGGCCTGCATTACATGGGTTCGGTGCCCGCCTCCGGCTGCCCGGATCTGACCAGCCTGCCCGCCAGCGTGCGAGCCGTCGTGGACAAGGACCGGTTCGGCGCGCTGACTGCCTGCGACGCCCGCCGCGAGGTTTACGGCGCCGATCGCCGGGCGATCCTGACCCACTCACCTGAGCTGCACCAGGCCCAGGCCCGCGGGTTCGATGGCACCGCCATGGCCAGGCCGGCCGGAAGCTGGACGAGCTGGCCGCCACCCTCGCCCGCGGCAAGGCCGCCGGGCCAGGGGACGAGGTGGAAGCTGAGATCACCGCGATCAGCCGCAAGCCCTGGGTACGCCGGGTAACCGCCTGGCAGCTTGACGGCGAGCAGCCCCGCGACCTGCGGCTTTCCTGGCACGTCGACCCGGGCGCCGAGCCGCCCTGGAAGAAGAACTCTTCGGCGAGCACGGGCTCATCGCCGGCCACGACGACTGGCCGCCGCCGAGGTGATCGCCGGATACCGGTCCAGTCCGAGGCGAGTTCTCCTTCCGGCAGATGAAAGACCCGCACATGGTGTGGTTCTCCCGGATTCGCCGCTGGACCGAGCACAACATCCGCGTCCACGTCTTCACCTGCGTGTTCGCTCTCCAGGCCGCCACCTCATGCGGTTGCGAGCCCGCCGGGCCAGCCTGGACCTGTCCGTGCGCGAGCTGCTCAGCGAACTCGCCGGGATCAGCGAGACCGTCCTGCTCTACCAGGGTGACCGGGGCCGCCCAGGGCCCACCGCATGCTCACCGAGACCACCCCCGTCAGGACAAGCTCCGCGACATCTTCGGCCTCGCCCGCTATGCTCCAGCCGCTGACATGGGTAATACACCGAACCAGGCCAGCACCCCACTGGACGGGAAAAAGAGGAGTGAATGGAAATCCGGCTAGCGCCCTGGCTGGTGCCGTTGGCACCGTGTTCCACCGGGAGCGGCGGCCGCAACGGCTGCATCGCGTCGGTCACCTTCAGGTCCTGCAGGGCGCGCCAGGGGGTGGCCCGGTCGATGTCGGTGCCGCGGCGCAGCAGCTTGGTGGTGTAGATCGTGCCGTAGCTGAGCGCGCGGGAAACGGTGGAGGCGATGGCGACCGCCAGCATCACGGGCAGGGTGAGGGCGAAGTCGCCGGTCATCTCGACCACGCTGGCCAGGGAGGTCAGCGGCGCCCGGGCCGCGGAGGTGAACACCGCGCCCATCGCGACCACCGCGTAGAGGGCGGGCTGCCCGGCGGCCGCACCGAACAGATGATGGACAATGTTGCCGAAGGCCATGCCGGAGGTGACCCCGATGAACAGCGACGGCGCGAACACCCCGCCGGAGCCGCCGATCCCGATGGTCAGGCTGGTCGCGACGATTTTCGCCAGCGCCAGCAGGATCAGGAACCACAGTACGTAGCCGCCGGCGGTGGCCTTGTACATGACCGGGTAACCGACGCCGTACATCTGCGGCAGCGCGAGCAGCAGCAGGCCGAAGAGGATGCCGCCGACCGCGGGCCGCGCCCACTCCGGGCGCCCCTTCCACAGCCGGTCGCACAGATCCTCGGTCTTGTACAGGATGGCCTTGAACGCCAGCCCGAACAGCGCCGCGATCACCGCGAGCGCGGCCACCAGCAGATAGTTCCGGGCGTGGTGCAGCGCGATGCCGGACGGGAACCCGGACAGGAACGGCTTGCTGCCCAGGAACGGGATCGCGGTCGCGTCGGCGATCATCGCGGACAGCATCACGGTGAACAGGGCGTCGATGGAGAACTCCCGCAAGATGATCTCCACTCCGAAGAACACCCCGGTGATCGGGGCGTTGAACGTCGCGGCGATCGCGCCGGCCGCGCCGCAGGCGACCAGGATGCGCAGCCGGTTCTCCGGCATCTTGACCCACTGGCCCACGCTGGAGGCCAGCGACGAGCCGATCTGCACGATCGGCCCCTCCCGGCCGACCGACCCGCCCACCCCGATGCAGATGGCCGAGGCCAGCGCCTTGACCACGCTGACCTGCGGGCGGATCCGGCCGCCGTTGTCGGCTACGGCGATCATCACCTCCGGTACCCCGTGCCCGCGCGCCTCCCGCGCGAAGCGGTAGATCAGCGGCCCGTAGATCAGCCCGCCGAGCACCGGGATGACCACGTAGAAACCCAGCCCGAGCCAGGGCAGGTGCGCGCTCCGCACATAGCCCTGCTGGCCGAACTCGTCGTGCCCGGTGGCTAGCCAGGTGAAGAAGTAAATGAGGTAACGGAACGCGACCGCGCCAAGGCCGGCCCCGCCCCGATCAGCAGCGCCAGGGCGAACATCCCGCCCCGTCCGCCGCGCAGCCATCCGGCGAGCCTGGCCGGCCATGGTGTCTCCGGTGTCGTTGCCGCCACCGTGCCGGTCATCAACGCCCCTCCTTACTTGCATGCGCCCGGCCGTCGCGCGAACGCCCAGATGACGCTCCGCCGGGCCCGGGGAGCGGCGCTTCGAGGGTGACCGGCGGCCAGAGACTGTCCGGGATCTCACCGGCCGCCGCCGCGAACGACGCGAACGCGGAGGCGATCGCCTGCTGCTCGGCGGCCGGCAGCTTCGCGAGAATGCCCGCGATGAGCACCCGCCTGCGTGCGGTCGCTTCGTCGACCACCTGGCGTCCGGCTGCGGTAAGCGAGACGAGGACCGACCGGCGGTCGGCCCGGGCGCGATGCCTGCGGACCAGCTGCTTGCGGACCAGCCGGTCGCTCATCCGCCCGGCCGTGGACGGCGCCACGCCGAGGGCCAGCGCGAGATCCATCATCCGCTGCGGGCCCCGGGACGCCAGCACCACCAGCATCCGGTACTGCGCGATCGTGGTGTTCTCCGCAGCGTCTCCCAGGGAGCGCGTGGCCACATCGACCATCGTCCGGCTCGCGGTCAGCACGGCATCCACGACCGACCCGTCCACCCCGTGACCGCTCAAATTTCCTGCATCCTAAATATTTGCTTAGTGCAACCTTCTTAACATGAATTTGATGCACTATGCAAGTAAGTGGCCGGAGACCGGGCCTCGTTGGCGCAATGGCGCGTTTACCCGTCGGTGGCGATGATCTGGTCGATGACCGCCGACATGTCGGGCCCGGCGATGGTGGGCTGTTTGCCGAGGGGGCTGAGGACCATTCCGGGACGGGCAACGAAAGCTGCCTGACAGCCAGTGGCCAGGGCGCCAGTGATGTCCCAGGAGTGCGCGGCGACCAGCCGCACCTCGCCGATGCCGACGCCGCAGTGGTCCGCGACGGCGTGGTAAGGCTGCGGGGCGGGCTTGAGGTGACGCGTGCTATCGGCTGAGATCACAGCCTCGAAATAGCCGCGCAGGCCAGCTCCGGTCAGCTGCGCCTCGGCGACCGGCTGGAGGGAGTTGGTGAGGGCGACCATCCGCAGGCTGGTCCGGGCCAGGGCGGCCAGCGCGCCCGGCACCTCAGGGTGCGGCGGCAATGAGCTCATCCGGCCAACGAGGTCATCGATGTCACCGGTGGCCAGCGGCACGCCCTGCCGCTCGGCGAGCATGACCAGCGCCGCCCGCTGCGCCGCGGTGAAGTCGACATACTGGCCGGTGAGGCCCCCGGTGAAGGACAGCTGCAGCATCAGCGCGAACCACTGCGGCCGCAGGGCCGCGCTGCCCAGCAGCTCCTGGAACGGCGCATCGAGGGCACCCAGGTCCAGGAGTGTCTCGTTCACGTCGAAAGCGATAACGCTGACCAACCAGCGCTGTCTCCGGTCAATAGGCTCACGCGACAGATCACGGCTTATCACTGTTAGACGGATATTGACAGGGGATCCGCGGCGCGCTACATGCCGGCGCCGCTACCGCGTACCGTGTCTGCCGTGTCCAGCGATGACCCCGGCATGCCCCCCATGCCGCTCACCCACCTGGCCCCTGGGGGCCCGGTGGTGTCGCGGATCGGCCTGGGGCTGGCGGCGCTTGGCCGTCCCGCTTACATCACCACCGGGCGGGGCGGTGACCTGCCCGACCGCAGCGTCGCCGGCCTGGCGGCCCGCACGTTCACCATGCTCGACGCCGCGTACGGCGCCGGGATCCGGTACTTCGACGCGGCCCGGTCCTACGGCCGGGCCGAGGAGTTCCTCGGTGCGTGGCTGGCTGAGCGCGGCGTCCCGGACGCCGTCGCCGGGTCCAAGTGGGGCTACCGCTACACCGGCGACTGGCGGCTGGACGCCGAGTACCAGGAGGTCAAAGAACACTCGCTGGCCATGTTCAGCACCCAGCTCGCGGAGACCCGGGCGTTTCTCGGGGACCGGCTCGCGCTCTATCAGATTCACTCCCTGACCACCGATTCCGGACCGCTCGACGACCCGGATCTGCTGGCCGCGCTCGCCGACCTGCGGGCTCAGGGCGTCATCATCGGCATCTCGACCAGCGGTCCCGGCCAGGCGGATACCCTGCGCCGTGCGCTCGAAGCGACGGTGGACGGGCAGCCGGTGTTCAGCAGTGCCCAGGTGACCTGGAATCTCCTGGAGCCATCGGTCGGTCCCGCAGCCGCGGAAGCGGCCGGCGCCGGCTGGGCCATCCTGATCAAAGAAGCCGTCGCCAACGGGCGCCTGGCTCCGGGGGGCGATCCGGCCGGCACGCCGGCCGGGCTCACGGCGCTCGCCGGCGCCCAGGGCGTGACCGTGGACGCCATCGCGATCGCGGCGGCGCTGGCGAATCCGTGGGCCAGCGTGGTGCTGTCGGGAGCGGTGACACCCGGCCAGCTGGAGTCAAATCTGGCCGCGCTCGCCGTCACCGAGATACCGCGCCCCGGACTCGCCGAGCCGCCTGCTGCCTACTGGTCCGCGCGGTCCGGCCGGCCCTGGCAATAACGTGACCCGCTCAGACTTACAGCTGTGGGGCCTGGTGGGTTGAAGTGCGCAGAGGTATGAAGGGAGCTGTCAACATCCGCCTTGTCCCGCCCAGGGAAGTGCCGTGTGAAGAAGATCATCAATGACCCAGGCAACGTCGTCTCCGAGGCGCTGATCGGATTCGCGGCCGCGCATCGCGATCTCGTCCGTGTGAATTTCGGGCCCGATTACATCGTGCGCGCCGACGCGCCGGTTTCCGGCAAGGTAGCCATCGTCTCGGGCGGTGGCTCCGGACACGAGCCGCTGCACGGCGGCTTCGTCGGCGCCGGCATGCTCGACGCCGCGGTTCCCGGTGCGGTCTTCACCTCGCCCACTCCGGACGCGGTCCTGGCGGCCACCCAGGCGGCAAACGGGGGCAACGGCGTCCTGCACATCGTCAAGAACTACACCGGCGACGTGCTGAACTTCGAGACCGCCGCGGAACTGGCGGCCGCCGAGGGAATCACCGTGTCCGCCGTCGTCATCAACGACGACGTCGCCGTGGAGGACTCGACCTACACCGCGGGCCGGCGCGGGGTCGGCGGGACAGTGCTGCTGGAAAAGATCACCGGCGCGGCGGCCGCCCGCGGTGACGATCTGGCCGCGGTCACCGCGATCGCTCAGCGGGTGATCGGCAGCGTCCGCTCGATGGGCGTCGCCCTGACGCCCTGCATCGTGCCGCACTCCGGCGAGCCCAGCTTCGTCCTGGCCGACGACGAGATCGAGATGGGCATCGGTATCCATGGCGAACCGGGCCGCCACCGCATCCCGATGGAGCCCGCCGACGCCCTCGTGGCCGACCTGCTGGGCCCGGTCGTCGAGGACCTGCCCTTCGAGCGCGGCGACCGGACGCTGCTGATGGTCAACGGCATGGGCGGGACGCCGCTGCTGGAGCTCTACCTGGCCTATGGCGTCGCCACCGGCCTGCTGGAAAAGCAGGGCATCGAGATCAGCAGATCGCTGGTCGGCAACTACATCACCAGCCTCGAGATGCAGGGCATGTCGGTGACCCTGCTGCGGCTCGACGATGAGCTGACGCAGCTGTGGGACGCACCGGTGCACACGGCCGCGCTCCGGTGGGGCATGTGAGCGGCGGCTGCGACGGGCCGAGCGTGGCCGCGGCGATCCGTGCGGTCGCCGCGGCCATCGCCGACCAGCACGTCGAACTGACGCGCCTGGACCGCGAGATCGGGGACGGCGACCACGGCGAGAACATGAACCGGGGCTTCAAGGCCGTGGTCGCCAAGCTGGACGCCGACCCCGGGATGACGCCCGGCGCGGTCCTGAAACTCGTGGCCATGACCCTGATGTCCACAGTCGGAGGGGCCTCCGGGCCGCTGTACGGGACGGCCTTCCTCCGCGCCGCGACAGCGCTCGGCGACGCCGACGAGGTGGACGCGGGGGCGGTCGAGAAAGCTCTGTCCGCGGCGGTCGCCGGGGTCCAGGCCCGCGGTAAGGCTGAGCCCAATGACAAGACGATGGTCGACGCCATGCTGCCGGCCGTCGAGGCGGCCCACGGCGACTCGGTAGCGCAGGTCCTGCAGGCCGCGGCCGCCGCGGCGCAGGACGCCGTGGCCACGACGATTCCCATGGTCGCGCGCAAAGGCCGGGCCTCCTACCTCGGTGAACGCAGCGCCGGTCATGCCGACCCGGGCGCCACCTCCACCGCCGTCATCCTCGGCGCCCTCGCGGAGGCGGCCAGAGGATGACCGGCCCGCGGGTGGCCATCGTCGCGGTGTCGCACTCAGCGGAGCTGGCGGCCGGCGTGGCCGAGCTGGCCGCGCAGATGGCACCCGACGTCACGATCATCGGGGTCGGCGGAAGCGACGGCGGCCTGGGCACGTCCTTCGACGCCATCAGCAATGCGCTTCAGCGTGCCGATTCGGGCGCGGGAATTGTCGTCCTGTACGACCTGGGCAGTGCGCGGCTGTCGACCGAGTCCGCCATCGAGTTCCTGGACCCGCAGCTCGCCGAGCAGATCGACATCGTGGACGCGCCGCTGGTCGAGGGGGCGATCGCGGCCGCGGTGGAGGCCGAGAGCGGCGCTGCCCGGGCTGCGGTCACCGCCGCTGCGCGGTCGGCGGCCGGCGCCGGCCCGCGCCGGGGAAGGGACTGCCGGGGACGGGACTGCCGGGGCAACCGGGGCGCAGGAGGCTGGAGCCAGGGCCACGGCCCAGGCCGCGGCACTGGAGCTGACCCGCTCGGTCCGCCTGCGCAACAAGCTGGGCTTGCACGCCCGGCCCGTGGCGGAACTGATCCGGCAGGTGGCGGGCCTCGACGCCCAGGTGCGGATCGGGCGCAGCGGCAATCCGGCTACGGACCTGCGCAGCCTGCTGGGCGTGGTCAGCCTGGCACTCCGCGGGGGCGAAACCGCCGAGCTGTCGGCGTCCGGGCCGGACGCGAGCACCGCGCTGGACCGCGTCGAGGAGCTGATCGAGACCGGCTTCGGCGAGGAGGACGCGGGCACGTCCGGGCCCGCGAGCACCCAGCCGGCCGATTCCGCGCCGTCCGGGCTCCCTCGCCCAGCGGCGCCGGGGCCCGGGCCAGGAGCAGGGCCAGCGGCACCAGCACCGGCACGCGGCGCGCCTGGCCGGGCGATCGGCCCTGCAGTCCGCGCCACGGTGCCGGACGTCCCGGCCCGGCCCGGTTCCGGCGCGGACCGGGAGCGTGCCCGCCTGCACGCTGCGCTGGAGGCGGCGATCAGGCGGCTGGCCGCCGGCGACGCGATGAGCCGAGCGCACGCCGTGCTCGTGGCCGACCCGCAGCTGCGGACGGCAGCCGAACGCGGCCTGGCCGGCGGCCTCGCCGCCGAGCCTGCCTGGTGGCACGCGGTGACGATGCTCGCGGAGCGGCTCGCCGCCAGCCCGGACGAGCTCGTGGCCGCCCGGGCGGCGGACGTGCGCGAAGCGGGCGCGGTGGTCCTGACCGAGCTCGGCGAGGCGGTCGACCGGATTCCGCCGGCCAGCGCGCTGCTGGGGGCGGTCCTGGTGGCGGACGAGCTCGGGCCGGGCGAGGTCGCGCGGGCGGTCGAACGCGGTGCGGTGGCGATCGTCCTGTCCCGGGGATCGCCGACGGCCCATGCCGTGCTGGTGGGACGCAATCTCGGCGTGCCCATGGTCCTCGGCGCCGAGCGCGACCTGGAGAACCTCCGGCCCGGAGCGGTCCTGGACGTCGACGGCACGGCGGGCACGGTCCAGGCCGACCCACCTGACCTGGCCGAGCGCCAGCAAGCGGTGGCCGCGGCCGCGGAGCGGACCGTGCGGGAGCGGGAGCTGGCCGCCGCCCCGGTGCAGTACCAGGGCCGGCCTGTCCGGGTCGCGGCGAACATCGGGTCGGCGGCCGAGGCGCGCGCCGCGGTGGCCGCCGGCGCCGACGGTGTGGGCCTGCTGCGCACCGAACTGCTGATGATCGACCTCCCGCAACTACCGGACGAGGACACCCAGGCGGCCCAGCTGGAGGAGATCTTCGAGGTGCTGGGAGAACGGCCCGTGGTGGTCCGCGTGCTCGACGTCGGCGGCGACAAGCCCATGCGGGCACTGGCCCTCGACCCGCAGCACAACGGCTTCCTGGGCGTGCGCGGGCTGCGGTGGCTGCTGCGCCATCCTGATGTCCTGCACACCCAGCTGCGGGCCATCTGCCGCGCCGCGGCCGGTCACCATGTCGAGGTCATGGCGCCGATGGTCACCGTGGCCGCGGAGGCGGTCGCCTTCCGCGAGGCGGTCGGGCAAGCAGCCGATTCCCTCGCGGCCGAGGGAATCGCCCATACCCATCCGGACCGGGTCGGGGTCATGATCGAGGTTCCGGGCGCGGCCCTGGCCACAGACGAGATCGGCGCGGAGGTCGACTTCGTGTCGGTGGGCACCGACGACATGGTCGCGTACACCATGGCCGCGGACCGCGCCGAGCCCGATGTGGCGGCGCTGGCCGATCCATCGGCCACGGCCGTGTGGCGGCTGCTCGACCAGGTGTGCGCGGGCGCCGCGCGGAGCAACACCGACGTTTCAGTCTGCGGCGAGATGGCGGCCGATGACCGCTACGCGGCCCGGCTCGTGCAGCTGGGCGTGACCGAACTGTCCATGGCGGCGGGCCGTATCCCGGCCGTGAAGGCCCTGCTGAGAGCCGAGTGATCAGCTAGCTCACAACAGCACCAGTACTTCACAGCAGTGTCTGAGGAAATTTACGTGGCAGAAATATTGCCGTCTGTACATCGGCAACGTAAGTTGACTTTTAAGGCCTTAAGGATCATCTCTGGTGATAGCCGACAGCCGCAATGGCTGCCCTGCCCGGAACAGGCTAGGGGGACGCGATGTCCGACATAACCCCTCTGATGGCGCGAGGCGAGGGCCGCACGATCGGCCGGATCGCGGGCTTGCCCGGCGAACTGATGGCCGAGTTCCTCGGCGTCTTCATCATTATCTCGTTCGGTGATGGTGTGGTGGCGATGGCCGTGGCCGCCCTGCCCGGCTCCGGACGTGCCGCCACGCCGACCACGATCTTCCTGGCCGCCGGCGACTGGCTGCTGATCGTGTTTGGCTGGCGTTTCGCGGTCGCGTTCGCGGTGTGGGTGGCCGGCGGCGTCAGCGGGGCGCACCTCAACCCCGCGGTCACGCTGGCCTTCGCCGCGCGGCGCAAGTTCCCCTGGCGGAAGGTCGCTCCGTACTGGGTCGCCCAGGTGGTCGGTGCCTTCGTCGGTGCCGCCCTGGTGTTCTGGGTGTACAACCCCGCGATCCAGGCGTTCAACCTCGCGGCGCATACGCCGAAGAGCTCAGGACAAGCGCTGGCTAGTTACTCAATCTTTGCCACGTTCCCGGCCCCGTACTTCCACGGTTCGGTGGGCGGCCCCCTGATCGACCAGATCGTCGGCACGGCCTTCCTGGTGATGCTCGTCGTGGCCGTCATCGACGCCCGGAACACGGCGGTCGGCGCGAACCTCGGACCGCTGATCATCGGCTTCATCGTGGCGGCCATCGGCGCCTCGTTCGGCGCGAACGCGGGATACGCCATCAACCCGGCCCGTGACTTCGGGCCCCGGCTCTTCGCCTGGGTCGCCGGGTGGGGAAAGGTGGCCCTCCCGGGGACCTACCGTGCGCCCGGGTTCAGCTTCAGCAACTACTGGTGGATACCCATCGTCGGGCCCCTGATCGGCGGCGTCATCGGCGTCGTGATCTACGACCTGTTCATCGGCGACGTACTGCACGCCCGGCTGAAGATGGCCGAACAGGTCAGCGGCCCGATCGAGGAGACCCCGTCGGTCCCGGAGAAGTCCGCCTGACAGCCGTCGGCCACTGAGCCCCACACCATGACGCCGCCGACCGGTTCCTCCCCGCCGGGCAGAACCGCGGCCGACGCCGGATCCACGATCAAGGAGCAGTTATGCCAGATTTCGTCGGCGCCGTCGATCAGGGCACCACCAGTACGCGGTTCATGCTCTTCGACCACTCCGGAAACGAGGTGGCCAAGCACCAGCTTGAACATGAGCAGATCCTGCCCCAGGCTGGCTGGGTCGAGCACAACCCGGTCGAGATCTGGGAACGGACCGTCTCGGTCGTCCAGACCGCGCTGAACAACGCGGGCCTCGCGGCCTCCGATCTGGCCGCGCTCGGGATCACGAATCAGCGCGAGACAGCCGTCGTGTGGAACCGCAGAACCGGCCGTCCCTACCACAACGCCATCGTCTGGCAGGACACCCGCACCGACCGCATCGCCAGCGCGCTCGACCGCGATGAGCGCGGCGACGTCATCCGGCGCAAGGCCGGCCTCCGCCCGCGACGTACTTCTCGGGTGGGAAGATCCAGTGGATCCTGGAGAACGTCGACGGGGTGCGCGAGGCGGCCGAGAACGGTGACGCCGTCTTCGGCAACACCGATACCTGGGTGATCTGGAACCTCACCGGGGGCCCCGACGGCGGCTCGCACGTGACCGACGTGACGAACGCCAGCCGCACGATGCTCATGAACCTGGAGACGCTGGACTGGGACGACGAACTGCTCGGCTTCTTCAACATCCCGCGCGCGATGCTGCCGGAGATCCGGCCGTCCTCGGACCCGCGTGGCTACGGCGAGATCCGCGGGCTGGCCGCGCTCCGGGGCGTCGCGCTCACCGGCGACCTCGGTGACCAGCAGGCCGCCACCGTCGGCCAGGTGTGCTTCGGCGTCGGGGAGGCCAAGAACACCTACGGCACCGGCAACTTCATGCTGCTCAACACCGGCGAGGAACTGGTCCGCAGCAAGAACGGCCTCCTGACCACCGTGTGTTACCAGTTCGGTGACCGCAAGCCCATCTACGCCCTGGAGGGCTCGATCGCCGTCACCGGATCGGCGGTGCAGTGGCTGCGTGACCAGCTCGGCATCATCTCCGGCGCGGCCGAGACGGAATCGCTGGCCCGCCAGGTCGCCTGACAACGGCGGCGTCTACTTCGTCCCGGCGTTCTCCGGGCTGTTCGCGCCGTACTGGCGCAGCGACGCCCGCGGTGTGATCGTCGGGCTGTCCCGGTTCAACACCAACGCCCACCTGGCCCGGGCCACCCTGGAGGCCATCTGCTACCAGAGCCGCGACGTCAGCGAGGCCATGGAGCAGGACTCCGGCGTGCACGTGGAGGTGCTGAAGGTCGACGGCGGGGTCACCGCCAACAACCTGTGCATGCAGTTGCAGGCCGACATCCTCAACGTGCCGGTCAGCCGGCCGGTCGTGGCCGAGACGACCGCGCTCGGGGCCGCGTACGCGGCCGGCCTGGCCACCGGATTCTGGGCCAACACCGACGAACTGAAGGTCAACTGGAACGAATCCCGGCGCTGGAATCCAGAATGGAACGACCAGCAGCGCGCGGACGGCTACGCCGGCTGGAAGAAGGCGGTCGAGCGCACGCTGAATTGGGTGGAGGTCGACTAATTCGTGGTAGCGGAACTGGGCTCCACCGCGGAGCTGTCCCCGGCGGCGCGGGAGGACGCGATCGCCCGGATGACCGCGGACGAAGTTGACGTTCTCGTCGTCGGCGGGGGCGTGGTCGGGGCCGGCTCTGCTCTCGATGCGGTGACGCGCGGGCTGACGACGGCGATCGTGGAGGCGAGGGACTGGGCCAGCGGGACCTCCAGCCGGTCGAGCAAGCTCATCCACGGCGGCCTGCGCTACCTGGAGATGCTCGACTTCGGCCTGGTCCGGGAGGCCCTGCACGAGCGGGGCCTGCTGCTGGATCGCATTGCCCCGCACCTGGTGCGGCCGGTGCCGTTCCTGTATCCCCTGCAGCACCACTGGGAACGCGAATACGTGGGTGCCGGGGTGGCGCTGTACGACGCCATGGCCATCACCTCGGGCACGGCGCACGGGCTCCAGCACCACCGGCACCTGACCCGGAAGGGCGCCCTGCGCGAGGCTCCATGCCTGCGCAGGGACGCCCTCACCGGTGCCGTGCAATACTGGGATGCCCAGGTCGACGACGCGCGGCACACGCTCACCGTCGTGCGGACCGCCGTCTCCTTCGGCGCGCACGCGGCTAACCGGGTACAGGTCACCGGCTTCCTGCGGCAGGGTGAGCGGGTGGCCGGCGCGACCATGACCGACATGGAGACGGGCCGCAATTTCGAGGTGCGGGCCCGGCAGGTCATCAACGCTACCGGCGTATGGACCGACGACACCCAGGCCCTCGCCGATACCCGCGGCCAGTTCCACGTGCGGGCATCCAAGGGCATTCACCTGGTCGTGCCCCGGGATCGGCTCCAGTCCAATACCGGGATCATCCTGCGGACCGAGAAGAGCGTGCTGTTCGTCATTCCCTGGGGACGGCACTGGATCATCGGGACCACCGATACCGACTGGTCGCTGGAGAAGGCTCACCCGGCCGCCAGCTCCCGGGACATCGACTACCTGCTCGCGCACGTCAACGCCGTCCTCACCTCCCCGCTTACCAAGCAGGATGTCGAAGGCGTGTACGCCGGCCTGCGGCCGTTGCTGACCGGTGAGTCCGAGTCGACGTCGAAGCTGTCCCGTGAGCACGTGGTGGGTCACCCGGTTCCGGGACTGGTCGTCGTGGCCGGCGGGAAGTACACCACCTACCGCGTGATGGCCAAGGACGCCGTCGACGAGGCGGCCCGCGGCCTGGATAACCGGGTTCCGGACTCCTGCACCGATCAGGTGCCGCTGCTCGGTGCGGACGGCTACCGGGCGCTGTGGAATCAGCGGCGGGCACTGGCCAAGACCGCCGACATCCACCCGGCCCGCGTCGAGCACCTGCTCAACCGGTACGGGTCGTGCGTGCATGACCTGCTGGCCATGCTGCGGGAGGATCCGTCGCTGGCTGAGCCGCTGCCAGCCGCGGACGACTACCTGCGGGTCGAGGCACGCTACGCGGTCACCCACGAGGGCGCCCGTCATCTGGACGATGTGCTGGCCCGGCGCACGCGGATTTCGATCGAGTCCTGGGACCGTGGTGTCAGCGCCGCCCCCATCGTGGCCGCGCTCATGGCCGACGTCCTGAAATGGGACGACGAGCAGAAGCGGCGGGAGATCGACCATTACCTGGCGCGGGTGCGGGCCGAACGGGATTCGCAGACCAAGCCCGACGACGACACCGCCGAGGCCGCCCGGCTCGGCGCGCCGGAAATCACCGCGCTCCCCTGACCCAGGCCGTCAGGACAGGCTGAGGGAGATGGCGTGCAGGGCCAGCCCCACGGCCGCGCCCACCACCGTGCCGTTGATGCGAATGTACTGCAGATCGGGCCCGAGGAGCAGTTCCAGCTGGCTTGACGTCTCGGCGGCGTCCCACCGCTCGATAGTCCCGGTGACAAGGCCGGCGAGTTCATCGTGGAACTGATCGGCGAGCGCCCTGACTCCGGATTCGACCGCGCGCTCGAGGCCGTCGGCGAGACGGCGGTCTGACGCGAGGCGCTGACCGGCCGCGACCAGCGCATCGGCCAGCCGGCGGCGCAGCTCAGAGTCCGGGTCGGCCGCCTGGGTCCGCAGTGTCTCCTTGGCCTGCTGCCACAGCGACGAGGACCAGTCCCGCAGGCCGGCGCTGCCCAGGACATCGCGCTTGATGCGCTCGCCGCGCTCACGCAGCTCCGGGGATGTCTCGAGGCGGTCGGGCAGCCCGGCGATCCATGCCTCGAACTGCTGCCGCGCCGGATCGTCGGGATCGGCGGCCATCGCCACCAGCCGCTGGCGCAGGCGGTTATACAGACGGTCGAAAACCCGCCGGTAAACCGCGTCGGGCACCCAGCGGGGCGACTCGCCCTCAAACAGCTCACGCAGCTCTTCGTAGTGGTCGTCGAGATAGCGGCCGGCGCCGGAGAGGATGGCGTTGAAGAGCTCAGCGTGGTGGCCTCCCGCAATGATGACCCGCAGAGCCCGGCCGGCGAGCGGCGCCACCTCGACGGCATCCACCGCCCGGGTCAGTTCCGCGGTGAGAACGCGCTGGACATCCTCGTCGCGGAGATTCTCGGCCACCGTGACGACCAGATCCGCGGCGCGACCGGCGAAGCGGGCGGCGTTGGCCTCGTCGGCCAGCCAGGCGGCCAGGCGGGGAACCAGGCGAGCGGAGCGGATCCGCTCGGCCAGAACGTCGGCGTTGAGGAAGTTCCCCTGCACGAACTGGCCAAGAGTGGCCGCGAACTGATTCTTGCGCTCGACGATCAGTGCCGTGTGCGGTATCGGCAGGCCCAGGGGACGGCGGAAGAGGGCCGTCACCGCGAACCAGTCGGCCACGCCACCGACCATGGAGGCCTCGGCGCCGGCCTGCACGTAGCCGAGGAGGGTCCCGTGGACCCCGACCGCGGTCACGGCCACAAACAGAACCGTTACCCCTGCCAGGAGAGCAGTGGCCCGTAGGCGCGCGGCGGCCAGGTCGCGGGCCCTCTGTTCGGCCGGCTCATGCCCCGGCCTGGGTACCGGCGAAGCGGACATCGGTGCGGCAGGTCCCATCTGGCAGCCCCAAGTCAGCGGCGGTGCAGGGCGGACAACGACAATCAGACCCGCCAACGATATTGACCAGGCTCACGTCCTGGCCGGGATGGGGCCGGACTCAGACCCAGAGGTCGTTATCGGGCCGCAACCCGGCGAGCACAATCGCCGCGCGCCGCTGGAGAGCCGGATTGAGAGCCTTCAGGCGGCCCTGGGACCATTCCATGAGGGAGTCCACGAAAAGAGCTTCGACGATCTGCGCCATCTCGGCCGGATCGACCTGATCGGTCACCTCGCCCTCGTCCCGGGCGCGAGCAAACAGAATTTCCAGGGCCCGTGCAAACGACGGGTCGCTGGACGCGGGCTCGGCCCCCGGCCGCCGAGGCCGGGTGAACTCGGACATGACGCGGCCGACAGCAGCCGGGGATGCAGCTTCAGCCGAGCAGCCCGGTGCTTCGATATCCCGGCACCGGAAGCAGGCCACGTGCGCTGAGCCCAGGTCATGAGCACATCCGGGTAATTGCCAGCCCTTGCGGAGCTCATCGCGGCGTGTCATCATGCACCGCATGCCGCGCTCGAGGAAGGTCAGGACTGCTACGACGGAGACGATTCCGGGCCTTGATTACGCGGTGGACCGGCGCATGATGACCTGGGGCTCGGGGAAAAGCGTCGGCGGCGCGGTCGAGGAAATGAAGGAATGGGCCGCCGAGCATGACTTCGACGCCATTGTCGGAATCCAGCTGGAATCCGTTACCGATATTTCATCGAACATAGCCGGCATGGTCGAGTCAGCCATTTACTGGGTGGCATATGGCACCGCGATAGCCTTCAAGCCGCCACATTCTCAGCCATCCGGGCCGGGCAGCGCGAACGCCGATGGCGGCCCGGCCTGACTTGGTTCCACGGTCTAATCCATCGCCATGGGGTGCCGGTTTCCCAGGCCCTGGGCCGCCTCGGCGGCGCCCCGGCAGGCTAGTTCGTCGGCGCGTTCGTTCCCGGGATGTCCCGCATGGCCCTTGACCCAGAACCATTGGACCTGGTGCCCCCGGGCCGCCGAATCGAGCCGCTTCCATAGATCGGCATTCTTGACCGGCTTTTTATCTCTGGTCATCCAGCCATTACGTTTCCATTGGGACAGCCACTCGGTGATACCCCGGCGCAGGTACTGGCTGTCGGTGTGCACGTGCACCTCGGACGGCCGGGTCAGGCTTTCCAGTCCGCAGATGGCAGCCATGATCTCCATGCGGTTATTGGTGGTCGATGCTTCTCCGCCGTAGATTTCGCGCTGATGATGGCCATACCGGAGGATCGCTCCCCAGCCTCCAGGCCCGGGATTGGGCGAGCATGCGCCATCGGTGAATATCTCGACGATCTTGCCTGTCTGACCTGCCATCACTTCCCCGTGGCCGCTGCGGGGCAGGCTCCGCCCGGACGAACAGGAATCCGGACCGCGGAGCGCGATGGCGCAACGATAGCGCAAGGGCGCCTGCAGCGGATCTTCGTCACCGAGGGCACGGTGGAAAAACACGTCCGCAGCATCCTGACCAAGCTGGACCTGCCCGAGACCGGAACCGATCACCGGCGCGTCCTGGCAGTGCTGAAGTTCCTCGAAGCCCGTTAGCCGGGCTACGTCCTCTCGCTGCTTTATTTGGGCCCGGGAGGCGGCGCGGTTCTGGCTGAATGGATGCGGCATCCCCTCAACCAAGGACGGCCTGATGACTTCACCTGTGCCGGGGAATCCGATCGCACATGTCGTGATCTTTGTGCAGGAGAATCACACCACCGACAATTACTTCCGCTCGATGGCGGCGTACGGCGCCAACGTCGCCGCCGACTGGCCGGTCGCGGCCAATCCGCCGGCTTCTGATCAGCCGCACGACCGGCATGCCTACTACCGGTGGCTGACCAGAAAGATCACCGGCACGCACGCACAGTTCGACACCACAGCTGTGCTGCCCTTTTACGCGTGGCTGGCCGCTTCGGGGGCGTTCCTGGAAAACCACTGCTCCGGTTTCGGGACGAACTCCACGCCGAATCATCTGCTGATTGTCGGGGGCCAGACCCCCACGCTCAAAAACCCGCCACGCACTGCGCAGCCGGTGTGGGACATGCCGTCGCTGCCGGGCCACGCCGCCGACAACAACCTGACGTGGAAGGCGTACACCGGCTCCAGCGGCTACCCGCTGGAGTTCTACGCCCAGCTGAAGGGCTCACCGAACATCGTGCGCTCGGCGGGGCCGTCCGCGCAGTTCCTCGCCGACGCGGCCGCCGGCACGCTGCCTGCCCTGTCGATGGTCTGGCACGACAGCCCCTATGACGAGCATCCACCGGCTGACGTGACCACCGGGCACAACGCGATCTGGCAAGCCGTCGACGCGGTAGCCAAGGCCGGCCTGTGGAATTCCACAGTGTTCCTGCTGACCTGGGACGACTGGGGCGGCTATGACGACCATGTCGCGACCCCCAACGTCGAGACCGACCTCGGCGGCATCCAGCTCGCCTACGGGCCGCGCCTGCCGCTGCTGATGTTCGGTGGCCGGGTCCGGCCCGGGATTGATCATCGCTGGTGCTCGCACGCCTCCATCACCAAGACGGCCATGCAGTTGCTGGGCCTCCCGGCGCTCGGCGTGGCCCGCGTGGACAGCGATCCAGGGTTTGCCGATCTGGCCGATCTCAGCCCCCAGCCGCCATCGTTCGCCCCGGCGCCCCCGGCCTACGGCAGCACCATCACCCAGCCGCCACCGCCGCAGCCCGGTCCCACGCCCAGCCCGCCTCCGCCCCCGCCGGCATCGGCGCCCGTCCAGGTCGGGCCAGTCGTGCTCCGAAACGGCAGCACCTTGCCCCCGCCCAGCGACGTAACGCTTCCGTAGATGTTCGCCGGCCGGGTTCGCGCAGTAACGGTTCCGGATCACCCGGTCACGGTCCAGCGGGACGTCGCGCAGGCCTTGCACTCGATCAGCTCGCTGAGGAGCGCGGTCGCCACACCGACCAGCCCGAGCGCCGGAGGTGCGGCGCATTACTGCTACCCGGTACCTGAGGACTGGGGTAGCAACCAAACCACGATGGCCGTTGACCGGGATGCCCATGCACACACTGAGCGTCAGGCT
Source organism: uncultured Actinomycetes bacterium (assembly GCA_963742865.1). Classification (GTDB taxonomy): domain Bacteria; phylum Actinomycetota; class Actinomycetes; order Streptosporangiales; family Streptosporangiaceae; genus Bog-532. Next base: position 22,722 of record CAVUNW010000013.1, read on the forward strand.
AGAGGCACGTCCAGCCACGTTGGCTCAGTGACCGGACCGAACATGCACGTATAGGGAAGCCCTACGTGAAAGGCGCAGCCCATGACCGCGACGATCGCCGGGGTCGACATCCCGGACACCGAGCTGGCCCGCGAGGCCACCGAGTTGGTCCGCAAAGACAGCACCCCGCTGTTGTTCGACCATTCCCGCCGGGTGTTCCTCTTCGCGACCCTGAAGGGCCGCTACCGCGGGATCGAGGCCGACCCCGAGCTGCTCTACGTCGGCGCGATGTTCCACGACCTCGGCCTGACCGAGCGCTACCGGCGCACCGACCAGCGTTTCGAGGTCGACGGCGCCGACCTGGCGCGGGAGTTTCTGCTCGACCACGGCCGCAGCGCCGCGGAGGCCCGCGCCGTGTGGCTGGGCATTGCGCTACACACCACCCCGGGCGTCCCCAACCACCTGGAGCCGGAGACGGCGCTCGTCAGCCTCGGCGTCGAGGCCGACGTGCTGGGGTTCGACCTCGACCAGATCACGGCTGAGGAGGTCGCGGCGGTCGTGGCGGCGCACCCGCGACCGGACTTCAAGAACAGGATCCTGCAGGCCTTCTACGACGGGATGAAGGACCGCCCCGACACCACCTTCGGAACGATGAACGACGACGTACTCGCTCACTTCATGCCCGGCTTCACGCGTGCGGACTTCGTGGACATCATCACGGGCTCGGCATGGCCTGAGTGACCGCTCCGACGCCGCCGGCGTGGTGTGCGACCTCCGCCATTAAAGATCCTTCGCCGGCCCGGCGCTCCTGTTCCTCCTGGCCGCTCTCCTCCTGGCCGGGAGCGTCTTCGCGTTCGACGGGGGTATCCGGCATGCGGCCCCATTCGGCCCATGAGCCGTCGTAGACGCGGGCGTCGCGGCCGAGAAGGTACGTGAGGACGAACCAGGCGGTGCTGGCGCGCCCGCCGATCGTGCAGTAGGTGATCAGCTCGCCGCCGGCGGAGGTGACGGAGAAAAGCCGGCGCAATTCGGCGGCATCCCGGAACGATCCCCGGCTGTCGTAGAGATCCTCAACCGGCTGGTGGAGCGCCGATGGCACACGTCCGGCGCGGCCACCCGGCTCCATGCCGCCGGAGGGCCAGAACCGCTCCCCTCGGTACTCGGCCTCCGAGCGGACGTCGAGGATGGCGGTACCCGGGTCACCGATGGCCGCGCGCACCGCAGTGTGGTCCGCACGGAGCCGGCTGTTCGGCGGAGGAAGGACGTAACTGGTGATGGCCGGCTCAGGCGCCGAGGCAGTCCAGGGGCGTTCCCCGGATCGCCAGATGTCGCGTGAGCAGTTGAGGATGCGCACATCGGCGTGGCCATAGAGCTTCATGAGCCAGAATCCCATCGCGGGTGCGTAGCCGTAGAACACGACCGTCGAGTCCGGCCCGATTCCCGACCGGGTAACCAGCCGCTGCACCGCCGCGGCATCGGCGAGCCGGTAGTCAGCGTCCTTGAGGTCGGCGTACACATTCCACAGGACCGCGCCCTCGATGTGCCCGTCGTTGTAGGCGGCGGGGCTGACGTCCACTTCGACGACCCGCACTTCGGGGTCATGGAGGTGGCGTTCCAGCCACGCCGGATCTACCAGCACGCCGTTGCGGGTGCCTTGGCCCTGGTCGGTTACAGCTTTCGTTGGCGCCGTCTTCACGTGAACCTCCTGCGGTTGGTACTCCCTGGGGCTCAGTTCTACGACGGCATCATTGCCGCAACGTTGGCGAAACCTTGGCGCCAGCGTCCGCCGCGGCCCGGCAACCAGGAGAGGCCGATGAGCGGTCCGGTGGTACCGCGGGCATCCTTCAGGTGGCAGCGAGGAACCGTTCGTGCAGCGCGCGGGTGGCTGGGCTGGGCAGGACGCCAAGCTGATCGCGCAGGCAATCGCTGAGCTGGCGATAAACATTGAGGGCTTCGGCCAGGTTGTCCTGGGCGGCGAGCGCTTGCATGAGGTAGCGGTAGCCGCTTTCCCGCAGCGGGGCGAGGCGGACGAGCTGCCGGCCGGCCCGGACCGCGGCGGCGAGCTCGGTTCCGCCGATGCCCAGCGCGGCGGCCGCGTAGCACTCCAGGGCGCGCAGGCGGAGCATCGCCAGCTCGTGGCGGACCTCGTCGATCCAGGGGGCCTCCTCGCCGGGAAGGAAGCCGCACTCGGCCACGAAGAGAGCCGTGAGTGCCGGCCCCCACGCTCGGGCCCACTCCTGCTGAGCGACCGAGGACTCGGCTCGGTGGATGGCCTCGGCGGCGGCTTCGAGATCGACCCACGCACCGGGCAGGTACAGCCGGAGAACGGAGCGTCCGTCCACGATGCCTGCCCCGAAGACCCGGCGCAGCTTGGACAGCAGCGGGTTGAGCCGGGCGTCGACCACGGCCGGATCGGGTTCCCGCCACAAGGCCTCGGCCAGCTCGTCGCGGAGGACCTGGCGATGGCGGTTGACGACCAGGTAGGTGAACAGCAGCCGGCCCTGGCGACCTGGCAGACGGACGTCCAGCCGCTGGCCGTCGTGCTCGATGACGAGCGGCCCGCAGATCTGGATCCGCACGGGAAGCGTGGACGCCAAGGTCACGCCAACATTGTGGACATAGGCTGGCCGCGAACGCTAGCCGGGGAGGGGCGATGGCCAAGCTAATCCGATGCGAGTGCGGGTTCATGGCCCGTGGCGATAACGATGACCAGGTCATCGGGGTGATCCGGGGGCACATGGCCACCGACCATCCCGTCCTGCTGGACACGGTGAGCCGGGAAGACCTGCTCGGCTGGATCCGGGTCGAATAGTTCACCGGTGTGCGAACTGCTCGTGCCCCAGCACGGCGAGCAACTGCAGCTTCTCGTATCCCTCGGTCCGCGGCGGAGCGGTGAGCACGAGCAGCAGTTGCGACTGATCCTCGGTGAACAGCACCTGGCAGTCGAGCTCACCGCGCTGCTGCCCGGCCAGGAGGACAGCGACTTCGCGATGCCGCTGGAGGCGTTCGTGGCGGAGGCCGTCGGGCTGCTGGAGTCCCAGCCCGACGCGAAAGAGATTCAGGTGGAAGGGTCAAGTTCCTGCGCTACGGCGAGGCGCGCGGCGACTACGACCAGGTCGTGGCGACCCTCAACGCGTCCGACCCGCACGGGAAATAGCGTTGGGGGGTTATGCCAGTACCCGGAACGACAGCCCCTCCCTCACCGGTGCCGTTCCCGGTTTCATGGAGACTGCGGGTAGGGAAGGTGCTCATCCGCCGCTGAGTAACCAGTAACAGCCTGGATAAGGAGCAAAGCAGTGGAGCATCGGCAGCTGGGACGCACCGGCGTCTCGGTCAGCAAGCTGTGCCTCGGGGCCATGATGTTCGGTGACTGGGGCACCAGGGATCACGACGAGAGCATCCGGATCATCCACCGCGCGCTGGACGCCGGGATCAACTTTATCGACACCGCCGACGTCTACTCCCACGGCGAGTCCGAGGTCATCGTGGGCAAGGCGCTGGCCGGCGGCAGGCGCGACGACGTCGTCCTGGCGACCAAGGTGCACTCGCCGATGGACTCCGATCCCAACCACCGCGGCAACTCGCGCCGCTGGATCATCCGCGAGGTCGAGGACTCGCTGCGGCGGCTGGGCACCGACTGGATCGACCTGTACCAGATCCACCGCCCCGACCCGGACACCGACCTCGACGAGACGCTCGGTGCCCTCACCGACCTGGTGCGGGCGGGCAAGGTCCGCTACATCGGCCACTCGACGTTCCCGGCCTCGGCGATCGTCGAGGCCCAGTGGACCGCGCAGGAGCGCGACCGCGAACGGTTCCGGTCCGAGCAGCCGCCGTACTCGATCCTCACCCGCGCGATCGAGTCCGACGTGCTCCCCATCTGCCAGCGCTACGGGATGGGCGTGATCCCCTACAGTCCGCTGGCCGGCGGCTGGCTGTCGGGCCGCTACCGCAAGGACTCCGAGGTGCAGGGCCCCATGTCGCCCGCCCGCCAGCGGCTGGCCAACCGCTTCGACATGTCGCTCGCCGTCAACCAGCGCAAGCTGGAGGCCGCCGAGCAACTCGCGGAGCTGGCGGAGAAGGCGGGGCTGACCCTGATCCAGCTCGCGATCGCGTTCGTCCTGCGCCATCCCGCGGTGACCGCGGCCATCATCGGGCCGCGGACCATGGAGCATCTGGAGTCCCAGCTCGCCGCCGCCGACGTCGATCTCCCTGACGATGTGCTGGACCGTATCGACGAGATCGTGCCACCCGGCGTGACCCTCAACCCGGCCGACAACGGCTGGGTCAGCCCGGCCCTGCAGCCCGCCGCACGGCGCCGCTAGGCCGTCCTCCGGCGCGCCGCGCCCTGGAGGGCGCGGTGGGAGACGGGAAGCTGCCTGAGCAGTAGATCTCAGGCCGCCTCGCCCATCCGGCTGGTGTCGATGCCGAAGTGCTCGGAGAACCCCTGCTGGCCAGTTTCGGTCACCGCCAATCGAGCTCATCGGCGGTCTGGTGTTCGTCGCCGCCGCACTCGTCGTGCTGCGTACCATCCCGCGCTCGCTGACGTCCAGCAGCGGACCACATGACGCCTGACCCGGCTGGTCGTGGCGGCAGCGCCCGGCTACGCGAAATTCCGAACGTGCAGGACGAGAGGACGGCTCCGGGGAACATCTGCCGCGCGACTTCGGTTGCGCATCATGTAACATTGCTCGCAGTGCAAATTTATACGTCATGCAAAGTTGTAGTGAGCGCACGATGACTCTTGAAACCGCCGCCCCCAGCGGCGAGGCGCGCACCTCGCTGCGTGAGCGGAAGAAGCTGGCGACCCACTGGTCGCTGCGCCGGATAGCGCTGGACCTGGTGGCCGAGCGCGGCTTCGCGCACGTCACCGTGGAGGACATCGCGGAGGCGGCAGACGTATCGCCGCGCACGTTCTTCAACTACTTCCCCTCCAAGGAAGCCGCGCTGTTCGGCGCGCATCCGGACCGGGCCACCGAGCTGCGCCGGCGCATCGTGCACGACGCGCCCGGCGAGCCCGTCCTGCATGTATTGCGCGTGGTGCTGGTCAGCGACGCGCAGGGGGTCGCCGATGAGCTGAGTGAGCTCGGCGGCGACCCGGCGGACTGGCTGCGCCGGATGAAGGAAGTGCGCGCCGACCCGCACCTGCGCGCGGCGCACGCGGCGCAGATGGCGATGGTCGAGCGGGCCATGACCGAAGGTCTCGCCGAGCGCCTCGGCACGGATCCGGAACGGGATCCGTATCCCGGGCTGCTGGCCGCCATGGCATCCGGTGTGTTCCGCTCCAGCATCAATTTCTGGGCGGGCTCTGGCGGCACGGTGCCGCTCGGCCAGCTTATCGACCTGGCATTCCAGGCGCTCGGGGACGGGCTGCCCGAGCGCTGCGCGCTGCGTCACGTCAGTTCCAGCCCGGGGCGACGACCCCCTCAGACCCCCGCACGTGGGCACGTGGCGGGCAGAAAGGACAACCACTGATGGCCTCAGCCACTCCCGTACCCGCGAGCGGTTCCCAGCCGCCCGCGGCGGACGCCGCTGGCAACGGTGCCCTGCCCGGGCTCAGCCGTCGCCGCATCCTGCTCATCATCGGCGCGCTCATGCTCGGCATGCTGCTCGCCGCGCTCGACCAGACGATCGTGTCCACGGCGCTGCCGACGATCGTCGGTGACCTCAAGGGCGGTTCCCACATCGCCTGGGTCATCACCGCCTACCTGCTCGCCACCACCGTCTCCACTCCGCTATGGGGCAAGCTGGGCGACCAGTACGGCCGGAAGATCTTCTTCCAGGCCGCGATCGTCATCTTCGTGGCTGGCTCGATCCTGTCCGGCATCAGCAGTTCCATGTTCGAGCTCATCGCGTTCCGCGCGGTACAGGGGCTGGGCGCCGGCGGCCTGATGGTCGGCGCGCAGGCCATCGTGGGAGATGTCGTCTCGCCCCGCGAACGCGGCCGGTACGTGGGCCTGTTCGGCGCGGTTTTCGGCCTGGCCAGTGTGGTCGGCCCGCTCCTCGGCGGCGTTTTCGTGGACAACCTGTCCTGGCGCTGGATCTTCTACATCAACGTGCCGATCGGCGTGATCGCGCTGGCCGTGGTGGCCAGCCAGGTGCCCGGCCACCTGAGCCGGGTGCACCACGTGATCGACTACCTCGGCACCCTCGTGCTGTCGATGGCCGTCACCGCACTGATCCTGCTGACCAGCCTGGGCGGCACCACCTACCCGTGGCGGTCGACTCCCATCTACATCCTGGGCGCAGCCGGCGTGGCGCTGATCGGCGTGTTCATACTGGTCGAGCGGCGCGCCGCCGAGCCGGTACTGCCCCTGCACCTGTTCAAGCTGCGTATTTTCTCCGTGACCAGCCTCGTCGGCTTCATCGTCGGCTTCGCGATGTTCGGCGCGATCACCTACCTGCCCGCGTTCTTCCAGGTCGTCCGCGGTATCTCGCCGACCATTTCCGGGCTGTACCTGCTGCCGCTGATGGCCGGGCTGCTCGTGGTCTCGATCACGTCCGGCCAGATCATCTCGAGGACCGGCAAGTACCGGTTCTTCCCGATCGCCGGTTCCGCGGTGATGACCCTCGGCCTGTTCCTGCTGTCGCTGATGGGCGTGGGCTCGTCGACCCTCCAGGACGCGGTCTACATGCTCATCCTGGGCATGGGCATCGGCGGTGTCATGCAGGTGCTGGTTATCATCGTGCAGAACGGCGTGCCGCACAGCGAACTGGGCGTCGCCACCTCCGGGGCCACGTTCTTCCGCTCGATCGGCGGTTCGTTCGGCACCGCGATCTTCGGCGCGATCTTCGCCAACGTGCTGGTCGGCAACCTGACCAAGCACCTGCACGGGGTCACCCTTCCGCACGGCTTCAGCAGCGCGAACGTCACCCCGGCGCTGCTGTCTCACCTGCCCGCCGCGGTGCACCAGGGCTTCGTGGCCGGCTACGCCGAATCGATCCAGACCGTGTTCCTCGTCGCGGTGCCGATCGCCGCGCTCGCCTTCCTGGCCACCTGGCTGATCCCGCAGGTGGAGCTCAAGCAGTGGCCCGAGACCGGCTCACCGGAGGCCGGTTCAGGAGTGCCCGAGCCGGCCAGGATCGCGGGCCGGGACGCGGGCATGACGGTGGCGGGCGCCACCGTCGCGCCGGACGAGCTAACCGGCGACGCCCGCCAGGGCGCACCTCAGCCGCCGGTGACCCACGAGGCGCTGGACCCACAGGACACCAGCCGCACCGATACCTGACCTGCTACCTGGCGAGCAGGTAGCACAGGGCCTTGCGGACGGCGTTGGCTGAGCTGCGGCTGGCGACGCATCTCAGCCAATTTAATGAATGTTAGTTACTGGATTTCGGAGACGAATCCAGGGCTGCTGTGACTGGCTTATACGCCTTGGGTGGCCCGGAACGCAATTCCGGCGGCAGAGTTTGCTGTGCCTCGTACAATCTTGGCTGACCGGAATTTTGCACGCCGAAAGCACCTGAGGAGGTGCCGCCCCCGAAAGGCGGGCGAAGAGCCATGAATAAACCACCGAATTCCGCGCTGCCCGTGCACCCGCCGGGCCGCCACGCCGGGCGGCAGCCGGCCTACAGCGACGATGCCCGCTCCTACAATCACAAGACCAGCGCATTCCAGCGCTACCGCCGGGAAATCGTCGAGGCGCTCCCGGTCCGCCGCGGGCAGGTAGTTCTCGACGTGGGATGCGGCACAGGGTTGTGCTCCGGCTTTCTCCGGGAGAAGGTGGGCCCCGATGGCCGCGTCGTCGGCATCGAGGAGTCGCCCGAAATGGCGGCGGTGGCGCGCGAGCACATCGCGCGCGAAGGCTGGCGTAACGTCACAGTCGTGCAATCCGCAGCCGAGGATGCGCAGGTCCCGGTAACCGCCGACGCCGCTCTCTTCTGCGCTGTCCACGACATCCTGCGGTCCCCCGTTGCGGTACGGAACATCATGGCCGCGCTCCGTCCCGGCGCGTGGGTGGCCGCAGGCGGCGGCAAGTGGGCCCCGCCGGTCTTGGTGGCCGTGAACCTGCAGGCCAGGATGCTCCACGCCCCGTATGTGCGCAGCTTCGAGGGGTTCGGCCGGCCGTGGAGTCATCTGGAGCAGCTGACCGAGGGCGTCCGCGTCCGTGAGGTAGCGCTCGGTAGCGGCTACATCATGACCGGCCAGGCACCGCAGACCCAGTCCTAGCGAAAACGCCGGGGATTTAGAGAAATAGCTCCCGGCCCTCGTCTTCTTCGGCAACAATCCGGCCGGCAGGTCCGCCATCCCCGACGAAATGCCCGGCGATACCTGCCTCGGGTTCCCTGGCGTCGGCGGGTCGGCGGGCGTGCTGGCTCCTGGAACAGGCCGGGGCTCTGACCCAATGGCGTTAAGTTAAGTTCGGAACGGGCATTAGCCAGAAGACGACCCTGGTCAGCGGGGTCAGCCGGGTGGTCTCGCCGGGTTTACGGGTCTTGTAGCGGCCCCCGGGGCGCTTGGTCTTGCGCTCGTAGCGGCGGCCGGGCCGCCGGGGCACGAGGTGGCGGGCGAAGGTGATCTCGAAGGCCAGGTCGGCAGCGAGGTCTTCGAGGCTGTCAGGGGGAAAAGCATCCGGAGTCGCTGATGCGGCTGCGGATCCGTCGCGGGCGCGGGTGAAGGAGATCCGGGCGGGGCCGGTCCCGGCGTCGCCGGCGGCGTGGCTGATCAGGGTGCGGATCGCCTGGTAGCAGCACAGCATGGCGTAGATCTCCTGGCGGATCATCGGCGGGGACTTCGAGCGCAGCACCACGGCCGCGCCACCCCGGATCGAGGTCTCCAGCTCATCAAAGCAGGTCTCCAGCTGCCAGCGGGATGCATAGGCGGCGGCCGCCTGCGCCGGGGTCAGCAGCGCGGGATCGAGCAGGTCGGTGACCAGGGTGAAGGTCTCCGAGATCTGGCTGCCGTCCTCGGAGGTCACCGAGTACTCGATGACGCGGACGGTGATGCCGGGAATGTCACTGCCGGAGGGCGCCCTTGCGGCGCATCCGCCGGGAGGCGGCGGGGTCGGCGATCCGCGACAGCCACGTGCCGTCCGGCAGCACCTCGAGCACGGGCAGGTCCACGTCGCTTTTCGCCCGCCACAGCACGTGCACCCCGGCCGCGAGCACGTCGGCGAGCAGCCCGTGGCCCAGGAAATTCCGGTCGGCCAGCAGCAGGTCCCCGGGGGCGAGCTGGCCCAGCAGCTGGCGGGTCAGCGGCTGCTCCCCGGTGGCCAGCGGCGAGGTGGCCGCGCCCAGCACCGCCCGGGTCCCGCATTCCCCGAGGCCCACGACACGGATCTGCGGGAACGGGCCCGGCCCCGCGTCGTTGCCCGGGTAGCCGAACTCCGCCCCGTTCTCCGGGGTGGCCGGCACATCCAGGCACATCCCGTCCACCGCCGCCAGCCGCATCCCCGACACGAACGCGCGGTCCTGCTCCTCCCGGCCAGCGGCCCGGCCACCTCCTCTAGCAGCGCGGCCATCACCTGCCAGCCCAGCCGCTGCCGCGCCAGGGTGACCGCCGCCGGGCTCGGCTGCATCCCCAGCTCCGCCCGCACCCGGAACCGCCTCGCCCAGTCCAGGCCCGCGACCAGCCTGTTCCAGACCTCGCCGTAACCGGACTGGAAGAACAGCACCATCGCCAGCAGGTAATACACCACCACCCGCGCCGGCAGGGCGCGCGTACGCTGCTCCCGCACGCCCGCCTCGTCGACAACCCGGTCGACCAGCTCGGGAGGGAACACCTTCGCCAGCACGCCGATCCCGATCCGGTCCGCCAGCCGGTCCCCGGCTACGACCTGCTGCCCGCGCCTCGCCACGCCGACGATCTTACACCCATGTAAGCTTAACTTAAGGGCTCTGACCTCACGGGCCCAAGGGCCCGTATTTCCGGCGGTGAGCGCGGTCCGCCCGTTTGGCAGTTATTTCTGGCTGGCCGGGCCGATGGACACGGATGCTGCGTTGGGCGTAACGTGAGGTTTGCTCCGGACCCTGGCAGCTGCCCCCGTGAACGTAGCGGGAGCGGCGCAGGACGGAGTTTTTTTTATGTCCGGGCCGGCGTCGGCAAGCGTAACGGCCCAGAAAGGGCAAGAGCCCGCGGGGAATGATTTCTCCCAACGCGACCAGTCGCGCAGGACCGGCTACCCGCACGTCAATTCTCCACTGACTGAGGAGTCGGTCATGGGCATCATCGCATGGGTCGTTCTCGGCCTGGTCGCAGGCCTATTCGCCAACCTGCTGATCCCGGGAAAACGATCCCAGGGTCTCATCATTACCTGCGTGATCGGCATCGCCGGGGCGCTGCTGGGCGGCTGGCTGGCCATCCATCTGTTCCACGTCCACACCCTGAATGGGTTCTTCAACCTTTCCACCTGGCTCACCGCCATCGCCGGCGCGGCGATCCTGCTGCTCGCCTTCCACCTGCTCACCAGGCGGGGTAACGCCGGCCGCGCTCGCCGCGGCGCCCCGGCTGGGCACACCGGTGAACGGCCCGGTCCGGCCGTGTGGATGGGCGGCCGGTGATCATCTTCCCGATCCCGGCCGGGGCAGCACCGGATTCCGCCCGGCCGCAGGCGCGAAGCCATGTATGTCCTGGTCCCTATAGTCCTGGCATCTCGTGGCGGTACTGCCCCGCCCCGCAGCTCCGGCTCGCTTCGTTACCTGGCAGCAACCGGAGAGGAACCACCAACATGACTGCTCAGCTGACACCCGTCGTGCCCGCTCACCCCCCCGCGCCCTATGACGGCACGACACCGTTCCCCGGCGGCGATCCGCCCGCCACTGCCGGGGGCCGCGCCCGCGCCGGGGTGACGGCCGCGCTCGTGATCATGCCGTTCGGCGGCCTGGCCGCGGCCGTGTGGCTGGCGTGGGGCCACGGCCTGGGTCTGGCCACCCTCCTGCTGGCGGCTGGTTTCTATGTGGTCACCGGGCTGGGCGTGACCGTCGGGTTCCACCGGCTGCTGACCCACCGTGCCTTCACGGCGGCCCGCCCGCTCCGGACGGCGCTGGCCGTAGCGGGGTCGATGAGCTTCCAGGGCGACGTGATCGGCTGGGTCGCTATCCACCGCCGCCACCACGCTTTCACCGACCGGCCCGGCGACCCGCACTCCCCCTACCGGTACGGCACCAGCCTGGGTGGGCAGCTCCGCGGCGTCGCCCATGCCCACGTGGGCTGGCTGCTGCGCGACGATCCGACTCCGGCGTCCCGCTATGCCCCCGACCTGATGACCGACTCCGCGATGCGGGCCGTCTCGGCCGCGTTTCCCGCCCTGTGCGCCGCCTCGCTGGCGCTGCCGGCGGCCGCAGGCTGGTTGATCGGCGGCACCTGGCGGGCCGCGCTGGCCGCCCTGCTGTGGGCCGGGCTGGCCCGCGTTGCCCTGCTGCAGCACGTCACCTGGTCGGTCAACTCGCTGTGCCACCTCATCGGCGCCCGCCCCTACACCACCCGCCGCTACGACCGCGCCACCAACCTGTGGCCGCTGGCGCTGATCTCGTTCGGCGAAAGCTGGCACAACGGCCATCACGCCGACCCTGCGTGCGCGCGGCATGGAACTGGCCCCCGTCAGGTCGACATCTCCGCCGCCGTTATCCGCATCTTCGAACGCCTCGGCTGGGTCTCCGCCGTGCACTGGCCCGACCCGGCCCGCCTTGCCGCCCGCCGCCGCCTCGCTGGCCAAGACCAGCCCCCGCCCGCCCTCCAGCGTGCCGGACGCTGACCTGGGCCGCCCGCGGCCTCAGCCCGCAGTCGCCACCGCCCGGTCCCGGACCGCCCGCAAGGTCCTCCGGCCCGCGATGTCGGCCATCCTCATCGCGGCCGCGTTCGGGTTCGCCCTGCCCCATATCGCGTCATACCGCAGCGTGTGGGCCAGCGTGCAGGCGATGACCTGGCCGTACGCCCTGCTGGTCGCCACCGCAGCCACCGCCAGCATGGTCGCTTACTGGATCACGATCCGCGCGGTACTGCCGTGGATCCAGCTGCGCCAGGCGGCCGCGGTGAGCCTGGGCTCGAACGCGGTCGCTAACACCCTGCCCGCTGGGGGCGCCCTGGCTATGGGCGTCAGCTGGGCCATGCTCTCCAGCTGGGGCCTCAGCGCCGCCAACTACGTTCTCTACACCCTGGTGACCGGTATCTGGAACGTCTTTGCCCTGCTGGGCCTGCCCGTGCTCGCCCTGCTGGTGATGGCCACGGATACCCGGCCCGGCGCCGCGCTGATCACGGCCGCGGCCGTGGGCGTGGCGTTGCTCGCCGCCATGGCCTGCGGGCTCGGCCTCCTCCTGCACAAGCGGGCTTTCGCGCTACGCGCGGGCCGCGCGCTGCAGCGCCCTCTGGTCATCGCCAGCCGGCTGGCCCGCCCGCCACCGCCCACCGACGTCGCCGGGTCACTGTCGGGCTTCCGCGACCGAGCCGGCGCCCTGCTCACGGCTCGGGGCTGGCGGATTACCGCCGCCACCGTAGCCAGCTACCTCACCTTGTGGCTCGTCCTGCTGGCGTGCCTGCGCGCCACCGGCGTGTCCCAGGCCCAGGTGCCCTGGCAGACCTCCCTGGCCGCGTTCGCGTTCATCCGGCTGCTCACCGCCCTGCCTCTCACCCCCGGCGGCCTCGGGATCACCGAACTCGGCCTGGTAGGCACCCTGGCTGCCGGCGCCGGCCACGTAGTCAGCGCCCAGGTAACGGCCGCGGTCCTGCTGTACCGGGCCGTCACCTACCTGCCGCCCATCCCCCTCGGCGCTCTCGCCTGCCTCGTGTGGCGGCACGCACCTGCACTCATCAGCAACCCGCCACAGCGAACGTCACAACCATCCGATAGCCGACGGTCACAGGCACCCGCTGTCATGCAGCGGACTCCACATTCGGGGGTGTAGAGCCCATGTCATTTCGCTCGCGAGAGCGCACGGCAGCCGTTGTGGACGGGCGCTGATCACGGCCAGGACGAGCCGCGAGGCAGGGGCGGCGCGGGCCTGGCCTAGGCGTGGTTGTCGCCGATGATGCCGGCGGTCCCGCGGATGACCTCGCTGGCCAGCTGGGTCAGCGGGTGGTTGTGGTCACGGGCGTAGCGGCGCAGGATGATGAAGGCGTCGTCGGGGGTGGTCCGGAGCCGCTCGGCGAGGATTCCCTTAGCCTGCTCGATCATGACGCGGCTGTTCAGCGCGACCTGCAACTGCCCGGCGACGATCTCCTGCTGGTGGACCGCGCGTTCTTGCAGTATCCCGATCGTGGCCACATCAACCAGCGCCCGGGCGGCAACCGCGACCGCCGGATTCAGGCCGCCGGGGGCGGCGGAGAACAAGTTGAGCGTCCCGATGACCTGATCACGCAGCCGCATGGGGATGGCGTGGACCCCGGCAAACCCCATCTCGCCGGCGGCAGCGGCGAACTGTGGCCAGTGCGCCGTCGCCTGGTCCGCCCGGATGTCGCTGACGATAACGACCTGGCCCGTGCGGTAGCAGTCCAGGCACGGGCCCTCGTCATTCTGGATCTGGAACAACTCCACCACCCTGGCCTGCTCGGTCGACGCCGCGACCAGTCGCAGCGTTCCTCCGCTATCGGCCAGCAGCAGACCCGCCGCGTCCACCCCCAGGAGCTCCACGCACCGCTCGGTGAGCGTATGCAGAAACTCCATCAGGTCAAAGCCGGCTACCAGCGTGTCCGCCAGCTCGACGAACACCTGGGCCAAGCGTTCATCCACGGTCGTCGCCATACCTGTCACAGTAGACCCGTTATCAGATCCGCCCGCCCGCACCGGCCTGCCAGGCCCCTTCATGCTGGTGACCCGGCATGCGGATCGGGATCCAGGCGCAGCTTCCGATTCACCACATCGCTGGCGGTATCGCCAAGTGCTGCGCCGCTGGCGAAGGCGTGCGCCCGCAGCCGCACGAATGCCTCCTCCAGCTCTATTTCCAGCTGAACGGAGATCATCCCGATCGCCTGGTAGACCTCAGCGCGCTTGTCCGACAGGCCCTCCAGCGGCCGGTATTCCGGCGACCCGGTGATGCCGGCCGCGAAATCCAGCACCATGTGCAGCGCGATGTCGGCGAACACCAGCACGTCGGCCAGTTCGGCGGGTGTCAGCGGACCGGCCTGCGCCCGGTACAACGAGAGAACGCCCACCCGGATGGCCCCGGCCTGCAGCGGAAACGCGAACATGGCCCGGGCCCCAGCTGCCACCGCCGCCGACGAAAAACCGGGCCACCGTGCCGCCGCCGAATCCAGGTCCGGGATCAGCATCGGCGACCCGAAGGCGAAGTCCTCGGCACCCGGCCCCTCACCCGTCGTGAACTGCAGCTCCTCCAGCCGGGCGCTCAGCGCATCCGAGGCAAACAGCGGCTCGTGCGCCACCAGGCCGCTCGTCAGTGTCACGCCCGCGCCGTCAACCCCGAGCCACCGGACCGCGGCCCGGCACAGCGCCGAAACAGACACCGGGCCATCGCCCTCATGGGCGGCGGCGATCCGCGCCCATACCCTGGCCGTCCGTTCGCCCGCCATCCTCAAACTCTCCCGGCTCCGTCACCACAGGCCGTCATAATGGCCGACCGCGAGCGGCCCATGCGTCGGCTGCCAGGAACTGTCGCGCGGTGCTCGCCATGTCTTCTACGCAGGCATGGACGGACAGGACATTGATGAGCTGCGCGATAGCAGAAATCGCGACCGCGGCACTCGCGGCGTCCATGACGTCAAGCTCCCCGTGCAGCATCACGACAGCCCGGCCGCCGCATTCACAAGTACCCAGATCCGTGCTGAACATGGGTGCGCCTTCCTGCTGCGGCAGCAAGGCGTGGTCCTGACCCGGCGGCTGGTTCGCCAGCTTTCTCCGGCCGACACTACGCCGAATGCCGACTCCTGTCCTCTCCGGAAATGCCGTAATCGGCGGCGAGGCTACCCCGTCGATAGCCCGAGGCGTGCCGTGGTGGCAGAAGGTGCCCGCGCGGGTTCCGTGGACCGGATGCCGGCATGAGCAGGCCGGCCGCAGGGCGGCCCGGGGGCTATGGCACCGTATTACCGCGGAATTTCCCATACTAGGGAAATGCGCGTACTGTAGAAAATGTTGCTCCAGACCTTGGCAGGTGCACCCGCGGAATTCGCGGTGACACGGCAGGGTCTGGATTTTTTTTTATGCCCTTGGCAATTATTTCGCCTGTGCCGCCGGCATACCACGGTAATGCAGGTAAGCGGGCACTGAAATGGCTGGGCCTGCAATCCGGCCTGCCCCACTTAGTAGAGGCTCATGATGCAAGTCCTGATTATTGTCGTGATCGTCGTTGCCCTGCTGTTGCTGCTGGGGCTGGCGATGGCGGTGCGGATCGTCAAGCAGTATGAGCAGGGCGTGCTGTTCCGGTTCGGCCGGGTGCAGGGCCCGCGGGCGCCGGGGCTCCGGCTGATCATCCCGTTCGCCGACGTTCTGCGCCGGATCTCGCTGCGGATCGTGACCATGCCGATCCAGTCCCAGGGCATCATCACCCGCGACAACGTCAGCGTGGACGTCTCCGCGGTCGCCTACTACCGGGTCACCGACGCGGTCAAATCGGTCGTGGCGATCGAGGACGGATCGCCGGAATCGCCGCCATCGCCGCGTTCATCGCCGCCACCGTCATGCTCATCCTCAGCGGCCTCGGCCTGGTCCATGCCCGCCGCACTCCCTCAGCCACCGACATCCTCGCCGGCCAGCCCGCCCACGCACCGGACCCGGACACCGCACCGGACCCGGACACCGCACCAGTGCCGGCAACCCACACCAGCGGCCAGCGACCCAGCAAAAACGGCCTTACTGCCGCCGCGCCTGGCCGCTCAGCCAGCCCTTCCGAATAACCGCAGCAAAGACCACGCCTCGTGGTGCTGGCCGCAGGCTGCCAGACCACGAGGCGTCGCGGCTGTACCTGGCGCGGCGCGCCCGGGACGCAGGGCATTGCCTTAGTTGGTGAACAGCACTATCGCGACGTATTGGCAGGCCGCGGCGGCGCAGACGTAGACATGAAAGACCTCGTGGTAGCCGAACACCGACGGGTACGAGTCAAGCCAGCGGCGATGATATGAGAACGCTCCGGCGATGTAGAGCACGCCACCAGCGAGCATCAGCGCCGCGGGAGCGGCGCCGGCATGGATCCATACCCACGGCAGCGCAAGGCCGGCGGCGCAGCCCAGCCCAACGAACGTCGCACCGACCAGAAGCTCCGGTGCGCTCATCCACGTCAGGTGGATCGCAGCCGCGCCGAGGGTCAGTGTCCACATCACGGCCAGGCAGACCAGCCCGTAGGTCCCCGGTGCGGTGAGCAGGAAAACGGGAGTTGCCGTGCCCGCGATGAGGAAGAAGATCATCGCGTGGTCCAGGCGCTGCAGGCGCTGCCTGCAGGCATCAGTCCAGGTGCCGCGGTGGTACAGCGCGCTGAACCCGAACAGTGCGCTCACGCTCACCGAGTAGACGGCGACCGCCGTGATGGGCAAGGCTCCATGTGCGTGGGCCAGCAGCAGCGGGCCGAGCACCAGCGACGCCGCAAACCAGAACAAGTGCAGCCAGCCACGGAGGACCGGCTTGGCGTAGTAGACACGGCGCCGGGCGTCGTAAAGCAGACCTGCGGGGGGCGAGCCTATGGCCGTCACCGGCGCCTCCATCTCTTCGTGCAGCCCGAACGTGAAAAACTCCGGATCCTTCGCCGCTCCCGCGGTACGCGGGCGCAGCTGCCGGGGTCCGGAGCAGCTTCCCAAGATTACGCTTTTTGCACGCTCCCGCACATAGAAGATCTCGGCAGGTAACGGGCCCATGGCCGAGCCCCGGTCTTGACACCGCCGGCGGAGAGCGGGTCTGATGATTCAGAATCGCGTTCTGGTATTTGATTCTGGAGGTTCGCCCCGATGACTCAGCGCAAGAGCCCCACGGCGGTTCTCCACGAAGGCCCTCGCGCGCTGAGCAGCGAGCAGGTGCGCGAGATCGAGGAATCCGACCTTTCGGGAGTGCTGCAACGTCGACATTGACGACGTGATCGAGTACGTCCATAGGGACCTGAAGTCGCTGCCGGACTTCACCACGCTCTATCGCCGGTACCTGAAGCAGCGATGGGACGTCTACGATCTCGACTTCACCCAGGACAAGGCCGACTGGGACGAGAAGATGACCGAGGATGAGCGGCAGTCGTTCATTGCCGTCGCGTCCGGCTTCCACCACGGTGAGCGGCAGGTCGAGATCGAGCTGCCCGTGTTCATGATCGGCGCCAGCGAGGAGGAGAAGCTCCACATCGCCGCGCAGATCGAGGACGAGGCGCGGCACACGGTCTTCTTCGACCGGTTCTACCGGGAGGTTGTCGGCCTCCCGGGCGACGACATCATGGACGTTCTCGACGCATCCTTCCCCTGGGTGTCGGAGACGTTCGTCGGGCCGTTCGGGCTGCTCGCCTACCAGGCTGATGAGGTGCGGCGGAATCCGTACGACGAGCGGGCCCGCGTGCGTTACGGCACTAACTACTTCCTGTGGATCGAAGGCGTCCTCGCGCTGTCGGTCATGAAGGTAACGCTGTCCTACGCCCGCTGGCGCGGCTTCCTTCCGGCCTACTACACCGGCTTCACGGCGACCTGCCGGGACGAGTCGCGGCACGTCCAGGGCGGCATGCGCTACCTGCAGCAGGCGGTGCGCTCGGACCCGTCGATGATCAAGGAGATCCACGGCACGCTGCGGACGATCCTGTCGCTGTCCGGCGTGAACAGCCGGCAGATCTACTACGAGCCGCTGGGCTGGACCGAGGACGAGGTGCGGATGCTGTTCTTCCAGCAACTGCGGCGCAAGCTGAACGACGTCGGCATCGATCTCGCGCCCGATCTTGAGGACCTGCTCCAGCGGGTGCAGCCGGTCCTGGCGGGCGGGTGAGCCGTGGCCGAGCCGACGTTCTTCAGTAAGGAGTGGGCCGGCGCCGTCCGCGACGCGCTGACCGCCGGCCCGTCGGAGGAAGCCCGCGCCGGCAAGCTGCCCATGTACTGGGACTTCTTCGAGCTGATCAAGGGGATGTACCCGGCATCGTGGGCGCTGGGGTGCCGTGACCTGCCGGGAGAGCACGGCGCGGGCCCGGCTTACCTGTTCGTTCAATGGGGCGGTGGCACGGTCACCCGCTGCCGGGTCATCGGGCCGGACGACCCGCTCGAGGCCACCTACGTGCTCGGTATGGACTACGCGAATTGGGTGGCGCTGCACGAGGGCTACGACGCGCAGCGCACGGTCATGTACCGCAAGATCATGCTCGAGGATGGCGATCTGCTCGAGTTCTTCAAGTCGATCTACTTCTTCGTGGAGTGCCTCGCGGTCATCGGCGCCGTGCCGGCCGGTTACCCCGCCCTCGCCCAGAGCTAGCCGCGGTCCCGGGCTTCCGGCGCCCCCACCAGGCCCGTGTCGTAGGCGGCGATGACCAGCTGGGCCCGGTCCCGCGCGCCCAGCTTCATGAGCAGCCGGCCGACGTGGGTCTTGGCGGTGGAGAGGCTGACGTGCAGGCGGGAAGCGATCTCGGTGTTGGACAGGCCGAGCCCGATCAGGGTCAGGACGTCACGCTCTCGTTCGGTGATCTCATCCAGGACGGCCACCGGGCGCGGCCGGGGCTCCGGGGGCGGGTGAACTCGGCGATGAGCCGGCGGGTGAACCCGCGGGGCGAGCAGCGCGTCGCCCGCCGCGACCACCCGGATCCCGGCCAGCAGGTCGGCCGGCGGGGTGTCCTTGAGCAGGAAGCCGCTGGCGCCCGCGCGCAGCGCGGCGAAGACGTACTCGTCGAGGTCGAAGGTGGTCAGGATCAGCACCCGGACCGCCGCGGTCTCCGGGGCCGCGGTGATCTGCGCGGTCGCTTCGATGCCGTCCATGCCGGGCATCCGGATGTCCATCAGGACGACGTCCGGTTTCTCGCGCTGGGCGAGCGCCACGGCTTCGGTACCGGTCGCCGCCTCGCCGACCGGCGTCAGGTCGGGTGCGGTGTCCACGAGGATACGGAAGCTGCCGCGGACCAGGGCCTGGTCGTCGGCGACCAGCACGCGGATCGTCACGCTGCGGCACCCGCCAGCGGAAACCGGGCGGTGACCCGGAAGCCGCGTTCCGGGCGCGGGCGCGGCGCCGGAACTGTCCCGCCGTACATGGCGACCCGCTCGCGCATTCCGGCGATGCCGTGGCCGGCCGCGGGGCACTCGTGCCGTCGCCGTTCCAGGCCGCCCCGTGGCCGTCGTCGGTTATCTCCACGGTCAGCGGCGTCCTGGCGGTAGGCGACCGTCACCCGGCAACTGTCCGTGGCCGCGTGCTTGATCACGTTGGTGACCGCCTCCTGGATGACCCGGTAAGCGGCGAGGTCCAGCCCGGCGGAAAGCACGGGCCGCTCGCCGCGGACCTCCAGATCCACCCGGACACCGGCCTCGGCGGCCCGCCCGGCCAGGCTGTCCAGGTCCGCCAGTCCGGGGGCGGGAACCAGGCGCCGGGTCGCGGGCCCCGCCGTCTGCTCTCGCGGGCCGGCTGGGTGCGCCGTCGGCCCGGAGCACGCCGAGCAGTGCGCGCATCTCGCGCAGCGCGCCGCGGCTGGTCTGCTCGATGGACGACAGCGCGCGGGCCGCCTCCTCCGGGTGGGTCCCCACCACGTAGTTGGCCACCCCCGCCTGAACCGCGATCACGCTCATCGTGTGCGCCACCACGTCGTGCAGCTCGCGGGCGATCTGCAGCCGTTCCTCGCTTCTGGCGCGGCGGGCCTCGGCCAGCTGCTCACGCGCCCGCTGCTCCGCCTGCTCCTGCTGGCCGGCCGCGTACGCGCGCTGCTGCCGCACCGCAGTAGCCGATCATCCAGGCGACCGAGACCAGCAGCCGCGCCCTCCAGCAGCAGGCCGGCGGCGTGGCCCGCGCCCGCCCGTTCCGTAGACGCCGTGCCGGACGGTGGCGAAAACGGCGAGCCCGGCGGCCAGCACCAGCCAGCGCGCCGGCGAGCAGCCGCAGCGCGTCCCGCCGGGGGAACCGCAGCGGGATCAGGTACATCACGAACGCCACGGCCAGCGCCGGCGCGGGGAGAGCTGAGCGCCGTGGCCACCGCCCCTGGCCACGACCAGCGCCAGCACGGTACGCGGCCAGCGCCGCCGGACGCCGCGGGAAGCACCGCGACGCGCGACGATCACGGCGGCGGCCCAGTGCGGGATGCCGCGCAGGTCAGCCGGCTCCCGGAACGCGACCCCGTAGACCAGGGCCAGCAGGGCCGTGAGCGCGTAGTCCAGCGCGAGCCAGTGCGCGGGCCGCAGTTGCCTCGCATCGGCGGCCGGAGCGGATCCATGCCCTGACGGTAACTCCGCAGGCCGCCGTCCGCGTCGTACCAGGGACCGACGCGGCGTGTGTACCTGGGGCCAGCCGGCCGTGCCGGGGTCTGTCCCGTGGCCTGACGTAATCCGCCGCTGTCGACGGCACCGTGGAAGCCAAGTCAACGACTCAAGGGAGAATATGCCGCCGTCATCGAAGCCCGCGGGCTGGGCAAGCGGTACCGGAACCGCTGGGCGCTGACCGACTGCACGCTGTCCGTCCCGGCCGGGCGCGTGGCCGGGCTGGTCGGCCCGAACGGGGCCGGGAAGACCACCCTGCTGCACCTGGCCACCGGCCTGCTGGCGCCGACGGCAGGCACGATCGAGGTGGCCGGCGGCCAGCCCGCCGCGACCCGGGCGCAGCTGGCCCGGGTCGGGTTCGTCGCCCAGGACACCCCGCTGTACGCGGCGCTGTCCGTCGCCGACCACCTGCGGCTGGGCGCGCACCTGAACCCCGGCTGGGACGCCAGATCGCCAGGAACCGGATCGGGAAGCTCGGCCTGGACCCGGCGCAGAAGGCCGGGAAGCTGTCCGGCGGGCAGCGCGCCCAGCTGGCGCTGACCCTGGCCATCGCCAAGCGGCCCGAGCTGCTGATCCTGGACGAGCCGGTCGCCAGCCTCGACCCGCTGGCCCGCCGGGAATTTCCTGCAGGGACCTGATGGACGCCACCGCAGAGCACCAGATGAGCGTCGTCCTGTCCTCCCACCTGGTTGCCGACCTGGAGCGGGTATGCGACTACCTGATCGTGCTCACCGCCGCGCGCGTGCAGGTCGCCGGGGCGGTCAGCGCCCTGCTGGCCGGT